>CAVTFM010000018.1:0-30833 GCA_963733965.1 uncultured Alphaproteobacteria bacterium
TCGGCGGCGCCGGCCGGCCCGTCGATCCCGTTCTGCAGGATCGCGAACTCGTCGGCCCCCATGCGTGCCAGCAGGTCGGACTCGCGTAGCGCCGCGAGCAGACGGGAGCTGGTGTGACGGAGCAGGATGTCGCCCGCCACGCGGCCAAGCGTATCGTTAATCGCCTTGAAGTCGGCCAGATCGACGCACAACACCGCTGCCATCCGATCGCTTCGGCGGCCGCCGCCCAGTGCCGCGTGCAGGCGATCGAGAAAGGCGTCGCGGTTGGCCAGCCCGGTTAGCGCGTCGTGCCGCGCCAAATGATCGACCCGCGCTTCCGCGGTGCGCCTAGCCTGTGCCTCGCGACCGCGCGCCCGACGGCGGCCGACCTCGATCCAGGCGCCGCTCGCGGCCATGGCGGCCACCGCCAGCGGCAGGACCACCGCGGCAAAGAGCCCGGCCTCCCGGCTATCGACCAGGCCGGTCGCCAGGCCGAGCAGGAAGGCGAAGATGCCGGTCAGGCCGTGGAGGCCCAGCTGGATCAGAAATGCGGTCATGAACACGCCCCGGCACCTCTTGTGCGATTCCGACCACCCGCGCGACCGGCCGCCCGAACTTCGACAATTGAAGTTAATAAACCGACAATTATCGTAACCAACTCGCACCCAGCCTCGGACCCCGGGGCTGAACGCGCTGCGCTTCGTTCGCGGCGGCCGCCGCCATCACCGAACCGATCGCACGCGCCCGCGCCGTCGCACGGTCGGGGTCGAAACGACGCGGTTCGGCCGGGTCGGAAGAGCGCACCGCCGGGCCGCGGGGGCCGGCGGCGTCACGGTCCAGGCATCGGCTGTTCGCGGCTCCGCGACGACGACGACGCGTTCGGCGAGCACCGTCCGGCTGGGCAGCGGCCCGCCGGGTTGAAATCATGCATGGTCGAGGTTCGCCGGCAACCGGAGGAGGGCCACTGGACGCGTCTGCCCGTGGCCGCTATTCCAGGGCCGGCGAGCGATGCCTGCCGGTTCGCGCCTCGATTCGTGCCCCCGTGGCGATCATCGGCGCGGGACCGGGCGCGGGTGGCCAGGTCCGCGGCTCGCGGCTCGCGGCGGGAGACGATTTCAGACCAATCACCGGCAGCCGCGCGCCGGCCGCGGAGCCGCAGCCGGTGAGAGCCGCCTTCGAAAGGATCGTCCATGATCGCCCGGCATCGGCCGAAAAGAGCCGGTCTTCGCCGGAGCTGGCGCCACCGGGTTGATGCTCCCGGGGTGGCTCGGGGTGTGGCTCGGCGGCTGCGCAACCCGAGCGCCGGCTGACGCTTTGGCCGGCCCGACCGGCGCCGGCAGATCTGCCACCGGGCGCGATCCGGGTCGAGCGCGACCTCTATCAGATTCCGATCGGCACGGACGCCGACGGCTGTCACATGTACCGCCTGTATTCACCGACCCAGTTGGCCACACAGGCGATCTCCTATCGCGGCCGCGATGGCGGCTTCACCATCGACAAGCGGGCGGCCGTCTGCGATCCGGGCCCATCGGTGAGCCATACGCTGGCCCCCTGAGCCGGTCATGGGCGGGAATCGAGCCACCGCGCATCGACCGGCCGTCCGCCAACGTCCGCCTCGCCAGCGCAGGACCGGCGGCCGAGGACGCTGCCGACCCACCCCTGATACCAGGCCCAGAAAGCCTCGACTTCCTCGTTTGGTCTGCGCCCCTGGGTTGGCGGCGCGGCGGGTGCGCCTCGCGAAGGTGAAGACTTGGCGGGAGCGGTATCGGACTGTGGGCGGGACGCCTCGACGATGCCCCAGGATCGCGGCATCGAGAAGCCTCGGGCAGCGCACCGTTCAGCCTCGCGGGTACGAGTGACGATGGCCGCGGCTGGCATCAGAGCATCGTCTGCAGTCTGATCGCCACGGCGTGCTCCGGTCCTGCCGCGGCATCGTGGCCGGGTTCCAGCTGGGTCAGCCACTTCAGGCCGAGCGCCCAAGGACCGCCCAGCATCAGGCGGTAGCCGACCTCGAGGTCAAGCTCGCGGCCGTCGGGCGCGAGGCCGACCCGGTCGGACCGGCGGAGGATGGCGCCGTCGAAGCTGCGGCCGACCGGTCGATCGATGACCGCCGAGCCGGTCTCGACCCGGAGCGGCTGGATCGCCGCCAGAGTCAGCTGGTCGCCGTCCCCGAATAGATCGCGGCCGGCCAGGCCGGCGGCGAAGCTCGTGCTCCACAGCGTGGAAATCTCCTCAAACAGGCCGCGCGCGCTGGTCCCGGGATCGGTGACGCGAGGCTGCCCTGACCGAACAGCGCCAGCCGATCGGCCAACGCCCAGCGTCCGGCCAAGCCTGTGAAGCTTGTGGTCGCCCCCTCCGGCACCCCGAGCGCGCCGCTGCCGCGGGTATCGAGTAGACCGTGCTGCTCATCGACACTACCGACCTGCAGGCCGAGCGCGCTTCCCGGTCCATAGGCGCGGACCAGCTCGCCGACCACGACGGTGTCGCGGCTTGTCTCGAAGGGTTCCTGCCGGCCCTCGGTGCTCATGGTGACCCCGAGCCGGAGCGTGACCCCCGCCCCCACGTCCTGCGCCAGCATGATCCCATCGCCGCGATCGGCCAGGGCCACGTAGGGCGACGCGAGGCCAGCCTGACTGAGCAGCCCGCCGGCGGCCGCCGGATCGATGCTCATCAGACCGAACCGATCCTGCAGGCCGAACCCATGGGTCAGCGCCAGCTGGGTGGAGCGTCCGCCGGCTAGATGTCGTTACCACGAACGTTGTTCAGGGTCGGATGGGGTCTGCAGCATTCCCTCTTGCTGGCGAGTGTGCCGGGCGGCCACGATCGGTCAAGGCTGCAACCGGCGAAGCCGGCAGCTTCGCTGGCCTTGACCGATCGCGGCGCGACCCGGCGAGACTGCTCCGCCAGAAGGCAATGCAGCATCAGGGACTGCCAAGCCTGAACAACGTTCAAAGCAATCACACCTAGACTGCGATGCCGAGGTCGAGCGCGAATGCCGTGGCATCTTCGACGGCCGCGTCCGCAATCGCGCTCTGCGAACTGGGGTCGGCGTGCCCGGCGACCGTCAGATCGAGTGCCAAGGCGGGCCCAAGCGGCACCGAACCTCGATAAGATCGGGCGTCGGCGGTGAGCCAGGCCTCCAGATCGGGCCCCATGACCCGCGCCGTGAGCCGATCGTCGAGGTCGAGCCAATAAGCCCGGCCGTAGCCGTCGAGAAAGATCGCCTTGCCGAGCTCGGGACCGCGCCCGAATGCCGGCCCCAGCCGGAGCCCGGTGTCGCCGACGGCGGCGCTAGCCTCCCCGACCCGGTTTCCGAGCGGCACGCTCAGCGGGCCCAGCGGGCCGAGCGCGGCGTCGAGGTTCACTAGGCCATGGCCATAGACCGGGTCGGGCCCCGGCGCTCCGAGGTCGGTCGCACTGTCGAGCAGCAGCTCGACCACTTGGGCGGCGCTGAGGAACGGGGCTGCCTCCAGCACCAGAGCCGCCGCACCGCTGACATGCGGGGCGGCGAAGGAGGTGCCGCTGACCAGCGCCGCCCCGCCCCCGATTTTGGGCGCCAGGATGTCGACGCCGGGCGCGACCAGGTAGTGGTCCTGGGCGCTGCCTGCCCGATTGCTGAAGCTCGCGACCTGCTTGCTGGCGTCGACCGCACCGACCGCTATCACGGGTCGGCGGCCGCCGGGTCGGCGGCGAGCCGGCCTGGAAACGTCGGCTCAGCGTTGCCCTCGTTGCCGGCCGCGAGCACCAGGATGGTGCCGGCGTCGACGGCCCGCGCGAACGCGTCATGAAGGGTCGCCCCGAGGCTGCTGGCACCGCCGAGGCTGTAGTTGATCACCCGCGCGTCGTGGGCGACGGCGTAGTCGGTGGCCGCGGCGATGTCGGACTGCGAGAACGTGCAGCCGATCGCACAGCTGCCTGGCGTGTCGGCGCGAATGGCCAGCAACTTCGCATTGAACGCCACACCGTGCGTGAGCGCCTGGTTCCTGCGCGCGGCAATCACGCCGGCGACTGCAGTGCCATGACCGTCGATGTCGTTGACGAACTGCGGATCGCCGCTCACGATGTCGGTGCTGGCGGCGGCGATCTGGCCCGTCAATTCCGGATGGTCGACGTCGACACCGGTATCAACCACACCCACCGTGATGCCCCGACCGGTGGCGCCGGCCGCGTAGGCTGACGAGGCTCCGATGACCCCAAGGCCGTAGTTGGCCCGATATTCGGTGGTTCCGTGGAAGCTGGCCGGCCGGGCGGCGGCCGTAGCGCCGCCGCCGCCACCAGCGCCGCCCCCGCAGCCCGCTGCGGCGCTCATCATGGCCAGCGCGAGCAGCCTCGGCCATGCCCGACCCGACCCGACCAGCACCCGGCCACCAACGGCCGTCGCGCGGACCCGGCGATCGGACCGGGGCCACCTCGCCGCCATCGCTGCGGTTGCTTCGCATCGCCTCATGGTTAATTTTTGGTCGCAAATGGTTAACAATTTCTCAACCTGCCGCACCAAATGACTTCATTTGCCGACCCGTGATACTACCGTCGGGTGTGCCGCCTCGGCCCGCAGCTGCATGCCGGCAATGGCGAGTCTTGGCTGAGCGCCGCCACGCGCGCCCCGCCGAGGATCGCGTTGCCGTCAGCCCGGTCACCTGCTGGCCCGATTCGCGAGTGCGATCGAGGCGGTCGCTGCCAACGCCCGAGCCTTGCGCCTGCCGAGTTCCTCGAGGTGCCTGGCGCGCGCGCTCATCATGAGCTTTCGCCCGCTCGATCGGAGCGTTAAGCTCGGCCTGGACTCATGAGGTTCGAAGCATGCGGATCGCGGTCATGGGCAGCGGCGGGGTCGGCGGTTATCTCGGCGGCCGGCTGGCGGCGAGCGGCCAGGACGTCACCTTCATCGCCCGCGGCGCGCATCTCGCCGCCATCCGCGCGCACGGGCTCCGGATCGAGAGCGGGCTCGGCGATGCCAACGTCCAGCCGGCGCAGGCGAGCGACGACCCGGCGAGCATCGGACCGGTCGATCTGGTGATCTTCGCGGTCAAGCTCTATGACACCGAGGCGGCGGCCGTGGCGACCCGGTCGCTGATCGGCCCGACGACCGGCGTCGTGACCTTCCAGAACGGCGTTGACAGCGCCGACGTCCTGGCCCGCATCCTCGGCCGGGAACACGTGGTGGGCGGGGTCGCGCAGATCGCCTCGGTGGTCGCCGGGCCGGGGGTGATCCGCCACACCGGCACCATGGCGCGGTTCGCGTTCGGCGAGCTCGACGGCCCCGTCTCGGCGCGGGTCGAGGCGCTCGCGGCGGCACTGCGGGCGGCCGCTGTGGACCATGCCGTGAGCGATGCCATTCGGCGCGATATCTGGGCCAAGATGGTTTTTCTCGCGACCTTCGCCGGCCTCACCACCCTCATGCGCCTGCCGATCGGGCCGATCCGCACCGATCCGGAGACCCGGGCTCTGTATCAGGCTGGCCTTGCCGAAGCGCTGGCGGTTGCCCGCGCGCGCGGGATTGCGGTGGCTGAGGATTTCGTCGCGGCGACCCTCGCCCGGACCGACCAGTTGCCGGCCGCGATGAAATCCTCGATGCTCGAGGATCTCGAACGCGGCAAGCGTCTGGAGCTTGCCTGGCTTTCAGGGGCGATCGTCCGCATGGGGCGGGAGCTTGGGGTGCCGACCCCGGTCCACGGCTTCATCACCACCAGCCTCAAGCTGCACGCCAGCAGCCGTGGCTGAGCAGATCCTCTATCTGATTCGCCACGGCGAGACGGAATGGAACCGCGAAGGCCGGGTCCAGGGTCATCTGGATTCGCCGCTGACGCCCCTGGGCCGAGACCAGGCACGCCGTGCCGGTCTGACGCTTGCCGGTCTGCTCGAAGGCGAGCCGCCGTTCCTGCTGTTGGCGAGCCCGCTCGGTCGTGCCGAGGCGAGCGCCGCTTTGATCGTCGAAACGCTCGGCCACCAGCTCGCCGACCAGCGCGTCGATGATCGCCTGAAAGAAGTCTCTTGGGGCCGATGGGAGGGGCTGACCAGGGCCGAGATCGCAGCCCGCGAGCCCGAGCTCTGGCGCTGGCGGGAGGCCGACCCCCGGCACCGCCCGCCGCCGGGCGGCGAGAGCCACGCCATGCTCGCGGCGCGTGCCGGGAGTTGGCTCGATAGCGTGGCCGACCTGCCCCGCCTGATCGTGGTCGGCCACGGCGCCTGGGGACGCGTCTCGCGTGGCGTCTATCAACACCTGTCGCCGGACGAAGCCACCGCCCTTGACGAACCCCAAGACGCTCTGTTTCGCCTGAACGCCGGCACCGTCGCGCCGATCCCGACTTGAGCTCGAAGCAGGTCAGCCAGCCAGACCCATGCCTTCATCACCCCAAGGTCGACATCACCAGCCGCCGCTGAGCGGCGCTCTATCGTCGTCACCGACACCTTTCAATCCCTCTGCAAGTATTCGCTTGGACAACTCCTTCGCGAATAACTGATTGGCCGCAGCGGTCGGATGCCAATCTTTCGAAATCTGATAGGCCGCCCCGTTCTTAAGAAGATACTATCTGACACCTTGATTATCTAAAGATTGTTCGCGGCCAGGCTGTTCAAGATCGCCGCGGACAGCTGCGACGTGTCGACCGTGACCTCGACGGGACCTCCGATCGCCGCGGCCGACGGTGCGCTGCCGCCAGGGCAGCAGTGAGGGGTGATCCCCAAGCTGGCCCGCTGCAGCTCCGATCCGGCGGCGCGCCAGCTGCCGCCCTTACTTCTCTCCACGGACCGCGGCGACGGCATCCTTGGCGAGCTTCGCCAGCTGCGGGTCGCGCTCGGTGTCGATGGTGGCGGTCACGGTCATGCCAGTGCGCAGCGGCGGCTGCCCGTCCCGGGGGTGCACGGCGATCCGGACCGGCAGGCGCTGCACCACCTTGACCCAGTTGCCGGTCGCGTTCTGCGGCGGGATCAGAGCGAACTCGGCGCCGGTCGCCGGGCTGATGCTGACAACCTCGCCCTCCCAGGTGGAGTTGGGGTAGGCATCGACCTCGACCTCGACCCTCTGGCCGACCCGGACATTTTCGAGCTGGGTCTCCTTGAGGTTGGCCTCGATCCAGGTGCTCGCCGGATCGATGATGCTAAAGGCGGGCTCGCCCTCCTTGACCCACTCGCCCGCCTGCAGGCGCATCCGGCTAACGATCCCGTCGACCGGCGCGCGCACCACGGCGTCCTTCAGATCGCGAGCGGCCAGGTCGCGCTCGGCCTCGGCGGCGCGAAAGTCCGGGTGCAGCTCGACCGCGCTGGCCGGATCACCGCCGAGCTTAACGAGCACGGTGCGCAGCTTCTCGCGCAACCCGGTGACCCGCTGCTTGCTGGTGGCGAGCTCCATCTCGGCCTGGTCGAGACTCGCCTGCGCCGCGTTTCCCCGACCCTGCAGCTCGCGCTGGCGCTTGGCCTGCTGCTCGGAGAAGTCGACCCGCGCCTTGGCCTCGTCGATCTCGGCCTCGACCTGGTGGAATTCGGCTCGCGCCGCCTCGACATCATGGCGGACCGCCAGAACCTTGGCCTCGGCCAGGTCGAGGGCGAGCCGGAACGGCTCCGGATCGATCCGAAACAGCACGTCGCCCTTCTTGACGAGCTGGTTCTCGGCGACCTCGACGCTGACCACGCGGCCATCGACGTCCGGGCTGATCGCGACGATGTCAGACTTCACGTAGGCGTTCTCGGTCGAGACGTAGCGGCCGCTGGTCGCGTACCAATACAGCCCGACCACGCCCGCGAGCGCCGGCACGACGCCGAGCAGCACGGCGCGCAAGGAGCGGCGCCGGCGCGGTGGCGCCTCAGCCTCGGGCAGCGCCTCAAGCTCGGGTGGCGCTAGGTCGGTCATCGGCTCCCTCGTGTCCGGCCACGGCCGGGGCAGCCGGGGCCGGCCCCGGCCAGCCGCCGTAGCCGTTGCCGTTCATGCGCACCAGATTGGCCTTGATCACCAGCAGGGTGTCGACGAAGCGCTGGCGCTCCGCCTCGTGCAGGCCGTCCATGGCATCCAGGCGCAGCTCGGCGGCGAGCGCCCGCAGCTCGCGCATCAGCGCCTGCACCTCGCCGGTCAGATGCAGCCGCTTGGCCCGTCGGTCGGCAGGATCGGCTCGCCGCTCGATCCAGCCCTTAGCCTCGAGCCGGTCGAGCAGCCGGCCGAGGGAAGGCTTCTCGATCTCCAGGATGTCGGCAAGCTCGGACTGAGTGATGCCCTGATTGCGGAACAGGTTGTTGAGCACCCACCATTGCGAGCGGGTGAGGCCCAGCTCCCTGGCGCGGCGGTCGTAGGCGACGCGCATCAGGCGCGCGACATCGTGCACCAGAAAGCCGAAATTGCGCTCGGGCTGCGGCTCGTCCATGAGCGAGAAGATAGTTGCTTAGCTTATAGTTGCCAAGGACAAAGTAGGCCCGCTCACCGGCTCGTGAGCGCGCGGCGCCTCCTGGCACACGAGACCATGGGCAAGAAAAAGCCCGGGCCGGAGCCCGGGCTCGATACCTGCGAAGAACTCCGACCCGCTCAGATGTCGCCCTTGCTCATCTGATCGGCGATGTAATCGGCCTGGCGGATCGCCAGGGTCACGATGGTGAGCGTCGGGTTCTCGGCCGCGCCGGTGGTGTACTGGCTGCCGTCCGAGATGAACAGGTTGTCGATGTCGTGGGTCTGGCCGAACCGGTTGCAGACCCCGTCGCGCGGGTTGGCGCTCTGCCGGCAGGTGCCGAGATTGTGGGTCGAGGGATAGGGCGGCGTCTCGTAGACCCGCTTGGCGCCGACCGCCTCGTACAGCGCCCGGCCCTGCTTGTAAGCGTGGTTGCGCATCGCGAGGTCATTGGCGTGATCGTCGTAGTGGACGTTCGGGATCGGCAGGCCAAAGCTGTCCTTCTCGTCGGGGTGCAGGGTGACGCGGTTGCCCTCCTGCGGCATGTCCTCGCCGACGATCCACATCCCGGCCATATGCGCGTAGTTCTCCATGGCCCAGGCGAAGTCGCGGCCCCAGGCGCCGGGGTCGAGGAACGCCGCCATGAACGGCAGGCCGAGCGACAGGGTCTCGAACTCGTAGCCGCCGACGAAGCCGCGGCTCGGATCGTTGTGGTGCTCGTCCAGAATGATCCCGGCCATGGTCGTGCCGCGATACATGTGCACCGGCTCGTCGAAGATCGCGTAGACCGAGCCCGTGGTGTGGCGCATGTAGTTGCGGCCGACCTGGCCCGAGGAGTTGGCGAGGCCGTCCGGAAACTTGGCCGAGGCCGAGTTCAGGAGCAGCCGCGGGCTCTCGATCGAGTTGCAGGCGACGCAGACGATTCGGCCCTTCTGCACCTGCTGCTTACCGTCCTTGTCGGCGTACAGCACGCCCGTGACCTTGCCGGCATCGTTGTGCTGGATCTGCAGGACCATCGACTGCGGCCTGAGGTCGAGCTTGCCGGTCGCCTCCGCCTTCGGGATCTCGGTGTAGAGGGTCGACCACTTGGCGCCCATCTTGCAGCCCTGGAAGCAGAAGCCAAGCTGGTGGCAGGAGGTCCGATCGTCACGCGGGCGCGAGTTGATCGCCATCCGCCCGGTGTGGACGGTCTGATAGCCGATCCGGGTCGCGCCGTTGTACAGCACCTTGAAGTTGTTGTTGCCGGGCAGCCCTGGGATGTCGTTGGTCCGGGTCACGCCCATCTTGTCCTCGGCCTTGGCGTAATATGGCTCCATCTCGGCGAGGGTCAGCGGCCAGTCGAGCAGGTTGGCGCCCGGGATCTCGCCGTAGGTGGTCTTGTCCTGAAACTCGTGCTCCTGGAAGCGGAGCGAGGCGCCCGCCCAGTGGGTGGTGGTGCCGCCGACCGTCTTGCAGATCCAGGCCGGCAGGTTCGGGAAATCCTTGGCGACCCGCCAGCTGCCCGACGTGGTCCGCTTGTCGAGCCAGGCGAGCTGCAGGAACGAGTTCCATTCGTTGTTGACGAAGTCGTCGATCTCGACCCGCTTGCCGGCCTCGAGCAGGACCACCGGCACGCCCTTCTGACAGAGCTCGTTGGCGAGCGTGCCACCGCCGGCACCCGAGCCAATCACGATCACGACCTTGTCGTCGTTCAGATCATGCTGTGCCATGACTGCGCCCCCCCCTCACAACTCGACCGGCGGGCTGGCCTCGGGCGGCGGATCGGGCAGCCAGCCGAGGTCGTTGAAGCCGCGCTCGATGTAGCCGCCGAACTCGTAGGACGGGCCCTCGTAGCCGAACGCCTGCCAGATGCGCGGATTGTTATAGAGGACGGCAATCACCTTGAACCGGATGGTCTGGAAGAAGGCGCTGTCCTGGATCGCCTCGAGGGTCGCGAGCTGGTTGCCCTCGGACATCTGCACGAACGGCATCGGCATGGCCTTGTCGAGGCCGGCGATGCCGTCCTTGAGCAGGGCCGCCGTTTCCCCCTTGGCCTTGGCATCCTGATCGAGCGCCTCGACCACCGCCGCGTAGTACTGGTCGCCGAGGCTCGGGTGCGGGTAGACCACCCGCAACGCCTTGAGCAGGGTCACGCCGTCCGCCCCGCTCAGCGCCTCGAGGGTCATTGCCCAGGCGCCGTCGGGCGCCATCAGCAAAGTGGTGCCGCCGACCGCAGCGACCACCGCCGCGCCGGCTGCCGCCTGTCCCGATCTCTCGAGGAACCGGCGGCGGTTCATTCCGGATCTGCGCATCCCGCGTGCTCCCTGATGAAGGTGCTTCTGGTTGTGCCCACGCTAGCGATAGCGGCCGTGGCGCTGCAGGACCTCGATCTTGTAGCCGTCCGGGTCCTGGACGAAGAAGAAGCGCGCCATCAGCGCGCCGTCGCGGTGGAACTCCTTGATGGCAGCCGGGTTGAGGCCCTGCTCCTGAAAGCGCCGGTGCTCGGCGTCGAGATCGTCGACCGCGAACGCGACGTGGCCGTAGCCGTCGCCGGCTGGTAGGGCTCCTTGCGGCCCTTGTTGACCGTAAGCTCGACCTCGAAGTCGCTCTCCCGGTTGCGCAGATAGACGAGCGTGAAGTCGTCGAAATCGAACCGGTCGGCGATCTCCAACCCGAACGCCCGGCCGTAGAAGTCGACCGAGCCCCGCTCCTCGAGCACCCGGACCATCATGTGAATGGCCTTGGCCATGTCTCGCCTCCCACGCTCCCGGCAGCCCGCCGCGAGCGCTCCAGGCTGCGGCCGCTCTTGGCAAGACACGGCCGCCCTCTCGAAACCGCTATGGGCGGGCGGCGCCTCGCATTGTTACGATTCCAGACTAGCGGCAGAGGCGGTCCCGGTCCAGCCAAAGCAGCGCGTTCGCATCGCCGCCACCGCCGGCGTGACCAGACCTACTGAGCCTTGACCGGAAAGGAGTCTCGGCTGGTTGGATGGGTCCAACAAGACGATCGCAGAGAGTTACTTAACTGACAGTTGATCTCAATTGGCGTGTCCAGAACTTCCCCGGGACGCGAGCGCGGCACAGGGCAGGGCGAGAACGCCTCTATCTGCCAGGACTGCTGGGGACGGCACCGGCTGTGCCCGGCGCTGGCGTATCGCCCTGCGGCGCTGCGTCAGGACGCGAACGGGCGAGCGAGCCGTGCGGCCGTGCCGAGCGCCGCCTCGATCCGGAGCGCCTCGTTCCACTTGGCCATGCGCTCGGAGCGCGCGAACGAGCCGACCTTGAGCTGGTCCGCGCCCCAACCGACCGCGAGGTGGACGATGGTGGTGTCCTCGGTCTCGCCCGAGCGCGCCGAGACAATCGTCCGCCAGCCAGCGGCGCGCGCCGCCTCGAACGCCACCCGGGTCTCGGTCAGCGTGCCGCGCTGGTTCGGCTTGACCAGGAGCGTGTTGCCGGCGCCGCGCGCGGCCATGGCGCGCACCCGGTCAGCATCGGTCACGGTCAGATCATCCGCGACCACCTGCACCCGCCCGCCGACCGCGGCGGTGAAGGCGGCGAAGCCATCCGGGTCATCCTCGGCCAGCGGGTCCTCGATCGAGACGATCGGGTAGCGCGCCAGCCAGTCGGTCAGGAGCTCGATCATGCCTTCGGAATCCAGCTCGCGCCCCTCGAGGCCTAGCCGGTAGCGGCCCGCTCGCCCGAATTCCGAGGCGGCGACGTCGAGCGCAATTGCCACCTGCTCACCCGGCGTCAGGCCCGCGCGCTCGATCGCCCTGACCAGCATCTCGAGCACCGCTTCGTTGGTCTCGAAATCCGGCCACCAGCCGCCCTCGTCCGCGACTCCCTTGAGCTTGCCTGCCTCGGCCATCAACCGCCCCGCGGCCAGATAGACCTCGGCGGTCCAGTCGAGCGCCTCGGCAAAGCTCGCGGCCTTGGGGCAGACCACCATGAAATCTTGAATGTCCACCCGCCGGCCGGCATGCGCCCCGCCGCCAAAGATCTAAATCTCCGGCACCGGAAGGGCAGCACCCTCCGGCCCGACAAGATAGCGCCAGAGCGGCACGCCAGCGGCAGCAGCCGCCGCGTGCGCGACCGCCATCGAGACCGCAATCGTCGCATTGCCGCCGAGCCGCGCCTTGTTCGGCGTGCCGTCCAGCTCGATCAGGCGTTCATCAATTTCTTCCTGAACCGCCGCATCCAAACCTTTGATCGTAGGCGCAATCTCGGCGTTGACCGCAGCCACAGCCTGGCGCACGTCATAGCCGCCGAAGGGGACACCGCCGTCCCGCCTGTCGAGCGCTTCGCCGGAGCCGGTCGAGGCCCCGGCCGGCGCGATCGCCCGCCCCACGGCACCGCCGCTCAGAACAACTTCGGCCTCGACCGTCGGCCGGCCGCGCGAATCCCAGACCCGCCGACCCCGCACCGCGGCAATCGCCGTCGCGCTCACGCGCCTTTCTCCCCGGCCCGCAACTCCGCAGCCCAGGCTGCCCGAACCTCCTCGAGCCTCGCGGCCGGGGCCACCAAAAGCGCCCGCGCCACCCTGCGCACCTTGGCCTTGTCCGCCGCCTCGGTCAGATACTCGACCGGCGATTTGCCGTCGACCCGACCCAGCAGCAAGCCCGGCAACAGCCGCGCCGTGCGCGCCTCCACGTCCGCCGCTGCTTCCCAGGCGACGCCGGCAAGATAGCTCGTCGCCAGGGCATCGAAGCAACGGAGGAAATCGGCCCGCGCCGATGGCGTCCAGAGGCACTTCAGGAGTAGATGGTTCAGGCAGAAGGCGAGATCGAAGGCCGGATCGCCGAACCAGGCGCACTCGGCATCGAGGAACACCGGCCCCTCCGGCCCGACCAGGATATTTTTGGGACTCACGTCGCCATGGATCAGGCAGCGCCGGGTCGCCGCCGTGACCTCGACCAACGCCTGCAGAGCCTCCGCCCGATCGGGATGTTTCGCTGCCGTCGCCACCAGGTAAGGCTCGAGCCGGATGTCGTAGAAGATCCGATCCGTCGCGAAGGCGGCGGCCACATCGGGGTCATCGGCAGTCGCGGCGTGGGTGCCCACGAGGCGCAGGCCGACCGCCTGCGCGACCCGCACGTCGGCCCGACCATCCCGCAGTTCGGTCTTCCAAAGCGGGTGCCGCGCCGGGTCGAGATAAGCCATGACCAGCACACCCGCCTCCGGGTCCTGACCCAGAAGCTCCGGCACCGCCTCCGGCACCGCCGCCGCCGCGCGCCGCATCCAGGCGGCCTCATAGGCGTTGCGCTCGACCGGCGCGAACCAGTCCTCCCGGACGCGGAGCTTGGCCAGCGCCCGCTTGACACAGACCGGCCCGCGCGCGAACTCGACCCGCCAGATGTCGGAGCTGACGCCACCGGTCAGCCGCGTAAAGCGCATGCGCTCGCCCGGCCGCGCCAATCCCATGCGCGCGAGCGCCGCCCGCACCTCCCCTTCAGCGTCCAGCGCGACCATCCTTGAGTATCATCGCCCCCCATCGAGCGCAGCATGGCGAGACCGGCACCGCTGATCAACCATGCTCCAGCGGCGCCGCGGTGCTTAGGTGCTCGCCCATTAGCGCGGTCTGGCCGGGAGCGCGCCGAGGAAGACCGCGACCGCATCAACCTCGTGCCGCAGGGCTTGGTGGCGGCGCTCGGTCTCGGCGTCCCGGCCCCAATGCTCAATCTCGAACAGCTCGTCCAGCAGGCTTACGGCCAACGCTTGCTCCGCGTCGATCTGACGATCTGCCAAGGCGAGGCCGAGAACCAAAGAGCCGAGCGTCGTGGTCGCGGCGTGCAGGCCGACCAGCGACCAGTCGCCCAAGGCCCCGACCACCGCCAGCAGGCGCTGCACAGCGTCCTCTGGCTGGCCGACCGGCAGGATCGAGGTGGTCACGGCGAGCCTGGCGCCGTAAGCGCTCGCCGCCCAGTCGAGCAGGGGCTGCCAGATCTCGGCTTGCCGCTGCACCAGTTCGCGCGGCGCTGCGGCGCGGTAGCAGAGCAGGTCGGTCGTAGCGTAGCCGCTGACCTCCAGGATCGCCCCGGCGCGGAGCCCCGGCATCCGATCCTGGGCCGTGCTCGCGAGGCGGGTGAGCGGCATGGCCTCCGGCCGGATGGTCTCACCCTGAGCCCGCCACTCGGCGGCGATGGCCGCTGCGAGCTTAGCGGATGGCAGCGCCAGCGGCCGCTTGGCCGGGGTGCGGAGCGGCCGCCCATCCAGCAGCACGCGATGCTGTTCGCCCCCGGCTGCTACGTCGACCCGCTGATAGAAGCGCTTCACGCCGCGTCGCCCATCGCCAGATCAATCAGGTCTTCGAAACGCTCGAGGATGGTCGTGGCCCCCGCCGCGACCAGGCTCGGGACCGGGTGATAGCCCCAGGCGACGCCGATCGCGCCGACCCCGGCGGCCCGCGCCATCGCCATGTCGTAGCTGGTGTCGCCGACCATCATGGTCTCGCGGGGCGCGCTGCCGGTCTCGCGCATCGCCGCCTCGAGCATGGCCGGGTGCGGCTTACTCGGGTGGCGGTCGGCGGTCTGCAGGCTCGCGAACAGGGAGGTGAGCCCGTGGTGATCGAGGACGCTCAGCAGCCCCGGGCGCGACTTGCCGGTCGCGACGCCGAGCAGATGGCCCTGCCGGTCGAGCTCGATCAGGGTCGCAAGCGCGCCGGGATAGAGCGGCTCGCGCACGCCGTCCTCATCGCGCAACGCCCGCCAGGCGGTCCGATAGGCGTCCACCAGCAGCGTGCGCTCGGCAAGCTCCGCCTCCGGCCGCCAACTGGCGACCGCGACCTCCAGCGAAAGGCCGATCACCGCATGGACGGCCGTGGCCGTGGGCGGGGCGAGCCCCTGCGCCCGAAACGCCCGCTCGGCCGCGGCCACGATCACATGCTGGCTGTCGACCAGCGTGCCGTCGCAGTCGAACACGATCAGCCGGATCATGCTCGCCCGTCACGCCGGGTCGAAGTCGGCGAGCCGGGCGCCCGGCAGTTCCGGGTCCGGCTCGAAGCCGAGCCATTGGAATCCGGCGCGCACGGCCGGGTCGAGCGGTGCGGTCAGCGTCAGGCTGCCGCCGTCCGGATGCGGCAGGCGGATCTCCCGGGCATGCAGCATCAGCCCCGCGGGGGCGCCGGTCGGACAGGCCGCTGCGCCGCCATATTTGCGGTCGCCCTGGATTGGCGTGCCGAGCAGGGTGCAATGCACGCGCAGCTGATGGGTGCGCCCGGTCAGGGGCTGCAGGGCAAGCCAGCTCGCGACCTTGCCGGCGCGCGCGATCGTCCGGTAGCGGGTGCGCGCCGGCTGGCCGTCGGCCACACTCCCCATCCGCTCGCCCCACCCTCCCGCTTGCCTGGCGCCCGCCTGCTTGGCGAGCGGCCGGTCGATCTGGCCGTCCGCGATCGCCGGCCGGCCGACCACCAGGGCCCAGTACAGCTTCAGGACCTGATGGCGGCGAAAGGCCTTGGTCAGCATGGCGGCGGCCGCGGCGCTCCTCGCGACCACCAGAAGCCCGCTGGTGTCCCGATCGAGCCGGTGCACGAGGCGCGGCCGTTCGCCTCCCACGGCCAGGGTTGCGAGCATGCCATCGAGATGCCGGGTGGTCTTACTACCACCCTGGACCGCGAGCCCGGCCGGTTTGTTCAGGACCAGGAGCGCTTCGTCCTCGTGCAGGATGCGGGAGCGCAGCCAGTCGGCATCCGCAGCGCTCGCGGTCGTGCCTGCGCGCCGCTGTGCCGATTCGCCGTCCGGCTCGGGGAGCGGCGGGATTCGGATGCTCTGGCCGGCGAGCAGACGCGCGTTGGCCGCCGCCCGGCGGCCGTCGATGCGGACCTGGCCGGTGCGCAGCAGCTTCTCCAGCCGGCCATGGCTGAGCTCGGGGAAATGGCGGCGGAACCAGCGGTCGAGGCGAAGCTCGGCCTCGTCCGCCCCGACCAGCCTCTGCTCGACCCCCGTCATTCGGCCGGGTCACGCTCGCGGCGCAGCTTCGCGAAACCGTCGAGCCTGCGCCGGAGCGCTGCCTCCTCGCCCTCGCCGGTCGGCTCGTAGAAGGTCGGGCGCGCCATGCCGTCCGGGAAGTAGTTCTGGCCGGAGAAGCGATCTGGCGCATCATGGTCGTAAGCGTAACCCCGACCGTAGCCCAACTGCTGCATCAGACGCGTCGGGGCGTTACGGATGTGGAGCGGCGGCATCAGCGAGCCGCTCTCCTGCGCCGCACGCATGGCGGCCCCGAACGCCCGGTAGACGGCGTTGGACTTGGGCGCAAGCGCGAGGTGCAGGGTGCACTCGGCGAGCGCCAGCTCACCCTCGGGGCTGCCGAGCTGCTCGTAGGCCTGGCTCGCAGCCAGCGCCAGCGGCAACGCGCGCGGATCGGCGAGGCCGATGTCCTCGCAGGCCATCCGGACCAGCCGGCGGGTGACGTAGCGCGGATCCTCGCCGCCCTGCAACATGCGCGCGAGCCAATAGAGCGCGGCGTCGGGGTCGGAGCCGCGGACCGACTTGTGCAGCGCGCTGATCAGATTGTAGTGCGCCTCCTGCTGGCGATCGTAGAGCGGCATGCGCCGTTGCAGGATGTGGGCAAGCGTCGCCGGGTCGAGCGGTGGCTCGGCCGGCAGGTCGGCGAGGTTCTCGACCATATTGAGCAGATAGCGGCCGTCACCGTCGGCGAGCTCGATCAGTCGCGCCCGCGCCTCGGCATCGAGCGGTAGCGGGTGGCCCAGCGCCGTCTCCGCGCGCGCGATCAGGGCCTCGAGGGCCAAGCCGTCCAGCCGGTTCAGAACCAGGACCTGGCAGCGCGAGAGGAGCGCGCCGGTGAGCGCGAAGGACGGGTTCTCGGTGGTTGCGCCGATCAGGGTGACCGTACCGTCCTCGACCTGCGCGAGCAGGCCATCCTGCTGCGCCCGGTTGAAGCGGTGGATCTCGTCGATGAATAGCAGCGTCGCCTGACCGGTGCGCTGGCGCACCTTGGCTTCCTCATAGACCTTGCGCAGATCGGCGACCCCCGACATGACCGCCGAGAGCGCGACCAGCGGCTGCCCAAGCCGGCTGGCCAGGAGACGCGCGAGCGTGGTCTTGCCGGTACCAGGCGGGCCCCAGAGGATGATCGAGCCGAGCTGGCCGCGGGCGAACATCCCGCCGAGCGGCGTGTCCGGGCCGAGCAGGTGGTCCTGGCCGACCAGCTCCTCGAGCGTCTTAGGGCGCAGCCGATCGGCGAGCGGCTGATGCGCGCGCGCCCGTGTCTGGGCGACCGGCGGGCCCGGAGCGTCGAACAGATCGCTCATTCGCCGATCACCACGGCGAGCCGTTCGCCATCCCGCTCGATCTCCAGCCGCCAGGGCGGGCGCAGCTCCCTGAGCAGCCTGGCCAGCTGATTGACCTCCGAGATCGCCTGGTCGGCGACCGCGGTCACCACATCGCCGCGCATCAGGCGCAGTTCGGCCGCCGGGCTGCCGCGCTCGACCTTGAGCACGACCACCCCCTGCTTGAAAAGGTCGAGGTTCAGATCCTTGTCCAGACCGGGCGACAAATTGGCGACCGTCGCGCCGGCCAGGACCTGCTGACCATCCAGCGTGGTCGCCTCGGGCTTCGGTCGATAGGGCGGCGTCTCGAGCGGCAGGCTGAGGCTGGTCTTGCGGCTCCCCCGCCAGACGTCGAGCTTGGCGTCCTTGCCGAGCGCGGCGAGCGCGAGGCGGAAGTTGAGCGCCTTGGGATCCTCGACCTCGCGGCCGTCGACCGCCAGGATCACGTCACCTTTGGCGAGCCCGGCGCGCGCCGCCGGCCCGTCCGGATAGATCCGATTGAGCAGCACACCCTCCGGCCGGCCGAGGCCGAGCGAGGCCGCGAGGTCGGCATCGACCCGCTGCATCGTCGCGCCGAGCCAGGCGCGCGCGAGACCCTGGCCGCCGCCTTCGACCGAGCGGATCAAAGCCTTGACCAGATCGACCGGGATCGCGAAGCCGATCCCGATCGAGCCCCCGCCGCGGGTGAAGATCGCGGTGTTGATGCCGACCAGATCGCCATGCAGGTCGACCAGGGCGCCGCCGGAATTGCCGGGATTGATAGCGGCGTCGGTCTGAATGAACGACAGATCCGGACCATCCCCGGGTGCGGTCCGGGCGAGCGCCGACACGATGCCGCTGGTCACGGTCTGGCCGATGCCGAAGGGATTGCCGATCGCGAGCACCAGATCGCCGACCTCGAGCGCATCGGAGTCGCCCAGCGGCAGGGTCGGCAGGTGGTCGGCATCGATGTCCAGGAGCGCCAGATCGGCCGCCTCGTCGCCGCCGATCAGACGGGCGCGAAACTCACGCCGATCGGATGTGACCACCATGATCTGGTCGGCATTCTCAACCACGTGATGGTTGGTCACGATCAGGCCGTCGGCGCGCACGATCACGCCCGAGCCGAGCGAATTTTCCGGCCGGCGCTGCAGCTCGCCCTGGCCGAACTGCTCGAAGAAATAGCGAAAGAAGGGGTCGGCCGCGAACGGGTTCGCCGCCGCGCGCGGGGCCTGCTTGCGGGTGTAGATGTTGACCACCGCGGGCGCCACCTTGCGCACGATGGGTGCGAAGGAGAGCGTGATCTCGGCGCGCGAGCCCGGTACCTGCTCGGCCGCTACGACCGGCGCCGCACCAAGCGAACACGCGCCCACCAGTGTCGCGACGACAACCGTCAGCCACGCGCTCATCCGGCAACCTCTGGCCAATCCAGGGCGGCCGGGCCGGGCGAACACTACCCCACCGGGGCCGCAGTCGTAAGCCCGGACGGTGGCAACCTCATGCCGCCTTGGCCGCGTCCTGATCGCCTTCGGTCTGCGGCGGCCCGGAATCCTGACCCTTGGCTGCAACATCGCGCTCAACGAACTCGATCACCGCCATCGGCGCGTCGTCGCCGTGGCGGAAGCCCGCCTTGAGGACGCGCACATAGCCGCCCGGGCGCTGCTCGTAGCGGGGCCCGAGCACGTCGATCAGCTTGGTCGCCGTACCCTGGTCCCGGGTCTTGGCAATGATCAGGCGGCGCGCATGGAGATCGCCCCGCTTGCCGAGCGTCACAAGCTTCTCGACGAACCGCCGCAGCTCCCTGGCCTTGGGCAGCGTGGTCGTGATCTGCTCGTGCTTGACCAGCGCCGCCGCCATGTTGGCGAACATCGCCTTGCGGTGGCTTGACGTACGGTTCAGCTTGCGACCAGCCAGCCGATGGCGCATCGCCCCTCTCCCAAGCCTAGCTCATGATCTCCGCCCGGACGCCGGCCGCGTCAGAACGGCTCCTCAATCCGGCGCGCCAAGTCCTCGATGTTGTCCGGCGGCCAGCCCGCCACCTCCATGCCGAGCGAGAGGCCCATGTGCGCCAGCACCTCCTTGATCTCGTTCAGCGACTTGCGGCCGAAATTCGGGGTGCGCAGCATCTCGGCCTCGGTCTTCTGAACCAGATCGCCGATGTACACGATGTTGTCGTTCTTCAGGCAGTTCGCCGAGCGCACCGAGAGCTCGAGCTCGTCGACCTTGCGCAAAAGATGCGGGTTGAACGGCAGCTCGGGCTTGCTATCACCACCGGTTGCGGCGCGCGGCTCCTCGAAGTTGATAAACAGCTGCAGCTGGTCCTGTAGGATCCGCGCCGCCAGCGCGACCGCGTCCTCGGGGGTGACCGAGCCGTTGGTCTCGACCTGCATGGTCAGCTTGTCGTAGTCGGTGACCTGGCCGACGCGGGCGTGATCGACCCGGTAGGCGACCTTGCGCACCGGACTGTAGATGGCGTCGATCGCGATCAGCCCGATCGGCGCGTCCTCAGACTTGTTCTGGGCCGCCGGGACGTAGCCGCGGCCGACGCGCGCGGTCATCTCAATGTTGAGCTCGGCCTCCTCGTCGAGATGGCAGATGATGTGGTCGCGGTCCATGATCTCGATGTCATGGCCGGCCTCGATCATACCGGCGGTCACCACCGCCGGCCCGCGTACCTTGAGGTAGAGGCGCTTGGGCGTGTCGCTGTGCAGCCGGAGCGCCAGCGCCTTGAGGTTGAGGACGATGTCGGTGACGTCCTCGCGCACGCCGGCGATGGTCGAGAACTCATGCAGCACGCCATCGATCTGGGCGGCGGTGATCGCCGCGCCCTGCAGCGACGACAGCAGCACGCGACGAAGCGCATTGCCAAGCGTGACGCCGAAGCCGCGCTCGAGCGGCTCGGCGACGAGCGTCGCTTCGCGGTCCGGCCGCAGCCCGGGCTGAACCTCGAGCTTGGGCGGCTTGATCAGCTCCTGCCAGTTCTTCTGGATCACGGGCATACCTCGAATGTGACAGGCGTGGGCGAGAGTTCAACACGCTTCCGGCGAGGGCCGGCTGCGCCAGGGCGGGTCGCGCGCAAGCCGCGGCCGCGCGTCGACTAGACCCGGCGGCGCTTGCGCGGGCGGCAGCCGTTGTGCGGAATTGGGGTCACGTCGCGGATCGAGGTGATCGTGAAGCCGACCGCCTGCAACGCGCGCAGCGCCGATTCCCGGCCCGACCCCGGCCCGCGGACCTCGACCTCGAGCGTCTTCATGCCGTGTTCCATGGCCTTGCGGCCGGCCTGCTCGGCCGCGACCTGGGCGGCGAACGGGGTCGACTTGCGCGAGCCGCGGAAACCCTGACTTCCCGCCGAGGACCAGGCGATCGCGTTGCCCTGGGCGTCGGCGATGGTGATCATGGTGTTGTTGAAGCTGGCACTCACGTGGGCGACGCCCGAGGAGATATTCTTGCGTTCCCGGCGGCGCAGGCGCGGGCTGGTTTCCTTGGCCATGGGCTACTTCTTCACCTTCTTCTTGCCGGCGATCGGCCGCGCGGGCCCCTTGCGGGTGCGGGCGTTGGTGTGGGTCCGTTGGCCGTTGACCGGCAACCCCCGGCGGTGCCGGAGGCCCTTGTAGCAGCCGAGGTCCATCAGCCGTTTGATATTCATCGCGACGTCGCGCCGCAGGTCACCCTCGACCCGGTAGTTGCGGTCGATGGTCTCGCGCAACCGGCCGACCTCGGCATCCGACAGGTCGTTGACCCGGCGACCGAAGGGCACGTCGGCGACCGCCAGGATCTTCTCCGCGCTGGTCCGGCCGATGCCGTGGATATACGTCAGCGCGATCCCGACCGGCTTGCCGCTCGGGATGTTCACTCCGGCGATACGCGCCACGCGAAACTCTCCTCCTGCTTGGGTCCGGACCAGCCCCCTTGGGATTGGGACGCGAGCGGCTTCCCGACATCCCAATATAGGTAGCGAGGCCCCGGCGCGAAAGTCGCGCGATTATAGGTCGCTCGCTCGCGCTGTCAACGCACCCCGTCAACGGCCCAGATCGTCGATTTTCCTGAACAGGTCGTCGGTTACCCGATCGATCTCGGCCATTCCATCCACCGTCACCAGCAAGCCTTTGGCGCGATAGTAAGGCAGGAGCGGCGCGGTCTGGGCGTGATAGGCGGCAAGCCGAGCGCGCACGGTCTCGGGCGTGTCGTCCTTGCGGCGCGCGAACGCGGTGCTGCCGCAGCCATCGCAGACGCCGGGTGCGGCGGTCGGCTTGAAGCGGTCGTGATAGCCGGCGCCGCACTTTGCGCAGGCGAAGCGGCCCGAGATCCGCTCGACCAGGGCCTCGTCGTCGACCTCGAGTTCGACCACCGCATCAAGCCGCGAGCCCAGCTCCGCGAGCAGGGTATCGAGCGCCTCGGCCTGCGCGAGGGTGCGCGGGAAGCCGTCCAGGATGAAGCCCCGGGCGCAATCCGGCTGCCCGATCCGGTCAGCGACCAGACGGATCATGACGTCGTCGGAAACCAGCCGGCCGGCATCCATGATTGCCTTGGCCTGGCGGCCGACCTCGGTTCCGGCCGCGACCGCCTCGCGCAGCATGTCGCCGGTCGACAGGTGGGCGAGCCGATAGCGGGTTTTGAGACGCTCGGCCTGAGTCCCCTTGCCGGCGCCGGGCGGGCCGAGCAGCACCAGGTTCATCAGCGCCGCGCCCCGCGCAGCCGAGCCTTCTTGATCAGACCCTCATATTGATGGGCAATCAGATGGGACTGGATCTGCGCGGTCGTGTCCATGGTCACCGAGACCACGATCAGGAGGCTGGTGCCGCCGAAATAGAACGGCACCGCATATTGCGAAATCAGGATCTCCGGCAGCAGGCAGACCCCGGACAGATAGAGCGCGCCGACCACGGTCAGCCGGGTCAGGACGTAGTCCAGATATTCCGCCGTCCGCTGGCCCGGCCGGATCCCCGGGATGAAGCCGCCGTGCTTTCTGAGATTCTCGGCGGTGTCCTGTGGGTTGAACACAATCGAGGTGTAAAAGAATGCGAAGAACACGATCAAGCCGACAAACAACAGCATGTGCAGCGGCTGACCGCGTCCCAGCAAGGCGGAGATGGTCGCCAGCCACTCCGGCCCGCCGGCGCCGCCGAAGCTCGCCATGGTCGCCGGCATCAGGAGCAGGGAGCTCGCGAAGATCGGCGGGATCACGCCGGAGACGTTGATCTTGAGCGGCAGATGCGAGCTCTCGCCGCCGAACATCCGATTGCCCTGCTGGCGCTTGGGATACTGCACCAGGATGCGGCGTTGGCCGCGCTCCATGAACACGATGAAGGTGACCACCGCGACCGCCATGACCATCAGGAAGATGATCAGCATGGTCGAGAGCGCGCCCGTGCGCCCAAGCTCAAGCGTGCTGGCGAGCGCAGCCGGCAGCTGCGCGATGATGCCGGTGAAGATGATCAGCGAGATGCCGTTGCCGACGCCGCGGGCGGTGATCTGCTCGCCGAGCCACATCAGGAACAGGGTGCCGCCGACGATCGTGATCACCGCCGTGATCCGGAAATACCAGCCCGGAGCCAGCACCGCACTGCCCGACGGGCCGCTCATCGCCTCGAGCCCGATCGCCAGGCCGTAGCCCTGGAAGGCGGACAGCACGACTGTCAGGTAGCGGGTGTACTGATTGATCTTCTTGCGCCCGACCTCGCCTTCCTTCTTCAGCTGCTCGATGGTCGGCGAGACCGCGGTCATCAGTTGCATGATGATCGAGGCGGAGATGTAGGGTAGGATGCCGAGGGCGAAGATCGACATCCGCTTGAGCGCGCCGCCGGCAAACATGTTGAACATGCCCATGATGCCGCCGGAGTTCTGCTCGAAGATCTGGGCCATCACCACCGGATCGATGCCCGGCAGCGGGATGTAGGTGCCGAAGCGGTAGACGATCAGGCAGCCGAGCGCGAACCAGAGCCGCTTCTTGAGCTCGGTCGCCTTGCTGAACGCGCCAAGGTTGATGTTGGCAGCCAGCTGCTCGGCCATCGATGCCATGGCGGCCTCCGCTTACTCGCTCGCCGGCGCGTCGGCCGGCGGCGCCTCGGCCGGCGGCGGGACCGCCGGCGCCTGCGCCAGAATCAGCTTGCCACCGGCCTTGGCGATCGCGGCCACCGCCGCCTTGGAGGCGCTGTCGACCTCGATCGTGAGCGCCGTGGTCAGCTCGCCGCGGGCGAGCAGCCGGACGCCGTCGAGGCGCCTCGAGATCAGGCCGGCGGCGCGCAGGGTCAACAGGTCGACCGGTCGGGCGGGATCGATCCGCCCGGCATCGACTGCGGCCTGCAGGCGGTCGAGATTGACCGGCGCGTAGACCTTGCGGAACAGGTTCTTGAAGCCGCGCTTGGGCAGACGCCGGTAGATCGGCATCTGGCCACCCTCGAAGGCTCGGGTCGCCGAGCCGGCACGCGCGCCCTGCCCTTTGTGGCCGCGCCCGGAGGTCTTGCCGGTACCGGAGCCGATGCCGCGGCCGATCCGTTTGGGTGCCTTGCGGCTGCCCGGGCCGGGTGCCAGTTGATTGAGCTTCATCGCCCTGCCTTCACTGTCCCTGGGCCTCGGGCGCGGTGCTCGCGGCACCGCCCACGGCAGCACGGTCCCCGGCAGCCATCTCCTCGGCCACCGGCTCGACCCGGACCAGATGGTGGACCTGAGCGATCCGGCCACGCACGGTCGGGGTATCGGGCTGGATGCGCGAGCGCCCGATCTTGTTCAGCCCGAGACCGATCAGATTGGCCCGCTGGCGCCGATGGCGCCCGATCGGGCTGGCGGTCTGGGTTACACGAATCTGTTTCGGCGTAATCTGGGCCATCATGCCGGCTCCGCGCGCGTCTCGCCGCCGGCGCCGTCGCGGCGGCCGACGATGTCGCCGACCTTCTTGCCGCGCTTGGCAGCGACCGCGCGCGGCGACACCATCTTGGCGAGCGCGTCGAAGGTCGCCTTGACCATGTTGTGCGGGTTGGACGTGCCGATCGACTTGGCGACCACATCGCCGATGCCGAGCGCCTGGAACACCGCCCGCATCGGCCCGCCGGCGATGATCCCGGTGCCGGCCGGTGCTGCGCGCAACACCACGTGCCCGGCGCCGAAGTGGCCCTCGATGTCGTGGTGCAGGGTGCGGCCCTGGCGCAGGGGCACGCGGATCAGGCTGCGCTTGGCCTGCTCGGTCGCCTTGCGCACCGCCTCCGGCACCTCGCGCGCCTTGCCGCTGCCGTAGCCGACCCGGCCCTTGCCGTCGCCGACGATCACCAGCGCCGAGAAGCCGAACCGCCGGCCGCCCTTGACCACCTTCGCGACCCGATTGATGTTGACCAGACGGTCGATCAGCTCGCCGCCGTCCTGGCGCTCGTCGTGGCCCGTGCGTGCCATTGCTGCTTCCCTCTTCGGCCTAGGACACCAGGCCCTAGAATACCAGCCCGACCGCCCGGGCAGCGTCGGCCAGCGCCTTGACCCGGCCATGGTAGCGATAGCCGCCCCGGTCGAACACCACCGCCTCGACCCCTGCCGACTTCGCGCGCTCCGCCAGCAGCCGGCCGACCTGCTCGGCGGCGCCCCGATCGGCCCCGGTCTTGAGCTCGCCGCGCAACGACTTGTCCAGGCTCGACGCGGCGGCGAGGGTCCGCCCCGCCTCGTCGTCGATCACCTGGGCGTAGATGTGCTTGCTCGAGCGGAACACCGACAGCCGCGGCCGATCGTGACTGCTCTTGCGCAACGCCGATCGGGTGCGGCGCCGGCGCCTCAGGAAGCGCTCAACGGGCTTGACCATGGGACTACTTCTTCTTGCCTTCCTTGCGCAGGATCACCTCGTCATCGTAGCGGATGCCCTTGCCTTTGTAGGGCTCGGGTTTGCGGAACGCCCTGAGCTCGGCCGCGATCTGGCCGACCCGCTGGCGGTCGGCGCCGCTGATCGCGATCGCCGTCGGGGTCTCGCAGGCGACCTGGATGTCGGCCGGGATCGCATACTTGATGTCGTGACTGTAGCCGAGTTGGAGGTTCAGGATCTTGCCGTCAAGGGCCGCCCGGTAGCCGACGCCGCTGATCACGAGCTTGCGCGTGAAGCCCTTCGACACGCCGTCGACCATGTTCGCGACCAGGGTGCGCGCGAGTCCCCACATGGCGCGCGCACGCTTGCCCTCGCCGCGCGGCCGGACCGCGATGCTGCCGTTCTCCCGGGCGACCTCGACCTCGGGGGGCAGGTTTCGGCTGAGACGGCCGAGCTTGCCGCTGACGTTCACCGTCTGGCCGTCCAGGGTAACCTCGACGCCGGCCGGGATGGGGACGGGATGCTTGCCGATTCGGGACATCTCAGAACACCGTGCACAAAATCTCGCCGCCGACATGGGCCGCGCGCGCCTCGGCGTCCGAGATGACGCCGCGTGGCGTCGACAGGATGGCGATCCCGAGGCCGTTGTATACCCGCGGCAGATCCTTGACCCCGGAATAGATCCGCCGGCCCGGCTTGGAGACCCGGCGCAGCTCCCGGATCACTGGCTCGCCGTTGTGATACTTGAGCTCGATCGACAGCTCGCCGTGGCCGATGTCTTCGCGTCGATAACCGCGGATGTAGCCCTCGCGCTGGAGCACCTCGAGAACGTTGATGCGCAGCCTCGAGGCCGGGCTGTTGACCGCCGCCTTGTTCGCCGCCTGACCGTTCCGGATGCGGGTCAGCATATCGCCCAAAGGATCACTCAGCGCCATCCGTCGCTCTCCCTCATCCGCACCGCCTACCAGCTCGCCTTGACCAGACCCGGGATTTGCCCGGCCGAGCCCAAATCGCGCAACGCGATCCGCGACAGACCGAACTTGCGATGATAGCCGCGCGGCCGTCCGGTCAGGCTGCACCGGTTGCGCAGCCGGATCCGGGCGCCGTTGCGCGGCAGCTCGGCCAGCGCCAGCGTCGCCTCGAAGCGTTCCTCGGGCTCGCGCGTGCGATCCCGGGTCACCTTGCGCAGCTCGGCGCGCTTGGCGGCAAAGCGCTCGACCAACCGGCGCCGGCGGTGGTTCTTCTCGATCGCGCTCTTCTTCGCCATGCAGGCTTCTCCCTCAACTCGCAAACGGCATGCGGAAATGCTCGAGCAGCGCCCGCGCCTCGGCATCGGTCGGGGCGGTCGTGCAGATCACCACGTCCATGCCCCGGATCTCGTCGACCTCATCATAGTTGATCTCGGGGAAGATGATCTGTTCCTTCAGCCCCATCGCGTAATTGCCTCTGCCGTCGAAGCTTTTCGGCGACACGCCGCGGAAATCACGGACCCGCGGCAGGGCGATGTTGATCAACCGGTCAATGAACTCGTACATCCGCTCCCGGCGCAAGGTCACCTTGCAGCCGATCGCCATGCCTTCGCGCAGCTTGAAGTTGGCGACCGACTTACGTGCCCGCCGGATCACCGGCTTCTGGCCGCTGATCAGTGCCATCTCGTTGATCGCGGCCTGCAGCTTCTTCTGGTCCTGGGTCGCCTCGCCGACCCCCATGTTGAGCACGATCTTGTCGAGCTTCGGAATCTGCATCGGGTTCTGGTAGTTGAACTGCGTCTGCAGCTCGCCGCGAATGACCTCGCGATAGTGGTCATACAACCGGGCCATGGCGGTGCCTCCTAACGGTCGATGACTTCGCCGGAGCGCTTGGCGAAGCGCACCTTGCGGCCGTCTTCGAGGAACTTGTAGCCGACCCGGGTCGGCTGATGGCTGGCGGGATCGAGGTGGGCGACGTTGGAGATGTGGATCGCCGCCTCCTTGTCGATGATGCCGCCGGGATGGCCGGCGGCCGGCCGCTGGTGGCGCTTGACCATGTTGACGCCTTGGACCACGAGGCGATCCTCGTCGCGCAGCACGCGCAGCACCTCGCCCTGCTTGCCGCGATCGCGGCCGCTGACCACGATCACGCGGTCGCCCTTCTTGATCTTGAACTTCTTGGCCATCACTCGGTCTTCATGCTCAAACGACGCCCCGAGGGCTCAGAGGACTTCCGGCGCCAGCGAGATGATCTTCATGAACCGCTTGGCGCGCAGCTCGCGGGTCACCGGCCCGAAGATCCGGGTGCCGATCGGCTCGCCCTGCGGGTTGATCAGCACTGCAGCGTTGCGGTCGAACCGGATCGCGCTGCCGTCCGGCCGATGGATCTCCTTGGCGGTGCGCACGATCACCGCCTTGTGCACGTCGCCTTTCTTGACCTTGCCGCGCGGGATCGCCTCCTTGACCGCGACCACGATCACGTCGCCGATACTCGCGAACTTGCGGCGCGAGCCACCGAGCACGCGGATGCATTGCACCCGGCGCGCCCCCGAATTGTCCGCGACCTCGAGGTTGGTCTCCGACTGGATCATGGTCCTGGCCTCAGCTCACCGGGGCGCCGGGCGCGGCCGGCGGTTCCCACACCACCTCGAAGCGTTTGCGCTTGGAGATCGGACGGCATTCCTGGATCCGCACCAGGTCGCCGATCTTGCAGCGGTTGGTCTCGTCGTGCACCGCATAGCGCTTCGAGCGATTGATGTATTTCTTGTACAGGGGATGCATCACCCGGCGGTCGACCCGGACGACGATCGTCTTGTCGGCCTTGTCACTGACCACGGTACCCTGCAGAACCCGGCGCGGCATGGCAGCGCTCCTCAGGCGGTCGGCGCGGCGGCGGCGCGCGCGCCGAGGATCGTCTTGATGCGCGCGATATCGCGGCGCACCGCGCGCACCCGGCTGGTGTTCTCGAGCTGGCCGGTGGCCTTCTGGAAACGCAAGTTGAACTGCTCCTTCCGCAGCTGCAGCAATTGCTCCTGCAGCTCCCCGGCGCCCTTGGCGCGCACCTCGCTCGCCTTCATCCGCCCAACTCCTCGCCGACCCGCATCACGAACCGGGTGCCGAGCGGCAGCTTGGCGGCGCCCCGGCGGATCGCCTCCTGGGCAAGCACCGCGGGCACGCCGTCGATCTCGAACATGATCCGGCCGGCCTTGACCGGCGCCACCCAATACTCGACCGAGCCCTTGCCCTTGCCCATGCGCACCTCAGCCGGCTTCTTGCTTACCGGGCGGTCAGGGAAGATCCGGATCCAGATCCGCCCGGCGCGCTTCAGGTGGCGCGTGATCGCCCGGCGCGCGGCCTCGATCTGGCGCGCGGTGACGCGCGCGTTGCTGGTCGCCTTCATTCCGAAGGCGCCGAAGTTGAGCTCGGCGCCGGCCTTGGTCAGGCCGTCGTTGCGCTCCTTGTGGCGCTTGCGGTACTTGGTCCGCTTGGGCTGCATCATCGCCTGCGAGCTCCATCAGCTCCGCACCGAGGACGACTCGCTGAGCCGCCGATCATGCGCGGTCGGGTCGTGCTCCATGATCTCGCCCTTGAACACCCAGACCTTGACGCCGTTGGTGCCGTACGGCGTGAACGCGGTCGCGCGGCCGAAGTCGATGTCGGCGCGCAAGGTGTGCAGCGGTACGCGACCCTCGCGATACCATTCGCCACGCGCGATCTCGGCGCCGCCGAGCCGACCCTGGCAGGCGACCTTGATGCCCTGGGCGCCTAGCCGCATCGCCGATTGCACCGCCCGCTTCATGGCCCGGCGGAAGGTCACCCGCCGCTCGAGCTGCTGGGCGATGTTCTCGGCGACCAGGCGGGCGTCGATCTCGGGCTTCCTGATCTCGACGATGTTCAGGTGCACGTCGCCCGTGGTCCGCTTGGCGAGCTCGCGTCTGAGCGCCTCGATCTCCTGGCCCTTCTTGCCGATCACCACGCCCGGGCGCGCGGTGTGGATCGAGATCCGGGCCTTCTTCGCCGGCCGCTCGATCACGATCTTGCTGACGCCGGCCTGCTTCAGGCGCTTGTGCAGATAGGCGCGGATCGCGAGATCCTCGTTCAGGAGATTGCGATACTGATGGCCCGCATACCAGCGCGAATCCCAGGTCCGATTGATGCCGAGCCGGAGTCCGATCGGATTGACCTTGTGACCCATCAGGCCGCCTCCTCGCGTTCCTCGACCACGATCCGCAGGCGCGAGATCGGCTTCTCGATCCGGCCGACCCGGCCGCGCGCCCGGGCGCGGAAGCGCTTCATGACCAGGGACTTGCCGACCGTCGCCTCGGCCACCACCAGGCGGTCGACGTCCAGGTCGTGGTTGTTCTCGGCATTCGCGATCGCCGACATCAGCACCTTCTTGACCTCGCTCGCGATCCGGCGCCGGCTGAAGGTCAGCTGGTGCAGCGCCTGCTCAGCCTTGAGGCCGCGAATCAGCTGCGCAACCAGGTTGAGCTTGCGCGGACTGCTGCGCAAAAGACGCGCCATCGCCATCGCCTGATTGTCGGGCAGCGCGCGCTCGCGCTTAGGCTTGCCCATGGCTCGCTCCCCGCCTGCCGATCGCCCAATGCGCGCTCACCGCCGGCGCGCCTTCTTGTCGGCGCCGTGGCCGTGGTAGGTCCGTGTCGGCGAGAACTCGCCGAGCTTGTGGCCGACCATGTTCTCGGTGACGTACACCGGCAGGAACTTGTGGCCGTTGTAGACCGCGAAGGTCAGGCCCACGAACTCGGGCACGATGGTCGAGCGCCTTGACCAGGTCTTGATGATCTCGTTGCGGGTCGAGGCCCGCGCCTTCTCCGCCTTGGCGAGCAGATAGCCGTCGACGAACGGGCCCTTCCATACCGAGCGCGTCATCGGCCTCAGCCTCCCCGCTTCTTGGCCAGGTGGCGCGAGCGCAGGATCATGCTGCGGGTCTTCTTGTTACGTCGGGTACGGGCACCCTTGGTCGGCTTGCCCCAGGGGGTAACCGGATGCCGGCCGCCCGAGGTCCGACCCTCGCCGCCGCCGTGCGGATGGTCGATCGGGTTCATCGCCACGCCACGCACATGCGGCCGCCAGTTCAGCCAGCGCATGCGCCCGGCCTTGCCGTAGTTAACGTTCTGGTGGTCGGGGTTGGAGACCGCGCCGATGGAGGCCATGCACTCGGCGCGGACCCGCCGGATCTCGCCCGAGGACAGGCGCAGCTGGGCGTAATCGGCATCGCGGCCGACCAGCTGCACGTAGGTGCCGGCGGCGCGTGCGAGTTGGCCGCCCCGGCCGGGCTTGAGCTCGACGTTGTGGACGATCGTACCCATCGGGATGTTCTTGAGCGGCGCCGCGTTGCCCGCCTTGACGTCGACCCGCTCGTCGGCGATCACCGGGTCGCCGACGCTCAGGCGCTGCGGCGCCAGGATGTAAGCGAGCTCGCCGTCGGCATAGCGGATCAGAGCGATGAACAACACGAACTGAACCAGTAGAGGACATAAC
>CAVTFM010000019.1:0-523264 GCA_963733965.1 uncultured Alphaproteobacteria bacterium
TACGTCAGGAACTTCACTCCGTATTTTTCTTGGATTTCAAGTCCTTGACGTGCAGTTTGGCAACTTCCTCCGCGGAAAATTCGACCACATCGTGACGGTCCAGGAAGATTGGCATCTGCTCCCTCCCCATTGGTCCGGCAAAATCCGAGTACACCGAATTGCCGAAGCCCTAACATCACCCGCTGCCATCACTAACGATAGCGCGAAGTCAGACTCCAAGCCATGCTGTCAGCCTTGATCTTTCGCGGATTAAGCCATCCCGATTGAAGTGGTGAATACAAAAATGTGCCCATGAATTTTCGAACGCCATCTTCATATCGCCCGTTACCGAGGTGGTGCCCAATCCGAGCTCAGCGTAAGTAAACTCGAAACTGCCACTCGGGCGCGCAAGCGCAATGTGGAAAGCATGACCAGTGAACTCGTGATCTTTGGGCCTGCCTTACTCTTCAGGATGCCCGGTATTTCAACCCTTGCGGTCCGACCTTCCAGGTCGGCCTCGAGATCAATCGGCAGGAACAAGGTCTCGCAAAAGTCCGAGCAGGTGGATGCGAAAACCGAGAAAAAATTGCTCAAGGGAGCGCATGCCTCGCCAGAGACAATTGTTTCGAGCGCGATCCGTTGAGCATCGTCCGCGCGCTCGTCGATAACGATCTGGCGTTTGCCATTTCCATCCTTGATCTCGCCGGGCCACTTGTAAAGGGCTGCCCAATTCAGCCCCATGAGCGGCGTATCATTGAAATGGCCTTCGACGATGTGGCCGATGAAGGCCGACTGGCAATAGCCATAGGTGCTCGGCAGATTGAACTGGCAGCCGCAGTTGATCGCACAGTTGCAGTTATCGTAGGTTTCACTCTTGAACAGCCATTGATCAGCCATCCCACCGATCCTCCCCTAAAGCGGCATCGTGGCGCCGGGGACCAACAGCTGCGTAGTGTGTCTCGGATCGGCTCGACGCGCAACCCGGCTGGCGAGCACGTGCGTAGGAAGGGAAGGACCCTAACCCTCGACTTGGATTGTGTGGTTTCTTGGAAACTTTAGGACGGCATGGGGGCTCCGGGGGTCGGGGCGCCGGGGGTCGCGGGCTCCGGGGGTCGCGGGCTCCGGGGGTCGGGTCTGGGGTCGGGTCTGGCTCCGGGGGTCGGGTCTTGCATTCAAGCATCGCCTGGCGGTCGGGGCATCGTGGGCTGTCGGCCGGCTTCACCGTTTGCCGAGCACGGCTTCGCGGTAGAAGACGAAGAGGCCGCTTCCGATGATCACGGTGCAGCCGGCGAGCATCCAGGCGTCGGGGCGGTCGCCGAAGACGAGGTAGCCGAGGATCAGCGCCCAGAGGATCTGGCTGTAGGTGAAGGGCGCGATCAGGGAGGCGGGCGCGATCACCAGGGCGCGGATCAGGTGGCCGAGCGTGCCGAGGGCAGCCGCTTCCCACTCGGCAAGATTGAACGCTTCGCCCTCCTCCCGCCGGTGAAACCCGCCTCTACGCCCGGTCGCGCGACACTAGGCGTGTTGCTGCCGCTGCCGGGAGCCGATATACTCAGCCGCATGTTTCGTCAGCAGCCTCAGGCGTTCGTCGCGTTGCCCCGGAACGGCGACGGTTCCTACGCGAAACTGCGGGCGGCGATCGAGGACGCCCTCGCCCGCCATCAGGTGAAGTCGGTCGGCGGTGAGCGTGCCGGCATGACCGCGTCCTCTTTGGAGGCCCTCCTCCGAGGCACCGACCTCGTCATCGCGGACATCACCGACAGAAATCCCAACGTGATGGTCGAGGTCGGCATGGCCCTGGGCATGGGTAAGCGGCTCCTGCTGCTTTCGCGCGGGCGCTCGAGCGATCTGCCAGTCGATCTGCTGACCCATCAGATTGCGGTCTACAATGATGTGGACTCGGTACGAACGTATCTGGATCTCTGGCTCCGTGACGTCATGTCAGGAAGCCCCGCCTAGCCATTGAGCAAAGCATCGCGCGGTGGCCAACTGCTTCGTGATCATGCCGTTTCGGCCGGAGCTTGGTTACTTTTACCGCACGCTCAAAGCCCACATCGAGGGGACTTTTCCTGAGGTCAAGGTCGAGCGCGGCGACGATCTCGTCTTGACCGCTCCGATCCTCGACAAGATCGGCCGGCTGATCAGTCAGGCGGATGTCGTCATCGCCGATTGCAGTGGCCGAAATCCCAACGTCTTTTACGAGCTCGGCATGGCCCACGCGCTCGGCAAACCGGTGATCTTGATCACCAGCGATGCGGCCGAGCTGGCTCCGACGGACATCCGGGCCTTCGAATTCGTCTCCTACGCCAACCTCGGTCCCGACGAGTTTCTCAGCAAGCTCGACGGCGCGCTACAGGGTGTGATCGGCAACCCGTTTGCGGCGCTCTATCCGGCTGCAGTCGCGCTCTTCGAGCAGTTTTGCGCGGCCAAGGCTCGAGCCATGAACCCCTCGGGCCAGGAGGACTTCGTAGCCTCGATGAAGGCGATGCAGAGGAGCGGTCAGCTGCTGCCCAGGGAACCGCGTGGCCGGACGGAGTTCCTGGTTCGGCGACTGCTCGGGGCGGAGCCAAAGATCGAAATCCTGATCGAGCTCAAGGACTGGCTCGACGAAACTCATCGCTGAACGACGCGGGGGTGGCGGGGCGGCCTGCCTGAATATCGGCTGCATCTCGCCCTCGTGCAGCAACGCCGGCGTGCGTGGCCGGGTGCCTCAGCGCCTGCCGAGCACGGCTTCGCGGTAGAAGACGAAGAGGCCGCTGGCGATGATCACGGTGCAGCCGGCGAGCATCCAGATGTCGGGGCGGTCGCCAAATACGAGGTAGCCGAGGATCAGCGCCCAGAGGATCTGGCTGTAGGTGAAGGGCGCGATCAGGGAGGCGGGCGCGATCGTGAGCGCCCGGATCAGGATCAGGTGGCCGAGCGCGCCCAGCGCGCCGATCGCGGCCATCCAGAGCCAGTCGAGGGCGGCGACCGGCTGCCAGGAGAAGGGCACGATCAGGGTCATCACGACCGCGCCGACCCAGGCGAGGTAGAAGAGCATGACGAAGGGGGTCTCGCAGGGGTCGATGCTGATCATGCGGGTGAAGATCTGGTAGACGGCAAAGCAGGCGGCGGTGACCAGCGGCAGAAGGAGCTGCCAGGGGACCTCTCCGAAGCCCGGGCGGATCACGATCAGGACGCCGATGAAGCCCACGACCACGGCGGTCCAGCGGCGCCAGCCGACCCGCTCCTTGAGCAGCGGCACCGAGAGGGCGGTGACCAGCAAAGGCGCGGTGAAGGTGATGGCGTAGGCGTCGGCCAGCGGCACGACGCTGATGGCGGCATACATGCAGCCCGTCGAGACCAGCAGCAGGAGGCCGCGGCCGATCTGGAGGGCGTGGCGGCGGGTCCGGAGAAAACCCATGACGCCGAGCCTGGGCAGCATGACCAGCATCACGGCGCACTGGAAGAAGTAGCGCGCCCAGACCACCTGCGCGGGCGAATAGTGCTGCATCAGGCTCTTGCCGATCGTGTCCATGAAGGCGAACAGGCCGATCGCGAGCAGGGTCATGCCGATGCCGAGCATGGCCCCGCCGCCGGCCCGGGCGCTCCCGGCCGCGCGCGGGGTCACATCAGCCAGGCTCTTGCGCATGCCGTCCTCTCGTCATCGCCACGGGTCGCCGTCCCTTGCCCGCGTCCTTGGAGCCTGCACGCAGCCGCGAAGGCTTGCGCCGCCGCGGCGCTGAGCTAACCTAAGTCTGGTCAAGGAGCCCCTCGATGCGCATGGTCAACATCCACACCGCCAAGACCCATCTATCACGCCTGCTGGACGAGGTCGCGGCCGGCGAGGAGATCGTGATCGCCAAGGCCGGCAAGCCGGTCGCGCGCCTGTCGCCTTACCAGCCACGCCGCGAGCCGCGCCAGCCCGATCTGCTCAAGGGCAAGATCTGGATCGCCGATGACTTCGATGAGCCGCTGCCCGAGGACATCATGGCGGCGTTCCGCGGTGAGTGCCCTTGAGTTATCTGCTCGATACTCACGTCCTGCTGTGGTGGTTCAGCCAGAGCTCGCGACTGAAAGCGAACGTGCGCGCTCTGATCGCTGATCCGCAGACGCAGATCGTCGTGAGCGCCGCGAGCTTTTGGGAAGCCGCGATCAAGCGGGCGAGGGGGAGATTGACCTTCGACACCGCGGCCCTGGTCGGCGCGGTCGTCGGAAGTGGTATCCGGCAGCTGGCGATCACCACCGAACATGCCATTGCCGCCGGTGACCTGCCGCGGCACCACGACGATCCATTCGACCGGATGCTGGTGGCCCAGGCGATCGCCGAGAGCCTCACGATCGTGTCCAACGACTCGCGGCTGCGCCTCTACGCGGTCGGTCTGATCGAACCCTGAGCCATCGCTGGGCTTGGCCGCGGGCTGTGCTAAGCTCGGCCCATGTCGACCCCTGAACTCATCCGCATCGGCACCGGCGCCGGGTTCTCGGCCGACCGGCTGGAGCCGGCGGTCGAGCTGGTCGCCAGGGGCCGGCTCGACGTGATCGTGTTCGAGTGCATCGGCGAGCGCACGCTCGCCTTCGGCCATCGCGACCGCCTGGCCGATCCCATGGCCGGCTACAACCCGCTGCTCGAGCGGCGGCTGCGCGCGGTGCTGCCGCATTGCGCCCGGCACCAAACCCGGCTGATCACCAACATGGGGGTCGCCAACCCCAGGGCCGCCGCCGTCAGGGCCGCCGACGTCGCGCGCGAACTGGGCCTGGGCCGGCTCCGGATCGCGGCGCTCGAGGGCGACGACGTCAGCGCCCTGATCGGCCCGGACACGGCCCTGCCGGAGTCCGGCATGACGGTCGGCGAGGTCGGCCGGCGGCTGGTCGGGGCGAACGCCTATCTCGGCGCCGATGCGATCCTGCCGGCGCTCGAGGCGGGAGCGGACGTCGTGATCACCGGCCGGGTCGCCGACCCGAGCCTGTTCCTGGCACCGCTCCGGCACGCCTTCGGCTGGGCCGCGGACGACTGGCCAAGCCTCGGCGCCGGCACGCTGGTCGGCCATCTGATGGAATGCGCGGCCCAGATCACCGGCGGCTATTTCGCCGATCCCGGCTACAAGGACGTGCCGAACCTCGCCCGGGTCGGCTTCCCGATCGCCGAGGTCGCGGCCGACGGCAGCGCGGTGATCACCAAGCTTGCGGACGCCGGCGGCCTGGTCAGCGAGCGCACGGTCAAGGAGCAGCTGCTCTACGAGGTCCATGATCCTGCGGCCTATGTGACCCCCGACGTGGTCGCCGACTTCAGTCGGGTTCAGATCCGCGAGCGGGAACAGAATCGGGTCGGGGTGAGCGGGGCGGGCGGCGCCAGGCGGCCGGACCGGCTCAAGGTCACGGTCGCCTTCGATGGCGGGCTGCTCGCCGAGGCCGGGATCTCCTACGCCGGTCCGGGGGCGCGGCAGCGGGCGGAGCTCGCAGGCAGGGTCGTCGCGGAGCGGATGGCCGCGCTGCACGGCTGCAACGCGCCGCTCAGGCTCGATCTGATCGGGGTCAGCGCGCTGCACGCCACGGCCATCGACGATCCGGGCGATGCCCGGGACGTGCGGCTGCGGGCGGCGCTGCGGGCCTCCTCGCGCGAGCAGGCGGAGCTGCTGCTCTGGGAGGTCGAATTGCTGCTCTGCTGCGGCCCGGCGGGCGGCGGCGGCTATCGCGGCCAGATCACGCCCTCGGTGATCACCCATAGCGCCTATCTGGAGCGCGACCAGATCCGGTCGCGGGTGGAGATCATCGAGGCATGACCCGGCGCGTGCCGCTGCGCGAGATCGCCCATGCGCGCGCGGGCGACAAGGGCAACCGCTCCAACGTCGCGGTCTACGCCTACGAGCAGCGCCATTTCGCGGCGCTCAAGGCGCAGCTCACGCCCGAGCGTCTCAAGGCCGAGTTTCCGAGGCTGCTCCAAGGCCCCATCCAGCGCTTCGCGCTCGACCACCTCTTTGCGCTCAACTTCGTCATGGACCAGGCGCTCGAAGGCGGCGTCAACGAGTCCTTGAACCTCGACGCCCACGGCAAGTCCTGGAGCTTTCTGGTACTTGGCCTCGAGGTCGAGGTCGACGACTGACCTTCGGGCAGGGCGCGCACGCGCTTGGGCGATCTTCTCCACAACCCCGGTTTCGTCCGTCTGTGGCTGAGCGGCATCCTCTGCGGCGTGCTCCGCTGGCTGGAGCTGCTGGCGATCGGCCTGTTCGTCCTGGAGCGGACCGGCTCGCCCCTGCTGGTCGCGGTGCTGACGCTGGTGCGCATGGCGCCGATGCTGCTGTTCGGCATTCCGGCGGGCGCGCTCGCCGACCGCTACGACCGCCGCCGGCTCCTGGTCCTCAGCCTTCTGGTGCTGGCGCTCGCCTCGGCGATCCTCATGATCCTGGCGCTGACCGACCGGATCCTGATCTGGCAGGTGGCGCTCGGCGCCTTCCTCAACGGCATGTTCTGGGCGACCGAGTTCCCGGTGCGGCGGACCATGCTCGGCGAGCTGGTCGGCCCGGCCCTGCTCAGCCGCGCCATGGCCCTGGAATCCGCTACCGGCAACGCGACCCGCATGGTCGGCCCGGCGCTGGGCGGGGTCCTGCTGCAGGCGGTCGGGCTGTACGGCATCTATCTTCTGGGCGCGATCCTCTACACCGTTGCGGCCGTCCTGGCCCTGCGCATCGTCTACAGCCAGGCCCGCCCGGCCGGCGGCAGCACCTCGCTCGCCGCCATGCTGCTCGAGGGCTGGCGGTTTGCGCGCGCGCAGCGCCTGGTCCTGGGCGCGCTCGCGGTCACGGTGATCGTCAACCTCTGGGGCTTCGCCTACATCACCATGGTCCCGGTGATCGGCGAGCGCGTGCTCCATCTCTCGCCCACCCTGATCGGCGTGCTGATGTCGACCGAGGGCTTCGGCGCGCTGATCGGGGCGCTCCTGGTCGGGCGGGGTCGTCCGGGCCGCTACACCCAGATCTACACCGGCTCGTCGCTGGTTTTCCTCCTCGCGGTGCTGGCGTTCGCGCTCTCGGCCCGCGCCCCGCTGTCGTTCGCGCTGATCCTGCTTGCCGGCATCGGCATCGCGGGCTTCTCGGTGATGCAGAGCACGATCATGTTCCTGGCCGCGCCGGCCCATCTGCGCTCGCGCCTGATGGGCCTGCTCACGGTCGCGATCGGCGCGGGTCCGATCGGCATGCTGCACGTCGGCCTGCTCGCCAATTGGCTGGGCGCTGCCCACGCGGTCGCGCTGATCGCGCTCGAGGGCCTGGTCGCGCTGGCGCTCGCGGCGCTGGTCTGGCCGGAGCTGCGCCGTCCGGTCGCGCTCGTGCCGGAGCTGGCTCAGTCCGCCGGCGCCACGTCGAGCCGGACCGCGATGCCTTCGAGCTCGGCCGATGGCGCCGGGTAGCGCGCCATCACCAGCGGATCGTGGCCGGGCACGATGTGCTGCTCGCTGGCGGCCAGTTGGCGGCATTTGCGGTGGCCCTCGAGCATCTCGCCGATGTGGAGCACGATCGGGAACGGGTTGCCGGTCGCCATGTTGGCGTAGAAGTGGGCGGCATCCGAGGCGACCACGACCCAGCCGCGCCTGGTGAACACGCGCACGAACTGCAGGCCGTGGCTGTGGCCGCCGACCAGGTGCAGGCTGATGCCCGACGCAAGCTCCTGGTCGCCGTCGTGGAACGCGACCCGGCCGCGGTAGACCTCGCGGACCATGCCGGTCACGTTCTCGACGTCGAACGGCATGCGCAGGCGGCCGTGGCCCATGTAGCGGCCGGTGGCGTAGGCCATCTCGCGGTCCTGGAGGTGGAAGGTCGCGCGCGGGAAGATCTCGAAGTTGCCGACGTGGTCGTAGTGCAGATGGGTGATGATCACGTCCTCGACCCTGCCGGCATCGATCCCGATCGCCCCGAGGCCGGTCTTGGGATTGCGCAGGATCGCGCGCTGGCGCCGCGCGCCGACCGCCTCGCTGAAGCCGGTGTCGATGACGAAGGTCCGCTCGGCGGACTTCGCCACCCAGACGAAATAGTCGAGCGGCCCGGGGCCGTCGTGGACGTCGTCGCGGAACACGAAGTTGTCGAACGCCGGGCGCTCGTGATGGGCATATTTGACGGCGAACAGCTCATAGGCGGTCGGATCCGACATGGGGCCTCCCTGAAGGCTCTAACGCGCGTGCGGCGCGGTTGGCAGGGGCCGATTATGGCGGCCGGGCCCGGCCGCGCCAAGGCGCCGCAGATTGACATGCCGAGCGCATGAGCACATGTGTTGCGCATGTCCAAGATGATCCAGATCCGCAACGTCCCCGACGAGGTCCACCAGGCGCTCAAGATCCGCGCCGCCAAGGAGGGCATGAGCCTCTCCGACTTCCTGCGCCGCGAGGTCACCAGGGTCGCAGATAGACCCTCCCTCGACGAGGTCATCGAGCGCATCCGGCGGCGGGGACCCATCGGCGAGCCTTTCGACGCGGTCGCGGCGGTTCGAGAACTTCGCGGGCGCTGACCCGTGCTGGTGGTCGACGCTTCGGTAATCGTCAATCTTGTCCTCGACGTGCCTCCATTCGCCGAACCGATCGGCGATCGGCTACGTGACCAGACGACCGTGGCTGCTCCCCACCTGCTCGATGCCGAGGTGGCGAGCGTCCTGCGGGGTCGAGTGCTGCGGGGTCAACTTTCCGCTGCAGCTGCGATGTCGGCTCTTGCCGAATTCTTGGCGCTTTCGATCGACCGTTATCCGCACACACTGCTCCTGTCACGCGCCTTCGACCTGCGCGACAATGCGACCATCTACGACGCGCTTTATCTGGCGCTTGCCGAGGCGCTCGGCGCGACCTTGCTCACCGGCGACAAGGCGCTCGCACGCGTGCCTGGGGTCGCTGCCCGGGTGGAGGTGATTGCCTGAGCTAACTGCCTTGTGCGTCGGGAACGGCCGCCAGCGCCAGAGCGGGTCTCGGCGCGCTCTCGCATGCGGGTCGCATGAGAGCATGGTGCACGCATGTCCAAGATGATCCAGATCCGCAACGTCCCGGACGAGGTCCACCAGGCGCTCAAGGTCCGGGCCGCCAAGGAAGGCTTGAGCCTCTCGGACTTCCTGCGCCGCGAGGTCACCAGGGTCGCCGGCACCCTGACCCTGATGGAAGCGATCGAGCGGGCGCGCAGCCGTGGCCCGGTCGAGCTTGACGAGGACCCGGTGGTCACCATTCGTAAGCTGCGCGGTCCGCTGCCTTGAGGCGATCTAGGCGGCTTCTTGACCCAGCACGCCGGTCTCGGTCAGCCGCGCGATCTCGGCGTCCGAGCAGCCGAGGCCGCGGAGGATCTGGGCGTTGTGCTCGCCAAGCCTCGGGGCGGGGCGGCGGAGCGCGCCCGGGGTCGCGGACAGGCGCGGCACGATGTTGTGCATCGGCAGGCTGCCGGCCTGCGCGTCCGGCAGCTCGATCAGGACCTCGCGCTCGGCGACGTAAGCGTCGGCGGCGAGGTCGGCCTCGTCTTGGACCGGGCCGACCGTCACCTCGGCCCGTTCGAAGAAAGCGAGCGCTTCGGCCTGGGTGCGCTCGGCGATGAAGCCCGCGACGACCGCCTCGACCTCCTCGCGGTTGCGCAGGCGGCCCTCGTTGCTGCGAAAGCGCGGATCTTCGAGCAGATCGGCGCCGCCGATCGCCCGGAACAGCCGTTCGGCCATGGCCTGGGTCCCGGTCGAGAGCGCCAGATACTTGCCGTCCCGGGTCCGGTAGACGTCGCGCGGCGCCTGGATCGTGCAGCGGCTGCCCATGCGCGGCGTGGTCTCGCCGGTCAGCCGATGGTCCGCGGCCTTGGGGCCGAGCATGGCGAGGATCGGCTCGAGCAGGGCGAGATCGATCACCTGGCCGGGGCCGCCCTGCTCGGCGACCCGCAATGCCGTCAGCGCGGCGAGCGCGCCATAGAGGCCGGCGAACGCGTCCGCCATCGCGAACGCCGGCAGCACCGGCGGCCGGTCGGCAAAGCCGTTCATCGCGGCGAACCCGGAAAACGCCTCGACCAGCGAGCCGAAGCCCGGCTTGTCGCGGAAGGGTCCGGTCTGGCCCCAGCCCGAGACCCGCACGACCACGAGCTTGGGATTGCGCGCGAGCAGCACGTCAGGGCCGAGGCCCATCTTCTCGAGCGTGCCCGGGCGATAGTTCTCGACCAGGATTTTGCCACTTTCGACCAGGCGAAGCAGGAGGTCGCGCGCCGCGCTCTGGCGCAGGTCGAGGCCAAGGCTCCGCTTGTTGCGCCCATAGACCTGCCACCAGAGCGGCACGCCCCGGGTCGTCCAGTTGCGCAGATCATCGCCCTGGCCCGGCTTCTCGACCTTGATCACGTCCGCCCCGAGATCGGCCAGCACATGGGTCAGGATGTTGCCCGCGACCAGGCGCGACAGGTCCAGCACGCGCACCTCGTCGAGCGGGCACTTGGCCATCGGTTCGAAATCGCGCGCGCGCATCAGCGGACTGCCGGCGAGAGAGGACGAGCGCTCCATGGCTGGCAGAAGGTCGCAGCTCTGTCTATGATCTCGAGTGGGAAACGCTCATCCACGCCGTCGGAAAAGGAAGACCTCCGCCCCCGTTTTCGGGCAGGTCCTCTCGAGAGTGTTCAAATGGCGCTCACAGACGCAGCGAGACGCGCCGCCCTGGCGGTCGATCAGGCGCGGCTCTGGCAACGGCATATGGCGATGGCCGAGATCGGCGCGATCGCCGGCAACGGCGTCAACCGCCAGGCCTTGTCGGCCGAGGACATCCGGGCACGGGCGCTGCTGCTCGCGTGGGCCACGGCGCGCGGCTACCGGCCCGCGGTCGACGACCTCGCGAATTTGTTCATCCGCCGGCCCGGGCGCGATCTCGAGGCAGCACCGGTGGTCGCCGGCTCGCACATCGACAGCCAGCCGGCGGGCGGCCGCTTCGATGGCATCTTCGGCGTGCTGGCCGCGCTCGAGGCGCTGGAGGCGCTCGACGATGCCGGGATCGCGACCCGGCACCCGATCGACCTGGTCGCCTGGACCAACGAGGAGGGCGGGCGCTACGGGCCGGGCTGCATGGGCTCGGCGGTGTTCGCGGGTCACTTTCGGCTCGAGGACTGGCTCGATCTGACCGATGGCGCGGGCGTCCGGCTCGGGACCGCTCTGGCCGAGACCCTCGCGGCGACCCCCGAAGTGCCGCGCCGGCCGTTCGGCTTCAGGATCGCCGCCTATCTCGAGCCGCATATCGAGCAGGGGCCGCAGCTCGAGGCGCACGGCCTGCAGATCGGCGTGGTCACCGGCATCCAGGGGGCGCGCTGGTACGTGGTCGAGGTCGAGGGCGAGCCGGGCCACGCCGGCACGGCACCACTCGCCGGCCGCAAGGACGCGCTCCGCGCCGCGGTCCGGATGATCGCGGGCCTCGGGGAGCTGATGCACGACCCGGCCGACCGGCTGCGCTTCACCGTCGGCCGGCTCGAGGTCTTGCCCAACTCGCCCAACACCGTGCCGGCCAGGGTCGCCTTCAGCATCGATTTCCGCCACCCTGAGGCGGCCGTGCTCGAGGACCGGAGCCGGCGCATCGGGCCGCTCTGCCAGCACCTCGCCGGGCCTTGCGAGGTCCGGGTCAAAGAGACCTTCAACCGGCCGCCCTGCGTCTTTCCCAAGCGGATCGTGGACACGATCGAGCGGGCCGCCCAGGCGCTCGGGATCGGCCAGCATGCGTCTGCCGTCCGGCGCCTTCCACGATGCCAACTTCATCGCCGACCTGGCGCCTACGGGCATGATCTTCGTGCCCTGCGAGAAGGGCATCAGCCACAGCCCGGCCGAGAACGCCAAACCCGAGGATCTGGCCGCCGGCACCCGCGTCCTCGCCGCCGCCCTGGTCGCGCTCGCCGGCACCGCCTGAGCCGCACCGGCAGGCGAGGACGCGGGCGGGTGCCTGGCGGCCAGACCCCCGGCCGGCGGCTTGGCGGCCGAAAAGCTCCCTCGTATCTCTCGACATTTGCGTGGTTGAGGCGGGGTGTGGTTGAGGCGGGTGACTTTTTGGGCGAGACGGCTTGGCCGCGGCCGGGACCGGTCGGCGCGCGGGACGCCGGAGGTTGGCGGCGGGGCCCCGGCGACCGTTGTGCCAGCCCGGCGCCCGCTCGCGCCGCGATTGCAGCCGGACCCTCGCCACGGAGGGTCGCAGTTCCAACCTGGGAATGGGCACCATGCTCCACGGGATCGTCGCCTCAGTCGCGGGCCTGATCACGGCGACGATCTCGGCAATGGGCTATCCGGGGATCGTCCTGCTCATGGCGATCGAATTGGCCTGCATCCCGCTGCCGTCCGAGATCATCATGCCGTTCGCCGGCTACCTGGTCTTCAGGGGACGCTTCGACCTCGTCCTGGTCGCGACCGCCGGGGCGATCGGCTGCAATGTCGGATCGACCATCGCCCATGCGGTCGGCATGTACGGCGGCCGGCCGTTCGTCGAGCGGTGGGGCGCCTACGTTCTGATCAGCCGCCGCGATCTGGACGTCGCCGAACGCTTCTTCGCCCGCTACGGCAGCATCACCGTGTTCGTCAGCCGGCTGCTGCCGGTGATCCGGACCTTCATCGCGCTGCCCGCGGGCATGGCGCGCATGCCCCAGCTGAAGTTCCAGCTCTACACCTTCGTCGGCTCCTGGCTGTGGTGCTACGCGCTCGCCTACGTCGGCTTCAAGCTCGGCGAGCGTTGGGACAGCGATCCGCGGCTAGGGCGATCCTGCACGGGGCCGACGCGGTGATCGTGGTCGCCCTCGCCGCGGGGGTTGCCTGGTACGTCTGGTGGCACTGGCGGCATCGCCTGCGCCCCGATGACTGAGGTCGGGGTTGCTTCCGGCACGGTCGCGGCGCACTCCGTGCGATTTCTTGTGCGCGGTCAGGATCGCCACATCCTCGTTGGGCATGCGACCAAGTCTGACGCGGCGCGAGCTTGCGGGCGCATGCGCAGGGCGCAATTTCCGGCGGCCCCAGCTTTTCCCGGACGGGCGCGCATGCTACCTGAGCGTGACGGCGCCGCTCGCGCTTTGCCATCCGCTCTGAGAGGGAGACCGCCCATGTCCGTCCAGGTTCTGTACACGACCAAGGCGACCGCGACCGGCGGCCGCGACGGCAGCGCCAAGACCGCCGACGGCAGCTTCGAGGTCCGGCTTGCGACGCCCAAGGAGCTGGGCGGCGCGGGCGGGCCCGGCAACAATCCGGAGCAGCTGTTCGCGGCCGGCTATTCGGCCTGCTTCCTCGGCGCCATGAAATTCGTCGCCAGCCAGGGCGGCGCCAAGGTGCCGGCCGACACCACGGTGACCGCCACGGTCGGCATCGGCCCGCGCTCCGAGGGCGGCTTCGGCCTCGACATCCAGCTCGACGTCGCCCTGCCCGGCCTCGCGCGCGCGGACGCCGAGACCCTGGTCCAGAAGGCGCACCAGGTCTGCCCCTACTCCAACGCCACCCGCAACAACGTGCCGGTGCGCCTGGTCGTGACGTGACGGCCACGGGGCGAAGAACTGCGCGGGTGGCTCAGGACGATCCTGCACGGGGCCGATGCGGTGATCGTGGTGGCGCTTGCCGCGGGCGTGGCCTGGTACGTCTGGTGGCACTGGCGGCATCGACTGCGATGACTGAGGTCGGGGTCGCATCCGGCAGGATCGCGGCTCACCACGCGCGTGTGAGGAGTCCGGCGTCACCTCGTTTCCTCCGCCCGCTTCTCGTCGAGAAGGTTCCTGACCCCGAGGCGCGTGACGCGGGACACCCACCGTCGCGTGGAGGCTGCGGACGGCGCAGCGTGCTGGCGGTATAGTGCGCTGGCCCGAACAGATGAACCACGAGGAGACGAGCTGTGGGAAGCCAGGACACGCGATCAGCTTTGGATCGGCACTGGACCGCCTCCAACGCCAACGATTTCGAGGCTGAGCATGACATCTATCATGATGATGCCGTCCTGGAGTATCCGCAATCAGGCGAACGTTTTCGCGGCCGTCGCAACATTCAAACCAACCGAACCTTACAACACAGCAAAAAGCGCTTTGAGATTCGGAGAATTACGGGTGTCGGTGATCTCTGGATCACTGAATACATCATCTTCTATGATGACAAGCCGTCCTACACCGTCAGCATCATGGAGTTCAAAGACGGCAAGGTCGCCCGCGAGACACAGTACTTCGGCGATCCGTTCGAGCCGGGCGAATGGCCCGCTGGCGTAGCGGAGCGCATCGACACCTAAAGGTTCCTGACACCTTTTCCCCGCCGAAGGCGGTTGACGGCTTCCTTGCACGACTTTAAGGTTGAGCCTTACAAGCGGCGATTCGCCAGCGAGAGCGCGACCAGCTGGCAGCAGTTAAGCTCCGACGGGAAGCGAAGACACTCAAGCATAAGGCTGACGGGTCGGTGTCCGAGAGCAAGTTGCAGTTCTACTGGTACGAAACCAAGCCTCACGAGACCGCCGAGAAACTTCAGGGCGAGCTCATGGGAGCAGCCCATCGGCTCCGGTTTGTGGTCCAAATGCTTGATGAATTGACTGATAATGTTAAATTGGACCGGCAGAAATGATCAGTAGGCTGGAGTATAATACTGAGAATTATTACTATAGAATTTACGAAATGAGAGAGCGAGCGGTCAGTTTAGTTGCGGCGAGATGCTTGCCCGAGCAGGCGGGCGCTACGGACAGCCAGAAGGCGATTTTAAGAAAAAAAAAGAACTGCTCTGATGAAAGACTTGAAAAGCCAAAATCTAAAACATTGTGAGGACGCACTGAGCATCGTTCAACGCGAGACGCCTCATTTGACATTGTCATTGAGACGCATATTGCTTATTCTGAATCAAGATAGTCTATTGCGAAATCTTCACACGTACGAAACTTTTCTTTCGTTGGGATTGATGGCTAACGATGCTCCATACGATCCGGTGGACGTTTTAAACAACGATATGCAGGATCTCGCTGAACGAGCATGGTTCGAGGATCTTCTTCGGACTGAGTCGAAGAAACTGGCCGAGGAATATAGAGATAAGGCAAAACAAGCCGTCGAAGCCGCATTTGACCTTTTCGATGACTCGCGCCAAGAGTTCGTGAAGGCCCGCCGGACAAACTGGATCTTGGGCCGTCTTTACGGGTTACCCTAGAACGCGAACTGCAACAGTTTCCACTCGTTTCTTCGCGCCGCTGGCGCCGGCGCTGCGCTCCGGGGGCGAGCTGAGTGGCAATTCCCAAGCCATCTCGGCCCGACAGTCGCCCGCCTCAACCCCACATGTCGAGAGATACGAGGAACCTTTATCTCGTCTCCGGTCACGCAATCGCTGCTAGGCCACGCCGATCGATGAGGTTCAGGAGCTTGAGCGACGCGCCGGCCGGATGTTTCTCGCCCCGCTCCCACTGGCCGATCAGGCCGGCCGTCACGTTCAGGTGGCGGGCGAACTACCGCTTGGCTGATGCGCTCGCGCGCCTGCAGCGCCCGGATGTCCGCCGCCGCCAGCTGCCGTATCGGCGTGAGGCAAAGCTCGGCGAAATCGCGCAACGTCCGCTTGTCCATGACACCCGCGTCGTGGAGGTCAGATCAGATCCCGTCTCGTGGATCGCCGCGAGAGCGCCATTCCGATAGATCTGGCCCATGCGAGTCACTCCGCCGCGGCGGGTGGGGCGGCGGCGCGGATCAGGGCGCGGAGGTGGGAGGGCGTGACCGGCAGGGCGTCGATCTTGATGCCGAGCGGGCGGAGGGCGTCCTCGATCGCGGCCGCGATCGCCGGGGGGGCGCCCATGCGGCCGCCTTCGCCGCCGCCCTTGATGCCGAACTCGGTGTAGGGGGACGGCGTCTCGACGTGGCCGACCCGGACGTCGGCCGGAACCTCGTGCACGGTCGGGATCAGGTAGTCCATGAAGCTCGCGGTCAGCAGCTGGCCGTTCTTATCGTAATGGAAGCGCTCGTAGAGGGCGGTGCCGATGCCCTGGGCGGTGCCGCCGCGGACGTGGCCGGCGAGCGTCATCGGGTTGACCATGGTGCCGCAGTCGTGGACCGCGACGTAGTCGAGGAAATGGACCTGGCCGGTGTCGGCGTCGACCTCGATCACCGGCAGGTGGCACATGTGGCCCATGATCGGGTAGAAGATGCCGAGGTCCTTGCGGTCGGCAGACGGCAAAGTGGTCAGCGGGTGGTCGTAGACCGCGGTCGCGTCCAGGCCCGAGGTCAGGTCGACCTCGTCCGGCATCGACAGCCGGAAATAATGGGCGTGGAGCGCGATCTCGGCGATCGACTTGGCCATGCCGGGGGCGCCCTTGACGCCGACCTTGCCGTCCTTGAGCTCGAGATCGGCGACGTCGGCCTCGAGCATGTGGCCCGCGACCCGGAGCATCTTGTCCTTGATCTTGTTGGCCGCGCCGACCAGGGCACCGGTCACCATGACCGTGTAGCGGCTGCCGCCCGGGCCGGTGCCGTTGATGCCGTGATCGGAATCGCTATAGGTGACCGAGATGTCGGCCGGGTCCATCGTCAGATGCTCGGCCAGCACCTGGGTCGCGACCGTCTCCGGGCTGTTGCCCCAGAACGGCGCCTGCAGCGAGATCACGGCCTTGCCGGTCGGATCGAGCTTGACGGAGACGCCTTCGGGCGAGCTCGTGAGCGCGAAGCCCGCGTCCTCGTTCAGCATCCAGAACTCGGTCGCGCTGAACACGCTCCGCTCCTGGCAGGTGGCGATGCCGATGCCGATGTAGCGGCCCTTTTGGCGCGCCTCGGCCTGCTTCTTACGCCAGCCCTGGTAGTCGAGCATGTCCAGCGCCTTGTCGAGCACGGCCGGGTAGTTGCCGCTGTCGTAGAGGTTGCCGGTCGGGATGAAGTACGGAAAATCCTCGGGCTGGATGAAGTTCTGGCGCCGGAACTCGACCGGATCGAGCCCGAGTTGGTCGACCGCGGCGTCGACCAGGCGCTCGACCACGAAGTTCGCGACCTCGGAGCCGAAGCCGCGATAGGCGCCCTGCTGGCACTTGTTGGTGAGCACCGCGGTGATGTCGACCTCGACGCTCCGGATCTTGTAGGGCCCGACGATCTGCGAGAGCGCGTTGCCGTGGTGGCCGATGCCGAACTGGAAATAGGCGCCGTAGTCGTCGATCACCTTGCAGCGCAGGCCGGTCATCCGGTGGTCCGCATCCAGCGCCAGCTCGGCGTCGTAGATCCGGTCGGAGCCGTGGTTGTCGGAGGCGGTGAGGTTGTCGATCCGGTCCTCCAGGTATTTGACCGGGCGGCCGGTCGCGCGCGCCAGCGTCGCGGCGATCACCGGCACTTTGTGGAGAAAGAGCTTGCTGCCGAAGCTGCCGCCGGCCAGCGTCGGCACGATGTTGAGCTTGTGCGCCGGGACGCCGAGCGAGACCGCGAGCAGCCAGCCGACGTAGTTGTACATCGAGCTGTTGACGTGGACCGTGAACTTGCCGGCGCCGCGATCGAAGGCCACCACCGCGCCGCAGGTCTCGAGCGGCTGGGCGCCCGAGCGCGGCCAGCGCAGCTTGCGCCGGATCACGACGGCGGCGCTGGCAAAGTCCTGGTCGAGCGGGCCGAACGAGAACTTCCGGTGCATGGCGACGTTGGAGGGCCCGCGCTCTGGATGGAGCACGGCGTCGCCAGTCGCTTTGATCGCGGCCTCGGGGTCGACCACCGCCGGCAGCTCCTCGTACTCGACCTCGATCAGCTCGAGCGCGTCCTCGGCGATGTAGCGGCTCTCGGCGGCGACGATCGCGACCGGCTCGCCGACGTGGCGCACGCGATCGAGAGCGACGCAGCGCTGCTCGACCGGCGGATTGGCAAAGCAGGGCAAGGGCCCGGTGACCTTGGCGACCTCGGCGCCGGTCATGACCAGGGCCACGCCCGGCAGCGCCTTGGCGCGGCTCGTGTCGATCGACGTGATGCGCGCGTGGGCGTGCGGGCTGCGCAATGCTGCCGCGTGGAGCATGTTCGGCAGCACGACGTCGTCGATGTAGCGGCCCTGGCCGGCGAGCAGGCGCGGGTCCTCGACCCGCTTCATGCTCTGGCCGATCCAGCGGAAGTTGCCGCGCGGCTTCTCGCGCTGCCGGCTCGGCGGGATGCGGGCTGTCGCGGTCATTCGGCGGCCTCCCTGACGGGGGTCATGAGCTCGGCCGCGCGCTCGATCGCGGCGATGATGGTCTGATAGCCGGTACAGCGGCAGAGGTTGCCGCCGATCGCCCCGACGATGTCGTCACGGCTCGGATTGGGGTTCGCCTCGAGCAGCTCCAGGGCGCTGAGCAGCATGGCTGGCGTACAGAAGCCGCACTGAAGCCCATGCTTCTCCCAGAACGCCTGCTGGATCGGATGCAGGGCGTCCGCGGTGCCGAGCGATTCGACGGTGCGGATGTCGGCGCCGTCGGCCTGGACCGCGAGCATCAGGCAGGAGCGCGCGCTCTTACCGTCGAGCAGCACCGTGCAGGTGCCGCAGACGCCGTGCTCGCAGCCGACGTGGGTGCCGGTCAGGCGCAGCTCCTCGCGCAGGAAGTCGGACAGCAGGAGGCGCGGCTCGACCGCGCGCTCATAGGCCGTGCCGTTGACGACGACCCGGACGGTTTCCTTGGTCATGAAGACTTCCTCCCTGCCTCAACCGCAGCGCGCGAGCGCCGCCCCCAGCACGCGCGCGGTCAGCGCCCGCACGAGATCGCGCCGGTAGGCTTCGTCGGCGTGGACATCGCTGGTCGGCCGGACCGCGCGCGCGGCGGCCTCGGCCGCCTTGGCGAAGTTTTCCGGCGTCGCCGGCTGATTGGCGAGCGCGGCTTCGGCGGCCGCGACCCGGGTCGCATGCGCGCCGACCCCGGCATAACCGAGCCGGACCGCCTGGCAGACGCCGTTCGCGACCGTGAGCGTGCAGCCGGCCGCGACGATCGCGAAATCGCCCTGCCGCTGGCTGACCTCGTCGAAGGCGTAGCCCTGGCCCTTGGGCCGGGTCGGGAAGCGGATCTCGGTCAGCAGCTCGTCGGAGCGGGCCGCGGTCTCGAACAGGCCCTTGAAGAAGTCGGCGGCCGCGACCCGCCGCTCGCCCGAGCTGCTCTTCAGGACCAGGGTCGCGCCCAGCAGAATCGCGACCACCGGCAGCTCCGAGGCCGGATCGGCATGGCAGAGGTTGCCGCCGATCGTGCCGCGGTTGCGGATCGCGTGATGCGAGATGAAGCGGTAGGCGTCGGTGATCAGCGGGCACTGCCGCGCCACCTCGGCCGAATGCATGACCGTGTTGTGGCGGGTCATGGCGCCGACCGTGAGCTCGTTGCCGTCGGCGCGGATGTAGTCGAGCTCGCGCAGGCGGCCCGCGTCGATGACGGTCTTGGGCGCCACCAGCCGCAGGTTGAGCATCGCGATCAGGCTCTGCCCACCGGCCAGGAGCTTGGCGTCCTCGCCATGGCGCGCGAGCGCGGCAAGCGTCGCCGCGACGGAGGTCGGACGTTCGTAGGCGAACGCTGGCGGCTTCATGCCTTGCTCCCCGATGATCGGGGAGAAGCCCGCCCCTCAACACGACCCTGCGGCCCGTGCCTCGAAACGACCCATCACGGGCCGGAAATCACAACCGATCGGAACGAGTCGGACGCGGCAGAACGCCCAGGGTCCGGAGCGCGGAGCCTCCCCGCATTTTTCGAGCGCTAGTTAGAACCCGATCGAATTCAGGGTCAAGCCCGCACCGACCGGTTGACGAGCACCGAAGATCCCGCGCTCCCTAAGCGCCGAGAACGCCTTTGACGTCGGTCCTGGAAAAATCGTCGCCCTTGAACAGCAGCGGCTCGCCTGTCTCCCTGGCAAGAGCGTAGGCGAAGCAGTCGCCGAAGTTCAGCTTGGCGGGATGGCCGGTGCCCCTCCCATATGCCCGATACGCCGCCCTCGCGATCTGAACTTGCGTGGCGGTAACCGGCTCGACGAGCAGCTCGGCTTCCCGAACGAAGTCGTCGAAGGCGTTGCTGGCGACGGGGTTGCCACTTCGATCCACTCGAATGGCCGTCTCAAGCCAGTTGGCTGCCGACATCCGGGGAGCCTCGGCGGCGTCGATTTCCCGCGCATAGTCAGGGGCGTCGTCCTCGTCAAAAAGGATCGCCAACACCGCCGAGCTGTCGATGATCACTTTGGCAGTCCGTATTCGTCATAGAGCAGGTCGCCATGGTCCCAGGAGTGGGCTGGTTGGGTCATGTGTGCAGCACACCGCCGGCCGATCTCGAGCAGCTCGGCGGCCCGGGCTCCAATCTTACGTCGGCGCCGTTCGCGATCGAGACGCTCGCGGATCGCTTCGGTCACCGCTTTGGTCAGGCTCTCTCCAGTGAGGCGGGCAAGCTCGCCAGCGAGCTGGTGCGCCTCCGGACTTTTGATGTTCAAGCTCATCGTCATGGTTCCATGGTAGACACAAGTTCTCCATATATACCAACCGCACTCCGATCAGACAAGCCGTTCGCCAAGCGGGCCTCCGTCTTCTATGAAGGTGGCCGATCCTTTCAACCCTGTAGGACGACATGGCCGAGCCATTCCGACCGAGCACAGCGGGCGAGTTGCGGGAGGTGGTCGCCGCGGCGCTCGCGGCGGCGACGCCGCTCGAGGTCCTGGGCCGGGGTTCCAAGCGCGCGCTCGGCCGGCCGGTCGAGCTCGAGGCGGCGGTGCAGATGGACCGGCTGGCCGGGATCGGCCTGTACGAGCCCGAGGAGCTGGTGATGTCGGCCGCCTGCGGCACGCCGCTCGCCGAGATCGAGGCGGCGCTCCACGACAACCAGCAGCAGCTCGCCTTCGAGCCGGCGGACTATGGGCCCCTGCTCGGCGCCGGCGCGGGCCAGGCCACGATCGGCGGCGTGTTTGCCTGCAACCTCGCCGGGCCGAGGCGGATCAAGGCGGGTGCCGCGCGCGACCATCTGCTCGGCGTGCAGGCGGTGACCGGGCGGGGCGATCTGATCAAGTCCGGCGGCCGGGTGGTCAAGAACGTCACCGGCTACGACCTCTCGAAGCTGCTCACCGGCAGCTTCGGCACGCTCGCGGTCATGACCGAGCTGACCTTCAAGGTGCTGCCGGCGGCGGCCGAGACCTGTACCCTGCTGCTGCCCGGGCTCGGGCGGGAGCGCGCCTTCGCGGCGCTGCGCCAGGCGCTCGGCAGCGCCCATGACGTGGCTGGCGCCGCCTATCTGCCGGCGCCTGCCGCCCGCCGCTCGGCGGTCGGCCCGGTCGCGGCCGCGGCCGCCGGGGTCGCCGCGCTCCGGCTCGAAGGTCCCGCGCCCTCGGTCCGCTACCGCGCCGAGGCTTTGGGCCAGCTGCTGACCGCGGAGGGCGGCGAGCTCGACCGGCTCGACGCTTCCGCCTCGGCTGTGCTTTGGCGCGAGATCCGGGACGTTGCCCTGTTGCCCGCCGAAGCGCCGGCGCTCTGGCGGGTCTCGCTCGCGCCGACCGCCGGTTGCGCCGTGATCGACGCGCTCGAGGGCCAGCTCGACCTCGCCTGGCTCGCCGACTGGGCCGGCGGCCTGCTCTGGCTCGCGGTCCATGATGACCAGGACAGGGATACCGGGGATGGCGGTGCGGCCGCGATCCGGGGGGCGCTCGCCGAAGCCGACGGCCACGCGACCCTGATCCGTGGCGCCCCGGCGCTGCGCAGGGCGGTCCCGGTGTTCCAGCCGCAGGCGCCGGCGCTCGCGCGCCTGAGCGCGCGGGTCAAGGACAGCTTCGATCCCAAGCGCATTCTCAATCCCGGCCGGATGTATGCCGACCTTTGAGGCGGTCGCCGGGACCGGCCGGTGAGCCCCCGCGCCCGGACGTTGCTGCTGGCGGCGCTGCTCGCCGCCTGTCAGGCACCGCCGTCCGTCGACCACGTCGAGCAGATGCGGACCTACGCCAAGGCCAAGCCCGTCGTCTGGGACGAGATCCTGGCCTTTCTGGAGGACCATCGGATCGTTCCGACCAGGGCCGACCCCGAGGCCGGCAGGCTCGAGGCCGAGCGGCACGCGTTCGAGGACGTGGGCTGGGCGGATTGCGAGCGCGCCTGGGTGATCGACCATAGCAGCCGCAGCGCGCGGCCCACCCGGGCCGAGCCGGTCGCCCGCGATCTGAGCCTCTGGGTGGTATTGGAGGAGTCGGCCGGCACGACCGCGGTCGGGCTCGGGGCGCGCTTCACCGAGGAGCAGATCGACCCCTATCGGAACCTTCCGTTCGCGCAGCCCTGCCGGTCCAAGGGGGTGCTCGAGAGGGCCTTGCTGGACGCCCTTTGAGCGGGCCCGCCCGCCGACTGTCATGGCGGTTACGATTCGGCTCTCATGCCGCATCTAAACACTTGCCGACAAGCGCCAGATTTGGCTAAGTAATCGGCATGCTACGCTTGCATCACTTCCCGCTCTGCCCGTTCTCCCGGAAGGTCCGGATCGTGCTCCACGAGAAGGAGGAGGAGCCGGACCTGGAGACGGTCGAACCCTGGCACCAGCAGCGCGAGCTGGCGGCGCTCAATCCGGCCGCCGAGGTGCCGGTGCTCGAGGATCGCGGCTGCGTGATCAGCGACAGCGGGGCGATCTGCGAATATCTCGACGAGACCCGGCCCGAGCCCCGCCTGCTCGGCAGGAACCTGATGGAGCGGGCCGAGATCCGCCGCCTGGTCGCGTGGTTCGACGTCAAGTTCAGCCGCGAGGTCACGGACCTGGTCTGGCGCGAGAAGCTGATCAGGCGGATGAAGGGCAACGGCACCCCGAACTCGGCCGCGGTCCGCGCCGGGCTTGCCAACATTCACGCCCATCTCGAGTACATCGGCTTCCTGTTCGACCGGCGCAACTGGCTGGGCGGCGAGGCGCTGAGTCTGGCCGACATCGCCGCCGCGGCCCAGCTCTCGGTGCTCGACTACTTGGGCGACGTGCCCTGGGACGCGCATCCGGGCGCCCAGATCTGGTACGCGCGGATCAAGTCCCGGCCGAGCTTCCGACCGCTGCTCCAGGACCGCCTGCCCTGCCTCAAGCCGGCGCCGCAATACGACGACCTGGATTTTTGACCATGAACCTGACGGGGTATTTCATTCACAAGGAGGCCTTGCTTATTCTACTGTACATTTCCAAGAGGCAGCGTCGCAAATGGGATCGGAGGTCTCATGGTCGAAGAAATCGACCTCACGGAGGAGGAGAACCCTCCTACCTACGATGAGGTGGAGGAAAGGCCTATTACAGAACCCTATGATCCGTGTCGGGAGCGAGGCCATGCGACTCGGTGGTGACGGGAAGCTGCCCAGCGTATCAGCGTACGCTCCCGGCCGCGGAACGGGCTTTGACCTCCTTGCGTTGATTGCGTACGGTCCAAAGCTGTATTCTATACGGTCAGAACAGGGCTGACCGGGAGCAGGAAGGTGTGCCATGGCGGAGAATCGAGTGGTGAAGCTCACCGTGAATCTACCCGAAACGTTGGTCAGGGACCTCAGGGCCATGGCTGAGGACCAGGGCATCACGATGACTGAAGTGCTCCGTCGCGCGATCGGCACGGAAAAATTTCTGCGCGACAACATCAAACAGGGCAGCAAGCTCGTGCTCGAGGATCCCGACAAAACTTTCCGGTTGGTGCACCTCCGATAGCAGCGCGTGAGGAACCGCTTTCGGAGGGATGGGCCGGTGGTTGCCTGATGTCCGGCGAGCCCTCGGAGGACGGATCTCCCGACCGATCCGACATCAGCAAGGAACCGGTCGCGCTCGACATTACCAAAGATCCGGTCGCGACGCCGTACCCTCCTCCCCCGCCGACAGCTGAGCCTTACGATCCCGAACCCCTACGCGAGCAGCTGCGCGGTTGGATCGCGGTTGGCCTGCTCATCCTGCTTGCCCTCGTGGTGGCGGCGGCGCTGGCGGCCTTGTTCTTGCGGATCGATTCAAACTCCATCAAGGACGTGATCTCCTTGATCCTTTCACCAATCGTAGGGCTCGTGAGTGCCGTGACCGGCTTTTACTATGGCAGCACCAAAGGTAGATGAGCCTGCCATGGCGGAGGCCTAAGCGGCCGGACTGGCTGGCGGGCGAGGCGCTGAGCCTGGCCGACGTCGCCGCCGCGGCCCAGCTCTCGGTGCTCGACTACTTGGGCGACGTGCCCTGGGACGCGCATCCGGGCGCCCAGATCTGGTACGCGCGGATCAAGTCCCGGCCGAGCTTCCGACCGCTGCTCCAGGACCGCCTGCCCTGCCTCAAGCCGGCGCCGCAATACGACGACCTGGATTTTTGAGTTGCCCCGGGGCGCCGGTGGTTGTCTCGATTGCCCGAATATGGTAAGGAGCGACCAGGAACGTAAGGAATCAACCATGGCCAGAACCACGCTCACCAGCAAAGGCCAGATCACGCTCCCCAAGGGGATCAGGGAGCAGTTGGGTCTCAAGGCCGGTGTCAAGTTTGACTGCCACGTCGACCGGGACGGGTATGTGGTGCTCGTGCCCTTGACCGTGAAGCTCGAGGACCTGATCGGCATCCTGCCCTACCCGGGGCCGCCCAAGACCGTCGAGGAGATCAACCAGGCGATCGTGCAGGCTGCCGTCGAGCGGGCGAAGCGCGGCCTTGAAGGGGCTTGATACCAACGTCCTGCTGCGGTTGATCACGGCCGATGATCCGCAGCAGATCGAGCGGGCGAGAGACTATCTCCGGAAACAGCGTCAGCACGCGCCTTTCTGGATCAACAAGATCGTCCTTTGCGAGCTGATCTGGGCTCTGACCGCTTCGTATAAGTTCGATCGACAAAGTGTCGTCACCGTGATCCTGCTGCTCCTGCGCTCGGAGGAGGTAGCCCTCGAAGGCAAGATGGTGGTGGCCGACGCGCTCTATCTCTTCCGAACCAGCAAGGCGGATTTTGCGGACTGCCTGATCGCGCTGTCGAACGGTCTGGCCGGATGCGAGCGGACGGCGACCTTCGATCGCCAGGCGGCGCGGCTCGAGGAGTTCGAGCTGATCTGAGGGCGTGCGGCGCGGCTCGTCTTTTGCCCCGGGTGCCGCTACCTTAGACGCCATGGTGGCAACCCTGCAGCGAGTCCGGGCGAGCCCGATCGATCAGGCTCGGATCAAAGCGGCGCTGCGCGAGCGGGCGCGGGCGCTGGGCTTCGATGCCGTAGGCTTCGCCGCCCCCGACCTGCCGCGGACGATCCAGAGCGCCTATCGCCACTACCTCGCGGAGGGCCGCCACGGCGACATGGCCTGGCTCGCGCGGGATCCCGAGCGGCGCCAGAGCCCGCGCGAGCTCTGGCCGGATGCCGGAAGCGCGATCGTGCTCGGCATGAACTATGGCCCGGATGAGGACCCGCTCGCGGTGCTCGGCCGGCGCGCGCGCGGCGCGATCTCGGTCTACGCGCGCCACCGCGACTATCACGAGCTGATCAGAGGCCGGCTCAAGCAGCTCGCCGGCTGGCTGCACGGCCGCTTCGGCGCCAAGGTCAAGGTCTTCGTCGACACCGCACCGATCCTGGAGAAGCCGCTCGCGCAGGCGGCCGGCATCGGCTGGCAGGGCAAGCACAGCAACCTCGTGTCGCGCACGCTCGGCTCCTGGCTGTTCCTGGGCGAGATCCTGACCGATCTCGAGCTCGAGCCCGACCCGCCGGAGGTCGACCATTGCGGCTCCTGCCGGGCGTGCCTGGAGATCTGCCCGACCGCCGCGTTCCCGGCGCCCTATCAGCTGGATGCGCGCCGCTGTATTTCGTATCTGACGATCGAGCACCAGGGCCACATCGCGCGCGAGTTCCGGCGCCCGATCGGCAACCGGATCTATGGCTGCGACGACTGCCTCGCGGTCTGCCCGTGGAACAAGTTCGCGCAGGCTGCGACCGAGGTGAAGCTCAAGGCGCGGGACGACCTGCGGGCGCCGGCCTTGGCCGCGCTCGCGCGCCTCGACGACGCCAGCTTCCGGCAGCGCTTCGCCGGCTCGCCGATCAAGCGCACCGGGCGCGACCGGTTCGTGCGCAACGTCCTGATCGCGATCGGCAACAGCGGCGAGCCCGCGCTGGCCGTGGTCGCCCGGGAGCGGCTCGCCGATGCCTCGCCCCTGGTGCGCGCCATGGCGGTCTGGGCGCTCGCCCAGCTCGAGGAGCCGGCCACCCTGGCCGCGCTGGCGGCCCGGCACGCGGCGCTCGAGCCCGATCCGGCGGTGCGCGCGGAATGGCAGACGGCGTCGGCATGAGCGGTCAGCGCCTGTTCGTCTTCGGGCTCGGCTATTCGGCGCAGGCGCTGACGCGCGCGCTCAAGGCCGCGGGCTTCCGGATCGCCGGCACGACCCGCAGCGCAGAGAAGCAGGCGGAGCTCGCCGCGGCCGGCATCGAGGCGCATCTGTTCGGGCGCGAGCGGCCGCTTGCCGATCCGCAGGCGGCGCTTGCCGGCACGACCCATCTTTTGAGCTCGATCGCGCCCGACGAGGCGGGCGATCCGGTGCTCGATCTGCACCGGGCCGACCTCGTGGGCTGCCGGACGCTCGCCTGGGCCGGCTATCTCAGCACCACGGGCGTCTACGGCGATCAGGGCGGCGAATGGGTCGACGAGACGACGCCGGTCGCCCCGACCATGGCGCGCACCCGGCGCCGGGTCGCGGCCGAGGGCCATTGGCTGGCGAGCGGCCTGCCGGCGCACATTTTCCGGCTCGCCGGCATCTACGGTCCCGGCCCCGGCCGCAACGCGCTCGATGCGGTCCGGACCGGCAGCGCGCGCCGGATCGTCAAGCCGGGCCAGACGTTCGGCCGGATTCACGTCGAGGACATCGTGCGGGTGCTCTGCGCCTCGATCGCCAGGCCCAACCCCGGCGCGATCTACAATCTCGCCGACGACGAGCCGGCGCCGCCCGAGGACGTGGTCGCGCATGCGGCTCAGCTGCTCGGCGTGCCGCCACCGCCGGCGATTCCGTTCGAACAGGCCGAGCTCTCGCCGATGGCGCAAAGCTTCTACCGCGACCACCGCCGGGTCTCGAACGCCCGGATCAAGGAGGAGCTCGGCGTCGTGCTGCGTTATCCCAACTATCGTGACGGCCTGCGGGCGATCCTGGAGCAGGAAGCCGGCGCAAGCGTTCAGGGGGCGACATGATGAACCGCAAGCTTGGTCCCGTGGCGGCGCTCGCCACCCTGCTGGCCGCTACCATGCCCGCCGCCTGCGGGCCGACCGAGACGGCTGCGCCGCCGCCGCCGCCGCCGCAAGCGCCCGGCTTTGCCACGCTCACGGTCGGCAGCGAACCGCAGCAGCAGTTCGCGGGCTTCGGCTTCAGCATCGAGCAGGACAACCCCTATATCGAGCTCAGCGACCGTCGCAAGGCCCAGGTCGACAAGCTGCTGTTCGACGATCTGGACACGCGCATCCTCCGCCTCTGGTATGGCCCCGGCGACCCCAAGCCGATCCGCGACTATTACCAGGCGAGCGGGATCATCAGCCACGCCCTCCAGCACGGGGTCACCGAGCTTTTGCTCGGGCCCTGGACCTACCTCGGCGACCCGGACCGGCAGGCCCGGACGATCGCCGCCGACATCGCCACCATGCGCGACGACTACGGCATCAGGATCACCACCACCGGGGTGGTCAACGAGCCCGGCGCCGGCGACCGCAAGGCCGTGCCGCCGAAGGACTTCGTGCCGCTCGCGCTGGCCATGCGGCGCGAGCTGGACGCGCGCGGCCTCCAGGACGTCAAGGTGATCGGCCTGGAGTGGCCGAGCGCCGACGACAACCCGCGCAAATGGTTCGATGCGGTCGCGGCCGATCCGCAGGCGCTGGCCGCGACCGCCGGCCTGGCGACCCACTCCTACGGCATGGCCGCCAACCCCGAGCTCGCCCAGCGCGTGCTCGCCCACCACAAGCAGTACTGGATGACCGAAGCCGGCGGCGGCGATTTCGACGGCTCGGCCGAGTTCGCCTACGCCTTCGGGACCACGGTGTCCTCGCGCTTCCTGAACGACCTCAACGAGGGCGTCGACCACTGGGTGTGGTTCATCGGACTCAGCCACGGCACCCGCGACGTCTACCAGAAGCTCGTGATGTGCGAGGGCCGCTGCGCCAACACCGGCCGGATCTACAAGAACTACAGCTATCACCACGTGCAGCAGATCTCGACCCGCTTCGTGCCCGGCACGGTGATGCGCCACGTGACCAGCAACCTGCCCCACTTCCGGGACCTGGTCTATACCTACGGCCCGAAGCCGCCGCTCCAGGCCGCGGCCGGCGTGCGCCCCGACGGCCGCTGGGTGCTCGCGGTGGTCAACGACACGACCACCCTCAGCGATCCGCCGCGCGCCACCTGGGACCCGCCGACCCCTTACACGGTCACCTTCGATGTGCCCGAGCTCGCCAAGGTGCCGAGCCTGACCTTCGATCTCTGCCGCACCAATGCCGAGGTCGCGCTCAAATGCGCCGAGACCCTCGAGCTCGAGCACGGCAAGGCGACCTTCGAGGTCCAGAGCCTGGAGCTGATCACCCTGGTCGCGCAACGGCCCGTGCCCTGACCGAGCGCGGCGCTCAGCTCACCGCCAGGCGCTCGATCGCGGCGGTGATCCGGGCGAGGTCGGGGGGCGTCGAGAGGCGGTGGTCGCCGGCTTTGATCAGCTCGATCGTGACGTCTTCGGACTCCAGGCGCTCGGCGAGGGTGAGCGCGGTCCGCCAGGGGACGTCCGGGTCGCGCTGGCCGTGCAGCAGGTGGACCGGGCAGCGAATCGCGATCGGCGCCCGCAGCAGGAGGTGCTGGCGGCCGTCCTCGAGCAGCGCCCGGGTGACCGGATAGGGCGGATCGCCATAGGCCGAGGGTTGCAGCCAGTGGCCGTCTGCCTCGAGCTGGCGACGCTGCCCGGCCGATGCCTGCGGCAGCAGCAGGTCCTCGGTGAAATCCGGCGCCGCGGCGATTCCGACCAGGGCTTGCACCCGCTCTGGCCGGGCGAGCGCCAGCAGCAGCATGATCCAGCCGCCCAGGCTCGAGCCGACCACCACGACCGGGCCGTCGGTGACCCGGTCGAGCACCGCCAGGGCATCGGCGCGCCAGCCGCTGATCGTGCCCTCGGCGAAGCGACCGGTCGACGCACCATGGCCACGATAGTCGAACCGGGTGTACGCTCGGCTCCGACTGCGGCAGTATCGTTCCAGGGCCAGCGCCTTGGTGCCGTCCATGTCGGAAGTGTAGCCGCCGCAGAACAGGACTGCGGGCGGATCGCCCGGGGTGTGGCGATAGGCCAGCCGATCGCCGCTGGCGAGGTGCAAAAAGCTTGGCTTCATCAAGGGGTAAATCCGGTTTGCTCGACCCGCAATTCATGCTAGCACCGAACCGGGTGGAGGCAAGGCATGGCGGCGCGGGCACGCGTCCGGCGGCCGGTCGCCCTTTGGTCGCGCAGGCATGAACGACATCGCCGAAAAGGTCCGGGTGGCGCAGGCGGCGAGCAATCGCAGCGCGCCGGCGGTCCTCCAGGTCCTGCCGGAGCTCGATGAGGGCGGCGCCGAGCGCGGCACGGTCGACCTCGCGCGCTATCTGGTCGGCGAGGGCTGGCGCGCCCTGGTCGCATCCGCGGGCGGTGCTGCCGAGGCCAAGCTCGAGGAGCTGGGTGCGGTCAGCCTCAAGCTGCCGCTGCACTCGAAGAACCCGTTCACGATCCACGCCAACATCGGCCGCCTGCAACAGCTGATCCGCGAGCACCGCGTGCAGCTGGTCCACGCCCGCTCGCGCGCCCCGGCCTGGAGCGCCTACTACGCCGCCAGGCGCTGCAAGGTGCCGTTCGTGACCACCTGTCACGGCGTCTATCAGGGCAGCGAGGGCTATTTCAAGAAGCGCTACAACGCGATCATGGCGAGCGGCGACCGGGTGATCGCGATCTCGGAGTTCGTCGCCGAGCATCTGCGCGAGCGCTACCAGGTGCCGCCGGAGCGCCTGCGGGTGATCTCAAGGGGCGTCGACACCAAGGAGTTCGATCCCGCCGCGGTCTCCGAGGAGCGGCGCCGGGCGCTGGCGGAGCGCTGGCACCTCCAGGCGGGGACCAAGGTCGTGATGCTGCCCGGGCGCGTGGTCCGGCGCAAGGGTCACACGCTCCTGCTGCGGGCGATCGAGCGCCTGCGCCGGCGCAACTTCGTCTGCCTGATGGTCGGCGAGCTCGAGCCCAGCTCCAGCTATCCGGGCGAGGTCGAGGGCCTGATCGGAGCGATCGGCCTGCGCGACGTGGTGCGGCTGGTCGGCTCCTGCGACGACATGCCGGCAGCCCTGATGCTGGCCGACGTGGTGGTGGCGCCCTCGACCCACTCGCCGGAGCCGTTCGGCCGGGTCTCGGTCGAGGCGCAGGCGATGGGCAAGCCGGTGATCGCGACCGACGTCGGCGGCCTCGGCGAGACCCTGATGCCGGCCGCGACCGGCTGGCTGGTGCGCCCCGGCGACGTCGACGGGCTGGCGCGTGCCCTGAAGCTGTCGCTCGCGATGCCGGCCGACGCGCGCGCCCGGCTCGCGACCCGCGCAAGGCGCTTCGTCACCCGCCGCTTCACCCTCGAGCAGATGGGCAAGAGCACGCTCGCGGTCTATCGCGAGCTCCTTGAAGGCGTCGAGCCCGATGCCGATCTGATGGACGTGACCGGTCTGGCCGCCTGAGCCTCAAGACTGGTATGTCTCTGAGACATTGCTGCGGCCCTTGACGGGTTGCGGGCGGCGCCGCAACGGCTTATCCCGTCAGATCCGTGTCGCCAGCCGAAACGAGGCCCTGTGATGAACCCCGCTTTGCCCGAGCATGCGGTCGACGAGCCGCCCTGCGCGGTCCGGATCACGCTGCCGGACGGCAGCGAGCGGACCTTCGCGCGGCCGGTGACCGGCGCCGAGCTCGCGGCCGCGATCGGGCCCGGGCTCGCCAAGGCGGCCGCGGTGATGGAGGTAAGCTGCGGGGAGGCGGGGGGCGAGCTTCAGGACCTGGCGCGCGAGCTGCCGGATGGCGCGAAGGTGCGCTTCATCCGCTACCAGGACGAGGCGGCGCTGCCGGTCATCCGCCACGACTGCGCCCATGTCATGGCCGAGGCGGTGCAGGACCTCTACCCCGGGACCCAGGTCACGATCGGGCCGCCGATCGCGGACGGCTTCTACTACGATTTCGCGCGCAACGAGCCGTTCACGCCCGAGGATCTGGTGCGGATCGAGGCGCGCATGGCGGAGATCGTGGCCGCCGACAAGCCGTTCGAGCGCGAGGTCGTGAGCCGGGCGGACGCGCGCCGGCGCTTCGAGGCCCTGGGCGAGAGCTACAAGCTGGAGCTGCTCGACGACATTCCGGAAGGCGAGCCGATCACGCTCTATCACCAGGGCGCCTGGTTCGACCTCTGCCGCGGGCCGCACGGGCCCTCGACCGGCCGGATCGGCGCCTTCAAGCTGACCAAGCTGGCCGGCGCCTACTGGCGCGGCGACAGCCGGAACGCGATGCTGCAGCGGATCTACGGCACCGCGTTTGCGAGCCGCAAGGAGCTCGACGCGTACCTGCACCGGCTCGAGGAGGCCGAGCGGCGCGACCACCGCCGGCTGGGCAGGGAGCTCGACCTGTTCCACTTCCAGGAGGAGGCCGCGGGCTCGGTCTTCTGGCATCCCAAGGGCTGGACCCTCTACCGCGCGATCGAGGCCTATCTCCGCCGCCGGCTCGAGGCGGCGGGCTATCTCGAGGTGCGCAGCCCGCAGCTGGTCGACCGCACGCTTTGGGAATTGTCCGGGCATTGGGAGAAGTTCCGCGAGCACATGTTCGTGCTCGAGGCCGAGAACAAGGTTCTCGCGCTGAAGCCGATGAACTGCCCCTGCCACGTGCAGATCTTCAACCAGCGCATGCACAGCTATCGCGACCTGCCGCTGCGCATGGCCGAGTTCGGCTCCTGCCATCGCAACGAGCCGTCGGGTGCCTTGCACGGCCTGATGCGGGTGCGCGCGTTCACCCAGGACGACGCCCACATCTTCTGCACCGAGGACCAGATCACGGCCGAATCCGAGCGCTTCTGCGCGCTGCTGCAGAGCGTCTATCGCGACTTCGGGTTCGCGGACCTGCGGGTCAACTTCGCCGACCGGCCGCCGGTCCGGGCCGGCGAGGATGCGGTCTGGGACCGGGCCGAGCGGGCGCTCTGGGCAGCGGTCGAGGCGGCCGGGATCGAGACCAAGCTGAACCCCGGCGAAGGCGCGTTCTATGGGCCCAAGCTCGAGTTCATCCTGCGCGATGCGATCGGGCGCGACTGGCAGTGCGGCACGCTCCAGGTCGACTTCGTCCTGCCCGAGCGCCTGAGCGCCAGCTACATCGCCGAGGACGGCCACAAGCACCGGCCGGTGATGCTGCATCGGGCGATCTTCGGCTCGATGGAGCGCTTCATCGGCATTCTGATCGAGGAGCATGCCGGCCGGCTGCCGATGTGGCTCGCCCCGGTGCAGGTGGTGGTGGCGACGATCACCAACGACTCCGACGACTACGCGCGCAAGGTCGGCCGGGCGTTGGGCGAGGCCGGCATCCGCTACGAGCTCGACCTCGGTGCCGACAAGATCGGCTACAAGGTGCGCCAGCACTCGCTCGCCAAGGTGCCCCGGATCGTCGCGGTCGGCAAGCGCGAGGCCGAGCTCGGCACGGTCTCGGTGCGCCGGCTCGGCGAGCAGACGCAAGAAACGCTTGCTCTGGACGAAGCGGTGACGATATTTGTTGCAGAAGCGCGACCGCCGGATCTCGCCTGAGGGTCGGCGCCCCTGTGGATTGGGGCGCCGGGCTCGGACGAGGGGGGTTGCCTTGGGGATTCGCAAGAAGAGGAGGGTAACACGGCTCGAATGGCAGGCCCGGCCCGCGAAGACTACCAAATCAACGATCGCATTGAGGTCCCGGAAGTCCGCCTGATCGACGAAGCTGGCGAGATGGTCGGCGTCGTGCCGATTGCGGATGCGATGCGCCGCGCCGAGGATCTCGGTCTCGACCTGGTCGAGGTCTCACCGTCGGCGGATCCGCCGGTCTGCAAGATCCTCGATTACGGCAAGTTCAAGTATGAAGCGCAGAAAAAAGCCAATGTTGCGCGCAAGAAACAACGGGTCATCGAGGTCAAAGAGATCAAGATGCGGCCGAACATCGATGACAATGACTACAACATCAAGATGCGCAAGATCCATCAGTTCCTGGGGGAAGGCGACAAGGTCAAGGTGACCCTGCGGTTCCGCGGGCGCGAGCTGGCGCACCAGGATCTGGCGATGAGCCTCCTGGAACGGTTGCGCGACGAGGTCGGCGAGCTGGCCAAGGTCGAGCAGTTCCCGCGTATGGAGGGGCGCCAGATGGTCATGGTCATGGCGCCGACCCGGTAGCCGCGCCCGGCATGGATCAGGGTTGCCCGCCGCATTTCGAGCGCCGGCGGGACTGGCGATGACGGTGAGCGCGGCCGCGGCCGCCTCGCTCGCGCGGCTGCTCGAGGCGAGCGGCGTCGAGCGCGCGGTGGAGGACGTGCTGGCCCTGCTCGAGGGCGTGGCCGCGGCGCCGGTGGGCTTCCAGCCCGATGCCTGGCTCGATCTGATCGCACCCCCGGACGCCCTGGAGCTGCGCGAGCATCTGCGCCGGCTCGAGGCCGAGATCGCGGCCGCAAAACCGCCCGAGCCGCCGGTCGCGGTGCGCCTCGCCCGTCTGCGCGCGGTCCTGGCCGAGCAGCGCCTCGACGGCCTGATCCTGCCGCTGACCGATGAGCATCGGAGCGAGTACCTGCCGGCGGCCGCCCAGCGCCTCGCCTGGCTGACCGGCTTCACCGGCTCCGCCGGGCTGGCGATCGTTCTGCGGGACCGTGCTGCCCTGTTCGTCGACGGGCGCTACACCCTGCAGGCGGCGGCCGAGCTGGATCCTCTGCTGTTCGAGCGCCGCCACGTCACCGACGAGCCGCCGGCCAGGTGGCTGGCCGAGCATCTTGAGGGCGGCCAGCGGCTCGGCTTCGACCCGAAGCTCCACACCAAGGCCGAGGTCGAGCGCTACGGCCGCGCCGCGGCCAAGGCCGGCGCCGAGCTGGTCGCCTGCGGCGCGAACCCGGTCGATGCGGTCTGGACGACCCGCCCGCCCGCGCCGATCGCCCCGGTCGCGGTCCTGGACGACACCTATGCCGGCGAATCGAGCGCCGCCAAGCGGGCGCGCATGGGCGCCGAGCTGGCCAAGGCTGGGGCCGACGTTGGCGTGGTGAGTGCCACCGATTCGATCGCCTGGCTGCTCAACCTGCGCGGCGGCGACGTGCCCTTCAATCCGCTCGTGCTCAGCTTTGCCCTGCTGCACGCCGACGGCGCGCGTCGAGCTGTTCCTCGACCCGAGGAAGCTCAAGCCCGGGCAGGGTCTCGGCAACGGTGTCTCGGTCCAGCCGATCGCGGGCTTCGAGCCGGCGCTCGAGCGCTTAGGTGTGGAGCGGCGGGCGGTCCTGGTCGACCCGGGCGTGACCAGCCGGCATGTGCTCGAGCGGCTGGAGAGCGCCGGCGCCCGCGTGCACGAGGCGGACGAGCCCTGCATCCTGGCCAAGGCTTGCAAGAACCCGGCCGAGATCGCGGGCGCCCGCAACGCCCAGCGGCGCGACGGCGCCGCCGTCTGCCGGTTCCTCTGCTGGCTGGAGGGCGAGCTCGGCCGGCGCCGGGTCACCGAGCGCGAGGCCGCGGCCCGGCTCGAAACCGAGCGCCGGCAGGATCCCTTGTTCCGCGGCCCGAGCTTCGAGACCATCTCGGCTGCCGGGCCGAACGCGGCGCTGCCCCACTACCGGGTGACCGAGGCCAGCAACCGGCTGATCGAGCCGGGCTCGCTCTATCTGGTCGACTCCGGCGGCCAGTATCTGGATGCGACCACCGACATCACGCGCACGATTGCGGTCGGCGAACCCGACCCCGAGATGCGCCGGCACTTCACGCTGGTGCTGAAGGGCCACATTGCGATCGCGCGCGCCCTGTTCCCGGTCGGCAGCAGCGGCGCCCAGCTCGACACCCTCGCGCGCACCGCGCTCTGGCAGGCCGGCCTCGACTTCGATCACGGCACCGGCCACGGCATCGGCAGCTATCTCTGCGTCCACGAAGGCCCGCAGCGGATCGCCAAGACCGGCACGGTCGCCCTCAAGCCCGGCATGATCGTCTCCAACGAGCCCGGCTACTATCGGAGCGGCGCCTACGGCATCCGGATCGAGAACCTGGTGGTCGTGGCCGCGTGCGGCGTGCCGCAAGGCGGCGAGCGCGAGCTGCTCGGCTTCGAGACGATCACCCGGGCGCCGATCGATCGCCGGCTGATCCAGGCCGAGCGGCTCGATGCCGAGGAGCGCGCCTGGCTCGACAACTACCACGCCCGCGTGCGCGCCGATCTGATCGACCTGCTCGAGGGCGCGACCCGCGGCTGGCTGATCGCGGCGACGGCACCGCTCAGCTCTAGCCCAAGGGAGACCCCAGCATGCCGATGAATCCGATCGAGGCCGCGCAAGCCGTGGTCGACGGTGCCGCGCGGCTCAGGGAGGCCGCCCCCGACACCATGCGAGGCTTTGCCGCGCTCGGCGCCGGGACCTCGAAGGCCGGCGCCCTCGAACCCAAGTTCAAGGAGCTGGTGGCGCTTGCGATCTCGATCGCGGTGCGCTGTGACGGCTGCGTCGCCTATCACGCCAAGGCGGCGCGGGATCGGGGCGCCAGCAGGGCCGAGGTCGCCGAACTGATCGGGGTCGCGATCCACATGGGCGGCGGCCCCTCGATGGTCTATGGCGCCGAGGCGCTCAAGGCCTACGACGCGTTCGCCGGCGGCGGCGTTGAGCGCCGGGCCGGCCGCGGGTCAGCTGCGGAACCGGTCGACCAGCCAGCGCCACCAGCCCTCGGCCTTGGCCTCGGCGCCGTCGATCAGCTCGCCGGCCTTGGGGTGGCTCTCGCGGAAGTGGTCCAGGAGCCGCTGCGCCCAGGCCGCATGTCGCGCCAGGATGATCAGGCCGATCGCGAGGAACAGGATGCCCTGCAGGAACGGCAGGACCAGTCCGACCACACCCAGGACCAGGAAGGCGTAGCCCAGGGCCTGCATCAGGATCGGCTTCACGCGCCGCCAATCAACTCTTGCCATTCGGCCTCGCTCAGAACGTTGACACCGAGCTCTTGAGCCTTGCGGGCCTTGGAGCCGGCATCGGCGCCGACCACCACGTAGTCGGTCTTGGCCGAGACCGAGCCCGCGACCTTGGCGCCCAGCGCCTCCGCGGTCGCCTTGGCCTCCGCCCGGGTCATGGTCTCGAGACTGCCGGTGAACACCACCGTCTTGCCGGCAAGCGCCGAGGCCGCACCGCTCGGCGGCGCCAGCTCCTGGACCTCGACCTCGGCCGCCAGCTCGTCGAGCACGGCCAGGTTGTGCGCTTCGGCGAAGAACTCGCAGATCGCCTCGGCGACTTTCGGACCGACGCCGTCGATGTTGTCGAGCTCGGCCAGCGCCTCGCCGTCCTCGGCGGCCGCGCGGGTCATGGCGTCGCGCCAGGCCTCGAGGCTCTGATAGTGCCGGGCGAGCAGCCGGGCGTTGGTCTCGCCGACGAAGCGGATGCCGAGCGCGTTGATGAAGCGATCGAGCGGGATCTGCCGGCGCGCCAGGATCGCCCGCTTCAGGTTCTCGACTTTTTTCTCACCCCAGCCGGGCAGCTCGGCCAAACGGGCGAGGCGCTCCGGGTCCTTGACCAGGCGGAAGACGTCCGCCGGCTTTCGGATGAGCTCCGCCTCCAGCAGCTGCGGCACCTGCTTGCGGCCCAGACCCTCGATGTCGAACGCGTCGCGGCCGACGAAATGGCGCAGGCGCTCGGTGATCTGGGCCGGGCAGATCAGGCCGCCGGTGCAGCGGCGGACCGCCTCGCCCTCCGGGCGCAGCGCGAGGCTGTTGCAGACCGGGCAGTGGTCGGGGAACCGGTAGGGCAGGGTGCCCTCGGGCCGCCGGTCGAGCCGGACCTCGACCACCTGCGGGATGACGTCGCCCGCCCGCTGCACGACCACCGTGTCGCCGACCCGGATGTCCTTCGCTTCGATGTAGTCCTGATTGTGCAGGGTCGCGCTGGTGACGACCACGCCGCCGACGGTCACCGGCTCGAGCCCGGCGACCGGGGTCAAGGCGCCGGTCCGGCCGACCTGGATGCCGATCCTGCGCACCACCGTCTCGGCCTGCTCGGCCGCGAACTTGTAGGCGATCGCCCAGCGCGGCGCCCGGCCGACGAAGCCGAGCCGGCGCTGGTAGTCGAGCCGGTCGACCTTGATGACCACGCCGTCGATGTCGTAGGGCAGCTCGAACCGCTTGGCCGCGATCTTCGCGTGGTAGTCGAGCAGTGCTGCTTCGTCCTGGACCTGCTCGATCAGCGGATTGACCCGGAAGCCGAAGGTTTTCAGCCGTTCGAGAAAGCCGCTGTGGGTGCCCTCGATCGGCGGCAGGGCCTCGCCCCAGGCATAGGCGAAGAAGCGCAGCCGGCGGCGCGCGGTGATCGCCGAGTCGAGCTGGCGCAGCGAGCCCGCGGCCGAGTTGCGGGGATTGGCGAACACCGGCTCGCCGGCGGCCGCGCGGGCTTCGTTGAGCGCTGCGAAGTCGGCCCGCTCCATGTAGACCTCGCCGCGCACCTCGAGCACCGGCGGTGGCTCGCCGGTGTTCAGGCGGAGCGGGAACGTCGCCGGATGGTGCGCAGGTTTTGCGTGACGTCCTCGCCGACGGCGCCGTCGCCCCGGGTCGCGCCCGGACGGAACTCGCCGTGCTCGTAGCGGAGCGTGCTCGAGAGGCCGTCGATCTTGGGCTCGGCGACCAGGGTCAGCGGCGCGTCGTCGGCGAGCTTCAAAAAGCGCCGCACCCGGCGCAGGAACTCGACCACCTCGGCGCCGTCCATGGCGTTGTCGAGCGACAGCATCGGCACGGGGTGGCGAACCTTGCCGAAGTCCGCGACCGGGGCCGCCCCGACCCGATGGGACGGGCTGTCGGGCCGGACCAGTTCGGGAAAACGCGCCTCGAGCGCCTGGTTGCGCCGGCGCAGGCGATCGTAGTCGGCATCGGAGATCTCGGGCGCGTCGTGCTGGTAATAGAGGCGGTCGTGGCGGCCGATCTCGCCCGCCAGCCGCGCGAGCTCCTGCTCGGCCTCGGCCCGCGTCAGCTGGTCGACCGGTTTGGGCTCGGCCATCGGGGCGGCGGCGCTCAGGCCGACCGGGCGATCAGGCTTGCGGCGGCGGCGCGCGCCGCCTCGGTGATCGTCGCACCGGCCAGCATGCGCGCGATCTCCTCGCGCCGCTCGGCGGCCCCGAGCCGGACCGCCGAGACCGTCGCCTGCCCGCCCCGGACGGTCTTCTCGACCCGCCAGTGATGATCGGCGCGCGCCGCGACCTGGGGCGCATGGGTCACGACCAGCACCTGGACCCCTTCACCCAGGCGCGCGAGGCGCTCGCCGACCGCGTCCGCGGTCGCTCCGCCGATGCCGGTGTCGACCTCGTCGAACACCAGGCATGGGGTCGAGCCGACCTCGGCCAGCACGACCTTGAGCGCCAGCATCAGGCGGGCGAGCTCGCCGCCCGAGGCGATCTTGGCGAGCGGGCCCGGCTCCTGGCCCGGGTTGGTCGCGATCTCGAAGCCGACCCGCTCCGCCCCCTCGGCGGACCAGTCCGCCTCGGGCAGGGGCGCGAGCCGCGCCCGAAAGCGCGCCTTGTCGAGCTTGAGCGGCGCGAGCTCGGCCAGGACCGCGCGCGCCAGCCGGCCGGCCGCGCCGGCCCGGCCCTCGGACAGGCGCGCGGCGCCGGCGCCGAACCCCGCCCGCGCCTCGGCGGCCGCCTTGGTCGCGAGGGTCAGGCGCTGGCTGCTCGCCTCGATGCCCAAGACCCGGCCCGCGATCTGCTCGCGCAGCGCCGCCAGCTCGTCGACCGGCACCCGATGCTTGCGCGCGGCGGCGCGGAGCGCGAACAGCCGCTCCTCGACCGCCTCCAACCGATCGCCCTCGAGCTCGAGCGCGCGGCCGGCCTGCTCGAGCAAAAGACCAGCCTCCTCGAGCTCGACCCGGGTCCGCTCGAGGGCCGCGGCCGCCGGCTCGAGCACGGCCGGCGCGCTCGCCGCCGCCCGCTCGATCGTCCGTTGGGCGCTCGCGAGGCGCCCTTCGATGCCGCCGCTCTCGCCGCGCAGCACGGCCAGCGCCTCGCCGATCGCCTGGCTGAGCTTCTCGCGGTTCATCAGCCGCGCCCGCGTCCCGGCCAGCGCCTCCTCCTCGCCGGCGACCGGCGCCAGCTCGTCGAGCTCGGCCTGGACGTGCCGCCAGTAGTCCTCCTCGCGCGCCGCCAGCTCGACCTCGGCGGCGAGCGCCTGGCGGCTGTGCTCGGCTTGCCGCCAGGTGGCATGAGCGGCACGCACGGCCGCGACCAGGGCGTCCAGCCGGCCATAGGAGTCGAGCAGGCGGCGCTGGGTCGAGGGATCGAGCAGGGCCTGCTGCTCGTGCTGGCCGTGGACCTCGACCAGCAGGTCGCCGAGCCGGCGGAGCAGCGCGCCGCTGACCGGCTGGTCGTTGACGAAGGCGCGCGAGCGGCCGTCGGCGGCGAGCACCCGGCGCAGCACGAGATCGTCCCCGGCATCGAGGCCGTGCTCGGCGAGCAGAGCCGATACCGACGCATCGCAAGGCGCGCCGAAGACCGCGCTGACCGACGCCTGCGTGGCCCCCGGCCGGACCAGCTGCCGGTCGGCCCGGCCGCCGAGGGCGAGGCCGAGCGCGTCGAGCAGGATCGACTTGCCGGCGCCGGTCTCGCCGGTCAGCACGCAGAGCCCGCCCTCGAGCTCCAGGTCGAGCCGCTCGATCAGGACGACGTCGCGGATCGCGAGGCTGGTCAGCATGGCGCCGGCCGTCGGGTCAGCGGCGGGTGCCCGCACGCTCCGAACCGCTCCGGCCCGCTCGCCCCCAGCCGAACTCCCAGCCGACCCTTCTCCGGCGGACCTCCCCAGGCGAAGCTCCCCCGGGCGAAGGTCATGGTTCCGGCTGACCGTTGAGCAGCGCGTAGCTGTCCTCGTACCAGCTGCTGCCCGGGAAGTTGTAGCCGAGCACGGCTGCGGTGCGGCGCGCCTCGTCGGTCAGACCGAGCGACAGGTAGGCCTCGGTCAGCCGGTGCAGGGCTTCGGGCACATGGGTCGTGGTCTGGTAGTTCTGGATCACGGTGCGAAAGCGGTTGATCGCCGCGACGAACTTGCCCTGGCGCAGATAGTAGCGACCGATGTTCATCTCCTTGCCGGCCAGGTGGTCGCGCGCGAGATCGGCCTTGAGCTGGGCGTCGCGGGCGTATTTGCTGCCGGGGAAGCGGCGGATCAGCTCGTCGAAGGCGTTGAGCGCGTCCTCGGTCATCTTCTGATCGCGGGCGACGTCCGAGATCTGCTCGTAGTCGCAGATGCCGATCAGGTAATAGGCGTAGGCGGCGTCCTGGTGACCGGGATGCAGGTCGATGAAGCGGCGCGCGGCGTCGACCGCGGCGTCGTAGTCGCTGGCCTGGTAGTAAGCATAGGCGGCCATCATCTGGGCGCGGGTCGCCCATTGCGAGTAGGGATGCTGGCGATCGACCTCCTCGAACGCCTTCGCGGCCTTCTTGGGGTCGTCGGCCTGCAGCAGGTCGAGCGCCTCGTTATAGAGCTGATCGACCGGCTGCTCGACCTGCTCCGGCTCGCCCTTGCCGGCGCAGCCTGCGAGCGTCAGCGCGAGCAGAGCGAGCGCGAGGAGCGGGTGTCGGAACCGGGCGGGGCCGGGCTGCCTGGTGCGCATGACGGGGCTCAAGATTGGCTGGCGGGCGGCGCCTGTCAAGCGCGGCCCGCCCGGCCCCGGCGCGCGCGTGAACTACCCGCGATGGTAGCGGAGACCGCGGTTCTTGCGCCTGCATCCGGCAAATTCTAAACTTACCTCAGCGCACCCAGCGATGGGCCACGAGAGCTTGCCCGCAGGCGGACCGACGGACGACGGCCGGCCCCGGACAAGGAACGGTATGGGCACTCGGACACGGCGCATCGACCAGCACGTCGGCGAGCGGATCCGCCTGCGCCGCACGGAGCGCGGCCTGACCCAGGAGCAGCTGGCCGAGGCGCTCGACGTCTCCTACCAGCAGGTCCAGAAATACGAGACCGGGGCGAATCGAATCAGCGCCGGCCGCATCTGGGAGATCGCGCGCAAGCTCGCCGTCGAGGTCGGCTACTTCTTCGAAGGGCTCGATGCCGAGCCGGCGCCCCCGCCAGCGCCCCTCGAGCACGGCGGCCGGCAGCGCTCGGCGATCGAGCTGGTCCGCAAGTTCGCGCAGATCGGCGACCCCGGCGTCCGCGCCGCAATCGCCGGTCTGGTGAAGACGATCGTCGACCGCGGCCGCTGACCCGCCGGGCGGTGGCCGCGCCGTCAGGAGAGGCGCCTTGGGAGAGGCGGCCTCAGGATTGGCGGCTCGGCGGCCTCAGGCATGGGCGGCCCGGCGGGCCGGAAGCTCGGGCTCGAGCGGCGCCGAGGCGTCGACCATCCGCCAGGCGGTCGGGTCAGCGAACAGGGCGCGCAGCAGCTTGTTGTGCAGGGTGTGCCCGGCGCAGCGGCCGGTGAACCGTCCGATCAGCTGGCCGCCCGCCAGATAGAGGTCGCCCAGGCTGTCCAGGAGCTTGTGACGCACGAACTCGTCGGGAAAGCGCAGGCCCTCCTCGTTCAGCACCCGATCCTGACTGACCACGACCGCGTTCTTGAGCGAGCCGCCGAGCGCCAGCCCGCGCGACCACAGCTCCTCGACCCGCTCGGCGAAGCCGAACGTCCGCGCCCGGGCGATCCCGGTCTTGAACTCGTCGGCGCAAAAGCGCACGCGCAGGGCCTGGCTGTCGATCAACGGATGGTCGAACCGGATCTCGCACACCAGCTCGAAGCCGTCCGCCGGCTCGAGCTGCGCCGACTTGCCGTTGGCGCCCACGGCCACCGGCTTGAGGACCTCGATCCGCCGCCGCGGCCGGTCCTGCTCGAGCACGCCGGCGCATTCGATCAGGAACACGAACGGCTCCGCGCTGCCGTCCATGATCGGCAGCTCCGGCCCGCCGACCTCGACCAGGACGTTGTCGATCTCGCAGATCGCGAGCGACGCCATCAGATGCTCGACCGTCGCCACCATGGTGCCGCCCGGCTCGCCGAGCGTCGTGCACATGGCGGTGTCGCACACCTGGTCGAAGCGGGCGTGCAGGGGGCGGGGCGCGGGGCGGTCGTAGCGCAGGAAGCGGATGCCGCTGTCGGGCTCGGCCGGATGCAAGGTCAGCGAGACCCGCGCGCCGGTGTGCAGGCCCGTGCCGACACAACCGATCGGGCTGCGAAGAGTGCGCTGGACACAACCGCCGAGATGGGCCTCCCGCGGGCCAGGTCTCACTACCCCCTCCTCCCGTTCCCTGCCGGCAAACTCTGGCTCGAGCCTCGCCGATTGGGGCCGCACGACCCGACCGGGAGCCAAAAAAAAGCCTCCAGTCCAGGTCTAGCAACCCAGTCTGGAGGCCTCCAATCACACTTCGTTACAGTTTGTTACATCCGATCGTTGAGGAAGGGACTGATCTCTCCCGGTCAGCGCCGCAAAAACGCCGGAATATCGTAGCTCAACTCCTCGTCGGGCGCCGCGACGGGCGCCGTCGCCCCGGCCTCCGCGGCCGCCGGCATCAGGTCGCGCTCGTCCGGCCGCTCCGCGCGCTGCCGGCTGAAGGTCGCGGTCATCCGCGCGAACAGGCTGGGCGCCGGCTCGAGCTCGCGCACCGGTGCGCGCAGCCGGCCCCACTCCTGAAAGCGCTCCTGCGGCGGCAGGGGCGGATGCAGGAAGGGCCGGCTCGCCTCGCCGCTTCTGGCCGCCACGTCCGGCGCCTGCGGCCCGGCCGGCGGCGCCGCCTCGGCCGGTTCGTCCGGCCCCGGCCTGCCGGCGCCATCGCCGCCGCCCCGGCCGTTCTCGGCCGGCGCCTCGACCCGCGCCGGCGCCTCCTTGCGCCCGCCCGTCTCGACACTGGGCGCCGCCGTCTTGATCGGGAACAGCGAGGCCGAGGGCAGCTTGGATGGGCGGCATCTGCGGCCGCAGACGAAAGCTCGGCGCGCTGACCGCGGGCTTGGTCTCGGCCGGCGCGACCGCCGCCGGCTCGTCCCTCGCCTCGCGCAGTTCGATCCCGGTCGCGACCACCGAGACCCGCATGTCGCCCTTGACCGACTCGTCGAGGGTGGAGCCCACGATGATGTTGGCCTCCGGATCGACCTCCTCCTTGATCCGGTTGGCGGCCTCGTCGACCTCGAACAGGGTCATGTCGGGACCGCCGGTGATGTTGATCAGCACCCCGCGCGCGCCCCGCATCGACACCTCGTCGAGCAGCGGGTTGGAGATCGCGGCCTCGGCGGCCTCGATCGCCCGGCGCTCGCCCGAGCCCTCGCCGGTGCCCATCATCGCCTTGCCCATCTCGCTCATCACCGTCCGGATGTCGGCGAAGTCGAGATTGATCAGGCCCGGCATGACCATCAGATCGGTCACCCCCCGGACGCCCATGTGGAGCACGTTGTCGGCGAGCTTGAAGGCCTCGGCGAAGGTCGTGCGCTCATTGGCGATCCGGAACAGGTTCTGGTTCGGGATCACGATCAGGGTGTCGACGTACTGCTGGAGCTCGGTCAGCCCGGCCTCCGCCACCCGCATCCGGTGCGCGCCCTCGAAGTGGAAGGGCTTGGTGACGACGCCGACGGTCAGGATGCCCTGCTCGCGCACCGAGCGCGCGATCACCGGCGCCGCCCCGGTGCCGGTGCCACCGCCCATGCCGGCGGTGATGAACACCATGTGGCTGCCCTGCAGCTGGTCGAGCAGCTCGTCGATCGCCTCTTCCGCCGCCGCCCGGCCGATCTCCGGCCGCGCCCCCGCCCCGAGCCCCTGGGTGATCGAGGTGCCGAGCTGGATCCGGCGCTCGGTCAAGGAATGCGCGAGCGATTGCGCATCGGTATTGCAGGCGACGAACTCGACCCCTTCGAGATGGGCGGTGATCATGTTGTTCACCGCGTTGGTACCCGCCCCACCAACCCCGACCACGGTGATCCGTGGTCGCAGCTCATGGGTCACCGGCATACTCAAGTTGATTGTCATTGTAACACATCCTCCTCCGTTGCGGTCCCAAGTTTGGAACCGGTCCTTCTGAGCCGGCCTTTGATGGCTCTGTGCTCAAAAGTTTTCTCGCAACCATTGGCTGATCTTTGCCAGCCGAACGGTTCTGATACGGTTGGGGCGGAGCGACCAAAAGGTCAAGCCGCCATCGTCCTCGCTGGCCCAGCACAGGAGGCCCGCGGCGGTCGTGCCGCCGGCGAGGCCCGCGACCTCGAGCCGACCCTCGAGCGGCGAGGCCCGGCCGGGGCGGGCCGGCATGCCGAACACCTCCTCGGCCAGCTCGACCACGCCCTCGAGCATGCTGCCGCCGCCGGTCAGCACCAGCCGGCGTCCGACCAGCGGCAGCTCGTTCTCGGCCAGGCGCGCGCGCACCAGCTGAAAGATCTCCTCGACCCGCGGGCGCATGATCTCGGTCAGCCGGGCCCGCGACACGATCTGCTGCGGCGGGTCCGCGGGATCGCCGAGGCCGGCGATCTCGAGCCGCCGATGGGCGTCGCCGGCGCGCGCCAGGACGCTGCCGTAGAGGGTCTTGAGCCGTTCCGCCTGCGGCCAGCCGGTCGACAGGCCGAACGCCAGGTCCCGGGTTACGTGGCGGCCGCCGAGGGGCACGGTATGGATGTCCTGGAGGCGGCCGTCGGCGAACCGCGCGACGCCGGTGACGCCGCCGCCGAGATCGAGCACGAGCGCGCCCTGGGCCAGCTCGTCCTGGCTGAGGCTGCCGAGGCCGGCGGCGTAGGGGGCGGCGACCACGGCTGCGACCTCCAGGTGGCAGCGCTCGACCGCCGCCACCAGATTGTGCAGCGGCGCCGCCGCGACCTGGACCAGATGCGCCTCGAGACGCAGCCGGCGGCCGGTCATGCCGTGCGGATCCCGCAGCGGCTGGCCGCCGTCCAGGGTGACCTTGAGCGGGAGGGCATGGAGCGTCTCGCGGCCGTCGACGCGCGCCTCGGCGCGGGCATGCGCGAGCGTCTGGAGGAGATCGGCGGCGGTGACCGCGCGGCCGTCGAGCTCGAGCTCGACCACGGCGCGTTCCGAGCGCGGCCGCCCGGCCGAGATCCCGACCACCACCTCGCGCAGCGTCTCCTTGGCCTGCTGCTCGGCCTCGTGGACCACGGCCAGGATCGAGGCCTCGGCCGCGTCGGCATCGACGATCTCGCCGGCGCGCAGGCCCTCGGCCAGCTGGTAGCCGGCGCCCCGGACCTCGAGGTGGCCGCCCGGACGGCGGCGCGCGATCAGGCAGCACATCTTGGTGGTGCCGACGTCGAGCACGCCGATCGGGTCATGGCGGCCGAGCGCCCGGGGGTCGGCGCGGTGCAGGCGGGGCCTCGGGTTGAACCCGAGGATCTCGGCGCCGGTCATGCGTGGTGGTCCGCGAGCACGCTCGGATCGAGCCGGAGCCGGATGCGCTCCGGCAGGAGGCGCAGGTCGACGACCTTGATCGCCCGATCCAGCAGGGCCTCGCGCTCCGCCTTGACCGCCAGCAGATGCCAGGCGCCGAACGGGTCCTGCTCGGGCAGCATGACGTCGACCTGATTGTCGAGATGCAGGTCCCAGCGCCGGTCGCCGACCCAGGTCGCGGCGACCACCCGTTCGGACAGGGCGGGCTCGGTCGACAGCAGCGCGAACAGCTTCTCGGCGTGGCGCGGCGCGTCGGCGCCGACCAGCACGCGCAGATGGCGGTAGGCCTCGGGCAGCGCGCCGCCGTCGAAGCCGCCCTCGATCACCGCCCCGGGCCGGTCGATCACGCTGAACTGGCCACCCTGCTGCCAGAGCGCCAGCGGCTGGCGCTCGATCAGGCGGATGACCAGGCGGTCGGGCAGCATGCGCACGACGCTCGCCCGATCGACCCAGGTCAGCTGCTCGAGGCGCGTGCGCGCGGCCTCGGTGTCGATGCCCAGGAGCGGCTGGCCGACCTTGACCCCGAGCCGCTCGCGCAGCTCCTCGAGCCCGGTGCGCACCCGGCCGTCGACATAGACCTGGCGGACGGCGAACCCGGCATCGGCGGTCAGCCTGAGCGCGCGCGCGACCAGCCGGCTCTCGGCCTCGGCCAGCAGGCCCGAGCTGGTCGCCCAGATCCCGAAGCCGGCGCCGAGCAGCAGCCCGAGCGCGCCGCCGGCGGCGTAGAGGGCCGGCCGCAACCAGCGCGGCCGCGGCGGCCGCCGGAAGAACTGGCGTGCGCGCCGGGTGGCAAGGGTCACGCGTCGCATCGCGCGTCCTCGACCAGCTGCTCGACCAGATCGGCGAAGCCGATGCCGGCGTGGGCCGCCTGCTCCGGCACCAGCGAGATCGGGGTCATGCCGGGCTGGGTGTTGACCTCGAGCAGGTAGAGGCCATCCGGATCGCCGTCGTCGAGCCGGAAATCGGCCCGCGAGACGCCGCGGCAGCCGAGCAGGCGGTGGGCGGCAAGAGCGTGATCGAGCGCTTGCTGGTAGAGCTCGGGGGCGAGCGGCGCCGGGATCAGATGCACCGCCTCGTTGGCCGTGTATTTGGCGTGGTAGTCGAAGAAGCCGTGGCGATGGCGGATCTCGGTGACCGCGAGCGCCCGGTCGCCGAGCACGGCGACGGTCAGCTCGCGCCCGGGGATGTAGCGCTCGACCAGGACCTCCGGGCCGTAGGGCCACTGGTTGCGGTCGATCGCGCGCTCGGCCGGATCGCGCACGATCTTGACCCCGACGCTCGAGCCTTCCTGGTTGGGCTTGACCACGTAGGGCGGGTCGAGCGGCGGGGCGCCGTTGCGGAGCGCGGCCACGGTCGTGAGGTGGCCGTCGGGGCAGCGCAGCCCGGCGGTCGCGAACAGGCGCTTGGCCATCGCCTTGTTCATCGCCAGGCTCGAGGCGAGCACGCCGGAGTGGCTGTAGGGGATGCCCATGATCTCGAGCAGGCCCTGGACGGTGCCGTCCTCGCCGTAGCGGCCGTGGAGCGCGTTGTAGACCACGTCGGGCCTGAGCTCGGCGAGCCGGGCCGGCAGATCGCGGCCGACGTCGATCGCGCTCACCTGCCAGCCGCGCTCCTCGAGCGCCGCGACCGCCGCCTGGCCGCTCACCAGCGACACCTCGCGCTCGGCCGACCAGCCGCCCATCAGCACCGCCACATGCCGGCTCACGCCGCCGCCTCCCAGTCGTCGGTCGACAGGTCCGAGGCCGGCCGGCCGACCCGATCGATCTCCCACTCGAGGCGGATGCCGCTCTGCTCCTCGACCCGCGCGCGCACCTGCTCGCCCAGCTCCTCGAGCTCGGCCGCCCGCGCGCCGCCGGTGTTGATCAGGAAGTTGCAATGCTTGTCCGAGACCATCGCCCGGCCATGGCGCAGCCCACGGCAGCCGGCGGCGTCGATCAGCTGCCAGGCCCTGGGTCCGGCCGGGTCCTTGCCGCCCGGGTTCTTGAAGGTGCTGCCGCCGGTCGCGACGTGGAGCGGCTGGTTCGCCTCGCGCTCGGCCTTGATCGCGCGCATGCGCGCCTCGATCGCCGCCGGCTCGCCGGGCGTCGCGCGCAGCACCGCGCCGATCACGATCCAGCCCGCCGGCAGCTCGGAATGCCGATAGCCGAAGCCGAGCTCGGCGGGGCGGAGCACATGGCGCGTCGCCCTCCGGGATCGAGCGCCACCACCTGCTCGACCACCTCGGCAAACTCGCCGCCGAAGGCGCCGGCGTTCATGCGCACGCCGCCGCCGAGCGTGCCGGGGATGCCGATCAGGAACTCGAGCCCGGAAAGCCCCGCCTTCATCGCCTGGATCGCGATCATCCGATCGGTGGCGCCGGCGCCGACCCAGAGCCGCTCGTCGTCGATGTCGACCTCGGCCAGGGGCCCTGCGAAGCGCAGCACGACGCCCTCGATGCCGCCGTCCCGGACCAGGATGTTGGAGGCGACCCCGATCGGCGTCACCGGCACCTCGGCCGGTTTTGCCTCGGAGAAAGTCCCGGAGGTCGGCGGCGTCGGCCGGCTGGAAGACGACCTCGGCCGGGCCGCCGACCCGCAGCCAGGTGCGCGGCGCCATCGGCACCCCGGCCCGCAAGCGGCCGCGCACCGGCGGCAGGGCGGACAAGAGATGCGCTCACGCCGCGTGCTCCTCGCCGAGCAGGCGCTTCAGCTGGCCGGGCAGCGCGTTCGCCCAGGCGGTGATGCTGCCGGCGCCAAGGCAGACCACGAGATCGCCCGGCCCGGCGAGGCTCGCGACCAGCGGCGCGAGCTGGTCCGGGCCGTCGATCGGGCGCACGTCGCGATGGCCGTGGCGGCGCAGGCCGAGGACCAGGGCGTCCCGGTCGATGCCCGCGATCGCGGCCTCGCCGGCGGCGTAGACCGGCGCCACCAGCACGCAGTCGGCATCGTTGAAGGCGGTGCAGAACTCCTCGAACAGGTCCCGAAGCCGCGTGTACCGGTGCGGCTGGACGACCGCGATCACGCGTCCGTCCGAGGTCAGGCGGGCGGTCGCGAGCACGGCCCGGATCTCGACCGGGTGGTGGCCGTAGTCGTCGATCACCGTGATGCCGCCGGCCGTGCCGGTGCGGGTGAAGCGCCGCTTGACCCCGGCAAAGCCGGCCAGCGCCTGGCGCAGCACGTCGTCGGCGATGCCAAGCTCGCGCGCGACCGCGATCGCGGCGCACGCGTTCTGGACATTGTGGCGGCCGGCCATGGCGAGGCGCAGGCGCGAGATCCGGTGGTTGACGAGGCCGGTCATCCGGTCGCGCAGCTCGACGTCGAACTCGGCGCCCCGCCGGTCGAAGGCGGGCTCGAGCGCGCGCACGTCGGCCTGCGGGCTGAAGCCGTAGGAGATCAGCCGGCGATCGGTGATCCGGCCGAACAGCGCCTGGACCTCGGGATGGTCGATGCAGAGCACGGCCGCGCCATAGAACGGGATGTTCTCGATAAAGCTTTGGAAAGCGCTGCGCACGGCGTCGAACCGGCCGTAAAAGTCCATGTGCTCGGGGTCGATGTTGGTGACCACCGCGATGCGAGGCCGGCAGGCGGACGAAGCTGCCGTCGGACTCGTCGGCCTCGACCACCATCCAGTCGCCCTCGCCCGAGCGGGCGTTGGTGCCATAGGCGTTGATGATGCCGCCGTTGATCACGGTCGGGTCGAGCTTGGCGGCATCGAGCAGGGCTGCGATCAGCGAGGTCGTGGTGGTCTTGCCGTGGGTGCCGGCGACCGCGATCGCCCACTTGAGCCGCATCAGCTCGCCCAGCATCTCGGCCCGGCGCACGACCGGCACGCGGGCGCCGCGCGCGGCCTCGACCTCGGGGTTGTCGCCCTTGACCGCGGACGACACCACGACCACCCCGCAGTCGCCGAGATTGGCGGCCCGGTGGCCGATCGCGATCTTGATGCCCAGCCCGCGCAGGCGCTCGGTGTTGGCGTTCTCGACCAGGTCCGAGCCCTGCACCCGGTGGCCGAGATTGTGCAGCACCTCGGCGATCCCGCTCATGCCGATGCCGCCGATCCCGACGAAGTGGATGCCGCCCGCATCGATCGGCAGGGTCCTCATGCCAGCGCCTCGAGGTGGAGTTTGGCAACCGAAGGGGAGAGCAGGGATTCGACCGCATCCGCCAGCGCCCGGGCCGCATCCGGCCGCCCGAGGGCATGCGCCCGGGCCGCGATGTCGGCGAGCTGCCCGGGCTGATCGAGACAGGCGCAGAGCTTCGCCGCCAGGCGCTCGCCGTCGAGCTCGGCCTCGCCGATCAGCCAGGCCGCCCCGGCCGCGACCAGCGCTTCCGCGTTGGCGCGCTGGTGATCGTCGGCCGCCAGGCGGTAGGGCACGAGCAGCGCCGGCCGGCCGAGCACCAGCAGCTCCGCGACGCTGGAGGCGCCGGAGCGGGAGATCACCAGATGGGCGTCCGCCAGGCGCTCCGGCAGATCGTCGAAGAAGCTCTTGAGCTCGGCGGTGAAGCCCTGCGCAGCATAGGCGCTCGCGACCCGCTCCAGATCCTCGGGCCGGCACTGCTGGGTCAGGCGGATGCGCGCGCGGGTCGGCGCCGGCAGGCGGGCGAGCGCCGCCGGCAGCACGTCGCTCAGGATCCGCGCGCCCTGGCTGCCGCCGACCACCAGCACATCCAGCGGCCCGCCCGGCTCGGGCGGAGCGTAGGCCTGGTCGCGGCGCGCCACGACCTCGGCGCGCACCGGATTGCCGGTGACCACGCTGCGGGCCCCGTGCGCGTCGGCCGCACCCCGGGTCTCGGCGAAGCTCAGCGCGAGCACCTTGGCCTTGCGCGCGATCAGGCGGTTGGCGCGGCCGAGCACGGCGTTCTGCTCGTGAATCAGGAGCGGAATGCCGAGCAGCCGCGCGGCGAGGCCAACCGGCACCGAGGCATAGCCGCCGAACGCCGCGACCGCGGCCGGCCGCCGCCTGCGGAGCAGAGCGAGCGCCTGCACCAGCCCGAGACCGAGACGGGCGAAGCCCTGCAGACGTCGGAGCGGACGCCCCGACGGGCTGCCCGCCCGGATCAGGTGCGGGACCAGATCGGGGCCGACATAGCGGGCGCCGCGCGCATCGCAGACCAGCAGGACCTCCTGGCCGCGCGCCTGCAGCTCGCGGGCGAGCGCCAGCGCCGGGAACATGTGACCGCCGGTGCCGCCGGCGCCGATCACGACCCCGCGCGTCATGACAGAACCTCAGCGCGAGGCTGACGCCGGCTCAAAGGCTCGCTGCCCGGGCGCCGCCGGGACGGCGCCTCGGTATCCGGCAGCCGCCGGATCGCGCTCTCGGCGCCCGGCCGGCGCCGGGTCAGGGCCAGGAACATGCCCATCCCGAGCGCCAGCGCGCAGAGCGAGGAGCCGCCGTAGCTGATGAAGGGGAGGGTCATGCCGGTCGCCGGGACGAGCCTCAGATTGACGCCGACGTTGATGATCGTCTGGAGACCGAAATGGGCGAGCAGGCCGGCCGCCGCGAGCAGGGCAAAGCGGTCGCCGACCAGCTCGGTCCGCTGCAGGCCGCGCAGCAGGACGAAGGCGAACAGGCCGAGCAGGGCGAGGCAGGCGACCAGCCCGTACTCCTCGGCGATCACCGCGAACACGAAGTCGCTGTGGGCGTCGGGAAGCGCGTATTTGACCGTGCCCTCGCCGGGGCCGCTGCCGAACCAGTTGGCGCCCTGGACCGCCTCGAGCGCGAGGCCGACCTGGAAATGATCGCCCACGCTCGGATCGAAGAACCGGTCGAAGCGCTGGGTCACGTGCGGGAAGAACAGATAGGTCTGCCAGAGACCGAGGCCGCCCGTGGCGACCAGGCCGATCACCAGCAGCCAGGGCAGGCCGGCGAGGAACAGCTGGAGCCCGACCAGGCAGGCGACCATCAGCGCCATGCTGACGTCCGGCTGGCTGAGCAGCAGGACCAGGGCGAGCGCGGCCAGGAGCAGGCCCGGCAGGGCGTTGCGCAGGCCGTCTGCCTTGGCCAGCAGGCCCGCGACCACGATCACCAGCGCTGGCTTCATGAACTCGCCCGGCTGCACGACCAGCCCGCCGATCGGCAGCCAGCGCCGCGCCCCCTTGATCTCCGGGCCAAACAGGAGGGTCAGCACGAGCAGCACCAGGGTCAGGACCAGCAGCCCGACCGCCAGACGATGCACGCCCTTGGGCGAGAGCAGCGAGCTGCCGAGCAGCAGGAGGGTCGCGGGCAGCAGGTACATCGCGTGCCGGCCGACGAAATAGAGCGGCGGCAGGCCGAGGCGGGCGGCGACCGGCGGGCTGGACGCGAACACGAACACGAGGCCGCTGACCGCGAGCAGGCCGAAACCGGCCAGCAGCGGCCGATCGACGGTCCACCACCAGCGGCCGAGCAGCCCGCGCTGGGTGCGGCTGAAGGGCGTCATCGCCTGCCCCCCAGGGCACTCGCTGCGGCCGCCGTGGCGCGCACCGGGGCGGGCTCGGCGAGTTTTGCCACCAGCGCCTTGAAGGCATCGCCCCGGGCCTCGAAATCGGCGAACTGATCGAACGAGGCGCAGGCCGGGGCGAGCAGGACCACGGTGCCGGCTTCGGGGTCCTGGGCCGCCGCGGCGGCAGCCTGTCCGACCGCGGTCTCAAGATCGCCGCTCCGGGTGCAGGGCACCTTTGCGCCGAACGCCTGCTCGAAGGCGGCGGCCGCCTCGCCGATCAGATAGGCGTGGCGGACGCGCGCGAGCCAGGGCAGCAGCGGATCGAGGCTCGCGTCCTTGGGCCGGCCCCCGGCGATCCAGTAGATCGGCTCGAAGCAGGCCAGCGCGCGCGCCGCGGCCTCGGGGTTGGTCGCCTTGCTGTCGTTGACGAACTGCACGCCCTGCACGGTCGCGACCGTCTCCATCCGGTGCGCCAGGCCCTGGAACCGGCGCAGCCCGGCCACGGCGGTCTCGCGGTCGACGCCGAGCACCCTGACGCTGGCATAGGCGGCGGCCGCGTTCTGCCAGTTGTGCGCGCCGCGCAGGCTGCCGATCGGCCGCAGATCGGCGACCGGTTCGGCGACCGGCTCGAGGGCGTCATACAGCCGGCCGTCGATGACGAACACGCCGTGGTCGAGGCTGCGTCCGACCGCGACCGGCAGGACGCGGCGCTGGCGCTCGGTCTGAAGCTGGTCGAACAGGGTCTGGCCATGAATGTCGTCGACGCCGATCACCGCCCAATCGGTCGCCCGCTGGTTGTGCAGGATGCGTGATTTGGCCCGCACGTAGCCGCTCATGCCGCCATGCCGGTCGAGATGGTCCGGGCTCAGGTTCAAGATCACCGCCACGGTGCAGCTCAGATGCTCGGTCAGATCCAGCTGGTAGGACGAGAGCTCCAACACATAGATGTCTTCCGGGGGTTTAGGCAATAGATCTAGTACCGGCAAGCCGATATTCCCGCCGATTTGTGCGCCGATGCCGGCTTCGCGCAGGAGCGCGCCAATCAGGCTGGTGGTGGTCGACTTGCCGTTGGTGCCGGTGATGCCCACGATCCGGCGCGAGGGCTCGTTCTCAACCAGCAGCTCGACGTCGCCGACGACCGCGACGCCGGCGTCGCGGGCCTGCCTGACCACCCGGTGCGGGCGCGGATGGTGCAGGGGAATCCCGGGGCTCAGCACCAGGCGATCGACCCTAGCCCAGTTGCAGAGCTCGAGGTCGACGATCGGCAGACCCTGCGCCGCGGCCTCGGTGCGCCGCTCCGGCGCATCGTCCCAGGCCCAGACCCGGGCGCCGCTTTCGAGCAGCGCTCGCGCCGCCGAGCGGCCCGAGCGGCCGAGCCCGAGCACGGCCAGGGTCTTGTCTCGCGTCGAGGGCAGCGGGATCATGTGCCGGTCAGCGCAGCTTGAGGGTCGAGAGGCCGATCAGCGCCAGGATCATGGCGATGATCCAGAAGCGGATCACGATGGTCGGCTCCTGCCAGCCCTTCTGCTCGAAGTGATGATGCAAAGGCGCCATGCGGAACACCCGCTTGCCGGTCAGCTTGAACGAGGCGACCTGGACGATCACCGAGATCGTCTCGAGCACGAACAGGCCGCCGACCAGGGCGAACACCAGCTCGTGCTTGGTAATCACCGCGACCGCGCCGAGAGCACCGCCCGAGGCGAGCGAGCCGGTGTCGCCCATGAACACCATGGCGGGCGGCGCGTTGAACCAGAGGAAGCCCAGCGAGGCGCCGACCATGGCGCCGCAGAACACCGAGAGCTCGCCGGCACCCGGCACGAACGGGATGCCGAGATAGTTGGCGAAGATCGCGTTGCCGACCAGATAGGCGATGAGCGCGAAGCAGGCGGCGACGATCATCGCCGGCACGATCGCCAGACCATCCAGGCCATCGGTCAGGTTGACCGCGTTCGAGGCGCCGACCATGACGAACATGGCGAACGGGAAGAACAGCACGCCGAGCGGGACCAGCAGGTCCTTGAAGAACGGCAGGGCGAGGCCGGTCGCGAGCGGCTGGCGGGTGATCCAGGTGATCAGCACGGCGGCGATCAGCGCGACCAGGCATTGGCCGAGGAACTTGGTGCGCGCGGCGAGGCCGCCGCTCGAGCGCTTGGTGAGCTTGAGGTAATCGTCGGCGAGGCCGATGCCGCCGAAGCCGAGCGTGATCATCAGCACGACCCAGACGTAGCCGTTGCGCAGATCGGCCCAGAGCAGGGTCGCAAGGGTGAGCGCGAGCAGGATCAAGGTGCCGCCCATGGTCGGCGTGCCCTGCTTGCTCAGGATGTGCGAGGCCGGTCCGTCCGGCCGGATCGGCTGGCCCTGCCCCTGGCGGATGCGCAGCCAGCGGATCAGCCCGGGGCCGACCACGAAGCTGATGACCAGCGCGGTCAGCACGGCACCACCGGTCCGGAAGGTCAGGTAGCGGAACAGGTTGAACACGCCGAACCGGTCGGCGAGCGGGAACAGGAGGTTGAACAGCATGGCCGGGCTCAGCCCGCGACCGGCGCCGGTGCCGGCGCAGCCAGCAGCGCCTCGACCAGCCGGCCCATGCCGATGCCGAGCGAGCCCTTGATCAGGAGGGTGTCGCCCGGCCTGAGCTCGGCGTCCAGGATCGGCAGCAGCTCGGCCGCCTTTGGGACGTGCGGGCCGCGCACGGCCGGGGGCAGAGTGTCGTGGAGGTGGCGCATCGAGGCGCCGACCGTGAAGACCCGATCGACGCCCGCGGCCAGGGCCGGCTCGGCCAGCGCCGCGTGCAGGGCGGGCGCCTGCTTACCCAGCTCGAGCATGTCGCCGAGCGCTGCGAGCCTGCGGCCGGGCGCGGTCTCGAGCAGGGCGAGCGCTGCCCGCATCGAGGCGGGGTTGGCGTTGTAGCTCTCGTCGATCAGGGTGATCGCGCCGCCGGCCCGGTCCAGCCGGTGGCGCCGGCCGCGGCCCTTGGGCGGCCGGAAATCGACCAGTGCCTGCGCCGCGGCGACCGGATCGGCGCCGAGTGCTTGGACGCAGGCGAGCACGCCCAGGCTGTTGCCGACCCAATGCCGCCCGGGGGCCCCGATCCGGAAGGCAAGCTCGGTGCCATCGAGGCTGACCACGACCTCGCTGCCGTCCGCATCGAGCCTGGCATCCTCGAGGCGGACGGCGGCGCCGGGGGCAGCTGCCGAAGCCGATCACGCGCTCGCAACCGGCGGCTTTGGCGATCCTGCACGAGCTGCGGCGTGTGCGGGTCGTCGAGGTTCAGGACCGCCACGCCGCCCGGCTCCAGGCCGCCGAAGATCTCGCCCTTGGCGGCCGCGATCGCCTCGACCGAGGGGAAGAAGCCGAGATGGGCGGGCGCGACCCTCGTGATCATGGCGACCTGCGGCCGGACCAGGCGGGCAAGTGCCAAAATCTCGCCCGGCGCGTTCATGCCGAGCTCGTAGACGCCGTAGACCGTGGCGCGCGGCTCGCGCGCGAGCGAGAGCGGCACGCCCCAGTGATTGTTGTGGCTGGCGGCGCTCGCATGCGTTGCCGCCTGACGCTTGAGGACCAGCGAGAGCGCCTCCTTGGTGCCGGTCTTGCCGACGCTGCCGGTGATCGCGGCGATCCGGGCGTGGCTTCGCACCCGCGCAGCCCGCCCGAGCGCGGTGAGCGCGGCCATGGTGTCCTCGACCAGGAGCAGCCTGGCATCGGCCGGGATGCCCGCGGGGATGTGATCGACCAGCCCGGCTGCGCGCTTGGCGAGCGCCGCTGCCACGAAATCGTGGCCGTCGTGCTGCGGGCCGCGAAGAGCGATGAACAGCTCGCCCTGCTGCACGGTCCGCGAATTGATTGCGACGCCCGCGACCGACCAGTCGCCGCGCGCGCTTCCGCCGGTCGCGGCGGCGAGCTCGGCCGCGGTCCAGAGCGCCTCGGTCATGCCCGAGCCCCGCCGAGTTCGGCCAGAGCGGCCCGCACTTCGAGCGCATCGTCGAACGGCAGCACGCGGTCGCCGACGATCTGCCCGGTCTCGTGGCCCTTGCCGGCGACCACCAGGACGTCGCCCGCCTCGAGGCCGCCGACGGCTGCCCGGATCGCGGCCCGCCGGTCGCCGATCTCGACCGCACCGGGGCAGGCGTCCAGGACCTGACGCCGGATCGTCGCCGGGTCCTCGCTGCGCGGATTGTCGTCGGTGACGAACACGAGGTCGGCGCGCGCCATGGCGATCGCGCCCATCTCCGGCCGCTTGCCGGTGTCCCGGTCGCCGCCGCAGCCGAACAGCACGATCAGGCGCCGCTCGGTGTGCGGGCGGAGCGCGTCCAGCACCTTGGCGAGCGCGTCCGGCTTGTGGGCATAATCGACGAACACCGGAGCCCCACTGGGGTGGACGCCGATCCGCTGCATCCGGCCGGGCGCGCCCTCGAGCTGGCCGAGCAGCCCGGCCGCAGCCCCTGGGTCGGCGCCGGTGGCCACGACCAGACCGAGCGCGGCCAGAAGATTGCTCGCCTGAAACGCGCCGACCAGCGGGGTCCGGATCCTGTGCCGCCGGCCATCGAGGGCCAAGGTGATGCTCTGGCCGTCCGCCTCCGGCCGGCGCTCGACCAGGCGCAGCCGCGCGGCCGCCTGGCCGTAGTCGAGGACGGCGATGCCGCGCTCGCGGCAGACCGCGGCGAGCGGCGCGAATTCGGGCTGATCGGCATTGAGCACGGCGGTCCCCCCGGGCGGCAGGAGCTCACTGAACAGACGCCGCTTGGCCGCCAGGTAGCCCTCGAAGGTCGCGTGATAATCGAAGTGATCGCGTGAGAGATTGGTAAACGCCGCCGCCGCCAGTTGCACGCCGTCGAGCCGGCGCTGATCGAGGCCATGGCTGGACGCCTCCAGCGCCAGATGCTCGACGCCGTCTGCCGCGAGCCCGGCCAGCAGCGCGTGCAGCCGGACCGGGTCGGGCGTCGTGAGCCCGGTGTCGCCCTGGCCGCCGGGCGCGATCAGCCCGAGCGTGCCGAGCGAGGCCGCGCGCAGGCCGAGCCGGGTCCAGAGCTGCATCGCGAAGCACGCGACCGAGGTCTTGCCGCTGGTGCCGGTCACGGCGACGATGCAGCGCGGTTGCCGGCCATAGAAGCGGGCTGCGATCAGCGCCAGCCGGCGGCGCGGATCGGGGTCGACGATCAGCGGCACGCTGGTCTCGATCGCGGCCGGATCGGGTCCGGTCAGCACCGCGGCGGCGCCGCGCGCGAGCGCCTCGGCGATGAACCGGCGGCCGTCGGTCCGGCTGCCGGGCAGCGCCGCGAACAGCCAGCCCGGCTGGATGGCGCGCGAATCGGCGCCGAGCCCGGTGATCTCGACCGCGTCCCCGGCCACGTCCCCAGCGGGGCCCCCGGCCGCGCTGTGACTTGGACGGTCATCCCAGGATCGAGCAGGGCGCGCAGCCGCATCCGGCCTCTCCCTGGTGGTCGTCGACCCAGCGGGCGCCCGCCGCTGCCTGGAAGCTCGGCTCGATCCGACCGGTCCGACCGTTGGTCGCCTGGCCCTCGACCAGCCGGTCGCGGAACCATTGCTCGGCGGCCGGATCGACCGGCGGCAGGCCGAGCATGGGGCCGATCCGGCTGATGATCCGCCCGACCGTGGGCGCCGCGGTCCAGCCGCCCTCAGCGATACCATAGGTATCGGCATCGCCCTTGGGGTCGTCCAAGGTGACCAGCACCACGTAGCGCGGCTGGTCGACCGGAAACGCGGCGACGAACGACGAGATCAGCCCGCCGCCCCGATAGTGGCCGCGGACGGGCTTGTCGGCGCTGCCGGTCTTGCCGCCGATCAGGTAGCCCGGCACCTTGGCGAGCTTGCCGGTGCCCTCGGTGACCGTGAGCCACATCAGCCAGCGCAGCTTGGCCGAGGTCGCGGCCGAGACCAGCGGCCGGTCCCAGACCGCGGGCACGCCCTCGGCGACCACATGCGCGCGCGGCCGCGGCGCGGTGCAGACGATCGCCGAGACCGCGTCCGCCATCTGCAGGGGCGAGATCGCGATGCCGTGGCCATAGGCGGCGGTGACCGTGTTGATCGGCCGCCAGCGCGCGGGCACCTGCGGCAGGGCGACCTCGGGCAGGCGGATCGGGTGCCGGTCGAGCAGGCCGAAGCGGCGGAAATAGCCGACCTGGGCTTCGGTCCCCAGCGCCATGGCCATGCGGGCGGCGCCGATGTTGGACGAGAAGGCGATCACCTCGGGCACGCTCAGCCAGCGCCGCCTGGCGTGGTCGTCGCCGATCCGGAAGCGGCCGAACTGCAACGGCGCGCTCGCGTCCAGGCTGGTGGTCAGGTCGACCGCGCCGGCGTCCAGCGCCATCGCGACCGTGAACAGCTTGAACAGCGAGCCGAGCTCGTAGGTGCCGAGCGTGACCCGGTTGAACAGGTCCTCGGTCGAGGCGTCCTGGTAGCGGTTGGGATCGAAGTCCGGCAGGCTGACGCCTGCCAGGAGCTCGCCGGTCGCGACGTCGAGCACGAGGCCGGCGGCGCCCTTCGCGGCGAAGCGCGCCCGCGCCGCCCTGAGCTCGCTGCGTACGACCTCCTGAACCCCGAGATCGAGGGTCAGCATGAGCGGTGTCTGGTTTCTCTCGGGGTCGGTCAGGCGGGCATCGAAGCTGCTCTCGACGCCCGCGAGCGCCTGGTTCTCGACCCCGACGTAGCCGACCAGATGCGCCGCGAGCGCGCGTTGCGGATAGATCCGGTGGCTCTCGGTCCGGAAGCCGATGCCCGGCAGCCCGAGGCGGATCACCGCCTGCTGCTCGGCGTCGGTGATGTGCCGCTTCAGCCAGACGAAGCGCCGCGGCTCCGAGAGCAGGGCGAGGAGATCGGCGCGGCTGACGCCCTCGAGGGCGCGGGCGAGGCCGGTCGCCGCCGCCTCCCGGCCCTGCACCAGGGCGGGATCGGCGAACACCGAGGCCATCGGGTAGTCGGTCGCGAGCAGGGTGCCGTTGCGGTCGACGATGTCGGCGCGATGCCGGCTGTCGATGGCGCTGGCCTGCGCCGGGCTGCCGATGATGGTGTCGCCGTGCCGGAGCGCCAGGTCGACCACGCGCAGCGCCAGCGCCAGCAATGCCATAGCGAACACCCCGCCGACCAGGCGCAGGCGCCGCTGACCGAGGCGCAGACCGGGCTCGCCGCCAGGCCGCATCAGGGCGCCCTCCCCGCGGCCTGGCGGCCCTTGCCGGGCACCTCTGGCCACGGCCCGGGCAGCGCCAGCCGGTCGGGCGGCTTGAGCCGGAGCGGGACCTCGCCCCCGGACGGCAGCAGGGCGGTCAGCGACCGCTGCTCGAGCTCGAGGTCGGCGCGCAGCGGCACGTCGGTGATCCGGACGATCTGGCCGGGCTGGGCCGGCTGCAACTCGAGATAAGCGCCCGCGAGGCGTGCGAGCCGGCTCGGCTGATCGAGCAGCGCCCATTCGGCGCGCAGGCGGTTGAGCTTGACCTTCTCGGCCGAGATCGCGACCTGCAGCCCGCGCAGCTCGCCTTCCCGGCGGCGGACCTGATCCTTGAGCGTATAGAGCCCGGAGGCGGCGAGCAGCGCGATCAGGAGGCTGACCAGCCCGAGCTTCATGGTCATGCCCGGGCCTCCGGCTCGGCGAGGCGCTCCGCGGCGCGCAGGCGCGCCGAGCGGGCGCGCGGATTGGCGGCGAGCTCCGCCGGCCCGGGCCGCAGCGGGTGGCGGTACAAGGGGCGAAAGCGCGCGGCGGCGGGGCCGTCCGCCGGCTCCGGCAGGTGGCGCGAGGGCCGCGGCCGCGCGCCGCTGCGGGCCGCGAGGAACTGCTTGACCAGACGGTCCTCGAGCGAGTGGAAGGCCACGATCACCAGGCGGCCACCGGGCACGAGCAGCTGCTCGGCCGCGGCCAGCGCCCGCTCGAGCTCGCCGAGCTCATCGTTGACGTGGATGCGGAGCGCCTGGAAGGTGCGGGTCGCCGGATCGATCCGGCCAGCCGTCCGACCGCTGGCCCGACCGACCACGCCGGCGACCAGCATGGCGAGCTCGCGGGTGCGCTCGAACGGCGCGCGCTGGCGCCGGCCGACCACCGCCCGGGCGATCCGGCGCGCCGCCCGTTCCTCGCCGTAGCGATAGAGGATGTTCGCAAGCGTGGTCTCGTCCGCCTGGTTGACCAGCTCGGCGGCACTGAGGCCGTGGCTGGACATGCGCATGTCGAGCGGCCCGTCGGCGGCGAAGGAGAAGCCGCGCTCCGGATCCTCGAGCTGGTCCGACGACAGGCCGAGATCGAGCACGATGCCGTCCAGACCCTCGACGCCCGCCGCGCCGAGCAGCTCCGCCAGGTCGCCGAAGCGCCCCTCGAGCATGGTGAGCCCGGATAGATGAGCGGCCAGCCGGCGCCCCCTTGCGACCGCGGCCGGGTCACGGTCGAGCCCGAGCACCCGACCGGCGCCGGCCATAAGGATCGCGCGGCTGTAGCCGCCGGCGCCGAAGGTCGCGTCCAGATAGACGCCCCCCGGGCGCACGGCGAGCGCCGCCAGCATCTCCGGCAGAAGCACCGGAACGTGGCGGCCCGCCGCGGCTTCGGCCGTTCTGGTCTCGGCGAGCAAAGTCAAAGCCAATCAACCTCACCGCCAAGCTGCGGCCACGTCTTGACCCCGGTCGCCGCGGGCCAGTTCTCTGTGACGTGCCGACCTGGCCGGCCGCAGCGAGACCAATATTCGTCGAGCCAGGTCTCCGAGACCTTGCGCCCGCCAAAGTTCGATCGCGCGATTGGTCGCGAGTTCGGCAATGCACAAGGAAGACATAGCGACAAACTGGCGGTCCGACTGCTTGCACGAGGCGGCACGACTTGTCCTTGACCACGGTTGCACTTTATCGAGCGGGAATTTTCACCCTATAGTTAACCGTCGGCTCAGTCAAGGCCAATTTCCAAGAAACGTGTGTAAGGCACTGAATCGGCATGCGAAAATAGCTGGCGGCCGGGTCGCGGGGCTGCGGAAAGGCGCGATTCCCGCCAAGACGAGATCGAGACGAGGCCAATCGCTTGCCTCGTGTTCTACTTTTGTTCTCCACCTGTGGGCGAACTTTGCCCGCCTGCGTCTGGCGGATCAGGATCAGGCGGCCTGTAAGCCGGGTTCTGTCCGCGCCGCCCGAGGTGGGCGCCGCGGGATGGCCATTCCTCTGGGACGCCCGTTGCCGGGCGCCTCGCGCGACCGACCCGGACGAACGGCCCGGAAACCGGCCTGCACCGCGCCGGAGCGCGGCGCCATCGTCCCTACTTGGTCTTGCTCCCGGTGGGGTTTGCCGTGCCGCCGCCGTCGCCGGCGCCGCGGTGCGCTCTTACCGCACCCTTTCACCCTCACCCGCAGGCCGCGCCGGTAAGACGCGGCCCCGGCGGGCGGACTGCTCTCTGTGGCACTTTCCCTGGGGTCGCCCCCGCCGGGCGTTACCCGGCACCGTGTTTCCGTGGAGCCCGGACTTTCCTCCCCCGGGTTGCCCCGGGAGCGGCCATCCGGCCGCCTGATCCAACCTAGATGTCGGCGCCGCCGGGGCCGGGGTCAAGCGTCCGGAGCAGCGCCAGCAGGCCGTCCAGACGGGCGAGCGTAGCCCGATCGGGCAGGCCGTCGACCCGCTCCGGCCGGAAATGGCGCTGAAAGGCCGCGACCACGAGCCGGGTCGCCGGATCGAGGCGGCCGGCGCGGGGGACCGGATAGCCGATCTCGGCGAGCTCGGCCTGGAGCCGGGCGACGCTCCGGGGGAGCCCGCCGCCGGGCTCCGGCCAGACTCCGATGCCGGCCGCCGCGAGCCGCCGCCAGTCGAACAGCTCGCCCGGATCCTGCTTGCGGTCGGGCGCGACGTCGCTGTGGCCGAGCACGCGCCGCGCCGGAATCGGCCAGCGCGCGAGGATCGCCCGGCAGAGCTCGAGGCAGGCAGCGTACTGCGCTTCGGGGAAGGCCCGGTAGCCCCACTCGTGGCCGGGATTGACCAGCTCGATCCCGATCGAGCGGTCGTTGAGCCGGCTCTGGCCCTGCCAGGCGCTGACGCCTGCATGCCAGGCGCGCAGGGCCTCCGGCACCAGCGCCACGACCGTGCCGTCCTCGTCGATCAGGTAATGCGCGCTGACCTTGGCGGCCGGATCGCGGAGCCGGGCGAGCGCCGCGGCCGCGCTCGGCATGCCGGTGTAGTGCAGGAGCAGGAGGTCGACCGGGCAATCCGGCGGCCGGGCGTCGGCATTGGGCGACGGCTTGCGGCGCAGCCGGACCGAAGCGGCGCGGCCGCGCGTCAGAACCGGCGCAGCAGGCGCTGCAGATAGTCGAGCTCGTCCGCCGGTCGCTGGCGCTCGCCGGCCCGCCGCTGCAGCTCCTCGAGGACCGCCCGCGCCTTGCCGAGATCGAGCTCGGTCGGCACATGCTCGCCCCAGAGGTCGACGCCGCCCTGGTTGTACACCGAGCGGCCGAGCGGATCCCGGTTGTTCGGGGCCTGGCCATACTGCTGCCCGGGCATCCGACCCTGGCCCTGGCCGTACATGCGCTGCATCTCCTGCATCATCGCCTGGCCGCCCTGGCGCAGCTGGTCGAGCGCCTTGCCCTGGGGGTCGACGGCCTGGTCGGGGGCGCCCCCCTTGAGGGCGTCGCGGGCGGCACGCATCGCGAGCTCGGCCTCGCCCAAACTCCGGGGGATCTCGGCGCCGGCCTCGCCGATCGCCCGCATCAGCTCGCCGAGCGTCCGTCGGAGCGCCTCCTGATCCTCGGCCATCTGGCCCAGCTGGCCGCCCTGGTCGCCCATCTGGCCCTGCTGGTCACCCGGCTGCATCGGGCCCATCTGCCCCTGCTCGCCCTCCTGACCCTGTTGGCCCTCCTGACCCTGCTGGCCCTGCTCGCCGAACGGGTCCTGGCGCTCCTGCCGGGCGCCCTTGCGGGTCATGCCAAAGGTCTTGTCGAGCAGCCCCTGCTGGCGCTGGATCATCTTCTGCAGCTGGCTCATCATCTGCTGGCCCTGCTGCATCTGGCCGTTGCGGGCGACCTGGAGGTTCTCGAGCAGCTCCTGCAGCTGGGCGAGCATCTGCTGGGCGGCGTCGCGGGCGCCGGTCTTGATCATCTCCCGCATCTTGTCCAGCATCTGCTGCAGGTCCTCGCGCTGGACCTGGATCGCGTTCGGATCGGTCGCCGGCGACTGCTGCTGCTGGTCGGCCGACTGCTCCTGCTGGGCCTGCCTCGCCAGCGCGTCCAGATACTCGTTCATGGCGCGCTGCAGCTCTTTCATCAGCCGATCGAGCTCCTCATCGCTGGCGCCTTTGGCCAAGGCGTCCTTGAGGGCCTGCTGCAGCTCGCGCAGGTCGCGCTCGGCCAGCGAGACGCTGCCGTCCTCGAGGTGCAGGGCCGTGTCCCAGAGCAACGCGAGCACGCCGTCGAGAGTTCTTCTGGTCGGGAGTGAACTGGAGGCGCAGCATCGCCGACCGCAGCGCCATGTAGACCGCGGTGTCGTTCTGGAACATCGCCGGCGTGCGGCTCAGCTGGTCGAGCGCCGCCACGACCTCTTCGGTCTGTTTCGGCTCGGCCGCCAGCCGGCGGCGCTGCTCGATGATCGCCCGGGCCACCGGGTGCTTGAACGCGCGCGCCGGCAGCACCAGCTCCTGCGGCTCGCTCTGGCCGTGCTGACCGATGCCGTCGACCGCCTCGAGCCGGGCCACGACCGGCAGCCCGGCCCAGGGATGCGGGGTCAGATCGACATAGCCCGCGTCATCGATCTTGGTCGTGCCGGCGGCCGGTCGCATCAGCTCGATCCGCTCGACCCGATCTTCGTGGCCGACCCGCTTGATCAAGAGCGCGATGCTGGTGACCCCGTAGTCGTCCCCGGCCTGGAAGTGCGAGCGCAGCACGCCCCGCTGGGTCGCCGCCGGCGGCTCGGCGAACGCGATGGTCGGCGGCTGATCGGGGACCGCCTCGACCTGCCAGACCCCGAGCTCCTCGCTGGCGCTGCCGACCCGCAGCTGGCCCGAGCGGCCGATCACCAGGCTGGCCTCGGCGCTCTCCTCGGCGATCGCGGCGAACGGCTTGGTCTCTTTGTCGAGGCGGAGCGCGAAGCTCGCCGCCGGCTCGCCCAGATGATGCAGCTGAGCGAGCGCCTCGCTGCCGATCGGCAGGGCGACTTTGGCCGGCGCGCGCACGACGGCCGGCGCGCCCGGCGCCGGGCGCTCGGCCTCGAGCCGGACCGGCGGCTTGCCGGTGTAGAGCGGCGGCGTCACCCAGAGCGTCAGCTCGACCGGCACCTCGGCCATGGGCGCGGCCCGACGCAGCTCGAAGGCCTGGAGCAGGCGCTTGGGCGCCATGCTGCCGGCCTCGACCAGGCCCACGATCAGCATCAGCAGCAACCCGGCGCGCAGCGCCCAGGGGTCGCGCCTGGGCAGGTCGGAGCGCGGCGCCCCGACCCGCAGCCGGCTCAGCGCCTGCGCGAGCCGCTCCTGGTGACGCCGCCAGAGCGACCGGGTCGCCGGGTCGTCGCCGCCCCCGGACAGCCGATCGCCGAGCGAGCGCAAGGGCTGGTGCGAAAGCGCGTTGACCCGCTCCAGGCGACGGAGGCCGCTGGCGTGGTCGGGCCAGCGCACACCGGCGCGCGCCCGCCACAGACTCCAGATCAGGGCGCTTGCCAGCAGGGCAAGGCCGAGCCCGTGCAGCCAGCCCGGCAGCAACGCCCAGAGCCCGAGCAGGCTGACCACCAGGAACAGCCCGATCAGCGCCAGGCTCGGCCACAGCGCCGTCCATGCCGCTTCGAAAGCAGCCGCGGCCCGCGCCAGGATTACCCGTCGGCGAAACCCGAAGCTGCGTCCCGGATCGGCATCGCGCATGCCCGCTCTCCTCGCTACCCCACCGCCCCGCGCTCCACTGCGGGCGACGCCAACCATGGTGGCGAGACTCTCGTCGGCGAACCGCGTCGCCGGCTCGATGCGCGGCTTGATCACCGCCCAACGCGCCCCGTCGACCAACACCTCGGCCGCCATCGGCCGCGAGTTGTAATCAGACGCCATGGCTGCGCCATACGCGCCCACGCCGGTTAATACTATCAGATCTTCCGGCGCGAGTGGGGGTAAATCGCGCCCGCGCGCGAAAACATCGGCGCTCTCGCAGATCGGCCCGACCAGGTCGGCCGCCTGCAGCGGCGTCCCGGCGGCGGGCTCGGCCACCGGCAGGACCGCGTGCCAGGCATCGTAGAGCGCCGGTCGCAACAGGTTGTTCATGCCGGCATCGAGCACCACGCAGGGCCGCTCCGCACCCGGCTTGACGTACAGCACCCTGGTCAGGAGCACGCCCGCCTCGGCGACCAGCCAGCGCCCGGGCTCGAACACCAGCTCGACCTCGAGCCCGGCCGTGAGGCGGCCGATCAGCGCGGCGTAAGCGTCCAGATCCAGTTCCTCCTCGCCCCGATAGCGGACCCCGAGGCCGCCGCCGAGATCGAGCCTGCGGATGCCGATCCCGGCCCGGCGCAGCGCGCCCACCAGCTCGATCCCGCGCCGATACGCCGCCTCGAAGGGGGCGAGGCTCAGGATCTGCGAGCCGATGTGCAGATGCAGCCCGACGATCTCGATCCCGGCCAGCCGGCTGGCGAGGTCATAGACCTCGAGCGCCTGGTCGTAGGCGATGCCGAACTTGTCCTGGCGGCGGCCGGTGCTGATCTTGTCGTGGCTCTGGGCGGCGACGTCCGGGTTGATCCGCAGCGCCACCGGCGCGGTCAGCCGGCGCGCCGCGGCGACCTCGCCGAGCACGACCAGCTCCGGCACCAATTCGACGTTGAACTGGGCGATCCGCGCGTCCAGCGCCAGGATCATCTCGTCGCGGCTCTTGCCGACGCCCGAGAACACGATCCGCTCGGCCGGCACGCCGGCGGCGAGCGCGCGCTGCAGCTCGCCCCCCGAAACCACCTCGGCGCCGGCACCCTCGGCCGCCAGGGTCCGGATCACCGCGAGATTGCTGTTCGCCTTGAGCGCGTAGCAGAGCATCACCGGCTGCCCGGCGAAGGCCTCGAAGAAGCGCCGCGCGCGCGCCCGCATGCCGGTCGAGGCGTAGACGTAGGCGGGCGTCTCGACGGCGGCCGCGATGGTTGCGAGCGGCACCGCCTCGGCGCACAGCTGGCGATCCCGATAGCCAAATTCGCTCATGGCTGACCCTCGGGTGTGGGTTCGGGCTGGGCCTCGGGTTCGGGCTGGGCCTCGGGTTGGGGTTGAGCCCCGGGTTGGGGTGGGGATTGGGGTTCGGCCTTGGATTTGGGTTTGGATGGAGTCTTGGATTTGATGATCTCGCCGCCTTCGACGGTCTCGCCGGGCCTCGGCAGGCGCAACGGGCCTTTCTTGCCGCAGGCAGCGAGCGCGCCGGACGCGAGCAGCACGAGCATCAGCCGCCTCGGTGCTCGGGCGGTCCCGGGCGCCACGCCCGCGGGATCAGTGCACCAGCAATCCGACATGGCCGCCCATGGTTGCGAAGCCGTTCTGGAGGCCGAGCGTGACGTCGCCGACATGGAGGTTGCCCATGACCGCGCAGCCGCCGAGCAGGAGGCTCCAGAGCATCATCCCGCCGCAGCGCCACAGAGTTCCACGCCGGATCACAGATAGCGCTCCCGTGCGGTCGCGATCGCTTCGCGCACCCGCACGGGTGCGGTCCCGCCGAAGCTGGTCCGGGACGCGACCGCCCGCTCCACGCTCAGGCCCTCGAGCGCTTCGGCGGTGATCCGCGGCTCGACCGCCTGGAGCTCGGCCAGGCCGAGGTCCGCGAGCTCGACGCCCAGCGCCTCGGCCCGGCGGACCGCCTGGGCGGCGATGCCGTGGGCGGCGCGGAACGGCAGGCCGAGCCTGCGCACCAGCCAGTCCGCGAGATCGGTCGCGGTGGTATGACCGACCGCGGCGGCGGCCGCGAGGCGCGCGGGATCGATCGTCATGCCGGTGATCATAGCGGCCATGGCGGCCAGGCAAAGGGTCAGGCTGTCGGCGGCGTCGAACACCGGCTCCTTGTCTTCCTGGAGGTCCTTGGCGTAGGCGAGCGGCAGGCCCTTGAGGACGATCAGCAGCGCGGTCAGGCTGCCGATCACCCGGCCGGTCTTGGCGCGCACCAGCTCGGCGGCGTCCGGGTTGCGCTTCTGGGGCATGATCGAGCTGCCGCTCGAGAACTCCTCGGGCATGCGCACGAAGGCGAACTGCGGCGTCGACCAGAGCACCAGCTCCTCGGCGAGGCGCGACAGATGGACCGCGGCGATCGCCGCCGCGGCCAGGAACTCGAGGGCGAAGTCGCGGTCCGCGACGGCATCGATCGAGTTGGCGCAGGGGCGCGCGAAGCCGAGCTCGGCCGCGGTCTGGGCGCGGTCGATCGGGAAGCTGGTGCCGGCGAGCGCGGCCGCGCCGAGCGGGCACTCGTCGAGCCGGGTGCCGGCATCGGCGAACCGGCCGCGGTCGCGCCCGAGCATCTCGACGTAGGCCAGCAGATGGTGGCCGAGGGTGACCGGCTGGGCCGCCTGCAGATGGGTGAAGCCCGGCATCACCGAGGCGGCGTGCTCCTCCGCGCGCGCGAGCAGCGCCGCCTGCAGGTCCCGGAGCAGGCCGTCGGTCCGGCCGATCGCGGCGCGCACCCAGAGCCGGACGTCGGTCGCGACCTGATCGTTGCGCGAACGCGCCGTGTGCAGCTTCCGGCCGGGCTCGCCGATCAGCTCGGTGAGCCGGGCCTCGATGTTCAGGTGGATGTCCTCCAGAGCGGCGCTGAACGGAAACTGGTCGGCCTCGATCTCGCGCTCGATCTGGTCGAGACCGGTCACGATCGCGTCGCACTCGGCCGTGCTCAGCAGGCCGACCTTGGCCAGCATGCGGGCGTGCGCCTTGGAGCCTGCGACATCTTGCGCATAGAGCCGCTTGTCGAAGCCGATCGAGGCGTTTATCTGCTGCATGAGGGGGGCTGGTCCGCGCTCGAAATGCCCGCCCCACAGATCGACCCCCCGCGACCGCGGGCGCGGCCGCCCGGCGTCGCTCACGGGGCGGCCCGCAAGCGCACGCCGGGGGTCGCTCGCGGCCCGGCCTGGAAGGGACTGGAAGAGCTCATGACTGATCCCCTGCGTGCTGCGCTAGCGCTCCTGGCGCTGCTCATGCCATTCCCGGCGGCCGCGTTCAACCTGGCGCCGAGCAAGCCCAAGCCGGCGCCCGCGGTGACGTTCCAGGACGCCCAGGGTCATCGCCTGTCCCTCGAGGACTTTCGCGGCCAGGTGGTGGTCCTCAACCTATGGGCGACCTGGTGCGGCCCCTGCCGGGGCGAGATGCCGTCGCTCGATCATCTCCAGGCGCAGGAAGGCGGCGCCGGGCTGCACGTCCTGCCGCTCTCGGTCGACCGGGCCGACCTGGCGCAGATCCAGACCTTCTACCAGGAGACCGGCATCCAGCACCTGGACATCTACCGCGACCCCAGCGCCGCGGCAAGCCGGGCGCTCGGCGCCTTCGGTCTGCCGACCACGCTGGTGATCGACGCCCAGGGGCGCGAGGTCGGGCGGGTGATCGGGCCCGCCGAGTGGGACAGCGACGAGGCCGTGGCCGCGCTCCGGGCGGTCATGGCGACGACGACGCACAGCCATTGGGGCGGCGTCCAGGCGGCGGCGGAGGCGCGCTCGCCATGATCCGCACGGCCGGCGCCCGCGCCGCCAGGGCGCGATCCGGATCCTCCGAGACCCAGTAAGCAAGAGCATTGGAGACGCTGGTCAATGGCGCAATCGGTCTGGAAGTCGAGCAACGCCGCCGGCAGCAGCTGGACCATCAAGGGCGTGCAGGAGGCGACCCGCGAGGCGGTGCGCGAGGCCGCGGCCCAGGCCGAGCTGCTGATCGGCGACTGGGTCGACCAGGCGCTGAGCGGGGCTGCGCACAGCGCGCTGCACCCGGCACCGCCGCCCGCGAGCAAGGACGATGTCGCCGCCATCCTGACCGAGCTGGCCGAGTTGCGGGCGACCCTGAAGGCGCCGGCCAATTCGAGGGCGACGGTGAGGGAGCTGGCCGAGCTGCGGGCGAGCCTCAAGGAGCTGGCCGAGCCGAAGGCGATGCTCAGGGAGCTGGCCGAGCTGCGGACGACGGTTCAGGCGCTCGTGCAGCAGCTCGAGCGGCAGGAGCGACACGAGCGGCAGGAGCGGCCGGTGGTCCGGCACGTCCTGGTCGAGCAGCGCAAGTCCGTCCGCCTGCCGCCCCGGCGCGGCGGCGACCGGGACGATCACGGCCCCTGAGCCGTGCTCGCCATCGCCGCCTGATGGCCTTTGCCCGGACCCGCCCGGCAAAGGCCTCCCGCTTTGGAAACCACGGCAGCGCTGGTGTTGGACCCCGCCTGAGTGGTCGAGCGCCAGCAGCGGCTGACCTCGGGCACGCGATCTTCTACCGCTGATCTAGCTCAGCAAGAATTTGATTGGCTCGGACCGGCGCGACGACGGCTTGGTCGGCGCGGGCAAGGGTTCTTTTACTTCGGATGACTAGCCTGATGCCTCGGGACGGAGGGTCGGCGCCGGACGCGCGCTGGCACCCCGCCGGGCCCATCACCACGGCCAGTCGGTCCGCGCATGACTCTTGCCCGCGCAAGCGCCGCACTGCTGATCGCATTCTGCTGGCTCTGCCATGGCGCTGCGGCGGCCGCCACCGAGACCCGCGAGCAGGCGGTCGGCTGCCTGGCGCTCACCCTGTACTGGGAAGCCAAGACGGAGGGCCGGGACGGGATGGTCGCGGTCGCCGCGGTGGTGCTCAACCGGGTCGCCCATCCGAAGTTCCCGAGTACCGTCTGTGGCGTGGTCAAGCAGGGCGGCGAGCAGCCCCCCTGCCAGTTCTCGTGGTGGTGCGACGGCAAGAGCGACCAGCCGACCGACGCGCCCGCCTGGGGCCAGGCCGAGAGTCTGGCCCGCGCGATCCTCGCCGATCCGCCCAAGTCGGCGCGACGCGACCCCACTCGGGGGGCGCTGTTCTTCCACAGCGCCCGGATCTCGACCCCCTGGGTCGTGCCGCGCCAGCGCACGGTGCAGATCGGGCACCACATCTTCTATCGTTGACGCGTTCTATCGCTGATGCGGCCGCCGGAACGCGGCCGCGTCAGCGGTGGCTGGATGACCGGTCGCGGAATAAGCTGCCGCCTGACGCGTCGAGTCTCGTAACCGAGATGACCACTGGGAGCCTTCGACCATGGTCCAGCCCGCCCTCATCCCGCCGGCGGTGCTGCCGTCGCCCGGCCGCGCCGCCGGCCCGCCGACCGACCCTGCCGCTCCGGCCGCCGATCGCGGTCGGGCCGAGGCCTGACGGAAGCGGCGCGGCGCGGCGGCGAACGGCCGGGGCATGCCGGGTCCGAGCCCGGATCCGCGCTTTGCCGCCCGCGTCGTCGCGCACGTCCCGCGCCTGCGCCGCTATGCCACGGCCTGGCTGCACAACGCCGCCGACGCCGACGACCTGGTCCAGGACTGCGTCGAGCGGGCGCTGCGCCAGCAGGCCGCGCTGCAGCATCCCGAGCGCCTGGGCGGCTGGCTGTTCGCGATCCTGCACAACCTGCACCTCAGCAACCTGCGCCGGGCCCGGCGCCGGGGCCCGACGGTCGCCCTCGACAGCCTGGCCGACGACCTCGCGCTCAGCACCCCGCCCGAGGACCGCAACCAGATCCGGGACTTCGTCCGCGCCATGGCATCCTTGTCCGAGGACCATCGGCAGATCCTGCTCCTGGTCAGCCTGGAGGGCTTGACCTACCGCGAGATCGCCGAGCTGCTCGAGGTGCCGATCGGCACCGTGATGTCACGCCTGGCGCGCGCCCGGGAGCGGCTCCGCCTCGCGCTCGAGGGCGGCGACGACCAGATGCTGCGGAGAGTGCGGTGACCGGCCCCGCCGACTGGCTGAGCGAAGCTGAGCTGCACGCCCACCTCGACGGCGAGCTCGAGGCCGAGCGCTGCGCCGCGGTCCAGGCCTTCCTCGCCGCCCATCCCGAGGAGGCGGCGCGCGCCCGGAGCTACCGGCGTCAGGCCGCCATGATCGCGCGCGCCTATGGTCCGCTCCTCGACCGGCCGGTGCCGGCCTCGGTGGCGGCCGCGAGCGCACCCGCGGCGCCGCGCCCGCGGCCAGGCTGGCGCTGGCTCGCGGCCGGCGCGTGCGCGGCCCTGCTCCTGCTCGCCGGCGGCGCCGGCTCGGGCTGGTGGCTGCGCGACCAGCTGCGTCCGATCAGCGCCCAGGCGGAGAGCTTCATCGCCGACGCCATGAGCGCCCATCTGGTCTACGCGGTCGAGGTCCGCCATCCGGTCGAGGTCGGCGCCAACGACGAGACCCATCTGCTGACCTGGCTGTCGCGCCGCCTCGGCCGACAGCTGACCGCGCCCGACCTCGCCGCCCAGGGCTTCGATCTGATCGGCGGCCGGCTGTTGCCGGCGAGCACCGGGCCGGCGGCGCAGTTCATGTATCAGGACCCGAGCGGGCGCCGCCTGACCCTCTATTGCCGGGCCAGCACCGAGCCCGGCGAGACCGCCTTCCGGGTCGTCCACCAGGGCAAGCTCACCGCGCTCTACTGGCGCGAGGAGGGCACCGCCTGGGCGCTGCTCGGCGAGCTGCCGCAGGACGAGCTGCTCCGCGTCGGGCATGTCGCCTACCAGGCGCTCAACTCATGAGATCCGCGGCATGGGCGCCGCCCGGCTGGAAATGCGCCGGCCGCCATCCCATGAATCGAGACAGGCGCTTTGGAGGGCGCCCCCATGTCGCTCATGCGCACCGCCTTGGTCGCCGGCTGGGCCTTGCTGCTGGTCCCGGCCGCCCTGGCCGGGGACATCGACCAGCCGGGCGCGCCGCCTTTTGGCGACATCGAGCACCTGGGCGTGCCTCCCATTGGGGGCATCGTGCCCGAGGAGCGGATCATCGAGCACCAGCTCGATACCACCGAAAGCCGCGTGCTCCGGCGCTCCCAGCGGCCGCTTGAGAAGCAGGAGGTGCAGCGCGAGCTCGGCGCCACCCAGCAACGCCTGGACGCCTTCAAGACCCTGCACCCGAACGCGGCCGCGACGCCCTTGTTCGAGCGTCACCTCGACCGGTTGGAGCGACCCGGCCGGATTCTCCAGCCGGGGCCGCCGACCCTCCTGGAGCAGCGCTGACCGAAGTCAGGCGTCCGGCGCGATGTCGAGCACGAGATTGCCGATCACGCCCCGCTCCATCGCCTCATGGGCCGCGGCGGTCTCGGCGAGCGGCAGGCGCTTGGCGATGTAGTGGCGGAGCTCGCCCGCCTCGAGCCAGCGCGTGAGGTCGCCGATCGCCTGCTGCTTGGCGGCCTCGGGCATCATGAACACCAGGATGAAGCGGACCAAAGCACTCTTGTAGGCGAGCGCGTAGAACGGCAGCTTCGGCTCCAGGACCGCATCCGAGGCGTAGCTCGCGATCACGCCGTTCGGCTTCAGGATCTCGACGCTCTGGGGCAGATTGCCGCCGAACTCGACCTCGACGATCCGGTCGACGCCGCCGCCATCGGGCAGATCGGCGATCCGCCGCACGACGTTCTCGGCCTTGTAGTTGAACACGTAGTCGGCGCCGGCATCGGCCGCGATCTCGGCCTTCTGATCGCTGCTGACGGTGGTCAGGACGCGCGCCCCGCCGAGCTTGGCGAACTGGATCGCGTAGGAGCCGACCGCGCCCGCCCCGCCGGTCACCAGCACCGTCTGGCCCATGACCGGACCGTCCGCGAACACCGCCCGATGCGCGGTCAGCGCCGGGATGCCGAGGCAGGCGCCCTCGACGAAGCCGGTCCGATCCGGCAGGCGCACGGCGCGCGCGGCCGGCACGGTCACGAACTCGGCGGCGGTGCCGCGCGGCCGCTGCCATTGCGCCTCAAAGACCCAGACCCGCTCGCGCACCCGGCCGGGTTCGACCCCATCGCCCACCGCCTCGATCACGCCCGCGCCATCGAAGCCCGGGATCACCAGCGGATCCTTGATCACCTGGCCGCGGGCGCCGCGCCGCCGCTTGACGTCGATCGGGTTGATGCCGGCGGCGACCAGGCGGACCAGGACCTCGCCCGGCGCGGGCGAGGGCGTCTCCAGCTCACCGTACTGCAGGACGTCGGCCGCCTCACCATTGCGCTCGTACCACACCGCGTGCATCGCTGCCCTCCGGCTCAAACCAGCAGATGTGACCAGCCACCGACGGCTACACCCGTATGTGGTGACTGCGGGCCGCCAGTATAGCAAGCCTCGTGCCGGATCCGCTGCCTGGCGCAACCGCTCGCTGCGCGTCGCCAAAGGTTCACCGGACTGTCACATGGGGAGACTAGCTTCGCGCCGGCTCGGGCGGCGACGAGGCAGGGGTATGCAGGACCGGCTGCTGTTCAGCTACGCGTCAGCGGACGATCCGGCGCTCCGTCGGGTCACCATCCGGACCATCGAGCGCTTGACCGGGCAGCCGCGCCTGAAGCGGATCTACATCGAGAACCGGCGCCGGCCGCGCCCGGGCGAGAGCTTCTGGGAAGCGGCGGTCCGCCATCTCCGGCTCGAGGTCGACCACGATCCCGCGCGCCTTGAGGCGATCCCGGCCGAGGGGCCGGTCGTGGTGGTCGCGAATCATCCGTTCGGGGTCCTGGACGGCCTGGTGATCGGTCATCTGATCGCCAAGGTCCGCCCCGACTTCAAGGTCCTGACCCATAACGCCCTCTATCGCGCGCCGGAGCTCCAGCCCTATCTGCTGCCGATCGATTTCGGCGCGGCCCCGAGTGCCACCGAAACCAACCTCCATTCCCGGGCAACCGCGCTTGCCTGGCTCCGCGACGGCGGCGTGCTGGTGGCCTTCCCGGCGGGCGGTGTCTCGACCGCCGGCCAGCCGTTCGCCAGGCAGGCTTTGGACGCGGCCTGGAAGCCGTTCACCGCGCGCGCGATCATCGAGGCGCGGGCAACCGTGGTACCGGTGTTCTTCGGCGGCCAGAACAGCCGGCTGTTCCAGATCGCGAGCCATGTCAGCCAGACGCTGCGTGAGGCCCTCTTGTTCCACGAGGTGCGCAACAAGCTGGGCGCGGTGGTCCGGGTGCGGATCGGCGAGCCTCTCAGCTACCTCGAGCTCGCAAGGCTGGGCGATCGGCATGCGTTGATCGCGCATTTGCGCCGCCTGACCTATGCGCTCGGGGAGTTGGGCGACACGCCGCGGCCGCGCCGGCGCATCCGGCTGCGCCGCCAGCGCCCTGCCGACCGGAGCCCGCGGATCGCCTGGCCAGGTTGATCAGGTCCGGGCGCGGCGATCCGCGCCGCCGCGGGCGGCGGCGGGAGCCGGCTCAGAAGCGGGTCAGCGACTGATGCAGGGCGTCGATCTCGGCGCTCGCCACGACGGTCGGCTGGCGGACGAGCTGGCGCGGATCGACCGGGTGGCCATAGTAGGCCTGGTTCCAGGCATCGTTGGCCCGGACGTAGGTGCCGTCCAGCCAGAAGCCGCCGAACAGACCCTGGCTCTTGGCGAACGCGTAGACGTCCTCGCCGAAATGGGTCGTGGTCGCGGCGCCGACCGACACCCCGAGGCGGCCGGCCGCGACACCCGCGTCGGCGCCGAGCTTGATGCCGTGGTCGAGCAGCTTGTCGACCGCGCCTTGATTCATGATCGTGAACACGACGTCGGAGGTCTGGCCGCCGAACTGCAGGCCGACACTGCCGCCGTAGAGCGAGTAGAACCCCGGCTGGCCCCAGGTGCCGGTCTGCGGGTCGCGCACCAAAAGAACGCCGATGCCGTATTCGGCGCCGAAGAAGAAGCCGGCCCTGAGCAGCTCGGGTACGATCAGCACGGCATAGGCGTTCTGGACATAGACCCGCATCTCGCCGAAATTGGGGTCGTCCAGGAAGGAGTCGAGCGCGAGCCGCGCCCGTTCGACGACCCGCTGCTGACCGTCGGTCTGGGCCTGGGCCGCCGATCCCATGACCGTGATTGGGCCCATCACAGCCATCAGCGCCAACGCCAGCACCGCCATGATGCGCTTGGCCGATCCGATCATGCTCCTGTTCCTCCTGCTCGCTGCCCGCCCGGACGGGTTGTGGCCGAGTTGGCCGAGGCCTCGGTGCGCACACCCTAGTCAAACTTACGGTCGTCTGTCAAGATACTGACGTAAACGATTGACACAAAGGAAATGTCCCCACAACTCACCCTCATCCGCTCGGCCGCGGCCGGGAGCCGCCGGTGATCCGCGCTCTGGCCGCGATCCTGCTGGTCGTTGTCCTGCTGATCGCCGGCCTGGTCGGCGCCCTGCTCTGGTTCCCCGGCTCCCTGCTGCGCGCCGGACTGCGGGCGGCCGGGATCGAGACGGTGGCGTTCGACGATCTGCAGGTCGGATTGACCGCGCTCGAGCTCACCGGCCTGCGGCTCGGCCCGCCGCAGGGTGATCGGCTCGCGAGCTTGCGAATCCGTTACCGGCTGAGCGATCTGGTGCGGGGGCGGATCGCCAGCATCGAGGCCGAAGGGCTGCAGCTGCACGGCCGGATCGTCGACGGCCGGCTCGAGCTCGCCGGGCTCGGGCCGGGCGCCAGCCAGGACGGCGGCGGCATCGGCCTGCCTGCCTGGCCGGAGGAGATCGTGCTGCGGACCGCCGAAGTTCAGCTCGGGACGCCCTGGGGCGAGCTCAGGCTGCCGGTCTCGGGCACGCTCCGACCCGGCCGGCCCGAGGCCGAGTTCAGCATCAGCGTGGCCGGCGGGCAGCTGATCAACGATGCCGGCCGCCTTAGCGCCGATCTCGACCTGCATGGCCATCTGCCGCTCGACCCGAGCGTCACCCTGGCTGCGGTCAGCGCCCAGGGGCACCTCAACTTCGCCGCCGAGCACTTCGCGCTGCCCGACCTGGCCGAGGCGATCGAGGGCCGGGGCGTGCTGACCTTCACGGTCGAGGGCGGCCGGATCGACGGCCGGATCGGCCCGGCCGAAGTGAGCGTCGGAGCGCTGGCGGCGCGGCTCGCCAGCCTCGCGGAAGCGCTGCCGACGCCCTGGCAGATCCGGCTCGGCGACCGGTCCGGGCCGATCCGGCTCACCGGACCGCTCGAGCCCGGCGCCGCGGCGTTCACCATTGCGGGCGGGCTCGACCTCGCGGCCGGCCGGGCCCAGATCGGAGCGGACCTCGATGCTAGTCTGCGGACCGACGCCGCGGGCGCGCTCGAGGCCGGCAGCGCCAAAGCGACCCTGAACCTCGGCGAGATCCGCTGGCGCCAGCTCAGCCTTGCCCGGGGCCGGGTCGGGCTGCTGGCCGAGGGCGGCCCGGAGCAATGGCAAGGCACCGCCGATCTCGAGCTCGCGGGCGGCGGCGCGCCGACCCCCGAGATCGCGCTCGCGGGCGCCCGCCTCAACCAGAAGCTCGCCGTCACCTTCGCCGACCGTCGGCTGACGCTCTCGGCCAGCGAGCCCGGCCGATTGGCGATCGACCGGCTGACCTGGCCGGATCGTGGCCGCGCCGGGCCGCTCGCCTGGCGGCTCGAGCCGGGCGAGCCGCCGCTGCTGGTCGTCCGGTTCGGCGCCGACGGCACGATCGGCTGGCAGCAGGCGCTGCGCGCCAAGGGCGACGCTTTTGATCTCACGACGGGCGACCCGACCGCGGGGGGTGCCAGGGGCCGTGCCCAGCTGGCCGATCTGAACCTGGCCGCGAGCGGCGACCGGACTGGCCTGAAGACGGCAGCCATCAAGGTCGCGGGCGGCCGGCTGCAGCTGCCGGACCCGCAGATCACCCTGGATGGCATCGCGACCGAGCTGGCGCTGACGGCGGACGGTCTGGCGCCCAGCCAGGCGATCCCGGTCACGGTCGCGAGCATCAGCCACGGGGGCAAGCCCGCCTGGTTCGCGCCCCTGGCGCTGAGCGGCACGCTCCGGCCGGACGTCGGGTGGGTCGACTTCGAGGCCCGGGTCAGCCGGCCCGCGGACGCGCTCGTCCTGACCCTGCGCGGCCGCCACGACCTCGCGCGCGGCCAGGGCCAGGCCGAGCTCGAGCTTGCGCCCCTGACCTTCGCGCCGGGCGGGCTGCAGCCCGCGGGCCTGGCGCCGGTGCTGGGCGGCCGGCTCGCGGACGTCGCGGGCAAGATCGCGCTCGACGGCACGCTCGCCTGGGGCAAGGGCGACCAGATCCAGGCCGATCTGGCGCTCCTGCTCGACAGCTTCGGCTTCACGGCCGGCCCCGCCCGCCTCCAGCAGGTCAATGGCGTCGTGCACCTCGACCGGCTCTGGCCTCCGACCACGCCGCCCGGGCAGCAGCTCGCGATCGGCCTGCTCGAGCTCGGCCTGCCGCTGACCCAGGGGCTGATCGGCTTTCGGCTCGACCCCGATCGGACGCTCGCGGTCGAGGAGTTGCGCTGGAGCTTCGCCGGTGGCACGGTCCGCGCGCAGCCGTTCAGGGTCGGTTCAGAGGGTTCTGATATAAAGGTGACGCTGACGGCCGACGGGCTCGATCTCGGCCAGCTGTTCGCGCTGACGCGCCTGGACGGCCTGAGCGGCGAAGGCGAGGTCCACGGCGCGCTGCCGGTCCGCATCCAGGGCGGCGTCGCGGTGATCGCGGGCGGCGCGCTCGAGACCGACCGGCCCGGCCAGCTGCGCTATCGACCCGCTGAGCCGCCGACCGCCTTGCAGGCCGGCGGCGCCAACGTGAGCTTGTTGCTGCAGGCATTGGGGAACTTCCACTATGAGGCGCTCAGGATCACACTCGATGGCCGGACCGATGCCGCGATGGCGATCGGCCTGCACGTCCGGGGCGCCAATCCCGAGCTCTATGGCGGCTATCCGATCGAGTTCAATCTCAACCTCGAGGGCGAGCTCGCCAACATCCTGCGCAGCGGGCTTGCCACCTACCAGATCCCCGATCGCATCCGCGAGCAGATGCGGGGTGTCCATCGCTAGCGCGGGGCTTTTGCTGCTGGCGCTGATGCCCCTGGTCGGCGCCTGCACCCCCACCGTGAAGGTCGAGGCGCCCAAGGACCCGATCGTGATCAACCTCAACGTCAAGATCGAGCAGGAGGTCAGCGTCAAGGTCGACAAGGACGTCGAGGATCTCCTCAAGGACAATCCGGACCTCTTCTAGGAGCTGCGGCCATGATCCCGGTTCTACGCACCGTCGCGATCGTTTTCATGTCACTGGGCCTGCTGGCCGCGCCGGCGCTCGCGGCCTCGCTCGATCAGGCCAAGGCAGTGGGCCAGGTCGGCGAGCGGATCGACGGTTATCTCGGCGTGGTCGACGCCAACGCGCCGGCCGACGTGCGCGCCCTGGTCGATCAGATCAACGCCGAGCGCCAGGCAAAGTACCAGGAGATCGCCGACAAGCAGAAGGCGCCGGTCGCCGCGGTCGCCCAGATCGCCGGCAAGAAGCTGATCGAGCGCACGCCCAAGGGCGAATACGTCCTCGACGCCGACGGCCAGTGGCGGAAGAAGTAGTCGTTGACAATTGACAACTAGGACGTCGTGTCCTAGTTGTAGGACACTGTGTTACATGTTTGACAAAAGGGCGGCGTGATGGCAATGTCAGAGGCGACGCTCGCGGTGAGATTGCCCAAGGAGCTGGCCGACGAGCTTGACGAGCTGGCCCGGGACACCGGGCGGAGCAAGAGCTACTATGCCCGGCAGGCCATCATCGAGTTCCTCGAGGACCGCGCCGACTATCTCCATGCGATCGCCGCCCTCGAGCGCGAGCAGGGCCAGCCCAACCTCACCCTCCAGCAGGTCAAGCACGAGCTTGGCCTGGACGATTGAGTTCCGGCCCAACGCCCGCAGCGAGCTGCGGCGCCTCGATGGGCAGGTTCAGCGTCGAATCGTCCGGTTTCTCGAACAGCGAGTGATCGCGGTCGGCGATCCGCGACAGCTCGGCAAGCCCTTGCACGGCGACAAGGGCGATCTCTGGTCGTACCGGATCGGTGACTATCGGGTCATTTGCATGATCGAGGATCGTCGCCTTGTGGTGGTCGTGGTCTCGGCCGGCCATCGCCGCGAAGTCTACCGCCGGTAGGAGGGTGGCCAGTCGCTGGCTGGAAGACTTGAGCGTGCCGAACTATGGTTGGTTTCGCTCATGGCACATCGATCAGAAGGAACGGCGTGATGGCAGCATCCGTGGCGAGGTTGGAGGTGCAGCTGCCCAAGGAACTGGTGGACGAGCTCGACGAGCTGGCCCGGGAGACCGGGCGGAGCAAGAGCTACTATGCCCGGCAGGCCATCATCGAGTTCATGGAGGATCGCGCCGACTATCTTCGCGCGGTCGCGACGCTCGAGAAGCGCGAGCCGCGGTTGAGCCTGGCGGAGGCAAAGCGGGCGCTCGGGCTGGACGATTGAGTTCGAGCAGGATGCGATCCGTCAGCTCAATCGGCTGGACAGATCGGTCCGCGGCCGCATCGTCCGATTCGTGGAAGCCCGTATCGCCGGCAGCGCCGATCCGCGTCAGCTTGGTAAGGTCCTCCACGGCGACCTCGCTGGTCTTTGGAGCTATCGCGTCGGGGACTACCGGCTCGTCTGCCAGATTGAAGATGAGCGGCATATCGTGACCCTCGTCTGGGTCGGGCATCGCCGTGAGGTCTATCGTTAAAACCCCAGCGCCACCCACGGCTCCCGGTCAGATTTGACTCGCCGGGCGCGGCTCGCGACCTATCGTCATAGCGACAGGCCGAGTCGGGGAACCCATGGCGAAGACCGCGATCACCCCCAACCTCCGCCGCATGCGGATAGCAGTGCTCGGGCCGCTGGCTCTGGCCGTGCTCGGCGTTGGAACGCTCGCGGGCTGCGCGTCCGGGCCAAAGCCGGTCCTTTACCCGAACGAGCGGCTGAAGGCGGTTGGCCAGGCGCAGGCCGACCAGGACATCGCCCAGTGCCGCGAGATGGCCAGCAATGCCGGCGCGTCGGAAGGCTCGGGCAAGGCCCGGCAGGCGGCCGGCAATACCGCGGCGGGCGGCGCGCTCGGCGGTGCAACCGGGGCGGTCGGCGGCGCGATCCTGGGCAGCCCCGGCACCGGCGCCGCGGTCGGTGCCGCGACCGGCGCCACCGCCGGCCTGCTGCGCTCGATGTTCAGCGGCGGCGGCGGCCCGAGCCCGGCCTATCGCAACTTCGTCGACCATTGCCTGCGCGAGCGCGGCTACGAGCCGGTTGGCTGGCAGTAGCTGCGGTCACGAACCCGATGGTGCGCGGGGCGCTCAGCCCTTGACCGCGCCGATCAGCATGCCGCGGCGGATGTAGCGCTCGAGCGCGATCGCCATCAGCACGACCGGCGCGACCATGATCAGGATCAGCACCGACATGTACCACCACTGCGGGCCGCGGGTCGCGTTCTGAGCCGCGATCAGGAGCGGCAGGGTCTGGGTGTTGGCGGTCGAGAGCATGAGCGCGAGCAGATACTCGTTCCAGGTCAGGATCAGCATCAGCAGGAACGCCGAGGCGAGCGCGGCGCGCGCGATCGGCAGCACGATCGACCAGAAGATCCGAAAGCGCGAGGCGCCGTCGATCATCGCCGACTCCTCCAGCTCGAGCGGCACGGTCTGGAAGAAGTCGCGCATCAGCCAGACCACGATCGGCAGGTTGACCGCGACATAGGTGATGATCAGCGCGGCCAGCGAATCGCGCAGGCCCATCTGCTGGAACAGGACGTAGACCGGGATGACCACGGCGACCGGCGGCAGGATGCGTTGCGAGATCATCCAAAACGCGATGTCGTCGTTGCCGAGCGCGCGCTTGAAGCGCCGCCCGACGGTCTGCACGAGCAGCAGGAAGAGCGCGAGCGCGAGGGCCAGCGCCAGCTCCCAGGCCAGGCCGAAGCCCGACCACCAGGGCGATCGCGACCACGACCGCGAGCACGAACAGGCCGATGTTGCCGAGCCGCGGCCGGTAGGTCATGCGCGCGAGCCCGTAGCCCGCCATGCTGCCGAGGACGAGGGCGATCACCGAGCTCGCGAGCGCCACGATCACCGAGTGCAGATAGGGCCGGAAGGTGTCGGGGCCGAGATCGACGAAGATGTACTTCCAGGCGTGCAATGACGGCTGGAAATCGACCCACATGAGGTAGAACGGGCCGTCGTTGACTGCCAGCGGGATCTTGAACGAGGTGATGAACACCCAATAGAGCGGGAACAGCACGACGAAGGCCCAAAAGCCCAGCGCCAGATAGGCGAGCGTCATGCTGAGCGGCGAGGGATCGAGGGCCCGGCGCGGCCGGATCAGCCAGGCGAGCCCGCGGGCCGGCGGCCGCCCGCTCATGGCGGGGCCGCCGCCTCGGGAGGCCTTAAGAACGCGAGCAGCGACAGGCAGACGAACGCGACCACGAACAGGAGCATGTAGGCGATCGCCGCCGAGCCGCCGAGGTCGAGCGAGCGCCAGGCGACATAGGCGTGGAGCGTCATCGATTCCGAGGCGATGCCGGGGCCGCCGTTGGTGAGCACGTTGGGCAGGTCGACGATCTTGAACGCCTCGATCACCCGGATGATCACGACCGTGATCGAGACCGGCAGGATCGCCGGCCAGGTGACGTAGCGGAAGGTCTGCAGGCGCGAGGCGCCGTCGACCAGCGCCGCCTCGCGCTGGTCCTGCGGCTGGCTCTCGATCGCCACCAGCAGCACGATGAACATGAACGGGATCCACTGCCAGGCGTCGCCGATCATGACCGCCATCCGGGCCCCCCAGGGGTCGACCACCCAGGAGGTCTCGCCCCAGCCGAAATACTGCCAGATCGGCGTGAACGGGCCCTTGGTGGTGTCGGTCAGCATGCGGAAGGTGTAGGCGATGCCGACCGGCGTGATCATCATCGGCAGGAAGAACACCACCCGGAAGAAGGTGCGGCCGGGCAGGTTCTGGGTGCAGAGCAGGGCGAGGCCAAGGCCCATGACGTATTGCACCGCGACCCCGATGCCGACGTAGAACAGGGTCACGACCAGGCTGCCGGGATGGCCGCCGCCGGTGTTGGTCGCGACGATCAACAGGAGGACCAGCCAGGCAAACGCTGCGACCAGGCCGCGCCGGGCGAGCCCCAGAAGGGTGACATCGGCGCTCCGGGCATGGCGCACCAGCAGCGCGATCAGGACCAGGGCCGCGAGGCCGAGCGCGGCGAACGCCGCCCCGCCGAGCTGCCCCAAGTCACCGAGGAAATGGAACTGCTCGCTGCCGAACAGCAGCTTCTTGTAGTTGGCCAGCCCGATGAACTTGAACTCGAAGCCGCCTTTGACGAAGCGGAACCGGGCGAACGACAGATAGAGCGAGACGATCAGCGGGAAGATCGACATGGCGAGCACGACCAGCACCGCCGGCATCACGAACACGGCCGGCGCGTGCCGGTCGAGGCGCCGGGTCAAGCCCTCCAATGCCGAGGCCTTCGGCGCGGAGCCCGGCCGGCCAAGCCCTGGCCCCGCGCCGGCGTCGGTGACCTGCGGACCGCTCACTCGGTCTTGATGCCAAGCGTCGCCTTGTAGGCCGCGAGCTGCTCGTCCTTGCCCAATTCGTCGGTGATCTCGTTCCAGCCCTTCTCGATGTCGGCCATCGCCTGGTCCCTGGTGATTTCGCCCGCGAGCATGCGGCTGATCGCCGTGTCGAGCACGATCTGCTCATAGCGCTGGTTCTGCGGCACGCGCAGATCGAGCACCATGTTGGGGCTGTTGAGGCTGTCGGCGATCGCGCCGAGATAGTTCTTGGCGGCCGCCTCGCTCATGCCGGCCTTGAGCCAGAGATCCAGGTTCTTGAACTGCGAGATCCGATACGGATTGAAGCCGGTGATGCCGATGGTCACGTCCTCGTTGGCCTGCTTGGGCTGGCTCATGTAGGAGAAGAAGTCGTAGACCGCGGCCTTGACCTTGTCCGAGCTCGAGGCATTGACCGCCCCCGACCAGCCGCCGAAGGCCGCGAACGGGGCGTGGTTGATGCCGTCCGTGGCGTAGGGGCAGCGCTCGGCGTTGCAGTCCACGAGCTTGCCGCTCGCGCGATCGAGCACCTGGCTGGAGCCCGGCAGGATGACCGCGCCGACCTTGTCCTGCACTTTGGAGGTCGCGGGGTCGATCGCGAGCGTGCCGATGTCGCCCCAGTCGACCGAGAGCGCGCAGCGCCCGGTCGTGAACAGGCCGCGGGTATCGCCGACGTCCAGGTTGATCTCGTCGGGCGGGCCGTATTTGGTGGTCTCGGCATAGATGTCGAGCGCCTTGCCGAACGCCTCGTTGTTGAACAAGGGGCTCATGTCCTCGGTGTTGAAGAACGCGCCCTGGGCGGTGCCCTGCGACTGCAGGAAGCCGGCGGCGACCGAGATGATCATCCAGTAGGACTGGGCGTTGCGCTTCTTGGCGATGCAGGAACCGTAGTCGGCCTTGCCGTCACCGTTCAGGTCCTGGCCGTGGAAGGTCTTGGCGATCTGGAGATAGTCGTCCCAGGTCTTGGGCGGGTTGAGGCCTGCCTTCTTCAGCAGATCGCTCCGGTAGTAGACCATCTGGAAGTCGCCATCCAACGGGATCGTATAGATCTTGCCGTTGAAGGTGGCGCTGAAGTTACGGAAGAACGGCGCCACGTCGTCCCACTGCAGAGCGCTGTCGGCCTTGATCCGACCGGTCAGATCCTCGAGATAGCCGGGGTCGATGTAGTCGACCATCCACTGCGGCGCGAAGACCATGCCGTCGATGCTGTTGGTGCCGGTGGCGAAGTCGGTCAGCAGCTTGTTGTAGAGGTCGGAGAACGGTACGGTCACGACGTTGATGGTGGCGCCGGTCAGCTTCTTGAAGTCGGGCGCGCGCCGCTGCAGCGGCTCGGCGATCTGCGGCCCGGTAAACGTCATGACGGTCGCGGTCACGCCCTCGTGCTTCATCTGGGCCTGCGCCGCAACCGAGCACAGGGCGACGCCGCCCGCCAGCGCCAGGGCCAGAGCGCTCGCTCCGGCCAGGCTGCGAGTCCCTGCTGTCATCTTGCTTGCCTCCCATGGTTGGCTCCGCGCTCGACCGCATCTGGTGAGCGGGCCTGATGGTGTGGTAGCGCGCGGCCTTCGGGAGATCAACTGGCGCCGCCGGCGTGGGATCGTATCGAGCCTACCGGGGTGCAGCAATCGGGCATCCCGGCTTGCGCGCCGCCGACCTGCGCGCGACCTTGGCAGCATGCGATGCACGCACCTGCTGATGACCCTCCTGCCGCTCGCCGGCTGCGCGCCGGCCGCGCCGCACTCGCCGCCCTGGCTGGCCGAGCCCGGCCTGATCTACTGCTACCGCACCATCGCCGAACCTGACTGCCATCGCCAGCCGCAGGTCGGCGCCGGGCGCCGCCTGATCGCCGCCGCCCCGCAGCTGTTCTTCACGCCGGTCGCCGCGGCTTCGGTCGCCGAGTGAGCCGTCAAAGCCAGCGCTGGCCGAAGAGGATACGCCCACCCGTTCAGAGAGGCTCGCTTGGGCGGGGCGGGCTTCGCAGCCGACGGACGCGTAGCCGATCACGCTCGACGACCGCAAACTGGTCGGTCCAGTCGTCGCGCATGGCGATCGCCGTCGCAACCACCGCGACCGCATCTTCGGGATCTCGGGGTACGAACCGCAGCAAGATTATCCCGCAGTTCGGCGATCGCGCCGAGCGAAACGCAATCTCCCCGAAATCCTTGTCGAAAGTGAGAAGCACCCGCGCCTCGCGCTCGGCCCGGGCAACGATCCGATGGTCGCCGGCGCCCCGTTCGACGTCGCTGATCGTCGTTACGTCATGGCCCTGCTTTATCAAAGCCTGCGCCACTGCGCGCGGAATGTTCTCGTCGGCCAGGAACCGCACGGCTTAGGCGGGCATGGGATAGGTCGTCTCGTCGCGCAGAACCTCGGCGGCGTAGGCCAGGCAGGCTCGGACATCTTTAGTCCCGAGCGTCGGATAGTTGGCGAGCACCTGCCGAACCGTCCAGCCCTCAGCCAGGAGCCCGACGACGAACTCGACCGACAGGCGCGTGCCCCTGACCACCGGTTTGCCGGCCAAGACCTCGGGGTCAACCGTAATTCTCTCACGCCAGTCCATAGCCTAACCTCCAACGTTATCCTATCGTGGCCCCGGATGCTCTGACCAGCGGTTGTTGGGGTTCGTTGGTGACGCTGGTCGCCGGAGGGGCGCAGGATCGGCGGAAACGCAGGGGAGGCAGACCATGCAGGCGAGCGACAGGCGGCGGCTCGGCAAGTCCGGGGTCGAGGTCACGATCATGGGCTTTGGGGGCGCTCCCCTCGGCAACCTGTTCGAGGCGCTGTCTGACGCCACCACCTGGGCCACGGTACGCGCCTGCTACGACGCCGGGATCCGGTACTTCGACACCGCGCCGCTCTATGGTTACGGCCTCGGTGAGCATCGGATCGGCGAGGCGCTCCGCGGCCGGGAGCGCGACAGCTTCGTGCTGTCGACCAAGGTCGGGCGCCTGCTCAGGCCGGGCGACCCCAAGACGCTGGAGCACGGTCCGTTCAAGGACGCGCTGCCGTTCGCCGAGGTTTACGACTACTCCTATGATGGCGTGATGCGCTCGGTCGAGGACAGCCTGCAGCGTCTCGGCATGCATCGGATCGACATCCTGCTGGTGCACGACCTCGACGTCTGGACCCACGGCTCGGAGGCGGCGCGGCAGGCGAGGGTCGCCGAGTTCATGGCCGGCGGCTACCGGGCCATGGCGGAGCTGCGCGAGCAGGGGACGGTCCGGGCAATCGGGGCGGGCGTCAACGAGACCGCCGCCTGTCAGGACCTCGCCGAGCGCGGCGACTTCGACTGCTTCCTCCTGGCCGGACGCTACACCCTGCTCGAGCAGGCGCCGCTCGACGCCTTCCTGCCGCTCTGCGAGCAGCGCGGCATCGGGCTGATCGTCGGCGGCGTCTACAATACCGGCATCCTCGCCACCGGCGCGATCGAGGGTGCCTACTTCCAGTACTCGCCGGCGCCGCCGGAGATCCTGGAGCGGGTGCGTCGGATCGAGGCGGTCTGCGCGCGCCACCGCGTCCGCCTGCCGACCGCGGCGCTGCAGTTCCCGCTCGGCCATCCCGCGATCGCGACCGTGATCCCCGGCACCCGCGCGCCGGCGGAGGTCGAGCAGAACCTCGCGATCTTCGCGCCCCGGATTCCGGCCGACTTCTGGGCCGAGCTCAAGCAGGCGGGCCTGCTGCGCCAGGACGCGCCGACGCCCTGAGCGCGCGTGCGGGGGCGCGCTCGATCGCATCGACCGCCGCCCGCCAGGCCGCGGCGTAAGCCTCGAGCCCTCCGATCGCCGCCGGCTCGACCGGCCGCAGGCTGAGCCTGGAGGGCGTCCGGCGGTCCGGCCAGCCGACCAGCAACGCGGCGCCGAGTGCCCGGCCGTTCGGCTCGGTCGAGACCGCGACCGGCTGGCCGGGCCGGAGCGCCGCGAGCAGGGCCGTGAACAGCGGGTCGTCGGCGAAGCTGCCGTCGACGATGACTTGGCTCCGGCAGTCCAGGAGGTCGAGCCCGACGCTCGCCATCAGGGCGACGTAGAGGGTGGCGAGCGCCGCCCGGGCCTCGGGCGAGCGTGGCCGCGGGCCGCTGATCCGACCCTTGCCGCCGATGCCGGGATAGGGTCCGCCGCTGCGGGCGAACGACGGCAGCGCCATGATTCGGTCCGCGATCAGCGCCTGGACCTCGGCCGCGGCCGGCCGCGCCGCCAGGCCCTCCGGCCCGGCGATCGCGGCATACTCCCGGCCGCCCACGAACCTTGCGCAGGCGACCGGCCGGCCCAGGAGATCGGTGCCCGAGGCGGTGTCGCGGAGCGGGTCCAACCGGTCGAGCGGCAGGCTCGGGTTGCAGACGGTCGGCCGCGCCCCGGTCGCGATTACGGCGAAGTCGTCGAGGCCGGCCGCCAGGTAGCGGGCGAGATTGGCGCCGTCGTCCTGGATGCCGCACAAGACCGGCGTCTCGACCGGCAGGCCGGTCCTGGCTGCGACCTCGAATTGCAAGGGCCCGAGCGCGTCCCAGGCATTGCGCAGCGGCGGCAGCTTGTCGCGCCAGCCCTGGCCCTCGACCAGGCTCGAGAAGTCGCGCTCGCGCGGGTTCCAGAGCTGGGTCTCGGCGCCGAGCGAGGTCGCTTCGCAGGCGGGCACGCCGGACAGGCGCCAGGCCCAATACTGCGCCAGCGGCAGGATCCAGCGCACGCGCCCGAACGCCTCGGCGAACCGCCGGCTCTGCCAGAACAGCTGGCGGCCGAGGGTGCGCCCGGCCGGCCCGATCGGGCAGCAGCACTCCTCGAACCAGGGCGCGATCTCGGCGTAGGCCGCGGCGATTGCGGCCGGTGGCTCAGCCTCGCAATCGAGGATCGGCAGAACCAGCTCGGCATCGCCGACCAGAGCGGCGCTCGCCCCATAGCTGGTCGGAACGATCGCCTCGATCCGGAAGCGTTCGCCCAGATCCCCGAGCGCCGCCATCAGCCAGCGCCAGAGATGCTCGGTATCGCAGTGCGGATAGGGCTCGCCCGTGCGCAGGGCGTTGGGTGCGTGACGCGACGACCGGATCGCACCATCCGGCCCGACCGCCAGCAGCTTGACGTCGGTCCTGCCGACGTCGAGCACGGCCACGGCGGCAGGCCTGGACGAAGCGGGCGACATGGCCGCGGGTGTTATTGACTCGCGCCGGGCGGCGCAAGGCCGAACCCGCGTGATCCCGCCCGCTGAGTCCTGCCGCCTCGACCCCTGAGCGATGCTCTCATCCGAGGTTGCCGCCATCCACGTTTCAACCCCTCGGCCGGGCACACGGCCGCCTGGTCACTGGTGAGGAGCAGCGCGGCCCGGGTCAATTGGCCGACGAGGACGCCAGGATCCGTCCGTGCTCGCGCCGAGCGCGCTTTCGAGCCCCCGCCAGGGGTCGCGCATGTCATCGCGAATCCTTTGGCGAGAGCGGTTTCTGGGCAATTCCCGGCGGCCCGGCCGAGATGCGGCGAGCGCCCGGAGGCAGCATTTTCGACATGGTCTTGGGCGCACCCCGATAGGCATAGGGATCACGGGCGCTTCAGTTGTGTTCGTCACGCGCCTGCGCTATAGACGGCGCGCCGACTGGTCGCCCGCCACCGTTCGAGGCCGTTGCATGGACCGCCGCATGAGCCGTCGCCGAAAAGTCTACGAAGGCAAGGCCAAGGTCCTGTTCGAGGGGCCGGAGCCGGGCACGCTGATCCAGTACTTCAAGGACGACGCGACCGCGTTCAACAATCAGAAGCAGGGCGTGATCACCGGCAAGGGCGTGCTCAACAACCGGATCTCCGAGCACCTCATGCTGCGCCTGGCGGCGATCGGCATTCCGACCCATTTCGTGCGCCGGCTCAACATGCGCGAGCAGCTGATCAAGGAGGTCGAGATCATCCCGCTCGAGGTGGTGGTGCGCAACGTGGTCGCGGGCTCGCTCGCCCAGCGCTTCCACATGGAGGAAGGTTCGCCCCTGCCGCGCTCGATCGTCGAGTACTATTACAAGTCGGACGAGCTCGGCGACCCGATGGTCAGCGAGGAGCACATCACGGCGTTCGGCTGGGCGAGCTACCAGGACCTCGACGAGATCCTCAACCTCAGCCTGCGCATCAACGACTTCCTGACCGGCCTGTTCGCCGGCGTGAGCCTGCGCCTGATCGACTTCAAGCTCGAGTTCGGCCGGCTCTGGGAGGACGACGAGATGCGGATCGTGCTGGCCGACGAGATCAGCCCGGACGGCTGCCGCCTCTGGGATGCCACGACCAACGAGAAGTACGACAAGGACCGCTTCCGGCGCGATCTCGGCCGGGTCGAGGAGGGCTACCAGGAGGTGGCAAGACGCCTCGGCATCCTGCCTGAGGCCGGCCCCCGCGACCTCAAGGGCCCCGAAACCGTCCAATGACGGGTTGCCGGCAGCCGATGGGCCGGCGCTGATGAAGGCGCGCGTCCACGTCCGCCTCAAGGAAGGGGTGCTCGATCCGCAGGGCGCTGCGATCGGGCGGGCGTTGGCGCAGCTCGGCTTTGAGGGCGTCGGCACCGTTCGCCAGGGCAAGCTGATCGAGCTCGATCTCGATCAGTCCGACCGGACCGCGGCCGAGGCCGAGGTCCGGGCGATGTGTGAGCAGCTGCTGGCCAATCCGGTGATCGAGACCTATTCGGTGGCCTTCGAGGACTAGCACCAGACGCAATTCGCGAGGCGCGCGTGCAGGCGGGCGTGATCACCTTCCCGGGCTCCAACTGCGATCGCGACATCGCGGTCGCTCTGGCCGCCGCCGGTGCGAAAGTTTCGCGGCTCTGGCACGCCGCGACCGAGCTGCCCAGGCTCGACCTGATCGTGCTGCCCGGCGGCTTCAGCTATGGCGACTATCTGCGCTGCGGCGCGATCGCGGCGCGCGCCCCGGTCATGCCCGAGGTCATCCGGCGGGCCGAGGCGGGCGTGCCCGTGCTCGGGATCTGCAACGGCTTCCAGATCCTGACCGAGGCGGGCCTGCTGCCGGGTGCGGTGCTGAGCAACGCCGGCCTGAAGTTCATCTGCAAGCCGGTGGCGCTCGCGGTCGCGACCGACGCGTCGGTATTCACTGCCGGCTACGTTGCCGGACAGACCATCGAGATCCCGATCGCCCATCACGACGGCTGCTACGTCTGCACCGCGGACGACCTCGCGCGGCTCGCGGACGAGGACCGGATCGCGTTCCGTTACCTCGACAACCCGAACGGCTCCATCGGCAACGTCGCGGGCGTGCTCGGCGCCGGCCGCAACGTGCTCGGCCTGATGCCCCACCCCGAGCGCGCGGCCGACCCCATGACCGGCGGCACCGACGGCCTGACCATGCTCCGCACCCTGGTCGAGGCGCTCGGATGAGCTTCGAGGTGACGGCCGAGCTGATCGCCGAGCACGGGCTCTCCGAGGCCGAGTACGCGCGGATCGTCGAGATCCTCGGGCGGCCGCCGAACCTGGTCGAGCTCGGCATCTTCTCGGTCATGTGGAGCGAGCATTGCTCCTACAAGTCGTCGAAGCACTGGCTGAAGCGGCTGCCGACCGAGGCGCCATGGGTCATCTGCGGGCCGGGCGAGAATGCGGGCGTGGTCGATCTCGGGGACGGCATGGCCGCGGTCTTCAAGATCGAGAGCCACAACCACCCGAGCTTCATCGAGCCCTACCAGGGGGCGGCGACCGGGGTCGGCGGCATTCTCCGGGATGTCTTCACCATGGGCGCGCGGCCGGTGGCGATCCTCAATTCGCTTCGCTTCGGGGCGCCGGACCACCCCAAGACCCGCCATCTGCTGGATGGCGTGGTCGCCGGCATCGCGGGCTACGGCAACTGCATCGGCGTGCCCACGGTCGGCGGCGAGACCACCTTTCACCCCGCCTACAATGGCAACATCCTGGTCAACGCGATGTGCGTGGGCATCGCGCGCTCCGACCAGATTTTTTACGCCCGCGCCGCTGGCGCCGGCAATCCGGTGGTCTACGTCGGCGCCAAGACCGGGCGCGACGGCATCCATGGTGCGACCATGGCATCGGCCGAGTTCAGCGAGGCGACCGAGGCCAGGCGCCCGACCGTGCAGGTCGGCGATCCGTTCACCGAAAAGCTGCTGCTCGAAGCCTGCCTGGAGCTCATGCAGACCGACGCGATCGTCGCGATCCAGGACATGGGCGCCGCCGGCCTGACCTCGTCGTCGTTCGAGATGGCGGCGCGCGGCAAGACCGGCATCGAGATGGACCTCGACCGGGTACCGACCCGCGAGACCGGCATGAGCGCTTATGAAATCCTGCTCTCGGAGAGCCAGGAGCGGATGCTGCTCGTGCTCCGGCAGGGGGCCGAGGCGGCAGCCCGCGCCGTGTTCGCGAAGTGGGACCTGGACTGCGTCACGGTCGGCCGGGTGACCGATACCGGCGCCATGGTGCTGCGCTTTGCCGGCGAGGAGGTGGCGCGCATCCCGATCGCCCCGGTCAGCGGCGGCTCGCCCGTCTACCGACGGCCCCATGTCCGAACGCCTGTGCCACCGCCGGTGATCGCCCGCGACGTCAATCCGCCGCTGGGGCCCCGGGCGGCCCTGCTCCGCCTGCTCGGCTGTCCGGATCTCGCCGCCAAGCGCTGGATCTTCGAGCAGTACGACCACATGGTCATGGGCGACACGGTGCAGCGGCCGGGCGGCGACGCGGCCGTGGTCCGGATCCATGGCAGCAACCGGGGCCTGGCGCTCACCACCGACTGCACGCCCCGCTATTGCCGGGCCGATCCCGAAACCGGCGGCCGGCAGGCGGTCGCCGAGGCCTGGCGCAACCTCTGCGCGGCCGGCGCCCGCCCGCTCGCGGTCACCGACTGCCTGAACTTCGGCAGCCCCGAGAACCCGGTGGTCATGGGCCAGTTCATCGGCTGCCTCGAGGGCATGGCCGAGGCCTGCCGGGCGCTCGACTTCCCGGTCGTGTCCGGCAACGTCTCGTTCTACAACGACACCGACGGCCAGGCGATCCTGCCGACCCCGACGGTCGGCGGCCTCGGTCTGATCGAGAACCTCGAGCGGGTCGCGACGCCCGCCTGGCGGCGCGAAGACTTGGCCCTGATCCTGATCGGCGAGACCTTCGGCTGGCTCGGCGCATCGCTCTACCTGCGCGAGGTCTGCGGCCGCGAGGAGGGGGCGCCGCCGCCGGTCGATCTGGCGACCGAGCGCCGCAACGGCGAGCTCGTGCGCGCCTGGATCGAGGCCGGCGAGGTCGAGGCCTGCCATGACCTCGCCGACGGTGGCCTCGCGGTGGCGCTGGCCGAGATGGTGCTGGCGTCCGGGACCGGCGCCGACCTCGAGCTGCCGCCGGAGTGGGACCACGGCTGGCTGTTCGGCGAGGACCAGGGCCGCTACCTGCTGGCCGCCCTGCCCGAGCGCCTCGAGGCGCTGCTCGCCGCGGCCGGGCGCCAGGGCGTGCTGGCGCGCCGGGTCGGGGCCACCGGCGGCGGCGCGTTGACGCTGGCCGGCGGCGATGCCATATGCTTGCACGAGCTCGCCCGGGTGCACGAGCGCTGGCTGCCGGCGCTGATGGGCGCAGCACCTCGAGAGACCGGGCTGGCGTGAGGAATGGACGGCACGCGATGGCGATGACCGCCGACGAGATCAGCGCCTTGATTCGCGAGGGTCTGCCGCAGGCGGAGGTGACCGTCGAGGATCTGGCCGGTGACGGCAATCACTACCGGGCGCACGTGATCGCACCCGCCTTTCGCGGCAAGAGCCGGGTCCAGCAGCACCAGATGGTCTACCGGGCCCTTGGCGCGCGCATGGGCGGCGAGCTGCACGCCTTGGCCCTGACCACGGCCGCGCCGGATTGAGCGTAACGCGTTCCCAAGGAGCCGACGATGACTGACGTGCTTGCCCGCATCCAGAACGACATCGAGACCCACCCGGTCGTGCTCTACATGAAGGGCACCCCGGTCTTCCCGCAGTGCGGCTTCTCGGCCCAGGTGGTCCAGGTGCTGTCGCTCGCGGGCGTCAAGTTCAAGGCCTTCGACGTCCTCTCGGACGACGAGCTGCGCCAGGGCATCAAGGAATTCAGCAGCTGGCCGACCATTCCCCAGCTTTACGTCAAGGGCGAGTTCGTCGGTGGCTGCGACATCGTCCGCGAGATGTACCAGAGCGGCGAGCTGACGGCGTTCTTGCAGGAAAAGGGCGTCGACACCGAAGTCGCCGCCTGAGGTTCGCGGCGCAGCTGGCGGCCCGGGATCAGCGCTCGGCCAGCTGGCAGCCGGCCTCGCCGGAGCAGTCCTGCAGCAGCTCGATGGTGCCGGTGACCGACGAATTCCGGGTGTGCATCTGCAGCGGCAGCAGGCGGTCGTCATCGCTGAGCAGGAGCTCGAGCTCGAACCGGTCGTCGCCGGCCGTGGCCGCCTGGGCGTCGTCGAGGTCCGAGCCGGCGACCAAGGTCAGCGTGAGCCCGACCCGGACCACGCGCCGATCACTCCCGGCGACGTGGGTGCGATCGTGCCCGATCACCTTCGCCTGCAGGTTGAAGCGCCGGCGGCCATCGAAGACCGCCGCGGTGAAGGGTACCTTCGCGCCGGCCGTGGCGACGTAGTCGCGAAGCTGGAAGAACGCGGTCAGCGGGTCGATCACGCCGCTCTGCAGCGCCGCCGGAACCTTGTTGCCGTCGGGCGCGCCCCGTTTGGTGTTCTCGAGGTCGACGACATCGCCGCTCTCGGGATCGAACTGCACGATCGAGCGACGATCTTTCTTCTGGGTCCGATATTCGGAGCGGAAGGTGACCGGCGTCAGGCCCTCGTCCGGATCCAGGCGCCCGATCGCCTGCGCCATCGAGCGGTAGTGAACCAGATGCTCGATCATGCCCACGGTCTGAATGTTCAGCTCCGAGCGGTAGCCGCCCGACCCGACCTCGTGGTGGAGCGCCAGGGTGGCGATCTGGAAGCCCGCCCAGTAGAGCCCATAGCGGAGGCTCAGCGGCTCGTCCTGCCCTGCCCGGGGCTGCCCGGCAGTGAGCGTGAACGCGACCAGCCCCAGGATCAGGAGGGAGGTCGCTCGGACGAGACGGCTGGGCACGTTCGGATCGCTCCTCGAAAGCTCGACGGTCCGCAACGCCCGGTGGGGCGCGGTCGACGAGCGCCGGCATCCTAGTCTTCAGGGCGCGAGCACGCGACCAGGTTCGGCAGGTGGACGGTGTTTTTCACCTGGCTGTTGCAGCTCGGCCCCACAACCCCGGCACCTGCCCCCAAACAGCACAAGCCAGTTGAACAATGGCTGAACCGCCTGCGACGGCCGCGCGATGAAGCGGATATGGCGTCGGGCGCGCCGCAGCGCAACCCGGGCGGATGATCGGGTGCGACCATCCGCGCCCGATAGACGGGTCGGAATGGGGGATCAGGTCGCCCGCAAAGGTTGCGGACGCGACGGGGTCAGCGGGAGTAGTACTCGATCACCAGGTGCGGCTCCATCTGCACCGGATAGGGCACGTCGGCGAGCTTCGGCACCCGTACGAAGGTGCCCTTGAGCGCCTTGAGGTCGAGCGAGAGGTAATCCGGAACGTCGCGCTCGGGCTGCTGGATCGTGCCGAGCACCAGGGTCAGGTTCTTGGACTTCTCCCGCACCTCGACCACGTCGCCTTCGCGCACGACGTAACTCGGGATGGTGACCCGCCGGCCGTTGACCGTGACATGGCCGTGGTTGACGAACTGGCGCGCCGCGAACACGGTCGGCACGAAGTTCAGCCGGTAGACCACCGTGTCGAGGCGGCGCTCGAGCAGGCCTACCATGTGCTCGGCGGTGTCGCCGCGCCGGCGCGCGGCCTCCTGATAGACCCGCCGGAACTGCCGCTCGGTGATGTTGCCGTAATAACCCTTGAGCTTCTGCTTGGCCGCCAGCTGCTGGCCGTAGCCGGAGATCTTGCGCCGCTTGGAGCCGTGCTCGCCCGGCGGATAATCGCGCTTGACGATCGGGTTGCGGGCGCGGCCCCAGAGATTGACCCCGAGGCGGCGGCAGATCTTGTTCTTGGCTTCGACGCGTTTGGTCATGACGGCGGTGCTGGCATTCCGGCTGGGGTGGATCCGGCAGGGGTGGGCTCGCCTTCCGGCAAGACCGGGCGGAGCGCGGCGATGCGCGCTCTTCGGACCGCGCCGGTTATAGCGATCGGCCGCGCGATGTCAAAGGCTTTGCGCCGGCCTTGTGCCTTGGGTGAGTCCCTGCGGCGTTGCGGTCGGCCTGCCCGCGGGGTCTAGGCGACCTGCGCTCGCACCTGGTGGCGCCAGCGGTCGATCGTTTCCGCGATCAGGGCCTCATCACCCTGATCGCCCTGCCAGGCGGTCGCGAACGGCGGCGTCGTGCTGGCCGGGCGCTCGTCGGGAGCCAGGTCCAGGAAGCGGATGTGCAGCGGCACCGGCACGCCGTCGCCCAGCACCAGCGCCTCCTGGGTGTTGAGCGCCGGCAGGGCGTCGGCGAGCCAGCGCGAGCTGTCGGGCACGGCGTGGCGGACGAACTCGAGGTCGTGCTCGTTGCCGAGCCGGAGCGCGAAGATCGTGTTGCACTGCGACAGGCTGCTGACCGAGAGGTCGGCCGGGCGCTGGGTCACGAGGCACAAGCTGAGGCCGTATTTGCGGCCCTCCTTGGCGATCCGCGAGATCGCGCGCCGGGTCGGCGCGAAGCCCGCCTGATCGTCGCGCGGCACGTAACGATGCGCCTCCTCGCAGACCAGCAGCAAGGGCGGCGTCCGCTCACGATCGCTCCAGAGCGCGAACTCGAAGATCAGCCGGCAGAGCACCGAGACCACGACATCGACGATCTCGGAGGGCACGCCCGAGATGTCGATGATCGTCAGCGGTTTGCCCTCGACCGGGATGCGCAGGATCCGCGACAGGATCTGGCGCATGTTGTCGCGGACGCTGAAGCTCGAGAACATGAAATCGTAGCGCTTGTCGCTGCTCACGCTCTCGACGCGATTGACCAGATGCTGATAGAAGACCGCGCTGTCGGCCTTGTTGAAGGCGCCCATGTCGTCCTTGAGCACCTGGATCAGCTCGGACAGTCGGTAGGGCACCGGGGTGTCGACCGTGAGGTGGTCTTGGCTGGCGCCCTCGCCCGAGAAGTTGCGCCTGGCCTTGAGGATCGCGCGCCGGAGGATGGCACCTTCGGCGTAGGCGCCTTCGGGCGATTCCTGGTTGACCAGGATCGCGGCGATCTCCTCGAAATTGAGCAGCCAGTAGGGCAGCTTCAGGTTGCTCGGGTTGAGCAGCTCGGCCCGGTTCTGGAACGCGGTCGCATATTCGTTGTGCGGGTCGAGCATGATGACATGGCCGTAGGGGCAGGCATCCAGGATCGCGCGCAGGATCACGGTCACCGCGCAGGATTTGCCGGCGCCGGTGGTGCCGAGCACGGCGAAATGCTTGCCGAGCAGATTGTCGGTCATCGCGAAGGCCGGCAGATCGGCGGCGTTGCGCAAGGTGCCGAGACGGACGGTCGAGACCTCCGGCCGGGCGTAGATCGCGCACAGCTCCTCGCGCGTGCCGGCGTGGATCGGGCTGTCGAGCGGCGGATAGCTGGAGACCCCGCGCTGGAACCGCCAGCGGTTCGAGCTGCTGGCCAGGATCTCGCCGATCAGCCGGATCTCGACCAGCCGCCGGTCATCCTCGCCGGCGCGACGGCCGTCGTTCTTGAGCGTGGTGATCACGCCGAAGCTGCGGCCGGTGGTGCCCTGCAGCCGGACCACGTGGCCGATTTCGGCGGTGCTGGCGGCCTCGGGCTCGAGCAGGCCCCAGATGATCGCGCCGGCGACCGACATGACCCGACCCAGGAGCGCGCCGTCCGGGCGCGCTGCGGCCCGCCGATGTGACTCCGCCTTGCCTGGCGCTCCCGGGTCACGCGCCTCCGCGGGCCGATTCGGCTCGACCTTGCTCGGGGCCCCCTGGTCGCGTCCCTGGACGAACCGATTGGGATCGGCTTTGCTCGCAGCCCCCGGGTCGCGCCCGTGGGCAGGCTTAGTCTGCTCGGCTTTGCTCGGGGCGCCCTGGTCGTGCCCCTGGGCGGGCCGATTCTGATCGGCTTTGCTCGGGCCGCCCTGGTCGCGCCCCTGGGCGAGGCGATTCGACCTCAGTCCACGGAGCAGCCCGCCTGCGTGATCCAAGCTCAGGTTCCCGAAACCGGCCTGGGCGACCCGATGCCGCCGCTTCAGCACGAACTCTGGGCCAACTCCCGTTTCGGATGCGTTAATCCACGCGAATCGCCGACTCTGATGCCAAACCCTCAGGGGGCCTGGCGCCGGTCCCGGCGGCCGCGGGCCAGCTGCTTGATCACGCCGCGCAGGAGGTGGACGTCGGGCGTGCCGAGGCCGGCGCGGGCGAAGATCGCCTTGAGCGCGCGCACCATGCTTTGGCGCCGGTCGGCGGTGCGGAAGAAGTCCGCGGCATCGAGCTCCGCCACCAGATGGTCGAGAAGCCCGGCCAGCTCGTCCTTGGTCGCCGGCGGACCGGCAGGCGCGGTCGTCGTCGGCAGCGGTTTCTCAGCGGCCGACTGCAGCCATTCGTAGCCCACGAGCAACACCGCCTGGGCGAGGTTGAGCGAAAGGAAGTCGGGGTTGACCGGCACCCGCAGCACCGCGTCGGCGTAGATCAGCTCGTCGTTGGTAAGCCCGGTCCGCTCCGGGCCGAACAGGATGCCGACCCTTTGTCCCGCGGCGAGCGCGGCGCGGGCCTCGCGTGCGGCCCGCGCCGCGGTGACCTCGGGCTTGGGCAGGTCGCGCGCCCGTGCGGTCGTGGCATAGAGACGCTGCAGGCCGGCGGACGCCGCCTCGACGGTCTCGAACAGACGCACCCCGTTCAAGACCGCCGTGGCACCCGAGGCCGCGTTCAGCGCCTTGACGTTCGGCCAGCCGCATTGCGGCCGTACCAGGCGCAGATCGGTCAGGCCGAAGTTGAGCATCGCGCGCGCCGCGGTGCCGACGTTCTCGCCGAGCTGCGGGCGGACCAGGATGACGGTCGGGCCGGTGGCGGCGCTCGCCTCCGCCATTCAATGGGCCGCCGCGGCGCCGTCCACGAGCAACTTGTACGTGATGCCGTCGTGCAGCGCGTTGTAGGAGGCGTCGATCACGTTGGTCGAGACGCCGACCGTCGACCAGCGCCGGCCGAGGTCATCGGCGCTCTCGATGATCACCCGGGTGACCGCCGCGGTGCCGGCCTCGGGCGTCAGGATGCGCACCTTGTAGTCGGCCAGATGCATGTGCTCGAGGGCGGGATAGGTCGCGGACAGCGCCTGGCGGAGCGCTGTGTCGAGGGCGTGGACCGGGCCGTTGCCCTCGGCCACGATCATGCGCGTGGCGCCGCCGACGACAACCTTGATGGTCGCCTCGGAGAGGGTGACCAGCTCGTTGCGGGCATTGAACCGGCGCTCGTCGATGATCCGGAAGCTCTGCAGGCGGAAGTAGTCGGGCACCTGGCCGAGCGTCCGGCGCGCGAGCAGCTCGAAGCTCGCGTCCGCGCCCTCGTAGGCGTAGCCGTTGGCCTCGCGCTCCTTGACCTCGCGCAACAGGGCACGGATCTCGGCCTCGCCGGGCGGCGCCTCCAGATCGATCTCCTCGAGCCGCTTGACCAGACTCGCGCGCCCCGCCTGGTCCGAGACCACGATGTGGCGCTGGTTGCCGACCACTTCGGGCGGGATGTGCTCGTAGCTGCTCGGGTCCTTGATCACCGCCGAGGCGTGCAGGCCGGCCTTGTGGGTGAAGGCGCTGGCGCCGACGTAGGCGGCGTGGCGGTCGGGCGTCCGGTTGAGGCGCTCATCGAGGCCGCGCGACAGCTCGGTCAGATGCCGGAGCCCGGCTTCGCCGACCGCGGTCGTATAGCCGAGCTTGAGCATGAGCGTCGGGATCAGGGCGACCAGATTGGCGTTGCCGCAGCGCTCGCCGAGACCGTTCAGGGTGCCCTGGACCTGGCGGCAGCCGGCCTGGATGGCAGCCAGGCTGCCGGCGACCGCGGTCTCGGCGTCGTTGTGGGTGTGGATGCCGAGCCGCTCGGGCGGGATTTTCCGGGTCACCCGCTCGACCGTGCGCGCGATCTCGTCGGGCAGGCGGCCGCCGTTGGTATCGCACAACACCAGCCAGCGCGCCCCGCCCGCGGCCGCCGCCTCGAGGCAGGCCTGGGCATAGCCGGGATCGGCGGCGTAGCCATCGAAGAAATGCTCGGCATCGAACATCACCTCGGACACGCGCCGCACGGCCAGGGCAATGCTGTCCTCGATCATGCGCAGGTTCTCGTCGAGCGCGGCGCCGAGCAGCTCCACCTGGCGGGGCGCGCTCTTGCCGACCAGGGTGATGACCTCGGTGCCGGCCTGAAACAGCGCGGCCAGGCCGGGATCGTTGGCGGCGCTGCGACCGGCCCTCCGGGTCATGCCGAAGGCCGCAAGCTTGGCGTGCTGCAAGGTCGGAGCCGCCTGGAAAAAGCCGTCGTCGGTCGGATTGGCGCCCGGCCAGCCGCCCTCGACGTAGTCGACCCCCAGCTCATCGAGCATCTGCGCGATCGCGACCTTGTCGGCGACCGCGAAGTCGACGCCCTGGGTCTGGCCGCCGTCGCGCAGCGTCGTGTCGTAGAGATAGATCCGTTCAGCCATGCTGCCTGATCGGGTCCCTCGTGCCCCGCTGCTCACTGGCCGCGCCGCCGCTCCGCGACCCCGCGCCGAGCGCTGATCGGTACCAGATGGCCGGGCTCCGGTCCATGCTCACCGGCGCGCCGGTGAGCCGCCTCACGCGGCCGGCGGCGGCGCCGGCTGGAGCAGCTCCAGCCCCTGGCGCGCCACGGCGGCGGCCGCCTCCTCGTCGCGCCCGGCGACCTGTACCGTCGGGAAGGCAATCTTGACGCCGTTGGCGTCGAACGCCTTCTTGATCATCGCGTAGGCACGCCGCCTGATCACGAACTGCTCGCCGGGGCGGGTCATCATCTTCATGCTGATCTGGATCGCAAAGTCGCCGAACTCCTCCACGCCCTGCATCTTCAGCGGCTCGATGAAGTGCGGCGCGAACTCCGGGTCCTGCGCCAGCTCCTTGCCGATCTGCTTGATCAGCGTCTTCACCTTTTCGAGATCGGTGTCGTAGGTGACGCCCACCTTCAGCTTCTCGATCACCCAGTCGCGGCTCATGTTCTGGATCGCGCCCAACGTGCCGAACGGCACCGTGTACAGCGGCCCGCGCTGGTGCCGGAGCTTGACCGAGCGCAGGCTGAAGGATTCGACGGTGCCCTTGTAGTTGCCGCTCTGGATGTACTCGCCGACCCGAAACGCGTCGTCGAGCAGATAGAACATCCCGCTGATGACATCCTTGACCAGGGTCTGCGCGCCGAAGCCGATCGCGACCCCGACCACCCCAGCGCCTGCGATCAGCGGTCCGATCTCCACGCCGAGCGCCGAGAGGGCCATCATCGCCGCCATGGCCACCAGGGTGATGGAGAGAATGTTGCGCAGGATCGGCAGCAGCGTCCGCGCCCGCGCCCGGCGCCTCGCTTCCTCGGTGTTCACTTGGCCGGGGGTCTGCGTCTCCGCGAGCTTGCGGTCGATCACGGTCCTCAGCACATGCCACGCCAGGTCGGCGAGCAGCAGGATCACGATCGCGCTGAGGACGCCGCGCACGAGACGGGTGAGCATGGTGTCGCTGGCGGTCAGCGCCACCAGGTCGACCTGCCAGGCGTGGGCCAGCAGAAGGGCGGCGCCGATGATCAGCGCGGCGCGCAGGCCGCGCTCGAGACAGACTGCGCGCACGCTCGGCGGCCCGGCGCCGGCATCGACGCCCGGCGGGCGCAGGATATGATTGACCGAGCGCTGGGTCGCGCCGATCGCTGCCGGCAGGGCGACGACAAGGACGGCGAGCCAGAAGACCGGCATGGCGCCCGCCACCCAAAGCGTCCACAGCACCAGGAAATAGCCCGAGAGCAGCGCGTTGCGGAGGCCGCGGCCCAGCCGGCGCCGGCCGGCAGCCGGCGGGCCATCGCCGGGCGCGGCGCGCGGTCGGCGCCAGACCATCTCGAGCCCGATCCCGAGCAGGCCCAGCCCGAGCAGATACGCGACCAGGTGCCGGGCGTCGGGCGAGAAGCCCAGGCCACCGAGCAAAATCAGCGTCACCCAGCCAAAGGCGAACCAGGCGACCAGCATGCCCAGCCGCTGATACCAGAACCGGGCGGCCGTCGTGCTCATCGGGACGATGCGGAAGCGCTCGACGTCGTGGCCGAACCGGCCCCCGGGTGCCAGGAGGACGCGGCTGATCACCAGCGCGAGCCGCAGGGCAAGGAAGGCGAGCAGATAGCCGAGCACGATCTCCCTGAGCAGCGGCGGCCAGTGGAAGGGCAGGAACGCGACGACACTGCCGAGCGCAAACGCGATCACGAGCCCAATGCCGAATGCGAGCCGGCTTGCGACCGCGCGCAGGCGATCGCCGACCGTCGTCAGATCCAGCTCCCTGATGCGCTCGTGGGCGGCCACGGTCACCCGCCAGAACAGCCATTCGGCGCCGAACCCCAGCGCGATGAACCCGCAGAGCAGCAGCAGGATTTCGACCAGGCCGCGATCCTGGAGATCGGCGACGAGCCGTGCCCGCGCCTGCTCGAAATCGGCCGGCAGCATCGGGACGGCGGCCGCGAGCGAAGCAAAGTGTTGCCGGATCGCGGCCACCGGCGTGGCGAAGTAGCCCTCGATCTTCGCCTCCTCGGAGGGGGCGGCCGGGGAGGGGGCGGCCGGGAGGGGGCGGGCGGCGCGGGCGCGTTGCTGGCGGTCCGTTGCGCCTCCAGCCAGTCGCGCACCCCTGGATCTCCCAGCAGGTCGATGAGCTCGCGCACGCGTGGCGGCGGCTCCGCGCCGGCGCTGGGCGCCGGGCTCTGGGCCAGGGCCGGCGCGGCGGATGTGGCCGCGAGCAGAGCCAGCGCAAGGATGCTCGCTCGAACGCAGCCGTAAATTCCACCAAGCGTGCCCATCTCTGCCTCCTCGATCCGGCACGCGGCGTTTGCCGGTCGTTGTGCCGACCCGGCGAGAGTGACCGGAGCGCGCCAAGCGGACCGCCGCGCTCGACCCTCAGCCGCTGCGGCCGCGATCGTTGGTTCTTTGCCGACCCGTCTCGCCCGGCCAGCCGCCCTCGCCGTAGTCGCCCCCAGGTGGTCGAGGCCCTGGGTCTGGCCGCCGTCGCGCAGCGTGGCGTTCTAGAGATAGATCCGCCCGGTCATGGTCCGCGCGGCGCTGCTTTGCCCGCTTCGCTACTCTCCGATTGACCGGTAGCAGATGCCCGCGCCCCGGTCCACGCCCGCGGCCCGCGGTCAACAGATCCGAACTGGCGGATAGATTGGCCCGCGTTCGAGGTCATTCTATGGCGGGAGGCGGATCGGTGCGGGCGGCGGGGGCCTGGACCAGGCGCAGCTTGCGGAAGGCGTTGGTGATCGGGTAGCGGCGGTCGCGACCGAAGGCCTTGCGCGTGATCTTGACCCCGGGCGGCGCCTGGCGGCGCTTGTATTCGGCGAGGTCGAGTAAATCGGAAACCTTGCGCACGACCGCCGGGTCGTAGCCTTTGGCGATCAGGTCGCGGGCTGCGAGGTCCTGCTCGACCAGGCCCTGCAGGATCTGATCGAGCAGGTCGTAGGGCGGCAGGCTGTCCTGGTCGGTCTGGTTGGCGCGCAATTCGGCCGACGGCGGCTTGGTGATGATCCGCTCCGGGATCACCCGGCCCGCCGGTCCCCTGGCGCCGGCCGGCAGATGCTGATTGCGCCAGCCCGCGAGCGCGAACACGGTGGTCTTGTAGACGTCCTTCAGGACCGAGTAGCCGCCGCACATGTCGCCGTAGAGGGTGGCGTAGCCGACCGACATCTCGGACTTGTTGCCGGTGGTCAGCACCATCGGGCCGAGCTTGTTCGAGATCGCCATCAGGAGGACGCCGCGCACGCGGGCCTGAAGGTTCTCCTCGGTGATGTCCGGCGCATGGCCGGCGAACAGCGGTCCGAGCATCGCTCCGAAGCCCGCGACCGCGGGCTCGATCGGAACGCTGTCGAGGCGGATGCGAAGGGCCTGCGCCACCGCCTGGGCATCCTCGAGGCTCTCGGTCGAGGTGTAGCGCGAGGGCATCATCACCGCGTGCACCCGCTCGGGTCCGAGCGCATCGACCGCGACCGCGGCCGAGAGCGCCGAATCGATGCCGCCCGAGAGGCCGAGCACGACGCCCGGGAAGCGGTTCTTGTCGACGTAGTCGGCAAGTCCCAGGCACATGGCGCGGTAGATCGCCTCGAGCTCGGTGAGCGGCGGCGCCATCTCGCCGGCGACGCAGCGCCAGAGCCCGCCCTCGCCCTGCTGCCAGCGCGTGATCAGCAGCTGCTCCTCGAATGCCCGCGCCTGTGCGGCGAGGCGCCGGTCGGCGTTGAGCACGAAGGAGGCGCCGTCGAACACCAGCTCGTCCTGGCCGCCGACCTGGTTGCAGTAGATCAGCGGCAGGCCGGTCTCGGTCACCCTCGCGACCGCGAGGTTGAGGCGCACGTCCGGCTTGTCGTGCTCGAACGGCGAGCCGTTGGGCACGATCAGGATCTCGGCGCCGGACTCCTGCAGCGCCTCGGCGACCTCCTCGGTCCACATGTCCTCGCAGACCATGCCGCCGATCCGGAGCTGGTCGCCGCCCTTGAGCGGGAAGGCCATCGGACCGGGCACCGGCCCCGCTGCGAACACCCGCTTCTCATCGAACACGCCATAGTTGGGCAGATCGTACTTGTAGCGCGCGGTCGCGAGCCGGCCGCCCTGGAGCAGCAGCATGGCGTTGTAGAGCTTGCCCTGGTCGACCCAGGGCGCGCCGAGGATCACCGCCGGCCCGCCGTCGCCGGTGTCCTCGGCCAGCGCCAGGGCGGCGGCGCGCGCCGCGTCCTGGAGCGCGGGCTTGAGCACCAGATCCTCGGGCGGGTAGCCGACCAGCACCAGCTCGGAGAACACCACGAGGTCGGCGCCGGTGGCCGCCGCCTGGCGGCGGTAGTCCCGGATCCGCTCGAGATTGCCCGCGACGTCGCCGACGGTCGGGTTGGTCTGGGCGATCGCGATGGTCAGTTCGGCGCGCACGGCGGGTCGGGTCCTCGGTTTCGGGTGCTGGGCCAAGCCCACGCGCCCAGATATAACCCGTCCCCGCCTGACCACCTAGCGCCCAGCGCGCCGGCAGACCTCGATCGCGCTGCCAGCGGCCGGCCCCTGTTTGCCTCGTTTCGGGAACGCTATGCCGGAGTTCTCGCGCCACGAGAGAACTTGGCGAATTTGCTACGAAATCGCCAGGATTATATTGCGTATTAGATAATCCACAATATTCATCACTAATCTCGTCGATTCTGCTTTCGCATGCCGTCCTATACTTCTATGTTTCTAGTTGTCGTCAATGACAATGTAGTTGTGATCGGGCGGACAGGCCATGTCTGTTGTGCCGGTCGATGATCGGTCCGGAAATGAAGGGATTAAATCCCTGAACTGTGCCCGGATTGCCTTGGCGTTGCTGGTGGCCGGCGTGCCGGCAGGGGCTGGCGCCGGGCCGGCCACGGCCGCGGGCGCGCCGGTCGAGGTCCGCGGCCAGGCGGTGCCGCTCGATCAGCTGTCGACCTCGATCCGCGATCTCAAGGCGAGCTTGAGCACCATCCGACAGGACCTCGAGGCCCTGCACGGGCCGTCCGACGATCCCCTGGCCGCGGACCAGCTGTGCGCGGCGCCGCTGGCCGGATTGAGGGCCGAGCGCGATACCGCTGCGCAGGAGCTGGAGCGGCTGCACGCTCAGGTCGAGGCCGAGCGCGCCGAGTGGCGGCGGAGCGAGGCGGCGGCGGCCGGTGAGCTTACGAGCCTGCGCCAACGCCTGGCGGACGCCGGCGCCGACGCGGCCCGGCTCCACGGCGAGCGCGCGACGCTCGTAAGCCGGGTCGCCGAGCTGGAGCAGAGCCTCAGGCAGGCACGCACCCGCGAGGTGGTCGCCGCGCTCGTCCAGCGACCGCCGACATCGCCGATCGAGACGGCCGCCGCGGCCGAGGTCGAGGCCGCGCCGACGCGCCCGCCCGGGCCGAACCCGACCGGGCCCGCCCAGACGACCGGAGCCGCCGCCTCGGACGCGCCGGCAGGCGCTGCCGGCGGCGCGGACCTCCAGCTTCGCGCCGAGCTCGCGCTCGCCCAGCTCAGGATCGCCAACCTGACGGCGGACCTGCGCTCGGCGCACGCCAGCCGCGAGGCGATCGAGGCCGAGCTGACGTCGCTGCGCTCCCTGACCGACGCCAAGATCAAGCACTTCATGGGCTGGCGGTGACCGGCCGGCGATCCGGGTCGCTGGCGATCGCTCCTCATCTGAGCCGCGAGCTGGAGAGCGCCGGAAACATCATGCGGGGCCGGGCGCGACCCGGAGCGAGATCCGGACCGCCATCATCGATGATCCCGAACATGAGGGCGGCAGGGAGTTCAATCTGCACCTGGCCGCCAATCCCGAACTGACCACGGTCGCGCGGCAATCGACCCGGGTGACGATCCACGACGACTGACCTTCGCCGGCGCGTCCTCCAGGCGCCCCGCGGGGCTCGGACCGGCTCACTGACCCGGCATCGTGCCTTCGCGCAGCTGGCGCGCAACCTCCATCACCTCGGCGAGGTCGCTCACAAAGTGGGCATCCTTGATCAGCTCGCACGCCAGCAGCAGGGCCGGCCGCTCGCACGCCGCCCGCCGCTCGCGATCGTCGATCTGCTCGAAATCGGCGAGCTGCCCGCGTCCGAGGACCGCGCGGACGATCGTCACCCCGGCGAAGCGGAGCGCGTCCTCGAAGATCGCCCGCATATACTCCTTCTGGGCGGTGCGCAGCGACTCCGCCCCGTTCGCGCCTTCGAACAGCGCCTTGGGATAGGCATCGCCGTCCGGCGCGATCCGCCACAGCTCCAGGAAGCGGTCGTGGAAGCCTTGCCAGACCTGCTGCACGGTGCCAACCAGCCAGCGCTCGTAGGCGCTGCGCGGGGTGTGGGTCGGGGCATGGCCCGACTGGCTGAAATAGCCGATCAGCAGGTGCCCGATCAGGGTGCCGACATCGAAGCCGGGTGGGCCGAAGTGCGCGAACACCGGGTCGATCACCTTGGTGTCGGTCTCGGTGACCAGGACGGCGCCGGTGTGCAGATTGCCGTGGATCAATGCCCGCGGCTCGGCCATGAAGCGCTGCTTGAGCACGGAGACCGCGCGCTTGAGGGCGTCGTCCTCGCGGACCGCGCGCGCCAGATCGTCGAGCTCCGGCCGGGTCCAGCGGTTCTCGGGCGCGTCCGTGTAGGGCTCGGTGAAGGTCAGATATTCGGTCACCCGGGCGATCTCGGCGTTGGCGCAGAAGAACGCGACGCGCTCCTTCTTCTCGGCCGCAGGCATGGCCAGATCGGAGGTCCGGAACAAGGTCTCGCCCAGAAACTTGCCGATCTGCTCGGCGAAGCGGGGATAGACGCCGGCCTTGATGATGCCGCGGCGGAGCGTGAGGTGCGGGTGCAGACGCTCCAGGACCATCAGGGCCAGCTCGGAATCGTAGTGCAGGACGCGCGGCACGAGGCCCGACGCGAAGCGGGCGTAGAGGTTCAGCGCCAACTCCTCGAAGCCGGTGCGCTCGAGCGGCAGCTGCCAGTCGCCGCCCAGATCCTGGGTGCAGGGCAGCGCCTGCTTGATGCAGACGTCGCCGGCCGGGCCCTCGGCGATGAAGACCGCGCTGAGGTCGCTCGCGGCGATCTTGCGGATCTGCCAAAGCGTGGGCCGGCTGCCGAGCCGGGCTGCGATCTCGGGCAGGGTCGCGAGGTAGCTGCCGAGCCGGTTCTCGGTCATCTCGCGATAGGCCATGGCGCTGTAAACCAACACCCGAACGATCCCCTGCGCTGGCGATGGCAGACGATCAATCGACACCAAGCCCCGCCCGGAGGCAAGGCCGCGGCGCGATATTTCACAGCTCGGACTTACATTTCCGCTCCCGCGCCTGATCCTCGCGCGGACGCCACCGGCCAGAGTTCCACCATCAGTTCCGGGGCGCCAGCGCTACCCCCTCGCGCGGTCTCCGCCCCCTGGCAGGCGGCCTCCGCCCCCGCTGATAGGAAGCGGTCTCCGCCTCCGCCCATAGCACTACGTCCAAAGCAGGATCAGGGACGTGAGGTTTTAACCTTTCGTCAAGCATGGCCTCGCAGGCTACGCGACCAGCTCGATGGTCCATGGGATCCTGGGAGTCCGGACCCGACCCGGATCGGAACCGGACGGATTCCCACGGTCCCATGGACCATCCGAAGCCAAGGCTTACCAGGCAATTGGTTAACGTTCGGTTAAGGCTTGGGGCTCGACCCGCGTCGTCCTCGGGCGGTCTTCCCTCCCACGCCCGATCGTGCACTGCAACCGACCTGGAATCGTGCGTCACCCGGTCCGGTGTCGGCTCGACCGGACATTCCGGCGTTCTGGCCGCGGGGCGCAGCCGGGTCGTGACATCAGGCGGCGTCTTCCGTCGGGTGGTCCCAACTAGCCGCCATCGAGCCAGGCCTCGACGGTCGGCAGGATGCGCTCTGCGATCAGCGCAACGCCTTCGGCGGTCGGGTGGATGCCGTCCGGCTGGGTCAGCTCCGGATGACCGGCGACGCCGTCGAGGAAGAAGCGATAGAGCGGCACGCCGTGCTTCGCGGCCAGCCGGGGAAACACCGCGGCGAACGCCCGGCCATAGTCTTCGCCGAGATTGGGCGGCGCCAGCATGCCGGCGAGCAGCACCTTGACGTGCTCAGCCTCGAGGCGCGTGATGATCGCGTCCAGATTGCGTTCCAGCTCCTCGGGCGGCAGGCCGCGCAGGCCGTCGTTGCCGCCGAGCTCGACGATCACGTGGCTCGGCCGGTCGCCGAGCAGCCAGTCGAGGCGCGCGCGCCCGCCCGCCGAGGTATCGCCAGAGACCCCGGCATCGAGCACCTCGCAGGGATAGCCCGCCGCGTCGAGTTGCCGCTGCAGCTGGGCGGGAAGGCCGTCGGCGAGGTCGAGCCCGTAGGCGGAGGTCAGGGAATCGCCGAGCAAGGCTATCCGACAGGCGGCCCTGGCCGCTCCGACTTGCGCCGCGATGCCGAGCACGATCATCAGGCTGAACTTGAGAACGCCCGCCCGTCGGACCATCTCTCCCCCCATGCCCTCCCCTCCCCGCATGCCCTCGTCCTCGCCCGCCCGACCCGTAGCGCCCGTTGCGCCGAGCCGATCCGCGATCATCGAGCTCGCCGACGTGCACGTGACCCTGGATAGCGCTGCGGGTCCGGTCAAGATCCTGCGCGGCATCGATCTCGAAGTCGCGGCCGGCAGCTCGGTCAGCGTGGTCGGCCCGTCGGGCTCCGGCAAGTCGACCCTGCTCGCCGTGGTCGGCGGCATCGAACGCCCGAGCGCCGGCTCGGTGCGGGTCGACGGCCAGGACTTCGGCGCGCTCGACGAGGACCGGCTCGCGGTCTTTCGCGGCCGCACGATCGGCATCCTGTTCCAGGCCTTTCATCTGATCCCGACCATGACCGCGCTCGAGAACGTGGCCGTGCCGCTCGAGCTCGCGGGCGCCCGCGACGCCTTCGCGCAGGCGGCGGAGCGCCTGGCGGAGCTGGGTCTCAGTGCCCGCGCCGAGCACTATCCGGGCCAGCTGTCGGGCGGCGAGCAGCAGCGCGTGGCTCTGGCCCGCGCGCTCAGCAATCAGCCGAAGCTCCTGCTCGCCGACGAGCCGACCGGCAACCTCGATCAGGACACCGGCCATGAGATCGTCGAGCTGCTGTTCCGGGTCCAGCGCGAGCACGGCATGACCCTGCTCCTGATCACCCATGAGCCGCCGCTGGCGACGCGTTGCGAGCGTCAGCTGCGGATGGCCGACGGCCGCCTGTACGAGACCCCGATCGCCGGCCAGCGCCGGCAGCCGCTCGCTGCCGCCGGCGGAGGCGCGTGAGGGGCCTCATGCTCGCCTGGCGGCTCGCGCGCCGCGAGCTGCGCGGCGGGCTTGGCGGCTTTGCCGTGTTCTTCGCCTGCCTGACCCTCGGCGTCGCCGCGATCGCCACGGTCGGCGTGCTCAACGCGGGCCTGATCGACGGCCTCAAGCGGGACGCCTCGGCGCTGCTCGGCGGGGACCTCAAGATCGAGGCCAGCAACCTGCCGCTGACCGAGGCCGAGCTCGCCGGGCTGACCCCGCCGGGCGCCAGGCGCTCGGCAAGCGTGCGCACCAACGCCATGGCCGAAGCTGGGGGCGGCCGGCGCGTCGTGGTGGCGCTCAAGGCGGTCGATGCCGCTTATCCCCTCTATGGCGCGGCGAAGCTCGATCCGCCGACCTTGAGCCTGGATCAGGCGCTCGCCGGTCCGGGCGTCGTGGTCGAACGCAGCCTGCTCGCCCGGCTCGGCCTCCGGGTCGGCGACCCGCTCCGGATCGGGCAGGCCGAGTTCGTGATCCGGGCCGTGCTCGAGCGCGAGCCGGACCGGATCGGCGGCTACATCAGCATCGGACCGCGCGCCATGATCGGCCTCGATCAGCTCGCGCGGACCCGGGTCATCCTGCCGGGCTCGCTCGCGCAATACGGCTATGGCCTGGCGCTGCCGGCGGGCGTCGATGCCAACGCCTGGCTGGCGACGATCCGCAGCGCGCATCCGGATGCCCGTTGGCGGGCGCGCGGCACCCGCGACATCCAGCCCCAGATCACCCGCTTCACCGACCGGCTCGCGACCTATCTGACGCTCGCCGGCCTGACGGCGCTGCTGATCGGCGGGGTCGGCGTGGCGCTCGCGATCCAGAACTATCTGGCCGGCAAGACCACGACCATCGCCACGCTGAAGTGCCTGGGCGCCTCGAGCGGCCTGGTGTTCCGGATCTACCTCCTGCAGATCCTGGTGCTGGCCGGGATCGGCAGCCTCCTCGGCCTTGCGATCGGGCAGGCGGCGCCCTGGCTGCTGAGCGCGCTGCTGGCGCCGGTGCTGCCGGTCCGGGTCGTGACCGGCTGGTATCCCTTGCCGCTCCTGATCGCGCTCGGCGCCGGCCTCCTGACCGCGCTCGCCTTCGCGATCTGGCCGCTGGCGCGCGCCCGCGCGATCTCGCCGGCCGGCATGTTCCGGGCCCTGATCGCACCGCCTGCGCGCTGGCCGCCGGCGCCGATCCAGGGCCTCCTTGCGCTCAGCATCCTCGGCCTCGCGGGCCTGGCTCTGGCGGGCGTCGCCGACCGCCGGGTCGGGCTGATCTTCATCGGCGTCGCCCTGGCGGCGGCGGTTCTGCTGGCCGGCCTCGCAGCCCTGATCCTCAAGGGCGTCCGGCAATTGGGCCGGCGGGGCGGGGCGCGCACGCGGATCGCGCTCGCCAATCTGCACCGGCCGGGCGCCGGGGCGGCGAGCGTCATCGTAGCGCTCGGCGCCGGCCTCGCCGTGCTCACCATGGTCGCCCTGATCGACCGCAATCTCGCCGCCGAGATCGACCTGCGCCTGCCCGAGCGCGCACCGAGCCTGTTCTTCATCGATCTGCAGCCGGACCAGCGCAGGGCCTTCGAGGCCCTGATCCAGGGCACCGGCGGCGCGCGCCTGCTGCAGATCGCGCCGGTGATCCGCGGCCGGGTGGTGCGGATCAATGGCGTCCCGGTCGACCGGACCGGGATCCAGCACTGGACGCTGCGCGAGGACCGCAGCCTGAGTTACACAGCCGCCCTGCCCGAAGGCACCGAGCTGGTCGCCGGCACGCCCTGGCCCCAGGACTATGCCGGCCCGCCCCTGATCTCGGTCGAGGACGAGGTCGCGGCCGCCTATGGGGTGGGCGTCGGCGACCGGCTCAGCTTCAACGTGCTCGGCCGGGTGATCGAGGCCAGGATCGCGAACCTGCGTGCCGAGATCGACTGGGGTCGGGCGCGCCTCGACTTCGTCTTCCTGTTCAGCCCGGGCGTGCTCGAGGCGGCGCCGCACACGCTCGCCGCCGCGGTCGACGTGCCGCCCGCCGACGAAGCGGGGCTGCTCGACCGGCTCGCCGAACAGCTGCCGAACGTGACCCCGATCTCGGTCCGGGCGCTGGTCGCCCAGGTCGACGAGGTCATGGCCAAGATCAAGCTCGCGGTCGCCGCGGTCGCGGGCGTGACCCTGCTCAGCGGCATCCTGGTGCTGGCGGGCGCGGTCGCCGCCGCGCGCCGGCGCCATCTCTACGAGGCGGTCATGCTCAAGGTGCTGGGCGCCCGCCGCCTCGACCTCCTGCGGATCTTCCTCCTGGAGTATCTGGGCCTCGGCGCGACCGCGGCGCTCGTCGGCGGCCTGCTCGGCAGCCTCGGTGCCGCCGCCGTGGTGATCTTCGCGATGGATCTGCCCTGGAGCTTCTCGCTGACCGCCGTGCTCACGGTCCTCCTGATCGCGCTCGGTCTGACGCTCACGGCCGGCTTCCTCGGCACCTGGCGCCTGCTCGGGCGGCCGGCGGCGCCGGTCCTGCGGTCGCCTTGAGCGCGCTCACGTCTTTGCGAGGTGCTGCCGCGCGCGGCCGCGGGGGCCTATAGTCCGCCCATGCAGGATCTGTCGCTGACCTTCCTCGCGACCGCGTTCGCCGCCGGCGTGATCTCGTTCCTCTCGCCCTGCGTGCTGCCGCTGGTGCCGGGCTACGTCTCGTTCGTCGCCGGCACGTCGCTGGAGGAGCTGCGCGACCAGAAGGCGCCGCGCCTCCAGGTGCTGACCTTGGCCGCGACCTTCGTGCTCGGTTTCACGCTGGTGTTCGTCGCGCTTGGCGCCAGCGCCACAGCACTCGGCAACCTGCTGCTGGCGTACAAGACCGAGCTCGGCCTGATCGCGGGCGTCGTGGTGATCCTGTTCGGCCTTCACATGCTGGGGATCACCCCGATCCGCTGGATGCATCAGGAAGCCCGCCTGCATCTCGAGATCGGCCGCGGCCGGGTGCTGAGCGCGCTCCTGCTCGGGATCGCCTTCGCCTTCGGCTGGACGCCCTGCATCGGCCCCGTTCTGGGCGCGATCCTGACCCTTGGCGCCAGCACCGCCGACGTCGCCAAGGGCGCGCTTCTGCTCGCGGTCTATTCGCTCGGCCTGGGCCTCCCCTTCCTGCTCGCGGCGCTGTTCACCGGCGCCCTGCTCGCCCGCCTCAAGGCGCTCAGCCGCGCCGGCCGCAACCTGCAGCGCGCGGCCGGCGGCCTTCTGCTCGTGATGGGGCTGCTCATGGTCACCGGCCAGCTCGAGCGGCTCGCCTACTGGATGCTCGAAACCTTTCCGGCGCTCGGCCGGATCGGCTGAGACGGCTCGACGCCGCGGCCGCCTGTGGCGAGCCGTCGCTTGGCTCGAAGACGTTCGATGTTTGCCATGGGTTTGGGGTCGAGGGTTGAGGTCAGCCGGCCAGGATCTCAGCCGTGGCCCGATCGAGAATTCGGGCGATACGCTGGGCCTCGGCGGGGTCGCATCCGCGCTTGCGGGCAATCGCGTGCTTCAGGGCATGGCCGGCGCGGTGAAGCTCATCCGAAGCGCCGCCGTCGGGGTCGCCCACCCCGGCGAAGGCTTCGCGCACCTGCTCCATGCGGCCGCCGATGCGCGCCAAGGCGTCGAGGATCGCATCGGCGGTGGCGCGATTGGCGGCCAGATGCGCTTCACCCTCGGCGGTGAGGCTGTAGAGTTTGCGCGTCCCCTGCTGCTCGGCCCGCGCGTAGCCGATCTCCTCGAGATAGGTGAGCGCCGGATAGATCATCCCGGGGCTCGGGCCGTAGAAGCCGCCCGAGCGCTCGTCGATGATCTTGATGAGCTCGTAGCCATGGACCGGTTTCTCTGCGAGCAGCGCCAGGATGAGGAGCTGAAGGTCGGCGGACCGAGCCGCCGCCCTCTGGGAAAGTCACCGGCGCCCCGGCCGCCCATGAAGCCGTGCCCGCCCCGGCCAAATCGATGCCGGCCGTGATGGCGAGCCGCGGCCCGAACCAGCTGCTGTAGGAACATCTCGTTCCTCCCTAGTTTATCTGAAGACATATCTTACGATACATCGCCCGATGCCTGCTTGCAAATGGAATTTGCTCCCGGGCGAGATTCGCTCGGTTCGATCGGGTCCGGATGGTCGAAGCCGATGCCGGCTTGCGGCATGCCAGGGGGGCGGCGCCGCGGTCGGCCCGCCGCGCAAACCATTCGTATCACACGGGAATTTGGCGCGCCCGAAGGGATTCGAACCCCTAACCCCCAGATCCGTAGTCTGGTGCTCTATCCAGTTGAGCTACGGGCGCGCACGGGCAGAAGCTTGTAGCGGACCCGTCGGTCCCCGGCAAGGCAAACAGCCGCGTCCCGTCCGGACGCTCAGCCCTTGGCCAGCTCGGCGCGGATCGCCTCGGCCATCTTGGCGGGCGCCGCGTCGTGACCGAAGTGGCTGCGGTACCGGCCCTTCGGCCCCATCAGGTAGATGAAGGCCGAGTGGTCCATCAGATAGTCCTTCGAGCCGCCGTTCTCAACCTTGCTGTAGTACACCCGGTAGGCCTTGGCCGCCTGCTTGATCTGGTCGGGCGTGCCGGTCAGGGCCTCCAGCCGGGGATCGAACAGGGGCGCGTACTTCGCCATCTGCGCGACCGTGTCGCGCTGCGGATCGACGGTGATGAAGATCGGCACGACCTGCTTCGCCTGCTCGGGCGGCAGCAGGCCGATCGCCTGGACCATGTTCGAGAGGCTGAGCGGGCAGACGTCGGGGCAGAAGGTGTAGCCGAAATAGACCAGCATGAAGCGGCCGGCGAAATCCTGGTCGGTGACCGTCTGGCCGTGCTGGTCGACCAGGGTGAACGGCCCGCCGATCAGGGCTTCGCCCCCGGCCGACGGTCGGCCGGACTGGCTGAGATACCAGCCGAGGCCGAGGGCCACCGCGAGCGCGAGGACCAGGGCTGAGCCATAGAGCACCAGCCGGCGGCGCAAAGCGTGCGGGACGGGCGCGGGGTTCTCGGGCATGCCCAGGATGTAGGCGGCGGGCACGCTCTGACCAGAGCCGCTGGTCAGCCCGGTGTCTTCGGGCGCAGGGGCTGCCAGTCCGCGCGCTCGGCATGTCGTGAAAGAAGCTGAACCAGCCGGCACCCTCGAGCCCCTCGTCGGCATCGATCGTGACACCTCTCGCTGCTCCTGTCAGCCGGTCGTCGGCGAGGAGGAAGGCGACGAGATCGGCTTGCCTCCGGGTGAGGTCCGTGATCCGATAGGCTAAGACTGCAGACTGGATGTTCGGCCCGCCAATGGCAACGACCCGAGCGAAGAAGCGCGACCTCGCGGACTACGCCCGCCCGCCCGTGATCGAGGTCGTGTACGGCGTGAGGTTCGCACCCCTTGCAGATTGGCGGTTGCCGCACATCGGCGCCTTCTGGACGCGGGTGGCGGACCAGTTCCCGCAATGCGAGCACGCACCTCCGATCGCAGATCCGAACGTCGTCGATCCCACGACCGGCCTCCCCCTGCCCAGAGTGTGGCTGATCAGTGGTACCGACGATCGTCTCATCCAGCTGCAAACGGGCCGTTTTCTATTCAACTGGCGCCACCGTGAGAGCGCGGGACCGTATCCGCGCTACGCGGCGCTATCAAAGACCTTCTTTGACTTATTGTTGAATTTTGAGGAATTCGCGAGCCAACGCCAACTCGGTGAAATAGAAATACTTGAGTATGAACTCACATATATCAACCACATTCTTGAAGAAGAAGGCTGGCGATTTCCCGACCACATCGGCAGAGTGGTGAAGGAGTTGGCATGGCAGACGCCGGGGCATCGCTTTCTCCCGCCCCCGCTCACGGTGAGCTGGCAAGCCCGATTCGCGTTTCGAGACGGGTCCGGCACCCTTTCGGTAAACATTAGCCCCGCCAAGCACGCTAAAGACGCCAGGCAGCTTCTCCTTCTCGAAATGTCGGCTCGCGGTCTGCCGGCCGAAGCGCCGCGGAAACACATGGTGAACTGGTTTTCGCACGCGCACGAATGGATCGTTCGCGGCTTCGAGGACCTGACGAGCAACGAGGCCCAAACAGAGCTCTGGGGTAAATATGCGTAACCCGGATACGCTTGGAGAATACGCCAGGTATCGCGCCGCAGGGGCCGTCATATCAAGTGTGAGTTCCGCCACGGATGTCCATCTAATCGACGTGGCAACAGCCGTGGCCGAAGGCGGCACATGGCGGCCACTCGAAAGGCAAGGCCGGTGGCGTCCGGGGCCGCCCCCGACGTTGGGAGATATTTCGTCCATCGGCGCCTTCGGGATTGGCCCTGAAGGCGATGGAGCATCATCCCGAGACTCGGCGGCGCTCGACGAGCTACGGACGCCGGAAGGGCAAATCCGACGGCAGATTGTCGGCCTTCTGGCCGGCCAGGCGGTGGGCTATTGGCAACGCCTCGCGCGTCGGCTCACCTTGCTTCTCGAGGCCATGGCGGAGGAAGGCGAGACGTGGAGCGATGATTCGCCGGAATCCTTGCGTAGGATGATGCTCTTCCTGCAGAGTCAGCCTGCCCTTCGGTACCCGAGCGTGACGGTGACACCTTCGGGGACGTTTCGAGCCCAATGGACGACCGATCCAGGCAGGCATTTCGCCGCGGAGTTCCTTGCACACGGCGAAGTCCGCTTCGTCGTGTTCAGCCCCGACCCGCGTCATCCTGATCGCATCCAGCGCGTCAGTGGGATGGAGAGTTGGGAGAACCTGATGCGTGTGATCGAGCCCTACGATGTGCGCCGCTGGGCTGCCAATACCTGGGCCTGAGATTCCAGACGGCGACCACGTCAGCCGCTTCTGCGGCGGTTCGCGATGCGATGACGACGGCCGTCCGTTAGGTGCCGCTTTCATGCCGCGTCTGACGGAACCTTATCTGTCCGTGAACTGGCTGGAAGGCACAGGAGCCTCGTTGCGAGCACGGCAGCTCGCAATCGTCAGGCAGCACCTGAGAAACAAGGGCAGGACCCTTTCCCCGAAAGGACGCTTGGCGGTCCTCAATCTCCAGATCGCGTTCGACCACGTTCGATCAGGTACGCCGGACGCGCGGAGGCTTGCCGCCCATCACGAACCGGAGTTGCCTGCCGACCCGTCACATTCGGGAATCTACGGTTACACCAATGATGACGTGCTGATAGCAGATTTGCTTGCGGAAGCAGTGCGGGAAGTCTACCCGGCGCGGGAATGATACGGTCGGGACCGATCCCGGGCCCCGGCTTGCGTGACCCTGCCGAGCTGGTATCAAGGAGCCATGGTGGCGTTGGGTAACATGGCGGCCGATGCTGAGCGGGCCTGCGACTTCCTCAAGGCGCTGACCAACCCGAGCCGGCTGATGATCCTTTGCCAGCTGGCCGAAGGCGAGAAGTCGGTCGGGCAGCTGGAGGAGCTGTTGCGCCTGCGCCAGCCGACCCTGTCCCAGCAGCTTGCCCGGCTGCGCGAGGACCGGCTGGTCGAGGCCAGGCGCGATGGCAAGATGGTCCACTACCGCCTGGCAAGCCCGGAGGCGCGGCGGCTGATCGAGCTGCTCTACGAGCTGTTCTGCGCGCCCGGCGCTCGGATCGGGCCCGGGGCCGACGCCGTCCGGGTTGGGCACGACAGCCAGGAGACCGGGCGGCCGCGCAGGCCATAGCGGCGGGACGGCGCGCGCCGCCGGGGCGGCCCGGTCATCACCCCATAGCTTCGCCTGCTTGGCGAGCGCGAGCTGGTACTCGCGTGGTCAGGACTGTCCGCTGCGACCCTATTGCGACGCCCCGCCCGAGCCGGAGCCTTTGCCGTCGGGCCCCGGTCCGGGGGCGGTCTGCGGCTGGCCTGGCAGGGTGACGCCCTGCGCCTTGGCGCGCTGGCGGATCAGAGCCTCGTAGCGGCGGCGAATCCGATCCTGCTCACCGGCCGACAGCATGCCGCGCATGCGCTGGCGATATTCGACCTGCTCCTGAGAGGTCAGCAGCTCGATGCCGGGAAGATCGTCGCCGGCGAGCACGAGTGCCGGCGGCGTGGCCGTGAGGGCGGCGACCACCAGACTCAGGGCAAGGATGCGCCTGCGGCTCAATGGCATCTCGGGCTCCGTCGGGGCGGGTGTCCAGCTGGCCTGGATTGGAATGGCTCTAAACTGCTCCGAATGTTGATGCTGCGCAACGCGGCATCCCGTCACAGGAGAGCGCGCTCTGCCCGGATCGGAACGAGACGGGGCGCGCGGACCGCCGGCACCACGCCATCGACACTCGCGTGCCGCCTTGCCGAAAAGCGGGCACCTGCGTACAATCGAATTGCGTCACGCATCGGTCGGGAGGGAGCTCGAACCATGGTCCGCAGCTTAGCCAAACTGGTGCTCCCCCTAATGCTGGTCGTTGGTGGTCCAGCCGGCGCCCAGGACGACCTGCTCGCGACGGCCAAAGCAACCTTCAAGCCGATTCCCGAAACGCCGCCCGCCGTGCCGGGGGTCGAAGCCACGGCCGACCGGGTCGAGCTCGGCAAGATGCTGTACTTCGAGCCCAGGCTGTCGGAATCGCACACTATCAGCTGCAACTCCTGCCACATCGTCGGGCTCGGCGGGGTCGACATGATGGAGACCTCGCTCGGCCACCGCTGGCAACACGGCGGGCGCAACGCGCCGACCGTTCTCAACGCGGTGTTCAACACGGCGCAGTTTTGGGACGGGCGGGCCAAGGACCTCGAGCAGCAGGCGGGTGGCCCGATGGTCAACCCCGTCGAGATGGCCACCACCCACCAGCACGTGGTCGAGCAGCTGAGCGGCATCCCGGGCTACAGCGCGTTGTTTCAGAAGGCCTTCCCGGAGGGTCCCAACCCGCTCAACATCAAGAATGTCGAGGACGCGATCGCCCTGTTCGAGGCGACCCTGATCACGCCGAACGCGCCGTTCGACCGCTACCTGAGGGGCGACGAGAACGCGCTCACGGCGGAGCAGAAGGACGGTCTACGGCTGTTCATGGACAACGGCTGCTCCGGCTGCCACAACGGCATCAACGTCGGCGGCGGCATGTACGCCCCCTTCGGTGTGGTCGAGAGGCCAGGCGCCGACATCCTGCCGCCGGACGACAAGGGGCGGTTCCAGGTCACGAAGACGGTCGAGGATGAGTATGTCTTCAAGGTGCCGACGCTACGCAACATCGCGCTCACACCGCCCTATTTCCACTCCGGTAAGTCCTGGGACCTGCGCCAGGCGGTCGGGGTCATGGGCGCGAGCCAGCTCGGCATCCAGCTGACCGACGACGAGGTCGACAAGATCACCGCCTTCCTGCACAGCCTGACCGGCGAGCAGCCGCGCGTGGTCTATCCGATCCTGCCGCCCTCGGTCGCCGCCACGCCGCGACCCCAACCCTGAGCGTCAATCGGCGGCCGGCGCCCCTGAGCGTCCGGCTGCCGGTCAACTCCGTCGCGGCCCGGTCATCTCGACGACGTCGACCCCGCCGGCCTCGCCCTTGCCGAAGGTGAAGCTGCGGCCGCCGTAGCCGGTGCACTCGTGGCCGAGGCTGTTGGCCTTCTGCCGGTCCTGGTAGAAGTAGCGGACGTCGACCACCAGCCGCTGGGGCTGGTTGTCGACCACCCGAACCTGGGTCAGCCCGTCGATGTGGGGGGTCGAGCAGTAGCCATACTGCTCGGTGGCATGGGCCGCGTAGTAGCGCTCCATCGCCCGCTCGAGGGCAGCGGGCTCGGCGAAGCTCGTGCCCGGCAACCGGCCGGTCGAGCAACCGGCGAGCAGAGCGATCAGCGACAGGCAGAGACAGCGCGTCGACATTTCCGCTCCAGGCTTTGTTCGAGTGCACGCCCGGCAGGCCTCTGGCTGGCTGCGCCCGCTTCGGATCAGCTGCGCCGCGGCCCGGTCATGTCCACGACCGTGACGCCGCCTGCCTCGCTCTTGCCGAGGGTGAAGCTGCGGCCGCCGTAGTTGACGCATTCGCGGGCGAAGCTGTTTTGCCCGGCCATCCTTTTGCCGGTCGCGGTAGAGATAGCGGACGTCCACGACCAATTTGTCGGGCTGGTTGTCGACCACCTGAACCTGGGTCAGGCCGTCGATGTAGGGCGTCGAGCAATAGCCCCACTGCTCGGTGGCGTGCGCCTCGTAGTAGCGCTTCATCGCCTGCTCGAGCGCCGCGGGCTGCGCGAAGCTCGTGCTCGGCAGCTGGTTGGTGGTGGTGCAGCCGGCGACCAGACCGACGGTCAGCAACAGGCAGAGACGGCGTATCGACATCGTTCTTCCTCACCTCGTGCGCGCCGGCGATCGTGGCCTGACCCGCCGGCTGGAAATTCTCGCGGGCCCGGCTGCGTTCCGGTGCCCCCGCTCACGGTCGGGCGCGCAGATCGTCAGCCCGCCCGGCGACCCAGGTCCGTCCAACCGGGTCGCGACGGCGCTGTGAGCTGACCTTGCTCGCATTCCGAGGCGAGCTGACGCAACTCCGGGCGACCCACGCATTCAAGAAGTCGAATGTGATGATCAAGACATGGTTCGACACCACGACGCTTGCGACTGCGGCGTCCGGTCGCGCCCGCGACGAACCCGCCGGCGGTCCGAGTCGAACCCGCGCGGATCGAGGCAGCCGGCATGGTGCCGGAATTTGACGATTGATGCGACGGTGGTCGACCTGCTAGGCATGGACGCGGACAGGCGCCCCGCTCTTGGTCATGCACGGACTTGATCCGGGCGTCCACCGGCCTGCCTGCGGGCCAGGAGGTGGATTGCGCGTCCGTTCTCCGGAGCCAGTGGGGGGGACCCGGCCCCATCGGCCCTCCTGCGCGTGCCAGCAATGACGAGCGACGCCAGCAAGCGTCCCGTCTGCCTGAGATTTTCGTGCCAACATGCTGATCGACGCCAACGAGCTACCTGAGAACTCGCAGATCGACTGCGACATCTGTGTCGCGGGCTCGGGACCGGCGGGCATAACCATCGCCGCCGAACTGGCGGGCGGCCCCATGCAGGTGTGCCTGCTCGAAAGCGGCAGCCTGTCCAACCCAGGGGACGTGACCGCGTCGAGCGTCGCGGAGCAAATCGGAGTTCGGGTGGATCTGGGCAAGTTCGAGCACCATTCCTTCGGCGGCGCCAGCAACCGGTGGGGGGGCCTCCGCGGCCAGTGGTTCCGCTCGAAGCCGATGGATCCGGTCGACTTCAAGCCCCGGTCCTGGGTGGCCAACAGCGGTTGGCCGTTTGCGCACGCGGAGCTTCTGCCCTACTTCGAGCGCGCCGGCCAGATTCTCGGGGTGTCGTCGGCCAGAGATTTCCGCGCCGACGTCCATCAGGCGCATCTTGCCCCGGAGTTTCATAATGACGCCCTGAGAACCACCATTTTTCAAATGACCAGGCCAATACGTTTTGGCAAGCAGTACAGTGAATTGCTGACCAACGCCCCGAACGTTCGCGTTTTGCTGCACGGACGAGTTATCGAAATCGAAGAAGATCCAAACTCGTCAGTGATCAATTGTTTCCGTATCGCGACCCCTGGTGGACGCATTCACCGGGTATCTGCGAAACACTTCGTCTTAGCCTGTGGCGGCCTTGAGAATCCGCGACTTCTTCTGGCCTCGAAACGCAAAATGACGACAGGCATTGGCAACCAGCATGATCTCGTCGGTCGTTACTACATGCAGCATCCGAAAGGATTACATGGCATAGCCGTGCTCAACCGAAAATCACTACGCGCGCCCCTGTACACGCAAGGGTATCTGGCGAACGACGTCAGAATATGCGGCGGCATCTGCTTCAGCGAGGAATTCCAGGAACGCGAACAGGTGCTCAATCACTGCGTCATGTTCCGGCCGCTTCTGTCGCTTTCCGAGAGCCATGCCTCCGAGGCCTACCGGGCGGTCCGGCGGACATGGCACCGGTCGCATGGTCATCCCGGTGGCGGTCGCGAGCTCCTGGATCTTGCCAGATCCGCGGCTTCCGTGCTTAAGCAGGCCTTCAGCAGCCCGGGCTGGCGGACGATCTTCAGCGTCCTCAATCACATGGAGCAGATCCCCAAGCCTGAAAGCCGGCTGGACCTGTCCGAGCGGAAGGACAAGTTCGGCGTTTATCAGCTGCGAGTTGACTGGCGGATCGATCCCTTGGAGAAGGCGTCCCTGCGTCGCCTGCATAGCTTGTTGAGGGATCGGCTCGCCCGCGAAGGTGCTGGGAAACTCGTGAGCCAGCTCGACCCCCAGGCCGAGGATTGGCCGGTCTCGCAGGATTCCGCGCATCATATCGGGACCACCCGCATGCACGCGTCTGCGCAGCGCGGCGTGACCGATCCGAACTGTCGGGTGCATGGCGTGCAGAACCTCTACGTCGGCGGCAGCTCCGTGCTCCCGACCAGCGGCTACGCCAATCCGACGCTCACGGTCCTCGCCCTGGCCATCCGCCTCGCCGAGCATCTGAAGCGGCTCTACCGCCTCAATGGGGCCTGATTTCGACCAGCGCGCATCCTCGTTGGCCAGGGACGGCGGACTGCCCGGGGAGGCCGGCGACCGACCGGCGGAATTGCAAGCCATGCCCTACAGAGCCGAGATCGACACCGTGGATGCCGAGCAGTGGCATCGGCTGTTGCTGGACTTCGACGACGCGAGCATCTTTCATACCTGGGTGTACGGCGCGGCCCACTGGGGCGAGCACAATCTCAGCCACGCGGTGATCAAGAAAGATGGCGAGGTCGTCGGGCTTGCCCAGTCGGTCCTGATCGGCGTGCCCCTGCTCGGCAAAATACTGGCGTACGTGATCTTCGGTGCGGTCTGCCAACGGCGCGGCGCCGGCAGCAGCACCGAGCATCTGAAGGGCACGATCGTCGCCCTTCGAGAAGAATACACCGTGCGCAGACGGTTGTGCTTGCGCGTGCGGTTGTGGGGCTACGACATCCCGGACGACGTTCGCGCGACGATTCTGGCCGATGGCGGATGGCAAGAAACCAGACCCCTTTACACGACCTACGTCCTCGACCTGTCACGGGCGGAGAGCGAGCTGCGCACCGCCATGGACAAGAAGTGGCGGGCCAATCTGCGCAAGGCTGAGCAATCCGGTCTGGTGGTGTCGCAGCGCAATGACCCCGATGGCATCCGCATATTTCTCGATCTCCACAGGCAGATGCGGGAGCGGAAGGGCTTTTCGACCGTATTCCCCGGTATGCTGCCCGATCTCTTTGTGAAGCTGCCGGAGGAGCTCAGACCCAACATTTTCGTTTGCTGGCGAGCCGACCTCCCGGTAGCCGCCGCGATCGCGTCCGCGTATGGCAATCGCGCGTTCTCCCTGAATTCCGCGACTGGCGATGCCGCCCTCGAGGTGCGGGCCGGCCATCTTCTCCAATGGACGATCGTCCGCTGGCTGAAAGCAAGCGGGCGGTACCGCTGGTATGATCTCTATGTCGGTGCGGCGCCCTCCGGCATCCGGCAATTCAAGCGGGGTCTGGCCGGCGCCAGGCCAGCGGAGATCGCCATGGCCGAGATCGAAGCCAGCGCCCACCCCCTGCCGGCCCTGATCGTCAGGGTGGGTAGCCGGCTCCACGAGCTGCGTCGCAAGCTCAAAGGACCCTTGGCTCGGCTCAGAAGGCGAACGCCGGTCAGAGACCGTCGCCTCGCCCCAGAGAAGCACGCGGCCCGGGACGCCGGGGTGAGAGGGCGAGCCAGCCGGTGACCAGGAGGACGAGCAGCTTCAGGACCTCCGCGACGACGTAGAGCGTGTGCCAGGGCGCGACCGGTGGCGTTCCACCCTCGATGATGACCAGGGCGCGCGCGTCGAGCAGCGGCAGCAGCCAGAGCGCCTGGGTCGCCACGATCAGCGCCGCGATGCCGAGGCCGGTCCAGATCGCGCGCGCCGGCCGGACGAGCGCAGCGAGCGCGAGGCCGAGGACCGCGAGGCCGATCTCGACCAGGTTGAGCGTGCCGAACTCCTGCCGGCCGACGTCCATCGCGACCGGCAGGGTCAGGCTGGTGGCGGCGAACTTGGCCGGGGCGGCGAGGAACGAGACGCCGATCAGCACGCCGGCCCAGAGCAGCATCAGCGCGGCGAGCGCCTTGCGCCCGGTCCCGGTGCGTGGCTTCGATCCGGCCATCAGGGCACGCCCACGGCCGCAAGTCGCTCGAGGCGGAGCCGGTGCGCCGCCAGACCCCGGAAGACCCGCTCCCGGCAGGTCAGGACGATGATCTGGAGCTTTTCCCCGGCGCGCGCCAGGATCTCGAACATCTGCTCGATCCGCTGATCGTCCGAGAACACGAGCGCGTCATCGAGCACGACCACCGCCGGCCGGCCCTGATCGGCGAGCAGCTCGGCGAAGGCGAGACGTGCAAGGATCGCGATCTGCTCGCGCGTGCCCTCGCTCAAGCGCTCGAAGGCTTCGGACGCGCCGGCGCGGGCGACCGCGGTGATCGCGAACGCATCGTCGACCTCGAGTTCGGCGCCGGGAAACAATGCCTGCAGATAGGGCCGGAGCCGGCGCACGACCGGTCCGAGGTAGCGCTCCTTGGCGTCGCGCTCGGCGTCCCTCAGGACGCGCAGCAGCAATTCCAAGGCCTCGACCTCGCGCCGGTATTGGCCGCACTCGCGCTTCAGCTCGTCAAGGCGGCGCCTTGCGCCCGCCAGGCGCTCATCGAGGCCGCCGCCGGACACCACCTGGATGCGCTCGCGCAGGCGCTCGAGCACCAGCTCGCGCTCCCGCAGCGTGGCCGTCCGGCTGTCCACCGCCTGACGCAGCCCGGCGATCCGCTGCTCCAGGCCTTCGAGCGATTCCCCGGAGGCCTGCTCCTGAAGCTGGCGCAGGCGCTGTTCGGCGCCCCCGATCTGTCCCTGCAGCGCGCAGATCCGAGCCGCCAGATCGGCCGCATCCACCGCCTGCTCGACGGCCGCCAGCTCGGTGCGGAGCTGCTGGAGCTGGCGCTCCGCTTGCTCCAGACGGGCCGCGGCCTGGGCATGCGCGGCCGCCTGGCGGTGACGGTCCTCCACGGCGCCGTCCAGCTCGCGGCGCGCCGGCCGCACCTGCGCGACGAGGTCGCCGATCTGCCGCTCCGCCCCGGCGAGCGCGGTCTCGACCGCCGCTGCTTCAGGCCAGGATGGGGCCTCCGCCGGCGATCCGAGCCCGGTGGCCACGCCGCCGGGCGTGCCGGCGGCGGTCAGCCCGAGCTCCAGCTGGCGGGCCTTGGGGCCCGGCGGCCGCAGGCCCAGGATCTCGAGCTCGCGCCCGATCTGCCGCTCCGCATCCCGGACGCTGGTCTGCAGGCGGCGCCGGTCGGCGACCACGGGTCGAACGGCGATCCGGCCGACGCCCTCGATCGCGATCGCCAACGGATCGACGATCCGCAGGGAGCAGCCCGGCTCGCCGAGCGGGCGGCCATCGACCCGTACGCGCGCCAGCGCCGCCGGCTCGATCTCGAAAGCGACCTCGCTCGCGGCCGCCTGGAGCGCCGCCCGACCGTCATCGCGCTGCCGGATCGCCTGGGCCAGGCGCTGCAGGCCGCGCCGGTGCTGCTCGGTCTGGTCGACGGTCGCTTGCAACTGCTCCAGCCTGCGCGTCTGCTCGCTCGCCAGACGCTCGGCCGCCTCGGCGGCGGTGCGCGCTCCGGGTTCGGCCGCGGCCGCCTGCCCGCGTTCGGCCAGTGCTTTGGCCAGGTCCTCGGCCAAGGTCCGGCTCCGGCTCTGCTCTGCGACCGCCTTGTCCAGCTCGGCGCGCTTGGCCTTGAGGTCGGCGTCGGCCTCGCCAAGCTCGGCGCGCTGAACCCTCAGCCGGTCGCGGCGCGCCGCGAGCTCATGGAGCTCCGCCTCCTCGCGGCCGGCGCTTTGCTCGGCGTGCAGGCGCTCGTAGTCGGCCCGGACGTCCTCGAGCTCGTTCAGATCACGCTCGAGCTCGATGCGCCCGGCTTCGAGCTCGACGACCTCGAGCTGCACGGCCTGGCGGGCGTCGTCGGACTGTTTGTAGCGGCCACGCGGCCGCCCGGCCTTGTAAATCAGCTCCTGCAGGGCCCGGTCGAGCGCCGCGATCAGCGCCGTGCCGTGATCACCGGCCAGCATCTCCCCCAGCTCGGCATCGAGCGCGGTCTGTAAGGTGCCGCGCGCGTCCGGCAACATCTCGGGCAGGGCGAAGGATTGGCCCTGGCCGACCCATAGCAGGCTTCTGAGGGCTCCTGCTTCGGGCGCGCCACGCCGACCATCCGGCTGGCCGTCGGCGGCGCCGCCGGCGAGCAGCGCGTCGAGCGCCTCCTCGGCCGGCTCGCCGTGCAGCCGCCGGCCGTCGGGGAGCGTGAGCTCGGCGCTCGGCCGGCGCAGGAAGCGCTTCTCGATCCGGTAGTGCTTCCGGCCCAACTCGAAGTCGAGCGCGACCCTTGGTGCCGCGCCCTCGTGGCCGGCCGGCTGCAAGCTCTTGACCGACTGGGCCTGGGAGCGGTGGCGCTCGAACAGCACCGCCTGCAGGGCCGCGAACAGGGTCGACTTGCCCATCTCGTTGGGCCCGGCGATCAGGTTGAGGCCTTCGGCCAGACCGGCAACCCGGACCGGACGGTCGAATTTCCGGAACTGCTCGAGCTCGAGCGCGCAAAGCTTCATGGTGCCTGCAGCTTCTGGTGCTCGGCATAGAGGCGGAGCAACGCCCGGGCGGCGACTTCCCGCGCCGGCTCCTCCGGATCGTCGGCAAGCGCGCGCAGGCGCAGGGCGGCGACCCGCAGGAAGCCGCCCGGCGCGATCGCCTGCAGGTCCTCGGCCGAGGGCTCGAGATAGAGCCGCTCGTCATCGACCCGGAGCCAGCACAAGGCGGCGCGGAGTTCGTCGAGCGCATGCGCCAGATGTGCGCGGCCGGCAAGCGAAAGCGTGCCTTCGAGGGTGAGATCGAGCAGCAGGCGCGCCGGTTCCGCGCGCAGGGCGCGCAGGCGCGCGGTCACGACCTCGAGGTCGTCCAGGCCATGGATCTGCACGGTCTCCTGGCGCCAGTCGAAGCGGCCGACGGCAAGCGGCCTGACCTCGGGCAGCGCGCCCGGTGCCGGGAGCTCGACGAGCAGCGCCTGGCCGCCGCCCTCGACGCCGAAATCGTCGATCTCGGGGGTGCCCGAATACCAGCAGCGCGGCCCGATCCGCTTCAGGCCATGCCAGTCGCCGAGCGCCAGATAGTCAAGCCCCGCGCGCTCCGCACGGGCGGGGTCGATCAGGTTGGGCTGGCGCCCCGGATCGGAGCCGAAGGCGCTGATCGAGCCGTGGGCGAGGCCGATCCGGAGCACGTCCGCAGGCGTCGGCGCCTGGTCCATCCAGAGGGTCGGATCCGCAAGCGCGCGCCGCCTGACAAGCGGCGCCGGCAAGAGCTGCGCCTGACCGCCGGCCAGGGCGACGGGCGCCGCCTCGAGGTGGACCCGGACATTGTCCGGCAGCCCTCGGCGCAGCACGCGCTCCCAGGGCCCACCCGGCTGATGCGGGTCGTGGTTGCCGGGAATGACATGCCAGCGCACGTCCGGAACGGCGCGCATGCGCTCGAGCGGCTGGCCGAGCGTCCGGTCCTCGGCGCTCGCGAGATCGTAAACGTCGCCCGCGACCAGCACGATCGGCGCCGCCTGCTCCAGTGCCAGGCGGCCAAGCGTCGAGATCGCCTCCAGGCGCGCCGCCTGCAGCACGCCCGCGGTCGCATCGTCGACGAGTCGGAAAACCTTGCCAATCTGCCAGTCGGCGGTGTGGATGAAGCGCACGGGCAAGCTCCGGTGCGGCAGCGGGACGATCGCCAAGCAGGCGCGGCGTTCGCCCAATCAACTTCGGCTGTCATCGTCCGGGCTGACTTGCCCGCGACCGGCGAGCAACGCAAGCGCAAACTTCGAACCTCAAAGCCCAGCCAGGAAGGCGCGGACGCCGAGGATGCGAATGCCTCGATACTGACCCAGGGTCAAAAGATCGGCATCGCCGGTGACGATGCAGCCCGCGCCTGCGGCCACCGCCGCCGCGAGCACGCGATCGTCGTTCGGGCCCCGGCAGACCGGCTCGATCGCGGGCAGATCAGCTCCCACGTCCGCCAGCGATCTCATGGTCGCGCAGAACTCATCGGCCGACTCGATGCTGTGCCGGTAGGCCCTGACGAGCTTTGGCTTTCGTAGCGCGGTATAAGTCTCCGACAAGATGGACTCCTGGTGCGCTGGCCCAACGGTGAGGAAGCCGCTCACCAGGACCGACGTGTCAACGACGACGCCGCTCTTCGGCCTACTCGCGACGAACCTCGTCGACTACCTCGAGAATCTCCTGTTCCTGGACTTGGACCGGCTTGGCAGCCTGCTTGCGGGTCGGGCGGACCGAACGCTGCAATTGCTCGACGCGCTGCCAGGCGGCTTCGCGTTCGGCGGCGCTCAGGGGCTTCTTCAGGCAGCACGCCGCCTTCGACGACGAGGGCTTCGAGGTCGTCGCCCGCCTGGAGGGCGAGCGCCTCCTGGATCTCGCGCGGCAGCGTGATCTCGCCGCGCTCCCGAACCTTGACCAACGCCATCGCAGCTTCCTTCGTCATCTGCCCGCCGACCATAATCTAAGTGGGGAACATCCGCACGCGAAGGCTCGCACTCAGCTGCGCATGCGGGCGCCGGCCGGGTCGTAGGGAGACGCGGGCACGACCCGGGCCGGGCGGTCGTCGCCGAGGATCGTGACCTTGAGCTCGGCCTCAGGCGTCGCGGAGGCGGGCTCGAGGTAGGCGAGCGCGAGGCTCTGCCCGAGGGTGTGGCCGTAGCCGCCCGAGGTGACGAAACCGACCACCCGGCCGTCGGCAAGCACCGGCTCGTCGCCGTAGGCATCGGCATCGGCGGCCTCGACCACCAGCGTCACGAGGCGCTGGCTGGGTCCCTCCTGCTGCTGGCGGAGCACCGCCTCGCGGCCGACGAAGGCGCCCTTGGCGAGGTCGATGAACCGATCGAGCCCGGCCTGTAACGGGGTGTAGTCCGGGGTGTATTCGCGCAGCCAGGCGCCGAAGCTTTTTTCCAGACGCAAGGAGTTCAACGCCCGGCCGCCGAAATGGACGAGCCCGAGGTCGGCGCCGGCCGCGACCAGGGCGTCGTAGAGCGCAAGCTCGTAGGCGGCATCGGCGTAGATCTCAAAACCGAGCTCGCCGGTGAACGAGACCCTGGCGACCAGCGCCGGCACGGTCGCGACGTCGATCGGCCGGATGTGGAAGAACGGGAAGGCGGCGCTGGACAGATCCTGATCGGTGAGCCGTGCGAGCAGCTCCCGCGACCTCGGCCCGGCGAGCGCGAAGCCCACCCGCTCGGTCGTGACCGGCCGCACTCTGACCCCCTGATCCGGAAGGTGGTCCTCGAACCAGCGGACGTGAAAGCGCTCGGCGGCACCCGAGCCGACGATCATGAAGCGCTCGTCGCCGAGCCTCGAGACCGTGAAATCGCCCATCAGCTTGCCGCTTGGTCCGAGCATCGGGGCGAGCGTGATCCGCCCTGGCCTCGGCAGACGGCCCGCGAGCATGCGGTCCAGCCAGGCTTCCGCACCCGGACCTGTGATCTCGTGCTTGCCGTAGCTGGCGATCTCGAGCAGGCCGACGCCCGCGCGCACCGCCCGGCATTCATCTCCCACGGGCTCATGGGCGTTCGAGCGCCGGAAGGTCGGAACCTCGTGCGCTTCCGTGCCCGCAGGCGCGAACCAGAGCGCATGCTCGAGGCCGAAGCTCGCGCCGAACACCGCGCCCTTCGCCTTGAGGCGGTCGTAGACCGGCGTGGTCCGCTGGGGCCTCCCCGCCGGCAGCTCCTCGTTGGGGAAGGTGATCGAAAAGCGCCGGCTGTAGTTTTCCCGGACTTTGGCGTTGGTGTAGGCGCGGGTCGCGAACTCGCCAAAGCGGGCAATGTCCATCGCGAACACGTCCATGCCGGGATCGCCCTCGACGATCCAGTTGGCAAGCGTCAGGCCGACCCCGCCGCCCTGGGAGAAGCCGGCCATGACGCCGCAGGCGCAGTAGAAGTTGCGCAGCCCCGGGACCGGCCCGACCAAGGGATTGCCGTCGGGGGCGAAGGTGAAGGGGCCATTGATCACCCGCTTGATGCCGGCCCGCTCGAGGGCTGGAAAGTGGGCAAAGGCGACCTCGAGACTGGGCGCGATCCGGTCGAGGTCGGGCGCCAGCAGCTCGTGGCCGAAGTCCGCGGGCGTGGTCTTGGGCGACCAGGGCCGGCAGGCCTTCTCGTAGGTGCCGAGCAGCAGGCCCTTGCCTTCCTGGCGGGTGTAGATCTCGGCCTCGAAGTCGATCGCGTGCGGCAGCTCCTCGCGGCGCGCCACGATTTCCGGCAGATCCTCGGTCACCAGATAGTGGTGCTCCATGGCGAGCACCGGCAGCTCGAGACCGACCAGGCGGCCGACCTCGCGCGCCCAGAGGCCGCCCGCGTTGACCACGATCTCGGCATCGATCGTGCCCTTGGGGGTCACCACCCGCCAGCCGCCGTCCGGGCGCGCCTGCAGCCCGGTCACGGGCGTGAAGCGGTGGACCTCGGCGCCGCCCTTCTGGGCCGACTTGGCGTAGGCCTGGGTCACCCCCGAGGGGTCGACGTGGCCCTCGTTCGGATCGAACAAGGCACCGCGGAAATGCTTGGTCTCGATCAGCGGGTGGCGGCGCTTGGCCTCGGGAAGCGAGATGAACTCGCTCTCGAGCCCGAGCAGCCGGCCGCGGGCATGGGCGGTCTTGAGGAAGTCGAGCCGTTCCTGCGTGCCCGCGAGCATGATCCCGCCGGTCAGATGGATGCCGCAGCTCTGGCCCGAGATCGCCTCGAGCTCGCGGTAGAGGCGGATGGTGTAGGCCTGGAGCTTGGCGACGTTCGGGTCGCTGTTGATGGTGTGCATGCCGCCCGCGGCGTGCCAGGTCGAGCCCGAGGTCAATTCGTCCCGCTCGAGCAGCACGACATCCCGCCAGCCGAGCTTGGTCAGGTGGTAGAGCACGCTGCAGCCGACCACGCCGCCGCCGATCACCACCACCCGCGCCTCTGTCCTCATGCCGCCGCCTCCGCATCGCTCGCCGTCCGTCCGCCCTTATAGCGCGTGGGTGCGGCGCCAACAGCCTTGTCAACCGACGCCAACTTGCCTCTATTCAGCTGATCCTCATGTGCCGGCCCTGCCGCCGGCTTCGAGGAGGAAGCATGGGCCTCGCGCTGTCAGACGATTCGAGCCCGGCCGCCTTGCTGCGATGAGGTTCGCGGCACCCGAGGCCCTGTGGCTCCTGCTGCTGGTCCCGATCCTGATCGGGCTCCTGCGCCGGGGCATCCGGCCGCTCGCGATCGGCTTTCCGATGAGCGGCGACCTCGCCCGCCTGCGGCCCTCGCTCGCGGTCCGCCTGCATCAGGCTTTGCCGTGGCTCCGGGGCCTGGTGCTTTGCCTGGCGGTGCTGGCACTCGCCGGGCCGCAGTGGGGCGTCGAGACCACCAGCGTTCATCGCGAGGGCATCGCGATCGCGCTCGTGGTCGACATCTCCAGCAGCATGAGCGCGGTCGACCTCAAGCTCGGCGACCGGCCGAGCGATCGGCTCCAGGTCGTGAAGGCGACCCTGCGCGACTTCATCACCGGCGGCGAGGCGGCGCCTGGGGGCCGCAGCGGCGATGCCATCGCCATGGTCACCTTCGCCCGCTACGCCGACACCATCAGCCCGCCGACCCTCGACCACCAGGCCCTGCTCGGCCTGCTCGACCAGGTCCGGATGGTCGAGCTGCCGACCGAGGACGGCACCGCGATCGGCGACGCGATCGTGCGCGCGGTCGACCTGCTCGACCACGCTCCCGGCGCCGCCAAGGTGATCGTCCTCCTGACCGACGGCAGCTTCAACGCGGGCGAGGTCGAGCCCCTGGTCGCGGCCCGGATCGCGGCCGCCTATGGCATCAAGGTCGACACCATCGGCGCCGGCTCGCGCGGCACCGCCCTGGTCCCGATCGCCGGCGCCGGTGGCAGCGTCGACTACGTCTCCTCGCCGGTGACCATCGACGAGCAGACCCTGGAGCAGATCGCCGACCTGACCGGCGGCAAGTACTTCCGGGCGACCGACGGCGCAACCCTGCGTTCGATCTACGCCGAGATCGACCGGCTGGAGAAGGCCCCGAACGTCGCCCTCCACCAGCAGCGCTACGTCGAGCTCTTCCCGCTGGTCGTGGGCTTGGGCCTGGCCCTGCTGCTGCTCGAGATCGTCATGGTCAACACCCGCCTGCGCACGGTTCCCTGAAGTGGCGGGCAACTGAAGATGCGGCGGAGCTGAGAGGGCGCATGCGGTTCGAGGCCTGGTCCGCGGTCTGGCTCCTGGCGCTGCTGCCGGCGCTGGCGCTGCTCTATGCGTACGGGTTCCGCCGCCGGCGGCAGGCGCTGGCCGCCTTCGTCGCGCCCGACCTCGCGGCCGGGCTGCTGCCGGCCGCGAGCGCGCCGGCGCGCTGGGGGCGCCCGGCCTGCCTGCTCGGGGCGGTCGCCTGCTGCATCGTCGCCCTGATGCAGCCGCACTGGGGCCAGGGCGCGCGCGCGCTGCCGCTGCTCGGGCGGGACGTGGTCGTGCTGCTGGATGTATCGTACAGCATGCTCGCCGAGGACGCCCGGCCGAACCGGCTGGAGCGCGCCAAGGCGGCGGTGCGCAAGCTGGTCGAGGCGGTGCAGCGCGAAGGCGGGCACCGGCTTGGGCTGCTGGCCTTCGCTGGCCGCGCCGATGTGCTCTGTCCGCTGACCCGTGACTACGAGGTGTTCCTCAAGCGTCTCGAGGATGCCTCGCCGGACGCGGTCGTCAGCCCGGGGACCTCGATCGAGGGGGCGCTGCACGCGGCCGAGGGGGCCTTCGGCGCGCTGGCGCCGGGCTACACCGATCTGATCCTGATCAGCGACGGCGGGGATCATGGCGGCCGGCCGGCGGAGGCGGCCGCCGAGCTCGCGCAGCGCCATCTCAGCCTGTACACGGTCGGGGTCGGCGACCCGGATCGGAGCACGCCGATCCCGGTCGCCGGCGGCGCCGGGCAGGATTACCTCACTCGCGACGGCCAGCAGGTGCGCACGCGCCTGGAGAGCGACGTGCTGGTCGGCGTGGCGCGCGCGGCGGGCGGCACCTACCGGCAGCTGGCGGACGGCCCCGACGGCCTCGATCGCCTGTACCTCGAGGCGATCGCAGGCAAACCGCGACGCGAGCTGCCGGCGGCGGCCAACCCGGAGCTCGCCGCCCGCTATCAGCTGTTCCTGATCCTGGCGATCCTGCTGCTGGTGCTCGATCTGGTCCTGGAGTCCTCGGGGCGGCGTTCGGCATCGGGCCGCGGCCCGGCATCGGACGGCTGGGCCGCAAGCCTGGCGCCGCTGCCGCGCCCGCGCGTCCTGGCCGGCCTGCTGGTCCTGTTGCCGATCCTCGGCGCCGACCAGGCGGAGCGCGCGGTGCACCAGGGCAATGCGCTCTATCAGGCTGGCCAGTATCAGGCGGCGCTGGAGCGCTATCGGGAGGCGGCCGGGATCCTGCCCGAGGAGCCCGCGATTCAGTTCGACCAGGGCGGCGCCCTGTTCAAGAACCGCGACCAGGACCAGGCGCTCGACCATTATCTCAGGGCGCTGACCACCGACGATCCGAAGCTCGCCAGCCGCGCCAGCTACAACATCGGGGTGATCAAATATCGCCAGGCGCTGGCGGCCGCCCACGATGCCGGGGATGCCTTGCCCCTGACCCACGCCGCGGTCCGCTATTTCCGCGACAGCCTGGCGCTCGATCCCGCTCAGGACGATGCCCGCTACAACCTGGAGCTGGCCTATCGCCTCCAGGCGCAGATGGACCTGCAGCTGCGCGGCGAGCAGGAGAACGCCAGGCAGCCGCAAAAGACCGCCTTTCTCAAGTATGGCGCGGCGCTCGCCGATCAGATCCGCAACGAGGGCGGCAGCCAGCGCCAGGCGACGCCCGATCCGAGCCATCGGCGGCGCAACCAGGACAGCGACCAGATGCCGGCCTATTTCTCGACCAGCCGGGACAATAACGGCGTGCCGCCGCGGAACGCGCCCTTGCCCGCGGCGATGGACGCCGCTGCGGCCCGGCAGCTGATGGCGCAACTGCAGGAGCGCCTGCAGGCGGCCGAGGTCCGGCGTCAGGAGCAGCGGCGCAGGCAATTGCAGGAGGCCGAGGAGCCGATGCCCTGGTAGGCGTCTGCCGCCGGCCCGTCGGCCGCCGGCAATTCGAGTTTACAGCCCGCGCCGGCAGCAGCATTCTGGTCGTGTCAGGGCAAACACCGGCACCAACGCCGGGTGCCAAGATCCCAGGGGGCTCGAACATGGTCATCAGGCAAGACGGTGATTCGACGGGACACGGAGACCGCGAGGACGGTCTGCAGCTCAGCCGCCGCGACGTGGTCAAGGGGGCCGGCGCGCTGGCACTCAGCGCGGCGGTCGGGTCGGCGACGACGCTGGCGAGCCGGGGTGCCCTCGCGGACGTCCCGGGCAAGGTCGGGCACGTGACCACGAGCGACGGCGTCAGCCTCTATTACCTCGAGGCGGGCGAGGGCAAGCCGATCCTGATGATCCCCGGCTGGTCGCAGACCGCCGAGCAGTTCAAGTACCAGATCACCGGGCTGTCCGACCGCTACCGGGTGATCGCGGTCGACATGCGCGGCCATGGCGAGTCCGACAAGCCGGAGTTCGGCTACAAGATCTCGCGCCTCGCCAAGGACGTGCACGACACGATCGAGGCCCTCGACCTCAAGGAGGTCAACATCCTCGGCCACTCGATGGGCTGCTCGGTGATCTGGAACTACTGGGACATGTACGGGCCGGACCGGCTGTCGAAGCTGCTGCTGATCGACCAGATGCCGATGATCACCAGCAACCCCGCCTGGTCGGAGGAGGAGAAGACCAACGCGGGCTCGATCTTCACCCCGCAGTCGCTCTACGAGACGGTGAATGCGCTGGCCGGCCCCGATGGCGTCGAGACCACCAAGGGCTTCGTCGGCAACATGGTGACCAAGACCATCGCGCCGGACGAGAAGGCCTGGATCATCGAGCGCAACCTGCGCATGCCGCGCCAGCACGCGGCGACCCTGCTCTACAATCACAGCACCAACGACTGGCGCGACCTGATCCCGCGCCTCGACGCGCCGACGCTGGTGGTCGGCGGCAAGGTCAGCGTGGTGCCCTGGAAGTCGCAGGTCTGGGTCAGCGAGCAGGTCAAGGGCGCCCGCCTCGAGATCTTCGAGGAGGCGGAAGGCGGCAACCACTTCATGTTCATCGAGGGCCACGACAAGTTCAACGGCATCATCGCCGACTTCGTCGCCTGACGGCCGGCGCCCGATGCGGCAGACGGGGCATCGGCACTCCGCTGCCCCGTCCGCAGCTGTCGCCGACGACGACATGGGGTGCTAAACTGTCGCCGGTCGGTCCGCTTGGGCTCTGAAACGAGGTGGCCGGGTCCCAGAGGGAACGCTCGCTTGATGATCCCCAGTCCCTCGAGGGCGCGACACCCGAGGAGATCGATGCGCTTGCCCGGCAGCGCGGCTGGCAAGGCATGCCGACGCGGCGACAGGATGGCAAACGATGGCACGATCCGACGACCAGGGGCGCCGATCAGGTTCGCCACCACGAGGGCGACCCGAACGATCCCGACCCGGTCAAGCGCGGGCCGTACGCGCGGCTGACACGAGGGGCCGTCCGGCACCCTCGGCCAATTCCCCTGGCCGGCAACCCGATCCGGACATGATCTTGCGAGCCATCGAGCACGAGATCCTGTCCTTGGCGACCGAGGACTATCAAGGGCTTTGGGAGATCCGCTCCCAGGTCGAGCAGCTTTGGCCCGCACCGGGCCTGGACGTCAGGGAACGACTAGCCAAGGCGACTTTGAGCCTTTTGGAGCGCGGCTGGGTCGAGATTTTCGAAGGCCCACTCGACGGCCGCGCGACGGCGCTGCCGCGGGAGGCGGCCAAGGCGATCCTGCCCGGCACGACTGCCTGGGACCTGCCGCAAGAGGGCTCGCGTGACCTGTGGATCGCCGCGACCGACGCGGGCGACCGGGCGTACTTCAGCGGAGCGCTCACCGACAGCCAAGTGCGCTGACCGGCGGCGCCGGGCGCGGGGCAGCGAAGCCTGCCGCCCCGCACCCGCGACTACAGTCTCATCGAGGCCGCCCCGGTGGGAGGCGGGCTAACGTTCCGCCGCCATGGCCTTGACGGCCTCGGTCGTCAGCGCCTGGCCGCCGATGCCCCAGTCGCCGCTCCGGATGTCGTCGATCACGACCCAGGTGACGCCGCGCATGGCCTCGCCCTCGATCTCGACCATGGCATCCGTCAGCTTCTCGATCATCCGGCGCTTCTGGTTCGGCGTGAACACGTTCTCGATCACGCGGACCTGAATGAGTGGCATGGTTGTCTCCAGTCGGTTCATCGTTCAGACGCCGGCGATCCTACGGACGCGGTCGGCGGCCTGCATGATCCGATCGTGAGAATTCGATGAGAAATTTCCCCATCAGCGCTGGCCGGGCCGGGGGTCGTGGTAGAGGTAGCCGTGCCCGCGTACGGTCTGCAGCGCGCCGGCCAATGGGCCGAGCTTGCGGCACCGCGGGTCCGCGCGGCGGCGGCGAAGAGGTCGACCAGCGCCGATTTGCCGATCCCCGAGAGACCATGCAGATGGGTGACGAGCGGCTTGCCGGCTTCGAGCATGGCCATCAGCACGCTGAGCTCGGCTTCCCGTCCGACGATGGCCGTGATCGCGCTGCGGGCCAGCCGGTCGCGGATGGTTACTGCCATGCCCGAGCCTCACTCCTCGGGGGCAGCCACGATGGGCGGCGCCTATGCTGATGATGGCACATGCGACCGGCATTTTCATCCCGCAGCGACGGCAGCGGTCCACGCCGGCCGGGCTCGCCGCCACCCCACCGCGCTGGGCGAGGCCGGGGCTGCGGCGCCGGAGACTGGCGCAGCCCCGCGTTCGGGTTCATATTCAGGGCGTTATGGCGTATGCGCGACAATTCGTTGGATGGTCGGCCCGGCTGGCGCTGGTCCTGTCGCTGGGGGGCGTCCCGCTGACCGGCGCCGTGATCGCCGAGGGCGGGCCGGTCGCGGTGCTCGACATCCGGGGCGCGATCGGGCCGGCGACCAGCGACTACGTCGAGCGCGGCTTCGACAAGGCGCTGGCCCAGGGCGCCGGCCTGATCGTGCTGCGCATGGACACGCCGGGCGGGCTGGTCGATTCGATGCGCACGATCATCCAGCGCATCCTCGCCTCGCCGGTGCCGGTGGTCGGCTTCGTCGCGCCGAGCGGGGCCCATGCCGCGAGCGCCGGCACCTATATCCTCTACGCCTGCCACATCGCCGCCATGGCGCCGGCGACCAACATCGGCGCCGCGACCCCGATCGAGATCGGCGGCGGCTTTCCGGGCCAGCCGAAGGCGCCCGAGCCCAAGGGCGACCGCGACCCCTTCGATCGGACCGAGAAGGCACCGGCCAAGCCCAAGGCCGGCATGGAGGACAAGGTCCTCAACAACTCGATCGCCTACATCCGCTCGCTCGCCCAGCTGCGCGGCCGCAACCTCGAGTGGGCGGAGCAGGCGGTGCGCGAGGCGGCGACCCTTTCGGCGGCCGACGCCCTGGACAAGCACGTGATCGATCTGATCGCTGCCAACCTCGACGACCTGCTGGCCAAACTGAACGGCCGGCAGGTCGAGATCGGCGGCGAGCAGCGCACGCTCGAGACCCAGGGGCGGACGATCCTCACGCTCGAGCCCGACTGGCGGACCGAGCTGCTCGGCATCATCACCAACCCGAACATCGCCTATATCCTGATGCTGGTCGGGATCTACGGCATCATCTTCGAGCTCTGGAGCCCGGGCTTCTATCTGCCCGGCGTCGCCGGCGCGATCTGCCTGCTGCTGGCGCTCTACGCCTTCCAGGTGCTGCCGGTGAGCTACGCCGGCCTCGGCCTGATCGCGCTCGGTCTGGCGATGATGGTGGCTGAGACGCTGGTCCCGAGCGGCGCGCTCGGCATCGGCGGCATCCTCGCCTTCGTCGCCGGCTCGGTGATGCTGATCGACACCGACGCGCCGGGCTTCGGGGTCGCCTGGCAGCTGATCGGCGGCATCGCGCTGGCCGCGGCCGTGCTGCTGCTGATGATGATCGGGATGCTGACCCGCAGCCAGAAACGCCCCGTGGCCACCGGTCAGGAGGAGATGATCGGCAGCCGCGGCCGGGTGCTCGACTGGGGCGCCGAGGGCGGCCGGATCCGAATCCACGGCGAGACCTGGGCGGCGCGCGGGCCGGCCGAGCTCGCCCCCGGGCGCACGGTCAAGGTCACCGGCATCGAGGGCCTGACCGTCGAGGTGGAGCCCGAAGCATGAGCGGAGATCAGGTCATGACATTCGTGCTCAACAACGCCTTCGTCGCCATCCCGGTGATCCTGCTGTTGCTGTTGCTGTTCTCGGCGATCCGGATCATGCGCGAGTACGAGCGCGCCGTGATCTTCCAGCTCGGGCGCTTCTGGAAGGTCAAGGGGCCCGGCCTGATCCTGGTGATCCCGATGATCCAGCAGGCGGTCAAGGTCGACCTCCGCATCCGGGTCCACGACATCCCGAGCCAGGACATCATCTCGCGCGACAACGTGCTCGTGAAGGTCAACGCGGTCGTCTATTACCGGGTCATGGATGCGCGCAACGCGATCATCCAGATCGAGGACTTCAACAACGCGACCAGCCAGCTCGCCCAGACCACGCTGCGCTCGGTGCTCGGCCAGCACGAGCTGGACGAGATGCTGGCCGAGCGCGAGAAGCTGAACGTCGACCTGCAGCGCATCCTCGACGAGCAGACCGAGAGCTGGGGCATCAAGGTCTCCAACGTCGAGCTCAAGCACGTCGACATCGACGAGAGCATGATCCGGGTGATCGCCCGCCAGGCCGAGGCCGAGCGCATCCGGCGCGCCAAGATCATCGAATCCGAGGGCGAGTTCCAGGCCGCGCAGAGGTTCCTGGACGCCGCGGCCATCCTCGCGACCCGGCCGGAGGCGATGCAGCTGCGTTATCTCTCGACGCTGATGACGATCGCCAACGAGCGCTCCTCGACCATCGTGTTCCCGTTCCCGACCGATCTCGTGCATATGTTCGGCCGCAAGCAGCCGGAAGGCGACCGCAGCCCGGGGGGCTGATCGGAGGGCGACCGCCATGGCCAAGCTCAAATCGGATCTGCCACAGGCGACCAGCCGGTACGATCACGACTTCGTCAGCTGGACGCGGCAGCAGACCAAGCTGCTTCGGCGCGCCGCCGCCCGCCGGTCGATGACCGATCTCGACTTCGCGAATCTGGCCGAGGAGATCGAGAGCTTGGGCAAGCGGGACCACCGGGCGCTCACGAGCAACGTCGCCCGGATCATCGAGCATCTGTTGAAGCTGCAGCATTCTCGCGCCGAGGAGCCCCGCGCCGGCTGGGAGACCTCGGTCGACGTGCACCGCTCGAAGGCGCGCAGGATCCTGGCCGACAGTCCCGGTCTCAAGCCCGAGCTCCAGGCTGCGCTGGACGAGAGCTACGATGACGGGCGCCGCTTTGCCACCCGCGCGCTCCGACGCGAGGTCGGTCCGGATGTTCTTCCCGAGCGCTGCCCCTACAGCCTCGACCAGATCCTGAACCGCGACTGGTGGCCGTGAAGGGTCGCGGCGGCGGCGCGACGGTCCTCGCGACCCGGCCGGAGGCGATGCAGCTCCGCTATCTCTCGACGCTCATGACGATCGCCAACGAGCGCTCATCGACCATCGTCTTCCCGTTCCCGACCGACCTCGTGCAGATGTTCGGCCGCAAGCAACAGGACGGCGGCGGGGCGTAGACCGTTCGCCGAGCACGAACGGCAATCACGGCCGCAGGCCGGATGAGTGCAGCGCAACCCGACGGTCCCCGAGACGGGACGTCGATCCGGCCTTCGGCTCGCCGCACCGACCGGCCGATCCCTGGGCGGCGCCTTGCGCCCGCAGGCTGGGCTTTTGCGCGATCTGCGGCCGGCCGCGTGCCGGTAGCCGCAGGTTGCCCAAAAAGCGGCTCGGAACACGGCTCGGAACCTTTCCGCGCAGCCATCGTCTGTTTGCGATGCAGCAGGACCCCGCGCGGCCTCATCTCGCGCCAGGCCCGATCAACACGCAAACGGAGATTCCACATGGCAGAAACAATTCGCGCCACAGCCTACCCCGCCGGACCTGAGGCGGTGGCCGTGCCGACCACGGGGCTTCGACGGATTTCATGGGGGGCCGTGCTCGCCGGCGCCGCGATCGTGATCGCGGTCCAGGTCTCGCTCAGCCTGCTCGGCTTCGGCATCGGTCTGTCGACCGTCGATCTCGCGGCCGGCGACACGCCCCAGGCCACCAGCTTCGGCCTGGGTGCCGGGATCTGGTGGGTGATCAGCAACCTGGTCGCGCTGGTCGTCGGCGGCTACGTCGCCGCGCGCCTGTCCGGCATGCCGTTGCGCGGCGATGGCATCATCCACGGCGTGTTGACCTGGGCCGTGACCTTGCTGATCACGATCTATCTGCTGACCACAGGCGTCGGCAGCATCGTCGGCGGCGCGTTCAACGTGGTCGGCGACACGCTCTCGGGCGTCGGTCAGGGCGTGGCCAAGGCGGTGCCGCAGGCCGCCGACGCGGCGGGCGTCTCGGTCGATCAGATCAAGCAGCAAGCCCAGCAGCTGCTGCGCCCCGAGCAGCCGGGTGCCTTGAACGCCGATCAGGCGCAGAGCGAGCTGGTGGCCGACCTCGGCAAGATGGCGACCGGCAGCCAGCAGGAGGCGCAACAGGCCCGCGAGCAGGCAGTCGCGATCGTCGCCCAGCAGGTCGGGATCAGCCCCGATCAGGCCAACCAGCGGATCGACCAGCTCGAGGCCGAGGCCAAGCAGAAAGCCGATCAGGCGAAGGCGGCGGCGACCCAGGCCGCGGACTCGACCGCGAGCGCCGCGTCGTCAGCCTCGATCTGGGCGTTCATCGCCTTCGTGCTCGGCGCCGCCGCCGGGGCGTGGGGCGGTTCGATGGGCACGCGCAACCGGCTCGAGGTCGCCTACTGACGCCCGCGGCCCGACCTCCGGGTCCGGCCGGGCCGGGCCGGGGTCCGGCCTGATCCGTGGCGCCGGCGCCGCCTCTCTGGCGAGGGCGGCGCCGGCGCTACAGGGTCTCGACCAGCTTGCGCATGCCCTCGCCGATCCGCTGCAAGCCGGCCTTGTAGATGAACCGGTCCCAGCCGATGCAGAAATGGCGTACGCCCAGCTGGACGTAGCGGTCCGCCTGCTCGACCTCGGCGATCTCGACCCGCGGGTGAACGCCGTACTCGAGCGACTTCCTGATCACCAGCTCCTCGAACGGCCGGATCTCCGGAGTATACATGAGCCGCGGCTGACCGCGGGACAGCCCGAAATCCGCCGGCCCCCACTGGGCCATGTCGACGCCATGGGCGCTCGCCGCTTCCAGCACCCGGTCGAGGTCCTCGACCGCCTGATTCTTCTCGATCATGACCGCGAACACGACCCCGGCCAGATCCTCGAGATAGCCCTCCGGCTCGTAGCTCGTCATGGCCGGACGCCTGAGCTTGACCCCCATGTAGCCGCGCGTCTCGGGCGTATCGGCCCGGATGCAACGATGGCAGGCCGCCACGTCGTCTGCCGAGCGCACATCGGTGAACAGCACCGCCTTGAAGCCCGCGCCGAGCGCCGCCTGGGCCCAGAACCCCTGGCTCTCCTGGTCGAGCTTGATCATCAGCGGCAGGTTGGCGACCTGGCCCGCCCGCGCCATGTGGAACAGGAGCGGCATGTCGAAGGCGGAGTACTCGGCGCAATACTCGGCGTAGTCGAACAGGCCACTGTCGCCGATGATTTCCGGAACATCCGGATCGGCAGAGAGATAGTGGGTGCCGATGGTGGGCCTGCCAGCAGCAAGCTTGGCGCGCAGCGTATTGGGCATGATCACGGGGAGGGGTCCTTCGGCGGCTCGGGTTGCTGAAGACGCGGAACGCCCCTGGCCTCCCGCGAGCAGGACCGAAGGTGACGCGATCCGGTCGACGCGTGAATTGGCCAGACTGCCGCGGGTCAGACCGTACCCTGCCGCCGCTCGCCGAACCAGCCGCCGAGCACGCCGGCGACAAACGGCACGAGGCCGCCGGCGATGATGTTGACGATCGAGAAATTGCCCGAGATCACGAGCGCGATCACGACCGCAATCGCGGCCGAGATCCCGGGCTCGAGGATCGTCCGGCCCACCGACTTGACCCCGACAATGAAGCCGCCGATCGCGAAGGCCAGAATGTTGAGCACGACGGCGATCGTGAGCTGGCCGCCACTCAGCCGAACGCCTTCGGGGCTGGTCACGCCCTCGATCTGGGGGCCGAGAACCAGCCCCAGAAGCAGGCCGGCGACCAGATTGAGAACCACCATCACCACCACGCCGATCCCGATCCACTTCCAATCCAGTGTTCCGGACATCTTCCACCTCCCCGACGACCCGATGGATCGATCGCCCGCAGCCTACTAAGCCACACGACGCCAAATCGCGGAACGTCGGTCAATGAGGTGCGCGGCGCTCGTGACTGCGCTGGTCGCAGCCCCAGAGGCGCGATTTTGAGTAGGACACTGTGAAGTGGATCACAACCATAGAGAGGCATCGTCGTATCAAGGAAGCGCTCAGGGTTGCACTTGAGGCTACCAGATCGTGAGCTGGACGAGAAGCGGCCGCGTATACCGAGGAAAACACACATGGAAACAAGCTATTGCGGCCGAACAAGCTGCCGTTCATCGACCGCGTCTGCCGCCGCAGCTGTCGCAGGCGAGCGGCAAAGGCGAGATCGACGACTCGACGCGGCGGCTGCGCGGACCAAGAATGGCAGTCCTACATCCGCCAGCGACGAGGGCTTCCACTCGAGAAGCGATCCTCGGCCTGCCCGCTCGTCGGTGACCGACCAAGTGCCGGATGATCTCACCGGCATAGCCCTGTCGGGCGGTGGCATCCGCTCGGCGACCTTCGCGCTCGGCGTGCTGCAGGCGCTGGCCCACCACGACCTTCTCCGCCGCTTCGACTATCTCTCGACGGTCTCCGGCGGCGGCTACATCGGCACCTCGCTGACTTGGCTGACCAGCAAGCTGGTCCACGATCGCGAAAGCCAAGGGCGAGGACCGCGCCGCGCCGCGCCGCCCCGTCGTTGCCGCCGGGTGGTTTTGGTCTCGGCCCGTCACGCAGCCCGAACGAGGCGCCGAAGCCGGGCGAGCGCGCCGCCCTGCGTTCCCCTACGGCACAGACGATCCGGGCAGGGGCGGGGAGCCGATGGTCCGCGGGACAGGGCGAGATGCTGCGCTATCTCCGTCAGCACGGAAACTACCTGACGCCCGGCAAGGCATCACCCTGACCTCGGTCATCGTGGTCCTCGTTCGCGGCATCATGTTCAACATCTCGTCTGGCTGCCGATTCGCGGCCGTCATGTCGGGCTCATTGGCGTCGGTGTTCGGTGTCGGACAAGATCGCGCCTGGGTGCCGGCAGTACTGACCGAGCTGGTGGCGCCGGTCGTCGCACTCCAAGGGCCGCTGGCAGCGCCGCCGACCTGCCTCGGCGCCATCTCGCCGCAACCGGTGGTAGGATGGCGCGTTTCAAGCTGTTGCGTCGGATCATGCGGCGTGGCGATCTTGTTCGCCGTGTGCGTCTGGCGTTTACCGGCTATTCAGTCGTCACTTGGCAGGACCACAAGTCAGGAGGTCGCTGGTGCGACTCGGCGGAACGAAATACACGTGGCGGCGGGGATTTGAGAGGTGGGTGCGCGTGCCGCTCTGGAGCATCGGCGCTCTGCTGCTGCTGGCTCGGTGCCGTTCGCTGTCGATCAGTTCATGGCTGGGTGCTCGGCTCCTCCTTCTCGCTCATCGGGCATCGCGAGCGGGCTCGTGGCCTTCGCCAGGACCATGCAGAAGCCCCGAAGAGCAAGGGGTGAAAAACGGGCCAGCTGGGCCATTCCGGGCAGTTGGATCGCGTCGTTCGGCGCAGCGTTTCTTCTCTACGGCATGCTCCTGATGTCCTTCACCTTCGGTTGGTGGGCGATCCCAGGCTCAGGCCGGTTCTGGGTCTCGCGAAGGCATCCTCGCGGCGCCCTGGCTGCTCGCCGTCGCGACCGGATGCCGGTTGATCTGAACCTGATCACGATCCATCGCTTCTACCGGGACCGGCTCATGGAGGCGTTCCTGCCCGATCTCGACAAGGCCCTGGCAAAATCGCACCGCACCTGCGGTCCAGGCCGAATTCGACCACTTTTCGAGCGATGTGCGACCCGGGCCCGCCGGTCGGGCCCTACCACCTGATCAATACCAATCTGGTTCTGACAAATCCAACGAGAGGACCTATCGCATGCGGGGCGGCGACAGCTTCGTACTTTCGCCCCTCTACTGCGGCAGCAACGCGACCGGTTGGCGGCGGACCAAGGACTTCTCGGCTGACGAGCGACCTTGCCGACGGCCATGGCGATATCGGGCGCGGCCGCCAACCCTGGACGGCCAGCGGTGGCCTCGGCGTGACCCGCAATCCGTTGGTGGGCATGCTGATGGCGCTGATGAATTTCCGGCTTGGGTTCTGGGTTCCCAATCCGAACGAAGCAGCTCGCGGCTGGCGGCGGTCCTGCGAGCGGCGCTTCCGCGCCAACCACTTCGAGCCCGGGCTCAAGGAGGTGATCGGTGCCAATCTCAAGGAGAACTCGCCGATCTGCCTGCTCAGCGACGGCGGCCATTTCGAGAATCTCGGGACTCTACGAGCTGGTCCGCCGCCGGCTGCGGCTGATCCTGGTCTGTGACGGCGCGGCGGATCCGGACTACGCGTTCACCGATCTGCAGAACGCGATCGCGCGCATCGAGGCCGATTTCGGTGCGCGCGATCGAGTTCGTCAAGGAGACGACGCTGCAATCCTTCATGCCGTCGATCCCGGCCATCTATCCGCGAGACGTCGTGCCTGTCCGAGTCCGCCTACGCCGTCGCCCCATCATCTATGCGATGGCGCCATGGGCCACATCGATCTATCTCACGACCGCGCTGTGCAAAGGCCTACGGCTCAAGCTGCTCGGGTACAAGGGCGCCAACCCGGACTTCCCCGACCAGTCGACCGCCGACCAGTTTTTCGACGAGGAGCAGTTCGAGGCCTATCGCGAGTTCGGCTACGCGTCGCCGACAATTTCGTCCGGCACGACATGGAGAACGGCGTCATGCTGGGGCGGTCGATCCGAAGCCCCTTCCATCGCGGGCCGCTGTCCACCGGCTCTGCGACAGGCGGCGGAATAGCCGGCGCCAGGTCGCTGAGGGGCGCCGCGGCTTCCGGACCGAACCCTCGGCGGGCTGGAGGGCGGCCGGGCGGGCGGTGGGCCGGAGCGGCGGGCGAGCGAGGTCGAGGAGCGCACCAAGGATGCCCTTGGGCATGTAGATGATGAAGATCACCAGCAGCAGGCCGTAGATCGTGCCGTCGAGGCCGTGGACCTCGTTGCCGATCGCGATCCGCAGGCTCTCGGCGAGCAGGATCGTGAACAGCGCGCCGACCGTGGGGCCGAGCTGAACGTACATGCCGCCCGCGATCACCGCGAACACGATCTGGAGCGAGATCGCGATGCCGGACACGGTTTCCGGGTTGATGTAGACCTGGTACTGGCCGTAGAGCGCGCCGCCGAAGGCGGTCATCGCGGCACTCAGCAGGGTGATGGTGAGCTTGGTCCGGGTGACGTCGATGCCTACGGACGCGGCCGCGTCCTCCTCCTGGCTGATCGCCTGCATCGCGTAGCGCGCCATGCTCCGGTCGACCAGGCGCCAGATCCACAAGCCCAGCAGCCAGAACCCGAGCATGACGTAGAACCAGACCTCCTTGTGCGCAAACTGGAGAGCGTAGAGCGAATAGGAGCTGTCGGCGAGCGCGGTCTTCGGCGTCACGCCGAGCGAGCCCCCGGTAAAGTCGCGAAGCGCGATGATCAGCAGGCGGACCACTTCGGAGAGTGCCAGCGTCACGAGCGCGAAGTAGTGGCCGGTGATCTTGAAGCGAAAGCACGGATAGCCGATCACCAGCGCGGTCAGGCCGGCCAGCAGGAGGGCGGCCGGGATGCCGAGCCAGGGCGTGATGCCGAAATGGTTCCAGAGCATGGTCACGGTATAGGCGCCGATCCCGAGGAAGGCGCCGTGGCCGAGCGAGACCAGGCCGAAGCGGCCCATGATCGACCAGCTGGTATAGATGAACGCCCAGAGCAGGATCAGGATCAGGACATGCAGGTAGTACTCGCTGAGGCCCGCGAGCGGGATCAGGGCGAGCAGGCCGACGCCGAGGACGGGCAGCGCGCGGGTCACCGGTCGCAACCCCTCAGCCACGCGCGCCGAGCAGGCCCTGGGGGCGAAGGAACATCATCATGATGAAGAACACGAAGGCCATGACATAGCCCCATTCCAGCTCGAAGAAGTAGCCGCCGACCGAGATGAACTGGGCGAAGATGAACGCGGCGACGAAGCCGCCGACCAGGTTGCCGAGGCCGCCCATGACGCAGACCATGAAGGTGATCGGGCCAAAGCTGAGGCCGATCGCGGGGTGGACGTCGTACTGCAGGACCAGGAGGCAGGCGCCGAGCCCGGCGAGCCCGCCGCCGATTGCCGAGGTGATCAGGTAGATCCGGTTGGCGTCGACCCCCATCAGCGGCATGATCGCCCGGTCCTGGCTGATCGCGCGGATCGCCGTCCCGAGGTAGGTCCTCTTCAGGAACAGCCAGACTGCGAGCATGGCGATCAGCGCGGTGCCGCAGGCGTAGATCCGTGACATCGGCAGGAAGATCTCGCCCAGCATCACGCTCGGCAGCGACAGGCCGAGGTTCTTGAAGTCGATGCCGAACGCGAGCGTCGCGACCGCCTGCAGGAAGAACAATACGCCGCCCGTGACCAGGAGCTGGTTGATCGGCTCGCTGCCCAGGATCGGCCGGATCACGAGGTAGTGCAAAAGGAAGCCCAGGAGCGCCACCACGAGGATGCAGGCCGCGAACGCGACGAACAGCGGCAGGCCGTAGACCGCATACAGGAAATAGACCGTGTACATGCCGAGCATGATCAGCTCGGCATAACAGATCCAGACGACGTCGATCACCCCGAAGATCAGATTGAGCCCGAGCGCCAGCAACGCCAGCACGCCCCCGAACAACAGCCCGTTCAAGATCGCCTCGAGCAGGAAGCTGTCGAAGATGCGTCATGGCTGGTCACTCAGTTCTGGTGGGGTCGTCGGTGAGGCGCTCGGGGTGATCCTCAATCTCCGTACGCATGGCTTCCAGGTAAACCTTGAGACTGGGCAGCTCATCCCGAATGACTGTCCATACGATCTGATCCTCGACCCGATGATACTCGTGACGAAGGACGTTGCCGATACCAGCGACATGCCGCCAGCGGGGATAGGGGTGCCTCGACTTCAGTTCGTCGGGAAGGTGCCGGCTTGCTTCGGAGATGATCTCGATCGCGCGCTCCGTCCCTTTCCTGAGCAACCAGTCCTGCCGGAACTCCTCAAAGCTCTTGCTGGCCGTCACGCGTCTGATCTCGTCGATCGCCTCGAGCATGTCGTCAATCCGCGCAAGGATCGTCTTGACCATCAGAAAACTCGCTCGGCCTCGCGCAGGATGTCGTCGCGCAGCCGCGGATGCAGGCCGCCACGGGTCGTGAGGTCGGCGGGCGCACCCAGCACGCGGTCGACCTCTTCCTTGAGGGCCACCAGATCGAGCAGAGAGAAGCCTTCGGTGTAGTCGATGAACAGATCGACATCGCTGTCGGGCCTGGCCTCGTCGCGCCGGGTCGAGCCGAACAGGTAGAGCGCGCGGACGCCATGGGCGGCAATTTCGGCCCGATGCCGCCGCAGCAAGCTGATCGCTTCTTCCCGTCTCATGGCCCTGCCTTCGTCACTCATGCTCAGCCGGAGTGGTGCCGCTCTCCGGGACCACTATAGCCCAATATACGCGCGCCGGAGGTCGTCGCTGGCGAGCAGCTCGGCGGCGGCGCGTGAGGACTTGATCCGGCCGGTCTCGAGCAGATAGGCGCGGTCGACCACCTTGAGCACCTGCTGCACGTTCTGCTCGACGATCAGCACGGTGAAGCCCTCGGCGCGCAGCCGGCGCACCAGATCGAACACCTGCTGCACGACCACCGGGGCGAGGCCCGCCGACGGCTCGTCGAGCAGCAGCAGCCTGGGCCCGGACATCAGCCCGCGGCCGATCGCGCACATCTGCTGCTCGCCGCCGGACAGCGTGCCCGCGAGCTGCGCGCGCCGCTCTTTAAGTCGCGGAAACAGCTCGTAGACGAAGCCCAGGCGCTCCCCGAAGCGGGCGCGCGCGGCCGGCGGGAAGGCGCCGATCCGGAGGTTCTCCTCGACGGTGAGCTTGGGGAACAGCCGGCGGTTCTCCGGCACATGCGCGATCCCCTGCTCGATCACCCGGTGCGCCGGCACGTCGTTCAGGAGCTGCCCGTCCATCCGGATCTCGCCGCGGCTGACCTCGATCAGCTTGGAGATGACACGCAAGAGCGTGGTCTTGCCGGCGCCGTTCGGCCCGATCACTGCGACCGCCTCGCCCGCCCCGACCTCGAGCGAGACCTCGAACAGCGCCTGGAAGCTGCCGTAGCCGGCGCCGACCCCGGTGAGGCTCAGCAGCGGTGCGCCGCCCGGTCCCCGGCCCGGCTCATGCACGCGCCGCGATCCGCTCCTGCACCGCACTCGCATCGGTGCCGAGGTAGACCTCGATCACGTGCGGATCCCGAGCGACCTCGTGCGGCTCGCCCTCGGCGATCTTCTCGCCGTGATCGAGCACGATGCAGCGGTCGACCACGCGCATCAAGACGCCCATGATGTGCTCGACCCAGATGATCGTGATCCCCTGGTCGCGCCGGATCGCGGCCAGCATGTCGGCCGCCTGCTCGATCTCGCTGTCGTCGAGGCCGCCCAGGCTCTCGTCGGCCAGCAGCAGCTTCGGCCGGGTCGCGAGCGCGCGCGCGAGCTCCAGCTTCTTCAGCCCCGCGGCCCCCAGGCCCTCGACCGGCACGCCGGCCTCGGTCGGCAGCTGCACGGCGCGAAGCGCGTCCACAGCCAGACGCTCGGCCTCAGGGCGCCCGATGTCGCCGCCGTGGCCGTAGTAGGCGGCGACCAGCACGTTGTCGAAGATCGAGAGCCTGCGGAACGGCCTCGGGATCTGGAAGGTCCGCGCGATCCCGAGATGGCAGATCCGGGCCGGCACCAGCCCCGCGATCTCGCGCCCGCAAAAGCGGATCGACCCCTGAGTGGGCCTGAGCGCGCCGGCGATCAGGTTGAAGATCGTGCTCTTGCCCGAGCCGTTCGGTCCGATCAGGCCCAGGATCTCGCCCTCGCCGACCTCGAACCCGACGTCCTTGACCGCCGTGAAGCCCCCGAACCGCTTGGTCAGCCCCCGGATCTGGAGCACCGCCGACCGGCCTCAGGGCGCGTAGGCGTGACCGGGCGGCAGGGGCAGGACCGGGTCGACCGTCTGGATCGCGGTCGGCCAGGCGATCTTGGTCTCGCCGTCGATGTACTGCATGACCACCGGCGAGGAGCGCTCGTTCTGGCCGGACATCGGCGTGCCCGGCGGGAAGAACTTGACGCCGTAGCCCTGGATCGTGCCGCCCACGGGGATGTCGGTGTCGAGCGCCGCCTTGCGCAAGGCCTCAGGATCGATGCCGCCGTACGTCTTGATCGCGCGCGGCAAGACGTCGGTCAGGAAGATCCAGGCCTGGTTGAAGCCCATCGAGACGTGCGGCGGCACCTCGGAGGCCCCGGTCTTCGCCTTGTAGCGCTCGACCATCTCCTTGATCAGGTCGCCCAGGCCGGGCTGGAGCGTCTTCGGATCGAGCAGCTGCGCCGCCACCGGATCGACGCTGTAGAAATCGTTGACGTCGTCGCCGAAGGTCGCGCGCAGCTTGTCGATCTGGCTGTAGCCGGCGCCATGGCCGATCAGGGCCTTGAACTTCAGGCCCTGCTCCTTGGCCTGGCGCAGGAACAGCGTGATGTCCGGATTGTAGCCGGTGTGCAGGATCACGTCGGGGCGCGCGCGCCGCAGCTTGGTCACCAGGCTCGACAGATCCGGCGTGGTCGCCGAATAGCCCTCCTCGAGGACGATCTGCATGCCGTCCTTGCCGCAGTATTCCTTGTTGCTGGCGGCGACGCCCGAGCCGTAGGGACCGTCCTCGTGGATGATCGCGACCTTGAGATCCTTGGGCGCGATGCCGAGCTTCTTCTGGCTGTACTCGTTGAGGAAGCTGCAGGACGCCCAGCCGTACTGGTCGCTGTGGACCTGCGCCCGGAACACATGGCTAAGGTTCTTGTCCTTGAAGACCGACGAGGCGACGCAGGTCGTGATCCACATGAACTTCTTCTCGGCGTCGACCTTCTGGGCCAGCGGCACGCAATCGGCGCTGGCATAGACGCCCATGATCAGATCGACGTGCTCCTGATTGAGCAGCCGCTCGCCCTCGCTGATCGCGACCTCGACCTTGGACTGGGCATCCGCGATCACCGGCGTGATCTTGTAGCCGTCGACGCCGCCCTTCTCGTTGATCACGTCGATCGCTTCCTCGGTGCCGGTCGCGGCGGCCTCGGAACCGCCGGCCGCAAACGGCCCGGTGAAGTCGTAGAGCACGCCGATCTTGACCTCCTTGTCGGCCGCCAGCGCCTGACCGCCCCAAAGCAAGGCCGCCGCGGTGGCGAGTGCGGTCGCGCGCGCGGTCGATGTCCAGCCCATGATGTCAGCCTCCTGCGGTGTTGACCGCGGTTCTCGGATGGTTGCCCGGACTGTCCCCAATGCCTCCCAGCCTGTCAAGGCCGGGCCGGCGCCCAGCGGGCAGCCGGAGCGGGCAGCCGGCCGGTCCCACCCGATGCGGTCACTCGGGCATGATCTCCGGTCGGTCGCTCGGGAACCGGGCGATCGTCGCCGCGTCGACCTTGAGGTGCTGGGCGACCAGCGCGGGCGGCGTATGGCTCAGCCAGTCCGCCAGCGAGATCCCGGCGTAGTACGAGCTCCTGAACACGGCCAGATATTGCAAGTCCGTGTCGCCAGTGTTGCTGATGTAGTGCCCGTGCTGACGCTTGACGTAACCGACGTCGCCCGGATTGAAGTCCATGGTCACTGCCTTCGGTCCGGTGCTGAACACCGTCATGCGGCCCTTGCCCTTGATCCAATACTGCCATTCGTCGGCGTTCGGGTGCCAGTGCAGGTCGCGCAGCGCGCCCGGATGCAGGGTCACGAGCGCCGCCGCAATCGCCTTGGAGGCGGGAAAATTCCGGCTGTCGGCGACGCGGGTCTCGCCGCCCCTGGTCTGCCGGAAGGGCGTCATCGCGGCGAGCGGGAAGGTGAACGGCTCCGGGGGGAAGCCCCTGGTCCCCTTGACCGCGGCCCGGTCCGCGGCCAGCTCGCCCGGCAGGTCGCCCTGGAAGATGTAGAGGCTGCTCAGCGGAATCCCGGCGAACGCGTCGGCCGGGACCCCGAAGTTCTGGGCCAGGATCTCCGGCGGCGTGTGCGCCATCCACTCGGTCAACAGCAGGGTATTGAACTCGCCGGCGGCGCCGTCGTCGAAGCAGATGACGAACTCGCAGCCGTCCGGACCCAGCCCCTGCAAAGAATGCGGAAACCCGGGCGGAAAGTACCAGATGTCGCCCGCCTTCACGTCGGCGACGTAGGCCTGGCCCTGGTCGGTGAGCACCGTGACCCGGCAGTTGCCGTAGGTCATGTACGCCCACTCGGCGGCGAGGTGCCAGTGCAGCTCCCGGATGCCGCCGGCGGTCAGCCGCATGTTGACCCCGGCGATGGTCTCCGAAATCGCGAAGTCGGCCTGGGTCACCTGCCGCGCCCAGCCGCCGTCCTGAACCCGCTTCGGTGCGTTGTTGAACGACGCCCAGAACATCGGCAGCGCGCCGACGTCGGTCGGCGGCGGCGACAGGGCCGAGGGAAACTGGCTGCCGATCGAGGGGCTCTGCGGCCCGGGATCGGTCAGGCTGGCGGGGTTGGCGGCGTTGATCGCGCCCTGCGGCGGCTCGTCCGGGTTGCCGAAGTTGGCAGCGTGCGCGGTCGTCACCACCGCGCCGGCGGCGGTCGCCGCCAGCATGTCGCGCCTCGAAATCATGGCTCGTCCCCCCTCCGGATCGGGCATCCTGGCCGGTGCCCTGAGCGCATGGCCGGCCCCCGCCCTGCTTGTCATCGGCATCGCACCCTGGCATGCGATCTGCAAGATTGGTCGCACGGCCGGGCGGAAGGACGATCGCGTGACGAGCGAGGCAGAGGACCTGCGGCGGCAGCTCAAGGAGGCGCACATGAGCCGCGCCCTGGTCTATGCCGCCTTCTACGACGCGCTCGCCGAACGCTTCGGTGCCGAGACCGCGGAAGAGGTGATGAAGCGGGCGATCTACCGGCGCGGGCTCGAGATCGGCAGGCGCTTTGCCGCCTACGGCCCGGCCGACCTCAAGGGTCTGTGCGCCGCATTCCTCGACTTCGTGCCGGATCGCGGCCGGCTGTTCGAGCCCGAGGTCCGGCGGGCGGACGATCAGGCGCTCGACATCAAGTTCCACAGCTGTCCGCTCAAGGAGGCCTGGCAGGCGGCCGGGCTTGCGGACGCCAAGATCCAGACGCTCTGCCGGATCGCGGGCGTGGTCGACAACGGCACCTTCGCGGCCGCGGGCTTTGCGTTCTCGGCCGAAACCTGGCGGCCGGGCGATGCCGGCTGCTGTTGTCTCCACATCCGCCCCGGTACGCCCAAGGCTGGTTGAAGCCGGGGCTCGGAAGGTGAGCGGCACAAAAACGATGCGTCTTCACACCACCGCTCGATGATCACACGCGCTCGATGATCAGGGCGATGCCCTGGCCGACCCCGATGCACATCGTGCAGAGGGCGTAACGCGCCTTGCGGCGGCCAAGCTCGTAGCTCGCCGTGGTGACCAGACGGGCGCCGCTCATGCCGAGCGGATGGCCGAGCGCAATCGCACCACCGTTCGGATTGACCTGCTCGGCATCGTCGGGCAGGCCAAGCGCGCGCAGCACGGCCAGCGCCTGGCTGGCGAAGGCCTCGTTGAGCTCGATCACCGCCGTGTCCTGGAGCTGGAGCCCGGTCCGCTCGAGCAGCTTCCGGGTCGCGGGCACCGGGCCGATGCCCATGACCCGCGGCGCGACGCCGGCGCTCGCCATGCCGACGATCCGCGCCATCGGCTCGAGCCCTTGCGTCCGCGCTGCCGCCTCCGAGGCGACGATCAGGGCACAGGCGCCATCGTTGATCCCGGAGGCATTGCCCGCCGTGACCGTCCCGTCGTTTCGAAATGGCGCTGGCAACGCTGCAAGTTTCCCGATCGTCGTCTCGGGCCGCGGATGCTCGTCGCGATCGACCACAAGCAGCGCGCCGCGCGGCCCCGGCACCTCGACCGGAACGATCTCGACGGCCAGGCGACCCGCTTCGATCGCCGCGGCCGCCCGCTGTTGCGAGCGGAGCGCGAAGGCGTCCTGATCGGCGCGCCGGATCTGGTGATCGGCAGCCACGTTCTCGGCCGTCTCGGCCATGGACTCCGTGCCGTACTGCGCCTCGATCACGGGATTGACGAAGCGCCAGCCGAGGGTCGTGTCGTGGAGCTCGGCCGCGCGCGAAAATGCGCTCTCGGCCTTGCCGAGGACGAACGGTGCCCGGCTCATGCTCTCGACCCCGCCCGCGATCAGGAGCTCGGCCTCACCCGCCCGGATCGTCCGCGCCGCAAGCCCGATCGCCTCCATGCCCGAGCCGCAGAGGCGGTTGACCGTGGCGCCCGGCACGCTCGGGGGCAGGCCGGCGAGCAGCGCCGCCATGCGCGCGACGTTCCGGTTGTCCTCGCCGGCCTGGTTGGCGCAGCCCAGGATCACGTCGTCGACCACCGCCGGGTCGAGGCCCGGATGGCGGGCGAGGAGCGCCTTGACCGGCAGGGCCGCCAGGTCGTCGGTGCGCACGCTCGCGAGCGCGCCGCCATAACGGCCGATCGGGGTGCGCAGAGCAGCGCAGATGAAGGCCTCGGGCATGCCAGCTCCGTCCTCGCCGCCGGCGCGCGCTCAGGCCGCCGGCCGGCGCCCGTCGTAGGCGTCCTGGAGCAGGGCGCGCACCCCTTCGCGGGTCACCTTGCGGGGGTTGTAGTAGGGCTCCTGGACCGCGAGCCCGGCCGCCCGGTCGAGGTCGGCTGCGCCGAGGCCGAAGGCCTTGAGCCGCATCTCGGCGCCCAAGGCGGTCGCGAGATCGAACAAAGCGCTCGGCGCGTCCCGGGCGCCCAGCGCGCGCGCGACCCGCGCCATCGCCTCGGGCGCCGCCTGCCGGTTGTAAGCGGCCGCCTGGGGCAGGATCAGGGTATGGGTCTCGGCGTGCGGCAGGTTGAAGCTGCCGCCCAGCACATGCGCGAGCTTGTGGTGCAGCGCCATGCCGACCGCGCCGAGCGCCGCCCCGGCGAGCCAGGCGCCATAAAGCGCCAGGGCGCGCGCGTCCAGATCCGCGGGCGTGCGGACCACCACCGGCAAGCTCGTGGCGAGCGCGCGAATGCCGTCCTCGGCCATCAGCGAGGTGATCGGATTGGCGCCCTCGGCGTAGAGCGCCTCGACGCAATGCGCGATCGCGTTCATGCCCGAAGGGCCGGAGACCCTGGCCGGCAGGTCCAGGGTCAGCTTCGGGTCGTAGATCACGACCTTGGGCAGCATCTTCCGATCGCGCCGCGTACGCTTGACCCCGTCCGCGGTGATGCCCTGAAGCGGGGTCATCTCGGAGCCCGAATAGGTGGTCGGCACGGCCACGATCGGCCGGCCGGTCTCGAGCGCGATCGCCTTGGCGAGGCCGATCGTGGTGCCGCCGCCGATCGCGACGTAGCAGTCGGCGTGCAGCCGCTCCGCCTCGGCCCGGCCGGCTTCGGCGACCTCGATCGGGGTGTGCATGACCGCCCGGTCGCAGATCCCGGCCGCGCGCGCCCCGAGCCGCCGCGCCGCGTCCTCGGCCAAGGCGCGCTTGCCGGGCGTGCACAGGACCAGCGCCCGCGCGGCGCCGAGCTTGGCCACCTCGTCCGCCAGCCGCTCCAGGCTGCCGGTGCCGAACAGCACGCGTCCGGGCAGCGTCTCGTAGGTGAACTCGAGCATCGGAAGGCCTCCCCCTTGCGGCTGCCAGCCTCGGTCGAGGGTCGGTGCCGGCAGGATGGGCCTTTTCCCAAGCGATGTCACCCGGTCCGAGGTCGCACGCCAGCCGGGTTACAGGCGCATGGTCGATCAAGAGCCGGACCGGTCGGCATCGACTCGGCAGGCCGGGCGACCGGTCTAGGTTACGATGGTCAGGGTCGGGGACTGGCCGAGGCCCGGCGCGCGCCGGCGAGACCGGCGGCAGCGCGGTCCGTTAGCTCGAGCCCGGGACCAGGAGCACTCGCTCAGGCACGACAGGCGATCGCCGCGGCGGTCCCGATCAGGCCTTGAAATGCTTGGACAGCGCCAGGCCCTGGCGCTGGTAGGACGAGCCGATGCCGGCGCCGTAGAGGCGGTCGGGCCGGGCGATCAGGCGCTCGTAGATCAGCCGTCCGACCCGCTGGCCGTCCTCGAGCACGAACGGCACCTCGTGCGAGCGCACCTCGAGCACGGCGCGCGTGCCCGTCGGCTCGCTCCCAGGCTCGCTGGACCGGACCGACCTCGGTGGTCGGTCCTGGGTCCCAAGCGAGACGTTGGTGGTCGCCTCGGCGCACCGACCCTCGGCGGCGGCACCGCCGGCGTCGGGATGGCCGAAGCCCGGATCGAAGAAGCCGGCGTAATGGACCCGGAACTCGCCCATGGCGGTGTCGTAGGCGAGCATCTCGGCGGCGTGGTCGGCGGGCACCCGGACCGCTTCCTTGGATGCGAGGATGTAGAATTCGCCCGGATCCAGGACCAGGCGGCGGTCGTGCGAGGCGGGCACGCGATGCCAGAAGTCGTCGACCTCATAGTGGCGCAGCCGGCGCAGATCGATCAGGCCGACGTGCCGGCGCGCCCGGTAGCCGATGGCCTCGCCCCCGCCGTGGCCGGCGAGATCGACCGTGATCGGCACGCCCCTCCTGATCTCGTCGCTCTCCAGGCCCGGGGCGAGCAGGCGATCGCGCTCGTTGAGGCGGCGCATGGCGTCGTCGCTCGAGAGCGGCGTGCCGCGCTTGATCCGGATCTGGTTCAGCCGATCGCCCGGGCGCACCAGGACGCTGAAGGTCCGGGGCGCGATCTCGGCGTAGAGCGGCCCGTGGTAGTTGGCGCACACCCGATCGAACTCGCGACCGTAGTCGGTGATCAGGCGGACGAACACGTCGAGCCGGCCGATCGAGCTCTTGGGGTTGGCGATCGCCGAAGTGCGCTTCCTGAGCGCCAGGCATTCCAGCAGCTCGACGATGTAGACGCAGCCCTTCTCGAGCACCGCGCCCGCGTCGGCGAGCTCGAAGCGATGCATCGCGAAGGCCTCGATCTTGTCCTGGACGGTCGCGTCCTCGCCCGGCAGGAAGCTCGCGCGCACCCGGTAGGCGGTGGCGCCCAGGCGCAGATCGAGGCTCGCCGGCTGGATCTGCTCGGGCGCGATCGGGAACAGCGACTGGATCTCGTGGCTCTGCTCGATCAGGCTCTTAAGATGCTGCGCCGGCAGCAGTCCGGTAGCGTGCAGCGCGCCCGGGAGGATCTCGTCGGCGTCGTCGGCGAACAGGTCGGGGGCGGTCCGGGCCATGCGGGCGGCGCTTTCCTGGAGTCCAGGCACGCAGCCTAACCGAGCTGCCGGCCGCGCCAAATGGATTTTTGGCGCACAAACCATTCTCGATCGATCCACCGCAATTGAAAAGAATTTTGCGCGGTATTGTAGGGAGTTGTCGCGGTTGTCCACAGACCAGCAAATTTTCTCGGGCGATCAAGGAATATTTCCGAAGCGCCTGACCAGGCGATCTGGACTTCGCCTGGGCGCAGGATCGCACGTTCCGCGGGTGCGAGCAACCGTCCCGGCGGTGCGGTATCGGTGCGGTGCGCCGAGCCGCGTGACAGGGCGGCCGGGGTGACGTAATTTCCCGCTCGAGACAGGGAGAAAGGCGCCCATGAATCCGCTCGGCGTCCATGCGCTGGTGTTCGCGTCCGGCTGGAGCGAGGCTGACGGCGAGCGCGCGATCGCCGGGGCGCAACGCCACGGCTTCGAGGTTCTCGAGATTCCGCTGCGCGACCCGAGCCGGATCGACCTCCCGCGGACCCGGCGCCTGCTCGACCATGCCGGCCTCCGGCCGGTGACCTCGATGGGCCTGGGCTTCTCGAGCGACATCTCGAGCGGCGACCCGGAGAACGTCGCGCGCGGCGAGGCGCGGCTCAATCTGGCGCTCAGCGTCAGCCGCGATCTCGGTGCCGGGCTCTTGACCGGCGTGCTGTATTCGGCCCAGGGCCGCTACCGCTCGACCCCGACCGAGGCGGGCCGGTGGAACTGCGTCCGTGTGCTCGCGCGCCTGGCCGAGCGCGCCGCTGCCGCCGACATGACGCTCGGGCTGGAAGTGGTCAACCGCTACGACAGCAACCTGATCAACACCGCGGGCCAGGCGCTGGCGCTGATCGAGCAGATCGGCGCTTCGAATCTGGTCGTCCATCTCGACAGCTACCACATGAACCTCGAGGAGGGCGATCCCGCGGCCGCGATCGAGCGCTGTGGGGCGCGCCTCGGCTATGTTCAGATCGGCGAGAGCCACCGCGGCTATCTGGGCACGGGCACGATCGACTTCGGCGCCCTGTTCCGGGCGCTCGCCAAGATCGGCTATCAAGGTGCCCTCACCTTCGAAGCGTTCAGCGCCGGCGGTGGCGATCCGGGCGCGAATATCGACCTCGCGGTATGGCGGCAGACCTGGACCGACGGCCACGACCTCGCCCGCCACGCCCGCCGCTTCATCGTGGCGGAATGGGAAGCGGCCACGCACCGGGTTTCCTGAGCGCGGAACCGGGATCTCAACGGAAGCGCAGTAATGGGCAACGGAGCAGCACCATGGCATTGAAGCCGCATCTGATCGGCGGAGAGTGGGTCGAGAGCAGCGAGGCGGGGGACGACATCAACCCCTCCGACCTCAAGGACGTGGTCGGCAGTTTTGCGCGCGCGGATCGGGCAACTGCGGAAAAAGCGATCGCCGCCGCCAAGGGGGCTTTTCCGGCCTGGTCGCGGAGCACGCCGCAGCAGCGGTTCGATCTGCTGGATGCGGCCGGCGACGAGATCCTGAAGCGCAAGCAGGAGCTCGGTGAGCTGCTCGCGCGCGAGGAGGGCAAGACCCTGCCCGAGGGCATCGGCGAGGCGGCGCGCGCGGGCCAGCTGTTCAAGTTCTTCGCGGGCGAGACGCTCCGCCTCGGCGGCGAGCGGCTGCCCTCGGTCCGGCCCGGGATCGAGGTCGACATCACCCGCGAGCCCGTGGGCGTGGTCGGGCTGATCACGCCCTGGAACTTCCCGCTCGCGATCCCGGCCTGGAAGATCGCGCCGGCACTGGCCTACGGCAATTGCGTGGTGTTCAAGCCCGCGGACCTGGTGCCGGGCTGCGCCTGGGCGATCGCCGACATCCTGAAGCGCGCCGGGGCCCCGGATGGCGTCTTCAACCTGGTCATGGGCCGGGGCTCGGTGGTCGGCGAGGCGCTGCTCGATTCGACCGACGTCGCCGCGATCAGCTTCACCGGCTCGGTCGACACCGGCCGCCACATCGCGCAAAAGTGCGCGGCGCGCCTTGCCAAGTTCCAGCTCGAGATGGGCGGCAAGAACCCCTTGATCGTGCTCGACGACGCCGACCTCGCGACCGCCGTCAGCGCCGCGGTCAACGGCGCCTTCTTCTCGACCGGCCAGCGCTGCACGGCGTCCTCGCGCCTGATCGTGACCGAAAAGATCCACGACCGCTTCGTCGAGGCGATGGTCGAGCGCCTCAAGGCGCTCAAGGTCGACCATGCGCTCAAGCCCGGCACCGAGATCGGCCCGGTGGTCGATCAGAGCCAGCTGGATCAGGACCTCTCCTACCTCGAGATCGGCCAGAAGGAGGGTGCCCGGCTCGCGGTCGGCGGCCAGCGCCTGAAGCGCGACACCGAGGGCTACTATCTCGCACCCGCCCTGTTCACCGAGACCGCCAACCAGATGCGGATCAATCGCGAGGAAATCTTCGGCCCGGTCGCCTCGGTGATCCGGGTCAAGGACTACGACGAGGCGCTGGCGGTTGCCAACGATACGCCCTTCGGGCTCTCGGCCGGGATCTGCACGAGCTCGCTCAAGTTTGCTACCCACTACAAGCGCAATGCCGAGGCCGGCCTGGTGATGGTCAACCTGCCGACCGCCGGGGTCGACTACCACGTGCCGTTCGGCGGCCGCAAAGGCTCGAGCTACGGCCCGCGCGAGCAGGGCCGCTACGCGATCGAGTTCTACACCCAGGTCAAGACGGCCTATACCCTGCCCTGAGGTGTTACGAGGGGGCTCGCGGCCCTTGTGCGCCACCCGAACGGGTGTATGTTCGCCGTGCGCCATACACCCGATGGAGCCCGACATTGCGCACCAACATCGTGCTCGACGAGGAGCTGGTGGCTGAGGCCATGCGGCGTACCGGTCTGAAGACCAAGCGCGCCGTGGTCGAAGAAGCGCTGAAGACGCTTGTCCGCCTGAAGCGCCAGGAAGAGATTCGGCAACTCCGCGGCAAGCTGCACTGGGAGGGCGACCTCGACGAGATGCGGCGCGACTGAGCGGTGATCCTGGTCGACAGTTCCGTCTGGATCGACTACTTCAACGGTCGAAGCACGCGCCACACCGATCGGCTGGACGGGCTGCTCGGCGGCGAGGAACTGCTGATCGGCGACCTGATCATCACCGAGGTGCTGCAAGGCTTTCGTCATGATCGCGAGTTCGAGCGGGCGCGGCGCGCACTCGATCAGCTGCCCTATGCCGACATGCTCGGTCGCGAGCTGGCGCTGGCAAGCGCGCAGAACTACCGCTGGCTACGGCAGCAAGGGATCACGATCCGCAAGACGATCGACGTGATGATCGCCACCTTCTGCATCCGTAACGATCATGTGCTGCTGTACGGCGACCGCGACTTCAAGCCCATGATCGAGCACCTCGGGCTGCGGACGGCGTGAGCGCGGCCCCTGCGTCATCGGCGGCCGCCGCCCGCCTCACCCAAGGTCGGGGACGCAGGCAGCGGCCGCTTGCGACACTGGACCCGTAAGGCTTATTGCAGGACGCCTTTGGCCTTGGCGGTGTGGGTCGCGATCGCGTCCATCAGCCCCGGCGACAGGCAGTCGTAGGGCTCCAGGCCCATCTCCTTCAACCGCGACCGGATGCCGGCCATGGCCTCCGGTTTGGTCCCGGACTCGATGATCGACGACACGAAGGCGGCGAATTCGGGCGCCGACCAGCCGCTGTCCGGCGACAGCTCGGTATGGATGAAGTCGAAGCCGTAGAACGGATGGTTCTTGTTCTCGATCCGGCCGTACATGTGCACGCCGCAGACCTTGCAGGCATAGCGCTGGATCGCCGCCGAGGGGTCGACGATCTGGAGCTTGTCGCCGTTTGCGACCACGCTCAGGTTGTCGCGCGGCACCACGGCGACCATGGAGAACAATGCGCCGGCCGGCTTCCAGCACTTGGTGCAGCCGCAGACGTGGTTGTAGGCGGACTGCCCCTTGATGCTCACCCGGACCGGCCGGTCGGTGCATTTGCAGACCAGCGTGCCGCCGGCAAAGCTCGGCGCCGCGGGCTTGATGCCACGGTCCACGGACGGGTGAATCGCGATTGCCATTGTAGCCTCCCCTGTCGCCTCGACTGACGGTTGTCATCCGCCCGATGCGGGCTTGATCGAACCCCGATCATGCGACCAAGGCAAAAGCCATGCAAGGCGAGATTGAATCGGCGACGGCGGTTGGAGCGGTGAACGTGGGCCGCCAGGGCTGACAACGTGCTCTGCGGCCGTCGCGACCCGGCGCCGCCGACCTGATGCCGGCCGACCTGCCCTACGCCGTCGACGACCTGCGGACCAACGCCTGGGATTCGGCCAACCGCAGTCGTGTCCAGACGTCTTCTGCACATTCGATCATGGTTGCGGTGGCGAGCCCGGCAGGCATCGCGCAGCCTCGTTCACCGGGCGAGCGCGGCCTGCGTCAGGCCGCCGTGATTTGCCGAGCCATGCCGATTTCAACCCGACGAGACTGTCGACATGAGACGCACGAAGATGCCGGGACGCCGCCAGCCATCACAACGCCCGCGCACGCTCGCGCAACAGGTTCTTCTGGATTTTGCCGGTCGAGGTCTTGGGCAGCTCGGCGAACATCACGGTCCGTGGGCATTTGAAGTGGGCGAGAACTGAGCGGCAGTGGTCGATCAGCTCCTGCTCCGAAACCGTCATGCCGGCTTTGACGGTAACGAAGGCACAAGGGGTCTCTCCCCACTTCGAATCCGGCCTGGCGACTACGGCTGCTTCAAGTACCGCCGGGTGACGATACAGAGCTCCTTCGATTTCGATGGAGGAAATATTCTCGCCGCCGGAGATGATGATGTCCTTGGAGCGGTCCTTGATCTCGACATATCCGTCGCCATGCATCACGGCGAGATCGCCGGTATGGAACCAGCCGCCGGCGAACGCCGCCTCCGTAGCCTCGGGGTTCTTGAGATAGCCTTTCATGACGACGTGGCCGCGCATCATGATCTCGCCGATCGTCTGGCCGTCGCGCGCAACCGGCTGCATGCTTCCCGGGTCCATGACCTCGAGGCCCTCGAGCACCGGATAGCGGACGCCCTGGCGGGCCTGCAGCCTGGCCTGTTCCGGTGCGGGCAGCCCCTCCCAGGCGTTCTGCCAGGCGCAGACCGTGGCCGGTCCATAGACCTCGGTCAGGCCGTAGGCGTGGGTGACCTTGATGTTGAGCGCGGCCATCGCCTGCAGCACGGCTGCCGGCGGCGCCGAGGCCGCGGTCATCATGTTGACCCGGTGCTCGAAGGCGCGCCGCTGCTCGGGCGGCGCGTTGATGATCATGCCCATGACCACGGGCGCGCCGCAGAGGTGGGTCACCCGATGCTCGGCGATCGCGGCGTAGATCGCCGCGGGCTCGACCCGGCGCAGGCATACCTGGGTCCCGCCCTGCAAGGCCACCGCCCAGGGGAAGCACCAGCCGTTGCAGTGGAACATCGGCAGGGTCCAGAGGTAGACCGGGTTCAGGCCCATCTCCCAGACCAGGATGTCGCCGATCGCGTTCAGATAGGCGCCGCGGTGGTGGGTCACGACGCCCTTGGGCCGGCCGGTCGTGCCCGAGGTATAGCCGAGTGCTACCGCCTGCCATTCGTCGGCCGGATAGAGCGGCGGGAAGGCGGGGTCGCCCTCGGCGAGCAGCTCCTCGTAGGTGAGCTCGCCCAGGTGCTCCCCCGGAACCTCGAACTCGGCATCGGGCGCGTCGACCACCAGAAGCTTCCGCTCGGTGCGCCCGAGCGCCTCCTTGATCACGCCCGCGTACTCCGGATCGGTCAGCAGGACCTTGGCCTCGCCGTGGTCCAGGATGTAGGCGATGGTCTCGGCCTCGAGGCGGACGTTCAGGGCATTGATCACGGCACCCGCCATCGGGATGCCGTAGTGCGCCTCGAGCATGGGCGGGACGTTCGGCAGCATCACCGCAACCGTGTCGCCGGGCCGGACGCCGCGGCCGGCCAGCGCCGAGGCGAGCCTGCGGCAGCGTCCGCGGAATTCGGCATAATCCGCCCGCCAGGCCCCATGGATCACCGCGGTCCGGCTCGGGTAGACGTCGGCCGCGCGCTCCAGGAAGCTGAGCGGGGTGAGCGGCGCGTAGTTGGCCGGGTTGCGGTCCAGGTTCTGCTGGTACGGGCTGGTCTCGGGATGCCGGGCGAACCGCACGGGGCCTGCCTCCGTTCGGGTTGTCGGTAAGCGCGCCGGCGCCGCGCTGCCGGCGCTCGCGGCTTGCGAGCTTAGCACCCTGCGCCGCCGCCGCCAGCCCTGCGGCCCTACGCCCCGCCGGAGCGCGGATCAATCCGGGCCCGTCCATGCGCCGGTGCCGCCCGTCCGGCCGTCCGGTCGCGATCCGAGCGGCTGAGACGAGCCCAAGAAAACCGATCCAAGAGGACCGGCTGCTCGCCATAGTCATGAATGACGCCCGCCCCACCGACCCACCAGAACCATCCATCTGTTCCACTTGAAAGATAAGGCTGCAATCTTCGCTCGCCGAGAGATTGTACCTGTGCGGCAGGTGTCGCGCGAGTGTGCGATGATCTGCGCAGAAGTGTCGCAACACATGCTTGTGCGTGCCGCGATGTCCGAAGCTGAAACAAAGCTGGAGTCCGGTTGATGCCGGCTTGAGGCGGCTTGAGTCGGCCCGAAATCGGCGGAAATCGGCCAGATTCAGCCGCCCAGGGCGCAACTCGCATCCAAGCCCGGCGCCGGGGGCAGCGGGAGAAGTTTCGTCTTATCAATTGGTTGACGAATGCGACGGAATCGACGCATCCCTGTGCCATGACCGTGCCTTGATCTCGGTGACCGGCGACTGGCGCAGCTGTGCCGGAGCGGATGCGCAACGAGCTGCCGGCCCCCGCCCGAAGACGATCACCATTCGGGTCGGGACCTCCGAGCGGAGCCTGTGGGGGGCGCGGCGGCCTCTGGCTGGCGATCGAGGGTCGCGGAGACCGGTCGTCGGGATCGACCTTGGGGGCCAGTCCTCACGGGGCCTCTTGCCAATCCGCGGGAAGGCAGGCACATCGGTCGGGAACAACCGGAAGGCATGGTCATGAACTTCGATCCAGACGGTGTCTGGCAGCCTCGGATGCGGGCGGTGCTGCGGATCATGGTGGCGCTGCTGTTCATCGAGCACGGCATGCAAAAGCTGTTCGGGTTTCCGCCGCCGATCGGCGGCGAGGGCCCGCCGCTGCTCTCGCTGCTCGGGCTCGCGGCGGTGCTCGAGCTGTTCGGCGGCCTGCTCATTCTGGTCGGCCTGTTCACCCGGCCGGTGGCCTTCCTGCTCGCCGGCGAGATGGCGTTCGCCTACTTCATGGCGCATGCGCCCAAGGCGTTCTTCCCGGCGCTCAACGGCGGCGACGCCGCGATCCTGTTCTGCTTCGTTTTTCTCTACTTCTGCGTGGCCGGCCCCGGCGCCTGGAGCATCGATGGCCAACGGGCCCGGGCGGCATCCGGCTGACGCCGGCCCGAAGCCGCGTTCGTCGATCACCGGCGGCGATGGTTGAATTGTAACACCTGGTACTATATATTGCCGGGACTCGCTCCTGTCGGAAAGCGCTGCAGGTGAGGGTTTTCGTGACGCGCTGGTTCACGCGCTTCGCCCGCAGGGAAGGCCTAGCCGACACTGAACTGCGTGAGGCCGTGCGGCGGGCCGCCAGGGGGCTGGTCGACGCCGATCTCGGGGGCGGCGTCCTCAAGCAAAGGATCGCTCGCCGGCATACGGGAAAGAGCGGCGGTTTTCGATCGATCGTCATTTTCCGGGCCGGCGACCGGGCAATCTTCGTCTACGGCTTCGCGAAGAGCGCCCGCGCCTCGATCCGCCCGGACGAATTAGTGGGCTTCAGGCGGCTGGCCGCCAACATGTTGGCCTATGACGATGCCGCTCTCGCCAGAGCCGTGGCGAGCGGCGCCCTTGTGGAGGTGGGCCCGGATGAGCAGGACTTATCGGAGTGATGCGCTCGCGGCGATCCACGAGATCGCCTCCGACCTGCACGACGCGGGCGTCATGGACAAGCGGACGCTGCGCGACTTCGACGACCTTTGCCTCACACCGGTGCGGCAGCTGACAGCGGCGGACATCCGGGCGTTGCGGGCGCGTGAGCGCGTCAGCCAGGCGGTGTTCGCGCGCCATCTGAACGTCACCACCGGCCTGATCAGCCAGTGGGAGCGGGGCGAAAAGCACCCGGCCGGCGCCTCGCTCAAGCTCCTGAACCTCGTCGACCGCCACGGCCTCGCAGCGATCGCATGACAGGGTACATAGAAAGCGGCCCGACACCCGCCGACACCCTCTTAGAGGACCTGGCAGACGATCGCTGAACCGGCGTGTGGCGCCTCAGGGAGGCGTGCGTCGCGCCCCTACGTGCTTCTACTCGCATGCTTGCTCCTTTATAGACGACATTTCTTCTTGAAATCAGGGTTGACTAGCTGGCTGATCATCTGCTTTTACTGGCTCTCGGGCCTCGGAGGAGCTGTGATGCAACAGCTAATGAACCTACGCCCCACAGGTCATGCGAGCAGCCGAGCAAGGCAGCGGGGTCTGCGAAAGGGAGACCCGACCTTTTGCCTACTTCGCCGACCGCGAGCTCGAGGTGGGTGGTGGCTGCGCCCGTTGGTGCCTCGCAAGAAGGCACAGAGCGCAATGGTCGCCGCCGGTGTCTCGCCGCAGCGCGTCGACCGGCTAGTCGACTGGCGATGGTCGTCAAACGCGGCCTATCGTGACGGTGTTTCCGGTGACGCGACAAGCTCGGAGTAGAAGGCGTAAGCGGCTGAATTGGAGAATGCTGGGGCGCCGATGATGGGTGACGTGATCAACAAGACAGGAGATCCCGATGAACCATCTCGGCGCATCTTCGGTAAAGCTTTCCTGCAGGAGTTGCGGGCAGACATTGGCCGTTTCACTCCTTACTCGATCGCCTTGAGGAAAAGCGCGGCGGCAAGCGTATGTTGCGCGATCCGGAGGAAGAGATGGCCGCGGCGCGGCGTGATTTCTTTTTCGAGAATGGCGAGAAACGCTCGACACCGGAGACAGCCCGCGTGTCGTCCGCGTTGGCACGCACGCCCTCACCGAGGGATCAGGGACGACGCTCTGGACAGGTTGTCACAACATCTAAGGTGTGCTGCGAACCGGGGCGGCAATCATCGGGCTCGTTCTTCCGGCTGATCGTGGGAACGGCCTTGATCGGGACAGAAGATAAGGCTTCGCTTCCTACTTGGGGACGAGGCAGCTCGGCGGATCGCACGATCGCGAGCGTGAGCATGAGGACGAGTAAGGGTCAGCGCAAGAATCCAGGCCCCGTTTCAGACGCGGCTCGCATCGACGACGAATCGGGATCGAATAGTCTGCTAGTCCACATCCGGAAGGCATTTGACGTTCACGATAGACCCAGATGCTCAACCCCGAACCCGTCGCAAACTGAGCGCGCGGTACCGACCAAGATCGGACGCGCTCGTATATTGGTTCTGTAAAAGCGATCATTCATATCCGGATCTTTGATGTGTGCGATATCAGAATCTCGGTCAACGCCTATCCAGCGACGTGGTCCTAGGACCAAGCTTCGCGTCCATTCTGGTATGTGCGTGTTGTTGTGCCGCGGAGGTCCTTGGTTCTATATAAGCGATCATGGCTCATATCCGGATCCGATGTCCATCTCCGCTATATCATCATCGGTCCCGGCGCAATATGCTTATCCATAGAATGGTTCCTCAGCAACAATCTTCGCGTCCAAGCCGATAACGCAAATGATGAAAAAGATGCCAAGGTCCTCGGTCGAGGATCGTACGCGACAGGACTTTTGGCCAGCCACTTTTGCGAGCCCGACCAGAAGGTTCAAAACCGTGGCAGGTCGGGGTGGGGGAGCTGGCCGCGGTGGATGTGCATGCGGCCGAGTTCGGCGCAGCGGTGGAGGGTGGGAAAAACTTTGCCGGGGTTGAGGATCTGGGTGGGGTCGAACGCGCATTTGACCCGCTGCTGCTGGTTCAGGTCGTCCTCGTTGAACATCACCGGCATCAGGTCGCGCTTTTCGACGCCGACCCCGTGCTCGCCGGTCAGGACGCCGCCGACCTCGACGCAGAGCTTGAGAATCTCGGCGCCGAATTCTTCGGTGCGCTCGAGCTCGCCCGGCTGGTTGGCGTCGTAGAGGATCAGGGGGTGGAGGTTGCCGTCGCCGGCGTGGAACACGTTGGCGACCCGCAGGCCATAGTGCTCGCTCATCTCGCGCATGCGGTGGAGCACATAGGGCAGCTGGCGGCGCGGGATCGTGCCGTCCATGCAGTAGTAGTCGGGCGAGATCTTGCCGACCGCGGGGAAGGCCGCCTTGCGGCCGGCCCAGAAGCGCTGGCGTTCGGCCTCGTCCTCGCTGACCCGGACCGAGGCGGCGCCGCACTGGCGGGCGATCGCCTCGACCACGCCGATCAGATGCTCGACCTCGGCTTCGCAGCCGTCGAGCTCGCAGATCAGCAGGCCCTCGACGTCGAGCGGGTAGCCCGCGTGGCAGAAATCCTCGGCGGCGTGGATCGCAGGCCGGTCCATCATCTCGAGCCCGCCCGGGATGATGCCGGCGCCGATGATCGCGGCGACGCAGTCGCCCGCCTGCTCGTTGGTCGGGAAGCCGATCAGCAGAGCGCGGGCGGTCTCGGGCTTCTTCAGGATGCGGACCGTGACCTCGGTCACGACGCCCAGAAGCCCTTCGGAGCCGGTCATCAGGCCGAGCAGATCGTAGGCCTCGGCGTCCAGATGCTTGCCGCCGAGGCGGACGATGTCGCCGTTTGGCAGCACCATCTCGATGCCGAGCAGGTTGTTGGTGGTGAGGCCGTATTTCAGGCAGTGCACGCCGCCCGAGTTCTCGGCGACGTTGCCGCCGATGGTGCAGGCGATCTGCGAGGACGGGTCGGGCGCGTAGTAGAAGCCCGCGTGCTCCACGGCGGCGGTGATGCCGAGGTTGGTGACGCCCGGTTGGGCGACCACGCAGCGGTTCTCGAGGTCGACCTCGAGGATGCGGTTGAACTTGCCCAGACCGAGCACGATGCCGTCGGTGAGCGGCAGAGCGCCGCCCGAGAGCGAGGTGCCGGCGCCGCGCGGCACGATCTTGATCTTTTCCCGGTCACAGAGCTGCAGGATCGCCGACACCTGGGCGGTGGTCTCGGGCAGGACCACCGCCATCGGCACGGCGCGATAGGCCGAGAGGCCATCGCACTCGTAGGCGCGAAGCTCATCCGCGCCCGCGATCACGCCCTCGCCGGGAACGATCGCGCGCAGCTCGATGACGATCGCGTCCCGCTTGGCGAGGCTGCTCGCATCGGGTTGCGGCATGTGCATCGCTGATGTCTCTTATGGTAACCGGCCCCGCGACCATCATGCGGCGTGCTTCGGGCGCGGTCAAACCCGGCTTGGCGGCGGAAATCGATCGGCCGGTCAGATGGTCGGCAGGCGCAGAGGCCGTAGCCCCAGATCGGAGGTCCGGGTTCCCGGCAGCGCCGGGCGGACCACCAGATAGACCGTGAGGCTGAGGCAGGGCCCGGGCCGGGGGGGCACCATCGGCAGGGTATGGCGGGCGACCCGGCAGGCGGCGTCCCGGTTGGCCGCAGACGTGCACTGGTCGCAACCCGTAGCCGCCGGAGCATCGGCCAGCAGCAAACCGCCATCCGCGGCCCGAATCGTGGGCCTCGTCATCTCCGAGGGGTACAACGGCAAGGCCGCACCCGCCGCGATGGTCAGGCAGACGACAACGAACAGCGCGCGCCCAAGCATGGCCCTAAGATAGGATCGTCCGGCCGAGTTACCAGAGGGCAGAGAGTCGCGGGGCCCGACTCTCAGGGGTCGACTTGTCGACTCTGGGGCTCAGCGCAGGCGGGAGCGCCTCCGGGGGCGGACGCTCGTGGCGTCAGGCCCCAAGATCCCCGCGCCGGCGATCCGGCCGGGTGGCGCGCCGGCGAGCTCAGCCCTGGCGGACCTTGTAGCGCGGGTTGGTCTTGTTGATCACGTAAACCCGGCCCCTCCGGCGCACCAGGCGACAGTCCTTGTGCCGCTGCTTCAGGGTACGGAGAGAGTTGCGAACCTTCATCGGCCTGGCTCCGCCTCTTTCTTGCGCCGGAAGCTCGAGAAGCGCCGGTTGAACTTGTCGACCTGGCCGCCGCGCTCGACCAGCCGCGAGCGGTCGCCGGTCCAGGCCGGATGGACCTTGGAATCGATCTCGAGCGTCAGCGTCGCCCCCGCCTCGCCATAGGTCGAGCGGGTCTGGAAGGTCGATCCGTCGGTCATCACGACCGTGATTTCGTGATAGTCGGGATGAATGTCCTTCTTCACCGCTTTCTCCCCCGGGCGCCGGCCGCTATATAGCCGGGGCGGCAGGGCCGGGCAAGGGGTGGCGGAGCCGACCGACAGCGAGCGAGGAAGGTGGCATGGCAGGCGCGGGGGGCGAAGGAGCGGGCCGCGCGACCGGTAACCAAGGCGCCGCGCGCGCGACCAGTCGCGATCTCCGCCAGCTGCGTCGCCTTGCCGGCTATCTGGCGCCCTATCGCGGGCGGGTCGCGGCGACCCTCGTGGCCCTCGCGTTCGCCGCCGCCTCCGTCCTGGTGTTCGGCGTCGGGCTTCGCTACCTGATCGACGGCGCCTTCGGGGCCGGCCGGCCGAGCGCCTTGAACCACGGGCTCAAGGCCGCGCTGATCGTGATCGTGGTGCTGGCGGCCGCGACCTTTGCGCGCGCCTATCTGGTCGCCTGGCTCGGCGAGCGGCTGGTCGCCGATCTGCGCGCCGAGGTCTATGCCCACGTCACGGGTCTGTCGCCCGCCTTCTTCGAGCTGACCCGGACCGGCGAGGTGCTGGCGCGGCTGACCAGCGACACCGCGGTCATCCAGTCGGTGATCAGCGCCAGCCTGTCGCAGGCGTTGCGCAACCTTTTGCTGCTGATCGGCGGCCTCGCCCTGCTGATCGTCACCAACCCCAAGCTCACCGGCCTGATCCTGATCGTGGTGCCGCTGGTGGTGGTGCCGATCGTCGTGATCGGCCGGCGCGTGCGCCGGCTGTCGCGGCTCGCCCAGGACCGGATCGGCGCGCTCGGCGGCCAGGCCGAGGAAACCCTCAACGCGATCCGGACCGTGCAGGCGTTCGCCCAGGAAGGCCGCGAGCGCCTGCGGTTCCGGGACCTGGTCGAGCAGGCGTTCGGCGCCGCGGTCGGCCACGCGCGGGCGCGCGCCGGTCTGGCCGCCTGCGTGATCACGCTGGTGTTCGGCGCGATCGTGGTCGTGCTCTGGATCGGCGGCCGGGACGTGCTCGCGGGCGAGATCACCGGCGGCCAGCTCGCCGCCTTCGTGTTCTACGCCTCGGTGGTGGCGAGTGCTGCGGGCGCGCTGAGCGAGATCATGGGCGACCTGCAGCGCGCGGCCGGTGCGACCGAGCGCCTGTTCGAGCTGCTCGACACAGCTCCCGAGATCACGGCGCCGCCGACGCCCGTGGCGCTACCGAGCCCGGCCAGGGGCGCGCTCCGCTTCGAGCATCTGAGCTTTGCTTATCCCGCCCATCCGGAGCAGCCGGTGCTGCGCGATCTGGACATGGCCGTGGCGCCCGGCGAGACGGTCGCCCTGGTCGGGCCCTCGGGGGCCGGCAAGACCAGCGTCTTCCAGCTGCTGCTGCGCTTCTACGACCCGACTGCCGGGCGGGTCTGCTTCGACGGCATCGATCTGCGGACGCTCGACCCGGCGGCGCTGCGCGCCCGGATTGGCCTCGTGCCGCAGGAGCCGGTGATCTTCTCCGCCAACGCCCGCGACAACATCCGCTACGGCCGCCCCGAGGCCAGCGACGCCGAGGTGCGTGCCGCGGCGCAGGCGGCGGCCGCGACCGAGTTCATCGAGCGCCTGCCTGAGGGCTTCGAGAGCTTCCTCGGCCAGAAGGGCGTGCGCCTGTCCGGCGGCCAGCGTCAGCGGATCGCGATCGCCCGGGCGATCCTGCGCGCGCCCGCGCTGCTCCTGCTCGACGAGGCGACCAGCTCCCTCGACGCCGAGAGCGAGCGCCTGGTCCAGGAGGCGCTCGAGCGGCTGCGGCGCGGCCGGACCACCCTGATCATCGCCCACCGCCTGGCGACCGTGCTCAAGGCCGATCGCATCCTGGTGATGGACCGGGGCCGGCTGGTCGCCAGCGGCACCCACCGCGAGCTGATCGAGCAGGACGGCCTCTACGCCCGCCTCGCCGAGCTCCAGTTCGACGTCGATGGCCGCCTCGCCGCGGCCGAGTGAGGAGCTCGCCAGTGACCAGCACGCTTCCCATCATTGATGGGCACAATGATGCTCTGCTGGCCCTCGCGCGCGACCCCGAGCGCCCGAACAGCCTGCTCGAGCGCTCGGCGCGCGGCCATCTCGATCTGCCGCGAGCGGCCGACGGCGGCTTCGCCGGCGGCTTCTTCGCGCTGTTCACGCCGTCGGGCCGATCGCAGGGCCCGCGCCGGCGCGAGGCCGGGGCCAGCTACGAGCTGCCGTTCCCGCCGACGCCGAGCGCGCTCCGCGCCCAGCGCTTCACCGGCGCGCTCGCCGCCCGCCTGTTCCGGGACGAGCGGGCATCGGCCGGCCGGCTCGAGGTCGTGCGCAGCGTCGCCGGGCTGCGGAGCTGCCTCGAGCGGGGCGTGCTCGCGGTGATCCTGCACATCGAGGGCGCCGAGGCGATCGATCCCGCCTTCGACGCGCTCGAGATCCTCTACCAGACCGGCCTGCGCTCGCTCGGCCTGGTCTGGAGCCGGCCGAATGCCTTCGGTCACGGCGTGCCGTTCAAGTTCCCGAGCTCGCCCGACACCGGGCCCGGGCTGACCGATGCCGGCAAGGCGCTGGTCCGTGCCTGCAACGAGCTCGGCGTCCTGATCGATCTCTCGCATCTGAACGAGCAGGGCTTCCGGGACGTGGCGCGGCTGTCGGCGGCGCCTTTGGTTGCGACCCACTCCAACGCCCATGCCCTGTGCCCGAGCGCCCGCAACCTGACCGACGAGCAGCTGCACGCGATCCGCGATTCCGGCGGCATGGTCGGGGTCAACTTCGCGGTCAGCATGCTGCGCCCCGACGGCCGGCCGGACCCCGAGACGCCGCTCGAGGTCCTGGTCCGCCATTTCGACCACCTGATCGAGCAGCTCGGCGAGGACCACGTCGGCTTCGGCTCGGACTTCGACGGCACGATCGTGCCGGGCGCGATCAAGGATGTGACCGGCCTGCCACGCCTGCTCGAGGCGCTGCGGAGCGCGGGCTACGACCAGCCGCTGCTCGAGAAGCTGGCGTTTGCGAACTGGCTGCGCGTGCTCGCTCGCACCTGGACGGCGTGAAGCCTTCCGGGGCAGCCCTCAGCGAAAATCGAATTCGCCCTCGCGGGCGGTCAGCTCGATGTAGCTGGCCGTGCTGCCGGCGGCGGCCGAGTCGTGATCGGGCCTGAGGCGCCGGTCGAGATACTCCTCCAGCGCCCGATTGACGATCCAGTCGGGCGAGCGCTGCAGGCTCCCGGCCAGGCTTTCGAGCGGCTGCTTGAGATCGACGGCCACTTCGACCGTCAGGATAGCGCGATCGGTCATCAACAATCCTCCGACAACCATGCCCAAGTCCTGTGCCGCACTTGCTTGTTGTGGTCGATTGGGGGCGCGTTTGCGCGCTCACCCCTCGTACCGGCACGGCGCGGTTCGCACCGGTACGAGACATCCTTGCGATCACCGAGAGCACCGCCATCCCGGTTCCTCAAGGGGTGGTCAGCTTGATCTCGATCCGCCGGTTGCGCCGGTAGGCAATCTCGTCCCGCCGGTCGTCGAGCGGCTGGAATTCCCCGAATCCGGCGACCGCGATGCGCTCCGGCGGGATGCCCTGACTGATCAGGAACTTGCCGACATTGATCGCGCGCGCGGTGGAAAGCTCCCAGTTCGAGGGAAACTCGAAGGTGCTGATCGGCCGCCGGTCGGTGTGGCCGTTGATCTGCAGCACCCAGGGCAGATCGCTCGGGATCTCGGCCGAGATCTGGCGCAGGCTGTCGGCGAGCTTGCGCAGGTCCTCCTGGCCGCTCGGCTCGATCGTGGCCGAGGCGCTCGGGAACAGGACCTCGGACTGGAACACGAAGCGATCGCCGACGATCCGGACGTCCGGCCGGTCGCCCAGGACCTGGCGCAGGCGGCCGAAGAACTCGGACCGGAACCGGCCCAGCTCCTCGACCTTGCCGGCGAGCGCCATGTTCAGCTTGCTGCCGAGGTCGGTGATCGTGACCTGCTGCTCCTCGACCTTCTGCTGCTGGACGTCGAGCGCCTGCTGGAGCGACGCGAGCTGGACCCGGAGCGCGTTGATCTGGCGGTTCAGGACCTCGACCTGGGCCAGCAACTCGCGGGAGAGCGCCTGCTCGGTGGCGAGCGCTTCGTCCTTGCGGCCGGCCTGGCGCAACAGATCGGCGAGCCGCGTGTCGCGCTTCTCGATTTCCTGCTGTGCCAGCGCCGTGTGCTCCTGCTCGCTCGCGAGCTTGGCCTGCAGCTCGGTGGCCTGATCGCGGGTCTGGCCGAGCTGGAGCAGCAGCTGCTCGCGGGCCTTCTTCAGCTCCTCGGCGGTCGCCTCGCTCTCGCCCTGCTTCTGCCGCTCCTGCTCCAGGAGCGCGGACAGCTCGGCCAGGCGCCGCTCGCGCTCGGCGGCGTCGCCGCCCGCCGCCTGGAGCTGGGTCGTCAGCGCCGCGACCTGCTGCTCGCTGGCGGCCTTGTCCTTCTGCGCGGCGCTCAACAGCGCCGCGACGCGGGCGACCTCCGACTCGAGCGCGCCGCGTCCCGAGCGCAGGCTGTCGAGCTGCTCGGTCAAGGTCGCGACCCGCTGGTCGGCCGCCGCCTTCTCGCCCTGAGCGGTCTGCAGCAGCTGGGTCAGGCGCGCGACCTCGCTCGCAAGGTCCTGGGTCTTCTGACCGGATTGGGCGACCGACTGGTTGAGGTCTTTGACCTGGCCCTGCAGCTTGGCGGTCTCGGTCTGCGCGGCCTGGAGCAGGTCCGCAAGGCGGGCGATCTCCTTGGTCGCATCGCCCTTCGCCTGCTCGGCTGCCTTGAGCAAAGCGGCCGCCTCCGCGACCTGCAGGTCGAGCTCGTGGCGGGTCGTCTGAAGTGCCTCGATGTCGCGCTTGAGCTGGATCAGCTGCGCCAGCTGGGCCTCGATGGTCGCCTTGCCGGTGGTGACATTCTGCTGCGCCAGCCGCAGCTCCTCGGCCAGCTTGGAGCGGAGATCGGTGTTGCGCTCGAGCTCGGCCTGCAGCTTCTGGCTCTTGTCGGCCTCCGTGCGCAGCTCGTTCAGGGTCTGGGTGAGCTTGGTCTTCTCGTCCTGGAGCAGGAACAGCTGGTCGCGGAACTGGTCGCGCTGGGCGGCGGCCTCGGCGAGCTGGCTCGCGGTGTCGTCACGGTCCGCCTGCGCGCCCTGCAGGTCCGCGGACAGCTGGGCGACCGACAGGCGCAGCTCGGAGTTGGCCGACTGCTGGGCGTCGAGCTGCGCGGTCAGCTGGTTGATCGAGGCCTCGAGACGCTTGAGCTTGGTGTCCTTGCCCTGGAGCATCTGATTGAGAAAGAACTGGCTGAGCACGAACACCACGAGCAGGAAGGTGATCGCCAGAAGCAGCGTCGACAGGGCGTCGACGTAGCCCGGCCACTGGTCGATGTGGCGCAGCTCGCGGCGGGCTCGGGCCATGGCGGACGGCTATCCCGAGAGCGCCCGCGGCTCGCCGGCGACCGCCGCGATGGTGCGCGCGACCATCTTGATCTCGCTGCGCAGCTCGTGGGTCATCTGGCTGCGGCCCTGCACGGTCTCGTCCAGAATCCGGGCCAGGTAGACGTCCATGTTGCGGATGTGGTTGCGGGTCGCCTCGTCGAAGCCGCCGCCCTCGGACTCGGCCAGCCGGCCGAGCACCGGCCTGAGTTCCTCCTGGCTCGAGATCAGGCGCGCGAGCAGCGCCTGCTCGGTCGCGATCTGATCGCCGAGCGAGGAGAGGCGCTCGGTGAGCGCGATCAGACCGGCGTGCACGGTTGACTGGTTCTCCTCCGAGCGGGCCACGGTCCGCTGCAGGTTGTCGAGGTTCTCCGCGGTCTGCTCGAGCATCCCCTGGACGTAGGCGGGGATGCTGACGTCGCTGCCGCCGAGGCCGGGATCGGCGCTGGTCAGCCGGGTCAGGCCCGAGAGCCATTCCTCCATGTCGTTGTAGAAGCTGTTCTGCGCCTGGGTCGCCTGGAGGTCGAGAAAGCCCAGCACCAGCGAGCCCGCGAGGCCGAACAGCGACGCGCTGAACGCCGTCCCCATGCCGCCCAGCGGCGCCGCGAGGCCGGCCTTGAGCTCGTCGAACACCACCACCAGATCGCCCTCGCCGACCGACAGCCCGTTGATCACCTGGCTGACCGAGCCGATCGTCTCGGTCAGCCCCCAGAAGGTGCCGAGCAGGCCGAGGAAGATCAAAAGGCCGATCTGATAGCGCGAGATGTCGCGGGTCTCGTCGAGGCGGGCGCTGATGCTGTCGAGCAGATGGCGGACCGACATCGCCGGCAGCATGACCCGGCCGCGCCGCTCCTGCTCGCCGAGCGCGCTCGCGACCGGCGCCAGCAGCCGCGGTGCGGCCTGCAGGGAGAAGCCCGGATGGCTGGTGCGGAAGGCCTCGATCCAGCGGATCTCGGGCTTGATGCCGAAGGCGCGGCGGAAGATGTAGAAGATGCCGAGCGCCAGGATGCCAAGGATCAGCCCGTTGAGCCAAGGATTGTACAGATAGATCCGCCAGATGGTCTGGTAGGCGAACGCGACCGCGCCGGCTGCCAGCACCAGGAAGACGATCATGCGGTTGATGTAACGCTGCGGACTGGTCATCGTCGGGCCTTCCCAACGCGGCTACGACCGATCGATGCTGCCGTGGTTGCAACGCCGCCGCCGGCCGCGCGCGCGCGCGCTGAAGCGAGCCCCGCAGCCGCGCGCCGGTCACGGCGGCCCTGCCTGGAGACGCGCGTGAACACTACGCTATAACCCATTGAAACGCAAACTTAACATTACATGCGCCCGGCGCCTGTCGAATTCGGCCATCCGAGCGGCCATCCGGACCACCGGAGCGCACATCAGACCGCCTCCCGGAGCAGCTCCCCGAGGCGCTCGTACAGCGCGGGATTGCTGGCGATCAGGGTCCCCTGGCCGAGCAGGTCGGGATCGCCGTCGAGGCGTCCGACCAGACCGCCGGCCTCGCGCACCAGGACGATCCCGGCCGCCATGTCCCAGGGCTTGAGCCCATACTCCCAAAAGCCGTCGAAGCGGCCGGCGGCGATGTAGGCGAGATCGAGGGACGCGGTGCCGAGGCGGCGGATGCCCGCGACCTGATCGGACACGCGCTCGAGCTGGGCCGCGAAGCCCTGGGCGCGCCCGGGCCAGTCGAGCACCGGGATGCCGGTGCCGATCAGACAGGCGGCGAGCTCACCGCGGCGCGAGACCCGCAGCCGGCGGTCGTTGAGATAGGCGCCAGCGCCCTTCTCGGCAGCGAACATCTCGTCCTTGATCGGATCGTAGACCACGCCCGCAACCAGCTCGCCCTGGCGCTCGAGCGCGATCGAGATCGCGAAGTGGGGTACGGCGTGCAGGAAGTTGGTCGTGCCGTCGAGCGGATCGACGATCCAGCGGTGGTCGGCATCGCTGGCGCCGATCGCACCGCTCTCCTCGAGCAGGAAGGCGAAGCCAGGGCGGGCGCGGGCAAGCTCCTGGCGCAGGATCTGCTCGCTCCGCCGGTCGGCGGCGCTGACGTAGTCGCCCGGCCCCTTGATCGAGACCTGCAGATGCTCGACCTCGCCGAAGTCGCGCAGCAGGTGGCGGGCGGCCTTGTGGGCCGCCTGCGCCATGACGTTGATGGTGGCCGAGCGCGGCGCCACGGCTAGTCCTTGGCCCGCTCGACGTAGCTCGCCTCGGCGATGTTGACCACCACCCGCGTGCCGGCCTCGATGTGCGGCGGCACCATGACCCGGACGCCGTTCTCCAGCATCGCGGGCTTGTAGGAGGCGGCCGCGGTCTGGCCCTTGACCACCGGATCCGCCTCGACCACCTCGAGCACCGCGGTGTCGGGCAGGTGGACCATCAGCGGCCGGCCCTCGTAGCTCAGCACGGTGAGCTTCATGCCTTCCTGCAGGAACGCCAGGCGGTCGCCCAAGAGGCTCTGGTCGATCGTCAGCTGCTCGAAGTTCTCCTGGTCCATCAAGGTGAGCTGCTCGCCTTCCTGGTAGAGAAACTGGTAGGTCTGCTCGTCCAGGCGCACGCGCTCGACCGTCTCGACCGCGCGGAAGCGCTCGTTGAGCTTGGTGCCGTCGACCAGGTCCTTGAGCTCGACCTGCTGATAGGCGGGACCCTTGCCCGGCTTGACGTGCTCGGCCCGGGCCACCATCCAGAGCCGGGCCTTGTGCTCGAGCACGTGGCCGGGGCGGATGTCGTTGGCGCTGATCTTCATCGCATACGTCCTTGGCTCGGCCGGCGCGCCACCAGGCAGCGCTTCGAAAGTGAGCCGGCGCCTGTCTAGCGCAACCGGAGCGCAAAGGCCACGCCGGACGCGAGCCGGGGTCCCGCCGTGTCCTCACGCGCCGGCGATCGCCCGCTGCAGATCCAGGATCGCCTGGGCCGGCCCCGCCGGATGTCGCCAGACCGCGCTCGAGACCCCGATGAAGTCGGCGCCGGCCCCTGCGAGCACCCGGCAATCGTCCAGGGCGGTGTCGCCGTCGACCAGGCAGGGCAGCACGAACAGGCCGCTCCACCATGCGATCAGCTCGATCACCGCGGCGCCGGGCGGCGCCTCGTGCGGACGGCCGGGAGCGCCGAACGCGATATAATCGGCGCCCGCCTCGCCCGCAACCACCGCCGCATCGCGCGAGCCGCCGCAGGAGGCGCCCAAGATGCGCTCGCGACCGAGCGCTGCCCGGGCGGCCGGCACGCCCTCGGGCGCGCCGAGGTGGACCCCGTCGGCACCGAGCGTGAGCGCCAGATCGACCTCGTCCTGGAGCAGAAAAGCGACGCCACGGGCGCTACACACCGGCCGCAGATGCGCCGCCGCGGCGGCGATCGTGGCGCGCTCCGGGCTCGCCAGGCGCAACAGAAAGGCGGCGCTGCCACCGGCCGCGAGCGCCGCATCGAGCTCGGCCGCGAAGGCCGCCGGGTCCAGCGCCGGCGGGCTGATCAGGAACAGCTGACAGCCCGCCTCGGCCGGCTCGAGGGCCTCCGGCTCGCGGCTCACGCTTCGTTCAGGTAGATCTTGATCACCTCGTCGAGCAGCGCCAGCGCCTCGGCCTTGGGCCGCCGGAAGCTGTTGCGGCCGATGATCGAGCCGGAGCCGCCGCCGTCCCGGATCTGGCGGATCTCGTTGAGAACGCCCTCGGTATCCTTGGCCTCGCCGCCCGAGAACACGACCAGGCGCTTGCCCGCGAAGCAGCACTGCATGATGTGGCGGACCCGGGCTGCGAGCGTCGAGCGGTCGATGTCCTCGGCCTCGTAGACCGCCTTGGCCGCCGCCAGATCGAGCTCGGCCGAGGGCGGCTTGACCTTGATGATGTTGGCGCCCATCAGGGCGGCCATGTGCGCCGCGTAGGCGACGATGTCGAAGGCGGTCTCCTTGGTCACCTTGCCGCCGCGCGGATAGGACCAGACGACCGCGACCAGGCCGCAGGACTTGGCCTCGCGGATGATCTCGCGCAATTCCTCCATCATCTCGTAGCAGGCCGGCGAGCCCGGGTAGATGGTGAAGCCGACGCCGACGCAGCCCAGCCGGAGCGCGTCCTTGACCGAGCCGTGGACCGCCTGGTCCTGGATGCCGTCGGCCAGACTGTTGGCGCTGTTGACCTTGAGGATGGTCGGCAGCTGGCCGGCATAGCTGTCGGCGCCCTGCTCGAGCAGGCCAAGCGGTGCGGCATAGCCGGACAGGCCGGCGTCGATCGCGAGCTGGTAGAGGTAGTGCGGGTCGTAGGCCGGCGGGTTGGCCGCGAAGCTGCGCGCCGGCCCGTGCTCGTAGCCCTGGTCGACCGGCAGGATCACGAGCTTGCCGGTGCCGGCGAGCCGGCCGTGCATCAGGAGGCGCGCGAGATTGCCCTTCACGCCCGGGCTCTCGCCCTCGTACCAGGACAGGATCTCCTTGACCTTGGATTTGAGCTGCATCGGTCGCTTCCCTTGGCTGCGGGGACGGGCGCGCCATTCTATATGGAGCGCGCGGGGCCGCGCAACGCGACCCGGGCGTGGCTAGTGTCTCAGTTTGAAATCCAGCGTCCTTGACGCGGGGTTCGCGCTGGCTGAGATGATCGACGCGACGCTGCCCAAGCCGGGCAAGGGCGGCCCTTACCAGAAGCGTCGGCCGCACCCCGAAATTTCAAAGTGAGGCTCGCCTGTGGCAACGCTTGCTGGTCAACGTGCCCAATTCACGTGGGCTTTGAGGCAGTACAACCTCTCTGAGGATGCTGAAAAGCAAGCCTTCTATGCGCGGCGAATGGCCAAATACATCGCCGCAGCACCGACCAACGGCTTCACCGTGGAGCAGGTTACACAAGGCCAACTGTATCCTGAGGCGGAGGTTACGCGATATTTGGGCGAGGCGACCACTGACCTCGGCCCTGACCTCAGCGAAGGCCAAGCTCTCCGCGAAGTCGCCGAAGCGGTTGACGTCTCCGATGTCATTCGTCTCGGGGAAGGATCAACGGTCGTCTATGCCTATGGCTATCGCTGCGCACCGGATCGCTTGAAAATAGGGTTGACCGTCGGCGACGCTGTTCAGCGCATAGCAGCACAAATCAGTACGGGCACCCCGGACAAGCCGGCTCTTCTGCTTGAGATTCGGACGCATGATTGCAGCTCTCTAGAGCGAGCAATTCATGCGATCTTGGAGTATCGTGGCACCAAGATCCCTGGCGCTGGGCAGGAGTGGTTCAAGGCGAGCCGCGAGGAGGTGGTCGCAATCTACCGCTCTATCGCCGAACGTCCCGCCTAATTTCAAACTGAGACACTACCCGGACCTGCAACGCGGCCGGGGAGGCCGTGGGGATGGACCGCGCTGCGCAGTGGGACTCGAAGGCGACCGGTCCGCCGGCGCCGGCAAGGGGCGTCAGCGTGCTTCGTCTCCTGGCTCAGGCGGCATGTCTTCGGCCAGGAGCCAGGCGCGGCAGGCCGAGCCGGCATCCGTATCGGGCGCGAGATCGAGGCGGGCGGGCGGCGTCTGCTCGTGGCGAAAGTCGGCACCCTGCTGCACCGCCATGTCCGCGAGCCGTTCGGCGAGGTTGGCCGGGCCGGAGAAGGCGAGCCGGCGGCAGCCGGTGCGGAGCGCCGCCATGACCAGGCCGGCATCCTCGCCGCAGTCGATCCGCAGCTCCCGACCGGCGAGGTCACCCAGCGCCTTCAGATAGCCGACCCCGGCATAGGCGGCGGCATCCGGTGCGCTCCGCAGCTCGATCGCGACGCCAAGCTCACGGGCCGCCTCGAGCGCGGCACGCGCCTGTTCGAGGTCATGGATCACGACCTGGGGCGATGTCAGCGTCGCTGGAGCACCGCGACGCCGGGGAGCTCCTTGCCTTCGAGCCATTCCAGGAAGGCGCCGCCGGCGGTCGAGACGTAGGAGAGCTGGTCGAGCACGCCGGCGTGGGCGAGCGCGGCCAGCGTGTCGCCGCCGCCGGCGACGCTCATCAGCCGGCCTGACGCGGGTGCGCTCGGCGACGCGCCTGGCGATCGCGGTCGTGGCGGCATCGAAGGGCGGGATCTCGAAGGCGCCGAGCGGGCCGTTCCAGACCAGGGTCTTGCAGTCGTCGATCAGCGCCTCGATCTGGCGCACGCTCGCGGGCCCGATGTCGAGGATCATGGCCGCGGCCGGCACCTGATCGATCGGCACCACCTTCGACTCGGCTCCGGCCTTGAACTCGCTCGCGATCCGGCCGTCGACCGGCAGGACCAGCTGGCACTTCCGGGCCGCGGCGTCGGCCATGATCTTGCGCGCGGTCTCGGCCATGTCCTTCTCGCACAGCGAGCGGCCGACCGGCGTACCTTCGCATGGAGGAAGGTGTTGGCCATGCCGCCGCCGAGCACCATGATGTCGACCCGGGCGATCAGGTTGCCGAGCAGCTCGAGCTTGGTCGAGATCTTGGCGCCGCCGACCAGGGCGGCGAGCGGCCGCTCGGGGTTCTCGAGCGCGCCGCGAGAGCGCCTCGACCTCGGCCTGCATCAGCCGGCCCGCGGCCGCCGGCAGGCGCTCGGCAAGCCCGGTGATCGAGGCGTGCGCCCGATGCGCGGCCGAGAAGGCATCGTCGACGAACAGCTCGCCCAGGCTCGCGAGCTGATCGGCGAACGCCGGGTCGTTCTTCTCCTCGCCCGGGTGGAAGCGGAGGTTCTCGAGCAGCAGGACCCCGCCCGGCTCGAGCGCGGCGACCGCGCGCTTGGGCGGGCTCGCCGATGCAGTCCTCGGCGAACGCCACCTCGATGCCGCCCAGCGCCTTGCCCAGCGGCCCGCAGAGCGGCCGCAGCGACATCGAGCTCTCGCTCTTGCCCTTGGGCCGGCCGAAATGGGCCAGCACGACGACCTTGGCGCCTTTGCTCGATGAGCTCCTTGACGGTCGGCACCGAGCGCTCGATCCGGCTCGCGTCGGTGACCTCGCCGTCCTGCATCGGCACGTTCAGGTCGAGCCGGACCAGGACGGTCCGCCCGGCGACCTCGAGGTCTTCCAGGGTGCGCAGGCCGGTCATCGCGGGCGCCCCCGCCTCAGAGGCCGCCGAGGATCGCCGCGACGTCGTTCATGCGGCAGGAGAAGCCCCATTCGTTGTCGTACCAGGAGGCGACCCGGACCAGCTTGCCCTCGATCACCTTGGTCGCGGACAGATCGACCGTCGAGCTGTGGCTGTCGCCGTTGAAGTCGACCGAGACCAGGGGCTCGGTGTGCCAGCCGAGCACCCCCTGCATCGGCCCGTCGGCCGCCGCCTTGACCGCCTGGTTGATCTCCTCGGCCGAGGTTTCCCGCTTCGGCACGAAGGTGAAGTCGACCACCGAGACGTTCGGGGTCGGGACCCTGAAGGCGACCCCGTCGAGCTTGCCCTTCAGCGCGGGCAGGACCAGGCCGACCGCGCGCGCCGCCCCGGTCGAGGTCGGAATCATCGACATGGTCGCGGCGCGCGCCCGGTGCAGGTCCTTGTGGAACACGTCCAGCAGATTCTGATCGTTGGTGAACGAGTGGATCGTGGTCATGTGGCCACGCTCGATGCCGACCGCATCGTTCATGACCTTGGCGACCGGGGCGAGACAGTTGGTGGTGCAGGACGCGTTCGAGACCACCTTGTGCGCGGCCGTGAGCTGCTCGTGGTTGACCTTGTAGCAGACCGTGATGTCGGCGCCTTCGGACGGGGCCGAGACCAGGACCTTCCCGGCGCCGGCGTCGAGATGCTTCGCCGCCGCGTCGCGCTTGGTGAAGATGCCGGTGCATTCCATCACCACGTCGACCTGGAGCTGGCGCCAGGGCAGCTTCGCGACGTCGCGCTCGGCCAGCACCTTGATCGGCCCGGTGCCGCAGTCGAGCGTGTCGCCCTCGAGCTGGACTTTTCCGGCGAAGCGGCCGTGGACCGAGTCGTACCGCAGCAGATGCGCGTTGGTCGCCGGCGGCGCCAGATCGTTCAGCGCCACGATCACCACGTCGGTCCGGCCCTCCTCGACGATCGCGCGCAGCACGTTGCGGCCGATCCGGCCGAAGCCGTTGATCGCTACACGAACGCTCACGGGAGTTCCTCCTTCAATTCGTGGTTGGCCCGGACATCTGCTGGTCTAAAGCCGCTTGCGGACCAGCTCGACGATCCGCTCGGACGTGATCCCGAAATGCCGGTAGAGCTCCTCGGCCGGCCCCGAGGCGCCGAAGCCGGTCATGCCGACCACGTCCTCCTCGCCCCGGACGTAGCGGGTCCAGCCGAAGGGCGCGGCCGCCTCGACCGCGATCCTGACGCCCGCGCCCAGAACTTCCTTGCGATAGGTCAAGTCCTGCTGCTCGAACAGCTCGAAGCAGGGCATGGAGACGACGGCGCAGCCGATGCCGTAGGCCTGCAGGCGGGCGCGCGCCTCGAGCGCGATCGTGACCTCGGAGCCGGTGGCGAGCAGGGTCACCGCCCGCCGGCCTTCGGCCTCGGCCAGGACATAGGCGCCGCTTGCCGCGCGGTTGACGTCCTCGAAGCTGGTGCGCAGCGCGGGCAGGTTCTGCCGGGTCAGGATCAGGGCCGACGGCCCGTCATCGCGCACCAGGGCGAGCGCCCAGCACTCGGCGGTCTCGACCGCGTCGGCCGGCCGGAACACGAACAGGTTGGGCATCGCCCGGAGCGCCGCCAGATGCTCGACCGGCTGATGGGTCGGGCCGTCCTCGCCGAGCCCGATCGAATCGTGGGTGAACACCAGGATCACCCGCTGGCGCATCAGCGCGGCCAGGCGGATCGCCGGCCGGCAGTAGTCGGAGAACACCAGGAAGGTGCCGCCGTAGGGGATCAGCCCGCCATGCAACGCCATGCCGTTCATGGCCGCGACCATGGCATGCTCGCGAATGCCGTAGTTCAGATAGCGCCCGCCCGGGTTGTCGGCGGTGATCGGCTCGGTCACCTTGGTCTTGGTGTTGACCGAATGGCTGAGGTCGGCGGCGCCGCCGATCATCTCGGGCACCGCCGCGGTCAAGACCTCGAGCGCCTCCTGGCTCGCCTTGCGGGTCGCCCAGGTTGGCTTCGCCTCCACCAGCCGCCGCTTGTGCTCGTTCAGCACCCGGTCCAGCCCCTCGGGCAGGACGCCCGCCTGGGCCCGCTCGAACTCGGCCCGGACCGAGGCTGCCTGCGCGTCCAGGCGGCCCGCCCAGGCCTGCCGGAGGGCGGCGCCGCGCCTGCCGATCGCGCGCCAGACGGACAGCAGGTCGTCGGGGATCTCGAAGGGTGGATAGGGCCAGCCCAGCTTCTCGCGGGCGCCCGCGATCTCCTCCGCTCCGAGCGGCGAGCCATGGGTCGCGGCGGTCCCGGCCTTGGTCGGCGCGCCGTAGCCGATCGTGGTCCGGCAGGCGATCAGGGTCGGCCGATCGGCGGTCTGCGCCTCGGCGAGCGCCGTCTCGACCGCGGCCGGGTCCTGGCCGTCGACCCGGCCGACCGCCCAGCCATAGGCCTGAAAGCGCATCAGTTGATCGGTCGACGAGGCGAGCGCGGTCGAGCCGTCGATCGTGATGTGGTTGTCGTCGAACAGGACGATCAGGCGGTCGAGGCGCTGATGCCCGGCGAACGCGCAGGCCTCATGGCTGATGCCCTCCATCAGGTCGCCGTCGCTCGCGAGCACGTAGGTGCGGTGATCGACCAGGTCGGCGCCGAAGCGGGCGCGCAGCTGGCGTTCGGCGAGCGCCATGCCGACCGCGTTGCCGAGCCCCTGGCCGAGCGGCCCGGTGGTGGTCTCGATGCCAGGCGCATGGCCGTATTCCGGATGGCCGGCGGTGCGCGAGCCGAGCTGCCGGAAGCGCTTCAGCTGCTCGATCTCCATCTGCGGGTAGCCGGTCAGATGGAGCAGCGCGTAGAGCAGCATCGAGCCGTGGCCCGCGGACAGCACGAACCGGTCGCGATCGGGCCAGTCGGGCGCCGCGGCGTCGAACTTCAGGAACTTGCCGAACAGCACGGTCGCCACGTCGGCCATGCCCATCGGCAGGCCCGGATGGCCGGAATTGGCGGCCTGCACGGCATCCATGGCGAGCGCGCGGATGGCGTTGGCGAGCGCGCGCGGGCCCGGCTCGCCAGGTGCGCCGGAGGCGGGGTTCGGGGCGGTGATCATGGTCACGCTCGTGGGATCCTCGATGGCGCGGCCCGCACGGCGCGACCGGCCGCCGGGCAACTGCCGGGAACGTGGCCCATCGGCGTCAAAAATCAACCCGAATCTGCGCCGAGCCGCCGCTCCGGCCGTACGCCGAGTTGACGCGGTGCACGGCGTGTGTCAAGGGTATTCGCTAAATGGTTGTTTTCTTGCGACCAAGGTGCGGGGGATCGACGGAGCGGCATGTCGCAGCTGGAGGCCGCACAGCGGCATTTGACCCGGGCGCTCAGGCGGCTTGAGGCCGCCCTGGAGCACAGGCTGTCCAGGCCCCCCGGGGATTCGGCGGGCTCCGATCCGCGGGCGCTCACCCAGGTCGGCGCCGAGCGCGATCAGCTGGCCCGCAACCTGGCCGTGCTGCATGAGCAGTACGACCGGTTGAGCGTGGCGCTCAGCGAGACGCAGCTCGACAACCGCACCCTGCGCGAGGCGAACGGCCGGGTCGCGAGGCGGCTCGACGGCTCGATCGGCGAGCTCGATCGGCTGCTCGGGAGCTAGGTCATGCCGATGATCGAGGTCAGCGTCAACGGCCGGCGGCATCTGGTCCAATGTGGTGACGGCGAGGAGGCGCGGGTGCGGCAGCTCGCGGCCTACGTCGATCGCCGGGTGAGCGATCTGGCGCGCGGCCAGACCCAGGTCGGCGATGCCCGGCTGCTGCTCATGGCCTCGCTCCTGGTCGCGGATGAGCTGTCCGACGCGTTCGACGAGGTCAAGCGGCTGAAGGCGGCGCTCGAGAGCCGGGCGAGCGAGGCGGAGCTGCAGGCGACGGCGGTGATCGACCAGGTGGCGCACCAGCTCGACGCTATTGCGGCGCGGCTGGAGAGCGCCTAACTAACGAATGCGGGTGCTGCCTGGTGCGTTAGGTCCCGAGGACCCTGGGGCCAATATTCTCTGTACGGGAGCTGTCCCTGTCGAGGCCCTGGCCTCGTCACTACGGCGCCCACCTGCGAAGGCAGGCCACAGAGGACCACAGTGACCGACGGCTATGGTGGCCCCGCGCGCCATCTCCGGCGCGTGACCCTTCCCTGCGAGCCGTCCATCTTGGTCCATCCCGATGATCTGGTCCGGCGCAAGGCCGAGCTGCGCGCCCGGCTGCTGACGCGTCGCGGCGAGCTCGAGGCGGCCGAGGCTGCGGCCGCGGCGGATGTGGTCGCCGAGCGCGTGGCCGAGCTGATCCCGGGCGAGCAGGCCGTGGTGGCCGCCTACTGGCCGCTCGCCGGTGAGCTCGACCCGCGCCCGGCCATGCGGCGGCTCGCGGCGCGCGGCCATCGCCTGGCCCTGCCGCGGATGCGGGGCAAGGCGCTACCGCTGGCGTTCCATGCTTTCGACTGGGATCAGCCCCTGACGCTCGGCGGATTCGGGGTCATGCAGCCGGATCCGGCAGCGCCGCTCGCGAGTCCCGCCGTGGTTCTGGTGCCGCTGCTTGGTTTCGATGGCCGCGGCCACCGGCTGGGCTACGGCCAGGGCTACTACGATCGCACGCTCCGGGCGCTCCGGGCGGCGGGCGCGATCAGGCTCGCGATCGGTCTCGCCTTCGCGCTGCAGGAGGTGAAGGCGGTACCGGCCGGGCCGGCGGACGAGCCCCTCGATGCGATCGTGACCGAGCGTGCGAGCCATCGCCGGGCGCAGGCCCCGCGCCCATGAGGCTGTTGTTCTGCGGTGACGTCGTCGGCCGCGCCGGGCGCACGGTGCTGCTGCACAAGCTGCCCGGGCTCAGGACCGAGCTTCGCCTCGATGCGGTCGTGGTCAACGGCGAGAACGCCGCCGGCGGCTTCGGCATCACGCCGATCCTCTGCCAGGAATTCTACGCCGCCGGCGCCGACCTGATCACGACCGGCAACCACGTGTTCGACCAGCGCGAGCTGGTCGCCTATCTGGAGCGCGATCCGCACCTGATCCGTCCGCTCAACATGATGGCCGGCACGCCCGGCCGGGGCAGCGCCCAGCTCACCCTGGCCGACGGCCGCAAGCTCCTCGTGCTGCAGGTCATCGGCCGCCTGTTCATGGGCGCCTTCGACGACCCGTTTCGCGCCCTCGAGAGCGAGCTTGCCCGATATCCCCTCGGCGCCGCGGTGCAGGCGATCGTGATCGACCTGCATGCCGAGGCGACCAGCGAGAAGATGGCGCTTGGCCACCTCGCCGACGGCCGGGCCTCGCTGGTCGCCGGCACCCACACCCACGTGCCGACTGCCGATGCCCAGATCCTGCCCGGCGGCACCGCCTACATCTCCGACATCGGCATGACCGGCGACTACGATTCGGTGATCGGCATGAGCAAGACGGTGGCGCTGCAGCGCTTTCGCACCCATGTGCCGGGGCCGCGCAACACGCCGGCGCTGGGCGAGGCGACGCTCTGCGCGGTCTATCTGGAGACCGACGACGCGACCGGGCTGGCCCGGGCCATCCGGCCCCTGCGCCTGGGCGGCCGGCTGGCGGAAGCGTCGCCGGATCGCTAGGCGCGCCGGCATGGACCTTTTGCGCCTGTCATGTGTTGATTGATCGACGAGGTGCGGGCCGGCGCCCGAAGGTGGTCCTGTTGCCTGGCGACTCATGACCTCACCGCTCGACCAACCTGGCGTCTGCTGGCGCCTGACCCAGGCCCGCCGGCTGGCGCTGCTGATCGACGGCGCCGCCTACTTCGCGGCGCTGCGCATGGCGCTGCTCGAGGCCAAGCGGAGCGTCCTGATCATGGGCTGGGACGTCAACAGCGACATCAGCCTCGATCCCGAAGCCGGGGCGCCGCCGCTCAAGCTGTTCCTGAACCAGCTGCTCAGGGACCGCCGCGAGCTGCAGATCCGGCTCCTGATCTGGGACTGGGCCTTCATCTATGGTTTCGACCGCCAGTTCATGCCCCAGCTGCGGTTCGGGCTCGGCGGCTCGCGCCGGCTCAAGTTCGTGTTCGACGGCGACCACCCGCCGGGCGCCTGCCAGCACGAGAAGCTCGTGGTCATCGACGGCGAGCTCGCGTTCTGCGGCGGCATCGATCTGACGGTCGGCCGCTGGGACACGCCCGCGCATCGGCCGGACGAGCCCCACCGGCAATTGCCCAATGGCGCGCCCAAGCCGCCGTTCCACGACTGCATGCTGATGGTGGAGGGCGAGACCGCGCAGGCGCTCGATGAGCTGGCGCGCGAGCGCTGGCGACGGGCGAGCGGCGAGCGGGTCGCCGCCCCCGGGCGCGATCGCCGGGCGCGGCAGCGCTGGCGGCGGGCGAGCGCCAAGGGAGCGATCGCCCCCGCGCCTGATCAGCGATCGCCCTGGCCGGAATCGATCGAGCCCTGGCTCGAGAACGCCCGGGTCGGGATCGCGCGCACCCGCCCGCAGGTACAATGGCGAGGGAGCGGTGCGCGAGGTCGAGGCTCTGTACCTGCGCGCCATCGAGTCGGCAGAGCGCGCGATCTACATCGAAAATCAGTATCTGACCGTGCCGGCGATCGCCGCGGCCCTGGCCGCCAGGCTCGAGGATGCCGAGGGTCCCGAGACCCTGATCCTCGGTCCGACGGTCTGCGAGGGCCCGGTCGAGACCGCGGTCATGGATCGCGGGCGTGCCCATTTTCTGGACCGGCTGCGCGCCGCCGACCGCTCGGGACGGCGCATGCGGGCGTTCTACCCGGTGAATGCCGCCGCCGCCCCGGCGACACCGATCAACCTGCACGCCAAGCTGATGGTGGTCGACGACCGGCTGCTGGTGATCGGCTCGGCCAATCTCGCCAACCGCTCCATGGGGCTCGACAGCGAATGCGTGCTCGCGGTCGCGGCCGAGGATGCGGCCGCAAGGCGCTTCGTGCAGCGGGCACGCGATACCCTGCTGGCCGAGCATCTGGGCCGCACGCCCGAGGCGCTGGCCGAGGCGCTGACCGAGCACGGGTCGCTGATCGCGACCGTCGAGGCCCTGAACGGCGGGACGCGCCGGCTCGAGCCTTTGATCATCGAGAAGACGCCGCTGCCGCCCGAGCTCGAGGCGGGCATGTCGTTCACCGACATCGACGAGCCGATCACCATGGCCAGCCTCGAGCAGCGCCTGGCGCCGCACCCCCGGCGCCGCCGCTTGCGCCAGGTGGTGATCCGCAGCGCCGCGACCCTGGTGCTGCTGCTCGCGTTCGCCCTGCTGCTCAGGATCGAGTTCACAAGCGGCAGCCGGCTGCTGACGCAGTCGCTGCAATACGCCGAGGCGCACCGCTTCTCCTGGCTCGGCATCTCGGGCGTGCTGCTCGCCTACACGGCGGCCAGCCTGCTGTTCGTGCCGGTCAATCTGATGATCGCGGCGACCGCTGCCGCCTTCGGAGGTCTGCTCGGCTTCGTCTACGCGCTCGCGGGCTCGGTGCTGGCGGCGACCGTGGTGTTCGGTCTCGGGCGCGGCATCGGCCGCGATCCGGTGCGCCGGTTCGCCGGCCGGTGGGTCAATGCGGTCAGCCGCCGACTCAACGAGCATGGCCTGTTCGCCATGACCCTGCTGCGCCTGATGCCCGTGGCACCGTTCAGCGTGGTCAATCTGGTCGCCGGCGCGTCCGAGATGCGGATCCGCGACTTCCTGCTCGGCAGTCTGCTCGGCATGCTACCTGGGCTGGCGCTCATGACCGTGTTCGGCGACCGGCTTGGCGCCTGGTTGCGCCGGCCGGAGACCGGCAATCTGGTGATCCTGATCGGCGTCACGCTGGCGGTGGTGACGCTCGCGCTGGTGTTGCGGCGATGGTCGCAGCGCCGGCGGGCGCGGTGAGCAGGCCGCTGCGGGTCGCGAGCTACAACATCCACGCCTGCGTCGGGGTCGACGGCCGCCAGGACGTGGACCGCGTCGCCGGCGTGCTGCACGAGATCGGGGCCGACGTGATCGGGCTGCAGGAGGTCGAATCCCGCCCGGCCCGGAGCGCGCTCGACCAGGCGCAGGTGCTCGCCCGGAGCCTCGAGATGCACTGCATCGAAGGCCCGCTGGTGCATGGCCAGAGCGGCTGGTACGGCAACGCGCTGCTGACCCGGCGCGCGGTCCGCGCGGTCCGGCGGGTGGTGTTCGAGGGCCGCGGCCGCGAGGCCCGGGGCGCGATCGTCGCCGACCTGGCCGGCGGCGAAGGCGCCGGCTGGCGGGTGCTGACCACCCACCTCGACCTGCACTCCGGTCGCCGCCGGCGCCAGTTCGCGGTCCTCTTGGACCAGATCCTGCCGGCCGGCATGCCGACGATCGTGATCGGCGATTTCAACGAATGGTGGCCGTTCTCGCGCGGCCTCAGCGTGCTCCGCCGGCACGCCGTCCTGCCGTTCGCGCCGCCCACCTTCCCCAGCCGCCTGCCCCTGTTCGCGCTCGATCGCATGGCGCTCTGGGACTGTCGCCTGCGCGGGCGGCTCCAACGCCACGACACGGCCCTCAGCCGGATCGCCTCCGACCACCTGCCGATCTTCGCGGACGTCACCACCGCGGCAGACGCTTCGAGCGCGGCGCCGGCTATTCCGGAAAGAACCGCGGATCGAGCGCCTGCTCCAGGCTGAATGCCGGCGCGGCAGGGAACGTCTCCGGCGGCAGCGCCGTCTCCGCGGCCGCCTGCTCGCAGCTGTCGGCATAGCACTCGGCATAGATCTCGTGCGCGTAGGGTTGCAGGCTCGGGCTTTCCCGGATCAGCTTCCGCAGCCGGCGCCGATGCTCGACGATCGACCCGCGCCAGCTGCTCGAGCGCTGGTCAGGCTGAAATTTGTGCTTGAGCAGATGGGTCAGCAGGACGATCAGATTGTTTTCGATCGCGCTCTTCTCGCTGCGCCCCATGTCTTCGATCTCTTCGAGCAGATTGACGACGTCGAGGTCCCGAAGACGCCCTTCGCGCAGCGACGCCGCCTGTTTCGCGAGCCACAGATAGAAGTCGCGCTCATAGAGCCCGGTGTCGGCCTCGATCCCCTGCTTCGCGCGTGCCACGTCTCGGTCTCCACACTCGCCGCCGGGCTACCTTAGCATGAACCCGCATCGCCCTGACGCCCTCGCAGCCCGGCTGGCTACTCCGCCAGGATCTGCTTGATCCGGGCGATCGCCTCGTCGACCGCCTGCTCGGGGCTGATGCCCTCCGCGGCGACCCGGTGGACGGCCTTGCCCCAGACGCGCTGCTGTACCCACGGCAAGTATCGCCAGATCGCCCGAGGCCACCGTATAGTTGTAAGTGCGCGGGCTGGCAGGAGCTGCATGGCCGCGGCCATGCGGTGCGGGTCGCTCGGGTCGAGCCAGAACGGGCGTCGAGCAGCTTCGGCATCGGCGGCAGCAGGCGCTCGCCGGAGAAGTCGAGATAGTGCGCGAGCCAGCCCTCGGCTACGAGAAAGCGCACGAACTCCTTGGCGGAGGCAACGATGCCCGCCGGCCTTGAAGGCCACGGCCTGGAAGATGCCGCGCTCGATCGGCAAGCGGTCTGGCCGGCGGCGACCGTCCGGCCATTCGATCGTCACGGTGTTCTTGTAGTAGTCGTCGGGGCGCTCGGCTTGAGCGCGTTCGGGATCGAGAGCGTCGAGGTTCGGCGGTCATGACGACGCTCTGGTCGAGGAACGCTTGATTGTTGCCGAAGATCGTCCCATCCCACCGACGTCGGGCGGGGTGCAGCCCTTGCGGTAGATGGCGGTGTAGCTGTCCATGCGCCTTGATCAGCCTGCGTCTGATCTCCGGGTCGTCGATGACCAGCTTGCCCTCGCGGGTCACGTAGTTGGCCTCGTAGGCGTGCATGAACTGGAAGAATCTGTTCCTGGTGTCGTGGCGCCTCGGCCGACATGGCCAGGCCGATGCCCCAGATGTCGTCGCGGCCCGCGCCTTGCGCACCGCCGGCTGCACCTGGTCGCACCAGAACGACCAGAACGCCTCCCACTGCTTGGGGATGTCGTCGAGGGTGAAACCCGCCTGCTCAAGCAGGTTGCGCCAGACGTGGACATGGTGGGTCGAGAATGCCCGATCGGCAGCGCGTACAGGGCGCGTCTGCCCGTGGTCGCGTCGAGCAGCGTGGCGTAGCCGAGCGCGTCCGGGTCGAACAGGTTTGCGAACGGCCCGATCACGTCCGAGAGGTCGACCAGCCGGTCCTCGGCGGCCCATTGGCCGTAGTCGTCGTCGGCACTCGTGCCGAACAGGAAATCGGGCGGCTGCCCGGCCGAAACCGCCGGCCACGACCTTGGTCTCGATGTCGTCTTGCGATGGCTGGTCGAGCTCGACCTGCTTGCCGGTCTTCTGCTCGAAAGCGGCGATGATCTCCCTGACCGCCGCGTCCTCCTCGGGGTTAGACACCCTGCTCCCACCACACGACGAGGTCGGCGCTCCGGGCGCCGAGCGGCGCGAGGAAAACCACCGCGGCAAGGACGGCGGCGCGAACCGGCGACATGGGCACGCCTCCCCAATCTGGTTCGTGATCCAAAGGCTTTGTGGCTCAGTATCGCGCCGATCCCTGCGGTCGCCAACGGCTATGGTTGCGGTCTGGCCTTTCCGAACTGCGATGCCGGCCATCAATCGGGCAAAAAACCCGGGTCCAGGGTCTGCGCCAGGGTGTAGGGCGACGCCGGCGGCAAGGCAGCCTCGGCGAGGCCGGTCTCGATCAGCGCCTGCCGGCGGCCGTCCTGGTAGCACTCCTCGAACTGCTCGCGGGCGTAGCCGCGCAGGCTCGGGCTGGTCGTAAGATCGTCGCGCAGCCGGCGCCGATGCTCGACGATCGAGGACAGCCAGCCGCGCGAGCGGCGGCGCGGTTGATATTGGTACTTCAGCAGATGCTTGAGGACCACGACCAGATTGGTCTTGACCTCCAGCTTCTCGTGGATGCCCAAGCTTTCGATCTCGTCGATCAGATTGGCGATGTCGAGCTGCTGGAGCCGGCCCTCCTTGAGGAGCCGGACCTGCTCCTCGACCCAGAGACAGAAGTCGCGCTCGTAGAGCGGCTTGTCGGCCTCGATCTCATGCTTCGCGCGCGCCATTCCAACGTCCTCCGTCCCCTGGACTCTAGCACGAAAGACCGCTCAGTAGCCGAGCGTCAGACCACCCGGCGTGCGCGGGTCGGAGCTGCCGAACAGGCCCTGGTCGGTGATCATGATCGACTGCGTGCTGCCCATCGTGTCCTTGATCACGACGCGATGGCCCATCTGCTCGAGCAGGCGGATGGTGTCCGGCGACAGACCCGCCTCGACGCGCAGCTCGTCCGGCAGCCACTGGTGGTGGACGCGGGGCGCGTAGGTCGCCTCGGCGATGTTCATGTCATGGTCGATCACGTTCATGACGATCTGGAGCACGGTCGTGATGATCCGCGAGCCGCCCGGGCTGCCGGTGACCAGGAACGGCTTGCCGTCCTTGAGCACGATGGTCGGCGACATCGAGCTGAGCGGCCGCTTGCCCGGCCCGACCGCGTTGGCGGCGCCGCCGATCAGGCCATAGGCGTTGGCCATGCCCGGCTTGGCCGAGAAGTCGTCGAGCTCATTGTTGAGCAGGATGCCGGTGCCGTCGGCGACCAGGCCGGTGCCATAGCCGAAGTTGAGCGTGTAGGTGTTGGCGACCGCGTTGCCGGCCTGGTCGACGACCGAGAAATGGGTCGTGTCCGGGCTCTCGTAGGGCGTAAGGTCGCCGGGCCTGATCTCGGTCGCGGGCGCGGCGCGATTGCGGCTGATCCGGCCGAGGATCGCCTTGGCGTAGGCCTTCGAGGTCAGCGCCTTGACCGGCACGTCGACGAAATCGGGATCGCCCAGATAGGCGCTGCGGTCGGCGTAGGCGACTTTCATCGCCTCGGCCATCATGTGGATGGTCTCGGCGCTGTTCTGCCCGAGAAAGCCGATCGGCACGTCCTCGAGCGTGTTCAGGATCTGGATGATGTGCACGCCGCCCGAGGACGGCGGCGGCATCGAGCGGATCTCGTAGCCGCGGTAGCTGCCGCCGACCGGCGCGCGCACGACCGCCTGATAGGCCTCGATGTCGTCCAGGGTCAGGTTGCCGCCCGCCCGGCGGACCTCGGCGACGATCGCCTGGGCGACCGGTCCGTCGTAGAAGCCGCTCGGCCCCTCCTCGGCGATCGCCCGCAGCGATTGGGCGAGATCCGTCTGAACCAGAACCTCGCCCGGCGCGTAGGGCGTTCCATCCGGATGGTAGAAGATCTTGGCCGACGACGGCCAGCGGTGGAGGCGCTCGGCCGCGTCCCTCAGCGAAGCGGCAAGTTCCGGGCTCACCGTGATGCCCTGCTCGGCGAGCTTGATCGCCGGCGCCAGCGCCTGCCTGAGCGTGATCGTGCCATAGCGCTGGAGGGCGAGGGCCAGGCCTGCGACCGTGCCGGGCACGCCGACCGCGAGCCCGCTCTCGAGCGACTTTTCGGGATCGGGGTTGCCCCGCTCGTCCAGGAACATGTCGCGGTACGCGTGGCCGCCGGCCTTTTCGCGGTAGTCGATCGCGACCGTGCCGCCGCTCGCCGCGTCATGCACCAGCATGAAGCCGCCGCCGCCGAGATTGCCGGCGCTGGGCAGGGTGACCGCGAGCGCGAAGCCGACCGCGACCGCGGCATCGATGGCATTGCCGCCGTGCTCGAGGACCTCGAGGCCGATCCGGGTCGCGGTCGCCTCCTGGCTCGCGACCATGCCGTGCTCGGCGAATACCGGATGGACGATCGCGCGCCCGCTGTCGCCGGCCGGCGCCGCCTGAGCAAGCGCGGGCGCCCATGCCAGGACGAACCCGATCAAGCAATGGAGCCATCGTCGGTGCATGCTCTGCCTCCCCCCTGAACCGGCACATCCGCCCACTATAACGCCCGGGAGTCGGATCGCCCGCGTGCACGAGCCAGAGCCACCGGACAGATCCCCTTCAGCCAGCGGCGGTCATGGGCGATCACGCGACTTTCCTCACTTGCATGCGCGATGGGATCACCAGGCGCAGCGTTGACCCCTCGGCCATTTCCAGCGTAAGGCCTGAGCTCTGAGGCCAGCAACTTAGCGCATCCGCGACCGGGTGGCGGCAGGCCGTTCCCGGCTGAGCGGATGGCGCAAGGGGGTGCCGTGCCGGCAAGCGTCGTCCTGATCGGGCTCGATGCAAGCGACATCGGTCGCATCGAGCAGCTGATCGAAGCCGGGCGCATGCCCAACCTGGCCAGGTTGCGCGAGGCTGGGCAGCACGGCCGCCTGCGCGGGCGGCTCCACCACTTCGATGCCATGACCTGGCCGCGCTGGACCGAGGGGCGCAACGTCACGCGGCACTACTCTCCGAAGATCTGGCAACCGGACTCGATGACCTTCGCGCTGACGGGCGAACGCTGGCAAGCGCGGCCGCCGTTCTGGGTGGCGGCGGCGCGCGCAGGCGCCAAGGTCGCGATCCTCGATGTGCCGCATGCCACCATGCATCCGAACGGGGCGGCCAGCTACATCAAGGGTTGGCAGATCGACCTCGGCGCCCGTGTCAGCGCACCAGCGGGGCTGTGGGACGAGATCGGCCGGCGTTTCGGCGCGCCAATCATGCGCGCCGAGCGGTATGGCGTCCGCTCGCCAGCATTCTATCCGAAGCTGCGCGCGGATCTGCTGGCGGCAACCGAGCAGGCCGGGGGGATCGGCGCGTGGTTGCTCGGGCGCGAGCCCTGGGACCTGTTCGTGATGGTGCTCGGAGCCCCCCACCGCGCCGGCCATTATCTGTGGGACCGGAGCCAGATCGACTCCCGCCGGTTGCCGGCAGCCGTGCGGCGGCTGCTCGATACCGCCCTCGACGACATCTATGCCGCGTCCGACCAAGCGCTCGGACGCGTGCTCGACGCCGCTCCGGCCGGCGCGTGCTGCATCGCCTTCTCGCCCTTCGGTATGAAGCCCAATACCGGCTGGAGCCACCGTCTCGAGCAGATCACGGCCCAACTCGAGACCGGCTCCGAGGGCGCGCGCTCCAGCCGCACCCTGCTCGGCCGGGTGCGCGAGGCGCTGCCGCGAGGACGGCTCATTGCGGCCTCCAACCTGCTGCCGCCCGCGGTCCGTTCTCAGCTGATGCGGCTGCTCACGAGCCGCCTGCACGACTGGAGCCGGACCCGCTACCTGGCCCTGCCGGGCGAGCCGGAAGGCTTCATCCGCATCAACCTGGCCGGCCGCGAGAGCCGCGGTATCGTGGCCCCGGGGGCCGAACTGGCCGCTCTGGTCGCACACCTGCGCGAGGCGCTGTCGACCCTGCGCGATCTCGACACCGATCTGCCGGTGGTCGATGCGATCATGCCGGTGAGCGACCTGGTGGCGAAGGACGCGGCCGAACTGCGCTGGCTGCCGGACCTGGTGATTTCCTGGACCGACGCGATCTCGGCCCAGGCGAGCCGCGGGCTGCGGTTCGATGGCTGGGGCGAGGTCCGCTGGCCGAAGGGCGCGCCCCACCCCTCGGGGCGCTCGGGCGCGCATCACGGGACAGGGTGGTACGCGGCGGCCGGGCCGGGGATCCGCCAAGGTGCCGCCAACGAGGTGCGCGATCCGATCGACATCGCGCCCACGATCTACCGGTGGTTGGGTCTGACGCCGCCCGAGCACCTCGACGGCGCAGCGATCGAGAGCCTCCTCACGGACGCCCGCGCGGCAATTGCTTGATCTGCCGGCCGATCCCGCTAGCTTGAGCGGCTCCCCCGTCTGCCGCGGATCGTCGATGCTTTACCCCAAGGTGCAACTTCTGCCCGGCCAGGACCGGCGGCTGCGCGCCGGTCATCCCTGGGCCTATTCCAACGAGCTGCGCATGGACGCGGCCGCCAAGGCCTTGCCGCCGGGCGCGCCGGTCTGCCTGTACACGGCCGATGGCCGGCGCCTGGCGCTCGCGCAGTTCAACCCGCATTCCCTGATCGCCGCGCGTCTGCTCACCCGCAACACCGACGCGACCATCGACGCGACCTTCCTCGAGCGCCGCCTGGCGCGTGCGCTGCGTCTGCGCGAGCGGCTGTTCGATCGGCCCTACTACCGGCTGGTCCATGCCGAGGCCGACGGCCTGCCCGGGCTGGTGGTCGATCGCTTCGCGGACGTTCTGGTCTGCCAGCTGAACAGCGCCGGCATGGCGGCGCTCGAGGACGCGCTGCTCGGCGCGCTCGACCGGCTGCTGGCGCCACGGGTCGTGGTCCTGCGCAACGACAGTCCGGTGCGCGAGCTCGAAGGCCTGCCGATCGAGGTCAAGGTCGCCAAGGGCGCGCTGACGCCGCCGATCGAGATCGAGGAAAACGGTCTGACCTTCCTCGCCGATCCGCTCGAAGGCCAGAAGACCGGCTGGTATTTCGATCAGCGCGAGAACCGCGCCTTCATGGCGCGCCTCTGCCGCGGCGAGCGCGTGCTCGACCTGTTCAGCTACAGCGCAGGCTTCGGGCTGGTCGCGGCGGCGGCCGGGGCGAGCGCCGTGCTGGCGATCGACCGCTCCCAGCTCGGCCTCGATCTGGCCCAGGCGAGCGCCGCGCGCAATGGCCAGGCCGAGCGGCTGTCGGTGCAGCGCCAGGATGCGTTCGCCGCCCTCGACGAGCTCGCGGACGCCAAGCGGCGGTTCGGGGTCGTGGTCGCCGATCCGCCGGCCTTCGTGCGCAGCAAGAAGGAGCTGAAGCCGGGCCTGCGCGGCTATCGCAAGCTCGCTCGCGCGGCCACCCTCCTGGTTGCCGAGGAGGGCTTCCTCGCGATCGCCTGCTGCGCCCACAACGTGCCGGCCGACGCCTTCGCCGAGGAGGTCGGGCACGGCCTGCGGGACGCCGGCCGGTCCGGGCGGCTGATCTGGCAGGCCGGCGCCGCGCCTGACCATCCGAACCACCCGGCGCTGCCGGAGTCGGCCTACCTCAAGTTCCTGGTCTATGCGCTCGCCTGACCCGATGCGGCAAATCGGCAACAATCCGACCGCGCGATATCGCGTTATAGTTGTGAAAAGTTTCTAAGATAGGATTTTTTGGTTTATAAGGTGGAGCCATGAGACGATGGCTCCGAACGGTGGTCAGGCGGCTGGCCGAACCCGAAGGTCGACGGCGCCGGCGGTTCTGGCGCCGGGCGCAAGCGCGGCCGCCCGCGCCGGCGCAAGACCGCCTGGCCCGGCTGCAACTGCTCGCATCTCTGGCCGGGCTGCTGACCCTTCCAGATATCAGGCGGCTGGCGCTGCCCGACCTCCGGCGCCGGTTCCGGATTGCGCACCCGGTGTGGCCCGATCTCCGGCGCTGGTTTCGGATCCCGCGCCTCGCGCTCGCCGCCCTTGGGCGCTGGTTCCGGATCCCGGGCCTGACGCGGCTGCGGCTGCCGGCCTGGCCGGGCGCCGGCGTGCAGTGGCTGCTCCGGTCGCTGCGCGGGCTCGCAAGGCGGCTCAAGCCGGGGCGCGTCGGACGCCTGCAGAAGTTGGCACGCACCCTGCCCCGGTCCCCCGAGGCACCGCCCTCGGCCGGGCTGGCGCTCGCCTTCGAGCAGCTTTGCCGGACGCTGGGGCGGCCGTTCTCGGCGGCCGAGATCCGGGCCGCGGCGCCGCCGATCGACCAGGGCATGACGCTCGGCAATCTGCTGCTGGCGGCCGAGCGGCTGGGCTTCAAGGCGGCCGAGGTCAAGCCTGATGCCGTGGCCCTGGCCCAGATGCCGCCGCCTTTCCTGATCCTCGGCCGGCGGCCGGGCGAGGGCTGGTTGGCCGAGGCGCGCATCAACGATCACCTCGTGCTCCAGGATGTCGAGGCCGGCCGCGCCGCGGCGTACCATGTCGAGACCGTGGCCGACCTCGCGGAACGCGCGGTCCTGCTCAAGCCGCTGCCCGCGCCGGTCGGTCAGCGCCAGTGGCGGGACACGATCATGCGCCGGCTGAGCCCGGTGCTCTGGGAGCTCGGCGTCGCCTCGGTGGTGATCAACCTGCTCGCCCTGGCGACGCCGATCTTCCTGATGACCGTCTACAACAAAGTGATCAGCCACGGCGCGCTGCAGACCCTGGACGTGCTGGCGCTCGGCATGATCACGCTGTTCGTGTTCGAGTGGCTGCTGCGCTCGCTGCGCGCCTATATCGCGAGCCACACCGGCGGGCGACTCGACGCCGCGCTCGGCAGCGAGGTGATCCACCATCTGGTGCACCTGCCGCTGCGCACCTTCGAGGCGGTGCCGACCGGCCAGATCCTCGAGCGCACGCGTCAGCTCGACCAGCTGCGCCAGTTCTTCACGAGCCAGATGCCGCTCCTGCTGGTCGACCTCCTGTTCGTAGGGGTGTTCGTGGCCGTGCTGTTCTATCTCGACGTTCGCATGGGCACGATCACGCTCGTCTCGATGCCGCTGTTCTGGGTGATCTCGATGCTCGCCCGCGGGCCGCACCGGCAGCTCGTGGAGGCGGGGTTCACGGCCGCTGCCGCCAAGGCGTCGAGCCTCGGCGAGACGGTCAGCCAGGCGGCCACGGTCAAGGCGCTCGGGCTCGAGCCGGAGATGGAGCGGCGGTTCAAGGAGCGGCTCGCCGAGGCCGCCTGGACCGGTTTTCGGGTGAGCAATCTCGGCGGCCTGATCGCGAGCTCCGGTCAGGCGCTGCAGCACGTCGTGGCGCTGGTCATCGTCTATGTCGGCGCGCGCGCGATCATCGCCGGCGACATGTCGATCGGGGCCTTGATCGCGGCCACGATCCTCGCGGCGCGGACGCTCGCCCCGATCCGCCAGGTGGTCGCCGCCTGGCAGCAGCTCCAGACCATGCGCAGCGCGTTTGCCCGCCTCGACGAGCTGATGAACGAGCCCTCCGAGCTGGCGCCGGCGCCGGGACCGGCGATGGCGCTCAGGGGCCACATCCGCTTCGAGCAGGTCAGCTACCGCTACGCCGACGATGCCCCGCCGGCGCTCGACCGGGTCGACCTGGAGATCGTGCCCGGCCAGGTGCTGGGCGTGGTCGGCCCGCCCGGCTCCGGCAAGAGCACCTTCGCCAAGCTGCTGCTCGGCCTCGACCGGCCCGACCACGGGCGGGTGCTGATCGATGATCTCGACGTCCGCCTGTGGTCGCCGCCGGTGCTCCGCCAGCAGGTCGGCGTGGTGCCCCAGGAGGTCCAGCTGTTCGCCGGCTCGATTGCCGAGAACATCGCCCTCGGCGCCCTCGACCGGTCCTTCGAGCGCGTGATCGCGGCCGCCAAGTTCGTCGGCGCGCACGACTTCATCCAGCGCCTGCCGGCCGGTTACGACACCCGGCTCGGCGAGCGCGGCGCCGGCCTGTCGGTCGGCCAGCGGCAGCTGATCAGCATCGCCCGGGCGCTGATCCGCAACCCGCGCCTTCTGGTGCTCGACGAGGCGACCAGCGGCCTCGACGCGGCGACCGAGGAGATCCTGCTGCGCAACCTGAAGCGCGCCTCGCGCGGGCGCACGATCGTCATGGTGACCCATCGCCTGGCCGCGCTCGCGATCGCCGACCGGGTGGTGCTGCTCGGCGACGGCCGGATCGAGCGCGACGGCACGCCCGGCCAGGTCGTGGCATTCGCGCGCTCGCGCCAGCCGCCGTCGGGGCCGCTGCGGCCGCACCTGGCACCGGTCTGAGCCGATGCTCGGCAAGCTCCGCCACAGCCCCCCTGGCACCCTGCGGTTCGCCGAGTTCCTGCCCGATGCCAAGGGCGTGGTCGAGCGCGGCCATTCGCCGGTCGCCGGGCTCCTGATCCTGATCATCGCGGGCGTGTTCGGCAGCCTGCTCGGCTGGGCGGCGCTGACCGAGATCGAGCAGGTGGTGCAGGCCAATGGCGAGGTCGAGCCGGCCGGGCGGGTCAAGATCGTCAATCATCCGGACGGCGGCCGGATCGCCGAGGTCCATGTGGTCGAGGGCCAGCGGGTCGCCGCCGGCGAGCCGCTGGTGACCTTCGATCCCGAGCTGATCAGAACCCAGCTTGCCGAGCTGACCGGGCGCCTCGAGGTCAAGAGCGCCGAGGCGGCGAGGCTCGAGGCCGAGGCCGGGGGGCGTGACCTGGTGGTCGATCCCGAGCTTGCCGCCGCCCGCCCCGGCCTGGTCGCAGAGCAGCAGACGCTGCTCGAGAGCCGCCGTCAGGCCTATGCCAGCCGCGCCGAGGGGCTGGCCCACGAGATCGCCAAGCGGCGCAATGAGCTCGCCTCGATCGCGGCCGAGCTGGTCCGTCTGAACGCCGCGCAGGCGCTGGCGAGCCAGCAGCTGGAGGCGGTCCGGGGGCTGGCGGACAAGGGCCTGTACCCGCGCCTGCGCCTGGTCGCGGTCGAGCGCGAGCTCAGCGATCTGGTCGGCGACGTTCACAAGACCGAGGCCCAGCACGCGGCCGCCAGGGCGGCGCTTGCCGAGGCCACGAGCCAGCACGACGGGCTCGAGCGCGACTGGCGCTCGTCCCTGCTCGCCGAGCTGAGCGCGGCCACGGCCGAGCGCGACCGGCTGGCGGAGGCGCAAAAGCGCCAGGCGGCGACGCTGCGCAATCTCGTCGTCCGGGCCCCGGTCGACGGCATCGTCCAGGACCTGAGCGTGACCACGCCCGGCCAGTCGGTCGGCTCCAACCAGCCGCTCATGAAAGTGGTCCCGACCGGCGGCGGCCTGGTGATCGAGGCGCGGGTTGCCAACCGCGACATCGGCCAGCTCCGGCTCGGCCAGCCAGCCAAGATCAAGGTCCAGGCCTACGATTTCCTGCGCTACGGCACGCTCGCGGGCGCGGTCGAGCGGATCGCCGCCGATGCTACCGTCGATCCGAAGACCGGCGCCCTGACCTACGGCATCACCGTGCGCACCGACGGCGCCGAGCTCGGCACCGGCGAGGACCGCTTCAGCGTCGTGCCGGGCATGGCGGTCGAGGTCGACCTCCTGACCGGCCAGCGGACCGTCCTATCCTACCTCACGGACAGGATCTTCAGGCTCAAGGCGACCGCTTTTCGGGAAGGCTAGCGCCGGCGGCTGCTGGACGATCCCGCGCTTGGGCCCGCTCATCTCGACCACCTTGAGCTGGTCCTTGTCCTTGGCGACCACGAAGCTGCGCTCGGCGAAGCCCTGGCACGCGCGCATGACGCCGCAGCGCAGCAGGCGGTCCTCGTCGCAGTCATGGTTGCTGCGGAAAGCGTCGCGGTAGTAGTAGCCGATCTCGACCTTCAGCGGGCCGCCGTCCGTCTGGGTAACCCGGCTGTGGGTCACCCCCTCGAGCAGCGGGTTCGGGCAGTAGCCGTTCTCCTCGAAGGCGTTAAGCTCATAGTACTGCTTGACGATGAACAGCAGTCCCGGCTCACCGCCGAGCATCCACGCCGGGTTGTCGCGCGGATCGCCGCAGGCGGCGAGGCCGAGGATCAGGAGACCGGGCCAACCCCATCGCCGGCGCGTCGCGGCGCTCCCGCCGGCTTCTCGTCCACCAGCCATCGTCACCATACCTGGCTGCGGTCGATCTTCATGATCTCGATGCCCTTGCGCTGGGATCCGGTCATCTCGAGCACCTCGAAGCCGTCGGCGCGCCTTGCGATCGTGAAGCTCCGAGTGGCGAAGCCGCGGCACCGGCTCGGGCCCGCGAGGCCCGGCTGGCCCCCCATAATACTCGAGCCGGTGTAGCCAGGAGACTTGAAACTCGGGTCGCTGTAGACGTAGCTCACCCGCACGACCAGGCGATCGGCGCTCTGCTCCTCGATGCTGCTCCCGGTCGCCAGGCGGAACTCCGGGGTGCGGCAGAGACCGCCTTCCTCCATCGCGTAGCGATCGTAGTAGCTCTTGACGTCCGTGAGCAGGCCCGGCTGCCCGGCGAGCTGGTCGTTGGCCGCGCAGGCCGCGAGCCCGAGCCCGCAGAAGACGACGACGCAGGACCATCGGGGCGGAGACCGCATCGGCTCAAGTGCTCCCTCGCAAGGCGCTCGGCCCGGACCGTGCTGGCCGAGCCCCACTCTCAACATCGCTACTGGGCCGGCAGGGTCAAGCGAAACACCGTGCCCTCGGGGCCGCTCTGCACCAGCTCGATGTCGCCGCCATGGGCGCGCATGATCTCGCGCGCGATCGGCAGGCCGAGCCCGGTGCCGCCGGGCCGGGTCGAGCCGGCGAAGGCTTCGAACAGATGCGCCCGGGCGGCGTTCGGGATGCCCTTGCCGGTATCGGCGAGCTCGATCACCAGATCGTCGCCCGCCTGCCAGGCGCCGATCGAGACCAGCCCGCCACCGCCGGCCAGCGCCTGGACGGCGTTGCGGCTCAGGTTCATCAGGACCCGGTACAGCTGGTCGCGGTCGGCGTAGACCATGACCTCGGCGCGGACCTCGTTGCGCCAGTGCACGCCGCTCTGGTCGGGGCCGAGCACGGCCAGGCCGACCTCGTCCAGCAGCGATGCCAGGGCAAAGCGCGTCTTCTTGGGCGCCACCACCTCGGCCCGGGCGAAGTTCAGGGTCTCGGCGCACAGGCGCGCCGCCCGGTCCATCGCTTCGACCAGGCGTGGTGCCACGTGGCGCACCTCCGGGTCCTGGCTCTGCTCGAGGCGGTCGGAGAGCAGGATCGCGCTGGCCAGGAGGTTGCGCAGGTCGTGGTTGATCTTGCTGACAGCACCTCCGAGCGCAGCCAGGCGGGTCTTCTGCGCGAGCGCCGCCCGCAGTCCCTCCTGCATCCGCCGCAGCTCCCTCTGGACCAGGCCGATCTCGTCGCCGCGGTCGGATTCGGGCAGCGCCGCGCCCGCGTCCTCGGGCCGTCGCCGGAAGGCGACGATGCTCTCGGTGATCCGGCGCAGCGGGCGCACGATCATCCCCTGCAGGGCGGCGTAGACCAGAAGCGCGGTCAGCAGCGAGATCACGATCGAGAGGGTGAGGATGCGCCAGGAGTAGCTGACCATCGCGGTCCAGAGCCCCGCCTCGCGCAGGCTGATGTCGACCAGCACCGCCGGGCGCGTCGGCGACGGGCCGATCACCCGGATGGTCCGCTCGCCGCCGTGCCAGAGCGTGTCGAACGCCTCGTCGATCATCAGGGCCGGGCTCTGGGCGCGCAGGTCGACGATCGTCTGGACCGCCGGCAGCTTGCCCAGCATCAGCTCGGCGGCCGGCTCGCGGAGCGTCACCGAGAGCACGCCCGCGTGGCTGAGCAGCTCCTCCTCGAGCCTCGGATCGAGGCCGCGCTCGCCCGCGGCCTCGAGCGACAGGGTGGCGAGATGGGCGGCGGCGATCCGCTCGTCCAGGTAGGCCTTGCGAAAGCGCGCGATCGACGGCACGTAGATCAGCACCTCGCCGAGCAATACGAAGGCGATCGTCAGCACGAGCAGGCGCGCCGACAGGGACCGGTGCGGCGACGGCAAATGCAGCGATTGGGCCATCGTCGTCGTTATAAGCGGGAAGCGCGCTGCAGGACAGCCGGCTGCCGGCCCGGGGTCCCGGGGGTCGCCTATGAGGTGGCGTCGTTCAGGCGCCAGTCGAAGTCGTCGTCGCTGATCCGCTCGAACCGCTGCAGGGACATCGCGAGCTTGGGCTCGGCGTAGGCCATGAGATGGTTGATGATGGCGGTGTCGGAGCCGCCGAAATCCGCCGCGTACCATCGGTACAGGCTGGAGACGCTGAGCCGGTTGCCGTCGATCTGGATGCAGCGCGGGTCGTTGACGTAGACCATCGCCGCCTTGCTCAGCTGATGCTCGAGCCGGTCCGCCTGATAGGGCTCGGGCTGCAGACTTGGGCAGCTGACCGCGCCGCAGCTGAGCGCGTAGAGGATCCGCGGATCGTGCCAGATCGGCCGCAGGATGCGGTTCTGGATGTCGCTGAGCGAGACCGGCTGGCCTTCGACCTCGACCAGCTTCTCGTCCCAGGGGCCCGCGCTGCCCGGCGCCGACGGGGCGATGTCGCGGATGCTGGAGATCGGGTAGTGGTCGAGGATCACGCGCACGACGAGCGCATTGTACAGGTTGATCCAGTAGGCCAGCTGCTCGGCGCGGTTGTAGTCGCTGACCGGCAGGCGGGCGAGCTCGGCGATGTAGGCGTCGAGCGCCGCGCGGTCGGGGGCGGTGACGCGGCTGTAAGCGACCCGGTGGACGCCGTCGGCGCCGATCCGCAGGTAGCGCGTCAGGAACGCCTCCCAGGCGCGATGGTCGATGGTCCGGCTCGAGGTTGGATCATGCGCCTCCCAACGCCGCCAGGGCTCGGCGGTCGGCGCCGCCCGGAGCGCGCTCGCGCTCAACAACGGGACCACCGCGCCCGCGCTCAGAAACACGACCAGGCCAAGGGCGCGAATCAGGGACTTCGCGATCAGCCTCGCGCCCGTCCTGCCACGCCGCGACCGATGGTCGCCCCGAGACCACGCCATGCCCGACCTCGCTTGCCAGGATCAGCGATATAGCGGATTGCCTGAGCGATCCGAATCGCCCGTGCTCACAAGCCGGTGAACCCAGGGTCGCTCGCAGCCGGCGGCCGAGGTTTGACAGGCGGGCCTGCCCGGCCTATACAGCGCACCGGTTTGCCAAGGGTGGCGAAAGGCTCCGCCGTGAAGCGTACCTATCAGCCGAGCAACCTCGTTCGCAAGCGGCGGCACGGCTTTCGTTCGCGTATGGCCACGGTCGGCGGGCGGCGGGTGATCGCGCGGCGCCGGGCCCGCGGCCGCAAGCGCCTGTCCTGCTGAGCGGCCGCACGCCCGCGCCAGGCCTTGACCGGCGCCGACGGGTCGCAGCCGCTCCTGATGCGCCTCAAGCGGCGCGCGGAGTTCGTCGCGGTCGCGGCGACCCGGCGCCGCTGGGTCACGCCGGTGTTCGTGCTGCAGGCGGGTCCGCGGCCCGCGAGCGCTACCGCAGCTGGCGCGGCGGTCGAGATCGGCCTCGGCTTCACGGCGAGCCGGCGGGTCGGCAAGGCGGTCGCCCGCAATCGCGCCCGGCGACGGCTGGTGGCCGCCGCCCGCGCGGTGCTGCCGGGGCCGGCGCGGCCGGGGTACAATTACGTGATCGTGGCGCGTCCGGCGGTCCTGACATGTCCCTTCGATCGTCTGCTCTCGGATCTCACGACCGCGTTCGCGCGGGTCACGCGCGAATCGCGCGGGCCGGACGGTCCGGCGCGCGCGCCGCGGTCTGGCTCGTGAGCGCACCGATCCGCGCCTACCGCCTGCTGCTGGCGCCGGTGATCGGACCGCGCTGCCGCTACCTGCCGAGCTGCTCGGACTACGCGCTCGAGGCGCTCCAGCGGCACGGCGTTCTGCGCGGCGGCTGGCTCGCGCTCCGGCGCATCCTACGTTGTCATCCGTGGGGCGGCTCCGGCTACGATCCGGTGCCGGGGTCCGAGCCCGAGCGGGGCCCGGTCGTGGGGGCTGAAGAGGGTTGATGGTGGATCAGCGATCGCCTGATGCGGAGCGGAGGAGGCCGGGGCCGACATGCCCGAGCAGCGCAACCTGATCCTGGCGATCGTCCTGTCGGTGACGATCATCCTGGCCTTCCAGTACTTCTACGAGCTGCCGCGGATGAAGGAGTTGCAGCGCCAGCCGGCGCAGCGTACCGAGCAGACGACGCCGACGCCGGGGCAGACCCAGGGCCAGGCCGGCGCTCCGGCAGGGTCGGCCGCGGTCACCCCGGGCGTCGAGGCGGTGCCGCCCGGCCAGACGCGCGCCGGGGTGCTCGCGAGCTCCGGACGGGTGACCATGCAGGGCGACCGCGTGCACGGCTCGCTGCCGCTCTCCGGCGGGCGCATCGACGACGTGATCCTCTCGGACTACCGGGTGACCACGGCGCCCGATTCCCCGGACGTGATTTTGCTCAGCCCGCCCGGGGCGCCGGACACCTATTTCGCCGAGTTCGGCTGGGTGGCCGCCGACAAGAGCGTCGCCGTGCCCGCTCAGGACACGGTCTGGCAGGCCGAAGGCGGCGACCTGCGCACCGGCCATCCGGTCGCGTTCAGCTGGGACAACGGCCAGGGGCTGCGCTTCCATCGCCAGGTCGCGGTCGATGATGCCTTCCTGTTCACCGTCAGCCAGCGGGTCGAGAACACCGGCAAGGCGCCGGTCACGCTCCTGCCTTATGGCCTGATCAGCCGCTGGAGCGTGCCCAAGACCCAGCATTTCTACATCCTCCACGAGGGGCCGATCGGGGTCCTCGGCGGCAAGCTTCACGAGATCGACTACAAGGATCTGATCAAGGACAAGGTCCAGCTGCCCAGCCAGGGCGGCTGGCTCGGCATCACCGACAAGTACTGGCTGGTCGCGCTGATCCCCGATCAGGCGAGCGACCTCACCGCCACCTTCCGCCACGTGAAGGCGAACGACGAGGACCACTACCAGGTCGACTACCTGCGCCCGGGCCTGACGGTCGCGCCCGGCCAGAGCATCGAGATCACCGAGCGCCTGTTCGCCGGCGCCAAGGAGGTCGCCCTGCTCGACCGCTACAGTGCCGCGTACGGCATCCCGCTGTTCGACCGCGCGGTCGATTTCGGCTGGTTCTACTTCCTGACCAAGCCGCTGTTCCACGTCCTCCACTTCTTCTACGGCGTCGTCGGCAACTACGGCGTGGCGATCCTGCTCCTCACGCTTCTGGTCAAGCTGCTGTTCTTCCCGCTCGCCAACAAGTCGTACACTTCGATGAGCAAGATGAAGAAGCTGCAGCCCGAGATGATGCACCTGCGCGAGCTCTACGGCGACGACAAGGCGCGCCTGAACCAGGAGCTGATGAACCTGTACAAGACGCAGAAGGTCAACCCGATGTCCGGCTGTCTGCCGATCATCGTGCAGATCCCGGTGTTCTTCTCGCTGTACAAGGTGCTGTTCGTGTCGATCGAGATGCGGCACGCGCCGTTCTTCGGCTGGATCCACGACCTGTCGGCGCCCGACCCGACCACGGTGTTCAACCTGTTCGGCCTGATCCCCTGGCAGCCGACCGTCTCGTGGTTGATGATCGGGGTCTGGCCGCTGATCATGGGCGTGACCATGCTCCTGCAGCAGAAGCTGAACCCGCAGCCGGCCGACCCGATGCAGGCCAAGGTGATGATGTTCCTGCCGGTCATGTTCACCTTCCTGTTCGCGACCTTTCCGGCCGGGCTCGTGATCTACTGGACCTGGAACAATATTCTCTCGGTCACCCAGCAGTGGGTGATCATGAAGCGGATGGGGGTCTCGGCCTGAGCCATGCCGGATGGGTTCGCGCCAGTGCCGGAGCGGCCGGACGCCGAGATTGCGCTCGACGCCGGTCGCCGGCTGTTCGCCAGGCCCTGCCGGTTCGTCGCGGGGGTCGCCGACCTCGCGCGGCTGCCCGCAGCGGATCTGCCCGAGGTCGCCTTCGCGGGCCGCTCCAACGTCGGCAAGTCGAGCCTGATCAATGCCTTGACCGGCCGCCGGCAGCTCGCCCGGATCTCGCAGACGCCGGGCCGCACCCAGCAGATCAACCTGTTCGACCTCGGCGGCCGGCTGATGCTGGTCGATCTGCCCGGCTACGGTTACGCGCAGGCGCCCAAAGGAGCGGTGGCGGACTGGCAGGCGCTGGTCCGGCGCTACCTGCGCGGGCGCAGCGTCCTGTTGCGAACCTGCGTGCTGATCGACGCCCGCCACGGCTTCAAGGACGTCGATCTCACGTTCATGGCGCTGCTCGGCGAGGCCGCGGTCGTCTATCAGGTGGTGCTGACCAAGGTCGACCAGATCCGGGCGGGCGAGCTGCCCGACCTGCTCGCGACCCTGGCCGCCGAGCTCGCACGCAAGCCCGGCGCGCATCCGGAGCTGATCGCCACCAGCGCCCGCACCGGTCTCGGCATCGACCGGCTGCGCGCCGAGCTGGCCGCGCTCGCCCGCGCGCCGGCCGGGGTGCCGGCATGACCGACCAGGCGCACCATCAGACCGCGGCCACGCTGATCGAGGCGCTGCCCTACATGCGGCGCTTCACCGGCACCACCTTCGTGGTCAAGTATGGCGGCCACGCGATGGGCTCGGCGGCGCTCGCCGAAGGTTTTGCGCGTGACATCGTGCTGCTCAAGCAGGTCGGCATCAACCCGGTCGTGGTCCACGGCGGCGGGCCGCAGATCAAGGCGATGCTGGATCGCCTGAAGATCAAGAGCGAGTTCGTCGAAGGGCTGCGGGTGACCGATTCGGCGACCGTCGAGATCGTCGAGATGGTGCTCGCCGGCAACATCAACAAGCAGATCGTGACCGCGATCCATGCGGTCGGCGGCCGCGCGGTCGGCCTCTCGGGCAAGGACGCCCAGCTGATCGAGGCGGCCAAGCTGACCCGCACCCGGCGCGATCCCACCAGCAACATCGAGCAGGTGCTCGATCTCGGCTTCGTCGGCCAGCCGGTGCGGGTCCGCACCGAGGTGCTCGAGGTGTTTGCCAAGACCGAGATCGTGCCGGTGATCGCGCCGATCGGCCTCGGCGCCGACGGCCACACCTACAACATCAACGCCGACACCGCGGCGGGCGCGATCGCATCGGCGCTGCACGCCCGCAAGCTGGTCCTTTTGACCGACGTGCCGGGCGTGCTCGATGCCGAGGGCCAGCTGATCTCCGAGCTCTCGGCTGCGGACGCGCGCGCGCTGATCGCCGACGGCACGGTCAAGGGCGGCATGATCCCGAAGCTCGAGACCGCGCTCGCGGCGCTGTTCGGCGGGGTCGGCGCGGTCCACATCCTGGATGGCCGGCTGCCGCATGTGCTCCTCCTCGAGACCTTCACCGAGGCGGGGATCGGCACCAAGGTCACTCCCGACTGAGCCGGCCGCGGCCGGCCTACCGTACCCGGATAGGCGTACGGCCACGACCTGCGGCAAGGTCTCGAACTTGCTTCTGGCGGGATCGGCGGCGCGGCCGGTAAGCTCGACCGGTCGCGGCCGGCTGGGCGGCCCGACGTCGAGGGAGCGAAGATCCCATGGGGTTTCGATCCGGCCGTCTGGTGATGGCATCGCTGGCCGTGGGACTTGGCCTGAGGCTCGCCCTGGGGCCCGGCCTCTGGCCGGCGTCTGCTTTCGCAGCCGACCTTGCCGAGCAGCGCGAGCAGATGGTCCGCCTGGTCGAGCTCGAGGCGGTGATGATCAGCAGCCAGACCGGGATCGCGGAGCTCGATCCGCGGGTCCTGGCGGCGCTCCGCCAGGTGCCGCGCGAGGCCTTCGTGCCCGAGCCGCTGCGCCCTTATGCCTACGAGCCGCATCCCCTGCCGCTCGGCCACGAGCAGAACCTGGCGGCGCCGCTCCTGGTCGCGCTGATGACCCATCTGGTGGCGCCCAAGCCCGGCGACGTGGTGTTCGAGACCGGCACCGGGGCCGGCTACCATGCCGCCGTGCTCTCGCTGCTCGCGGCCGAGGTGTACAGCGTCGAGGTGGTCGAGCCGCTCGCCGATCAGGCCGCGCGCGTCTTGAAGGACCAGGGCTACGACAACGTCTTCGTCCAGGCGTCCGACGGCTACTACGGCTGGCCGGAGAAGGCGCCGTTCGACGTCATGGTGATCAAGGAGGCGATCGACCACGTGCCGCCGCCGCTGCTCCAGCAGCTCAAGCGCGGCGGCCGGATGGTGATCCCGCTCGGCCCGGAGCATGACATGCAGACCCTGACCCTGGTGACCAAGGACCAGGACGGCAAGGTGCACCGGCAGGGGATCATGCCGGTCCGCTTCTCGCCGCTCCAGGGCGGCGAGCGCCTGTAGCCGGGGCGCCGCTGCGCCGGCCGGCTCAGCGGCCTTCGCGGTACCAGGCGAAGCCGAGGGTGCCGAGCAAAAGCATCAGCGCGAGCACCGCCGGCAGCAGCGGCAGCTGCGAGGCGCCGGTCACCAGATAGCGGTCGTTGCGCCTGAGGCCGACCCAGTTGCGCCCGGACAGCGCCCGGCCGGGCGCCACCTCGCGGACCTCGGGCGCGCCGCCGTCGGCCAGCCAGTGGATCGCCCCGCCGCTCGCCTCGACCAGGGGCGCCAGGCGATCGGGCGTCGCGCGCATGTCCGACAGCTCCTCGGCGCCGATCGGGCGGACCGCGACGTAGGTCGTGAGCTTGCTGTCCGCGATCCGGTAGAGGCCCGCCTCCTTGGCCGGCACGGTCGCGCGCGCGACCCCCTGAGCGGACGGCTCGAGGGTCACCTGGCTGGTCTTTCCGGACGGTGTGGTCACGGTCGCGCTGTCGGGCTCGGGGTGCAGCGAGCGACGCTCGATCGCGATCGAATCACTGCCCGGCTCGGCGCGCAGCGCCTCCTCCTCGAGCTCCGGCTCCTGCATCAGCCAATGGACCAGCCGGCGCAGCAGCAGGCCTTGCGGGCCGCCGCCCTCGAAGCCGCGCGCCCAGAGCCACACCTGGTCGGAGAGCAGCTGCGCCACCCGCCCCTTGCCGACCCGGTTGAGCACCAGGAGCGGCCGCTCGGCGGCCCCGCTCATCAGCACCTGGGCGCCGGCGGCCTCGACGTCGACCTGGCGGAACCAGCGCCCCCAGGGCGGCCGGTTGTCGGCCTTGGCTTGGCCGTCCGTGGCGCCGTCCGTGGCGCCGTCCGTAACACCGTCCGGCGCGCCGGCGTCGAGCCCTTCGGCGAGGCCGGCGGTGACCGGGTGGCGCTGGCCAAGCTCGGTCAGGAGCGGGGTGAAGCCGCGGTCGTAGACGATCCCCGTCGGGCGCGCGGGCAGGACCCGCGCGAGCGGCGTGCGGTAGAGGCTGAGCGGATGGGCGAACTCCGGTCCGGCGATCTCGAGCAGGCCGCCGCCGTCCTCGACGTAGCGCGCGACGTTGTCGAGATAGGCGAGCGGCAGCAGACCGCGGCGCGAATAGCGATCGAAGATCACCAGATCGAATTCTTTGAGCTTGACCTCGAACAGCTCGCGCGACGGGAAGGCGATCAGGGCGAGCTCGCGGATCGGCGTGCCGTCCTGCTTCTCGGGCGGCCGCAGGATGGTGAAGTGGACCAGGTCGACCGCCGGATCGGCCTTGAGCAGGTTGCGCCAGACCCGCAGGCCCGGATAGGGCTGGCCGGACACCAGCAGCACGCGCAGCCGGTCGCGCACGCCGTTGACGAAGAACACCTGACGATTGTTGAGGGTGGTCACCTCGCCCGGCGCCGGGTCGGCCTCGAGCTCGAGCACCGTCTGGCCGGCCCGGGTCAGCTGGAACGGCAGGCTGCGGGACACCCCCGGCATGACCGCGACCCGCTGCTTGACCTCGCCATCCTGGCGCAGGGTGACCGTGATCGGCTCGTCGGAGCTGCCCGCCGGCAGCTCGTCGACCCGGAGCGTGATCTCCTCCTGGTCGCCGACCATGCCGTAGTTCGGCACCTGCTCGACCACGAGACGGCGGTCGCGCTCGTCGTGCTGGCCGGTCAGCAGCAGGTGCATCGGCGCGTCGATGGCGAGCGAATCGAGGCTCTTGGGGACGTCGTGGACCTGACCGTCGGACAGCATGAGGACGCCCGCGAGCCGCGAGCGGTCGATCTCGGGCAGCGTCGTGCCGAGGGTCGAGAACAGCCGGGTGCCGCCCTTGCCGTCGCCGGCGCTGGTCGCCTCGACCACCTGGAGGCCCTCGATCTGCTTCAGCTCGGCGCGCAGCTTGGTCAGCGCCTGATCGAGCTGCGCCGGCCGGTCACCGACGCTCTGCGAGGGCGAGCGGTCGATCAGCAGCACGGCGACGTCGTCGAGCGGCTGACGCTGCTCCCGGACCACGACCGGGTTGGCGAGTGCCAGCACGCCGAGCGCCAGCATCGCGCCCCGCCAGAGGATGCCGCGCGCCCGGCGCCACAGCCCGAAGCCCGTGACCGCCAGGATCGCGAGCGCCAGCGCCGCCAGCACCGGCCAGGGCAGGAGCGGGGCAAAGCTCAGGGAGGTGCCGTGCATCATTGGCCGAGGCGCTCCAGGAGCGCCGGAATATGCACCTGATCGGTCTTGTAGTTGCCGGTCAGCGCGTACATCACGAGATTGACCCCGAAGCGGCGGGCGAGCTCGCGCTGACGCTCGCCGCCCGGCACCACCGGGAACATCGCCATGCCGTACTCGTCGATCGCCCAGGCGCCGGCCCAGCCGTTGCCGCCGACGATGATCGAGGACACGCCGTCGTTGACGCTGGGCTCGGGGCGATCGACCCACACCGTGCTGCCGGTCCAGCGGCCGGGGAAGTCCTGCAACAGGTAGAACGAGCGGGTCAGCGTGTGGTCCTCGGGCATCGGCACGAGCTGCGGCAGGTTGAGGCCGGCCAGCAGCTGCTGCAGGCGCCGCTCGCCCGGGCCGGGGCCGGGCTGATCGGGGATCATCGTGGCCGCGTCGCCGGTGTCGAACAGGATCATGCCGCCCTGGCGGAGATAGGCGTCGAGCCGCTCGCGCACACCCGCGTGCAGGTCGGGGTGGTCGGCCGGGATCGGCCAGTAGAGCAGCGGGAACAGATTGAGGTCGTCGACCGCCAGATCGACCGCGCGCGGCTCGCCGGCCTCGACCGCGGTGCGCCGGTTGAGGATCAGGCTCAGGCCCTCGAGTCCGGCCTGGCTGATCGCGTCGACCTCGGCGACCCCGGTCAGCACGTAGGCGAGCCGGGTCTCCGAGGTCGCCGCGATCACGGCCTCGTCGCTGTCGGCGGCCGGCGCCGGGCGAGCGCCGCTGTCGGCAGCCGGCGCCGGGCGACCGTCGCTGTCGGCAGCCTGCACCAGGCGGCCGCCACTGTCGGCTGCCTGCGCCGGGCGGCCGCCCAGGAGCGGCGGCAGGACCGCCAGCATCAGGATCAGTCCGGCAGCCGCGCGCGCCGGTCGGAGCAGGAGCCCGCGCAGCTGCAGGCCGATCGCGGTGTCGGCGAGCGCCAGCAGGAGGGCAGCGAGCAGCAGCCAGGGCATCAGGTCGATCTCGGCGGAGCCGCCGCCATAGGCGCGCGCCCGCACCGGCAGATCGGCGGGCTGCAGAGCCTGCAGGTCCGGGACCGCCGAGGCGAGATTGAGCGCGAGGCGGGCGGCGTCGGTGGCGGCGCCGACCCGGCCGTACAGCCCGGCCGGATGGCTGGCGCCGGCGGCGGTGGTCGCCAGATCGGCGGCCGCGATCGGCTGCGCCGCCGGTCCCGGCTCGCCCAGGTGGCCCTGGGCGTCGAGCACCTCGAGCGGCGCCAGCAGGCCGCGCAGCGTGCCGCCGGCGCCCGGCGCCAGCGCCGCGATCCGCCGCAGCACGTCGACGAAGGCGCCCGACAGCGGCAGCGACGACCAGGCGGTGTTGGCGGTGGTGTGGACCAGCACCAGCCAGCCCTTGCCGCGCTGCACCCCGGTGATCAACGGCGTGCCGTCGGCGAGCCGCGCCCAGGTGTGGGCGGCAAGCTGCGGCCCCGGCTGCGCCAGCACCTGGCGCTGGACGACGACGTCGCCCTTGGGCACGCTCAGGCCGGCGAGCGGTCCGGTCTCGTCGAAACTCGCGAGCGGCAGCGGCCGGGCCCAGGACAAAGCACCGCCCAGGTAGCGATCGCCGCGCCGGAGCTTGACCGGCACCAGATCGTCCTCGGCATTGGCGAGCCGCGGGCCGGCGAAGCGCAGGAGCACGCCGCCCGCCTCGATCCAGCTGGCGAGCTTGGCGCGCGCGTCCGGTCCGATCTGGGCGCTGTCGGTGAGCACGATCGCCGGCACGCCCGCGGCCAGCAGCTCGGCGATCGAGCCACGGCGCAGCTCGGCGTGCGGCGCCAGCGCCTTCTCGACATAGTACAGCTCGGAGAGCAGGGGTTGCGCCGCCTGCGCGGCCGGCTCACCGACCAGACCGACCAGCCGCTGCCGCCAGCGCTCGTCGAGCAGGACCACGCCGCCGACCCCCGCGGCCGGCTCCAGCTCGAGCCGGGCGATCTGATTGCGCAGCTCGAGCGGCAGGTCGATGCGCGCCTCCGCCCGGGTCGCGCCGGCCTCGAACGCCAGGGTCTGGCGGGCGAGGATCTCGCCGGCGGGGCCGACCGCGCGCACCATCAGGCCCTGCGCGCCGCCAGCACTCGGCCGGCGGGCGGCGACCACGAGCGCGTCCTTGGTCGCGTCCGGCGGCAGCAGCAGGGTCGCCCGCTGCTCGGGCGGATCCGCGAACACCCGCAGCGGACCGATCTGGCGCAGCTGGCCGGCGAACCGGCTCGCAGCGTCGCGCGCCGCCCGGTCCTCGGCGACGCCGTCGCTGAGCCAGATCAGCTCGGCGCCATCGAGCGGCTCCCGCTTGAGCTGCTCGAGCGCGGCGGCGCGGTCCACCGGCCAGGGCTTGGGCTGCCAGCTCGCGACCGTGCGCACCGCGTCGGCGGCGCTCCGACGCTGCAGCTTCGGCGTCACCGGGTCGACGGCGGTGCCGAGCAGGATGACCTCGCGGTTCTGCCGCTGGGCGCGGGCGGCGAAGCGTTCCAGCATCTCGGTCCGCCTGGCCCAGCCCGGCGCCGCCGCCCAGCCATCGTCGACCACCAGCACCAGCGGTCCGTCCCCGGACAGCTCCGGCTCGGGATTGAGCACCGGCCCGGCCAGCGCCAGGATCACCAGGCTCGCCAGCACCAGGCGCAGGATCAGCAACCAGAGCGGCGTGCGCGCCGAGGTCTCCTCCTCGGGTTGAAGACCGAGGAGGAAGCGGATCGCCGGGAAACGGATCAGCTTCGGCGCCGGCGGGATGATCCGGAGCAGCCACCACAGCGCCGGCAGGCAGAGCAGGGCGGTCAGCAGCCAGGGATTGGCGAGCCCGAGCAGGCCGAGGTCGAGCATGGTCTAATCCGGCCCCTTGGTCGAGAGCGCCGTGTACAGCGCCAGCAGGGGCGGCTCGGGCGGCTGGTCGCAGAGGTGGCTGCCGAAGGTCCAGCCGAGCGACCGGGCGAGGTCGCGCAGGCCCGCGCGATGCGCCTCGAGGCGCCCGCGATAACGCTGGCGGACACCGTCGACGTTGCCGATCAGGGCGACGCCGTCCTGCTCCAGACCTTCGAAGCGCACCCGGCCGGCAAACGGCAGCGCCGGCTCCGCCGGGTCGAGGACCTGGAGCAGGTGGCCGCGCACGCCCATCGCGACGAAGCCGCGTAGCCGCTCGTGGAGCTGCTCCAGGGGGGTGAAGAAGTCGCTGATCAGGACCACGCGGGCGAACCGCGGCAGGGGCTGGAGCGGCGCCAGGCTGGGCTCGGGCGACGATCGCGCCAGCAGGTCCTCGCACAAGGTCGCCATGCCGACCCGGCCACCGGTCGGCCGGCGCCGCCGGCCGAGCAGCGCGATCCGCTCGCCGGCCCGGGTCAACAGCGAGCCGAGCGCCAACACCAGGAGCAGGGCCCGGTCCGCCTTGGTCGACCAGAGCGGGGCCGATTGGTAGACCATCGACGCCGAGCTGTCGGCCCAGAGCCAGACGCTCTCCGCTGCCTCCCATTCCTGGTCGCGCAGGAACAAGTGGTCGGTGCGGGCCGACTGGCGCCAGTCGATACGGCTGGTCGAATCGCCCGGGCTGTAGGGCCGGAACTGCCAGAAGGTCTCGCCGACCCCGACCCGGCGACGACCATGCACGCCCTGGGCGACGGTCGCCGCCACGCGCTCGGCCGCGACCAGGAGCGGCGGCAGCCGATCGGCCAGGCGCTCGGCATGCTGCCGCAGCCTGGTCAGGCTGGCGGTCGTTGGCGTCGCGGCGGCCATCAGCCGGCGATCACCCCGCAGAGACGCTCGATGATCTGGTCCAGGGTCACGCCCTCGGCGCGGGCGGTGAAGGTCAGCGCCATGCGATGGCGAAGCACCGGCGGCGCGAGCGCGATCACGTCGTCGACCGAGGGTGCGAGACGACCCTCGAGCAGCGCCCGCACGCGCACCGCAAGCATCAGCGCCTGGCTCGCCCGCGGGCCCGGGCCCCAGCCGATCAGACCGGCGAGGTCGCCCTCCGCGTCGGGCGCCGGCCGGCCGGCCCGCACCAGCTGCAGGATCGCGTCGACCACCCGGTCGCCGACCGGGATGCGCCGCACCAGGGCCTGGATGTCGATCAGCTCGGTCGCGGTCATCACCGGCCGGGCCGCCTGGATGCCGCCGCCGGTGGTCTCGATGATCATGCGCCGCTCGGCCGCCCGATCGGGGTAGTCGACGTTGACCTGGAGCAGGAAGCGGTCGAGCTGCGCCTCGGGCAAGGGGTAGGTGCCCTCCTGCTCGATCGGATTCTGGGTCGCGAGCACGTGGAACGGAAGCGGCAGCTCGTAGTCCTGGCCGGCCACGGTGACCCGCCGCTCCTGCATCGCCTGGAGCAGGGCTGCCTGGGTGCGCGGGCTCGCCCGATTGACCTCATCGGCCATCAGCAGCTGGCAGAACACCGGCCCGTGGATGAACCGGAAGCTGCGGCGCCCGGTCTCGGCTTCCTCCAGGACCTCCGAGCCCAAAATGTCGGCGGGCATCAGGTCGGGCGTGAACTGCACGCGCTTCTGGGTCAGGCCGAGGACCACGCCGAGCGTCTCGACCAGGCGGGTCTTGGCCAGGCCGGGCACGCCGACCAGCAGCACATGACCGCCCGCGAGCAGCGTGATAAGAGCTTCCTCGATGACCCGTTCCTGACCGAAGATCGCGCGTCCGATCTCGGCGCGGACCCGGGCGAAGCGCTCGATCGTCGCCTCGACCTGATCGAGGATGGCCGTATCAAGGCTGTCGTTCATGGCCGATCCTCGGCAGGATGATCCGCTGACGGGTCATAGGCAGTTCGGACGGGGGCGGTCGGCGCGGTGATGCTCAGATCGCCGGGTCGCGTCGACGGCCGACAGGGGCTGGATACATGGCCTTGAGTATGGGTACGGACTCCCCACCGGATCAAGCCCTCGAGCGGGTCGAGGCGGAGACATTATCGCCGAGCCGGGGCGGCACCGCAATGGAGCGCGCTTTCGGGCTCAGGATCGCGCGCGACGGGTCCTGGTGGCACGAGGGCCGGCCGATCGGGCGGCTGGCCCTGGTGAAGCTGTTCGCATCGGTGCTGAGGCGCGCGTCCGACGGCAGCCATTGGCTGGTGACGCCGGTCGAGCGCGGCCGGATCGAGGTCGAGGACGTGGCTTTCGTCGCGGTCGAGCTGGCGGTCGAAGGCGAGGGCGCCTTGCAGCGGCTGCGCCTGCGCAGCAATCTGGACGCGTGGGTCACGGTCGGGCCGGACCACCCGCTCCGACTGCGGCGATCGGTAGCGCCGGCCGGCAACGTGGCGCTGGTGCCCTACGTCGAGGTGCGGGACGGCCTCGAGGCGCGGCTCGCGCGCCCGGTCTACTATCAGCTGGTCGACCTCGGTGAGGAGCGGGACCTGGACGGCCGGGCCCGCTTCGGGGTCTGGAGCAGCGGCGTCTTCTTCGCGCTCGACGAGGCGGGCTGAGGCACGGGCAGGCGGCCGATGATGACCCGCGAGCAGCTGCGCCTGCGCCTGACCCGGGTGCCCTGGGGCACGCAGCATGGGCTCGGCCTGGACGAGGGCTGGCTGCACGGCGACGATCCGGCGCGCGACGCGCTCACCGCCGCCATCACCCGGCGGACCCCGGCCGCGGTCCTGGTCGGCGTGGTCGAGCGCCCGGGCGGGCCCGCCATCCTGCTCACCCAGCGCAGCGAGCATCTGCGCGATCATGCCGGCCAGATCAGCTTCCCGGGCGGCCGGATCGAGCCCGGCGACGCGTCGTCCGCGGCGGCGGCGCTGCGCGAGGCCGGGGAGGAGATCGGCCTGGATGCGGCCAAGGTCGAGGTGCTGGGCGAGCTCGCCCCCTACGACACGGTGACCGGCTTTCGGATCCACCCGGTGGTCGGCTGGATCGAGCCGCCGCTGGCCCTCAGGCTCGATCGCTTCGAGGTCGCCGAGGCCTTCGAGGTGCCGCTCCAGTACATCGTCGATCCGGCCAACCAGCGCCGCCACAGCTACCGGCGCGGCGCGCTCACCCGCGGCTACTACGTGCTGCCCTATCAGGGCCGTTTCATCTGGGGGGCCACCGCCGGCATCCTGATCAATTTCTCCCGCCTGCTCGGAGCCTGAGGGCGATGCTGCCTATCCTGCCCGGATATCCGCTGCCGCTCCTGCGGCCGGGCATGCTCCCTCTCGCCCGTGTCGCGGCCGCGCGCTGAGCGCGATGCCCGAACGGTCCCGATGGCGCCGACCCGCGTGACCGACGTCCGGCCGCTCGCCGGCCAGCCCTGGCTGCGCTCGCCCGCGAGCCGGAAGGTGCTGCGGGCGCTCCGGGCGGACGGGCGGCCGGCCCGGTTCGTCGGCGGTTGCGTGCGCGACGGCCTGCTCGGCCGGGCCGAGCGGCGCGCCGACCTCGACCTCGCGACCCCCGAGCGCCCCGAAGCGGTGATGCGCCTGCTCCAGGCGGCCGGCCTCAAGGCGATCCCGACCGGGCTTGCCCATGGCACGGTCTCGACCGTGGTCGGCAGCCAGCGCTTCGAGATCACGACCCTGCGCCGGGATGTCCTGACCGACGGCCGCCACGCCCTGGTCGCTTTCACCGACGATTTCGAGGCCGATGCCGCCCGGCGCGACTTCACCATCAACGCCATGAGCTGCGATGCCGAGGGCCGGCTCTACGACTATTTCGGCGGCCGGGCCGATCTCGAAGCCGGCCGCATCCGGTTCGTCGGCAACGCCGACAAGCGGATCGCCGAGGACTATCTCCGGATCCTCCGGTTGTTCCGTTTCTTCGCCCACTACGGCCGCCCGCCCGCCGATCCCGAGGCGCTCGCAGCGGCGGCAAGGGCGGCGCCCGAGATCGCCCGCCTCTCGGGCGAGCGCATCCAGACCGAGATGCTGCGGTTGCTCGAAGCGCCCGATCCGCTGCCGGCGCTGCGCCTGATGCAGGAGATCGGGGTGCTCGCGCAAGTCATGCCAGGACCGGTCGCGCGGGGCCGTCTGGCGCGCCTCGTGGCCCGGGCGCCCGATGCCGACCCCCTGCTTCGGCTCAGCGCTCTGCTCCGCCCGCCGCCCGCCGATCCGGCCGCGGTCGGGACGGTGGCCGAGCGCTGGCGGCTCGCCAACCGCGATGCGGCCAGGCTCGGAGCGATGACCGCAAGCCCGCTGCCGGCGCTCGATGCCTCCGGCGCGGAGCGCAGGCGCGCGCTCCACCGCCTCGGCCCCGAGGCCTATGCCGATCTGATCCGGCTCGCGGCCGCCGAGGCTGGCGGCGATGCCGGACCGGCGCTTGCTGCCGCCCTCGCCGAGGCCGCCGCCTGGCGCGCGCGCAAGCTGCCGCTCGGCGGCGACGACCTGCTGGCGCTTGGCCTCCCGCCCGGACCGCGCCTCGGAAGCATCCTGGCTGCGGTCGAGGCCTGGTGGCTGGACCAGGACTTCGCCCCGGACCGAGGCGCCTGCCTGGCCTATGCCCGGAGCCTGATCACCGAGGAGACGACCGCCGGCTGATACCGAGCGCATGCCCTCTCGCCTTGTGCATCGCACCCCCACCCCGACCTTCCGCCATCGAGGGGGAGAGGGCAAAGCTGTCGGCTGTCCACAACTTCCCTCCCCCCTTAGTGGGGAAGAGTCAGCGTGGGGGGCAGGCGTCAGGGACTTCGTGGCGTGGGTATGAGCACCCCTTGATCGCGAAGCGCGAGCAGGCACGGGATTGCTCGACCAATTGCTCGACGCGCCACGTGACGCATTCATGCATCACTTCTGCGGCCGACATGCGTCACTTCTGCGGCCGAAAAATCGCGCTCAGATCGGCGCTACGGCGAAAAAGCTAGTCTGCGGAAGCGCTTACGTGAAGCGCACGAGCGCACGGAAGTGTCGCATGCTGTGCACTCGCCGACCGTAGGGAACGAACGAAAAATCGCAAAATGGTCCGGAATTCCTTCGGCCACCCGATGCGGCAGGAGAATTCGCCCCCGTGAACCAAGAAGGGGCCGGCGCTGAATCGAGGATGCAGGATTATAGTCCGATTCCGGTCCTGTCGGCAAGGCCTTTCTCGGCCGCCTCCGCTTCGTTGGCGCACGCCAACCGCCAGCGCCCGTGCACGATTCGCCGCGCGGCCTCCGAACCCGGGACGATATCCTTAGCCTTAGCCGATGCCCTGCCTCCTTGATCTTGTATATGTTCCTATATTCTGGTAAGATCGTGGGCAGAAGTCGACCTTCACCACCACGGAATGCCGCCATGAGCCGCCCCGCCCCCGGTCGCGCGGCCCCGAGACCGCGAAGCCGTTCCGCGCGCTCGCCGCGCTCGACCGGCTGCAGGCCGAAGCATCAGACCACTCTTGCCAGATGCCGCTATGTCACCGACAACCAAACGAACCCGAGACTGCCCCCGACAGAGCAAACCCTTAACCTGCGGCGCACCTGCGCCTGGTCGCCCGCGCTTATGCCCCGCCGCCCGCGCGCGCGGCCGATGCCCGCCGCCGGGGTGGCCGAGCGCTGGCGGCTCTCGAATCGCGCTGTCGCCAGGGCTCGCCGTCATGACCCGAAAGCGGCACGGGCCGGGCATCACCGGCGCCCGCTGGATGGGGCTTTCCCCCGGCCAGCGGGCTCGGCCAGATCCCCGCGATCGAGGCTATTGCGCCCTGGTCGTGTCGTCGGCCTGGGCGGCTTTGCCGGTCGTGGCCATCTCGCGCTTGGCGAGCTCCTCGGCGCACAGCCCGGCCGCCTTGCGGTCATCGGCACGCGCTTTGTAGTCAGCGGTGGCGGCGTCGGCCGGCACGATGATGGCCCAGCCGCCGTCCTCGACGAACTTGCTCTGCCCGTAGGAGCTCGTGATCTCCTTCAGCGCGGTCAGCTGGGCGCCGGCGTTCGGCGCGGCCATGAAGCGGTCGACGCAGACGACCGCAGCCAGCTCCTGGCGCGCCTGCGCGGCCGAATCTGCCGCCATCTCCCGGGCCGTGCCGCCGGTCACCCAGCCGCCCCAGGAGAAGCCGGCGATGGTGGCAAGCACGACGCAGCCGCCGCAGGCCCAGAAGAGCGCCGTCTTGCTCGGCCGGTACTGTTGAAAGCGCTGCGATAGACTTCGGTCTCGTTGCTGTTGCATGGCAACCTCTCTGGAGGGTCTGCCTCGCACTGAAGCAGATTTGGCCGAAACGCTCGCCGACCCTGGCGTACCTGCCGCAGGCGTCGGCCAGAGCGGCAAATCCTTGACCGCTATTCATAGGCGGGTCGCCGATCCGCTCTGCTAATCTGCATCAGCACGGCACTGCGATTCGGCGCGACATCGTCGCCGACGCTCGCGAGCCGTCACGAGGACCTGCATGGGACTTGCGGACAACAGGCCGGATGCCGGCCGACCAGGCGAGCGGATGGCCGGCGCCTGCCCCAGCCACCAGGAGCCCGGGCCCTGATCGGGACGGCGATCCAATCCGCACCCAGCACAGCACTGCGCTGCCGCCAACAGGACCGCAAATCTGCGTCTACAGCCACATCCCGACCGCGATCACGCCGACGGTAACGAGGGCGATCCAGGTCAGCTCGTTGCTGTTCAGGGCGAGCCAGTCGGCGATCGATGAGTAGGCCGCGCTATTCAGTCTGGTCTTATGCCCGTACATGACTAGTCTCCTAGACTTGTCTGACGACCACCGCGTAGCGCCCTCGCCTGGCCCGCCCAAAGAGGCCGCCCCGAGAAGACCGTCGATGGTCCGCCTCTTGCGCGGCCGTGGCGGCGCTCTTGTCGAGGCGGCGCCATCTTTAGTTCAACACGCCGTTGCTCCGGCCGAGATAGCCGCTGTGATAGGCGGCCAGGGTGGGGCCGCCGGCATCCCGTGCCTGAGCCGCCTGCAGCTCCAGCGGATCGATGTTGACAACCTCCTCCAGGATCCGTCCACCGCCGCGGGAGCGGAGCAGGATCAGGGTCGCGATCCGCCGGTAGGCGGGAAACGACAGACCCGGAAGCTGTTCCTCGTCGGTCTCCACCGTGTAGGAACCGGCCGGCTGCACCTCGTCGATCCCCCTCAAAGAAAAAGGCTGGGTGAAGGTGACGGTCTTGCGGCTCGTGCGCACGGTCATCAGATGTCTCCCATCTTGGCATTGCCTTCTCGCCGGAGGATCTCGAATTCGGCGTCGCCATTCATGCTTGCTGACAGGGGCGAAGCGTGGCTCGAAGATTTCGTAACATCGATCAGATCACACCGGGCCCAAATGATATATGGACACTAAACTTGGAATTACATCGGTCTTCGAAGTGAAAACTTACGCTCGAGTGTGCGAGCGGTGCTGACGACGGTTGCGACGGTGGCGCTTTGCCGCGTCGGCGCGGGCATACCCTCGGGCATCGCTTGCGCCCGCATGGCAACCGGCCACCCGCATCGAGAGCATGATGATCGCTTCAGCGCCGGTGCAGGCCTTGCGGAGCGCCTCCTGCCGCCCTGGTGGCTATGGCGAGACCCTGCCCCGACGGCTGTGGCCGAGGCGCGCCCAGAGCCACATCAGCACCAACGCGCCGCCGACCATGCCGAACCGGCCGACCTCGAGCACCCCGTGGGGCTCGCCCCCGGAGCGGCTCGTCCCGAACTCGGCGAGACCCAGGCCGATCGCGAGCAGCGCCGCGAGGCCGGCGATGATCGGCTCGGCGACCGCCGGACGCCGCTCGGCGCCCCCCGGCTGGTAGGCGAGCGACATGAGGATCAGGAGGACCATGATCGCGGCCGCGATCATCACAGTACCGATGGTCTCGAGCATTCTTCCTCCGGTTGGCGGGCCGGCGCCCCTCCGCGACCGGCTCATGGATGTTCAGAGATTGCGCGTCGCAGTGCGGGCCCGACGGCATCGGCACGGCGCGCGCGAGGGGCTTCGAACGTGGATATCGAGCGGCCTACCGGCTCGGCCGGGCCGCGAGCGCTGATGTTTCGAAGAGGCCCTCGTTCAGAGCCTGCCCGTCAGCACCAGGATGAGCAGAATGATACCCCCCGCGGCAACGGCGGTCCGTCGTCTGGGACTCGCGTCCGCCCCGCCATCGCATCGGATGGACGTTCACACTCCTGGTCGCGGGTCCCCGGCAAAGCCTGAACCGGCCAGAACCCACCTGCCAGCTGCGCCGCGTCCCGGCTCTTGCGTGACTTCCTCAAGCCTTGCGGATCGCGTCCTTCAGCCCGCCGACCGCGTTTTGCACCTTGCCTGCCGCCTGGTCGGCCTTGCCGTCGGCCTGCAGCTTGGCATCGCCCACCACCTTGCCGACGGCCTCCTTGACGGCGCCCTTGGCCTGCTTGGCGGCACCCTCGATCCGATCCTTATCCATGTGCTAGTACCCCTTGTTCTTGTCGGCGCTGTTCTCGATCGCCTTGCCCGCGGCCGACATGTCCGCTCCGGCGCCTGCGGTCGTGTTGCAGGCGCCGAGCAGCGCGACCGATCCCACCAGGACCAGCAGGGTCAGAGACGTGATGGCCAGTCGCTTATACATCATGCGCTCCCTTTGCTGCGTCGAAGACCCCGGGGAATTCCTGGAGTTCTTCGACACAGCCAATCTGGGCCGCCAATGATCGCGCTCCGCTAATCTGGATCAGCGCCGTCGAAGCTTATTTCGGAGATGATCTGATAGTTCCCACCCGTAGAACAGAGGAAGATAGATGGCTGTCGCCAAGCGAAACCTGGAAGATGAGTTCGACATGCTCAAAGCGGAGCTTGACACGCTGCGCAAGGGCATCAGCTCGCTGGTCAGCTCCTTCGGAGATGCCGCGACCGACGAAGTCAAGACGCGGGGGCAACGTGCCCGCGCTGCCGTCGGGCGGGCGAGCGACCGGGCCGGCGAGGTGTGGGATGACGTCGCGAACGAGGTCAGCCGACGCGGCCGCGAGGGTGTCGACGTCGTAGGGCAGCAGATCGAGGAGCGACCCTTCATCAGCATCCTGGCGGCGTTCGGCGTCGGCCTGCTGATCGGCAGGCTGAGCCGATAGACCAGCCCGGTTGCAACGCCGGGCCAGCCGGATGTGGATCTTCAGGTTGATCTGAAGGCTTTGGCGCGCGCCGGGCTCAGGCGCGCGGAGACTTGTGAAGGAGGGCTCCGGTCGGGCCGATCGGATGGCCGTGAGCGATGGGGTCGGGTTGGGGAGAGCTGCACGCCGCGGTCGTGATCAGGTGCCTCCTCCTCAGAGGGCCTTGCCGACGAGAGCGCCGATGCCGGCCGTCAACGCCATCGCCAGCGCGCCCCAGAAGGTGACCCGCAAGGTTCCCTTGAGGACGTGCGCGCCCCCGGCCCGCGCACCGATCGCGCCAAGCAGCCCCAGGAATACGAGCGACGCGATCGACACGACCGGAACCAGCATCGACGGAGGCGAGACCAGGACCATCGAGAGCGGCAACACTGCCCCCGTCGCGAAGGCGCCCGCCGACGTCAGGGCCGCCTGGACAGGACGGGCGGTCGTCACCTCCGAGATGCCGAGCTCGTCCCGCGCATGGGCGCCGAGCGCGTCCTTCGCCATCAATTGATCGGCGACCTGGCGCGCGAGGTTCGGTTCGACGCCGCGCTTGACGTAGATCAGGGCGAGTTCCTCGTGCTCGAAGGCGGGTTGGCTTGAGAGCTCCGATCGCTCGCGCGCAAGATCGGCCTGCTCGGTGTCGGATTGCGAACTGACCGAGACGTACTCGCCTGCCGCCATGGACATGGCGCCAGCGACCAGCCCGGCGATGCCGGAGATCAGGACCTCCGAACTTGACGCCGAGGCCGCCGCCACACCGACGATCAAGCTCGCTGTCGAGACCAGCCCGTCATTGGCGCCGAGCACGGCTGCGCGCAGCCAGCCGATGCGCGACACAAGATGGCGTTCGGTATGCCGACGCCTCACGACTTCCTCCAGACACCCGCTTCGAGTTTCGTGGCCTCGGCGACCGTGTCGGAGATCGGCCGTAACTTGCGCACATTCTTGTGCGAGAGGTTGGGCCACTGGTCGCTCAGGGTCGACGATCGGTTCTCAATCGATCGGGATCACCTTCGGCGGCCTGTCACGCAGCACACCGTAGAACCTTCACCTCGCCTCGACGCCGCGCAGATCAAACTTGATCATCGGCTATGTGCGACGCTCGGTGCGGACAACACGATCGTTTCTCCGCGTCTCCTTTCGGAAAGTGACGAAGAGGGCCTGCGCTGGCGTATCGATCAGCCGCGCTTGCCCGGCCGGGTAGCTCGTGCGCACACACTCAGCGCTTCGTCGTCGCTCGCGGGCCCCGCCGCCGATGTCCGGCGGACGAATCATGGCCGCGGGCCCTAAAGCCGTCCCATGAGCAGCAGCACGATGATGATGATGATGATGATCCCGAGGCCGCCGCTCGGGTAGTAGCCCCACCCCCTGCTGTGCGGCCAGGTCGGCAAAACGCCGAGCAGCACCAGGATCAGGATGATCAGCAGGATCGTTCCGATGCTCATCGCCGTGCCCTTCTCTCGTTGCCGCCCTCAGGCAGTGCTCCTTGCCCACGCCGGTTCCGCACGCCGCGGCCGACGCTCTTAGCCACATTCTTATCTCCGCCTGCCGAATGCGACAAGCAGGACACCCCCGACGGCGGCGGCAATTCCGAGGATCAAGTACCACATCGTCTGGTCGGTGAAGCGTCCGGTAATCGCGTTGGAAACCTGGTCCATCGGCGCATTCGAGGCGTGATAGGCAAGGCCCAGGAGAACCACGCCGATCACGAGAGCGACGGCACCGAGGATCTGGGTCATGCGCATGTGCGTCTCCTACGTCCTTCTTAGCGAACCACCAGGTCGTTCTTGACCTCCCGCACGCCTTTGACGCTGCGGGCAAGTTCTCCGGCTCTGGCCTTGGTCTGCGCAGAGTCGACAAAGCCGCTCAATTGCACGACGTCCTGCATGGTCTCGACGCCGATTTGCATCACCTTCAACGAGGGATCGTCGAACATCGCGGCTTTGACTTTGGTCGTGATCGTCGAGTCGTCGACGTATTCGCCAGCGGTCTCGCGGCCAGACATCGCCGAGCAGGCGGCAAGGGAAGTGGTCAGTGCCAGCGCCAGAAGGATGGTTCTTAGCCCGCTTGCATTACCCATGGCTCGTGCCTCCGTGCCGTTGCTGATTTCGGTTCGCCACCAAAGCCGCCCTGAACGATCATCACACCCGAAATCCCGTCGCCAATCTGCGCCGCTTCGGGCGATCTCGCCGCAGTTGCCGCTCATGCGCCACGGCGGAAGTGTGATCTCGAGAGAGCCGCCGCTGACTGGCCCCACCCTCAGGAGGGCTCCTGGACGACGACGTCAACCACCCGACTGCGCTGCTGAGCGACATCGTCGGGCGTCGGCGCGCTTTGCTTGCCCTCGCCGAGCCAGCTCGTGTCGATCCGGGCGGACGGTACGCCGGCGGCGATCAGCGCGTCGCGCACCCGTTCCGCCCGCCGCTCCGACAAAGCCATGTTCTCGGTTGCGGTGCCGGCGCGATCGGTCCTGCCGATGACCGTCACCCGAACCTCATTGTTGGTCCTCACGACCTCGGCCACCTTGTTGACGATCAGCTGGCCTCTCGGGCTGAGGTCAGTCTGGTTGGTGTCGAAGAAGACTTGGTACCAGGCGCCGGCCATTTGCGGCGCTGCGGCCGCCGCCGGCGGCGAGCTGTGATCCGCACAGGCCGCCAGCACGGCAAAACCGACGGCCGCAAGGAGCGGTCGCCAGGATCTCGTGAATTCTGCCATCGTTCTCTCCATGGCTTTGCCGCAGCTGGCTTCGGAAGGCCTCTCTACCGCCAGACAGGCTTGCCGAGATTGATCTGCTTCTCTTTGGTGAGCGCACCGGCGCCGGCGCCGACCGCGCCCCCGAGCAGCGCTCCTTCGACCGGGGCACCGAGCAGCCAGCCGCCGATCGCACCCGCCCCGGCGCCGATGCCGCCGCCACTGATGGCGCGATCCGATGTGCTGCTGCCGCACGCGCCCAACGCAAGGAGCGATAGGGACAAGCTGGCCGCTATGGCTATTCGTTTCATGATATGTCTGCCGAAAAGCGGGGTTGCGAGCTCAGGCGCCGACAGCCACCGGGCCGTTGACCCGGCGTCGCTGAGCAACGCCTGGGCACTCCGCTCGAGCTCGTTGAAGAGCCAGATCTAGGCCGCCGGCGATCGCGCGCCGCTAACCTGCATCAGCGCCCTCAAGTCTTTTATTTGGCGACTTCAGGAACTCTCTTCGTACTTGCGGCCGGCGACCATCAGGAGGATTGCCACCGCCTCTGCGCCATCGCCCCGGGAATTTTGGCGGTCACTGATCTGGGTTAGTGCGCCGGGCGAACGGCGAGGACTGTAATGTCTGGTGCCATGAGCGCGTTGGGTGCCGCTTGTCCGATGGTCCGGCGCGGCGTGAGCCGGCGCGGTCATCGACGATGGGCTGGTCAAGCGGGACCACTTCGCAAGTGAAGGGGAGGCAAAGATGTACAATATCTTCTGGATTATTGGGGTGATTGTCGTCGTTCTTGCCGTGCTGTCGTTTCTTGGGTTTCGCTGACGCCCGAGTTCGACAGGAGCAGGGCCGGTGGGTGCGGCGTCGACGTTCTCGCCGGCCGGCAGCGGTGCCCTCGAGGCGATCCGTTCGCGCCCAGGCACCTCCCCCGGGGCGCGCGTCGCAGGCCGCATCCTCGCTCGTGCAGTGGGCTTCAGATCAGACAGCTTCCGCAGCAGAGGTGCCGAGCGGACTTACAGCCTTCCAGGATGCTTGCTTCAGCATCCCGACCAGCAGCGGCAGCCCCGTCAAACAGCAGGGTGCCGGCCGCCACCAGCCCGACATAGAGCGCCGTGCAGGGGTTCATGCCCAGGCCAATTCGCACCTCCGTCGCCCCCGCTTTGCTTGGCGGCGACGCCGAGTGCAGCCCGTTGCGCCGCGCGAACGGCCGACGGATCGGCCGTTGTCGGTGTCGACGTATCAGTTCGCCCCGGTTCACCATCTAACCGGGGCGGTCAGCGTGAGGCGGCCTCCAGGCCTCGCGGCGTTGTGGCTGCAGCCTCCGGGCCATTCGGGTCACGCGTGGGTGCACTGAAACACCACGTACCTGGATCCGTCCGTGTTGGTGCGGATGTTCGAGACCGCCCGCTGCGACCCGTTATTCATGCAGTAGCTCTGGGCATTCCACGACGCGTCCAGCAACTCCTGGTCCGTCCGATAGCTGTAATTGAGATTGGGATCGAACGTCTGCTGACGCGACGCCGCCGTCGTCCGCAGGTTCGGATCACATTCGAAGACCACGTTGTTGGCCTCGCCGTTCGAACCTGCCGTGAACCTCGCCGGTCGCGGCGCGGATTGATACTGATTGCAGAACGTCACCGCATTCTGTTGGGCCTGAAGCAACTCCTGATCGCCGCGGTACTCGTAGGTGACACTCGGATTGCTCGCCTTCACCTGCTGCAACGAGTGCGACGACGTTTCGCAGGAAGCAACCGCCAGGGTCGCCAGCACCACGGCGGCCCGCGTATTTATCAACGAGAACCGAGAAGATCTTGCCATCGCATGCACTCCCTTGCCTCGGACCACGCCAGGGTATCCCGGTGGTTTTTGTAGAATAAGTGTGGGCCGCCGAGGACAGCGCGCCGCTAATCTGCATCAGCGTTGTCAAGACTTTTATTTGAGAGCTTCAGAAAAACCATGTACTACTTCTCTTCGTACTTTCGCCGGGCGAAGAGCAGGCCGATTGCCGACAAATGGGCGTAGCGGCCTGCCGAAGAGCGGGCATCGCGGAAGGCCACCAGGCGCCGCCGATCCTCGTCCCATAGCGCGAGACGCAGGCAGCGGAAGCTCTCCATGAGCGTCAGGCGACTGACCCCGCGCAGCTCCGGGTGGTCGCGCAGCGCCTCGCCGAGCCGGTAGCACGGGATCCGGCTCGCCAGGTGATGGACGTGATGGATGCCGATGTTGGCCGTGAACCAGCGCAGCAGGGGCGGCAGATCGTAGTGCGAGCTGCCGTGCAGGGCGCCGGTGTGGAGGTTCCAGTCCGCGTCCCACGCCCACCAGGTGTGCTCGAACTGGTGCTGCACGTAGAACAGCCAGACCCCGGCCGACGAGGCGAGCAGGGTGATCGGCGTCTGGACCAGCAGGAAGTCGCGCAGCCCCAACAGAGCCACCAGGAGACCGATCACCGCGGCGATCGCGAGGTTGGTCGCCATGGTGCTGAGCCAGGGGGCCCAGCCGGCGCGCATCAGCCGCACCGGCAGGCGGTGCTTGAGCACGAACAGGTAGAACGGCCCGAGGCCGAGCACGACGATCGGGTGGCGCGTCAGGCGGTAGAGAAGACGGCGCCAGGCCGGCAGGCTCTGGTACTCGCGCACGGTCAGGGTGTCGACGTCGCCCGTGCCGCGCCGGCCGAGATGGCCGGAGGTGGCATGGTGCATGGCGTGCGTCCGCCGCCAGTAGCCATACGGCGTGAGAGTCAAGACTCCGAGCACGCGGCCGAGCCAGTCGTTGGCAAGCCGCCGGCGGAAGAACGAGCCGTGGCCGCAGTCGTGCTGAATCATGAACAGGCGCACGAGGAAGCCCGCCGCCGGCACCGCGAGCAGCAGGCAGAGCCAGTACGAATAGCGGAGGCTGAGCAGCATCAGGAGCCACAAGGCCACGAACGGCACCACGGTGACGACGAGCTCGGCCAGGCTGCGCACGAGGCTCGGCTCCCGGTAGGGGGCGAGCGCCATCACCCAGCGGCGCGCATCCGGCTCTGCCGGTCGGTGCGCCCCGGCGTGGCGATCGGCGTCCTCGATCGTCTGCTGCATCATTGCCCCCCGTCACCGCCCGCGGCGATAGCTCGTGCCTCCTTTGCAGAGCGCCGGGCCGGCCTCATGCGAAACCGACCCGGCAGCCCCGACAGACCGGCGCTCTGCTTGGCGAGTGGAGATCCTCACCGAGGCACCTGTAGCAACCGAGTCGCCCGGCCGGCACTAACCTCGATTAGTTGCTGCGGTCAGTGGTGCTTCGGACGCCTCCGGAGGCAAGGCCCCGGAGGCGGTCTGCTGGTGGCGATCGACCGCGACCCGGTTGCGGCCGCCGCGCTTCGCCTGGTAGAGCGCCGCGTCGGCGCGTGCATACCATCGAGCACTGCTTTCGCCTGGATGCCAGGCGGCCACCCCGATCGAGAGGGTGATGCGCTCGCTGACCTCGGGGTGGCCGCGCATGACGAGGGGACGGGACGCGAGGGACTCGCACAGGCGAGTGGCGATCCCGGCCGTATAGTGCGGGCTCGCCCCTGGCAGGAGGAGCCCGAACTCGTCCCCGCCGAGACGGGCGACCAGGCTCTCGCGCCTGACCTTGGCGAGCAGGACCTCGCCCACGATGCGCAAGACCTCGTCGCCGTTGTCATGCCCATGGGCGTCGTTGACCCGTTTGAAGTGATCGATATCGGCGATCACCAGGTATGCGGGCGACGACCCGCTGGCGCGGACCTCGACCGCCCCCAGCGCCAGATCGAACGCCCGGCGATTGGCCAGCCCGGTGAGCGGATCGGTCAGGGCATCGCGCATCGCGCCACGCAGCTGCCCGCGCAACCTGGCGAGCTCTGCCGAGCTTCTGCGCTGTTCCGTCTCGAGCCGGCGAACCTGGGCCGTGAGATACCCGTTCTCGTCGCTGATCGCGTTGAGCAGCCGCTGCAGCTCCTCGGGTCGAGCAGGGATGGCGATGCTTGGCTGAGTGAGCGCGGCGGCGGTGCTCGAAAGCGTCTGCCCGCTCCGGCGAACGAGACCTTCCGTAAGACATCCGATCAGCTCGCCAAGCCGCTCGCTGGATGGCACCCGGAGGTCAGGCTGAGGCAGGCGCCTGGGCATGCAGAAGCGTCGCCAAGTTAGACGGTGGTTCCGGGCGGAGCGGCCATGACCCGCGGCCGACCCCCGAGACGAGGCAGATCTAGCCGAGCGAACGCCACGCCACGCTAATCTGGATTAGCAGATCGAGGCCGCCAGGACGGCGGGCCGGCGCGATCTTCAGAGCCCGAGCCCGTGGCTCTGGTCGAGATAGCCGCTGCGGGGCGGTGGGGATGCCCCAAAAATCGCCCCCCTCACGCGGGGAGCCGCGGAAGGGTGACGACGCAGCGGGTCCCGCCGGTCACTTTGGGAAGCTCCAGCCGGCCGCCGAGCCGCAAGGCGAGCTGCCGCACGATCGTCAGGCCATCGTCGCGCGGGTCATGGTGGGCTCGTAGGGGGATGCCGCTGTCGTCGACGATGAGCTGCCAGGCCTCCTGCCCGGCCGTGAAGGACACGGCGATCCGGCCGCCGTGCCCCGGCGGGAATCCATGGACGAGCGCGTCGATGACGAGCACGTCGGCGATCAGCCCAAGCGTGACCACCGCGCCGATCGGAAGGGCCCCGGGCGCTGCCGCACAGGTGAGCTGCGGGCCGCCCGATCTGCCGAACCTCGCGGCAAGATCGTCGCAAAGGTCGCGCAGATGGCCGTCGAAAGGCACCTGGGTAGCACCCGAGATCGGGGACAGGAGCGCCTCGACCGTCGTCACGCCCTTGACGCCGGCCGGAAGCTCGACCAGGGCGAGCAGACCGTTGGTCGGTCGTAAGCTCTTCTTGAGCGGGCGCGCGGTCCGCCCATGGAAGGCGGTTGCACCATCGTTCGCGGACGCGAGGACCGGGGTTGAGCAGGCCGGGGCGGGGGGCATCGGGCTTCTCCGCGAATGTTCTGGGGATCGCGGACGAATCTATGCGGCCGAGCGCCACGCCACGCTAATCTGGATCAGCAGGTCGAGGCCATTACCAAAACGTAATCGACGCGATCTTCAGAGCCCGAGCCCGTTGCTCTGGTCGAGATAGCCGCTGTGGAATTCGGCGAGGTGGCGCAGGCCCTTGAGATCGTGAAATTCGACGCGACCCTCCCGAAACGTCGCCAGGCGACGCTCGCGCAGCTGCCGCAGAACGCGGTTCACGTGGATCGCGGTGAGCCCCAGCGCATCGGCCAGGAGATATTGGTTGAGCGGGCAGGCGAAGCCGCTGTCCGAGCCGAGCCCCACGAGCTGCAGACGCAGCCCCAGTTCGACCAGGAGATGCGCCGTGCGCACCAGGGCGCTCCGCCGGCCGATGTTGACCAGGTGCTCGACCACCATCGCCTCGTCGCGCGAGGCCGCCCACAGGATCGCCGCCCCCAACCGTGGCGCCCGCTGGAAAGTGTCGATCATCTGCCGCGCCGAGACCTCGGCGACGACGATGTCGCTGACCGCCGCGAAGGCGTGGTCCGAGGTGCGCAGGAGCACGCTGCGCAGGCCCATGACGTCGCCCGGGATCGAGAAATCGATCACCTGCCGGCCGCCGTCGGGCAGCAGCTTGTACGCGCACGCCCAGCCCTCCTGCAGGATGAACGCGTGGTGGCCCTCCTGGCGCTCGTGGACGACCTCGGTGTGCGCACCGGATCGGGCGCCGCCGCGCCTCGAGGCCGGCCAAGCTCGCGAGCTCCTCCGGGTTCAGCGGCAGGAACCGACTGAGCTTTTGAACCAGAGCGCTTGCGACCGCGGTCATGGGCTGATCCTACCACGGTCACGGGCTCTGAACCACAGCCGTCGTGCTGGCGCTTCATGTCCGGTCCAAACGCCGCCATTCCCCTGAGCCACCGCAACCGCAGCCTGACTCGGGCCGGACGCAAGGCAAGCCTTCCAGTAGCTAACTCCTATCCCCGTAATATATATTGCGGAATCTAATGAACAATCTTGAATATCGGCTCAAGCATGACTATCTCATGCCAACGAGGAATGAAATAGTTTCTCAAAACATCTAGCAGGAACAGGGAATCATCATGGCCAATTCAAAAGATCGTGGCGTTGCTGACGAGATGGCCCGGGTCCCCGCCGATGGCGATCGCAAGGGCAACGACCGGGCGACCGATACCGCCCGTAAGGTTGCGGGCGCAACCCAGGATTCCACTCAGCACGTCGTCGACGAGTGGACGCGCGGGGTCAAGGAGGGCCTGACCCGTTACCAGGAGATGTTCTCGCAGCTGCCCGGTTTTGGCGCGAACGGCGCTGAGGTCGGCCAGACCCGATCGGTCGCTCGCGAGCAGCTGATCGAGTTCAATACCGAGCTGCTGAGCTACGCTCAAGGTTCGCTGAACGATTCGTTCGAGGCTTCCAAGGCGGTGATCAACGCCGCCAACATGCAGGAAGCCATGCAGATCCAGATCGCGCATGCGCGAAAGGCGATGCAGGACGCGGGCGAACAGGCGAAGAAGTTGGCCGACCGCTATGCCAAAGCCAGTCGCGCGGCCGCCAAGCCCATGTCGGGCGGCACCCACGACGCGGCGCGCCGCGTGGGCTGAGGTCTGATCGTTTGATCAGGCATTCGGGCCGCCCTCGGGCGGCCCGAACCGTTTTCGGCACCACGTCGGGCGCCGCCGCCGCACTCGAGGCCGCGCAAGGCGCGCCAGCTCGACGGCTTCAGCGTCAGGAACCGACTGAGCTTTCTGAACCAGAGCGCTCGTGCCCGCTGCCCTGGGCTGTTCGACGCAACCATGAACGCGGTCACGGCCGCCGCCCCGCCGATCATCGCTTCTGCGAGCGACACGAGCAGCATCGGTGACTACTCTAGATTAGTCTGGTGCCGCTCTCGAAGGGATAGTCTCCCGTGTTCTACGACCGGTGACCGCGGCCTCGACGCCGTCCGGTCCACGGATCCGCTCACAGGAGGAAGCCATGAGCAGCGTTTCAGATGCGGCAGGGCACGCGGCGCTTGCCATCTGCGAATCGATGCTTCTCTCGCTCACCGAGAACAAGGTCATCGACGCGACCGAAGCCAGGGCGATCCTCGAGGACGCAGCGGTCGCCCATCGCAATTCCATACCGCTGGTGGCCGACGGCGGTGCGGCGGCCCACGAGGAGGCCGCCTCGCTGATCGAGACGATGCTCAAGGGCGGCAACTCGGTTCGGCATGGCTGAGCGGCGGTGTCTCCGGCCGGGCCCAAAAGGGCTCGCAGCCGCCGGAACATCGGCCTTTGTCTGACTCAGATGCTGATCTCCAGGCGGATTCGGCCGGCCCGCCCGACGCGGTCAAGCGCGCCCGACGAGTGGCGGTCCTGTCGCCGGTCGCCTGGCGGACCCCGCCCCGGCACTACGGCGCCTGGGAGACGGTCGCCAGCAACCTTGCCGAGGGCCTGGTCGAACGCGGCTGGGACGTGACCCTGTTCGCCACCCGGGACTCGATCACCCGCGCCCGACTCCACGCCGTGATCGACAAGGGCTATGAGGAGGACCCCGCCGCCGATCCCAAGGTCGCCGAATACCTGCACATCGCCGAAGCGTTCGAGCACGCCGCCGAGTTCGATCTCATTCACAGCCACTACGACTTCATGGCTTTGAGTTACAGCCGTCTGGTCCAGACACCGGTTCTGACCACCATCCATGGCTTTTCCTCGGCCAAAATCATGCCGGTCTATGAAAAATATCGCGACGGCTATTATGTCTCGATCAGCGACGCCGACCGCGCGCCCGCGCTGAATTATCTGGCGACGGTTTACAACGGGATCGATCTCTCGCTCTACCGGTTCCAGGAGCGCGCCGGCGACCACCTGGTCTTTCTCGGCCGCATCCATCCGGACAAGGGCGTCCATCTCGCGATCGAGGTCGCGCGCCGGAGCGGGCGGCACCTGATCATCGCCGGCATCGTGCAGGACGAGGCCTATTTCCACGACCGGATCGAACCCCATCTCGATGGCCGAACCGCCGAGTATGTCGGGCCCGTGGGCGTGCCGGGCAAAAACGAGCTGTTCGCTCAGGCAAGCGCGCTCCTGCACCTCAACACCATCCCGGAACGGTTCGGGTTGGTCCTGGCCGAGGCCAATGCCGCGGGCGTGCCCGTGATCGCGATGGACCTCGGCTCCTGCCGCGAGGTCATCGAGGACGGGCAGACCGGTTTCCTGGTCAGCACCCCCGGGCAGGCCGTCCAGGCGCTGGGCCGGCTTGCCGAGATCGACCGCAGCACCTGCCGGCGCCGCGTCGAGAGCCGCTTCTCGATCGCCACCATGGTCGCAGCCTATGAGCATGTCTACGCGACGATTTTCGACCTGGAGCAGAGGAAGCGACGATGACGCACCATACCGTGCGGATCGGGAGGACCCCGGTGGCCGTTTGATGCACGAGCCTGGCGTGGAGGATCCGCGGATGACCGGCTGCAACGAGGTCCAATCAGCTATGAAACAAGCCAACCAACCGTCAAAGATCGCGTTCGTTTCCGACTATCGGCCGCGCCGGTGCGGCATCGCGACCTTCACGTCCGACCTGCGAGATGCCGTGGCCGCTCAGTACCCGGACGCGGAATGCGGCGTGCTGGCCGTCAATGACCTGCCGGAAGGATATGATTATGGCGAGGAAGTCCGGTTCGAGATCCAGGAGCAGCGCCTGCGCGACTATCAGGAAGCGGTGAACTTCCTTCGTTTCAACGGCTTCGACGTGCTCTGTCTGCAGCATGAGTTCGGAATCTATGGCGGCCGCTCGGGCAGCCACATCCTGACCATCCTTCGTCAGGTCGACCTGCCTGTGGTGACCACCTTGCATACCATCCTGCAGGAGCCCGCTCCCGACCAACGGCGGGTGATGGACGAGATCGTCAGGCAATCGGAGCGGCTGGTCGTGATGACCGAGCGCGGGCGCACGATTCTTCGCGAGATCTATGGTGCGCCTGCCGCCAAGATCGATCTGATCGCGCACGGCATTCCGGAGACGCCATTCGTCGATCCGAACTCCCTCAAGGATCAGTTCGGGGTCGAGGGCAAGAAGGTGTTGCTGACCTTCGGCCTGCTCTCCCCGGGCAAGGGGATCGAGTACGTGATTGAGGCGCTGCCCGAGATCACCCGGCAGCATCCGGATCTGATCTATCTCGTGCTTGGGGCAACCCATCCGCACCTCGTGCGCGCGGAAGGCGAAGCCTACCGGCTGGGCCTGAAGCGTCTTGCCGAGAAATTGGGCATGACGCCGCACGTCGCCTTCTACAACCGTTTCGTGGAGATCGAGGAGCTGGAGCAGTTCATCGGCGCGGCGGACATCTATGTCACCCCCTACCTCAGCAAAGCGCAGGCGACCTCCGGCACGCTCTGTTATGCGTTCGGTTGTGGCAATGCGGTCGTCTCGACGCCCTACTGGCATGCCGAGGAGCTGCTGGCCGGGGACCGCGGCGTGCTCGTGCCGTTCCGCGACAGTGCTTCCATCGCGACGGCGGTGTGCGGTCTGTTGGACGACGAGGAGCGCCTCGATGCGATGCGCAGGCGGGCTTACCTTGCAGGCCGCGGGATGATCTGGAGCCAGGCGGCCCATCATTATTTCGCATCGTTCCGGCAAGCGCGCGGCGACCACAGGCACCACCACGGGCCCCGGCTCGCGGTCAAGACCCTGGCTCAACAACCCCTCGAGCTGCCCGATCTCACGCTCGATCATGTGGAGCGGCTGACCGATTCGATCGGCATTTTCCAGCATGCGGCCTACGCCATGCCGAGCTACGCCGACGGCTACTGCACGGACGACAACGCGCGCGCTCTGCTTCTCATGGTTCTGCTCGAGTTCGAGCCACGATTCGCCCGCGCGCCGGCAGCTTGCGACCAGGTATTCCGCCTTCGTGCAGCACGCTTTCGATCGCGACAGCCGCCGCTTTCGCAACTTCATGGGTTTCGATCGCCGCTGGCGGGACGAAGCCGGCTCGGACGACTGCTTCGGGCGCTGCCTTTGGGTGTTGGGCATGTGTCTGGGGCGTTCGAAGCACCGGAGCTTCCAGAAGTGGGCGGCCGAGCTCTTCCTGCAGGCCCTGCCGGAGCTGGAGGCCATGACCTCGCCACGCGCCTGGGCATGCGGGCTGATCGGCGTCCAGGAATACCTCGAGCATCTGAGCGGCGACCGCAACGTCAGCGCCATCAACGACCGGCTGACCGAGAAGCTGATTCGCCTGTACGAGGAGCAGAGCGAAGCGGAATGGCCGTGGTTCGAGCCGGTCCTGAGCTACGACAACGCGAAACTGCCGCACGCGCTCATCTGCAGCGGCCGCCATGGCGGGGCGCATCGGCAGCGGGCGCTGGCGCTGGGGCTGCAGACGCTGCGCTGGCTGGTGGCCGAGCAGACCCAGGATGGCCACTTCGTGCCGATCGGCTCGAACGGGTTCTATCGCCGCGGCGGCCCGCGGGCCCGCTTCGACCAGCAGCCGATCGAGGCGCAGGCCACGGTGTCGGCGTGCGTCGAAGCCTTCGAGGCGACCGGCGACCCCTTCTGGCGCGATGAGGCAAGGCGGGCCTTCGACTGGTTCCTCGGCCGCAACGACCTCGACCAGCCGCTGTACAATCCGTCATCCGGCGGTTGCTATGACGGCTTGCATTTCGACCGGGTTAATCTAAACCAAGGCGCGGAATCAACGCTGGCTTTTCTGCTGGCGCTAGAGGAGATGACGACCCTGCAGATGGCCACGGCGGCGAGCGCCGAGGTGACCGATGCTGCAGGGACCGTGCGGTCGGACGGGTTGCCGGGCTTGAGCCCGAGCTTCGCGGAGATACACGCGTAAGAATGGGAGCGTATGGATCAAGTCGCCAGTGATCGGACCAAGCCGTCCGACGACAGATTTCCGGTTGGCCGCTCAGGCAAGTATCTGCGCCCCGACAACTCGCGCATGCTGCTGCGCCCGTTTCTGCCCGGCGGCGATCGCCGCGTCCGCGAGATCATCCAGCGGATTCTCGGACTGTCGCCGTCCGAGGTCGAGGCCGGGCTGCAGGATGTCAAGCGCTGCCTGAGCCATGAGCACGCGGGCATCGATGCCGTATTCTCCGGCCGCTATCGGCAGCTGGCTCACCTCCTGCCGCCGGCTGAGGAACCTTCGCCGCCGCAGTCGCTGCTGATCGGCGCCTACTTCATGAGCGAGTACAGCCTGCAATCGTCGGCCCTGTTCAACCCCTCGATCGTCGCGCACCCGTCTCAAGATGGAGTCCCAGCCGGTGCCCTGCGCTTCGTCATGAGCTTGCGCGCGACCGGCGAGGGTCACCTCTCGTCGATCGAGTTCCGTGAGGGCCTCGTCAGCGCCGAGGGCGATCTCGCATTCGCCCCGGTCTCGCCATCGGTGATCTCGCCCGAGATCCGTTACCCGCGCTGCGGCAAAGCCGAGTTCGTCGCAACCCTATTGGAACTGGGAATCGGCGAGCCCTTCGTCGCTACCGCGTTCGCCGACCTTGGGGCCACCTTCGGTCCCGGAGAGCTCGAGGACTTTCTCCGCCACCCGGAGCGTTGGCCCGGATCGACCGGTGAGCACGAACAGCAGTCCGTCCGAGATGCGATCCGCCGGGCGGCGCACGGCGAGTACGCGCTGGAGTATCCGAACTCGTCGACCTTGTCCGAGCGCGCGATCTTCCCCGTGTCGCCCAGCGAGCAGGGCGGCATCGAAGACGCGCGGTTCGTGCGCTTTCGCGAGGACGATGGCAGCCAGCGCTACTATGCCACCTACACGGCTTTCGACCGCAATCACATCTTGCCGCAGCTGATCGAGACCGAGGATTTTCGGAAGTTCAGGCTCGGGCCGTTGCACGGCGTCGCCGCCCACAACAAAGGCATGGCACTGTTCCCTCGCCGCATCGGCGGTCGCTACGCCATGTTGGGCCGCCAGGGCGGAGCGAACATGACCCTGATGTTCTCCGACGATGTCCATTACTGGGAGGACTACGAGGTTTTGTTGGAACCCGAGGCGCCCTGGGAGTATATTCAGATCGGCAACTGCGGCTCGCCCTTGGAAACCGAGGCGGGATGGCTCGTCCTCACCCATGGGGTCGGCGCCATGCGCAATTATTGCATCGGCGCCGCCCTGCTCGATCGCGAAGACCCGCGCCGGGTCATCGGGCGCCTGCGCCAGCCGCTGCTCGAACCGCTCGATCACGAGCGCGACGGTTACGTCCCAAATGTGGTCTACAGCTGCGGCTCGCTGATTTACAACGGCTGGCTGGTGATACCCTATGCGATCAGCGACTATGCGACGACCCACGCCCTGGCTGAACTCGAGCCCCTCTTGGATCGGCTGGTTGGGTAGATTGGCGGCGAACCCCCGATAGCGTCCCACACCCCTTGGGGTTCGGGCGTCATGGCTCAGGGAAAAGAAAAAATCGGCAGAAGGCACGGATTGCTGGACCAATTGCTCGATGCGCCACGTGGCGCATTCCTGCGTGGCTCTTGCGACCAAAGACGGTCGGAATGCCTCGAAGACGCGAGCTTCATCACGGCCTGCGCGAATGATAGGATTATAGTCTGATGTCGGTCCTGTCATCAAGGCATTTTTCAGCTCGGCCTCCGCTCCGTTGGCGCAATTCGACCGCCGGCAGCCCTTGCGCGAATCGCCGTGCAGCCCTCGAACCCGAGGGCGAGATCTTCAGCCGATGCCGGTCTTCCCGATCTTGTATATGTTCCTATATTCTGATAAGATCCGCGGTAAAAGCCGCCCCCGCGCCCGATCGCCCGCCCCAAGATCGCGGAGCCGTTCCGCGCGCTCGCCGCGCTCGGGCTGCTCCCGACCGAACGTCAGCCGGCCCCGACGCCCTGCCGGATGTCGCGCCGCCATCCGCTCCCACAACCAAACGAACCCGAGGATCCATACAAAACAAACTGCTAGCCTGAAGTCGTGCCGCCTTGGCGTCCTGCTCCGCCCGCCGTTCGCGCAACGCCGAGGCCGCCGCCCGGTGGTCGACGCTGCCGGGTCTGGAATCACGACGCGGGCCAGGCTCGGCGTCACCGATCAGGCCATCGAGGGGAAGCTGTGCGCTGACGTGACCCCGCGGCGCCGCGCGCCGGGGCGGCTGGGCTTCGAGCCTGCGAGCACGACCCCTCGAGGAAAAGTGTCTAGCCCTTACGCTATATTGTGCGGTATATCACGATCGTCACTCGAGTCAGATTGGGAGGTCTCGTCTCATGCGCGTCGTCGCCGCACTCGGGGGAACGGCGCGGTCGTCGTCCCCCAAGCGTCGTTTTCCTCAAGTCGGTGAGCCGGGGGTTCGAACTCGTTGTATAGTCGTGCTATATAGCGCTCGAAGGAGGCCCGTGTCCCTTGTCCGTTCGAGCGACCCTGTCGTTCTCGACCGACGACCAACCCTGGTCGGTCGGGCGCGAGCGTATCCGGCTGCTCGAAGCGATCGCGCGGGAGGGCAGCATCTCGGCCGCCGCGCGCGCGGTCGGCATCACCTACAAGGCGGCCTGGGACGCGGTCAGCGCGATGAACAACCTGTTCGGCCGGCCGCTGGTCGAGGCTCAGGCCGGCGGCCGCGGGGGCGGCGGCGCCAGGCTCTCCGATGCCGGCCGGCGCGTGGTGGCGGGCTTCGAGCGGATCGATGGCGAGCTCGCCCGACTCATGCGGACCCTCGAGCCCGAGCTCGGCGACACCGGCATCTCGCCCGCCAATCTGGTCTGGGGGTTCATGATGCGGACCAGCGCCCGCAACGCGCTCCGCGGCCGGATCGCGGCGATCCGGGAAGACGCGATCAGCGCCGAGGTGGCGCTCGAGGTGGCTGCCGACACCACCCTCTACGCCGTCGTCACCCGCGAGAGCCTGCGCGAGCTCGGGCTGTTCCCGGGGCGCGAGGCGGTCGCGCTGATCAAGGCGCCGTTCGTGCTGATCGCCCCCGCCGACGAAGCCCAGCGCACCTCGGCGCGCAACCGGATCTGCGGGACCGTGCTCCGGCGCGAGCCGGGCGGGGTCAACACCGAGCTCACGCTCGACATCGGCGGCGGCAAGACGCTGACCGCGGTCATCACCAGCCGGAGCGCCGAGGCGCTCGGCCTCGAGGTGGGTGATCGCGCCTGCGCCCTGTTCGACGCCGCCCACGTCATTCTCGCTGTCGACTGACCCAAGGGAGGAAACTGAAATGCCGTCCAGGCTCGTCCTTAGCATCCTCGCCGCCGGTGCGCTGGCACTAGGCGCGGTCCTGCCCGCGCAGGCCGCGCAGACCAACGTCGCGGTCGCCGCCAACTTCACCGACGCCGCCAAGGAGATCGCGCAGGCCTTCAAGAAGAAGACCGGCGACGAGGCGGTCCTGAGCTTCGGCTCGACCGGCCAGCTCTACACCCAGATCACCCAGGCCGCGCCCTTCGAGGTGTTCCTCGCGGCGGATAGCGAGCGCCCCAAGAAGGCGATCGACGACGGGCTCGCGGTGCCGGGCAGCCAGTTCACCTACGCGATCGGCAAGCTCGTGCTCTGGAGCAAGGACCCGAACCTCGTGCAGGGGGCGGAGACGCTCAAGACCGGCAAGTTCGAGAAGATCGCGATCGCCAACCCGACCGCGGCGCCCTACGGCGCCGCCGCGGTGCAGGCGATGAAGGCGCAGGGCGTCTACGAGAAGCTCGAACCCAAGATCGTGCAGGGCAGCAACATCGCCCAGACCTATCAGTTCGTGGCGACCGGCAACGCCGAGCTCGGCTTCGTGGCCCTCTCCCAGGTCGTGAAGACGAAGGAGGGCTCGCGCTGGGTCGTGCCCGCCGATCTGTACGACCCGATCAAGCAGGACGCCGTGCTGCTCAAGAAAGGCGCGGACAGCAAGGCCGCAGAGGGCTTTCTCGAGTTCCTGAAAGGCCCCGAGGCCGCCAAGATCATGGCGAGCTACGGCTACGGCACGGGCGTCAGCTGAGCGACACGATGCTCAATGCCGAGGACGTCTGGCAGCCGGTCCGGCTGACCATCGAGCTCGCCAGCATCACGACCCTCGTGCTCCTGGTCGTGGGCACGCCGATCGCGTGGTGGCTGGCGCGCTCGCCGGCGCGCTGGAAGGAGGCGGTGGCGGCGGTGGTCGCCCTGCCGCTGGTGCTGCCGCCGACCGTGCTCGGTTTCTACCTGCTGGTGGCGCTCGGGCCCGAACGGGCCGGGCGGCTGGATCGCAGGGCTGTTCGGCGGCCGCTCGCTCGCGTTCACCTTCGAGGGGCTGGTGATCGGCTCGGTGATCTACTCGATGCCGTTCGTCGTGCAGCCGATCCGCAATGCCTTCGAGGCGTTCGGCGAGCGCCCGCTCGAGGTCGCGGCGACGCTCCGCGCCTCGCCCCGGGACGCGTTCTGGACGGTCGCGGTGCCGCTCGCCCGGCGGGGCTTCCTGACCGGCGCGGTCCTGGGCTTTGCCCACACGGTCGGCGAGTTCGGGGTGGTGCTGATGATCGGCGGCAACATCCCGGGCGAGACCAAGGTGCTCTCGGTCGCGATCTACGATTACGTCGAGACCATGCGCTGGGCCGAGGCCAGCATCCTGGCGGGCGGCATGCTGGTCTTCTCCTTCGTCGTGATCCTGTCGATGACGCTGCTGGAGAAGCGCGTCGGGCGGCTCCAGGCATGAGTGGCAGCGACGGGGCGGCGATTGCCGCGCGCTTCCGGGGCACGCTCGGCACCTTTGCCCTCGAGGTCGCGTTCAACGCGCCGATGCAGGGCGTGACCGCCCTGTTCGGGCCGTCGGGCTGCGGCAAGACCACGGTGCTGCGCTGCGTCGCCGGGCTGCAGAGGCTGGCGGACGGAGACCTCGCGGTCGGCGACGAAGTCTGGCAGGCGGGCGCCGCCTTCCGGCCGCCCTACGAGCGCGCGGTCGGCTACGTGTTCCAGGAGGCGAGCCTGTTCCCGCATCTCTCGGTCCGGCGCAATCTGCTCTATGGCCAGCGGCGGGCGCTGCGGCGCGGCGCCAGCGAAGCGGTCCGCTTCGATGAGGTGGTCGCGCTGCTCGGAATCGAAGACCTGCTCGACCGGGCTCCGCTTCGCCTCTCGGGCGGCGAGCGCCAGCGGGTCGCGGTCGGCCGCGCCCTGCTTTCGCAACCCAGGCTCCTGCTGATGGACGAGCCGCTCGCCGGGCTCGACCGCTTCAGCAAGGACGAGATCCTGCCCTATCTCGAGGCCCTGCACGCCACGCTCTCGATCCCGATCCTCTACGTCAGCCACGACATGGCCGAGGTCGAGCGCCTGGCCGATCATCTGGTGCTGATGGACGCCGGCCGGGCGGTCGCCTGCGGACCGCTCCAGGACCTGCAGGCCGACCCGGAGCTGCCGGTCGCGCGCCTGCCCGAGGCTTCGGTCGCGCTGAACGCGACGGTCACCGGCTACGACCCGGCCTACGGGCTGGCCACGCTTGCGGTCGACGGCGGCACGATCGTCGTGCCCGGCGACTACGGCGCGCCGGGAGCGGCGCGGCGCATGCGCGTGCGCGCCTCCGACGTGAGCCTCGCCCGCGAGCCGCCCGCAGCCAGCACCATCCTCAACATCCTGCCGGCCCGCATCGCCGCCGCCGAAGCGCAGGATACGGCGCAGATGAACGTGGTGGTCCGGCTCGGCGCCGCCGGGCAGGGCGCGCGCCTGCTCGCGCGGGTCACGCGCAAGTCCTGGGTCACGCTCGGGCTGCGACCGGGCGATCTGGTCCACGCCCAGGTCAAGAGCATCGCCCTGGTGCCGCAAAGTCGGACCGGATCGCGTCCAAGCATCGCCTCGCCCCTGGCTGCAGTGGTCAGGCAGCGAGATCGTCTGTTCGCAAACTGGAGGACAGGTCATGAAGATCAGCGCACGCAACGTGCTTAAGGGCAAGATCGTCGGGGTCGAGAAGGGCCAGACCACGGCGCACGTCCGGGTCGACATCGGCAACGGCCAGGTGATCACGGCCTCGGTGACCAATGAGGCGGTCGACGACCTCAAGCTCAAGTCCGGGCAGCAGGCCTACGCGGTCATCAAGGCCTCGAACGTCATGATCGCGACCGACTGAGCGCGCGCTTGGGCGAGCCGTCCGGCTACCTGGCCGACGACGGCGCCGCCTACGAGCGCCTCCTCGGCCGCTGGACCGGCCGGCTCGCTTCGGCGCTGATCGACTTTGCCGGGCTGCCGGGCGACGGGCCGCTGCTCGATGTCGGCTGCGGCACGGGCAGCCTCGCCCTCGAGCTCAGGCGCCGCGACCCCGACCGGAGCGTGCACGCGGTCGACGTTGCAGCACCCTACCTCGCCTTTGCGCGGGCGCGCGCGGACGGCACCGGGATCCGGTTCACGCAGGCGGATGCCGCCGACCTGCCGTTCGCGGCCGGCTCGTTCTCGGCGGCGATCGCGCAGCTCGCGCTCAACTTCATGCCCGATCCGAAGCGGGTCGCCATGGAGATGCTGCGCGTGACGCGCCCGGAAGGGGTGGTCGCGGCGGCGGTCTGGGACTTTCGCGGCGGCCTGCTCTATCAGCGTCTGTTCTGGGACACCGCGGCCGCCCTCGAGCCGGAGGCGGGCCTCGCGCGCGATCGTCTGTTCTCCCACCCGCTGGCGCTGCCCGAGGGCCTGGTCGAGCTCTGGCGGGCGGCGGGCTTGCGGGCGGTCGAGCGCGGCTCGCTCACGATCCGCATGGATTTCGAGGACTTCGACGACTATTGGGAGCCGCTGCAGGGCGGCCAGGGGCCATTCGGATCCTACGTCGCGGGCCTGTCGGAACGGCGCCGCGCCAAGGTTCGGGCGAGCGTGCGGGCGGCCTTCCTCGCCGGTGGCGCGGACGGCCCGCGCTCTCTGACCGCGACCGCCTGGGCGGCCCGCGGCCGCGTGCCTTGACGCTGCTCGCGAGCGATTATCGGGTCGCCATCCCGCGCTCCGCCGCCTGCTGGAGGGCGTGGGTGAAGGCCGCGAGGCTGGCGGTCCGCATCGGCAGATACGACTTGCCCTGCTGCGTCGCCAGCCGCTTGACCGACCACATCGCCTCGTGGCTGACGCAATCGACCGGGAACAGGATCAGATCGGCGCGGCTCACGAGACCGCCGAGCGCCACGATGTTGTCGTCGACGCCGCCATCGTGATGCAGAAGTTCGCCGCCCTTGCGCTCGACCAGCGCGCGCCAATGGCCGATCTGGGCCGGGCGGGCGCCCACCACCAGCACCCGGGCACCGCCGAGCCTTGGCGCCGGCGGCCTGCCGGGCGCGGGCGCATCGGCGAGCAGGCCGTGCAGCTGCTGCTGCAGGGCGTCCGCTTCCGCGCGCAGGGTTTCGATCTCGATCCGGTCCGCGGCCCGGCGCTCGTGCGCCAGGGCGAGTTGCGCTTCGGCCCCCGCGCAGCGCTCCTCGGCGGCGGCGCGGCTGCGGTCCATCTTCGCCAACCTCGCTTCGAGGGTTGCCAGCCCGTCGCCCGAACGGCCGTCATCGGGCGCAACCGGTGGCGCGGCCGGAGGCGGATCGGGCGCCATCTGGAGCTGCCGCTCGAGGATTTGCAGGCGGGCGTCGCGTTCGCTCAGCGCCTCGCGCCGGCGGCGGCGCTCGGCCGCGAGCTCCGTCTGGAACTCGGCATTCTGCGCCTCGAGCGCCCGGAGGCGACGGATGTCGGCCCGATTCGAGGCGCCGACCAGATGCGAGAGCATGTGCACCTCGCCGAACACTCGCCGGACCAGCCGCTCGCTGCTGCACGGGTGGGTCAGGGCTGACCAGTAGGCCCCCGGGATCGCGCCCGCTCCGAGCGCTTCCCGCCACAGCGCCTCGATGCCCGCTTCGTCGGTCGCCGACGCAAAGCTCCGGATCGCTCCGCCATGCCGCCGGTCCAGCGCCTTGTGCAACAGCTTGCCCGGCCGGTCGCGGCGCTGGGCGAAGCGGACACCAAGGCCGTGCAGATCGTGATCGGACGACGCCCCGACCGTGAGCCCCTCCCGGCGCGCGATGCGGCCGAGGATCTGACGCAGCTCACCGGTCGTCAGGCAGGTCCCGATGATCGAGCAGTGCAGGGTCGGGCTCAACTCCCAGAGCCGCCGACGCTCCGCGGGGCGCGCCTCCTGGAGCGCTCCGGCAGTGACCACCGGTAAGGGAAAGGCGATGCCGGCTGCCAGAGCCGGCGCGAACGGCAGCTGCATGCCCTTCGATGCCAACATGGTGCCGTGCGCCTTGACCGAGAGCGTTGCCATCCGGTCGTTGTATATATTTGACTATAGCGAGTCGAGTCCAGCCTTCAGTTACGCCCGGGCGATCGGGCACGCACTGTCGGACGAATCCGCCCGACCGCGCATGAGGGCGTCCGTCCGCCGCCAGTTGCTTGACAACCGGCGGCCACCTACCTATCCCTCACCGGGCCGTTTTGGGGGATAGTTTAACGGTAGAACTCTCGGCTCTGGACCGAGCAGTCCTGGTTCGAATCCAGGTCCCCCAGCCACTCCGCAAAATACGGATTTTGGTGGCCCACCGCTCATGATCAAACGCGGGTTTCCCGGCGACCGGCCCGCGGAGCGCTCGCGAATGCGCGGATAGCGGACGACGGCCGTTAGCGATCGCTTAACACTCGCGTTGGAAGGTAGTGCCGGGCCCGCGTCGTGCGGACCTGAGGTCAATTCCAGCGAGAGGCTCGGCCATGCTCTTCAAGCAGACCCCGCGTGCCGATCAGCCGGCGAGCCACGCCGGCGACCGCCCGTCGTCGACCAAGCTGCCGCCCCTGCCGGCGGCGCCCGCGGCCGCCGGCGCGGTTGATCCGGCCGAACGGCCGGCGCCAGAGGGGCGGTTCTCGCTCAAAGACGGCGAGACCGACAAGCGGCTGATCGTCGGCCAGGGCATCCGGCTCAAGGGTGAGATCACCGCCTGCGAGCGGCTGGTGGTCGAGGGCCATGTCGAGGTCACGATGAACGCGACCCGCGCGCTCGAGATCAAGCCGTCCGGCCATTTCATCGGCAGCTGCGAGGTCGAGGACGCCGAGATCAGCGGCGTCTACGAGGGCGAACTCTCGGTGCGCGGCCGGCTGATCGTGCACAAGGGCGGCCGGGTCATCGGCAAGATCGCTTATGGCGAGCTCGAGCTCGAGCGGGGCGGCGAGATCGCAGGCGAGCTCAGCGTCCGCGATCGCCAGCGCGGCCAGGCGTCGACCCCGACCCGGCCGGGCCCCGGCCAGCGCGGCACCGCCGCCGCCTGACGGCCGGCGGGCCGGAGCGCCCGCCGACCGGCGGCTCCCGATCCGACCGGCCCCGCCTCGATGCGACTTTTCAGGCGGCGCCGGACCGGTTAGCTTGCACTCGGGGCAGGCACATCCGCGGTCGCGCCGGCGGATCGGGGGGCGTCGCAGCACACCGCAGCGGCACCGCCGGAAGAAGCTTCAGATCGGCGCCCCGGGAGGCCTATGGGAGGCGCTGCGCGCACGTCATGTACGAGCTCGACCCGGGCCGGATCGACCTGGCTGAGGAGTTCAAGGCCAGGCCCTACGGCGAGCACAGCCCGGACCTGCAATATCTGCTGAACCTGATGCGCAAGCCTCGCGCCGAGCCGTTCCACGTGCTGGTCGTGACCGCGGCCGGCGAGCGCTGGACGCTGGCCCTCATGCCGCCGGGCGCCAAAGGCCCGCCGCAGCTGACCAACACCGTGTTCACCAGCCTCGAGGCGGCCGAGTGGCACGTGTTCAAGCTGCGCTGGCAGGCGCTGAGCGGCCAGGAGCTGCCGATCGACTGAGCCAGGGCGCGCGCGGCGCGCCCGCCGCCGGCTGGAGGAGCCGCCGATCATGACCGCGCTGCTCGCCTATTGCGACCCGATCAGCGTGGCCCCGGGCGAGCGCGTCCGGGTCATGGTCAGCTGCCTCGGTGCGCCCCGGTACGAGGCCGAGCTGGTGCGCCTGATCAACCCGCAGGCGGGGCCGCTCGCGACCCCGTTCCGCACCCAGCGCATCGAGCATGCGGCCAACCGCAGCTATCGCGGACGCCAGCAGAGGATCCCGATCGGCTCGTTCGGGGTGGTCGACCCGCATCCGCTGATCGCCGGGCTCGAGAGCTTCGCGCTCCAGGCCTACGTCTGGCCGACCACGCCCGGCCGGTGCCGGCAGGCGCTGCTCGGCACCTGGTCGGAGGCCGAGCGGCGGGGCTTCGGGCTCGGCCTCGACGCCGAGGGCGCGCTCGAGCTGAACTCGGCGACGGCCGCGCGATCGCGAGCCTGAGCACCGGGACGCCGCTGCAGGCGCGCCGCTGGTACCTGGTCGCCGGCAGCTTCGATGCCGCGAGCGGCCGCCTCGCCCTCTGGCAGGCGCCGGTCGCCGATCGGACCTTTCACGACCAGGCGCCCGCGCGCGCCGAGACGACCACCGCCGTCCGCCTCGAGCCGCGGTCCGCTCGATTCCTGTTCGCGGCCTGGCATGCGGGCGAGGCGGAGCCGCCGACCGCTTACGGCCGGCTGGTCGCGGGCGGTCACTACAACGGCAAGCTCGACCGGCCGCGGCTCGCTGACCGGCCGCTGGAGGCGGCCGAGGTCTGGGCGCTCGCGGGCGACGGCGCGCTGCCCGCCGGGCTGGAGCGGGCGCTGGTCGCGCGCTGGGATTTTTCTCAAGGGATCCCGACCGAGACCTTGCTCGACACATCGGCCAGCCGGCTGCACGGCACCGCGGTCAATCTGCCGGCGCGCGCGATGACCGGGCACAACTGGACCGGCGCGGTCATGGACTGGACCCGGGCGCCCGAGCAGTATGGCGCGATCCACTTCCACGACGACGACCTGCTGGACGCCAACTGGCAGCCCGATTTCGAGCTCGAGCTGTCGCCCGATCTGCGCTCGGGCGTCCATGCCGTCCACCTCAGGGCCAACGAGGCCGAGTTCTACGTGCCGTTCTTCGTCCGACCGCCGCGCGCTCAGAGGCGCACCCAAAGCCGCACCCAAAGCCGCACCAAGATCGCCTTTTTGGCGTCGACCGCGACCTATCTCGCCTACATCAACAACCGCGGCCGCTTCGCCTCGCTCGCAACCGAGCTCTACCACGGCCGGCTGACCGTCATGGACGCGGTCGACGCCCTGCTGCTGGAATATCCGGAGCTCGGCCTCTCGACCTACGATCGCCACTCGGACGGCAGCGGCGTCGCTTATGCCTCGCGGCTGCGGCCGGCGACCAACCTCAGGCCGACCGGGCGCCATTGGAACTTCAACCTCGACCTGTTCATCGTCGACTGGCTGGAGCATCTGGGCGTAGCCTACGACGTGCTGACCGAGGAGGACCTGCACGACGAGGGCGCGGATCTGCTCCGCCCGTACACGGTCGTGCTCACCGGCAGCCATCCGGAGTACAATTCCGCGGCCATGCTGGACGCGCTCGACGCTTATCTGCGCCTGGGCGGCCGGCTGATGTATCTGGGCGGCAACGGCTTCTACTGGCGGATCGCGCATCACCCGACCCGGCGCGGCGTGCTCGAGGTGCGCCGGGCCGAGGGCGGCGTGCGCGCCTGGGACGCCCTGCCCGGCGAGGCCTACCACAGCTTCAGCGGCGAGTATGGCGGCCTCTGGCGGCGCCAGGGCCGTGCGCCGCAGCAATTGGCCGGCGTCGGCTTCATCAGCCAGGGCTTCGACAAGTGCTCCTACTACCGGCGCACGCCGGCGAGCCACGATCCCCGCGTCGGCTTCATGTTCGAGGGCATCGCCGACGAGATCCTGGGCGACTTCGGGGTGCTCCAGGGCGGGGCCGCCGGGCTCGAGATCGACTGCGTCGATCCGGCGCTCGGCACCCCGCCGCACGCGCTCGTGGTCGCCCGCTCGGAAAACCACTCCAACACCTACGAGCTGGTCGCCGAGGAGGTGCGGATCCCCCATGGCGCCACCGACGCGAGCCAAAATCGCGACATCCATGCCGACCTCGTGTTCTTCGAGACCCCGGACGGGGGTGCGGTGTTCTCGACCGGCTCGATTGCCTACGCCGGCAGCCTGTCCTGGAACGGCTTCGACAACAATCTGGCGCGGCTCACCGCCAACGTGCTCCGACGCTTCGCCGACGCCACGCCCTTCACGCTCGCAGACCGCCATGGCGACGGCTGAGCGCCCGGACCGCTCCGTGTCCGGATCGAAGCTCAGGGCCGACGCGCCGGGCGCTCGCGGGCGAGTGCGACCGGCGACTCGATCCCCCGGCTCAGCCGGAAATAGATGAAGCATTGGTAGCTGCTCACAGTCCAAGTGGCGGCAAATCGTTTGGGTTCCCTAAGGCAATCTTTACTGTACGGATGGCAAAACAGCCCGGTGTGCGGCACCAGCGTGGGCCGGCACCTCAAGATCGGTAAAGGTCCGGACGATGGATGAGCGCAGCGGCAAGCTGATCCGACAGGTCATTATGCCGATCGCGGTTCTGGTCGCGGTCGCAATGTCGGTGGTCGTCGGCTTCATCTGGTTCAGCGCCAAGAACCAGGACCAGATCGCGCTGAGACAGTCGATCGAGGGCGTGCGCGACGCGATCAGGCGCAAGACCGATCAGGTCGGCGTGCAGGCCAAAGACTACAGCTGGTGGACCGACGCGGTCAGAAATCTGGAACTGACGTTCGACCGCGAGTGGGCGGACACCAACATCGGCTCCTACATCTACCAGCAGTTTAAGTTCGAATTGAGCTTCGTGGTCGATCCGGCCAACCATACGATTTATGGCCAGGTCGACGGCCAGCCGACCGACGCCACCGCGCAGGCTCTGCTCTCCCACGGGCTCGATCGTCTGATCGAGCAGGCCCGCCAGGCGCCGCTCGATGAGCCCCAGCCCGCCACGGGCTTGCTCGCGATGGGCGATCAGATCGTGATGGTCGGGGTCAGCGCCGTCACCCCCGAGAAGGATGCCGACATCGCCCTGCCCCCGGGGCCGCGGGTGGTCCTGATCCTTGGCAAGAGGGTCGACCAGGCGTTCCTCGACGCCGTCGCCGAGCCCTTGCCGTTGACGGGCCTTCGCCTGGTGCCGGCGGGCACGAGCGCGGCGGCGGCGTTGTACCCACTGCTCGCGATCGACCGCGCGCGCCTGGGGGACCTGACCTGGGAGCCGTACAAGCCCGGCTGGGAGTTCCTGAGCTCGGTCACGCCGTCGCTCGCGATCGCGATCGCGGTGATCTCGATCTTCACCTTCATCGTGCTGCGCCATGCCCGCCAGGCCGCCGGGACCATCCAGGCGAGCGAAGCACGGTTTCGCGATGTCGCCGACGCCAGCTCGGACTGGATCTGGGAAACCGACCCCGATCTCCGTCTCTCCTACCTGTCGGAACGCTTCGCCACGGTCACCGCCATCTCGCCCAAGCTGGTGCTCGGCAAGCCGCTCGGCGACCTTCTGCATTCCGCCGAAAGCACCGAGCGCTGGGAGCGTCACCAGGACGACCTGGCGCACCGACGCCCCTTCCGCAATCTGCTGTGCCTGGTCGAGGACGACGCTGGCCACACCCGGACCCTGCGGGTCGCCGGCAAACCGGTCAGCGGCGACAAGGGACGCCACCGCGGTTATCGCGGCACCGCGACCGACATCACGGCCGAGGTCGAGGCCGAGCGGCGCGCCCAATATCTGGCTCTGCATGATCCGCTGACCGGGTTGCCCAACCGCGAGCTGTTCGCCGAGCGTCTCGAGCAGGCCGTGACGACCGTCAGCAGGCGCGGCGACGTGGCCGCGGTCCTGTGCGTCGACCTCGACCGGTTCAAGGACGTCAACGACACCCTCGGTCATGGCGCCGGCGATCTGCTGGTCAAGGGCTGCGCCGAGCGCCTGCAGGCGTGCGTGCGCGAGACCGACACCGTCGCCCGCATCGGCGGTGACGAGTTTGCGATCGTCCAGGTCGGCATCGAGCAACCCGACGGCGCTCAGAAGCTCTGCCGCCGCGTGCTCGAGGTGCTCTCGAGCGCGTTCGATCTCGATGGCCACGAGGTGCTGGTCACGGCCAGCGTCGGCGTCGCCCTGATCCCCTTGGACGGCTCGATCCCGGGGCGTCTGCTGCAAAACGCCGACATCGCCCTCTATCGCGCGAAGGAGGAGGGTCGCAACACTTTCCGCTTCTTCGAGTCGGGCATGGACGCAAGGCTGCAGGCGCGCAAGGCCCTGGAGCGCGACCTCCGTCTCGCACTCGCCCGGAACGAGCTCGAGCTGTACTATCAGCCCAAGGTCGAGCTTGGCCACAACAGCCTGTCCGGTGTCGAGGCGCTGGTCCGCTGGCACCACCCGGAGCGCGGCCTGGTGCCGCCCGGCGAGTTCATCGGCGTCGCGGAAGAGACCGGCCTGATCGTGACGCTCGGCGAGTGGGTCCTGCGCAGCGCCTGCGTGCAGGCGACCGAATGGCTGGGGCTGCAGATGTCGGTCAACATCTCCCCGGTGCAGTTCAAACAACCCAACCTGATCGACGCCGTGCGGCGGGCTTTGGCGGATTCGGGCCTCGAGCCCGAGCGCCTGGAGCTCGAGATCACCGAGGGTATCCTGCTCCAGAACACCGAAGCGGCGATGACCACGCTGCGCCAGTTCAAGGATCTGGGGGTGCAAATCTCGATGGACGACTTCGGCACCGGCTACTCGAGCTTGAGCTATCTGCAGAAGTTCCCGTTCGACAAGATCAAGATCGACCGCTCGTTCGTCTCCGCGCTCGAGACCCGGACCGATGCCGATGCGATCGTGCGGGCGGTGGTCGCGCTCGGGCGCAGCCTCGGTATCCAGACCTGCGCCGAAGGCGTCGAGACCGCCCAGCAGCTGGCCTTCCTCAAGCTCGAGGGCTGCGACGAGGTGCAGGGCTACTACTTCGGCAAGCCTATGCCGGCGCCCGAGTTCGAGCGTCTGTACGGCGCCTGGCCCGCCGATGATCGGGTCAAGGCGCCGGCGCCTGCCGTCGCCCTCACGTGAGCGGAGGCGGGCGCAAGGCTCGAGGCAAGGCCAAGCGGCCCGTCTTCTGGGGTAACGGACCCTCGCAAATCTAGTCGAATTGGCGATCAACTCTACTCACGATGAACGGTTAGGTTGACACGGCACTGCCGCCGTGCCAACTCTGTTGCCCGGAAATCCCGGAAATCAGGGGGCGCGGGGCGGTGCCACGTCGCATCGGACCAAAATGGCCAGGACGTTCGCTCGGACTCCGGGCTGCAAGCGCAGCTGGCTGACCGATGGCCGAGCTCAATGACCTGTACCGGTATGCCACCTACTACGACATCGTGTTTCGCCGCGCGGTCGATCCCGAGATCGATTTCCTGATCGAGCTCGCGCAGGGGCACCTCGGCCGAACTCCCGGGCGCGTGGTCGAGTTGGGGTGTGGCCCCGGCTACCATGCCAGGGCGTTCGCCCGGCGCGGCCTGGCGGCGACCGGGCTCGACTGGTGCGCCGAGATGATCCGGTTCGCCCGCCAGGAGGCGGCCAGGGAAGCGCTTACGGTCGACTGGCGGGTCGGCGACATGCGCTCATTCGAGCTGCCGGCGCCGGTCGATCTCGCCGTCTGCCTGTTCAATTCGATCGACGGCTTGTCCTCGATCGACGACTTCGTCGCGCATTTTCGCGCAGTGGCCGCCAACCTCACCGCCGACGGCCTGTACGTGATCGGGCAGAGCCATCAGCGCGACACCTGCATCATCGGCTACGGGCCGTTTCACTACGAGGCCGAGCGCGACGGCTGCCGGGTCCAACTCGACTGGGCGACCGACGTCAAGACCCACACCCTCGCCCAGACCGCCGACGTCGAGATCGTGATCCAGGTCAATGATCATGGCGTCGAGAGCGTGCTTCGCCACCGCACCATCGAATCGTTCGCCACGCCGCCGTTTCTGGTCGCGGCGGCGCGCCTGTCGGGCGTCCTCGAGGCGCTCGATTGGTACGGCGACTACCGGCTGACCCAGCCCTACGACAACTCGCCGGCGTCGAGCGCCTGCATCAGCGTCTATCGCAAGCTTCCCTAGTCACAAAGGATTACTGGCCCTGCTCCTTTCGCGTCATTGATCGGTAATTTCAAGTATATTTAGTCAAATGCAACTAAAAAAACTAATAATGGCGATTTAATTCATTATCGGATTGACGTTAGGGTCCTATCGTCTTTTGTTGTTCTGGAGTGTGTCTCAACCAAAGGCTGCGACCAGAACGGGTCGACTGCTGCTAGCCGGCCGGAGCCGGGGACACGAAGCAAGACCTGCCATGAACGACATCGGATACGCGCGCCGGAAGCTGACCAAGTGTCTCTACATTTACGTCGGTCGGACCGAACGTCGTGGCCTTGGCATCTTTACGGCCAAGCCTCTTCCGGCGGGTGCGATCGTGATGGTCGATGATGACGGCGACTACTACGACAACGTGGTCAGCTACCACGAGCTGTGTCGGCGCGGCTACGGCCTGGACATCACGCTGCAGGTGGGATTGGACGCGTTCAAGTTGCCGACCGGCAGCCTCGACGACTTCACCAACCACTCCTGCGACCCGAACACGGGAATCCGCCTCGGCCCCAGGAGCGCGACCGTGGTGACGCTGCGTGCCATCGCTGCCCATGAGGAGCTCACCTACGACTACTCGACCTATCTGAACAATCCCTACGAGCGCATGCAGTGCCTTTGCGGCGCCGCGAACTGCCGCGGCGTGATCGGCAGCTTCAGCACCTTGCCGACCGAGCTGCAGCTCCGCTATCGGGGGCTCGGGATCGTCGGCGATTTCGTCGACGAGCCAATTCTGCGTGCCGACGTCGCCGACTAGCCGTGCGGCCATTGCCGCTCGCGGGATCGCCTCGCCGGTCCAGCGCGGCCCCGCGCGCGCGCGCCGCTTCGGCCTCGCGCGTCACCGCCGGCCGGCATTGCTGCACTTCATGGCGCTGGCCGGCACGCTCGCCGCCGCCAAGGTGATCCTCAGCACGATCGGGGTCGCCCTGTTCCTGGCCAAGGAGGGGCCGGGCCAGCTGCCGCTGTTCTACGTCCTGCTCGCCGCGGGCGCGATCCTGCTGTCCGCCGCCTCGAGCGGGGTGATCGATCGTGTGCCCAGGCTCGGGCTCGGCCAGACGGCATTCCTCGGGACGCTGCTCGGCGCAGCGGCGTTGCGCGTCCCGATCGCGCTCGACCTTCCGGGGGTGTACTATCTGCTGCTGGCGAGCGCGCACATTTACGAGATCGTCCTCGACATCGTCTTCTGGGTGGTGGTCGCCGGCTTTCTCGACAGCATCGAGCTGAAGCGTGGCACGCCGCTGATCTACATGGCGCTCGCGGCCGGCGGGATCGCGGGCGGCGTGCTCGCGAGCCTCTTGTCGCCGCTGGTGCCGGCTGCGGACCTGCTCTTCGCCCTGCCGATCCTCGGCCTGATCGCGGCGGCTCAGTTCGGGCTCGCCAGGCGGCGACTGCAGGAGCTGGACGACGCCGGTCCCGCCGAGCCGGACCGACCGGGCCCGGTCGCGCATCTGCGCCTGCTGCCCCGGCTGATCCTGCGCTATCCGCTGATCCTGCTGATCGCACTCAATGCCGCGATGCTCACCATCCTCTACGGCCTCTGCGAATATCTTGTGTTCACGGTCTATGCCGCGCGCTTCCCCGACGAGCGCGTGCTGACGCAATTCCTGGCGATCGTGTTCGCCGGCATTCAGGCGCTCGAGTTCGCTCTGCTCTACGTCGTCAGCCGGCCGCTCCTGGAGCGGGCGGGGCCGGTGGCGCGCAACCTGGTCTTCCCGATCAGTTCGCTGGTCTGCCTGATCGGGCTCGTGATTGGCCCCCATGTGCCGGCGGCGATCGCGACCCACGTCAATGCCGAGGCGGTCTCCAACGCGATCTTCCAACCCGTCAACAACACCAACTACCTGGCTTTGCCGCTGCGCTTCCACGGCCGGATCCGGACGCTCGCCGACGGCGTCTTCTACCCGACCGGGCTGGCGCTCGCCGGGCTCATGCTGCTCAGCCTTCAAAATCGCCTGCCGGCGGCCGAGGTCAGCTTCGTCGCGATCACCTTCGCGCTACTGTTCATCGTCCTGAACGTCGGCGCGGGCGTGCTTTTCCTGCCAGCGCTGGTGCGCAACCTGCGTGCCGACATCACCGACTTCGCCGATCCGGCCTCCGGCTTCGATCCGGCCCTGACCGGGGTTGCCGAGCAGATCGGCAGCCTGCTGCGAAGCGACGACCCCGAGACCAGGTCGCTCGGTCTCGACCTCGCCGGCCGCGTCGATCCGGCGCCGTTCCTGGAGGAGCTGCGCCGGCTGGCGCCCGCCGCCGACCGGCCGACCCGGCGGGCGATCGCGGGCTCGCTCGCGCGCGCCCCGTCGGCACGGCTGCCGCGGCTGCTCGACGAGCTGCTCGACGCCGCCGACCCGTCCAGCCAGCTGATCGCGCTCCAGGTCAAGCTCGTCCGGAGCGAGCACATCGGCCAGGCCCAGGCCGAGCGTCTGGCCGGGTCGCCCTCGCGCAGCGTCGCCGCGCTGGTAGCGCTTGCCGCGGGGCGGTCCGGGGCCCTGGCGGAGATCCCGGCATGGTGTCGCGACGCCGAGACCGCCGGCGACGTGCTCGACGCCTGCGCCGAGGTCAGACGCGCCGACCTGACCGAGCTCCTCATCGGGGTGATCGAAGCGGCACCCCTCGAGCAGCAGCGCGAGGGCCTCGCGGTTCTGCGCACGACCGTGGCCCCCGAGCACGCGGCGGCGGCGGCGCTGGCTCGGCGTATGGCGCAGCACGCCGATCCTCGGCTGCGCGCCGAAGCGGTCGGCGTGCTCGGTGTCCTCGCCGGCTCACCTGCGGTCCTTGACGCGCTCGCCGACGCCCTCGGCGACCGCAGCCGGCGGGTTCGCCAGCGAGCGGCCGATGCGCTGGCAGCGCACGGCGACGCGGCGACCGAGGTCGCGGTCGCGCGGCTCGGAGCGGTCGATCCGGGCACGGTCGAGGCCGCCATCCAAGCTCTCGGCCGGATCGGCTCGCGGCGGGCGACCCAGGCGCTCAGCGTCCTGCCCGAGCCGATGGGCCAGGCGGTCGCGCGCAATCTCGGCTGGCTGCGGCTGCTGCCGCGCGGCCCCGAGCGCGAGCCCTGGCGGGCCCTCGAGCTCGCCATTGATGACCACAATCAGCGGATCGTGGCCCTGGTGCTGAACGTGCTGGCGGCGCTCGGGGCGGGTCGCGCGGTCGCTCATCTGCGCCACTCGCTCGCCGCGGCCGACCAGAGGACGCGTGCCAATGCCCTCGAGGCGCTGCTCGCGCTGCCGCAGCGGCGGCTGCTCCAGCCGATCCTGCCGCTGCTCGAAGCCAGCTACGCGGTCGACGTCCCGGTCGCCGAGCCGGCGGCGGGCAGTGCCGCCGAACTCGCCGCAATTCCGGCGGCAGCCAGCCGCGCCGACGATCGCTGGATCCGGATCGCTGCCGCCTGCACCGCGAGCGCCTTGCGGATCGCCCTAGCCGCACGGCACCCGAATCGGCCACCGACTCCGGACCGGCCCCGATCGAGCGCCGCCGGTCCGACCGACATCACGCCCACGGAGCTCGACATGGAGCGGATCCTGCTGCTCAAGCGCGTGCCCCTGTTCCGCTATCTTCCGCTCGACACGCTGCTCGCAGTGAGCCGGGCGCTGGAGCGCCGTCACTACATCGACGGCCAGCCCGTCCTCGAGGCGGGGGCTCCCCTCGACCATGTCTGGTTCGTCGAAACCGGTGCGGTCGACCTGACGTTAGCCGGCGGCGCGCTCGAGCATCTGATCGCCCCGGCCCATTTCGGTGAGCTCATCCTGGCCGACGACCATGTGCGCGCGCCCCAGGTGGTCGCCGTCGGCGACTGCACCGTGCTCCGCTTGCACCGGATCGTGTTCCACGACCTGAGCCGGGATCACCCCGACATGCTCATGGAGCTCTGCAAGCTGCTGGCGCGCCGCCTGCGCCGGGCCGAGGATCGGGCGCGGAGCTGATCCGGGGCCGAAGGTTCGAGCGTTCGGCCGGCGAGAGCCCGCCGGCCCGCACGTCAGCCGATCAACCAGCGCACCCCGAACAGGATCAACGCCCACGAGCCGCCGCTCGCGAGGGTGACGAACATGGCGGTCTGAGGCACCGTCCAGTGGTCGTCATCCGCCTCGATGGCTGCGTAGGGGCCGGCTTTGGTGATCTCGGCCATCACGACCCTCCGAGTGGCATGCCTCCGGAGGGTCGCCGATCGGTCTTAATGAATGGTTAACGGACCGGCGGTCGATCGCAGATCGATGGGCCTGCTGGCAATCGCGCCCCGCCAAACGGTCGCGACCGGCGCACGTCATCAGCCGCGCCCGGCGGAGCGCCACGCGCCCATCAACCTGCGGGTGATAAAGAAAAAGGAGGCCGAAGCCTCCCCAGCGAGTGATGCTCTAAGAGCGGTGCCGTTTCCGGCTTATGTTCACGAGCCAAGAATTACTGGTTTTCCACAGGCTGTGCAAGATCCATTCTGATTGAATGATCAGAGCTTCCGTTCAACCATTAGTTTCTTAACGCCGGCGATCGCCTGCGCCGGGTTCAAACCCTTCGGGCAGGTGTTGGCGCAGTTCATGATGGTGTGGCAGCGGTAGAGGCGATACGGGTCCTCAAGCGCGTCCAGCCGCTCGCCGGCATGCTCGTCACGCGAGTCCGCGAGCCAGCGATAGGCCTGCAGAAGCACGGCCGGCCCGAGGAACCGGTCGCTGTTCCACCAATAGGAAGGACAGCTGGTCGAGCAGCAGGCGCAGAGAATGCACTCCCAGAGGCCGTCCAGGCGGGCGCGATCCGCCGGGTCCTGGCGCCGCTCGCGCTCGGGCGGCGCCAACTCCGTCTGCAGCCAGGGCTGGATGGTCTCGTATTGCGCCCAGAACGGCGCGAAGTCGGTTACCAGATCCTTGATCACCGCCATGTGGGGCAAGGGATAGACCGCGACGTCGCCGTCGATGTCCTGGATCGCGGTCGTGCAGGCGAGGCCGTTGCGGCCCTGGATGTTCATCGCGCAGGAGCCGCAGACGCCTTCCCGACAGGAGCGGCGGAAGGTCAGGCCGCTGTCCAGATCGCTCTTGATCTTGATCAGCCCGTCCAGGACCATCGGGCCGCAGTCGTCGAGATCGATCTCGAACCGGTCCAGGCGCGGATTGGCGCCGCCCTCCGGATCGTAGCGATAGACCTTGAAGGCTTTGATCCGCCTGGCGTCGGGGGCAGCCTTGTGGGCTACGCCTTCGACCACCCGCGAATTCTTCGGCAGCGTGAACTCAGCCATGGCGTCCCTCAGTACACCCGTTTTTGCGGCGGGATCGGCTCGACCTCGTTGGTCAGCGGCCGGGTGTGCACGGGGCGGTCGCCGAGCCGCGCCCGATGCTCGCGATCGACCCAGCAGAGCGTATGCTTGAGCCAGTCCACGTCGTCGCGGTCGGGAAAGTCCTCACGCGCGTGGGCGCCGCGGCTCTCGGTCCGGTAAAGGGCCGAATGCATGGTCGCGACCGCCTGCAGCATCAGGTTCTGCAATTCCAGCGCCTCGACCAGGTCCGAGTTCCAGATCATCGACCGGTCGGTGAGCCGGATCTCGCCGAGGCTGCTCGCGACCTCGCCAAGCCTGGCGGTGCCCTCCTCAAGCACCTTGCCGGTCCGGAACACGCTCGCATAGCGCTGCATGGTGCGTTGCATGCGGGTCCGGATCTCGCCGGTCGAGAGACTGCCCGCGGCATGCCGGGCGCGGTCCAGACGCTCGATCGCGGCCTCGCCGGCGTCCTTGGCAAGCGGCTTCTGGCTGGCGCCCGGTGACACGATCGCGGCCGTCCGATGGGCCGCCGCGCGGCCGAACACCACGAGATCGATCAGCGAGTTGCCGCCCAGCCGATTGGCGCCGTGCACGGAGGTGCAGCCAGCCTCGCCGACCGCCATCAGCCCGGGCACGACCGCATCGGCGCCGCCGTTGCGGGGCGCCACCACCTCGGTCAGGTAATTGGTCGGGATGCCGCCCATGTTGTAGTGGCAGGTCGGCACGACCGGAATCGGCGCCTTGGTGACATCGACCCCGGCGAAGATCTTCGCGGTCTCCGAGATCCCCGGCAGGCGCTCGTGCAGGATCTTCGGATCGAGGTGCTCGAGGTGGAGCTCGATGTAATCCTTGTTGGGGCCGCAGCCGCGCCCCTCGTTGATCTCGATGGTCATGGCGCGCGAGACCACATCGCGCGAGGCGAGGTCCTTGGCCGAGGGCGCGTAGCGCTCCATGAAGCGCTCGCCGTCCGAGTTGGTGAGATAGCCGCCCTCGCCGCGTGCGCCCTCGGTGATCAGGCAGCCGGCGCCGTAGACCCCGGACGGGTGGAACTGGACGAACTCCATGTCCTGCAGCGGCAGCCCCGCGCGCAGCACCATCGCGTTGCCGTCGCCGGTGCAGGTGTGGGCCGAGGTGCAGGAGAAGTAGACCCGGCCGTAGCCGCCGGTCGCGAGCACGGTGAGCTGGGCCTTGAACCGGTGCAGCGTACCGTCCTCGAGACAGAGCGCCATCAGCCCGCGGCAGCTGCCGTCGTCGTCCATGATCAGATCGAGCGCGAAGTACTCGTTGAAGAACTGGACCCGATGGCGCAGCGCCTGCTGGAACAAGGTGTGGAGCAGGGCATGGCCGGTGCGGTCGGCAGCCGCGCAGGTGCGATAGGCCTGGCTCTTGCCGTACTCGGTCGACTGGCCGCCGAAGGCGCGCTGGTAGATCTTGCCCTCGGGCGTGCGCGAGAACGGCACGCCGTAGTGCTCGAGCTCGATCACCGCAGCCGGCGCATGCTTGGTCATGTACTCGATGGCGTCCTGGTCGCCCAGCCAGTCCGAGCCCTTGACCGTGTCGTACATGTGAAAGCGCCAGTCGTCCGGCCCCATGTTGCCGAGCGCGGCGTTGATCCCGCCCTGGGCGGCGACGGTATGGCTGCGGGTCGGATAGACCTTGGAGATGCAGGCGGTCTTCAGCCCCGCCTCGACCATGCCGACCGCGGCGCGCAGGCCCGAGCCGCCGGCGCCGACGACCAGGCAGTCGTGCTCGTGATCGACGATCGGATAGGCCTTGGCCATGGCTCAGCTTCCGAGTGAGACCCAGATCAGCTTCCGAGTGAGACTTTGAGCACCGCGACGATGCAGGTGACGGCAAGCGCGAAGATCACCAGCGGGATCGCGATCAGGACCGCGAGCTTGGCGGCCTCGTCATGGACGTAGTCCTCGACCACGACCTGGAGCCCGAGGCGCGCGTGATAAAAGGTCGAGATGATCAGGAGGATCATCAGGCTCGCCGACAGCGGTGACGCGAGCCAGGCGCGCACCTCGGCGTAGCCGGCGCCGGCCAGCACGAGCGTGCTGAACACGAACCAGAGCAGCAGCAGCACGTTGGCGATCGCGGTCAGCCGCTGGGCGCTCCAATGGCCGACGCCCGTGCGTGCCGCCCCGAGCCCGCGCACCCTGGCGATCGGCGAGCGCACGCTCATGCCCCCCTCCTCAGTCCCCATCTCAGCCGATGATCACCGGCATGAGCCAGACCAGCACGGTCGCCACGCCGGCGAACACCAGCACCGCAATACCCGAGCGGGCCGCGACCGCGATGTCGAAGCCGTAGCCGGCATCCCAAACCAGATGGCGGATGCCGTTGCCCAGATGATAGAACAGAACGAAGGTGTAGAGGAACAGGACCAGCACGCCCGGCCAGGAGCGCATCACCGCCTGGACGGTGGCGAACGCCTCGGGTCCGGATGCCAGCGCGAGCAGCCACCAGGTCAGCAGCAGGAGACCGAGCGCCAAGCCGATGCCGGTCACGCGATGGCCGATCGAGAGCGCCATCGTCAGATACCAGCGGTAGATCTGCAAATGCGGCGACAGCGGCCGCTCGGATCGGGCCATGACGCTCTCCGGACCACCCGGGCAGGGCGGGATTTCGCAGCTGCACAAGAGCATAGCCAGGGTCAAGGCCAAGTCAACGCCGGCGCCCGAACTGAAGCGGATCAGCGATTCGGGTTGACCCCAGGCGAGATATTGTGCCCTAAATAGCCTACTAGGGCCTGACTGAAGGTTTGAGGCCATGAAGTCGCTTACGGTCAAAGTCTCTAAAACGGGACGGATGCATCTTCCGGCCGAGGTCCGGCGCGCGCTCGGCCTGAAGGGGGCGACCGAAGTCGTTCTCACGATCGACGACGATGCCGTCCGCCTGCGGACCCCGGCCCAGACCCTCGAACACATCCGCCGCCTGGCCCGCCCCTACAAACCCAAAGGCCGGCTCGCCTCGGAGGAGCTGATCCTGGAGCGGCGCGCGGAGGCGCGTCGGGAAGAGCTGGATGGCTGACGCCGTCCTCGACGCCTCGGCCATCCTGGCCCTGATCCTGGAAGAGCCCGGCGCCGACCGGGTGGAGTCCTATGTCCCGGGGGGTGTTGCTTCCGCCGTCAACCTTGGCGAGGTCGTCGCCAAGCTGCGCGACCTCGGGATGGTGGAGGCAAGCGTGGACGAGATCATCGCCGAGATGCAGCTGGACGTGCGCGGGCATGATCTGCCGGCGGCGCTGGCAGCCGGGCACCTTCGTCCCGTGACCCGTAGCGCCGGGCTGTCGCTGGCCGATCGCTCCTGTCTCGCACTGGCCAGAGCGCTACGCCTGCCCGCGATCACAGCCGATCGCGGCTGGCTCGGGGTGGCCGATGCGGTCGGCGTCCGCGTCGACCTGATTCGCTGAGCCCGCGCCCCTCGTCTAAGGTCGGTCGGCGCCACCGGCCAGGCGGTTGTAGATCCAGGCGCCAAGCGCGAAGAACACGAAGCCGACCGCGAAGCCCCAGACCGCGCCGAGCAGCGCGCCGGCAAGCGTCGGCCCGAAGCCGACGTAGAGCCCGCCGATGATCTCCGCCATCGCCGCCCCCCAGCCGAACAGGGCGGCCAGCAGGCCGTAGAGGAAGAACACGACGGCATAGACGACGCCGAAGGCGATCCCGAATTTGGCCGGATCGATCCGCATGTCTCAGAGCTCACATCTGGACGCCGATTCGCGTCATCTCGGCATGAGGCCCCAGTAGTCGAAATCGAGCACGACGTCCGGCAGGTACTTACCGTCGGCATCCTGGTAGGGAAAATCGTGGCAGGGGCGGTCCTTGGTCGCGACCAGGCGCAGGCGCAGCGCGCCGAGGTCGGGATGGCCCGCGAGCTCCGCGCGGTCCAAGACCTCCGACCAGGCATAGAGGGTGTCACCCGCGAACACCGGATTGGCGTGCCGGCCGCCGTTGATCGCGATCATGTGCAGGACGTTGCCGAGGCCGTTGAACGAGAGCGCCCGGGCGATCGAGAGCACGTGGCCGCCATAGACCAGGCAGCGGCCGAACCGTCCTGCACGCTCGCGATGGGCATTGAAGTGCACGCCAGCGGGGTTCTGGTAGAGGCGGGTCGCCAGCCGATGCTCGGCCTCGTCGACGGTCATGCCGTCGACGTGATCGATGCGCTCGCCGGGCTGGTAGCTGTCGAAGCGGTGCAGCGAGCCGGACAGCGCCCGGTCAAAGTGGCGTGGCCTGAGGCCGGGCGGCACCGAGAGGTGCTTGGGCGCGACGTGGCCCTGCAGATCCGGCACCACCGGGGTCGGCGCCGGGCTGGCAGGGTCGCGCTTCCTGACCAGGACCCAGCGGACGTACTCGAGCAGCTGGCGGCCGTCCTCCTTGAATCCACGCGTGCGCACCCAGACCACGCCGGTCTCGTGGTTCGAGCTCTCCTTCAGCCCGATCACCTCGGAGGAGGCCTGGACGCTGTCGCCCGGGTACAGGAGCGCGCCGAAGCGGCCGTCGGCGTAGCCGAGATTGGCGATGGCGTTGCGCGAGACGTCGGCGACCGTGCGTCCGAACACCAGGTGAAAGGTCAGCAGATCCTCGAGCGGCGGCCGCGGCAGCCCGGCCATGCGGGCGAGCGTCGCCGAGCAGTGAATGCCGAAGCGCGAACCGGTCAGCGCCAGATAGAGCGTGGCGTCGGCTTCGGTGACCGTGCGCGGCGTGGCGTGCTGGATCTCCTCGCCGAGCTGGAAGTCTTCGAAGAAACGGCCGGCGAGGGTCTTGCTCATGACGGATCCCGATCCTGTCGCTGGTCGTGCATGTCGGCGGCGGTGCGGTGCCGAATTCCCGATCTTTGATCGTCGATGCCAACCGTCTGGCGCATCTGCATGCGATTTTCAACCCTTGGGCGACAATCGATCCTCTAGACAGCGGCCCAGGCTATGTGTAAACGCCGCAGGAGCGGCATGCTTCTTGCGGTGCCGCTCACCAACTGGCTTGAAACAAATGGGCACCCGCTCGCGGCGCGAAAGACCGTCCTCATGAATACTGGCCCGCATTGCGCTCGATCTAGCCCCAGCGCGCTCGCCCTGACCGCCGCGCTCGCCGGCTTCTGCCTCCTGGCGCCGCCCGCGGCCGCCGCCGATGGCAATCTGCACGTCGAGCTCAACAAGCTCGACGACACCGACCAGGGCTGCCGCTCGGTGTTCGTGTTCGACAACCGCACCGGGCACGAGCTGGACCGCTTCCGCATCGACCTGATCCTGTTCGATTCGAAGGGCGTGTACAGCAAGCAGCTGCTGCTCGACATGGCGCCCCTCTATGCCGACAAGAAGACGGTGGCGTCGTTCCTGCTCGACGACCATGCTTGCGACGGCATCGGCAGCATCCTGATCAACGACGTGCCCTGGTGCGAGGACGGCTCCGGCACCTCGCTCGAATGCGTCAAGATGCTCGACGTCCGCTCGCTGACCAAGGTTCCACTGCAGAAGTAGGCGCGCCGTTGGGGTTGCCGCCAGGCGCCGGCATGCCGACCGGGCGCCGGCCGGTCATCCTGGTCGCGGCCGCGCTGGCGCTGGCGGTCTCGGGTTGCGCGGGCGAGGTCGCCCGGATTCCGGTACGGGGCGAGATCGGCGGCACGGTGATCGAGACTTCGGTCGACGCCCCGGTGGCCAGGTACTATCTCGAGCACTACCTGCCTGCGCACCGGACCCGGCCCGAGCTCGACCGCGCGCTCGACCGGAGCCTCGGCGAGCTGCCCGAGGAGCCTACGCGCGCAGCCTATCAACGGCTGGCGGAGCGCTTCTCCGTCGATCTCGCCACCCTGCATCTGATCGAGGTCCTGGCCGGGCGGCCGGCCAACGCCCGGGCGCAGGCGCTGTTCCGCGGAGCGCTCGCGCAGCTGCAGGCGCTGGACGAGGCCGGCCGCAGAGCCTGCGTCAGCGCCTTCGGTCTGCCGACGGTCCTGTTCGCGCCCGGCTGGTTCTACCAGAGCCAGCCCGGCACCGGCGCCGATTTCGCAAAGCAGCGCGCCCTGCTCGACCGGCTCGGGGTCGACAGTCGCCTGATCCCGGTCCTGGAGAACGGCACCGTCGAGCAGAACGCTGCGATCATCGCCAGCTACCTCCGCGGGTTCGGTGCCGCCGCGCGCCCGGTCATCCTGGTCAGCGTCAGCAAGGGCGGGCCGGAGGTCGCGGATGCGCTCGGCAACCTGCTGCAGCCGCAGGAGACGGCGGCGGTCAAGGCCTGGGTCAATGTCGGCGGGCTGCTCAAGGGAGCTCCGCTCGCCGACTGGGCGAGCGTCTGGCCGCGGAGCTGGCTCACCCGGCTGTACTACTGGTGGCAGGGCCAGGACCCGGGGGACAGCATCGCGAGCCTCACGACCGAGCGCAGCGCGGCGCGGTTTGCGCGCGAGACCATCCCTCCACACATCCTGATCCTGAACTTCGTCGGTATTCCGCTCTCGGGCGACATCAGCCCGGGCGGCGAGTTCGCGTATCAGCGCACGCGCGCGGCCGGTCCCAACGACGGCCTCGCGCCGATTGTCGATGAGACCGCCCACGGCGGGCTCACGATCGTCCAGCCCGGCCTCGATCACTACTATCGGGACCCCGAGCTCGACCTGAAGACGCTGGCGCTGGCGCTCACGGTGATGCTCGAGCTCGGGCAATCCGTGCTGGCAGCCTGTCAGCCGCGATCCGCGGCCGCGGCGCCCATGGCGGCGATCGCGTCGGCCAGCTGAACCTGGCGTCGCGCCTCGACCACGTGCAGCGCCTCGATCAGTCGGCCGTCGACCAGGACCACGCCCTGGCCCTTGGCGCGGGCCGCCTCGTGCGCCTCGATGATCCGCCGCGCCGTGGCGACCTCCGCCGCACTTAGCGCGAAGGCCCGGTTGGCGGGGCCGATCTGCTTTGGGTGGATCAGGGTCTTGCCGTCGAAGCCGAGTTCCGCCCCCTGCCGGCAGGCGGCCTCGAAGCCCGCCTCGTCCTGGAGATCCAGGAACACGCCGTCCAGAATTGCGAGATCCTGCGCGCGCGCCGCCAGCAGGCAAAGGCCGAGTGCCGTCAGCAGCGGCAGGCGCAGCGGCGTGTGCGCCGCGTGCAGCTCCTTGGCGAGATCGGAGGTGCCCATCACCAGCCCGCCAAGACGCGGGCTGGCGGCAGCGATCTCGGCCGCCTGCAATATGCCGCGGGGCGTCTCCAGCATGCACCAGAGGGCGAGGTCCGCAGGCGCTCCGGCGGCATCGAGCACGGCCAGCGCCTGACGGACCGCATCCGCGCTCTCGACCTTCGGCAGCAGCACGCCATCGGCGTCAGCCGTGGCGGTCGCGGCGAGGTCAGCATGGCCCCAGGGGGTGGCGAGCCCGTTGACGCGGATGATCACCTCGCGCGGCGCATAGCCGCCCGCCCGGACCGCGGCCGCGACCTGCGACCGCGCGGCGTCCTTGGCGCCGGGTGCGACCGCGTCCTCGAGGTCGAGGATCAGCGCGTCCGCCGGCAGCGACTTCGCTTTCTCGAGCGCGCGCGCATTCGACCCCGGCATGTAGAGCACGCTGCGGCGCGGGCGGGCGGTGGCGGGCATCGGGCGCAACTTCCGCTTGCTATGGTGCGGGCCGGGGCTGATCGACGGGATCTTGTCCGCACCATAGCGCCGTGGGCCGCCGGCGCCAAATGGCCCGAACCGCCGGTCCGCCCTGCGCCGAGGTCCAGTCGTGACATTGCGCCGCATCGCTCGCCCGAGCTTGCCCTCTATGCTGCGCCGCAGCAAAAGCCGCGAGGGCGCCTGAACCTCAAGGTTTCAGCCCTGGTCGCCGATGACCGCGCCCTTCGCCGGGCTGGCCGAGGCGCCGATGCAATGGCTGAGCCAGGCCGCGGAGATGATGTCGCCCAAGGCGGCCGAGACGCCGGCTCCGGCGGTCGATCGCGCCGGCAGCGACTGGATGCGGGAGGCCGTCGACTACTGGGTCGACGCGGCCCAGCGCCAGATCCTGTTCTGGGACGTCCTGCGCAAGCGCGGCAACCAGGCGCTCGAGCACTACCGGAAGGGCAAGCCGCCGGTGCTGGTGTTCGACTACGACCTGGTCATGGACGGGCGCCGGCTCGAGCGGCCGGTCAACTACATGCTCCTGCGCATCAAGCCCGAGCGGGGCGTCGCGACCGATCCGAACAAGCGGCCGTTCGTGATCGTCGACCCGCGCGCCGGCCATGGGCCCGGGATCGGCGGCATGAAGGAGTTGAGCCAGGTCGGGATCGCGCTGCGCAACGGCCACCCGGTCGTGATCCGCACGACGAGGGCCTGACCCGACGGTCTGGCGACCAAGTGTGATGGGGCAAGATCTGCTGGCGGTGCTTGCCGGTCGCCAAGAGACCGAGATGGCCGGCGGGCGGTAGGCGACGGCGCTCCTCAGAACGCGCCTGGCTGGGGTCGTCGCGATCTCCGCTTTACGCTTGCGTTAGGCACCTCGTTTGCTAAGGTCCAATCTACAATCGTGGTCAGAACATTGCGAGTGCACGTGGTGCATTCGGGTGAGCTTTATTGTCGATCGGCGCTCGAGGGGGCGAGCTGGGGCGGGTGATGCTCAGGGCGGCGAGGGGGAGCAAAGCTCGACCTGCGATGATGAGGTCGTCGACAGGTACGGGCGGGAAAGCCGGGTGCGGATGTCGGAGCGTCGGGCTGCCGGAGCGTGGCGGTCGCGGCCGGCATGGGTGACCAGCCGCCGCGCCCGTGCGCGGCATGGCTGGGTTGGCGCGCCCCGAGGGCAGGTGCCCTGCTCCTCCTTGCGGTGTCAGGGTGTGTCAAGGTGGGGCCGGACTTCGTGCCGCCCGAGGCCCCCGTGGCAGGGACCTGGCTGGCAGCCGATGATCCGCGGATCGTCACGACCGCGCCCGAGGACCCCGCGTGGTGGCGGAGGTTCGACGATTCCAGGCTCTCCAACCTGATCCAGATCGCGCAGCAGCAGAACCCGACCGTGCAGATCGCCGGCGTGCGGGTCCTCCAGGCACGCGCGCAATTGAGCGCGACCATCGGCGATCTGTATCCGCAAAAGCAGCAGCTGTCCGGCGAACTGACCTACAGACGCCTGAGCGAGCACGACTCCTCGAGCGGCCTGGCGCGCGACGTGGCGCAAGAGAACGGCAAGAACCCGTCATTGCTGAACGACAACAGCTTCTGGTTCACGCAGTTCGGCGTCGGCGCGAGTTGGGAACTGGATCTGTGGGGCAAGTTCCGCCGCGCCATCGAAGCTTCGGACGCCAACCTCATGGCCTCGATCGCCAACTACGACGAGGCCCTGGTCAGCCTGACCGCGCAGGTGGCGAGCACCTACGTCAACATCCGGACCTTCGAGGAGCGCCTGCGCATCGCGCGCGAGAACGTGAAGTCCCAGCAACAGACCCTGAGCCTGACCGAGGTCCGGTTCCGCAACGGCGAGGTGAGCGAGACCGACCCCCAGCAGGCGAAGTCGGAGTACGCCCAGACCCGCAGCCAGATCCCCCAGCTGGAGATCGGGCTGCGCCAGAACCAGCACGCGTTGAGCATCCTGCTCGGCCGGCCGCCCTCGGACCTCGAGGACCTGCTCGGCCCCGGCGGGCCGGTACCGGCGGCGCCGCCCCAGGTCGCGATCGGCATCCCGGCCGAGCTGCTGCGCCGGCGCCCGGACATCCGCAGCGCCGAGCAGCAGGCGGCCGCTCAGTCGGCCCTGATCGGCGCCACCAAGGCCGATCTCTATCCGGCGTTCTCGCTCAGCGGCACCTTCGGCTTCCTGTCGACCGACATCGGCAACTCGAACCTCGGCGACGCGTTCGACTGGAAGAGCCGGGTGGTCTCGTTCGGTCCGGCGGTGGTCTGGAACGTCCTCAACTACGGTCAGATCACCAACCAGGTCCGGGAGCAGGATGCGTCCTTCCAGGCGGCGGTCCTGTCCTATCAGAACACGGTGCTCCAGGCCCAGCAGGAGGTCGAGGACGGGCTGGTAAGCTTCCTCGGCGCTCAGGAGACCGTGGCGCTGCTGAGCGAGGGGGTCGCGGCGGCGCGCCGCTCCGTCGATCTGGCCGCGGCCCAGTACCGCGCGGGCGCTGCCAGCTATACCACGGTGCTGACCGCGCAGCAGAACCTGCTCCAGCAACAGGACCAGCTGGCAGTCACCCAAGGCAGCGTCGCGCAGGGGCTGATCTCGCTCTACCGCGCGCTCGGCGGTGGCTGGGAGACCCGGGAGGGTCAGGAGTTCGTCCGTACCGACATCAAGGAGACCATGGCCAAACGCACCAATTGGGGCGGTCTCCTGCAGGAGGAGCCGTCCGGAAATGATGCTGCTGCCTCCCCGATTCCGGCGCCGGCGTTCTAGCCGCCGATGAGGCAGGCGGGGGTGAGCGCGCAACCCTGGGCGCCGCCGGCGCGGCGCAGCGCCGGTCGCGCCGCGCCGGCATGGCTCGGGTTGCTGCTCGCGGGCTGCGGTCAGGACAACACCTACGTCCCGCCGCCGCCGCCGGCCGTGACGGTCAGCCGGCCCGTGCAGCAGACCGTGACCAACACCATCGAGCTGACCGGCAACACCCAGTCCAGCAACAGCGTCAATCTGGTCGCCCGGGTCGCGGGCTACCTCGACTCCGTGAATTTCAAGGATGGCTCGATCGTCAAAAAAGGCGACCTCTTGTTCGTGATCGAGCCCGAGCCCTACCAGGCCAATGTGCAGCTCGCGCAGGCGACGGTCGAGCAACGGCAGGCCACGCTCGTCCAGGCGAGCGCGGAATACGAGCGTCAGCAGCGGCTGATCAAGCAGAAGGCCACCTCCGAGTCGGACGTGGAGAACTGGCAGGCCCAGGCGGAGGGCGCCAAGGCCGGCGTCGACGAGGCCAATGCCAACCTCGAGCTTGCCCGCATCAACCTCGGCTACACCCGGGTGGTGGCGCCGTTCGACGGCCGGATCGGGCGCCGTCAGGTCGATGCCGGCAATCTGGTCGGGCCCGGCGCGACCATCCAGCTCGCGACCATCGATCAGCTGGCGCCGATCTACGTCTACTTCAACGTCGACGAGCAGGACGTGCTGCGCCTGCGCGCCGCTCTGCGCGCCGCGGGCAAGACCCTCAAGGACGTGGAGCCGGTCAAGCTCGGGATCGGCCTCCAGAACGAGACCGGCTATCCCCACGAGGCGACGCTCGATTTCGTGGCGAGCGATGTCGACCAGAGCACAGGCACGCTGCAGGCGCGCGGCACGATCCCGAACCAGGACTACGTTTTCCTGCCCGGCCTGTTCGTCCGGGTGCGGGTGCCGGTCGGCAGGACCGACAACGCGCTCCTGGTGCCGGATCGCGCCCTCGGCGTCGACCAGCGCGGCCACTACCTGCTGGTCGTCAACCAGAACGACGTGGTCGAGCAGCGGGTGGTCCAGATCGGCGCCCTGAACGACGGCATGCGGGTGATCCAGCAGGGCCTGAGCGCGGATGATCGGGTCGTGATCGACGGCCTTCAGCGCGCGATACCGGGCAGCAAGGTCGGACCGCGCGAGGCGCCAGCACCCGCAGCACCGGCCGCAGCGACCACGAACGCGCCGCCCGGAGGCGCGCCCCCGGCCGCGCGCCAGCCGGCCTCGCAGCCTTAGACGCCGAGCCGGCCGGCATGTTCTCCCGATTCTTCATCGAGCGCCCGGTCCTCGCCAACGTCCTCGCTCTCTTGATGATCCTGATCGGCGCGGTCGCGCTGTTCGAGCTGCCGGTCGCGCAGTATCCGCCGATCACGCCGCCGACCGTCCAGGTCACCACCCGCTATCCTGGCGCCAGCGCCCAGGTGCTGGCCGATACCGTGGCCCTGCCGATCGAGGAGCAGGTCAACGGCGTCGAGGGCATGCTCTACATGCAATCGACCAGCACCAGCGATGGCTCGTACACGCTGACCGTGACCTTCGACATCGGCACCGACCCCGACTTTGCCCAGGTGCTGGTGCAGAACCGGGTCGCGATCGCGCTGCCAGCACTGCCGCCGCCGGTCCAGCAGCAGGGCGTGACCACCCAGAAGAAGTCGACCGCGATCCTGCAGATCGTCACCCTCAGCTCCCCTGATGGCCGCTACGACAGCCTGTTCCTGCGCAACTATGCGACCATCAACCTGCAGGACGAGCTCGCCCGCCTGCCGGGCGTGGGCAACGTCAACATCTTCGGCGCCGGACAGTACAGCATGCGCATCTGGCTGAGGCCGGATCAGCTCAAGGCGCGCGGTCTGGTGCCCCAGGACGTCATCAACGCCGTCCAGCAACAGAACCAGCAGGTGGCTGCCGGCCAGATCGGGATGCCGCCCGCCGCCGCCGGCCAGAATTTCCAGTACACCGTCGACGTGCCCGGACGGCTCTCGCAGGTCGGGGAGTTCGCGGACATCATCCTCAAGGCCGAGCCCGGCGAGGCTGGCCAGATCACGCGCCTGAGGGACGTCGCCCGGATCGAGCTCGGCGCCCAGAGCTATGGTCAGTTCTTCAAGCTCGACGGCCAGCCCGCAGCCGGGATCGCGATCTTCCAGCTGCCCGAGGCGAACGCCCTCGAGGTCGCGACCCGGGTGCGCGCCACGGTGGAGCGGCTGGGCGCAGCCTTCCCGCCGGGCCTGGTCCACGACATCCCGTTCGACACCACGACCTTCGTGCGCGCCTCGATCGACGAGGTCTACCGTACCCTGTTCATCGCCGCGGTCCTGGTCCTGATCGTGATCATGGTGTTCGTCCAGGACTGGCGGGCCATGCTGGTGCCCGCGACCACCGTGCCGGTGACCATCATCGGCGCCTTCGCGGCCATGGCAGCGCTCGGCTTCAGCGTCAATCTGGCGACGCTGTTCGCGATCGTGCTCGCGATCGGCATCGTGGTCGACGACGCGATCGTGGTGGTCGAGGGCGCTGCGCGCCACATCGAGCAGGGCCTGTCACCAAAGGACGCGGCGATCCGCGCCATGGCCGAGCTGCTCGGCCCGATCGTGGGCATCACGCTCGTGCTGATGTCGGTGTTTCTGCCGGCGGCCTTCCTGCCGGGCGTCTCGGGGCAACTCTATCGACAGTTTGCGCTGGTGATGGCGGCGACCGCGCTGCTCAGCGCGATCAACGCCGCCACGCTCAAGCCTACGCAATGCGCGCTGTGGCTGCGGCCGACGCCGCAGCGGCGCAACGTCTTCTTTCGGGCCTTCAACCGCGTCTACGACGCCGCCGAGCGCGGCTACGCCGGCCTGGTGGCGCGCACGGTGCGGCACAGCCTTCTCATGGCGGCGATCGGCATCGGTCTTGGCGCGCTTGCCATCTGGGGCCTTGCGGCCCTGCCGACCAGCTTCATTCCGCCTGAGGACCAGGGCTACGTCGTCGCCGCGATCCAGCTGCCCGACGGCGCCTCGCTCGAGCGCACCGAGCAGGTCATGGACCGGGCCGCGAGCATCGTGCGCGCCACCCCCGGCGTCGAACACGCGGTTTCGATCGGCGGCATCTCGGTGTTCGACAACAATGCCTCGCTGGCCAACGCGGGTGCCATCTACGTCATCTTCAAGGACTGGAGCGAACGCGGCCGCGGCGAGGATCTGCGCAGTCTCTACACCAGCTTCAACAACGAGCTCTCCAAGCTGGAGGGGGCCACGAGCTTCATCGTGATCCCACCCCCGATCCAGGGCGTCGGCGCTGCCTCCGGCTTCCAGATGGAGGTCGAGCTCCGGGACAACAGCTTCGACTACGAGAAGCTGCAGAACGTGAGCCAGGCGATCGCCGACAAGGGCCGTACCCAGTCCGGCATCCAGGCCATCCTGAGCCCGTTCCGCGCCGGGGCGCCGCAGCTGCACGTGGTGGTCGACCGGGTCAAGGCCCAGGCGCTCGGGGTCTCGCTGGGCGACGTCTTCGAGGCCCTGCAGACCTATCTGGGCTCGACCTACGTCAACCAGTTCAACCGGTTCGGCCACACGTTCCAGGTCTACGCCCAGGCCGATCACCCCTATCGCGTGATGCCCGAGGAGATCGGCCGGCTCAACGTGCGCAACGCCAACGGCGACATGGTCCCGCTCGGCACCATGATCGCGGTCAGCTACCGGACCGGGCCGTCCCTGATCAGCCTCTACAACCTGCGCCCGGCCGGGCAGATCCTGGGCGCGCCGGCGCTCAACTTCAGCTCGGGCCAGGCGCTCTCGCTGCTCGAGCAGATCGCGGCCGCGACGCTGCCGCCCGGCATGGGCTACGAGTGGACCGGCATGTCCTATCAGGAGAAGGAGCAGGGCAACCAGGCCTACTACGTGTTCGCGCTGGCGCTGCTGCTGGTCTATCTGGTGCTCGCGGCCCAGTACGAAAGCTGGATTGCGCCCGCCGCGGTGCTGCTCGCGGTGCCGATCGCGCTGCTCGGCACCGTCGCCGTCCTCACCCCGCTCGGCGTCGCCAACAATCTCTACATGCAGATCGGCCTCGTGCTGTTGATCGCGCTCGCCAGCAAGAACGCCATTCTGATCGTGGAGTTCGCGCGCGACCTGCGCCTCAACCAGAGCCGGGAGATCCTGGATGCCGCGGTCGAGGCCGCGCGGCTGCGCTTCCGGCCGATCCTCATGACCTCGTTCGCGTTCATCCTTGGCGTCCTGCCGCTGGTGTTCGCAAGCGGCGCCGGCGCCAACGCCAGGCGATCGATCGGCATCACGGTGGCGAGCGGCATGCTCGCCTCGACCTGCATCGCGGTGCTGTTCGTGCCCGCCTTCTTCGTCGTGCTGCAGCGCCTGAGCGAACGCAGCCCGCGCCGGCCGACGCCCGCGGCCGATCCGGGCAGGGCCGGCGCCGTCGCGGCCGAGGATTGACCGCAACGCGGCGCGGCTTGCCCCGCCGCCCTTCGCGTGCCGAGCCCTACTGGGTCTGGGCGGGCCCGATCCAGCGCTGGTCGGCAAAGAACGTCGCGAGCTGCCTGGCCGCCGCGCTCGCCGTCGCTTTGGCGGCCTGATCGAGCTCGGCCGCGGTGGCTGCGGGAAGCTCGCCCTCGGTCCTGCCGGTGCTCCCGGGCTTGGATCGCAGCCGCGCGAGCTCGCCGGGTGGCATGCGCTCCGGCGGCTGGTTGGCATCCGCGAGATCGAATTCGAGGTCCTCGGACAGGCGATCGCCCGCCTTGCTCATGCTGTAGATCTGGATGTCGGCGACCATGTTCGCCATGTCGGCGGCGAAGCCGACGATGCCGGGCGCGCTCACATCCTCGCTGGCGAGCGAGATGAACTGGCCTTCGATCGACACGATGTTGCCGCCGCCCGGGGCGAGCGGCGCGCCGGCAGGCTCCGCCGCCAGCCCCATCTTGCGGATCTCCTCGACCAGACCGGTCGCGAACGCGCTGGCGAAGCGATGCCCGACCGCCCGTTCGGTGGCGCTCCTCGAGGAGCCCTGGGTCAGCCTCGGGCCGCCGCGACCCGAGATCACCTCCTCAGGCGTGATCGCGAAGTCGGACACCAGGATCACCGCGGGCCGCGGCATGGTCTGGGCCGCGATCTGGCGGTCCGCCTCGCTGTCGACGTGGGTGCAGCCCAACACCAGCAACGGCAGCAGCCACGCGATCCGGAAGCCCGCCAGCCGCTCGGGTCTTGAGGCCGTCATCATGGCTCGCGCATCCCGGACCTGGGCGGCGTCGCGTGCGCCTCCTCTTCGACGATGGGCGGCGCGGCCGGCCGAGGCTGAAGCCGCGAGGGGCAAGACAAAGGCCAGTATGCGCCCGAATGCGGCCCGGAACGCCCGTCGCTCCATCTTCATGCTCCTCCTGCGGAGGCGACGAAGGTTGGTTCGCCGGCTCCCGTCATCCATGCTCCACAGGGCCGCTCTGCCCCGGGCCCTATTGGCCTGTCGCTTCGTCTCCGCTCCGGCCCCCGGTGACCGGTGGCCGGACGGCTTGGCGCGGCTCAGTGCGTCCAGCCCTGTTGCGCGAACAGGCCGGCGAGCTGCTTGGCGATACCCTTGGCCGCGCGGTCGGCGTCGGCGACCACGTTGGCGCCCACCGACTCGGAGACCACGTGCAGCCCGCCGCTGACCGCGGCCGACACCAGCAGGTGGCCGGCGAGCGCGCCGGCGCCCATCGTCTCCGCCATCCCCGGCGTCAGGCCGCTCTTGGCGTTGACCTCGATCTGATCGATCAGCTGGCGGCCCGTAGCGGTCGCCTCGTAGACCTGGACATCGGCGCGGACGTCGCTGCGCCCGGCGCCGAAGCCGATGGCCACGCGCTCGGTCCGGTTGCCCTCGTCGACCGAGATCAGCTGGCCCTTGATCAGGACCGCGTGCTGCGTGCCGGCCGGGACCGCGCTGCCGCGCTCGGCCGCGAGCCCGAGGTCGCGGATCTCGGTGACCAGGTTGTTCGCGATCGCATCGGCCACCTGGTGGCCCGCCTGCAGCTCCTGCTCGGTGCGCGACGTGCCCCGCTTGGCCTTGATGATCTCTTCGACGTCCGCGCTCAGGCCTTCGTCCAGGGTCACCTCGTCGGGCGAGACGGCGAACCGGTCGACGATCACGACCGACGGCCGCGGCAGCATCTTTCCGTCGGTCTCGTTCTGGCTCTGCGTGGAAGTGCAGGCCGCGGCCAGCAGGGCCAGCCCCGCGAGCGCCGCCGCTTTCGGAATGAGCCTGTTCGGATCGAGCATTGATGGTCCCCCCGCGTTTTTTGCCGATCGCTCAGAAGCGCCAGCTCAGGTTCACGCTGACGAAGTGAAAGTCGTTCGACTTGTAGTCACCCTGAATCCGGCCGGCCAGGGGCCCCCGATTGCGGTCCAGACTGGCGTCGCCGGCGTTCATGTATTCGTATCCGACGCCGACCGTGGTGTTGTCGTTGAAGCTGTACTGGACGCCGGTGCCGAGGCGGTATTGCTGGTCGAGGGGAATGGCCGGGGAGCGCTCGCTCTTCGACATCGGCGAGGTGTCGAAGGCGCCGCCGACCGACCAGCTCCAACCCTCGGCAAACGCGTATTGCGCGCCGAGCGCAAAGCCCCAGGTGTCGTCATAGTTGAGGTTGGCCTTTTCGTTGTTCACCGAGGTGCTGGCTACCGAGATCTCGGGTTCGCCGAACTGGCTCCAGTTCTGCCACACCAGGTTGCCCATCACCGACCAGCTGTCGTTGAGCTTCTGGTAGGCGCTCAGCATCACCTGCTGCGGCAACGTGAGCCCGATCTTGGTCTGCCGGGTGAAGAGCCCCCTCGTGTTCTGCAGAGCCTGAAAAGTCGGACCGAGGTTGTTGGTGGACGGGACGTCCTTGAAGTCGAACTTGACCGGCGAGATGTAGGTCACGCCGAAGCGTGTGCCCTCCCGCGGCTCGAGCATCACCCCTGCCATGCCGCCGAAGCCGGATTCCTCGTCGGAGAACTTGACGCTGCCGTCCTGCCCGCCGTCGAGGACGTTGTTGATAGCTGCCTTCTGGTCGAGCTTGCCGTAGAGCGCGAACGGACCGCCGCCGATCGAGAGCCAGTTGTTGACTTTGTAGGCGGCGTTGACCCCGGCGCCGAGGGTGATGATCTCGGACTTGGTGCTGTAGTAGCGCCCGGACCAGCCGTCCTCGTACTGCAACGAGCCGCCGAGGTAGGAGCCGCTCCAGAAGCCGAGCTTGAAGTCCGGCGTGAGGCTCTGGGCGTAGTAGAGGCTGCCGCCCGGCACGATCCCGGACGCGTTGCCGCCGTTGCCGCCGGGGACGGTGGTGCCCGAGTCGCTATTGAAGTGCACGTCGCCGACCACCAGCTGCGTGCCGATCAGCAGCTGCGAGCGGTCGAGCTTGGTCATGCCGGCCGGGTTCCCGAACACGGTCGAAGCATCCGCGGCGAGCGCCGCCCGGCCCGCCGAGGCGGTCCCGAGATCCGGCGTGCCCATCTCGTAGAGCCAGAAGCCGCCGGCGCCTGCAGGCGATGCCGGCAGCATGAGGCTGCCCGCGAGCACGGCAGCAGCGGCCGTGATGCGACCGCGCCTTGGTGAACAGAGCATGGGCCGATCCTCCCCTTAGAGCCGCCCGCGAGCTACGGTATGTCTTGCGGCGAGGTCTGAAAAGCTCATCGCGCTACGCCCCCCGGTTCGATGTCGGCGTTCGCGTCCGTGTTTCCTCGATCAGCGCGGGCAACCCGTCCAGAGCTGCCCGCGCTGCCTCGCTTAGGCTCTTCCCGCCGGCCATCGAACGCGTCTTCGCCCGACTGATCAGAGCGCCGAGGGCTTCAGCTCGACCGTGAGCTTGGCGATCTGGCCGGTGAAGCGGAACGGCACCTGGTAGTCCTGGTCGTCCACCGGCGTCCGGGTGTCGACCCCGACGTCGAAGGTCTCGTCGATCGTCAGCAGGAACGGGATGGTGTGCGGGATCGTCCTGGTGGCGACCTCCTTGCCGTCGACCTTGAGCACGCCGGTGCCGCCCTTGCCGAAGCCCGGGCCGTCGTAGGCGAAGTCGAACACGATCTGATGCTTGCCCGGCGCCAACGCGTCCTGGCCTTCCCAGCGGAAGCGCTCCAGATCCAACAAGTTGTAGGTGAACACCGGCTTGCCCTTGAGCAGGTACAGGCCGTAGCCGCCGAAGCGGCCGCCGTCGGTCCCGATCATGCCCTCTGCCCCGCCCGAGGGGACTTCCACGTCCGCGGTGATGGTGTAGGACTTGGCCAGGATGTTGGGGGCGTCGGAGTTGGGCAGGCCGGACATCTCGCCCGAGTAGGTGAACAGAGTCCGCCCGGCGGTGTAGCTCGGCTTGGGCGTGAGCAGGCGCTCGAGCACGTCGTTGTCCAGGGGCAGCACATTGTATTTCGCCGCCTCGACCAGGAAGAGTTGCTGCAGGTCGTGCAACTTGTCGGGCATCGTGGCGGCGAGGTCGTTGTTCTCAGAGAAATCCTGGGCGATATTGTACAGCTCCCACTGGTAGCCGTTGACCACGTCGGGCATCTTGGCGAGACCCATCAGCCACGGCGGTTGCGGCGGGGTCGTGGCGGCGATCCAGCCGTCGTGGTAGATCGCGCGGTTGCCCATCATCTCGAAGTATTGCGTGGTGCGCGTGGACGGGGCGTCGGCGTTGGCCTTGTCCCAGGTGTAGGCCATGCTTACGCCCTCGATCGGCTTCTGGGCGATGCCGTTCAGCATCACCGGCGCCGGGATGCCCGTGGCCTCGAGAATCGTCGGCACGATGTCGATCACGTGGTGGAACTGGCTGCGGATGCCGCCCTTGTCCTTGATCCGGTTGGGCCAGGCGATCGCCATGCCCTGGCGCGTGCCGCCAAAGTGCGACGCGATCTGCTTGGTCCATTTGAACGGCGTGTCGAACGCCCAGGACCACGCGACCGACATGTGCGGGGTGGTCGCCGCCGAGCCCCAGACGTCGTAGAACTTCAGCTGCTCCGGGACCGGGACATTGATCCCCTGGATCGCCGCCATGTCAAAGGGCGTGCCGATCGCGGAGCCTTCCGCGCTCGTGCCGTTGTCGCCGGTGATGTAGATGACGAGCGTGTTGTCGAGCTTGCCGATGTCGTCGACCGCCTGGATCACGCGGCCGATCTCATCGTCGGTGTAGGCGACGTAGGCGGCATAGACCTCCGCCTGGCGCGCGAACAGCTTCTTCTCGTCGGCGCTGAGCGTCTCCCACTTCGGCAGGTCGTCCGGCCAGGGGGTGAGCTGGGTATTGGCCGGGATCACGCCTAGCCGCTTCTGGTTGGCGAAGATCTGCTCGCGCAGGGCGTTCCAGCCCATGTCGAACTTGCCCTTGAACTTCGCGATCCACGCCGGGGTCGGCTGGTGTGGCGCGTGGGTGGCGCCGGGGACGTAATAGACGAAGAACGGCTTGTCGGGCGCGGCCGCGTTGAGCTGCTTGATGTGGGCGATGGCCTCGTCCGCGAGATCCGTGTTGAGGTTGTAGCCAGGCTTGCCGACCCAGGGGAAGATCTGGGTGGTGTTGCGGAACAGGAACGGCGTCCACTGATCGGTCTCGCCACCCATGAAGCCGTAGAAGTATTCAAAGCCCATCCCGGTCGGCCATTGGTCGAAGGGACCGGCCGTGCTGTACTGGTAGTCAGGGGTGTTGTGGTTCTTGCCGAACCACGAGGTGGCGTAGCCGTTCTCCTTCAGGATCTCGCCGATGGTGCCATTGTCGAGGCCGATGATGAAGTCGTAGCCCGGATAGCCGGTGGCCTGCTCGGCGATCACCCCGAAGCCGACCGAGTGATGGTTGCGTCCGGTGATGATCGCCGCCCGGGTGGGTGAGCAGAGCGCGGTCGAGTGGAACTGGGTGTAGCGCAGCCCCATGCTCGCGATCCGGTCCAACGCGGGCGTCGGAATGACGCCGCCGAAGGTGCCCGCAACGCCGTAGCCCGCGTCGTCGGTCATGATCAGCAGCACGTTGGGGGCGCCCTTGGGCGGCACCACCGTGGGCGGCCACCAGGGCTTGGAATCCTTGGCGTCGAGATTGATCACGCCGCCGAACGGCGCCGGCGGCGGCGGCAGATAGCGCCCGTCGACGGTCGTGGTGGCGCTGGGCGCGCCCGGCACGCCGGTGACCTGCTGGGTCAGGGCAGAAACCGGCGCGAGCGCGCCGGCGATCAGGCTAAGGCCCGCAACGAGCCATGGTCGTCTCATGATCCGTGCTCCTTCCTTATGGCGCGCTGGCTAGCGGGCGATCCAGTCCTGCTGGGTGAAGAGGCTCGAGAGCTGCTTGGCGATGCCCTTGGCGGCGCGGTCCGCATCGGCGACCACCGTGTCGCTCATCGTCTCGGTCGCCACCTGCACGCCGCCGCTGACCAGCGTCGACACCAGCAGATGGCCGCCGAGCGCGCCGGCTCCCATGGTCTCGGCCATGCCCGGCGTCAGGCCGCTCTTGGCGTCGACCTCGATGGTATCGATCAGCCGGGTCGCCGTGGGCGTCAGCTCGAACACCTGAACCTGCGCCCGGACGTCGCTCCGCCCGGCGCCGAGCCCGATGGCCACCCGCTCGGCCTCGTTGCCCTGGTCGATCGACACCAGCTGGCCCGTGACCAGCACGGCATTCTGCATGCCGGACGGCAGCCCGCGGCCGCGCTGCGCCGGCAGGCCCAGGTCGCGGATCTCGATGACCAGATTGTTCGCGATCGCGTCGGCGACCTGGTGGCCCACCTGCAGTTCCTGCTCGGTGCGCGGCGTCGAGCTCTGGCCCTCGACGATGCCCCGGACCTCCGAGCTCAGGCCTTCGCTGAGCTTCACCTCGGCCGGCGAGACTGCGAAGGCGTCGACCACGACCGCCGCTGGCCGCGGCAGCATCTGGCCGCCGGTCGCGATCTGGCTCTGGGTCGAGGTGCAGGCGCTGAGGAAAGCCAGCCCAAAGAGGACCATCGCCCCGAGCGCAGATCTGGCCGCGCCCGATCTCGGGCGCCGGCCCGCCCCTGGCGTCGGGGTTGCCAGCCTCGGCATGGCGGATGTGCATGGGTTCTCCCTTGTTTTGGCGCCCGTGCGGGCTGCCCGGGCCGTTGGTTGACGGGTCTCTGCGGTTCAGAACCGCCAGGCCAGGTTTAGGCTACTAAGGAACTGCAAGTCGTACGAACTGCCGGCCGATGACCCTGCGCAGACCCGCCCGAGGTTGCTGGTCGACGGGCCGCTTTCGCCCCGCGAGTGGTTCCGATGCCTGGGTCGCGTGTCAAGCCTTTGCCGACCTTATGCTGCCGCGCCACCTATTTCGGGAACCGGAACTGGACCTGAAGCCGCAGCGCCCGTCGGCTCGGGCGAGATGTTCCGAACGCCGTGCACCTTGCCAGTCCCAGCTCACTTCACCAGCTCGATCTCGCTCGGGCGCCAGGTCTTGTCGAAGAACGGCTCGAGCGGGCTGTAGAGACGGAGGATCAGGAACCAGCCCTTGCCGGGCAGGGTCTGGATCCAGTTGCTCCGCTTGACTCCCTCAGGCTGCTCCGGAGCGAAGTAGACCGTCGTGGCGCCGTCGGCGTCGGCTTCGGCGGCGGGTGACGGATAGCTCTGGCTGCCCGCGCGCGGGTAGCCCTGCGGCGTGTCCAGCATCGAGCGCGTCTGGTTGTCGTAAAGCGTCAATGACCAGAACTTCTCCTGCGGAATGCCCTTCGGCAGGGCCACCTTGTAGGTCCTGGCACCGTCGAAGTAGTGTTTGCTCGCATCCAGGGTGGCGAACAGGTATTGCGAGCCGATGCCGGGCAGACGCATGCTCATCGCCGGCGTGATGCCGGTGATGCCGTAGAAGAACATCGTGCGTATGTTCAGGGTGCGGTAGCCGGTGGGCGGGAAGGGCTTGACGCCCTCGCGCGTGATCAACGGGATCGGGGTCTCGAATTGGGAGCCGCTGACAAACAGCGGATTCATCCAGGCTGATCCGGGGTAGTAGGCCCCGCCCTCCGCCTCACGCGGATTCATGAAGAGGCTGCGTGAGGTGGCGTTGGCGATCGCGACCGTTTCCGTGAGGATTTGCTTCATCCGCGTATCCGGCGCGAAGGGCTTGCCCTTGACGATGCCGATGGCGGCAAGGGGGCCCATGAGTTCGGGGTCGAGCGCCGTGGCCGGTTCCTGTTGCACGACCTCGTCGAGCAATTCGTAGGCACTGAAGTCATTGGGCGGAATGGTGCTGAACGCCTTGCCGCTGCCTTCGTGGAACACGGTCGGCGCCGGCGTGGTGGGGCGGGCGAGTTTGGTGTTCCCGGCCAGGAATTCGGCGATGCTCGTGCCGACGCCACCGGCTTCATAGGGGTAAATCCTGACGGTCTTTCTGATCAGGTCGGCGACCGGCTTCGGATCGTCGTTCTCCATGAACATGCGACCGAGAATCGCGACCCGGGTGGTCCGGGCGCGGGCGACGAAGAACCCGCCCTCGGGCAGGGGCCCGTCGTAGCCGGGCGGCAGGAGCAGATATTTGCCGCCCAGGCCGCGATCGGCGCCCGGCGCGCCGAAATCGATCACCCAACGCCACCAGAAGTCATCGAGGGTACCGAGCGCCTTGGGCGGCGTCTCGAACACCATGGGCCCCTTGCTCAAGTCGATGAAGCCGACGAAATAGACGGTGTCCGCGTTCGCCGTCAGGAACAGCGACTTGGCATCCATCAGCTTGGAGAACACCAGGATTTCGTTGTCCTGCACGCCGATGCTGAGAAAGCCTTTGCGGATGGCGGCCATGTTCACACCCTGGAAGGTGTTCACGAACGCCTCGAACGCATGCGTGCGGTCCAGGTTGTCGTAAATCCGGTCGACCGTGGCCGGAGTGGGCGCGCCGTCCTCGAATTTGAGCGGGCCGAGCCGGGTCTCGACCTTGTCCGGCGTCGAGATCGACTGGAGCGTCTCCTGGGACACTTGGGCTCCGGCAGGCAGCGCCAGGAGGGCGGCCAGCGTGAGACCGAGGGTTGCTGGGATTGTTCGTCTCATGATGGCTCTCCGCTCCGCTCTCACGGTCTGGTCATTTCGGGAACAGGAACCGGACCTGGAGCCGCAGCGTCCCGTCGGCGGCCGGCACGTCGCCCGGTTTGACCAGGTTATCACAGGCCTGCAGTTGCAGGAGTGACCGGCAGCTTGCCGAAGCGCATCTGGCGGCCGTGGCGCGCAGAGGCCTCGCCAGCCCCGATGTGCGGCTCCTGCCGAATTGCCAGGTCATCCCCGCCCTGTGATGCCGGCGAAGAGCTGGTTCTCGTCGCCGCGACCGTCGACCTGCCCGCGGCTCAAAACCGGTAGTTGATCAAAGTGCCCGCGAAGAACTGGTTCTCGTCGCCTTGATCCTTGACCACCGGGCTGTCGGCGGCGTCGCCGACCAGGCGCGTGTAGGTCCCGAGCCCCGACATGCTCCAGTGTTCGGTGAACACATAGGTGACCGTGGCGCCGAACGCGACGTCCTTGAAGCCCGCGTCCGCATTGTACTGGTCGAGCCCGCTTCGGGCGGCGTCGTTGGCGTTGATGCTGAAATAGGCGTCCATGTAGTCGCTGCTCGCCCAGGTCCCCTCGACCGTCGTATTCAGGCGCCAGCTCGGACTGAGCTGCGTGCTGTACAGCGCCCGCATGGTCCCGAGAAAGCCATTGCCGTTGGCGACGTCCTGCCGGGCCTCGATTTCCAGCGCCAGATCCTGCCGCGGATCGGCAAAGAAGTCATAGCCGCCGATGACCCCGAGCATGACCGACGGGTCGACGCTCTTGAGCTCGTCGACCTTGGTGTCGTCGACGTGATTGCGCTCCTTGATGTACTGGGCGTCGAGGCCGAGCCGCCAGTGGGTATCCGGCAGGAAATTGGACCGCAGCCGCGGCCCGATGACCTGAACGAACGTGTTCGGATTGTAGAGATTGTCGACCCGGAGGTTCCAGAGCGGGACCGCCTGGTAGTCATCCGAGCCCTCGTAGTCCGGGGCCACGCCGACGCCCACGCCGAAGGTGTAGTGCGTAGCCTGGCTTGGGCCGGTCTCGATGGGGGCGCCGGGGCTTTCGGCTGGCTGGGCAAGGACGGGGTGACCGCCGATGCTCAGGCAAGCGCTGATCATCACGGCGCCGGTCGTCAGAACACGCGTGACACGCATGATGGGTTCCCTTTCGGACCGCTTGTGGTCGATGCTAGGCTCTGTCCTCGGAGGTCGGCTCGCTCGCGGCGGGCGTCGCGCCGACGAGCCGCAGGTTGCGCTGGTCAAAATCGTGTCCTTTCGAAGGTTGCTCGGGAATCGCGACCCGGCTCGTTGGCCCGTTGCCGGCGACCCAGAGTATTCCTTCCGGGTCTCGTAATTCAAGCGCGGGTGGAGCATCCTTCCCGGCACTCGCGGCATATCGTTGATCATGGGCCTGCGCGGCTCGCTCGTTGATGTAAGGCAGTCTCCGCCCGACCGGGATCAGTTCGATGCGGATTGAGCCCAACCCCTGCGGCAATTGTACCTTGGTCGCTGCCTTGTGGCAAAGCCACTCCGGACCATCCGGCGGCGAGCACCAGCATCGCCGCCACGAGAGGAACCCAGGCACGGCAGGTGCCTTGCGTCGCTGTTCTTTGCGAGGCAATCGGATCCTGTGGATGGTGTGGGAGCCGGCCGCGCGGCCCGCGCATCGCGCTCCGCAGATGGGTCATCCGATCCTCAGCGCTCATTTCGGGAACAGGAACTGGACCTGCAGCCGCAGCGTCCAGTCGGCGGTCGGCCCGTCGTCGGGCTTGACCACGTTGTCGTAGACCTGCGCCTGCAGGTTCACCGGCAGCTTGCCGATCCGGATCAGGCGGCCGAAGCCGCCGCCTACCGGCACCGTCCAGGTGTCGTCGGCGTCCGCCTCCCAGTCGGCGGTGATGATCGGCGAGGTCGTCACGTACCAGCCTTTCGGGAAGTTGTAGTTCACGAACGGCTGGAAGGTCATGAGGTTGACGTCCTCGCGGTCGCTGTCGCCGGCGAACGACCAGAGATTGGTGACCAGCCCGCCGATCACCCATTTGCCCGGCATGGTCAGCACGACCGCCGCCGGCCCGGCGCTCCACTTCTGCGTGCCGAGCTTCTTGCCATCGGTGGCGCTCGGGAACTGGAAGACCGGGCCGACGCCCCAGATCAGCTTGCCGGTCCCCGCGGGCGACAGGAAGGTCTCGAGCTGGATGTCGGAGAGACCCCAGGTCTCGCCGCCGTCGATCAGGTCGGGCTGGCGGATCACCGGGATGATCGGCCGCGTGATCAGGTTCAACCCGTCGGTGACCTTGATCGGCACCACCGGCTGGATGTTGAGCACGTACTGGGTGCCGCTGGACTGCGGCGCATCCTTGGCGCCGTAGCCGAAGTTCAGGTTGTTCTGGAGCGGCAGGCTGATCAGATCGGCGACCGGGTTCTGCGCCTTCTTGGCGAGCTCGAGCGTGCTCGTCGCCCGCGGCCGGTGGCGTGGCGGCAGGCTCCTGCGCGCCGGCCGCCCCCGGCAGGCTCAGGAGCAGGGCGCCCGCGGCCAGGCGAGCGAGCGCCGACGAGCAGGGGGCCCTGCTCCCAGAGCCCGCGGCGACCGGCGCCGCTTCCTGCCTCGACTGAAACATTCGCGCTACTTCCCCTCTCGTGCTCGGCCTACATTCGCATCGGTTGCGCGGTTGTACTTGACGCAGGTCAAGGCGGCCCAGCCGCCAAACCTGCGAACTGAGGCGCTCGCTCCTGGCCGGCGCCCGACCCGCGTCTCATTGCTGACCGCCGGCCTGGCGAGCGATCTGGTCGCGCAGCGCCCGCCCCTGCGGATCGATCGCCGCCAATCGGTCGGCCCAGGTCAGCGCGACGTCGAGGCGGCCGGCGTCGCGGTTGATCGTGACCAGCGCCAGCAGCGTGTCCCGATCGGCCGGGTGGCGGGCGTGGCTGGCCTCGAGCACCTTGAGCGCCTCGTCGGTCCGCCCGGTCGAGTGGAGCGCGATGCCCTGGACGTAGGCGTATCTCGCGTTGGCCGGGTCGAGCTCGGCGGCGCGGGCGATCTCGGGCATGGCTTCGGCCCCCCGGCCCTGCCGGACCAGGTTGAGGCCGAGGGCGCTATGCAGCTCGGCGTCGGCGGGCATGCGGGCAAGCGCTGCGCGCAGAATCCGCTCGCCCTCGGCGTCGCGCTTCTGGTGGGCGTAGAGTTGGGCGAGGTTGACGTCGGCGGCGACGAAGCTCGGGTCGAGCGCGCGGGCGGCCAGGTACTCGGCCTCGGCCGCGCCCGATTGCCCCTGCTGCGCATAGAGGTTGCCGAGGTTCACCCGGCCTTCGGGCCGGTCGGCGTCGAGCCGCTGGGCCGCCACGTACTCGTCGATCGCATGGGCCAACCGCTGCCGGTCGGCCGGCGCCAGCTGGTCCTGCGGCACGGCCGCCAGGAGCGAGGCCGCTTCGATCCTGACCCCGCGGATCGGATCGTCGAGCAGGCCCTGCGCGAGGGGCCAGATCTGCCCGGGCGGCAGCGATCGCAAGGTGCGCAGCGCCGCCAGGCGGACCAGCGGGTCGACGTCCGCCAGGCCCCGCTGGGCGGCGCCGATCGCCTCGCGGCTCGGCCAGTTGGCCAGGTCCTCGAGCGCGGTCGCGCGCGCGATCGCCGGCACCCCCGGCGTGGTCGCGACCTGCAGCAACAGGGGCCCGGCCTCGACCTTGTCGTCGCGGGCCGCGGCAAAGGCCTCGGTCCAGGTCTGCAAGCCCTTGCGCTCCGGCCCGTGCCAGCGCTCGATCGCGGCCGCCGCCCAGGCGGCGTCCTTGTCGGCATGGCAGTCGTTGCAGGCGTTGGCGACGCCAAAGCGCGCCGACAGATCCGGTCGCGGGATGCGGAAGCCATGATCGTGGCGCGGGTCGACCACCATGTAGGTCCGCTCCGGCATGTGGCAGGCCGGGCAGCCCGCCGCTGGCGAGCCGGCCGCATGGTGGTGATGCGAGACCGCGCCGTACTTCGCCTGGTCGTGACACTGGTAGCAGACGCCATTGCCCTCCGCTACCAGCTTGAGCGAATGCGGCTCGTGGCAATCGCTGCAGCTGACGCCCTGCATGAACATCTTGCTCTGGCGGAACGAGGCGTAGTTGTAGACCTCGTCCAGCATCTTGCCATCGGCCTCGAACAGGCCCGGCTCGAGGAGGCTCGGCAGGTGCGTCTGGAGGAGCTGCTGTCCGGGGCGCCAGCCTTCGGCGATCTTGGCGCTGCGGGCATGGCAGATGCCGCAGGTCTCGAGCTCCTTGGCGCTGGTCCGCGGCGCGCTGCGGGCGGCGTTGCCGGTGGCGGGGTCGATGGTCCAGTGGATGCCGTGCCGCTCGTCGAAGTGGACCGTGAGCCCGTCGCCGCCCTTGCCCGAGGGCAGCCCGCTCTGCTGCCGCCCGGCCCAGGCGACGTGGGCCGAGCCGGGACCATGGCAGGTTTCGCAGCCGACGTCGATCTCGGCCCAGGTGGTCGCGTAGCTGTTGCTGGCGGCATCGTAGTTCTTGTGCAGCTCGGTCGTGTGGCACTCGGCGCACATGAAGTTCCAGGTCTGATCGATGCCGGTCCAGTGCAGCGGATCGCCGGCGTGCAGGTTCCGGTCGGGGTAGAGGTGGAACCAGCGCTGGCCGCCCTGATCCTTGGGCCGCGCGTCCCAGGCGATGCCGAGCGCCTGGATGCGGCCGTCGGGGAAGGCGATCAGATATTGCTGCAGCGGGTAGACGCCGAACGTGTAGCGGATCTGGAACTCCCCGAGCTTGCCGTCGGGCCCGTCGGTCAAGACGAAGAACCCGCCGTCGCGCTTGAAGAAGCGCGAGGTCAGGCCGGCATGGGTGAAGCTCGCATCATCGAAGTTGCCGAGCACGGTCGCGGACGTCGCCGCCTGCATGGCCAGAGCATGTTGCGAACCGCGCCAGGCCGCCATCTCGCTCGCGTGGCAGCCGCCGCAGGCAGCGCTGCCGACGAACGTCGGGGCGTCGGCCGGCGGCGTGGGGGAAGCGGCGCCGCAAACCCCGATCGCCGCCATCGCCACGGCGGCCGCGGACGCCAGGCTTCCGAGCGCGGTGGCGGCGGCTCGCGGCAAACCCGACCACCTCAGCAACGACGGCTAGCGTCCGCGGCCAGCAATCGCGGCGTCGAATTCGTCTTGCGAGACCATGCCGTCGCCGTTGGTATCCATGCTCCAGTAACCCCGGTCCCACTCCTCCTGACTCATGTTGTTGTCGTTGTTGTTGTCGAAGGAGCCGTAGAGGTGGTCGGGGTCGACGGCGTTTGAGCTGCTGCCGGCGCAGCCGCCGGTCACCAGAGCCAGGCCAAGAACGAGGGCGCCGGGCCCCAGCAGCGTCCGCCGGCGGGTCAGGATCTCGGTCATCTTTTCCACCTCCTATGTCCTTGTCGTAGCGGGCGCCCGATGCCCCGCGTCTCAGCCTCTTCGGCGCGGCGCAGCGGACGGGCTCCCGTGCCGGGGCTGGCCGCTCGACAGCGCCAGCATACAGATCCCGCAACCCAGACCACACCCCCTTCATGGCCCTCGCCCTCACGGCTTCGCGAACACGGTCTTCCAGTCGTTCTTCATGCTGATCACGATCCAGCCCTTCGTCTTCGCCTCGTCCGCGAGCGCCTGGGAGAAGGTGCCGACCTTGGTGTCCGGCAGGCCATTGGCGGGGCCGTAGGCGTACTCGCGCTCGGCATCGTCGTGCAACACCAGCATGCCGAGCCGCTTGCCGGCGCCGGCCGTGGTCCATTCCAGCATCTCGCGATCGCCGCCGGAGTTGCCGAACGCGGCCTCCGGCCGCTTGCCGATGAACAGGTTGATGCCGATCGCCTTGCCGGGGCCATCGTCGACGAAGAACACCTTGGGCTCGCGCATCAGCACGGGCTTGCCGTCCTTGGACTGGTATTTGGTGGCGATGCTCGATCCGACCACCTGCTCGACCGGCACGCCGTAGACCCGCTCGCTGTAGACGCGCACGAACTCCTGGCCGCCGCCGGTCACGATGTAGGTCCGAAAGCCGTTGGCGCGCAGGTACTTCATCACTTCGAGCATCGGCTGGTAAATGAGCTCGGTGTAGGGCCGCTTGAACTTCGAGTGCTTCGGCCTTGGCAAGCCAGTCGCCGGCGATGCCTGATGAACTGCTCGGTGGTCATGCCGGCATGGGTGGCGCCGATGATCTCGGCCCAGTCGCCCTCGGTGAACTTGGCGATCGCGGCGCGGTCGCCTGTCGAGCACCGCCTTGAACGGCTCCTTGGTCTTCCACTCGGGGTGCTTGGGCGCGAGCTCGGCGATCCGGTCGAGCGCGAACATCGCCTGGGCGTAGAGCGGATGCTCGACCCAGAGCGTGCCGTCCTGATCGAAGGTGGCGATCCGATCCGCCGGCGGCACGAAGTCGGCGCCGCCCTCGTGGTGACGGCTGCGACGAACGCGATGATCGCCTGCTTGGCCGGCGCCGTCGTTCCAGGACGGCAGCGGATCATCGGCGGCCCGGACGCTCCAGGCCGTCGCGCAAAGCGCGAGGATGGCGACGGCGTACGCGACACGGTTGGTCAGTCGCGCGATCATGGCAAGTCTCCTTGATCTTCGAGAAGGGGCGGGCGCCCCGCTAACAGGAGCGCCCGATTCCTGACACGCGCCTCAGGGCTGCAACTGCCAACTCTTGAGCTTCTTCCGCGCCGTCCCGAAGTTGCCGAGATGGTAAACGGACACCCCGACCGGCGAGAACGTGAACGTCTCGAACTTCTCGTCGAGCATCTTGTTCAGGTAATCCTGGGGGGCGAGGCCGATCGTGACGTGCGGGTTGAACTTCTCGCCGCTTGCCTGCGGCACGAAGTCCGCCACGTAGTCGATCGTCGGCTGGTTGATGTCGGGGTCTTCCTTGGTGGTGACGAACGCCGCCGCGGTTCCCGTCTTCACGGTGAACGGGGCGACGGCGTCGATCAGTTTCTTTTGGTACCTGATGAGGTCGACGGTCGGCTCGATCACGATCCCGGCAAGGCCGATATCCTTCCAGGGGATGTAGTAGTACTTGTAGGCCTTCAACTTCCAGTGGGTCGGCTTCTCCTCGGCGAGGACCTTGCCGACGGCCTCATAGACCTGGTCGAGATCGGCCGTCTTGACGTACCGCTGCAGGGTCGAGATGTGCGGTGCGTGGGTCTTGCCGAGAGCAAAGCCCTTGGGAAAAACCTTGAGCAGGCGCTCATTGGCGGCCACCGCCGTGCTCGATCATCGTCTGGTCGGGCTCGAGCACAATGTCGATCGCCGTGACCGGGCTTTGCTCCGCCGCGCTCAACGGCTTCGCATTTCCGAGCAGCGCTCCCAGCAGGCCGATGCTCAGTACGGCCAGGACCGTCATGTATCTGGGCATGTGACCCTCAAGTCGTTGGTGACGGCCAGGTTCGCCCGGGGGGCAGCGGATATCGGCGGCGATGCACCAGGCCGTCGCGCGAAGCGCGAGGATGGCGATCGGTGTAAGCGATGCGGTTGCTCAGTCGTGCGATCATCGCTGTCTCCTTCCTGGTGTCGCGTTGCATTTGCATCGGAGTCGCGGCGCCACTCTTGAGCCCGCCTCCGGATGCGCGAGCGCGCGCAGTTAATTGCCGCCCTTCGGGTTCGTCAGCTTTTCCATGGCCTGTTCGACCGAAAAACTGCCGGGCTTCTGGCGCGGCGGAAACTGCTGGAAGCTGGTCAGATACTGCGCCACGATCGCCTGCGCCGGAACCAGCACGAACGCGTGGTCGATGAACCACCTCACGTAGTCGCCGGCCTCGTGCTGGGCGCGCTCGAACGGGTCTGAGCGCAGGTTGAACAGCATGGGCAGGCGCAGCTGCACCATCGGCTGTGCCCACACATCGAAGCCCTCCGCCTTCTGTTCCATGAACACCGCCTTCCACTGGTCGTAGCGCAGGCCGGCGAGGTCGCCGTCGTCGGTCCAGTAGAAGAACTCGCGGCGCTGATCCGGACCCTTGCCGGCGAGCAGGTCGCGCTGGTCGTAGCCGTCGAGGTGCACTTTGAAGGTCTTGCCGCCGGCGTCGTAGCCCTGCAGGAGCTTGCTCTTGATGTCGGGCTCGCCGGCCGCCGCGACCAGCGTCGTCACCCAGTCCTCCGCCGAGACGATGTCGTTGATCTCGGTGCGCGGCGGCACCAGACCGGGCCAGCGCAGCAACGCCGGCACGCGATAGCCGCCCTCCCAGTTGGTGTTCTTCTCGCCGCGGAACGGCGTGGTGCCGCCGTCGGGCCAGGAGAATGTCTCGGCGCCATTGTCGGTCGTGTAGATCACGATCGTGTTGTTGGCGATGCCCAGGTCATCGAGCTTCTTCAGGAGCTGGCCGACCTGGCCGTCGTGCTCGACCATGCCGTCCGGGTAGATGCCGAGACCGGTCTTGTCCTGGGACTCGGGCTTGAGGTGGGTCCAGATGTGCATGCGGGTCGGATTGAACCACGCGAAGAACGGCTTCTTGTCGCTGTTGGCGCGGTCGATGAAATCGAGCGTGGCCTTGAGAAACTCCTCGTCGGCGGTCTCCATGCGCTTTCTGGTGAGCGGGCCGGTGTCCTCGCAGCTCTGCTTGCCCCACTTGCCGAAGCGGGGATCCTCCCCGGGGTCTCGGCAATGGTCGCCGTGCATCTGAGGACGCCGCGCGGTCCGAAGCGCAGCTTGAACTCGAGATTCTTCGGATAGTCGGGGTGCTCCGGCTCCTCCTCGGCATTGAGGTGATAGAGGTTGCCGAAGAACACGTCGAAGCCGTGCACGGTCGGCAGGAACTCGTTGCGGTCGCCGAGATGGTTCTTGCCGAATTGTCCGGTCATGTAGCCGAGCGGCTTGAGCAGCTCGGCGAGCGTCGGGTCCTTGTCCGACAGCCCTTCCTTCGCGCCCGGCAGCCCGACCTTCAGAAGGCCCGTGCGCATCGGGCTCTGGCCGGTGATGAACGCGGCGCGGCCGGCGGTGCACGATTGCTGGCCGTAGTAGTCGGTGAAGATCGCGCCCTCGTTGGCGATGCGGTCGATGTTGGGCGTCCGGTAGCCCATCATGCCGCGGTTGTAGGCGCTGATGTTCCAGTAGCCGATGTCGTCGCCCATGATGACCAGGATGTTGGGCCTGGACGCGTCCTGCGCCGCGGCCGGAGATGCGCAGCTCAGGCCGGCGACGACGCAGGCGGTCACGCAAGACGCGAGCGCCGCGACGGCGGCAGAAACAGCGTTGACAAGTTGCGCAATCACGGCGAGCCTCCTGGACTGTTGACGAAGGCGGCGGGCGCTCCCTCTGGCGTCGGGACGGTTTTGAAAACCGTCGCCGTGCACCGAGGCGGGCGCGCCCGCCCGTGTCGGCAGTTCGGCTATTGGCCTTCGTGGCTCTTGATCATCTCGTCGACCTGCGCCTTCACCGCCTCCAGGTTGAAGGAGGCCGGCGCCTGCATCGGCGGAAACTCGATCGCGGTCTTCGCCAGCGTCGCGACCGTCTGCTGCACCAGGACGAAGCGCCAGAACTCGCGGGCATAGAAGTCGTTCATGTAGCCGCCGCCGAGATCGTTCAGGCTTTCGCCGAAGATCGATGGCGTGCGCTCGAACGGATCCTGGCGGATGTTGTAGATCAGCGGCATGTCGGTCACGACCTTGGGGCCGGGCCAGCCCTGGGGCTGTTGGTAGAACTGGAACTTGAAGTCATCGAGCCGGAGCGCCCCAGCTTCGGGCCGCCGAAGTACCAGAGCTCGTGGCGCGCCGACGGTCCCTTGCCGAGCAGCAGGTCCATCTGGTTGTAGCCGTCCAGATGGTTCTTGTAGGTGCGATCGCCCAGCTGGACGCCCTTCAGCAGCTGGTCCTTGATGTCGGGGTTGCCGGCGGCCGCGGTCAGGGTCGGCAGCCAGTCGAGGCCGGAGAAGATGCCGTTCTCGACGGTCCCCGGCTTGACCTTGCCCGGCCAGCGGATGATCGCCGGCACGCGGAAGCCGCCCTCGAAGACCGTGCCCTTGGTCGCCCGGAACGGCGTCATGCCGCCATCCGGCCAGGTGAACACCTCGGCGCCGTTGTCGGTCGTGAAGATGACGATGGTATTGTCGGCCTCGCCGATGTCCTGCAGATGCTTCAGCAGCTCGCCGACACTGTCGTCCAGCTGCGCCATGCCGGCTTCCTCGAGGCCGTAATTGCTCTCATAGTTCATCATCGCCTGGTACTTCGGCGGGATGTAGGTGAAGACGTGCATGCGCGTCGTGTTGTGCCAGAGGAAGAACGGCTTGCCATCCTTCTTGGCCTTGTCCATGAAGTCCTCGCTGGCCTTGACCAGCACCTCGTCGAAGGTCTCCATGTCGTATTTGGCCTTGCGGCCTTCCTGCCAGTTCTGGCGACCGGCCATGTTCGGGAACGGCGCCAGCGGGCCCTCATCGACGATCTTCTGCTTGCCGACCTTGCCCCAGCGCGGCATGCACGGTGGGGTCGTCGGTGTCGGTCGCCCAGGTATGAACCAGGTCGCGCGGCCCGTACTTGTCGATCCAGTCCTGCGGATAGTCGAACCAGTACGGGTCCGACATCGCGTCCAGATGGTACAGGTAGCCGAAAAATTCGTCGAAGCCGTGCACCGTCGGCAGGTACTTGTTGAGGTCGCCAAGGTGGTTCTTGCCGAACTGGCCGGTCTCATAGCCGAGCGACTTGAGCACGGTGGCGAGCGTCACGGCCTGATCCGGGAGCCCCACATCGGCGCCGGCCTGGCCGACGGTGGTGAGCCCGGTGCGCAGCGGCAATTCGCCGGTGATGAAATTCGCCCGGCCCGCGGTGCAGCTCGCCTCGGCGTAGTAGTCGGTGAACCGCATGCCGTCGGCGGCCAGCTTGTCGAGGTTCGGCGTCTTGCCGGACATGATGCCCTGGTGGTAGGCGCCGATGTTGAACCAGCCGACGTCGTCGCCCATGATCACGACGATGTTGGGCTTCTTCTCCTGCGCCGCGGCGGGCGCACCGCCGGCCACAGCGGCGGCGAGCGCGATCGGGATCGCCGCCGCCAGCAGGCGTTTCGATAAAGCTTTCATCGACGGTCTCCCTCCATTTGACCGCCTTGGAGGCCGGCCAGCCGCTTGGACTGACACGCCCCCGCGGCGGGGTCACCGGGCCTCTTGTCGCAGGTTCTTGAGCGCCTCGTGCACGTTCTCTTAGCCCGGCCAGTCGCCTGGCCGCATCCTCCGCCACGCTGGTCGATGCGAAGCCGACGCCTGCGGTGAGGCAGGCTGTCCCGGACAGCGCCACGCTGGCGATGCATGCGAGCCGGGGTAGATCAGGTGCGTGATCATGGGAAGCTTCTTCCCCACGCGGTCTTGGAGGGGGTGCGGGCGCCCATGATCGGGCGCCCGCCTCGTGCGCTGGTCCCTTGACGCTAGTCGCTCGGGTGCCCGGCGCCGGACTTCATCATGTCCATCACCTGGGTGAGGTTGTAGCTCTCGGGCGCCTGCATCGGCGGGAACGCCTTGAGCGTCTCGAACCACTTGAGCCAGAGCTGCTGGCCGATCGGCAGCATGTTCCAGTCGTACTGGAAGGCGGTCATCGGCGCGGCGAGCGCGCCGCCCAGGCTCATGGCCGACTTCTGCTGGAGGCCGACCGCCTGCTCGAACGGGTCGCGCTTGATGTTGTCGACCAGGGTGAAGTGGAACGGCACCAGCGGCAGGATCCAGCCGTCGGCACCGGGCTGCGACATGTTGTAGTACATCTTCCAGTTCTTGTAGCGCACCGCCGACGGCGTCGCCCCCGAGAAGTAGAAGAAGTAGTCGCGCGCCGACTTGTCGGACTTGCCGGTCAGGTAGTCGATCTGGTTGACGCCATCCAGCGTGGTCTTGACGATGCCCGGGATACTTGCCTTCCTCGAGCTGCTTCTTCAGGCCGTCGCCCTTCGGGCCGCCGGCGATCTCGACGAAGGTCGGCAACCAGTCGAGCGCGGCGAACAGGTCTTTGAAGATCGTCCCGGCTGGATGACCCCAGGCCAGCGGATCACCGCCGGCGCCCGATAGCCGCCTTCGTAGGCCTCGCCCTTCTGGCCTTTGAACGGCGTCACGCCGCCGTCGGGGAAGCTGATCGCTTCGGCGCCGTTGTCGGTCGTGAACACGACGATCGTGTTGTCGGACTGCGCCCATCGCCTCGAGCTTCTCGAGGACATAGCCGATGTTGTCGTCCATCTGCTTCATGCCGGCTTCGTTGACGCCCCAGTCCTTGCCGCCCTTCTCGCCCAGCATGGCCTCGTATTTCGGCGGCAGCATGGTCACGACGTGCATGCGCGCCGGATTGTACCAGACGAAGAACGGCTTGCCGGTCTTCTTGGGGTCATTGCGGTCGAGGAAGTCGATGACCTTGGCCGAGATCTCCTCGTCCACGGTCCGCGACCGGTCGAGCGTCATCGGGCCCTCGTCCTGACAGCTCTGGTTGGCCTCCGTGCCGTCGGACGACTTGCACCAGATGATCGGGCGCGGCGGCGTCAGGCAGGTCGTCGTCTTGGGATCGACCGCGCCCGGAACCTCGGGAATCCCGGGGATCGGCGTGTTCTTGCACGGCGGCGCCACGGTCTGCTCGGTCGGCGACTTGTTGATGTCGGGAAAGCTCACCTGCTGCACGGCGTCGAGGTGGTAGAGATAGCCCCAGTACTCCTGGAAGCCGTGCGCCGTCGGCAGGGCGGCGGTGTGATCGCCGAGGTGGTTCTTGCCGAACTCGCCGGTGGTGTAGCCGAGATCATAGAGGAACTTGGCGATCGCCGGCGTGCCGGGCTGGAGATAGGACGGGCTGCCGGGCAGCTGCGGCGGGATCATGCCGGTGCGCAGCGGATACATGCCGGTGAAAAACACGTTGCGCCCGGAGGTGCAGCTCTGCATGGCGACGTAGTCCATGAAGAGCCCGCCCTGGTTCGCGATCTTGTCGATGTTCGGCGTCTCGCCGACCATCAGGCCGCGGTGGTAGACGCTCGGCTGCATGATGCCGATGTCGTCGCCCATGATGAACAGGATGTTCGGCTTCTTCTCCTGCGCCGAGGCGGGCGACAGCCCCGCCACGATGGCGGCGAGCGCGATCGGTATCGCCGCCGCCAGCACGCGTTTCGATAAGGCTTTCATCTACGGTCCTCCTTCCTTGGATTGACCAGCTGCCGGGCGGGGCCCCCATCAGGAGCGCCCGCCCGAAACCCAACCTCACTCACTATGACGATTGGCGGCGATCACCGCCTCGATCTGCGCCTTGACCGCCGCCATGTTGAAGCTGGCGCCCTTCTGCATGGGCGGGAAGTCGATGAAGGTCTGGGCGGCCTTGGCGACCTCCTGCTGGACGAACACGAACCGCCAGAACTCGAACGCGAACCAGTTGTAATAGGCCAGCGAGCCGCCCTTGCCGTCCGGCATGCCGGTCCGCTCGTACGGGTCCAGGCGCAGATTGACCAGGATCGGCCAATCGACCTTGTCGGTAGCGCCGAGCCAGCCGTTCGGCTGGTTGGTGAAGCGATACTTGTAGTCGTCGATCCGGACCGCGCTGAGCGTGCTCTCGGTGAGATAGAAGATCTCGTGGCGCTTGGACGGCCCGCGGCCGCTGATCACGTCCGTCTGGTCATAGCCGTCGAGGTGCACCTTGTAGGTCCGGTCGCCGATCTGCTTGCCCTTGAGCAGCTCGTCGGTGATGTTGGGGTCCCCGGCGGCCGCGAGCAAGGTCGGGAACCAGTCGAGGCCGGAGAAGATCCCGTTCTCGACCTTGCCGGCCGGCACCTTGCCGGGCCAGCGGATGATCGCGGGCACGCGGAACCCGCCTTCCAGCGCCGTCCCCTTGCCGCCGGCAAACGGCGTCTGGCCGCCGTCGGGCCAGGTGAAGTTCTCGGCCCCGTTGTCGGTCGTGAACACGACGATCGTGTTCTGCTCCAGGCCATTGTCCTTCAGATAGGTCATCACCGAGCCGACGATGTCGTCGAGCTGCGCCATCCCGGCCTCCTGAAGGCTCCAGCCGTTCTCGGGCGTGCGCAGGGCTTCGTATTTGTCGGAGAGGTGGGTGATGACGTGCATCCGGGTCGGGTTGAGCCAAAGGAAGAACGGCTTGCCGTCGCTCTTCGCCTTGTCCGCGAACTTCAGCGCGTCGGCGAGGATCTCGTCGTCCACCGTCTTCATCCGCTCCGGATAGAGCGTGCCGGCGTCCTCGATCCTCTGCTTGCCGATCTTGCCCCAGCGCGGCTGGACGGTCGGATCATCGGTGTCGGTCGCCCAGCTGTGGACCATGTTGCGTGGCCCGACCGTGTCCTTGAGCGCGGGCGGGTAGTTCCGGTGCGAGGGATCTTCCATCGCATCCAGGTGGTAGAGGTAGCCGAAGAATTCGTCGAAGCCGTGGACGGTCGGCAGGAACTGGTTCAGGTCGCCCAGGTGGTTCTTGCCGAACTGGCCGGTGGCATAGCCGACCGATTTGAGCGCCGTCGCGATCGTGATCGCCTCGTCGGGGATCCCGATCGGCGAGCCCGCCTGGCCGACCGTCGTCATGCCGGTGCGGATCGGCAGCTCGCCGGTGATGAAATTGGCCCGGCCGGCCGTGCAGCTCGCTTCGGCATAGTAGTCGGTGAAGCGCATGCCGTCGGCGGCCAGCTTGTCGAGGTTGGGCGTCCTGCCGGCCATGATGCCCTGGTTGTAGACCCCGATGTTGGACCAGCCGATGTCGTCGCCCATGATGACGACGATGTTGGGCTTGCTCTGTTGCGCCATGGCCGACGGGGCCAGCGCTGTGAGGCCTGCGGCGAGCGCGATCGGGATCGCGGCCCCCAGCAGTCGTTTCGATAAGGCTTGCATCGACGGTCTTCCCTTCTTGGATGGACCAAGCCGGTATTAGCCCTTTGGCGGCGGCAGATCTTCGGCCTTGGCGCCGATCACCATGGACAGCGTCATGATCGCGGCGGGAACCGGCCCCCATGACCCGCAGACGACAGCTGGCCTGAATCCCGCTCCTTTCGGCGGCTCCGAGACCCCGGTCCTGCCTTCGTTCTTCGAGCCGATGACGACCCGGCCGCGCTGTTTCGTCACATCAGACGGCGACCAACCGCCGGCGCCCCTCGGCCTTCTTCAAAAACATCGAAGTGATCCTCCTGTGACTGACCCGATCGCGGGCTGCGGCCCCGGCCCTGTGCCTCGGGCTAGGACGGGAACTTCGCGAACATCTTCTGGACGGCGGCCTGGATGTCCTGCGACAACTCGCCACCGGGATTGACGACCCCCTCGGCGGTGCCTTGCCAGAGGAACAGCTTGCTCCTGGGGTCGACGAGCGCGACCATCAGGGTGCCCTCGGTGTAGTTGAACTGCTCCACGTTCCAGCGGCCCCCGGTGATCTCCAACTCGTGTTGCTCCTTGACGTGGTAGTCGACCAGGAAATCCGGCGGGTCACCGGCCGCGGGCCGGAAGCCGCGCGCCTGGAGGGCCTGATCGACCGCCGAGTGGATCGCCTGCCCGGAGATCGTGTTGTCGAGGGTTCCGCCCATCTGCGGGTTCGGCTCCCAGGCGTAGGTGTGCAGCTTGGCGAAGTCCGCGGTCGGCGACGCGCCGGTGTTGACCGTGACCGGATTGCAGCCGGTCAGCATGAGCAGAATGGCAACTGCGTAGAGCCTCATCGCGCGATCCCCCCCATTTACGACGGATTGACCGGCGCCAGCCTAGAATGCGCGCCGTGCGTTGTCACTCCGGGAAGGCACCCAACCGGCGTGAGCCGAACGCCTCAGCCCTGGTCGACAGGCTGAGCGGGGGAAAGGGATGCAGGTCAGCAGTGTCCGGGAAGAGCTCCAGCGCATTCTCGGCAGCCCTGGCTTCGACGCGTCGGCGCGCAACCGCCGCTTCCTCGAGCACATCGTCGAGGAGGCCCTGGCGCAGCTTGGCACCTCGATCCACAGGATCCTCGACGGCCGGGAAGGGCCGGCGGTGATCATCGCGCCGTTCGAGGACCTGACCGGAATCGAATCGGGGCGCCTGTTCGCCGGCGGCTTGACCCAGGAGCTGATCACGAACCTCACGCGGTTCGGCGATCTTCGGATCTACGGGGTGGGCAGCAAGGAGCGGCGGGAGCAAGGTCTCGGCCAGGGGCTGGACCTGCGCTACCAGGTCGAGGGTAGCGTGCGACGCTCGCAGGTCGCCAACCGTAACCGTTCACATAGGGTTGTCCTCGACCGCCTTCCGGCGGAGTTCCGCGCCGGAGGCGCCACAAACGTTGACGTCGAGGGCTTAAAGCTGTACTAACGGAACAGCCTGGGAAGACCCTGGCGTGCCCTTTACAGGAGAGCAACAATGAGAAGAATGTTGGGAGTGGTCACGGCTGCTGCCCTGGCGTTCACGGCCGGCGTCGCGTTGGCTGACGAGGCCACGGGCAAGATCGAAAGCATCGACCAGACGACGAAAACCCTCACCGTCGGCACCCAGACCTTCCAGTGGTCCGACGAGAACTCGCTGGGCGTCAAGCTCAAGGACCTCAAGGCGGGCGATATGGTCAAAATCATGTACGAGCCGAACCAGCGCAAGATTCCCGACGTGATGTCGATTTCGAAGGAGAAGTAACCGGTCGACGCCAGGGCTCAAGCGGCAGGCTGACCTGTCGCTTGAGCAAGGTTTGTTTGTGACGATTGGCAGGCGAGCGCGGCGCATCCTTGGCGGCGGCGGTGCCTGTGCCCTCGGGATCGTGGGGCGAGCCCGTCCGCCGGCAGCGTCCTCGGCCCCCTGGCGCGTGCGCGTTCGAGCTTGGCGTGTAGCGTACCCTGTGGCGCCGGCAGACGCGGCCAACAAACTGTCCACGCGGAAGCCGCCCATCGGCGGCGGCGGATCTCGTGGACGCGGCGGTCGATGGCATTGGCGGTGCGCCGGGCCCTGCGCTCCTCGAAGGTAGCATAAGATAGCGGAAGCAGGTCAGGCGAGGCCTCGAGCGGCTCGCCAAGCGCGGCCATGCGCGCGGGATGCTGGTCGGCGGTCTTGCCTATCCGAGTTTCGCGTGGCCCGCTCAGCGCCTGACGGGTGCCCTGCTGATCGTCCTCGCCCATTCGAGGCCTCCGGCCGCCTGGATGACCTTCATCATCGCGAACGCGGCTGTCGGGCTCTTGATCGTTGCAGCCTGCGGCATCCGGGGGGGCTCCTTCTTGCGGGTCTCATGAGCTCCGGGGCGTACCCCTTCGCGCCCTCACACAGAATCCTGGGCGTCGCCGGCCCATGCTGCGGCGGCCTTGACGGTGAAGTCCGGCTGGACCGCCCTGGTGTCGGTGGGCGGATCCGCCGGCATCCTTGCCGGCCAGGGCGGCCGCTGGCGGCCACAGCGCGCATCGATGCGGTCGCTGAAACCGCGGCTCCTCACCGTCGGGGGCTCGCCGAGGGCGCGGCCGGCCGGCTTCGAGGCGTGGCGACCCGGCCTCTTCAGCTCAAATGGGCCGGGCTGAGGAGAAGCAGACGAACCAGCTCGACCTGCCGCTTGGTCCCGGTCTTGCCGAGGATGCGCTTGATGTAGCTGCGGGCGGTCTCGGTCGTGATATTGAGCATGGCCGCCGCCTCCTCCAGCGACCGCCCCTGGGCGATCTTGGCCGCCAGCCGGCTTTCGGCACGCGTCAGTCCGTACAACTGCAGCAGCCGCTCCTCATTGCTGAGGATGACCGATTCGGGATCGCTGATGAAGATCGCCGCCGCGATCCGGCGGTGCCCGGGGACCGCGCTCGGCGCTCGCATCGGCGAGACCAGCACGGACAGCGGGCGCAACCCGGAGGCGCGTGAGACCGACAGTGCGCCGCCGGAACTGTCGCCTTCGCCGCGGGCCGCGCTGGCCGCGCCGATGATCAGAGTCTCGAGGGTATTGCTTTCGAGCTGCCTGCGCGCCGCAAGCTTCCCGCCCCGCACGACCAGCCCGTCACCGCTGGCAAGGATCTCGCGGGCGGCGCCGTTGACGATGACCGGCGCACTGCTCTGGTCGCAGAGCACGACCGCGGTGGGCAGCCGGTCGAGCACCTCCACGGCTGCGTTCCGCTCCACCTCCAGCATCGCGAGTTGGCGGCGCATCTGAACCGCACTGCGCAGATGGGGTGCGAGGGTGCGGCACAGTCGGATCTCTTCGAAACCAAACCGGGTATCTTTGCGGCCACGCAAGGTCGCGAAATAGCACAGATTCGCCTCTTCTCGGATTAGTACTGCGCTGAGCCGATAAAACAATCCTTGCGGTTGTAGCCATTCTTGATAGAATTGACTCTGGATCAGTTCGGAGTCGGCCACGAGTTCTTGGCCTACATGGACGGTACCAGGCACGCGGTAAGGCTCTTCATGGCGCAACCAGAGATCGTGGCGCGAGTAGTGGTTCCGATATGAATGCAAGAACTCGGGAAAATAACCACTGCTTGAATGCATTACTCCTTCTCGAAGTTGAAAGTTGAAATCGGCCACTCCGCAGGCGCGGGCGCGAAACAGTCGCCGCAGGGCGAGGTTGAGTTCGGGCAACGCGTCCGCGGATGTGGTTGTATCATAAATTAAAGGTATCACCGTGAGTAGCTCGATTTCGCCTGCCATTTGCGCTCCAGGTCGGAGATGCGCCCGCTTAACATCGGCGTTCCGCATTTTGAGACTCCACTATACCACAAATTCGATTCGAATCACCCCCATCCGGGGGTAGGCGTCTCTCCCGTCTGAACGCCATGCTGCTTGCGTGCATCCCACCTGCCATCGGAGGATACCGGAATTAGGAGCGCATAAGTAGAATGCAGGCTCGACTTCCGAGCAAGCATGACGAAATTTGGCACGCGGGTAAAGCCTGAATGGGCACATGAGAGGGCGCTAAGACATGGGAACCGGCGAAAGCATCAGCCGAAATGTCGGCTGGAGTGACGTCAGGTCGCGCGCTGGCAGCGAGGTGCCGGCATCTTCCTTGGACGACTTCCGGCTGGCGGCGACCGACCTCGAAGCGGGGCGACGGGGAACGGATGCGGCGTTCACCCGGGCAAGCCAGGTACCGGAGCCGACCGCGACGCTGATCTACCTCGACCCCCGAACCTTCACACGTGACTGCATCGGACGCTGGCTGCAGAGCCACCTGAGCGGGTTCAGTGTCTGCGCCTTGCCAGATCCGGAGCAGATCATCACGGCGGCGGCCGTCGCGGACCAAACCCGGGCGGTGATCATCAATACCGGTCCCGAGCGCATGTCGTCGCCCGCGGTCGCGAGCCTGATGTCGCGGGTCGGCGAACTCATGCCTTCGGTGCCGGTGGCGGTCCTGTCCGACTATGAGGATCCCGAGAACGTTCGCGCTGCGTTCGACCTCGGGGTGCGCGGCTACCTGACCACCAGCCTCGCCTCGCCGGTGGCGGTCCAGGCGGTGCACCTGGTCTGTGCCGGCGGTACGTTCGCGCCGGCGGCGGCCCTGTTGTCGTCTTCGGGCGCTCGCAGCGGAGCCGATGGCGCGCCCGTGATCGAGGGCTTCACGCAGCGCCAGGCGCAGATCTTGGATTGCCTGCGCCGCGGCATGGCGAACAAGCTGATCGCCTACGAGCTCAACATGTGTGAAAGCACCGTCAAGGTTCATATCCGCAACATCATGAAGAAGTTGAACGCGACCAATCGGACTCAGGTCGTCTACCTCACCAATGGCTTCTTCGAAGCCGGCAGCCAGTATCGACGCGCGGTCTGATGGGCGATGCCTTGGTCGAGCCTCGACCGCGGTCGGCAAAGGCACCCAGGCGACGCGGCCGCCCGATGAGGTCCTGCGAAGTCTTCACCTTCGCGGGCGCGCCTGCCGCGCCATCGGCCCAAGCGCCCTGCCCCAAGCGCCCTGCCCAAGCGTGCAAGTCGAGGCTTCTGCGCTTGGTATGACGCCACCGGGCGGCACGACCTGACGGGCTCGTGCCGCGCCGGCCGCCCGCCCGGTCGCGGTTCGGCTCGAGCGGGAGCCCGGCCGCCGCCAGGCGGGCGATCGCGGCCTCGCCGGAGCGTGAAGCGGAGGATGGGCCCGACGAGGCCGGCGCGCGGTCTGGATCCCGCCGTTTGGCCCTCCCCGCTTCCGGATGACGTCGGGCGGATGGGATCGGTCGGCGGCGGCTACGCCTTTCTTGCGGGACTCTAGTCCGTTTTGCAGACAGGGCATGGCCGGGGACTTGCGGTAGTGTCTTTGGAACCGGCGCATCACCGGCAGGTCTGGAGGCGAGGCGCCGGCCCACCACGACAAGGGCTCCAGCCGCGCCCATGGTCCTGGCCTCGCGACGGTGCCTCCTGACGCTCGCGACGATCCCTGGCGGCAGCGTCTGCGCGCGTTGCGAACCTTTGAGGACGGCGGCATGCAGCTGAACGGTCATCCATTGCGCCACGTTGGATTGCAGCGATCGCAGACTTCACCATCCCTGCAGGAGCGCGCCCATCACCTGATCCCGGGCGGCTGCCACACCTATGCGAAGGGCGATGATCAATTCCCGATGCTCGCGCCGGAGTTCATCGCGCGCGGCTCCGGATGCCGGGTTTGGGACGCCGGCGGCCGTCAGTACATCGAGTACGGCATGGGCAACCGGTCGGTCGGGCTCGGCCATGCCTATCCCGCGGTGGTCGAGGCGGTGCAGCGCGAACTGCTGCGCGGCAGCAACTTCACCCGCCCGTCGACGATCGAGGTGGCGTGCGCGGAGACCTTCCTGGAGCTGATCGACGGCGCCGAGATGGTGAAGTTCTGCAGCGACGGGTCGGACGCGACCTCAGGTGCGGTCCGGCTTGCCCGCGCCTATACCGGCCGCGACCTGATCGCCTGCTGCGCCGACCACCCCTTCTTCTCCGTCGACGACTGGTTCATCGGCACCACGCCCATGAGTGCGGGCATTCCGGAGGCAATTCAGCGGCTGACCGTCACCTTCCGCTACAACGACATCGCCGGCACCGAGGCGCTGTTCGACCAGTATCCCGGCAGGATCGCCGCGCTCATCCTGGAGCCCGCGCGCACCGAGGACCCGCCGGCGGGCTATCTCCAGGCGCTGCAGCAGCTGTGCCACGCCAACGGGGCGCTGCTGATCCTCGACGAGATGATCACCGGCTTCCGCTGGCACAACGGCGGCGCCCAGAAACTCTACGGCATCGTCCCCGACCTCGCCACCTTCGGCAAGGCGCTCGCGAACGGCTTCTCGGTGTCCGCGCTCGCCGGCCGGCGCGAGTTCATGCGCCTGGGCGGGCTCGACCACGACGACCGGCCGCGCGTCTTCCTGCTCTCGACCACCCATGGCGGCGAGACGCACGCGCTCGCCGCGGCGATCGCGACCATGCAGGTCTATCGGTCCGAGGGCGTCATCGAGCATCTGTACCGGCAAGGCGCGCGTCTGCGGCAGCAGGCCGAGGCCGCCGTCCGCCGGCACGGCCTGACCGAGTTCGTCAAGATCCTGGGCAAGCCCTGCTGCCTGTCCTATGCCACGCTCGGCCCCGACCGCCGACCATCGCAGGCGTTCCGGACGCTGTTCCTGCAAGAGACGATCCGACGCGGTGTGCTGATGCCCTCGCTGGTGGTGAGCTATTCGCACTCCGAGGAGGATATCGACCTCACGGTGGCGGCGATTGACGGGGCGCTCGAAATCTATCGGCGGGCCCTCGACCAGGGCGTCGAACGGTATCTCGCCGGCCGGCCGTCGCAGACCGTCTACCGGCGCTACAACCACCCCGAAGGACTGCCCAAGGTGCCGGCCGCCGCTCCGAACGAGATGGCGGCGCCGCGATAACGCCAGGCGTGCGCAGGGCTCGTCATTGCGGCTCTGACCGGCCATCGGGCCTGCGCGCCGTCCCGGCTCTGGCGAACACCAGCCTCATGCTCGCGGTCCTGGGATGCGCCGTGACCGCGGCCCGGGCCGCCGGACCCGAAGCCGGTCCAGCGCCGGCCGCCGCTCGCGCTCGGGCCGAAGGCGCCGCCGCGCCGGCCGGGAACCTGGGTGGGCCCGCCTTCCCGCTCGCCGTCGAGGCCGGCAAGCGCTATCTGGTCGATGCCGCCGGCGCGCCGTTTCTCATCCATGGCGACACCGCCTGGTCGCTGATCGCGGACCTCACCCGCGAGGAGGTCGATCTCTATCTCGACGACCGGCGCGCCCGCGGCTTCAACACCCTTCTCGTCAACCTCATCGAGCATCGCTTCGCCACCAACCCGGCGGCCAACGCCTACGGCGACCGGCCGTTCCAGGGTCGGACGTTCGCGGTGATCGCCGCGCTCGCGGAGTGGCTGCCGCAGAGGCTCGCGCCCTACGGAACCAGCCTCGCCAGCCGCTTCGCCGACTACACATCGCCCAACGAAGCCTATTTCGCCCACGCCGACTGGGTGTTGCGCCGGGCGGCCGAGAAAGGCTTTCTGGTCCTGCTGGCGCCCTCCTACGCCGGCTGGCACGGAGGCTCGCAAGGCTGGTACCGGGCGATGGTCGCGAACGGGCCCGACCGGCTGCGCCAGTACGGAGCGTATCTCGGCCGGCGCTATCGCGACTTCACCAATATCCTCTGGGTTCAGGGGGGCGACTACGATCCTCCGGACAAGGACCTGGTGCGCGCGATCGCCCTGGGCATCGGCGAGTTCGACCCGCGGGCTCTGCACACCGCGCACGGCCACCCGGACAGCTTGGTGATCGACTACTGGCAGGGCGAGCCCTGGCTGCAGGTCGGCAGCGTCTACACCTACAGGCCCGTCTACGCCGCCGCGCTCGAGGCCTATGCCCGGCCCGAGCCCATGCCCTTCTTTCTGATCGAGAGCGCCTACGAGAACGAGCAGGGGATCACCGAGCGGGACCTCCGGACGCAGGCCTACCAGGCCGCGCTCTCCGGTGCGGCCGGGCAGGTCTTCGGCAACAACCCGATCTGGCATTTCCACGGTCCGGGCCTCATCCCCGCACGGGCGACCTGGCAGCAGGCGCTGGACAGCCGCGGCGCGCGCAGCATGACCCATCTGCGCGCGCTCATGGCGACGATCCCCTGGTGGCTGCTGGCGCCGGACATCGACCACGCCCTCCTGACCGGCGGCCTCGGGCCCGAGGATGCGCGTGCGGTGGCTGCGCGGGCTTGCGATCGTTCGTTCGCGATCGTCTACCTGCCCACGAGCCGCGAAATCACGATCGAGCTCGGGGAGCTCGCCGGTCCGCAGGTCGTTGCGCGTTGGTACGACCCGGCCGACGGGCGGTTCTGCACCGTCAGCGGCTCGCCGTTCCCGGCCACCGGGTCGCGGCGGCTGAAGCCGGAGCGCGCCAGCAACAGTTCCGGCTTCGATGATTGGGCTCTGATTTTGCAGTCTGCGACTTGAGGCTGCGGAAGAGTTGGCCACACACGACGCCGGGGCTGGAGAGCCGGCCCACGATGGCGGCGCGGACGACGCCCCCATCGGGCGATCATCCTTTGGCCGCGTCCGATCGCTCCTTGCTCGCGGCACGTAGGGCAAGGAAGGACGCGGCGAACCGGAGGCCGGCCGCTCATCTGGTCGGCGTCATGGCCTGTCTTGGCTGGCGTAACGCTGGCGGCAAGCCGCCGCGCCGGCATCGACGCCGCCTGTTTCGGCCTGAGGTTGCTCCGTCTTAAGGTCACCCCCGGAGATGGCGAGCCGCGCCGATCCACCGACCGCGCGCAGATCGGCTCCCCCTCACCCGAAAGAAGGGGCCACAGCCCGAGTGCCTTCGTCCGTCGGAAGGTGACCTACCCCGATTGTCGCGGTGATTTCCCCGATCGGGTCTCTGGCGAAACGGTCCCCAGAGGCCATAGCCTTCGCCATCCGAGCCGGAACATCGATCACGTCGCGGCGACCGGCCAATTTTGACCAAGACCAAGGAGCGCCACGGATGCGAGTTCTGGTAACCGGCCATCGCGGGTACATCGGGACGGTGATGGTGCCGATGCTGCTCGAGGCGGGGCACGACGTCACCGGCTACGACAGCGATCTCTACGAGCGCTGCACCCTCGCGATCGGCGGCGCGATTGCCGCGGTGCCGAGCCTTTGCAAGGACGTTCGCGACGTCACCCAGAGTGATCTCGCGGGTTTCGAGGCGGTGATCCACCTCGCGGCGCTCTCGAACGACCCGCTCGGCGATCTCAATTCCGAGATCACCTACGACATCAATCATCGGGCGAGCGTTCGTCTGGCTGTTCTGGCGAAACGGGCCGGGGTCAGGCGTTTCCTGTTCGCGTCGTCCTGCAGCAACTATGGGTCCGCCGGCGACGACATGATCGACGAGACCGCGGCGCTCAACCCGGTGACCGCTTACGGCAAGTCGAAAGTGCTCTCGGAGCGCGACATCGCCCGCCTGGCCGGCGACGGCTTCTGCCCGACCTATTTGCGCCCCGCCACGGCCTATGGTCTCTCGCCCCGCCTGCGGGTCGACATCGTCCTGAACGACCTCGTCGCCTCGGCGGTGACCACCGGCTCGATCTACCTGAAGTCCGACGGCTCCCCCTGGCGTCCGATCGTGCACATCGAGGACATCGCGCGGGCCTTCCTCGCCGGCCTGGAGGCGCCGGCCGAGAAGGTCTTCAACGAAGCGTTCAACGTCGGCCGGACCGAGCACAACTATCGTATTCGTGAGATCGCCGAAGTCGTCGCGGAAGTCGTTCCCGGCTGTCGTCTCGAGATCGCACCCGACGCGGGTCCCGACAAGCGCTCCTATCGGGTGAGCTTCGACAAGATCGCCCGCGTCCTGCCCGAGTTCAAGCCGCGCTGGGACGTCCGCAAAGGCGCTGAGCAGCTCCACGCCGCCTACTGCGCTGCCGGTCTCACGCTCGACCAGATCGAGCGCCGCTATCAGCGGATCAGCCATATCAAGAGGTTGATGCGCGAGGGCAAGCTCGGCCACGATCTCCGTCACCGCGACCTCCCCGCCCCGAAGCTCGCTGCGGCGGCGTCCGCCTCCGCGTGATCCGGCATTGGCCGGTCACGTCCCGTAGAGCGGCAGATGTAATTGATAACGCCCGTGAAAAAACTGCTCGACGACGACAGCATCGGCAACGAGATCTTCGCTCTCGCGGCCGAGATCTTTCCGATCTGCCGCAGCATTACCGGCAACGGCGTGCGCGACACGCTCGGCCATCTCGCCCGGCACATCGAGCTCGAGGTCCACGAGGTGCCGACCGGCACCCAGGTCTTCGACTGGTCGATCCCGCCCGAGTGGACCATTCGGGACGCTTATATCAAGAATGAGGCCGGGCAGCGGATCGTCGATCTGCAGACCTCCAATCTTCACGTCTTGAACTACAGCCGGCCGGTGCATACCAAGATCTCGCTGGACGAGTTGAAGAAGCACGTGTTCACCCTGCCCGACCAGCCGGACCTGATCCCGTATCGGACCTCCTACTACGCCGAGCGCTGGGGCTTCTGCATGGCCCACAATCAGCTGGCAGCGCTTCCGGACGGCCTCTACGAAGTGCTGATCGACGCCAGCCTCGATGACGGCAGTCTGACCTACGGCGAGTATTTGCACCGGGGGGAAACCGACGACGAGTTTCTGTTCTCCGCCCATATCTGCCACCCCTCGCTGGCCAATGACAACTGCTCGGGTCTGGCGCTGCTGACCCATCTGGCCGCCCGGCTCGGGCCCCTGAAGACCCGCTACAGCTATCGCTTCGTGTTCGCTCCGGGCACGATCGGCGCGATCGCGTGGCTCGCTCGCAACGAGCAGCGGGCGGCCCGCATCCGGCACGGCCTCGTCCTGTCCTGCGTCGGCGACGCCGGCGGCCCCACCTACAAGAAGAGCCGGCGGGGCGATGCTTTCATCGACCGTGCCATGACCCATGTCCTCCAGCACGCCGGGCCGTCGCCGACCATCCTCGACTTCTTCCCCTACGGATATGACGAGCGGCAATACTGCTCACCTGGCTTCGATCTGCCTGTCGGTCTGTTTCAGCGCAGTCAATTTGGCACGTTCCCGCAATACCATACCTCCGCTGACAATCTTGACTTTATCCGGCCGGAACATCTCGCCGCGTCGTACCGGATGATCGCCGCCCTGCTCGAGATCGTCGAGCGCGACTGGCGGCCGCGGAGCACGACGCCCAAATGCGAGGCCCAGCTTGGCCGTCGCGGTCTCTACAGCGCGCTCGGCGGCGACCGCGAGGGGGCGGCCAAGAGCATGGCCTTCCTGTGGATCCTCAATCTCGCCGACGGTCGACACTCGCTATTCGACATTGCCGAGCGGGCGAAGTTGCCGTTCGGCGTCGTCGCCGATGCCGCCCGCCTGCTCAAGGAGAGCGGCTTGCTCGTCGAAGACGACTGCGACGCCCGGCCAATGGTGCCCGCCCAAGGCATGCCCACCTACTGAGATAGGACATGGGGCGCCTCTTGCCTTCGTGGCTACCCCGTTTGCGCGACTTGTTGGCCCACCGGCAGCAGCGGTACCTACAATTGCAAGCGGCCGGCGGCACGCCGAGTCGGAACAATGACGCGGTTCGCCGGACCATCTCGGTCGATGGTTTGATAGCCGCGCGCTCCCGCCGGGCAGCCCGGGTCGGACGGATGCTTGGAACGCATGGACATGCCCGCATACCGCCTGCCCGAGCTTCTGCACTCTCTATGAAGGAGCCTCCGCATGGGCTTTGAGGAAACGGATCTCTGTGGTGCCTGGCTGATCGACCTCGCGCCGGCACGCGATCATCGAGGCTTCTTCGCCCGCACCTTCTGCGTTCAGGCGTATGCGGATCACGGGCTGAAAACGGGCTTCGTCCAGCACAGCACCTCCCAGTCCGTAGCGCGGGGAACCCTGCGTGGCATGCATTTCCAGCGGGCGCCGCACAGCGAGGTCAAGGTGGTGCGCTGCCTGAAAGGGGCGATCTGGGACGTCATCATCGATCTTCGGCCGGATTCGCCGACCTATCGCTGCTGGCAGGGGTTCGAGCTCACGGCGGACAATCAGCGTCAGCTCTACGTCCCCGAGGGCTTCGCCCATGGCTTCCAGACCCTCTGCGACGACACTCAGGTGGGCTATCTGATCTCCGCGTTCTACGCGCCCGGGGCGGCGAGCGGCGTCCGCTACGACGACCCGGCGTTCGCGATCGAGTGGCCCCTGCCCGTGACCGAGATCTCGGACAAAGACCGGACCTGGCCCGATTTCTGCGAGCCCGTGTTCGCCGCCAGCCACGGCAGCAGGTGGGCACGGAACGCTGACGTGGCGGATTGATCGGCTCGAGCTGCGATCCGTCCCGGAGGCGGCGCACCGTCCTCCCGCTCTGACCTCAACCGATTTCCGGACCTGCATCGACCCGGCCGGGGCCGGAGCTCGGCTGGGCTAGCGGGACGCCCCGGCCCTCGGGCCAAGCGCGACGATGCGCTCGCGGAGCGCCGAGCAGCGTCGGCCGAATGATGTCCCTGCGAAGGTGGCGGCGGTTTTCCTCAACTCCAGCAGCACGGGGTGCTGCATCGCGACTGCCGTGGCCAGCCAGCCAGCCGCCGCCAGCACCGCGGCCAGCGCGCTGGCCGTGATCGAGAGATCGAAGCCCGCGCCGGAAAGCGCCACGACCGCGACCGGCCCGGCCGCGCTGCCGGCCGCCACGACCGCGCTCTTCCAAAGCGCGACCCCGAGCTCGCTCCACCGAAAGGAAATGTGCCGACGCACGAAGCAGAACGCGACCACCATCTGGAACGGCAGCGTCACGAGCTTGCTGACCGCCATCGCCATGATTCCAAAAGACGCCAGGGAGCAGAGCACGACCGCGGACACCGAGCGTCCCAAAAGATCCGCGAGCACGCGGTCCCGGTTGGCACCGACCGCCAGCAGCACCGGCGAGGTCAGGATCACGGGGAACCAGGCGAGGCCCGCGAGGGCCATCACCTGGAGCAGAGGGGTCACCGCGCGCCACTGCGGGCCGAGAAGCAGCGAGACGACGGGCTCGGCCAGGAGCGCCAGCAGGACCAGGGCCGGCCAGTACAGCACCGTGATGTAGCCGAGCGCCCGCAGATAGGGCTCCTTCAGGCTGCGGCCGTTCCGGATCTCGGCCGCGAGCGCGGGAAACGCGACCGAGAAGACGCTCGCCAGGACGATCTTGTCCGGAATGTCGGACACCGTCTGGGCGCGATTGTACAGGCCGACCGCCGCAGGCGGCAGCAGGCGGCCGAGAACGAGCTGCGGCAGCGTCTCGTAGGCCCGGTTGATCACGAAGCTCGCGCCGTTGTAGCCGCCGAAGGCAAGGACGCTGGCCCAGGACTTGAAAGCCGGGCGCAGGATCGACAGGTCCGGCCGGAAGTAGAAGGAAAGCACGGTGGTCGTGCCGGCGGCGGCCAGGGTCGCCCAAGCGACGCTCATGTAGCTGAAGCCGGCGAGCGCCAGCAGGATCGTCGCGCCCGCGGTCATCGCCGCGCTCGCGGTATTGACCAGGGCCAGCGTGCCGAACTCCATGTCCCGCCGCAACAGGCCGCGGATCGGCAACGATACCGCCTCGATCAGCCCGGCGACCGCGGCGATCCGAAGAAAGCGCGCCAGCTCCCGCTCGCCGTACAGGGTCCCGAACCAGGGCGCGAGCGCGAACATCGCGGCGGTGATCAGGGCCGTCAGCAGAAAGGCGAGCGTGAACGAGGTGCGGATGTCGTCGCGCACGACCTCCTGCCGCTGGATCAGGAAGTCCGAGGTCGCGAACTCGCGCAGGCCGAGCGCGATCGCCATGATCCCCGTGCCGATCACGGACAGGCCGATCTCGGTCGGGGTCAGCAGGCGCGACACGATCGCGATCGAGGCGAAGCCGATCGCCAAGCGCAGATACTGTTCACCGGCGGCCATGGCGAGAGCACGTCTGACCACGCTGTTCGGTTCCCCTTCTGGGGGAACTGCAGTCGTTCCCCACTTGTGTCCGGGCCGCGGCTGTCCTGTCGCCGGCCCACGGCCGGCACCAACGGCAGCCGGGCCCGGCGCATCCGCGACCGAACAGCCACCGCCCGCCCGCTCTCGCTCTTACTCTACGGCCTGCTCGACCGCGGCACCCGTACCAAGATCGTGTGTAGGGGTCGAACCCGAGGTTCTGCTGCAAAGACATGGGAGCGAGATCAAGCGGCTCACGACCGAGAGACGATTGAAGCTCTACCAGCCTCGTGGCTGCACCCAACCTCGCACCATTGAGCTGATCCGCATGGCTTTCGCTGAAAGGCGTAGACCCGCGCGCCTTTGGTGGGTTGGGACCAGCCGCAAAGGTGAGGTCTGCAAGGTCCCCGATCCGGTTATCTTTCTGCGGTCGCCGCCGCGAGCTTTGGCGGATTGTCACGGCGCAAGCAAATCGGGGACAGCATGCCCATCGCCATAACCTTGCCGGTCGGCGCAGACATGCCCAGGCGCGCCGGCCGCGGCGATCGAGACCGCCCATGACCATTCAAGTCCTCGAGCGATCGGCGGATGCCGGCGCTCGCACCGCCGGGCCGTGCCGGCTCTGCGGCGCCGAGCTCGAGCACACCTTCGTCGATCTCGGCATGTCGCCGCTCTGCGAGAGCTTCCTCGCCGCCGGCCAGCTCGACGCGATGGAGCCGTACTATCCGCTGCGCGTGCTCGTCTGCGGGACCTGCTTTCTGGTGCAGCTGGGCGAATACGTGAGCCCCGAGAACATCTTCCGGGAGTACGCGTACTTCTCCTCCTATTCCACGACCTGGGTCGCCCACGCCAAGGCCTATTGCGAGATGATCGCGCCGCGGCTCGGGCTCGGGCCGGACAGCCTGGTCGTCGAGCTCGCGAGCAACGACGGCTATCTGCTGCGGCACATGCTGCCGCTCGGGATTCCCGTGCTCGGGATCGAGCCGGCCGCGAACGTCGCCAAGGTCGCGATCGACAACGGCATCGCGACCCGGGTCGATTTCTTCGGCGTCGAGCTCGCCCAGGCGCTGGTCGCCGAAGGCCGGCAGGCGGATCTGATCATCGGCAACAACGTCCTGGCCCAGGTTCCCGACCTCACCGACTTCGTCGCCGGCATGGCCCGGCTGCTGGGGCCGGAGGGCGTCATCACGCTGGAGTTCCCGCACCTCGAGCGGCTGATGGCGGACAACCAGTTCGACACCATCTACCACGAGCACTTCTCCTACTTCTCGCTGATCGCGATCGAGCGCCTGGCCGCCGGCCACGGCCTGAAGCTGATCGATGTCGAGGAGCTTTCGACCCACGGTGGCTCGCTGCGGGTGTATCTCGCCCATGCCGGCTCGGCGCGGCCGACCACGAAGAGCGTCTCGGATCTGCTCGCCCGCGAGCGGCGCCAGGGCTTTTGCGACCTCGCGACCTACGCGTCCTTCGCCGCGCGGGTGGCGCGCACCAAACGTCGGCTGCTGTCGTTCCTGGTCGCGGCCAAGGACGCGGGTAAGGTCATCTGCGGCTACGGCGCTCCGGGCAAGGGCAACACGCTCCTGAACTATTGCGGGATCGGCCCCGACTTCCTCGAATTCACGGTCGATCGCAACCCCTACAAGCACGGCCGGTTCACGCCCGGCATGCACATCCCGATCCACCCCGTCGACGCCATCGACCGGCTCCAGCCCGACTACGTCCTGATCCTGCCGTGGAACCTCAAGGACGAGATCATCCAGCAAATGCGTCATGTGGCCGCTTGGGGCGGCAAGTTCATCGTCCCGATCCCCGACATGACGGTCATCGATCCGAAGGAACCGAGATCATGAAGGTCGTGCTCTTCTGCGGGGGCCTGGGCACCCGGATTCGCGAGTATTCCGAGAACATCCCGAAGCCCATGATCCCGGTCGGCCACCAGCCGATCCTCTGGCATGTCATGCAATACTACCGAGAATACGGGCACTCGGATTTCATCCTGACGCTCGGCTACAAGGCCAACATCATCAAAGAGTTCTTTCTGAGTTACCGCCCGCAGGCTTATGCGGACTGCGTCGTCTCGGGCTTCGGCGCCAATGTCGAGCTGTTGCACGCGCCTGAGGAGGACTGGCGGGTCACGCTCATCGATACCGGCATCTGGCGCAGTATCGGCGAGCGGCTGTGGGCGGTGCGCGACCATGTCAAGGACGAGGAGATCTTCCTGGCCAACTACAGTGACGGTCTCACGAACGTCAATCTGGACGACATGGTCGAGCGCTTCCGCAGGAGCGGCAAGCTCGCCTGCTTCCTCGCGGTGCGGCCGCCGCTGACCTATCATCTGGCGGACATCGAAGCGGATGGTCGGGTGCGCGAGTTCCGTTCGTCGGATCGTTCGGATATCTGGATCAACGCCGGCTACTTCATCCTGCGCCCCGAGATCTTCGACTACATGAACGAGGGCGAGGAGCTGGTGCTCGAGCCCTTCACCCGGCTGATCGAGGCGAACCAGCTGATGGCCTACAAGCACGAGGGCTTCTGGCGCTGCATGGACAATCTCAAGGACCGCCAGGTCCTCGAGGAGATGGTCGAGCAGGGCAAGATGCCCTGGCGCGCCTGCGACTCGACCAAGCAGGGCAGAACGTTGTCGATCGCCGCGCTATGATCACCTTGCAGCTCGCCCGGCCTGGCGAAACCCTGTCGGTTCTGTGCCTCGGGGCCCATTCCGACGACATCGAGATCGGCGCCGGCGGCACGCTGCTCGGTTGGATCGCGTCAGGAGTACGGCTCGAGGTCGACTGGTGCGTGCTGAGCGCGACCGGCCCGCGGGCCGCGGAGGCCAAAGCATCGGCGGCGGCATTCCTCCCCGGCGCCGCCACCGCCAGGATCGAGCTCGCCCAGTTCGGCGACGGCCGGTTTCCCTACCAGGGCGACGAGATCAAGGCCTGGCTCGAAAACTTGCGGGTCCGGGTCGACCCGGACGTCGTCCTGACCCATCGCGGCAGCGACGCGCACCAGGACCATCGCGAGATGTGCGAGCTCACCTGGAACCTGTTCCGCGATCACCTCATTCTCGAGTACGAGATCCCCAAATGGGACGGCGATCTGGGCCGGCCGAACGTCTATGTGCCGCTCACGGCCGCCGTGCTCGAGCGCAAGATCGAGCTCCTGCACACCCATTTCGGCACCCAGCGCTCCAAGCAATGGTTCGATGCGGAAACCTTCCGCGGCCTGGCCCGGCTGCGGGGTATGGAATGTCGCGCCCCCGAGCGCTACGCCGAGGCCTTCGTCGTGCGCAAAGCCAGGCTCGGGTAGGACGGCCTTGGCGCCTCCTTGCGGCCCCGCGGCCGGCACTCCCTCCGGCTTGCGGCCGGCGACCTGGCAAGGCGTGGTCCGATGATCCGAACGACGTCGCCACGAGGAACGTTCTGGCTCGCCGCGTTCGCGGTTCTCGCTGGCGGCGCGGGCGCGCTGGCGGCGGAAGAGGACCGGACCGTCGTCTTGACGCCCGGGCAGAACATTCAAGCCATCGTGGCGCGCTCTGCCGAGGGCACGCGGTTCCGCTTCGAGCCCGGAATCTATCGCCAGCAGACCATCCATCCGAAGAACGGGCAGCAGTTCATCGGCCAAGACGGCGTGATCCTGAGCGGCGCCATGCAATTGAGGACCTGGACCAGGGACGCGGGGTCCTGGAAGGCGGACGGTCTGCCGCGTCCCCTACCCTTCCACGGCGAATGCGCTCACGGTCGAGACCTCTGCAAGCTGCGGGAGGATCTGTTCGTCAACGGTCGCCTCTACGAACGGGTCGGCTCCCTTGCCGAGCTTGGTCCGGGCCGATGGTACTACGCCGACCGGCGGGCCTATCTGGCCGACGATCCGACCGGGCAGTCGGTCGAGCTGGGCGTCACGCCGCGGGCGTTCGGCGGAGATGCTGAAGATGTCGTGCTGAAGAGCCTGATCGTCGAGAAGTATGCGTCGGACTCACAAGCGGGAGCCATTTACACTGACGATGCGCGTAACTGGCAAATTTCCGACGTCACCGCCCGATGGAACCACGGCGAGGGTCTTTCTTTCGGTCCGGAAACCCATGTGACCGGAGGTTCCTTCAGCCACAATGGCCAGATCGGCATCGCGGGCTCCGGCGGCGCGGGCTCCACGATCCAAGGTGTCGAGATCGCCTTCAACAACTACGCCGGCTACGATCCCAAATGGGATGCCGGCGGCACCAAGTTCTGGGAAACCAAAGGTCTGATTGTCCAGGACTCCTGCATCCATGACAACGCCGGTCCTGGTCTTTGGACCGATAACGATAATATTGATACGATCTATCAGGGCAACAAGGTATTTATGAACGCCAATGAAGGAATCAAGCACGAGATTTCCTATCGCGCGATCATCCGCAATAACATTGTGGTCCGCAACGGCACCAGCGGATTTGACAGCTGGTTGTGGGGATCGCAGATCCTCATCCAAGACAGCAGCAATGTCGAGGTCTATCACAACCTGGTCGAGGTCGCCGGATTCGGCAATGGGATCGGTGTGATCTATCAAGATCGCGGCGACGGCGCGTATGGACCATGGAAAGCCGTCAACAATTCGGTTCATCACAACACGATTGTCCACCGCGGCCGCCATGGCCAGAACGGGGTCGTCACGGACACCCACGACGCTCGGTTCTGGCGGGACGCCGGCAACAGCTTCGATTGGAACACCTACCTCGTGGCCGATCGAGGCAGCCGATACTGGACGTCGAACGATCGGGACGAGGCCTGGGACCACGTCCGGGACCTGGGGCTCGAGAGGAACGGCGAGCTGATCGTCGAGCAGCGTGCGCCGGCGGAGCTGTCCTGTGACCGATAGCTCCGTTCGAGGGACTTGGCGGGACCGGCTCGACGCTGCGCCTCATGCGGGTTCGTGGCTCCTCGCGTGCGGAAGCCCGGGAGCGGACACCATGTCCGTGGTGTCCCACGGGCGGTTCCACAGCGCCCGCCCCCGGGGCTGGGCGGGCGAGCGGCCGGTCGAGGGCTTGATCCGAATGGACGCCTGGACGGAGAGCATCCCCATGGCCAGCCGGCCGCCAGAGGTTCACCCGCTCCGACGCGGTGGCACCGAACCCACGGATCCGGCTCCATGTGCGGCATAGTCGGTCTCTTCAACTTCGCCGCCGAGGAGGATGTGCTGGCGCGCATGCTGCGCGCCATCGCGCATCGCGGTCCGGATGCCGAGGGCATCATCGCATGGCGGCGCCACGGCGCCGACGTCCGTCTGGGCCATCGCCGGCTGTCGATCATCGACCTGTCCGACGCGGCCAACCAGCCGTTTGAGAAGGACGGACTGGTCCTTGTCTACAACGGCGAGATTTACAATTATCAGGCGTTGAAGCTGGAGCTGTCGGCCGCCGGCGTCCGGTTCCGGACCACCTCCGACACCGAGGTCCTGCTCGAGGCCTGGCGCCAGTGGGGCCCCGCCAGCCTCAATCGCCTGCGCGGCATGTTCGCCTTCGCCCTGCTCGACCAACGGACCGGCCGGCTGATCCTCGGCCGGGACCCCTTCGGCATCAAGCCGCTGTTCATCGCGCGCCGGCATGGCGGCCTCGCCTTCGCGTCCGAACTCAAAGCGCTGGCCCTGGCGCTCGGGGACAGCTTGGAGATCGATTCGACGGCGCTGATCTCCTCGCTGATGTACTACTGGGTTCCCGAAGCGCACTGCGTCTATCGGGGCGTCGAGAAGCTGCCGCCGGGCCATTGGGCGGAGATCGCGCCCGATGGCACCTACCGGCAGGTGTGCTATTTCGACCCGCGGCGCGAATTCGTGCGCGATGCCTACAAGGACATCGAGGTCGCGGATCTGCGCGCGATCATCGAGGATTCCGTGGCGGCGCACCTGGTCGCCGACGTGCCGGTCTCGGCCTTCCTCAGCGGCGGCCTCGACTCCAGCCTGATCACCGCGATCGCGGCCCGACAGGGTCATGCGATCGAGGGCTACACGATTTCTTTCCGCGCGGAAGACCAGAAGCTCGAGGCGATGCCGGACGATCTGTTCTACGCGCGCCAGATCGCCGAGAGCTACGGCATCAAGCTGCACGAGATCGAGATCGCGCCCGACGTCGCGGACATGCTGCCGCGCATGGTGAGCATCCTCGACGAGCCGATCGGCGACGCCGCGGCGATCAACGCCTACCTCATCTGCAAGGCGGCGCGGGAAGCCGGCGTCAAGGTCCTCCTGTCCGGGATGGGCGCCGACGAGTTGTTCGGCGGCTACCGCAAGCACCTCGCCTGCCTGCTCGCCGCCCAATATCGAAGGCTGCCGGACTTCATCCGCAACCGGATCGTACGCCCGACCGTCGACCGCCTGCCCGTGGCCGGCAGGAACAAGGGCTACCGGACCGTACGCTGGGCCAAACGCTTCCTGGCCTTCGCCGATCTGCCCGAGGAAGCCGCCTTCCGGCGCAGCTACACCCATTGCGGCGTGCCGGAGTTCCAGGCGCTGCTCAATCCGGACCTCTACGGTGCGGTCGATTGCCTGATCGACCAGCACGCCGAGCTCTACAATCAGTACCGCCGGGCCAACTGCGGCGATCAGGTGAACAGCATGTGCTACACCGACGTGCGTCATTTCCTGCCCGGCCTCAACCTCGCCTACACCGATCGCGCCAGCATGGCCGCCTCGACCGAAGTCCGCGTGCCCTACGTCGATCGCGAGGTCGCCGCCGCCGCCTTCGCGATCTCCGGCCGGCGCAAGATCGAGGGGCGGGAAACCAAGGCGGTGCTCAAGAAGGCCGCCGAGCCGTACCTGCCGAAGGCGGTCATCTACCGGCCCAAGGGGCTGTTCAGCGTCCCCCTGCGCGCCTGGATCCGCCGTGACCTGCAGACCATGGTCGAGGACCTGCTGCTGGGCGGCCGCATGGTCGGATCCGGCTTCCTGAACGCCGGCTACCTGCGCCGGATGGTCGATGAGGACCGCTCCGGCATCGCCGATCGCTCCAAGGAGATCTGGCAGCTTATGACCTTGGAAACCTGGCTGCAGCAACAATCCGCCGCGTTCTAGCGACCCCCGGCACGCACCTCGATTTTCGAAGCTGGATTTCCAGGCAAAGGGCCATGAAGCAGATCGCACAGAACTACAAGACCGGTGAGATCAAGCTGCTCGAGGTACCGGTGCCGGCCTGCCGGTCGGGCGGCGTCCTGGTGCGCAGCGACTACTCGCTGATCTCGATGGGCACCGAGGCCATGAAGATCCACGAGAGCAAGCTGTCGCTGATCGGCAAGGCGCGGGCGCGGCCGGACCAGGTCAAGAAGGTGATGGCGACCATGGCCCAGCTGGGGCCGGTCGCCACCTACCAGAAGGTGATGAACCGGCTCGATAGCTACACGCCGCTCGGCTATTCGCTCTCAGGGGTCGTGGTCGCGGTGGGCGAGGGCATCGACGAGTTCAAGGTCGGCCAGCGGGTGGCCTGCGGCGGCAACCAGTTCGCCCTGCACGCCGAATACAACTGGGTGCCCAGGAACATGTGCGTGGCGGTGCCGGAAGGCGTGTCGCCCTTGCACGCCTCGTTCACGACCGTGGGCTCGATCGCGATGCAGGGCTTCCGCCAGTCGGATATGAGGCTCGGCGAGACCGCCTGCGTGATCGGGCTCGGGCTCGTCGGTCAGATCCTGGTGCAGATCCTGCGCGCGGCCGGCGTGCAGGTCCTGGGCATCGACGTCGCCAAGGAACGCTGCGACCTCGCCACGGCGAGCGGCGCCAGCGCCAGCGCCGTCCCGGGCGATTCGTCCTTCGATGCTCTGAAAGCCAGGCTGTCGGCGCTGACCGGTGGTGCCGGCGCGGATTGCATCTTCCTGACCGCCGGCGGCAACACCAACCAGCCCGTGGAGCTTGCCGCCGAGCTCGCGCGCGACCGCGCCCGCGTCGTCGACATCGGCAAATGCAGGCTCGACCTGCCCTGGAACGCCTACTACGGCAAGGAGCTCGACGTCCGCTTCTCCCGCTCCTACGGGCCCGGTCGCTACGATCCCAACTACGAGGAGCGCGGCATCGACTATCCGATCGGCTACGTCCGTTGGACCGAGCGCCGCAACATGGAATGCATTCTCGGGCTGCTGGCGGCGGGCCAGCTCAATTTCGACCTGATCACGAGCGACGTGGTCGCGTTCGACGATGCGGTCGCGGTCTACGAGAAGATCGACCGCGGCGAGCTGCGCGGCCTCGGCGTGGTGTTCGAATATCCCCTGAACGGCAGCGCGCTCGAAGCCCTGACCAGGACACCGGCCGCGCCGGCTCGGCTGCATAACCGTAGCCGTTCGCCGACCGGCCGGGTTCGCCTGGGTGTGATCGGCTGTGGCAACTATGCGACCACGATGCTGCTGCCCCATCTCAAGCGGCGGTCGGACGTCGAGCTGGTCGAGGTCGCGACCGCAACCTCGCTGTCGGCCGCCAATGCGCGGGCCAAGTTCGGTTTCACGCGCGTCTCGACCGATTGCCAGAGCCTGCTCGCCAATCCGGAGATCGATGCGGTCCTGATCGCGACCCGGCACGACAGCCATGCCCATATGGTGTGCGAGGCGCTCCGGGCCGGCAAGGCGGTGTTCGTCGAGAAGCCGCTTGCGGTGACGGCGGAACAGCTGGCCGCCGTCCGGGACGCGGTCGCGGAGACCGGCAACGACCGGCTCATGGTCGGCTTCAACCGCCGCTTCGCGCCGGTCCTGACCGGGCTGCACGACGCCTGGGGCGGCTGCGGCGGGCCGCAGGTCGTGAACTACACCGTCAATGCCGGTCCGCTCGACGCCGGCAGCTGGTACGCCCAAGCCGAATCCCAGGGCACCCGCTTCGCCGGCGAAGGCGGCCATTTCATCGATACCCTGTCCTGGTGGCTCGCCGCCGATCCGGTGACCGCGCAGGCCGTCGCGACCCCGGGCGACCCGGACAACCTGCTGGCGCTGCTGACCTATCCGGACGGCTCGGTCGCCAAGATCGCCTATGTCACCAACGGCGACCCGAGCTACCCGAAGGAGGTCCTGGAGGCCTTCGGCGACGGCAAGGTCGCCCGCATGGACAATTTCAGGCGCACCGAGCTCTGGCGCGGCGGCCGGCGCAAGAGGACGCGGGCCAGCCTCGACAAGGGCCAGAAGCACGCCCTCGAGGCGTTCGTCCGGGCAGTGAGGAGCGGCGCCGACATGCCGGTCGCGCTCGCCTCGCTGATCGCAACCACCGCCTGCACGCTGGCGGTCGGCCGCAGCCTCGCGAGCGGGCGATCCGAGCCGGTCGCCGGCTGGGAGCGCGCGGCGGACCGCGAAACGACCGATGACCAAAGCTGTCACGAGCTGCGGGTCGTGCAGTGAATCTGACCTGGTATGCGCGACGGCTTGGCCAGATGTCGCCGGCGGAGATCAAGGGGCGCCTGGCCGACGCCTGGCTCAAACACCGCTGGCGCGCCCGCCAGCTACGGGCCTTTGAGCCCGATCCGTTGCCTCTGCCGGCTTCGGTCCCGGCCTTCGCGAGCGCGCTCGACCCCGCCCTGGCCGCCGCGCTCCCCGAAGAGGCAAGAGCGCGGCTGGTGCGGACCGCCGATGCCGCGCTCGCCGGCCGGTTCTCCTTCTTCGACCGCGAGCGCGACGACCTTGCGCGCGATCCCGACTGGTTCCTCGACCCGAGGACCGGCCGGCGCGCGCCCGACTCCACCTACGCGTTCGACATCGACTGTCGCGACGTCGACGAGGTCGGAACCATCAAATACGTCTGGGAGCCGTCGCGCCACTACCAGCTCACCGTCCTCGCCGCCGCCTGGTTCCTGACCTCGGACGCCCGCTACGCGGTCTTCCTGGACGGACAGCTTCGATCCTGGTGGGATCGCAACCCCTTCCTTTCCGGCGTCCATTGGACCAGCGGCATCGAGCTCGGCGTCCGGCTGCTCTCCTGGGTCTGGGTCCGGCGCCTGCTCGACGGTTGGCCCGAGGTCGCAGCCTTGTTCGACGACAACCCCGAGTTTCTGTGCCAGCTCCATCATCATCAGGAGTACCTCGCGCGGCTGAGCAGTCACGGCTCCTCGGCGAACAACCACATCCTCGCCGAGCAGGCGGGCCAGTTCGCGGCCTGCTGCGCCTTCCCCTATTTTGCCGAGACCCGAGGGTGGCGGGAGCAGGCGGCCAATGCGCTCCGTCGCGAAGCCCAGCTGCAGATCTTCGAGAGCGGCCTGAACCGGGAGCTCGCGACCAGCTACCATGTCTTCGTGCTCGAGCTGATGCTCGCGGCAGCGGTCGAAGGCGAAGCCGCGGCATGCCCGCTGGGCGCCGAATTCTGGCACCGCATCTGCGCCATGACCGATGCGCTGGCCGCGATCGTCGACGTGCGCGGCCGGCCGCCGCGCCAAGGCGACGGCGATCATGGCCGCGGTCTGCTGCTCGACCACCCGGACGCCAATCCCTGCGCCTCGCTGCTGGCCACGGGTGCCGCCTTGTTCGGCGCCCGCGACTGGTGGCCGAACCAGGGGGCGACCGATCTCCGGACCCTGCTCTGGCGCGGGCTGGCCGGCGGCGCGATGCCCCGAGGGCGCCGCCCCGGAGCCCTGCCAAACCGGTTCGGGGACGCCGGCATGGTCCTGTTGCGCGCCGCGCCGCACCAGGAGGCCGAGATCTGGTGCCGCGCCGATCACGGACCGCATGGTTTCCTCGCGATCGCCGCCCATGCGCATGCCGACGCGCTCTCGATCGAGCTCCGATGCGGTGGCGTCGAGGTCCTGGTCGACCCCGGAACCTACACCTACCAAGGGGAAGCGGCCTGGCGCTCGTATTTCCGCTCGACCATCGGCCACAACTGCCTCGAGCTCGCCGGCCGGGACCAGTCGGTCTCGGGCGGCCCCTTCATGTGGACCAGGTGGGCGCAGGCGACCGAACTCGCCACGAGCGGCCTCGACGGCGGGCCGAAGGCGGTCTGGCGCGCGGCCCATGACGGCTATCGGCGGCTGGCCCCCGCTGCCCGACACGAGCGCACGGTCACCCTGGACCGTGAGACCCGACGCCTCGTGGTGGAGGATGCCATCGAGAGCCGCGGCCGCCACGACTGCCGGCTGGCGTTCCACCTCGGGCCCGAGGTCGATTGCCACCTCGACGGCCAGGTGGCGCAGCTCAACTGGCAGACCGACCTCGGCCGCTGGCGCGCGGTCATGCGCTTGCCCGACGGGCTCGACTGGTCCGCGGTTCGCGGCCAGACGGAGCCGCCGCTCGGGTGGTACTCGCCAGGCTTCGGCGCCAAGCTGCCGATCGTGACGCTGGTCGGTCGGGGCGTGGTCGCCGGCGGCGATCGCCTGATCACGGATCTTCGGATCGAGCTCAGCGGCGGGCGCGTGGAAACTGCGACGCCCGGGCGGGTCGTCGTGGCTGACGGCGCCCGCTGATCCGTGAACTGAGAGAGCGCCCGATCAGTCGCCCTGCCCGCCCTTGTGCCGGGCCGCCGTACCTTGGGAACTCCAGGTCGTCGCCGCCCTCGGCAGGGGCTGCGCGAGCGCGAAGATCGCGTCGTAGGCGGCGAGCAGCGGCGGGACCGAATGCTGCCACGCCAGCCTCTCGCGCACCCGCTCCCCCCCGTACCGCGCCATGCGCGCCCGCCGACCGGGGTCGTCCAGCAGGGCGCCGATGCCTTCCGCCAGGGCCCGTTCCGAGTTCGCCGCCGCATAGAGGGCCGCGTCCCGCGCGGAGACCCTGTGCTCGGTCAGATCGTAGCAGACGATCGGCAGGCCGAAGAACATGTACTCCATGATCTTGTTCATGGTGCTCTGGTCGGACCAGGCGGTCTTCGGGTCCGGGTCGACCGCGACATCGGCCGAGGACAGGATGCGGCAGAGGTCGTCGTCGCTGACCCGGCCGGTGAAGGTACAGAGGTCGCCGACGCCCTGCTCGTCCGCGTAGGCCCTGATCATCGGCTGCTCCGGGCCGCCGCCCACGAAGACCGCGTGGAGGTCGTTGCGCTTCAGATCCTCGCGCAGGATCCGGACCGCGCGGACCAGGTGATCGACGCCGTCCTGCTTGCACATCTCACCCAGATAGACGAGCAGGAAGGGCTTGCCCCGCTTCCACGTCGGGTCGGGATCGTAGACCCGGAACCGGGCGACGTCCGGGCCGGACCGGACGACGAACACGTCCTCCGCCGCCAGGCCGCCGCGCGTCTGGGCGATCCGCTTGTGGCTCTCGTTGGTGGTGATCACCACGTCGGCCGACCTGAAGGTCAGGCGTTCGAGGGACAGCAGCCCCCGATACATCGGCCCGGACTCGCGTCCGAACTTGGCGGCGTACATCTCGGGCGACAGGTCATGATGGTCGAACAGAAAGCGCTTGCCGAACAGGCGCCAGAACCAGGCCAGCAGCCAGTAGGTCTCCGGCGGGTTGCAGGCATGGATGACGTCGAAGCCACGCCCGGCGAGCGCGACCCGGACCGATTTCATGAAGCTGCGAAGGAAGCACCAGGCGAATTCGACGACGAAGCCAGCGGCGCCGTGCGCGTCGATCGGCAGGCCGTAGCGGTAGATGTCGACGCCTTCCAGCGTCTCGAAGGCCGCGGTGTAGCCCTTCGCCTTCGGGCAGATCACGCTGACCGCGTAACCCGCTGCGGCGAGCGAGGTCGCCTCGAGCCAGACCCGCCGATCGAACGGGACCGGCAGGTTCTGGACGATGATGAGGACGCGGCGACCGTTACCAGCAGATGCCATTGTACGCGCCGCCGGCGTCGATCCGCACCAGATCGACGACCCGTTGCGAGCTGTTGAGGCGGCCGACGACGTCGGCGAAATAGCGGTCGCGGTTGCCGATCACGATCGCGCCGGCGTGATGCACCACCTCCTCGACGTGGTCGACCATGAGCTTCGCGATGTGCGGCAGATGCTGGTAGATGTAGGCGCGGTTGGCGCCGACCAGCCGGCTGAGATTGACGTTGCGATCGAAGATCCGGATCGCATGGCCCTTGCCGAGCAGGCGTTCCACGAGCTCGACCACCGGGCTTTCCCGCAGGTCGTCCGTGCCGGCCTTGAAGCTCAGCCCGAGCACGCCGACGTTCTGCTCCTTCAGGTCGAGGACCATCTGCAGCGCGCGGTCGATGTGGCTGCGGTTGCTCGGCATGATCGCGTTGATCAGCGGCAGCTCCAGGTCCAGCCGTCGAGCCTGGTAGGTCAGGGCGCGCACGTCCTTCGGCAGGCAGGAGCCGCCGAAGGCGAAGCCCGGCTGGAGGTATTTCGAGGAGATGTTGAGCTTGGTGTCCTGGCAGAAGATGTCCATGACGGCACCGCCGTCGATCCTGAGCGCCTTGCTGATGCTGCCGATCTCGTTGGCGAAGATGACCTTCAGGGCGTGCCAGGTATTGTCGGCGTATTTGACCATCTCGGCGACTTCGAAGGCGGTGGCGATGACCGGCGCATCGACATTCGCGTTCAGGGATTCGAGCATGGCGCGGGTGCGGCCATCGCTGGCCGCGATCACGACCTTTGGCGGATTGTAGAAGTCGGAGACCGCGGTGCTCTCCCGGAGGAACTCGGGGAAGAAGCCGACCCCGAAATCTTCGCCGGCGCGCTTGCCGGACCCGCCTTCCAGGGTCGGGATGACCAGGTCGCGGAGCGTTCCCGGCAGGACGGTGCTGCGGATGATGATCGCTGTGAACCCGGCCTTGGCGCCCAGGACCGGGGCGATGTCCTCGCACACCCGCCGGACGTGGCTGAGGTCGAGGTCGCCGTTGCCGCGGCTCGGCGTGCCGACGCAGACGATCGCGAGCTCGCTTTCGCGAATTGCGGCGCGGTGATCCGTGGTCGCGCGCAACCGGCCCTCGGCGACCGCGGCCGCGATCATCTCGTCGACGCCGGTCTCCACGACCGGGCTGCGGCCGGCGTTGATCAGGTCCGCCTTGCCCTCGTTCGAATCGACCCCGACCACGGTGTGCCCCGCCTTCGAGAGGCAGGCCGCCGAGACCGCACCCACATAACCGAGGCCAAAGACCGCAATGTCCATGTCTTCTTTCTTTCCCGTCGCTCTATCAAATCAGCAAACCCGGCCCGGCGCAGGCCCGCAAATCGCATGACCATCAGGACGCCGGCTCGTTACCCCTTCCGTGGTACCAGGTCCTATGAAATGCTTAAGGTCACCCTGGGGACGCAGATCGTGAAGACAATCGTAGGGTGACTTTGTCCAATTCGATCGGTCGTGATGTCTACGGGGGGACTGAAGTCCCGCGCCGGTCTCGAGCGGCGCCAGGGGTCAGCAGGATCTGCCGCCGGCGCCGATGCCGGCGAGGTTGCGCGGTTGGCTCAACGCGGTCACCGCCCCTGCATCTGCTCGCGCATGGCGTAATACCAAGCGCAGAAAGTCTGGGCTTTCGCGCCGGGCGGCGTGCCTGGGTTGGCGGCGCGGCAGGCGCGCCCCGCGAAGGCGAAGTCTTCGCGGGACCGGTATAAGAAGTCTGAGCGCCTGCCGTCGTCGGATCGACCCGGGGGGCTGCCGCGGGTTACTTCCGGCGACGTCTCGTCGCAACGCGGGCGGCGGGCTTTTCCGCAGCCTTCTAGAGGCCGAATACGAACAACGTCCGGCCTGCGGCGATCGCCACGACCTGGCTGCCGTCGATTGCGAACGAGATCGGCGGTGCCTGCGTCCGGCCTCCGAGACCCGCCCGCCAGAGCTCCTTGCCGGTGGCGGTATCCAGGGCGAATACGATGCCGGCGGACGCCGAGAAGCTGACGCCGCCGGCCGTCGACAGCACACCGCTATAGGTCCAGTCCAGGTCGGTCTGCTGCTTGGGGGCGACATATTCCCAGAGCTGGGCGCCGCTGGCCGCGTCCAGGGCCTTCACCAGGTTCACCGGCGGCTCGGCGGCCGACGAGCCGCTCCCGACGTAGATTCCGCCCTGACCACGGCTCACCTGATCTTTCGGTGACTTCGTGTACACCGACGCGGCTTCGGTCGAATGAACCAGAAAAGCGTGGGTCTCGGGATCATAGGACGGCGGGTGCCAGTTGGTGCCGCCGCCGACCCAGGGCGTCGTCAGCGTGCCGGTGAGGGTGACCTTCGCCGCTTCGGTCGGAACCGGTCGCCCCTTGTCATCCAGACCGCTCGCCCAGTTGACCTTCACGAACGGGGCGCCGTGCAGAAACTGTCCGTTGGTGCGATCCAGGACGTAGTAGAAGCCGTTACGGTTCGCCCAGCAGATGACTTTGCGCGCGACGCCGTCGATCATGAGATCGGCGAGCACCGGGGTCTGGTTGGAGTCCCAGTCATGCTCGTCGTGCGGCGTGAACTGGAAATACCAGGCCAGCTTCCCGGTCGTGGCGTCGAGGGCGATCACGCTGTTGGTAAAGAGATTGTCGCCCGGCCGGACCTCGCCGGCATAGACGGGCGAGGGGTTGCCGACGCCCCAATAGAGGAGGTTGAGGTCGGGATCGAAGCTGCCGGTGACCCAGGTGGGGCCGCCGCCGGTCTTCCAGGCGTCGTTCTCCCAGCTGTCGTGACCGGCCTCGCCGGGGCCGGGAATGGTGTTGAAGCGCCAGCGCTGCTGGCCTGTGGCCGGATCGTAGGCGGCAAGAAAGCCGCGGATCCCGAACTCGCCACCCGAGAACTCCGACGATCACCGCATCCTTGGCGATCAGCGGCGCGCCGGTGATCGTGAAACCATCGCCCGGATCGGCGACCTTGACCTGCCACTGGACTTTGCCGGTATTGGCATCGAGCGCCACCAGCATGGCATCCAGAGTGCCCATGTAGAGACGGCTGCCGAGGATCGCGAGCCCGCGGTTGACGCGGCCGCAGCAGACAGGGAGCTCGTCCGGCAGGCGGCGCACGTACTTCCAGAGCTCGCGGCCGCTCTTGGCCTCCAAGGCGACCACATTGTTGGGCGGCTCGGTGATGAAGATCGTCTGGCCGGCGACCAGGGGGGTCGCCTGGATGGTGCCCTCGGTGGTCGCGAACTGATGCGCCCAACGCAACTTCAATCCCGACACGTTGGCTGCGGTGATCTCCCGCAGTGGCGAATGGCGCCAGCCGTCGAGCGCTCCCGAATAGGTGAGCCATTCGTCGGGATGGCTCCTCGCCGTCGACAGGGCTTCCTGACCGACGTCGACCGGCTGTCTTTGGATGCTCGCGTCGGTCGCGGTCCGGGCACCCTCGCCGAGGGCGCGCAGGAACGCGATGACCTGCCAACGTTCGGCGATCGAGAGGTTGACGGCGGCCATCGCCGTGCCGGGAATCCCGTCGCGCAGGACCTTGTAAAGCGCGAGATCGCTCGAGCCGACGCTGAAGTTGGACTTCGCCAAGGAAGGAGCATGCCCGCTCTTGCCGTCCTTGCCATGACAGGCCGCACAGTGGCCGCCAAAGAGCGCCTGTCCCTTGGCCTCATCCTCCCGGCTGACGAGCGGGTTCTCGATGCCGGCATCCAGGCCGCGACCGTCGGTGACCATCGACCCGCGGATGAAGCCGCTGCCCGGCCAGCTGCCCTTGAGCACCATTCCGGGCCACGTCCCCTGAATGACTTCCCGCCAGGAAAGATCCGGGACGCCACCGGTCGCCTTCTGCAGATAAAACCGCATACGCCAGTAAAATTCTTGAGCAACTTGCTCTTGAGGGATTTCGCGCAAAGAATTAGGGGCGAAATACCAAAGGATCTTGGGCGCGAAGATCAGGGCAATCGCGGCCAGCGGGCCTAATATCAGCAGGCTCAGAGTGAGATTCCGATAGGACTTGCGATGATGCGCGATCATGCCGCTCTCCTTCGACGAGCACGGTCGTCAAGCATTCGGCCGCTCGGCGGCGAAGTATCGGCCGGCATCGGCCGGCAACGAGTACGGTTGAGCAGGTGCAGACCGGATCGCCGATGTTGTCGGCCACTGCAGCCCGGGCGCGATCGTCATGCCCGCCAGCAGGTAGAAAGGAATCGCTTCGAACGGGGTTTCGAAGCTCGCCTCGAAAAAGGCCATCGCCATGCCGATGACCCAGAAGACCAGCCCGGCCGGCTGGCCGCTGACCCGATACGATCGCCAGAGAAGCCTGAGGATCGCGAACTGCAGAACACCGAACAGGCCAACCCCGACCCAGCCCGTATAGCCGAGGGCGTAGTAGAAGACGCTGTGCGGCGTGCGGACCTCCCAATCCTCCTGACCGGCTCGGACATCCTCCGGCGCCAGGCCGAACAGGTCGAAGCCGTAGCCGTGCCCGAACGCCTCGAGCATCGGCGTCGAATGCGCGGACACCCAGATCGCATGCCACCATCTCTCGCGCCACTCGGCGGTGCCGACGTGGTGCGCGGCGTGGGGGCTGAATTCCTTCGCAAGCTGGAGATCGATCGGGGCGATGAAGCGGGCCAGGGTCTCCGAGAGTGAGACGCTGCCGGTGCGGCCGACCAGTTTGATATCGGCAAGTTCGAGCATCCCGAACACGGCGAGACCGACCATGCCGAACCCGGCCACCCGGCCGAACCGGCCGGTGAGCATCGCCCACGCGAGGATTCCGAGCGCCAGGCCCAGCCATTCGGCGCGCACCTGCCACGTCACCGTGACCACGATGTTGAGGACCACGACCACGACCACCCAGACCGCCCGGAGATCACGCTCGAAGCACAGCAATCCGAGGATCGCGAAGGCGCCACCGCCCGGCGCCACGAACATCGCCACGCCTGTGGCTCCTGGCATGTGAAGCCCCAGATGCCTTAGCACTAAGATGTAGATCAGACCGTAGATTCCGTTGACCCAGGCCGTGACCCGAATCAGCTTCGCCAAGCATTCAGGTTCGTGCAGCGCCACCCAAAGTCCAAGAAATAGGTATAATGCGTAGTAATTGAAGACGAAGAATTTAAGGGTGTAGATGACCGGGCTGCCGGCGAGGACGCCGCGCCCGGCCTCCCAGACGCCGTAGGCGACGAACACCAGCATGGCGAGGCCGAGCCCGTTCAACGGCGACGGGCGCAGGAGCGCGGCCGCCCAGGTTCCCAGGGCCACGCGTGGCTTGAGCAGCAGGAACGCGGCCAGCGCGATCTCGCCGATGAAGAGCGGCGGGATGCCAAGATAGGCGAAGGGTTTCTTTCCGCAGAGGTAACCGACGAGCAAAACGCCCGCGACGCGCGGCCAAATGACCATGACTACCCCGACCCTCCGGCCCAAAGAAAGACCGCAGGGCCGCCGAGCAGAGCCGGATGTCGGGACGGCGGGCCGATCATGCCGACCGCCCGGCGCGCGCGCGCCGGCTCACGGGATTCCAGGCACGACCAGGGCGCAAATCCAGGCAGCTTATCTTCCGACGATCCTTGATCCCACATCTCGCTCTGCAACCTTGGCCCTGCTCTACGCGCTGTCGATCGGTATTATGCAGCGCTGGGACGGCGGCTCAGCGGTGCATTCGGGCAGTTCTACCCCCTTGGGGATAGCCGGAACCCGCGTTGCCCTACCTCGATCCGGCCGGCGAGGTGACGGATGCTCCGGATCGGGGCGCCGGGGCTCCGCCGGACGCCGCGCGCGATCCCGGAGAGCCCCGCCGGGGCTGCTCATGTCGGCGGCGCGCCCGTCGCGCCGGCATGGGCTCCCCAGGAGGCCCGTCCGCGTATCACCCTGCCGGTGCCGCCGCGGGAGCTCTTCGCGGTCGAACATCGTGAGTCCCGGCTTTCTCTCGAGCTACTGCTTCCGCAACCCGGTAACCCTTCTGCGCCGTTGTGCCGATAGCTCTCCAAAGTTAACGTGCCCTTAAGCAGGCGCCTGCTTGAGCGGGATTTTGACTCCGAACCGGCGCCAGGCTGCGCCCGTGGTGCCCAGAAGTGCCGCCAGCGGCAGTAAGGATCATCTGCATGACTCGAGTGTCGGTCGGCATCCCCGTCTATAATGGTGAGAAATATCTCGCCGAGACGTTGGATTCCCTGCTGGCGCAGACCTTGCAAGATTTTGAAATCGTGATCTCCGACAACGCGTCGACCGACCGGACGGCTGAGATATCGCGATGCTACCAAGACAAGGATGGTCGCGTTCGCTACTTTCGTAATGACCGGAACATCGGAGCGGCGCCGAACTTCAACCGCGCCTTCGAGCTGTCCGGCGCGCCTCTGTTCCATGGCGGCGCCTGCGACGATCTCTACGAGCCGCGGTTCCTGGAGCGCTGCGTCGACGCCCTCGACCGCGATCCCGGGGTCGTCCTCAGCCACGCGCGCACGAAGCTGATTGGAGAGCACGGCGAACCCCTGCTCTTCGACCGCGAACGCAACTGCTACATCGACAGCTACGGCAACTCCCGAGGCACCAGCGGCGATGTCATGAGGCCGCAAGCGTCCCACATCGGCGAGGCGGCCAGCGCCGAGCTGCGCTTCAGGGAGGTGCTCTGGCTCATGGGCTGGTCCCTGCCACTGAACGGCGTGATCCGCCGGCAGGCGCTGCTCAGGACCTCGATGTACGCCAGTTATTCGGGGGCCGACAAAATCCTCCTGGCGGAGCTGGTTCTCCAAGGCCGATTTCATGAGATCGGCCAAGAGCTGTTCGCCAAGCGGATGCACCAGGGCTGCACCCATTACAAAACCACCCGCGAGCGCGCGGCGCACGAATCCAATGGATCGGGCGGCGTCCCGCAGCTGAAGATGCTCCGCGACTACGCCAGAATGACGTTCGCCGCCGATCTCGACCTCCGGCAGCGCCTGCACTGCCTGGTAACCATCGTGGGCATGGCGCGCCGGGGTGAGGTATGGCGACGCCTGCTGGTTCCCGGTCCCGACAATTATCTGGGATGGTCATTTTCCAGCAAATGACCGCAGTCATGTCGGCGGACTGCCCAATCGAGACTTGCCGATCCGATCAACGCGAAAACCCGAGAGTTCGTCTGCGGCGCGGGATCCTGTGCCTGCGGCACAGGATCATCCGGTCACGGCGTCGATGGAGAGAGGGATGACAACCGCGCCAAAGCTCATTGGTCTGTTCGGTATGTTCGGCACCGGCAATATCGGCAACGACGGATCGCTCGAGTCGATGGTCCGCCTTCTGCGGACAGTCGCGCCCCAGGAGCGTCTGCTCTGCATCTGTGGCAATCCGGCAGCGGTCGAGAAGGCTTTTGGCCTCGAGGCGGTACCGATCTATCACAAGCCTGAACGGCTGGCCGAGAGCCGCGCGGTGGCCCTTTTGCAACGGGCGGCCGGCAGGGCGACCATGTGGCTGCACGCCGCCCGCCAACTCCGGCGGCTGAAGGCGCTGATCATTCCGGGCATGGGCGTGCTGGACGATTTCTCGGTCAGCCCGCTTGGCCTCGGCTGGCCACACGATATCCTGAGCTGGAGTCTTCTGGGGCGACTGATGGGCGTGAAGGTCATCTTCGCCAGTATCGGCGCGGGACCGATCCGTCATCCGGCCAGCCGGTGGTTGATGAAGGCGGCCGCTCGAGCCGCCCATTGCCGGTCCTATCGCGATACCGTCTCGAAGGCGTTCATGGAGAGCATCGGGTTCGACACCCGCAACGATCCGATCTATCCGGACATCGCATTTCGGCTGCCGGCACCCGCATCGACCCGCGCGCCTGCGGGCGAGGGCCAGCCGCTGACCATTGGCGTCGGCGTCATGGCCTATTGCGGCTGGCGCAACGAGGCCGAGCGCGGCGCCCAGATCTATGCCGCCTATCTCGGCAAGATCACCCGTTTCGTGGTCTGGCTCCTCGACCGCGGCCATGTCGTGCGCGTTCTGATGGGCGACCAGGCGGACCGACGCGCGGTCGACGATCTGGTCCGGGCCGTGCGCTCGAGGCGGCCCGCTCGGGCCGAGCAGGCCATCCTGTTCACGCCGGCCCAGACCCTCCACGACGTCATGCAGCAGATCGCCGACACCGATCTCGTGGTGGCGACCCGCTATCACAATGTCGTGTGCGCGTTGCGGGTGGGTAAACCCACGATCTCGATCGGCTACGCGCAGAAGAATGACGTCCTCCTGGCCGAGATGGGACTGGCCGGGTACTGCCAGGACATCGAGCGCCTGGACGTCGCGCGCCTCGAGACGCAGATCCTGCGACTGATCTCGGAGCGGCCCGCTCTCGAAGGCCGGATACGTCAGGCCGGCGCACGCTTCCAAAGCCGCCTGCGCGAGCAGGAAGACCTCCTTGCGTCCTTGATCTTCGGCGACCCGAGCCTGGTCCCCGGCACCAAGTCCCTGGCCGCGCGAGATCCTGCCACCTGATTGTTCGCATCCTCCTCGGGATCTCTCGACCCCAGGGTTCACGAGAACCCGCCGACCGGCGGCGGGTCGACCCGCAGCGACCTCGGCGGGCTCACCGCCTTCGCCTTTGCGCATCGGCCCGCCGCCGGCCACGACCAGACGACCAGAGCGGACTCGGGGTCGTGATCGAGGCAACAATGGCCAGGGTCACACGCGGGCCGGGTGCGTCCGGAGCGCCGAGCGCCACCGCTGTCGACTACCGGCCGGTTGGGCGCCGATCTCGGTCTCGCCGGGGCCGCCTCAGTCACGCAGGCTGGATCACAACCCCTGGGCCGCTCCGAAGTCACGTCGGCTGCCCCGATCGGGCAAGCGAGCCGGCATAGGCTCCCCGCTGGAGGCGACGCGCTCACGGTCGGCGACCGGCAAGCTCCTTGCCACGATCCGGTCGGCGAGGCTCGTTGTGGCCGCGACCTATTGAAAGCGCTCTTTGAAGTCTTGAATGGTGCGGCGCAGGCCTTCGCTGAGCGGCACCCTCGGTGTGTAGTCGAGGAGTTCCCGCGCCCGCGAGAGGTCGGGACAGCGCTGCAGGGGATCGTCGACCGGGAGCGGCTGGTACACGATCCTGGAGCGCGAGTTGGTCAGCCGGATGACCATCTCGGCGAGCTCGCAAATCGGGACTTCTTCGGTGTTGCCGAGGTTGATCGGGCCGGTCGTGTCGTCCGCCGTCTTCATCAAACAGACCAGGCCTTCGATCAGGTCGTCGACGTAGCAGAACGAGCGCGTCTGACTGCCGTCGCCCGAGACGACGAGGGGCTCGTTCTTCAGCGCCCGCACGATGAAGTTCGAGACCACGCGGCCATCGTCGGGATGCATGCGCGGCCCGTAGGTGTTGAAGATGCGGGCGACCTTGATCTTGAGCTTGAGCTGCCGCCGGTAGTCGAAGAACAAGGTTTCCGCGCAACGCTTGCCTTCGTCGTAGCACGCGCGCGGACCCAAAAAGTTGACGTTGCCGCGATAGCTCTCGCGTTGGGGATGCTCGGTCGGGTCACCGTAGACCTCGCTGGTGGATGCTTGGAGGATCTTGGCGCCGGTGCGCTTCGCCAGGCCAAGCATGTTGATCGCACCCATCACGCTGGTTTTTGTGGTCTGGACCGGGTCGCGCTGGTAGTGAATTGGTGAGGCCGGGCACGCCAGATTGTAGATCTCTCCGATTTCTACATAGAGCGGAAAGGTTATATCATGGCGCATGAACTCGAAGCGCGGCAAACCAAGCAGATGAGCGATATTGCTGCGCCGGCTCGTGTAGAAGTTGTCGACGCAGAGAATCTCATGTCCGTCCCGGAGCAGCCGTTCGCACAGGTGCGACCCCAGAAATCCGGCGCCGCCCGTTACCAGTGTGCGCGCGGGGCTCGCGAATTCCGGCTCAGTTGCCATAGTCTCAGACTCCACTACAAGTTGCCAGTCCGAGCAGATTTTCCAGCATCGGGAAAATCTCGTCGTTCGATGGTAAGATCGCCAGCCAAGACAGCGGCCGGCAGCACTTCGGCTGATATTTCGGGCACGCGCGGTCGACAGCGGCCGCGAGCCGGCCTCCCGCGACCGTGTTCGCTGCCGTCGGGTCCTCGCCGCGACCGTCTTCTCAAAGCTCACGCGGTTCGGCCCGGTTGAACACGACCCCGGCGACGTCGGCGCCGGACAGCTGCAGCTGCCTGGCCGCGTACGAGGCTTCGCGGCGCCTGGTCCATTCGCGGCGGGTCACGAGGATCGTCTTTTCGGCAAGACATCCGAGGGTCAAGGCGTTCGAGACCTCGTGAACCGGCGCCGAGTCCAGGATGATGACGTCGAAGATTGTCTTGAGCTCGTCGAGCAGCTCTTGCATTCTTTCGGAATTCGCCAGATCGATCGCACCCTCGCGCGAGCGGCCGATGGTCAGGATCGACAGCTGATACTTGGCGGCGCGGGTGATCGTCTCCTCGAGGGGTGCCACGCCTCTGAGGACGTCGGTCAGCCCCTTGTCGTTATCGACGTCGACCATGCGATGCACCTGCGGCCGAGCGAAGTTGCAGTCGACCAGCAGCACCTTCTGGCCCGACAACGCGCTTGCGATGCCGAGGCACAGGGCGACCGTCGTCTTGCCCTCGCCGGCGGACCCGGACGTGACCAGCACCGTGCGCGGCATCGCGCGACCGAGGTTGAGCAGCGCTCGCAGCCTCTGAAACGCCCCGGCGAAGTCGGATAGCGGCTGGCGCTGTAAGTAGCCGGCGGGGCTCGACGCCAGACGCCGCAACCGGCGCAGTTCCGGAATCGCGCCGATGATCGGAAGCCCGACGTGGCGCTCGACGCTGTCGACCGTGTCGAGCTTCTGGCGGAGGCGCTCCGCGATGATCAGGAAGAACACGGCCAGCGATGTCGAGCCTACGAACGACAGCACAATCACCCGCGGCGAGTTCGGGAACGACGGGTGCAGCGGGATCTGCGCCGGCGAAATGATCCGGGCGTCCGGCTGCTGATTGTCCCGCAGGGCCACCGCCTCGGTGAATCGCTCGAGCAGGCTTCGATAGAGGCCCTGGTTCACTTGCAATCTCTGCGCCGCTTGCGCAATTGAAGCCTCGGAATCTTTCAGATGAAGCATGTCATCGTTGACGGCATCGAGGTCGCTGCGTAATGACGCCTCATGTATTTTGTCAGATTCCATTTCGTTACGCAGACCGGCCAGAATATTGTTGATGTCGGCGGTCAGCCGTTGCTCGATCTCTGCAATCTCGGCGCGGATCGAGACGATCTGGGGATGGCTTTCTCCATAGATCGTCCGCCGCTCCGAAAGATTGCCGAGCAGCTCCGTGTGCTTGGCGCGCAGCGCCTGGATGGTCGCGGAATTGATGATTTCGGGCAGGGCATCCAGGTTGCCACGGCTGTCGACGACCGCTTGCATCTGCTCGTAGCGCGCCCGCGACGCCGCTGCCTTGGCGTGGGCATCAATCAGCTGCAAGTTGATCTGCGCCAATCGCTGTGAGACGATGTCGATGCTGTTGCTGCCGGCGTCGGCGCGCTCCTGTTGTACGCTCTGTTCCAGCGATCGTACGGTCTTGCCCAGTTCGGCCAGGCGGTCGTTGAGCCATTCGGCGGCGTGGCGGGCGCCTTCGGTCTTGGTCTCGAGCTGGTTCTTCAGGTACTCGTCGACGAGCGTGTTGGCGATCAGCGCCGCTTTGGTCGGATCGGTCGAGGTGAAACCGATCCGGATCAGGCGCGACCCTTCCTCGGGCTCGACCGTGAGACGCTTGAGAAAGCGATCGAGCAGGGCGGCGGCCTCGCGGCCTTGGCTGATCTCAAGCACACGGGCGCTCGTCTGTTCCTCGCGCGCCACCTCCTCGGGCGTCAACTCCTCGGGCGTCAGCCCGGGGTCGCCTTTGACGTCGGCCCATGCGGCGGCGAGAAAAGCCCGGAGGCTGCCCAGGGCTCCGGTAATGGCGGCGGTGACGACCTTCGACGGGAAACCGCCGTTCAACGTTTGCCCGTCGGCGCCATCTGCGGGCGGGTCAGCGGCAGTCCCCGTCTTGTCGCTGAATTCGGGATCGCGGTCGAGCTCCAGATCGCGGATGACTCTGGTCGCAAGGCCGCGTGAACTCGAGAACCGCCACCTCGGTGTTGACCTTCGCGCCATCGCTGATGATATCCTGGACCTTTTCGTCGACCCTTACGATGCTCGACGGCCGCGTCTCGACCACGATCAGGACGTCGGAGTCGTAGTAAGGCGTTGCCTGAGAAAGCCAAAGCATGGTCGCGCCCATGCTCACGGCCATGGTCGAAATCAGCATCCACTTGCGCCGGTAAATCGTACGAAGGAAGCCGCGCAGGTCGATCTCGCCGGTATCGGCCATCGTCGGTATGGCGGCGGGCCCGACCTCGCGGAACCTCGCGTCGCCGACCTCCCAGGCGCTGCGGACGGGAATGTTCCTGCTCATCTCAAAACCTTTCCGGCCTCTGGCGCCACATCGTCACCACGTCGAAGCCTGCGCGGATCCCGCTCGGCGCCGACTAGGGCCGAGCCGTCGTGAGCTCGCCATTGGCGATCCCGTTGTTCCGCGCCCACAACGCCGCCTGGGTCCGATTGCCGGCCGCGATTTTCTTCATCACGCTCTTCAAATGCACCTTGACGGTCCCTTCCGAGATATTGAGAGCACGGGCAATGTGCTTGTTGCTGTAGGCGTTCAGCAGGCACCTCAGAATTTGCTCCTCGCGCTCCGTCAGGTGCTTTTGCGCCCTGATCGAGGCGCCATTGGCGGTCTCGGTGCGCGGGTCGTCGGCCAACACGCGCGCGAGGATGCTCGGCAGCGCCTTTTCGCCGTTCATGACCAGGAGAAGCGAGAGCGACAGCGCTTGTGCGGACAGGTCCTTGAGGAGGTAACCGTCGACCCCCGCCTTCAGGAGACGGGCCATGTCCACCAGGCAGAGCTCGTTCGCAAGCACCACGATCCGGAGATCGTCGAAAGTCGCGCGCACGCCCTGCAGGCTGTCGAGATCGTGGTCGTTAGAGCCATTCAGATCGGCCACCAGCAGGTCCGGGGCCAGGTCCGGGTCGAGGCCCTCGCCGACCAGGGCGCACCAGCTGGCGAGGTCGCGCGCCTCGCCCGCCACCGTGAACTGGGACGGGTCGAGCAAGTGGCGCAGACCCTGCAGGAAGAGATTGTTCATGCCGACCAAAACGACCTTGACCATGTTCACGACTGGTCCTCCACATTCGGTGCGCCGGCGCTCTCAGTTCTGGTGGGTCGGCGGTCAGCCCAGGTCCCTCAGAGCGCGCGTACCATCTGGCCGATGTGCCGGCCGGCGTGTCGGGCGGAGTGGATCCGCTCTTGTCCGAACGCGATTGCCAACGACACGTCGTGGCGATCACGTTCTCTTCCCACTCGGGAGCATCGTGGAGTGACGCGCCCGACCGGGATACCCCTGAATTGGTATTAGTCCTGGCGGAATTTGGTCTAACCCTGCTCTGTAGGGCACGCGACTCGAAGGGAGTATGGCGCGATTTGGTTCATGGGGTGGTGGCATCCCTGCCTCGATTGGAGGGGGCCAGCTGGCGAAAGGGCCTAATACCAAGCGCAGAAAATCTCGACTTGCGCGCTTGGGCGGCGCGCCTGGGCTGGTGGCGCGGCAGGCGCGCCCCGCGAAGGTGAAGTCTTCGCGGGACCGGTATGAGCCGTGCCGGCCGGTCCGTCTCCGGATCGGCGCCGCAGGGCGGCTCCCCGCGCGCGGTCACGGGGTGGCCCCCATGGCTGAGCCCGCGCCGATGCCCGAAGCGTCGGCGGCTCCCCGCGCGCGGTCACGGGCCCTCATGCGACGGCGGCATGGGTGGCCCCATGACCGCTGCCGCCTGGTGGACCGATCGGGCCGGGTATCCGCGGCGTTGCCCGGTAAGGCAGCTTCAACGCGCAACGGCGCCGGTGACCCGCCGGCGCGGTCGGCGCCGCCGGCATCCCGCACGGAGACCGCCGGCGATTCGCGCTTGATCCGAGTGGTCCGGCTGCACCAGGGCCGATGGTCGGCAAATCCCGACGCCTTCCCGATCGCGGCTCGGCTCGATCGTCTCCTCGCCTCCGATCGGTCGTGGCTTCACCCCCAAAGGTCATGACCGGCAGAACCGGCAACCGATCGGGTGACCCGCGCGGTCCGAGCCTGGCTGTTCGGGATAGCGAGAGATAGCCCGTTCTTCCAGCGTTCCTCCACGTCTGCAACGGTGCCGGCGATCGCCGGCCCAAGCTACCGTTCCCTCGCCGGGCCATGAGCACACACGCATTCTCTTGGGGAGGGTTGGGATGACGAGGCGATTGGACGTGACCGGCGCGGGCGGCATCATCGGTCACCGTCTGGTCGTTGGTGTCGCGGCCGGGGAGCATGTTGCTCGAGCCTTCGCCATCGCACCACCCGCGGGCGGTCGCTGCAAGGACCGCAGGCTGCCCGATCCGGCGCGGAGCCGCGAGCATTGCCGAACCGCCACCCGGTCGGCGACGCCCGGTCGCCGTCCACGACCGCGAAGCTGCCCGGGCGCAGCCGACGTCGCGCCGTCGCGTCATTGCCCCCGACCTGGCTGATCGTGCACCGGCATGGCGTTCGCTTATAAAGAGGCCGCAATTGCCGCGGACCGCCAGGCCCTGCCGCGGTTCGGGCTCGCACGCGAGTTCCAGGCAGCGCCCGGCCGCCGGCGTCTGTCCGGCCGGGTCACCATGTTGCTCTCGCTGGTGGGGGTCGACTGCCTCGCCGCTCTGGCCGCCTTCCATCTCGGGGCCGAGGCCTATCTGGCCGTCACCGGCCAGGGGCTCGAAGGCCTGGACGTCCCTCACCCGTTCGTGGTGGCGCTTTCCCTCCCCATCGGCTACTGGCTCCTGGACGTGTACCGGGTCCACGGCCAGGCGCCGATCGAGCGGTTTCCCTTGCGCATCAAGGCGACCTGCGTGCTGTTCATGCTGTTGTTCGGCTGGCACTACGCCGTTCACGGGATGCTCTGGCCGCTCGGCGCCGCCGCGCCGATGTTCCTGCTCGCCGTGGTGCTGCCGCTGGTCGGCGAGAGAATCGTCCGGACCGTGCTGATCCGGCTGGGACTCTGGGGGGTCCCGACCGTGGTGATCGGTGCCGGCCCGATCGGGCAGCAGGTGGTCCGCATCCTGCAGCAGGCCCCGGAGCTGGGGCTGCGACCCGTCGGCTTCTTCGAAGACCGCCACGCCGATGACCAAGGGTGGCCGACAGGGATTCAGGACCTGCCCGTCCTCGGTTCGATCGCCGACAGCGCCCAGTACAGCGATCGCATCGAGACCGCGATCGTCACCACCCCGACCAAGGCGCGGGAAACGGTCGACGCCGTCGCGATGCGGCTCGGTTATCGCGACATCATCGTGGTGCCCGATCTCGGCGAGCTGCCGACGCTGTGGGTGCGAACCCGTGACCTCAACGGCCTGATCGGCCTGCAGATGCGGCGGAACCTGCTGCTCAGGCGGAACCGCCTGCTCAAACAGACCACCGACCATCTGATCGCCCTGCCGCTGGCGCTGCTCAGCGCGCCGATCATCGCGGTCGTGGCGCTCTGGATCATGGCCGTAAGCGGCGGCTCGCCGTTCTACGCCCAGCTGCGCGCGGGCAAGGACGGCCGGCCCATCAAGGTCTGGAAGCTCAGGACCATGTACGCCGATGCGGAGGCGCGCCTGGAGGAGCATCTGGCCGAGCATCCCGGTGCGCGCCAGGAGTGGAATCGCTACTTCAAGCTTACCGACGACCCCCGCATCCTGCCGGGCATCGGCCACTTTCTGCGCCGAACCAGCCTCGACGAGCTACCGCAGATCGTCAACGTCATTCGCGGCGAGATGAGCCTGGTCGGACCACGGCCATTCCCGAAGTATCACCTGGACCGGTTCGACCAGAGCTTTCAGTCGTTGCGCTCGAGCGTGGTCCCCGGCATCACGGGCCTTTGGCAGGTCTCGGCGCGGAGCGATGGCGATCTCGAGGTCCAGCAGGCCCTCGACACCTACTACATCCGCAACTGGTCGATCTGGATCGACTTCTACATCCTGTCGCGGACCCTGGGAGCGGTGCTCGCCGGGCGCGGCGCGCGCTGACCATTGCCGAGGTCGAAGCTCGGGTCTTGCAGCTGATCGATGAGGGCGAGGCGCGGCTCCGCGGTCGTCGGCAGGCTGCCGACGACGCGCGCTCCCCAGGTGAGCCAGCTCCGCGCTGCGGCATCGGCCGGCGGCGGCCGAGCGGGACCAGCTATGTCGCCGGCCGCCGGCTGAACCGGTGTCGACCCATGTCGTCACTTCACGATGTCGGTGTCCTCGAGCATGAAGCGCCCGGTCGGGTTCTGATAGAAGCCCTTGACGTAGGCGCGCGAGGCATTGCGGAACGGGCTGTAGTAGAGGTCGACCCAATTGACGTCGTCCGATGCAATCTTCTGGATCTGATCGTAGATCTCGCGGCGCTGGTCCGGGTCCATCGTGCTCCGGCCCTGCTCGATCAGCGCGCTCACTTTCGGATTGTTGTAGTTGGTGTAGTAAGATTTGTTGTCATCCTTGCCGTAGAGGCTGAAGGTCGCCTTCTCGTCCGGGTCGATGATGTCGTTGGTCCAGTAGTTGAGCGACAGATCATAGTCGCCGGCGACCGTGCTGTCCCATTCCTGGCCCTGCTCCTCCTTCACGATATTGGTCGCGATGCCGATCTTGCCGAGCATGTCCTTGATCAGGATCGCGGTCTGGTCGTCGATGCTGTTGCCGGCGGCGATCAGGAACTTGAGTTCGACATCGTCGCCGACGCCGGCCTGCGCGAGCAGCTTGCCGGCCGCGTCCGAGTCGTACTGGCAGGTCGGGTTGTCATTGTTGTGATACAGCGCGCCGGCCGGAATGAACGAGTTCGCCAGCTGGCCATGGCCGAACAGGACCGCCTTGACGATCGCCTGCCGGTCGATCGCCATGCAGATCGCGCGCCGGACCTGGACGTCGCCGAGCGGCACGTGCGCGTGATTGAGCAGCAGGTGGTCCTCGCGGCTCGACGGGTCCAGGTGGACCTGGATGTCCGGATTCTGCAGGAGGGTGTCGATCTGGTTGAACGGCACGAAGATCGCGGCGTCGACCTCGCCCGCCTGCAGCTTCAGCATGCGGGTGTTGTCGTTCGGGATGTAGACCCACTCCACGCCATCGAGCTTGACCCGGCTGTCCTCCCAATAGTCGTGGTTGCGCACCAGGACCACCCGATCGCCGCGGCGCCACTCGTCGAGCTTGAACGCCCCGGCGCCGACCGGCTTGCTGCCGAAATCCTGGCCCTCGGCCTTGACGACCGCTTCCGGCACGACCGAGGCCGCGAACATCGCAAGGGTCGAGAGGAACGGCGCGGATGGCTCCTTGAGATGCACGACCACGGTCGCCTCGTCCGGCGTCTCGATCGCGGCCGCGATGCCGTACATGCTGGCCATGACCGAGTCCTGCTGGTCACGCAGCCGCTCCAGGCTGAACTTCACGTCGCCGGCGGTGATCCTGCTGCCGTCGCTGAACTTGATCCCGGGGCGCAGCTTGAACGTGTAGGTCCTGGCATCGTCCGCGACCGCCCACTGCTCGGCGAGGTCCGGCTCCAGGCCGAGGCCGTCCTTGGTGACCCGCACCAGGCCGGCGTTCATGTTGTCCATCACCCAGATGTCGGCGTTCTGGATGGTCAGGATCGGATCGAAGGTGGTGTTGTCCTGCTCGCGGGCGATCTTGAGCGTGCCGCCCGCCAGCACCGCGGTGGACCCCAGGCTGACCGCCGCCAGGGCGGCGAGCGCGGTCGCTGTGCCTCGATAGCGTCGTGACCTGATCATCGCTCCTCTCCCTCGTTCAGGCCACTATCCGGTCCCGCCGACGGCAGCGTCAAGCTCCGGCGGCGACGGGCGCCGGCTGAGCGGCGCTCGCGGCGAATGCGCGCGCCCGGTCCATCCGCAAGGGCAGCGGGTAGAGGTGGCACGCTATCGAGCGTCCCTCGACCTGCCGCGCCTCGGGCGGCGCGCCCACCCGGCATTCGGCCATGGCGCGCGGGCAGCGCGGGTGGAATGGGCAGCCGGCCGGCAGCTCGCGCGGACTCGGGGGCTCGCCCGCGAGCGCCGGCCCGCCCAGGGTCGCGTCCGGGTGCATGCGCGGGATCGCCTCGATCAGCGAGCGGGTATAGGGGTGCTTCGGGTCGGCGAAGATACGCGCGACCGGCCCCTCCTCGACGATCCGGCCGAGATACATCACGGCCACCCGCCGGCACAGATAGCGGATCACGCCGAGGTCGTGCGAGATGAACAGCAGCGTCAGATGCCGCTCCTTCTGAAGACCCGCGAACAGCTTCAGGATCTGCGCCTGGATCGAGACGTCGAGCGCCGAGACCGGCTCATCGGCGATCAGGAACTCGGCGCCGGCCGCGAGCGCTCGGGCGATCCCGACCCGCTGGCACTGGCCGCCCGAGAGCGAGCGCCCCTTGCGGCCCGCGATCTCCGGCGACAGCCCGACCTGCGCCATCAGCTCGTGGACGCGCTGCCCGATCTCGGCCTTCGGGCAGACCCGATGCACGCGCAGCACCTCGGCCAGGGTCTCGAAGACCGTGAAGCGGGGATTGAGCGAGGCGTAGGGGTCCTGAAAGACCATCTGGGCGCGGCGCCGAAAGCGCATCAGCGGCTGCCGGCCGAGCTTGAGGACGTTGGCGCCGTCGAACCGGACCCCGCCCCGGCTGGTCGGCGTCAGGCGCAGGATGGCCCGGCCGAGGGTGCTCTTGCCGCAACCGCTCTCGCCGACCAGGCCGAGCGTCTCGCCGCGCTCCACCGACAGGCTGACCCCATTGACCGCCCGCACCCTGCTGTCGGGCCGCCGGGCGAGCAGGTCGCCCAGGCTGCGGCTGCCGCGGTAGTGCACATGCAGGTCCTGCACCTCGAGGAGCGCCATCAGGCGGCGGCCCCGAGCTCGCGCCAGCGGATGCAGGCGACCAGATGACCGCCTCCGGCCGGTTCCAGGTCGACCTCCTGCCGCCGGCAGTCCGGCAGCGCGTGGGGACAGCGGGGATGAAAGCGGCAGCCCGAGGGCAGCTGATCGAGCGCCGGCAGGTGGCCCTCGATCGAAGGCAGCTCGTCGCCCGCGGCCACCAGGTCCGGCTGCGAGCGGATCAGACCCCTGGTGTAGGGATGTTTCGGATGGCCGATCAGCTCGCGCTTGCTCGCCCGCTCGGTGATCCGGCCGGCGTACATCACCGCCACCGAATCGCAGGTCGCGGCGACCACGCCGAGCGCGTGGGTGATGAGGATGATGGCCAGCCCGGTCCGGTCGCGCAGCTCGAGCAGCAGACGCAGGATCTGCGCCTGGACCGTGACGTCGAGCGCGGTGGTCGGCTCGTCGGCCACCAGGAGGCGCGGCTTGCAGGCGACCGCGGCGGCGATCATCGCCCGTTGCCGCATGCCGCCGCTCAGCTGGTGCGGATAGGCGTCGACGTTGCGCCTGGGATCGGGGATGCCGACCTGGCGCAGCAGCTCGACCGCCCGCGCCCGGGCCTCGCGGGAGCCGAGCCCTTCGTGATGGACGAGCGGCTCGGCCACCTGCCGGCCGACGGTCATCAGCGGGTCCAGATAGGACGACGGGTTCTGGAAGATCATGGCGATCCGCCGGCCATGCAAGGCCCGCAGCTCGCGCGCCCCGAGCCGCAGCAGATCCTGCCCCTCGAACCGCGCCTCGCCGCCTTGCGTGCGCGCGTTCGGGCCGTCGAGCAGCCGCAGGATCGCCCGGCAGGTCACGGTCTTGCCCGAGCCGCTCTCGCCGACCAGGCCCATCACCTCGCCCTCGGCGACCTCGAAGGAGACGCGCTCGACGGCCCGCAGCCAGCGCCCGTGGCTCGCGAACTCGACCGAGAGGTTCCGGACCTCGAGCAGAGCCACCGGTTTCAGTCCCGGATCCCGAAACGCTCGGCGAAGCCGTCGGCCAGCAGGCTGAACCCGACCGCCAGAAGCACGATCGCGAGCCCGGGGAAGAACGCGATCCACCAGGCCTGCGCGATGAAGCCCTGACCCTCCGCGATCATCAGGCCCCACTCCGCGGTCGGCGGCTGGATGCCGAGGCCGAGATAGGAGAGCGAGGAGCCGAGCAGGATGTCGATGACCGCGTCCGACATCGCGAACACCACCGCCGGCATGATCGCGTTGGGCAGGATGTGCCGGAACACGATCCGGCCATGGGAATAGCCGAGGCTCTGCGCCGCGAGCACGAAGTCGGCGTGCCTGATGACCAGGAACTGCGCCCGGATCAGGCGCGCATAGGAGACCCAGCCGACCAGGGCAAGCGCGATGTAGAAGCTGATCAGGCCGGGCCCCAGCGTCGCCACGATGGCGATGATGAGGACGAAAAAAGGAAACGACATGGTGACGTCGAGCAGCCGCATCAGGAGCATGTCGATCAGGCCGCCGCAATAGCCCGCGGCGCTGCCGATCGTGGTCCCGATCAGGAACGGGAAGAGGACGCCCAAGGCGCCCATCTGCAGGTCGATACGCGTGCCCCAGATGATCCGCGAGAGGATGTCGCGGCCGAAGTTGTCGGTGCCGAGCAGATGGGCGCCGCCGGGCGGCAGCAGGGTCGCGTTCAGGTCCTGGGCGATCGGGTCGTAGGGCGCGACCCAGGGGGCGGCGAGCGCGAGCGCGAGCCAGAAGAGGCAGATCGCCCCGCCGGCCCAGACCAGTCCGGGCAAGGTCTCGAACCGGGGACGCAGCCGTGCCGTCAGCGCGACCGCCATCACCCGATCCTCGGGTCGAGCGCGACGGTGACGATGTCGACGAGGAAGTTCGTCAGCACCACGCCGAGCGCCAGGACCAGGGTCACCGCCTGGACCACCAGGTAGTCGCGGGCGAAGATCGACGCCACCATCAGCTGCCCCATGCCCGGCACCGAGAACACGCTCTCGACCACGACCGTGCCGCCGATCAGCCAGCCGACGTTGACGCCGAGCAGGTTGACGGTCGGGATCAGCGAGTTGCGGAACACGTGCTGGAAGAAGATGACGTGGCGCGGCAGGCCTTTGGCGCGCGCCGCGATCACGTAGTCGGCGGTGCTCTCCGAGATCAGGCTCGCCCGGAGGTTGCGGGTCAGCACCGGCGACAGCGCGGCCGCGAGCGTCAGCGCCGGCAGGAACAGGTGCCACAAGCGGTCGGTGAAGTCATCGCCATAGCCCGAGACCGGGAACCAGCCGAGCCGGATGCTGAACAGCATGATCAGCACGATGCCGAGCCAGAAGGCCGGCAGACCGAGCCCGACGGTCGAGAACAGCCGGATCGCCTGGTCGACCGCACGACCCCGATTGGCGGCGGCGAGGCTGGCAAGCAGGCCCGCGAGCGCCGCCGACAGCAGCACGGCGTAGGCCAACAGAAAGGCGGTCGGCGCGATCCGGTCGGCGACCACGGACAACACCGGCGCCCGATAGATGATCGAGCGGCCGAGCTCGCCCTGGAGCAGATTGAAGAGGAAATAGAGATACTGCACGAGGATCGGCCGATCGAGCCCGAACTGGCGGTGGATCGCGGCGATCGTCTCCTGCGTGCCGCGCACGCCCAGAAGGATCCGCGCCGGATCACCCGGGATCAGATGGACCAGGACGAAGGTGACGAGGCTGATGCCCAGCAGCACGGGGATCAGCTGCACGGGCCGGTAGAGGACGAAGCGGAAGCGATGCATTCTTGGGAACGCTAACAGCTGCGCAGGTCTTGTGCCGCTCCCGGCCTTACGCCGCCGCGCTGCCGGCGCAGGAAGTCGCCGAGCACCTCGAAGTAGCGCCCGGGCTCCTCGTAGAACGGCGTGTGCGAGCTGTTCTTGAACACGGCGATCTCGGAATTCGGCAGCACCTGGTGCATCCGCATCGCGCAGGCGGGCGTCAGCTCGTCATGCTGGCCCACCAGCACCAGGCATGGCTGGCCGATCCGGTGCATGTCCGGGATGCGGTTCCAGTCCTTGAGATTGCCGGTGTAGAGGAACTCGTTCGGTCCCTGCATGGCGCCGTAGACGTCCATGTTCCAGTCGTCGAGCGAGCGCCTGAGCGGGTCCGGATAGACGTCGAGCCGGCAGACATGCCGGTAGTTCAGGATGGTGATCGCGGCCTGGTATTCCGGGTGCTCGATGGTGCCGTCGGCCTCGTGGCGGAGCATCATGGCGACCGTCTCGCTGCCGAGCGCCCCGCGCAGCCGGTTGAGCTCGCCGACCAGATGGGGCATGTCGCCACAGGTATCGGCGAGCACCAGGCTCTTGATCGAATTGTTGTACTTGAGCGCATATTCGATCGCGAGCCAGCCGCCCCAGGAGTGGCCGAGCAGGTGGACCGGACCCAGGCCGAGCGCCTGGCGGACCGCTTCGACCTCGTCGGCATAGCGATCGATGGTCCAGAGCGAGCCGTCCTTCGGCCGGTCGGAGGCCCCGCAGCCGAGCTGATCGAAGGTCACGACGCGCAGGCCCTGCTCGGCCAAAACCGCGTGCGGCGCGCGCAGATAGTCGCAGGGCAGCCCCGGCCCGCCGTTGAGGCAGAGCAGCACCTCGTCGCCCGAGCCGCATGAATAGGTGACGATCCGGTGGCCGCCGACCTGCACCCCGGCGGTGTCGAACGCTCCTTCCGTGGCCGCCATCCTCTTCTCCCTGGCGAGATCCGGCGCCATCGTCCCGATCCGGTTGCCCGCGGCCGAGCCGTGGCTCCACGTCCCCCCGCTTCTAGCATCGATCCTGCGCGAGCTGTCTCCTTGCCAGCGATGCGCGCGCCGGAACCGGACATCCTCTTGCAAGGGTGACGCCATGGTCGCCCGATCCAGCGTGGCAGCGCCGGCCACCGGGGGGCGACCGGCGACCATCGTCGCCGCCTCCTGATGCCGCAATCAACCTGGAAACCGGGCGGCGGCCTCAGGCCTCGATTAGCGCTGACCCGGGTAAATCCATCGTTAGCGCATGGTCGGCATGACGAAATCGGCGCCGGCGCGGATGCCGGTCGGCCAGCGCGAGGTGATGGTCTTGAGCTTGGTGTAGAAGCGCACGCCCTCGGGGCCGTGCATGTGGTGGTCGCCGAACAGGGACGATTTCCAGCCGCCGAAGCTGTGGAACGCCATCGGCACCGGGATCGGCACGTTGATCCCGACCATGCCGACCTGGATCTGATGCGCGAACTCGCGCGCGGCATCGCCGTCGCGGGTGAAGATCGCGGTGCCGTTGCCGAACTCGGCCATCTCCTCGGCGCCGGCCAGCGGCGCCCGGCCGGTCTCCTCGCCGGTCGCCGGATTGAACACCGGTGCCGTGCGCCCGCTCCGCCCGGCGACCAGCCGGCCATCGATGAAATGCCTGATCTGGGTCGCCATGCCAGCCTCCGGGGGTTTTTCTGAGCTGCCCGCGTCAGGCGAGCTTCTGTCTCTCGAGCGCGTGCTCGTAGGCCTGGCGGGCGGCGCGCACCTCGCCCCGCGCCGAAGTCTCGGGCACGGCCACGTCCCACCAGGCGCCGCCCTCCTGGGTGGTCACCAGGGGGTCGGTGTCGATCACGATCACGTAGCTCCGGTCCGACGCCTTCGCCCGCTTGAGCGCCAGCTCCAGCTCGCCGATGCCGGCGACCTTCTCGGCCTCGGCGCCGAGTGCCTGAGCGTGGCCCGCGAAGTCGATCAGGCCCGGCTCCGCCCTATGGTCGACGTCGTCGAACAGATTGTTGAAGGACGCGCCGCCGGTCGCGCGCTGCAGCCGGTTGATGCAGCCGTAGCCGCGGTTGTCGAGCACGACCACGGTGAGCTTCTGGCCGAGCATGACCGCAGTCGCGAGCTCGGAGTTGAGCATCAGATAGCTGCCATCGCCGACCAGCACGAACACCTCGCGCTCGGGCTCGGCGAGCTTGACCCCGAGGCCGCCCGCGATCTCGTAGCCCATGCAGGAGAACCCGTATTCCAGGTGGTAGCCCCCGGGCGTGCCGGTCCGCCAGAGCTTGTGCAGCTCGCCGGGCAGCCCGCCCGCGGCGCAGACCACGATCGCATCGCGCGGGGCGCTGCGGTTGACGGCGCCCAGCACCTGCGCATCCGAGGGCCGCAGGGCGTTGGAGGCCGCCGTCACCCGATCGACGACCGCATCCCAGTCCTGGCGCAGCCGGCGCACGCGCGCCTGCCAGGCGGCCTCGGTCGCGCCATCGCCGAGCGCCTGATCGAGCATCTCGAGCGTCCGCTTGGCGTCGCCGACCAGGGGCAGCGCACCATGCTTGCCGGCATCGAAGGCGGCGACGTTCAGCTGGATCAGGGTTGCTGGCCCGGGCAGGAGGGCGCGCGAGCCGGTGGTGAAGTCCTGCAGCCTGGTGCCGATCGCCAGCAGCACGTCGGCCTCGGCGGCGAGCGCATTGGCCGCAGATGACCCCGTGACCCCGATCGAGCCGACGTTCTGCGGATGATCGAAGGCGAGCGCGCCCTTGCCGGCTTGGGTCTCTGCGACCGGGATTCGGTGCCGCGCGGCAAAGGCCTGGAGGATCTCGGCGGCGCCTGAATAGAGGACGCCGCCGCCGGCTACGATCAATGGCCGCTCGGCCCTTCGGACCAACTCGACCGCTGCCGCCAGCTCGCCCTCATCGGGCGGCGGGCGGCGGCAGCGGATCGTCCGCGGCGCGAACAAGGCGTCCGGGAAATCGTAGGCCTCGGCCTGGACGTCCTGGCTCATGGCAAGGGTCACCGGGCCGCACTCGGCGGGGTCGGTCAGCACCTGGATCGCGCGCGGCAGCGCGGACAGCAGCTGCTCCGGCCGGGTGATCCGGTCGAAAAACCGGGAAACCGGCTTGAAGCAGTCGTTGGCGGTCACGGTCGCGTCGCCGAAGTCCTCGACCTGCTGGAGCACCGGATCGGGGCGGCGGCTGGCGAAGGTGTCGCCCGGCAGGAGCAGGACCGGCAGCCGGTTGACGTGGGCGAGGGCTGCCGCGGTCACCATGTTGAGGGCGCCCGGGCCGATCGAGGTGGTACAGGCCATCATCTGGCGGCGGAACTTCGCCTTGGCGAAGGCGATCGCGGCGTGCGCCATCCCCTGCTCGTTGTGCGCGCGATAGGTCGGCAGCACGTCCCGGACCTGGTGGAGCGCCTCGCCGAGCCCGGCGACGTTGCCGTGGCCGAAGATCGCGAACACGCCCGCGAACAGCGGCAGCTCGGCGCCATCGAGGGTGGTGCGCTGGGCGGCCAGGTAGCGGACGAGCGCCTGGGCGGCGGTCAGGCGAACGGTGCTCATGCCCTCGCTCCTTCGAGCAGCCAGCGGTGGGCGGGCTCGGTGTTGAAGCGCCAGATCCGCTGCGGCCCGGCCATCACGTTCAGGTAGTAGAGGTCGTAGCCGTGCGCGGTGCCGCAGGGATGGTAGCCCTTGGGCACCAGCACCACGTCGCCGTCCTCGACCGCCAGGGTCTCGTCGAGCGAGCGGTCGTCGGTATAGACCCGCTGCAAGGCAAACCCCTGGGACGGGTTGAGCCGGTGGTAGTAGGTCTCCTGCAGCTCGCTCTCATGCGGCAGGTTGTCGGTATCGTGCTTGTGGCTCGGATAGGACGACCAGCCGCCCGCGGGCGTGATCACCTCGACCACCAGCAGCGAGTGGGCGGGCGCGGTCTCGGGCAGGATGTCATAGACGTGGCGGGTATTGCTGCCCTGGCCGCGCTTGGAATAGGCAACCTGGTCCGGCCCGATCAGCCGGGCCTCATGGCCGCCGCCGCCCGGGGCCGAGCAGATGCCGAGCTCGACGTCGGTCGTCGCCTCGACCCGATATCTGCTGTGCCAGGGCACGTAGACGGCCGCGGGCTTCTTGCCCTCGAACGGCCCCATGCGCTCCCCGACCACGCCGAAGTCGTGACCATCCGCCCGGACCCGCGCCTTGCCGCCGACCAGCACCAGGCAGGCCTCGCGCTCGCCCGTCTCGGCCGCGAGGCTCTGGCCGGGCTTGAGCCGGTAAAGCTCGAACCCGACGTGCCCCCAGCCGGCGCTCGCAGGCGTCACCCGATGGACCAGCCCCTGCCGGTCGGGCGCATGATTCTTCAAGAGCAGTTCGGACATGGCATCCTCCCAAGTTCTCGCCGTGGGCTGGAGCGCGGCCTCGCGTCGTGCAGCGCCCGTTGCCTCGCCAAGCCGGCCAGGACTTGCTTTCTCACGCAGCAGAAGCCAGAGCCTCACGTGGCAAGACTCCTCGATTTACTAAACTTGTCCTGACCATAAGTGGGGAGACCTGATACTGAGCAGCCGTATCCTCGATCTTGTCGTCCCCAATTTCACTTTCACCAGAGGTTGCCTCCCCCAATTGCTCGCGCATTTCTTGAAACGGAAGTAAAAATTCGGCCGCAAAGGCCCTTTGAAACTTCTGTCTGTCGGTTCTTGCGGTCGTGATCGGTAAGAGATGATCATCATCCGGCGCCACGATGTGGTCAGCCACCAATCGCACTATCTCGAAGCGCCGGCCGGTCGGTGCCTTGGCTCGCTGAACAACCGAAACCGCGTCGTCACCGCGAGTTCTACGGAGGCCGGCGGCAATGCCCAAGGCAGCTACGGGACCACCAGTCTCCAGACGATCCTTTGGCAGGCCCAGAAGGTCCGACAATACCTCGTTCGAAACCGGACCCGCCTGAATTCCCCAGACGTCCCGCGCCAGCCGTGCCGCAAGCTCAGCTCTTTGCCATGGCAGGGCATTCATATCCGCCTGGCTGCGAAAGAGCGTCCGGACCTCCGGAATCGACGTGAGCCTGATGGTGACATCGGATGCCTGGGCGCTTTCCAGCGCGACTTGAACCACGCTCCCAGCCTTCTCTTTGCTGGCAGCAGCGATTTCGTTGACGGCCTTGCGCCCCGCGCATTTCTCCAAGTCAAACAGCCCTTGCAGCAATTCCTTCGGCGCTTCGCCGGCATCGAAGCCCAGAAGCGCTTCGAGTTGTCTCACGGCATAGACGGCCTCATCAGCCCGCTCGCGTCTAATTTCTGCCCACAGGATTGTAAGATCGTTCTTCCGCACTTTGAAAGAGGAGAGGCGCGCCAGAACGCGTTCCACGAGATCGTCAATGCCGAGCTCGAATGTCTCGGCCGGAACTTGGACCGAGGGGCTTCCGAGGTATCGAACCGGAGCACCTTGGTTACTGGACGTCCTTCGAGCTTCAACGAGTACATGCAATCCATCACTAGCGAAACGAATGTCCGGCCAAGCATAGCCGCCACCGACTGCGGCCATGACGTGCGCAAGGCGCCATTCGATTGAGTCAACTTCCGGTTCCCATCGCAACCGCCACCAGTTTTCAGCAATCCAATACGCCAGTCGATACGCCGATCCCCGCATGCACGGCCGTGTCGTGCGGGCGATCACGTCTTCCAACTCGGTGAGGCTCTGGCCATTGGTGATGACAGAGATCTGAGCGAACGTAGATTTTTCGAGCGGGTCGTCGTCCGGCGCATCCAGCCATTCCGTCTCAATTTGCAGACTGTGGGTCATGCTGGGCCCCACCGTTGCAGCACGACATACCGAAAGGGATCCGGTTCGAACAGTGGATATCCGTGGTAATTTCCTTTGTCGTCACCTCGAGCCTCGAGCACGAGGCCTTGGTCGGTGACCGCCCAAACATTCTGCGGGAAACCATTTTCCGTATAGTCGCTGATGACTCCACGCTTAATACCCTGAAGGAGCCATCGCTTCGCCTCAGCATGCCTCTTTATTCCCGCTCCATCACACAGGGTCTTATCCGGGCGCGGCTGGGCTGGAGGAGTAAGCTTAAAGTCTCCAGGCTCTCGTTTATGATGAGGATGGCCTACGTAAGCCACCTTCTTCGCCAATGCCTCTCGCACCTCTTCAGGCGGCGGATCGTTCATGACACGTCGCTTCCGATTGAAATGCCATCGCGCTTGCATCCGTCGCCGCCTCCAGCCACCGGTCACGCTCTTGCCCGAAAGCTAGGACGCTCGCAGCCCGTGAGCAAGAAGCAGGCAGTCGCCATGCTTCGATGGCCGATCGCAAGTTGTTGCCCTCATCGTTCCGCTAGGCGAGCCGGACCAGCCGGCCGGTCTGCATGCTCTCGAGCGCGGCATCGGCCAGGCGCAGCGCCTCGCGGCCGTCGCGGTAGCCGACCAAGGGCGTCCTGCCCTGCTCCACGCAGTCGACAAAGTGGGAAATCTCGGCGTTGTAGGCGGGCGTGTAGCGCTCGATGAAGAAGTTGAGGACCGGGTCTTGCGCCTCGGTCGCGGCCGCACCCCAGAACGCGAGCGTGGTCGGCCGCTGGTTGCCGACCTGGAGCATGCCCCGCTCGCCCAACGCCTCGACCCGCTGGTCGTAGCCGTAGGCCGCGCGCCGGCTGTTGTTGATCTGGCAGATCGCCCCGCTCCTGGCGATGAGCGTGATCATCGCGGCATCGATGTCGCCCGCTGCCTCGATCGCCGGATCGACCAGATGGGCGCCGATCGCCTGGACCGCGACGATGTCGCCCATGAGGTAGCGGGCCATGTCGAAATCGTGGATGGTCATGTCGCGGAACAGGCCGCCCGAGACCTGGATGTAGGCGATCGGCGGCGGGCCGGGGTCGCGGGACGTGATCACCACCTGCTCGAGCTTGCCTAGCTCGCCCGCCTGGATGCGCTCGCGCAGCGCTTTGAAGGACGGGTCGAAGCGGCGGTTGAAGCCCACCATGATGGTGGCGCCCTTGTCCTTGATCCGTGCCCAGGAGGCGTCGACCTTGGCGAGATCGAGGTCGATCGGCTTCTCGCACAGCACCGCCTTGCCGGCCTCGACCGCGCTCACCAGCAGATCCAGATGGGTGTCGGTCGAGGACGCGATCAGCACGGCCTGGACGGCGCGGTCGGCGAGGATCTCATCGACCGCGCGCGCCTTCTTGGCGCCGGTCGCCTCGGCCGTGGCTGCAGCGGCGGCGTCGGCGACGTCGTAGGCCCAGACCAGCTCGGCCTGCGGATGGCGGGCGAGGTTCTGCGCATGCATACGGCCGATGCGGCCGCAGCCGAGAATGGCGAATTTGACCATCGTTACCTACTCACGAGGAGACCGCCTTGGCGGTCGGTTGGCGGTGGGATGACGCAGTCACCGGCGGGCGCAGCCGGTCCCAGGCCTGGATCAGGCGGGCGTAGCTCTCGGCCATGCGGGCGGTCGCCGTGGCGTCGTCGATCTCGCCCTTGAACCAGGCCTTTGCCGGCGCGCCGAAGATCGTCCGCCCGATCGCGAAGCCCTTGCAGACCGGCTGGCGCGCGGCGCGGGCAAAGCTCGCCTCGAGCTCGGCCGTGGGCGCATCCAGGCCCAGCAGCAGCACGCCCCGGCAGTGCGGGTCGTGGCGCTGGATGACCTCGGCGATCCGTTGCCAGGCGGCATCGCTGCCGGGATCGGGCAGCTTCCACCAGTCCGGGTAGATGCCCTGCGCATAGAAGCGCTCGAGCGCGCGCGCCAGCGTCCGCTCGTCGACCGGGGCCTTCGACTTGCCCGGGATGATCTCGAGCAGCAGCTCGTGGAAGGTCCTGCGGCAGGCGTCGAACAGGCGGAGCGCCTGGGCCTCCTGCTCGGCGCGCAGCGGCTCCGGATCGTCCGGATGGTAGAAGATCAGGCATTTGACGCAATGCGCGACCGGCCATTCGCGAAGGGTGCAGCCGACATCGGCGCCGCCCTCGAAGCGGACCGGGACAGCACCCGGCAGCTCGATCGGCCGGCCGATCCACAAAGCCCCGCCGGCTGCATCTCCAGTGGCATCGTCGAGCGCCGCCTGGCCGAGCCGGCCATCGAGCAGGATGCCGGCGTCCGGCCGGCCGCGCTGCCGCCTGGCGCGCCGCCGCGAGGCAGAGCTTCTTGAGGTGGGCAACATGCTCGCGGCTGACGCCCTCCGCGTCCGCCATCGCCTCGAGCTGGGCGCGATGGTCGAAGGCCATCGCGAGGACCTGCGGCCATTGCCGGGTCCGCGTGGTCGACCAGTGCAGCTGCTCGAGCAGGGCGTCCTTCCGGAGCGCGCGCTCGCTCGAGCCGTGCTCGAGAAAGTAGGCAAGCTCGGCCCAGCTCGGCACCGCCGGCGCGCAGCCGTGGCGCGAGACCGCGAACGCGCCGCAGGCATTCGCGTACTTGCAGCACTCCTCGATCGGCTCATCGCGCAGATAGCCCCGGAGAAAACCGCTCATGAAGGCATCGCCGGCGCCCAGGATGTTGAACACCTCGATCGGGAAGCCCGGGCCTTTGATCCCCTTCTCGATGTCGTCGGGGATCGCGCGGTCGAACACGGTGCAGCCCATCGGCCCGCGCTTGACCACGATCAGCGCTTTCGGCGCCAGCTCCCGGATCCTGCGGCAGGCTGTCGAGCGTGTCGGTCGAGCCGCCGGCGATGTGGATCTCCTCCTCGGTGCCGACGACCACGTCGCAGGCCGGCAGGATGGTCTGGAGGTGGGCCGACACGCTCTCGTTCGCCACGAAGCGCTCCTCGCCGAGCCCGAGGCCGGTCAGGCCCCAGAGCACCGGGCGGTAGTCGATGTCGAAGATCACCCGGCCGCCCTGCTTCTTCATGAGCCGGATCGCCTTCTTGCTCATGGCATCGAGGTTGGGCTTGGAGAAGTGGGTGCCGGAGACCACGACCGCGCCAGCACTCGCGATGTAGGCCTCGTCGACGTCGGCCTCGGTCAGCGCGGCGTCGGCGCAGTTCTCGCGCACGAAGATCAAGGGAAAGGTGTGCTCGTCGCGGATGCCCAGGATCACGAGCGCGGTGAGCCGTGCGGGGTCGGTCTTGACGCCTTGGATGTCGACCCCTTCGGCCGCGGCCGTCTCCTTGATGAAGCGGCCCATGTGCTCGTCGCCGACCGCGGTGATCAGGCCTGGCTTGAGCCCGAGCCGGGCGGTGCCGATCGCGATGTTGGTCGGGCAGCCGCCGACGTATTTGGCGAAGCTCGCCATGTCCTCGAGCCGGCCGCCGACCTGCTCGCCATAGAGATCGACCGACGAGCGGCCGATGCAGATCACGTCCAGCGTCGTGGCCATCGTCATTCTCGCAGTCAGACCTGAGCCTGGGCGATCTCGCGATCGATCCAATGCATGCTGGCCTCGAGCGCACCGGCGATGTCGGGGAGCGCATGCACGCTCGCGGCGAACGGCTCGAACGAGTAGGGCCCGCTGTAGCCCTCCATCAGCGCTACGATCTGGCCGATGGTGCCGAGGATGTCGTCGGCCCCGACCAGGACCCGGTGCTGATCCCGGAGCCGGTCGAGCGGCAACCTGTCGTCGTCGACGCCCGAGATGTGCACGAGCCCGGTCCGCTCCGGGAACATGCGCATCTCGCCCGAGAGGTAGTGGTGGAAGGTGTCGTGGACCAGACGGAAGCGTTCGCCCAGATCCAGCTCGTCGATCGCCTCGAGCGCATCCGCCTTGAAGCGAAGCGAGCACTCCTCGAAACCGAGCGGCTCGACCAGGCCCATGATGCCGGCCTCGTCCAGGATCGGTGCGAGGGCGGTCAGCGCCGCGCGCAGCTTCGCCTGCAGCTCGCTCTGCGAGGGCCGATAGGTCGTGTCGTTGACCGGGCAGAGGACCAGCGCCTCGGCGCCGCAGCCCTTTGCGTAGCCGGCGAGCGCGCTCGCCTCCTGCGCGCGCGCCGGGGTCCAGTCGTTGAAGCGCTGGAGCGCATTGATCGAGAGGATGCGCAGGCCGCCCGCCTCGGCCGCTGCGCGCACCCGAGCCGGCGGCGTGCCGTCGCTGATCGCGACGCCGTCCAGATCGTTCCGGATCTCGATCTGGTCGAGCCCGAGGCCTCTGGTCAGCGCGACCAGCTCGGCGACCGTCTTGCGCGGCGCCACCATGTGGTTGATGGCAAAGGTCAGCAAATGGCTCAAGGCGGCCCCTCCTCAGATCCGGGTTCGATCGCGCCCCGCCCGCCGCGCCGGGCGCCACGCCCATGCTGCCACAGCCGGGCGGGCGGCGTCGAGCGGGCCGGGTTGGGGTCGACGACCTGCGCTCGATCGGCATGTACACTTGCCGCTGGCGCTACAACCTTGGCAAGACCCGGACCGGCTCTCGGGCCGGGGACCGGAGGATGGAAGAGCCCCACGTCTCGCGGGCGCGGGCCGTCTTGGCCCGAGTGATCCTCCGGCCTGTGCACATGATCGCGAACAGCTGCTCGCCCGTGCGCCCGGCCTGCGCAGATCGCTTGCCACCTCGGTGGCGGCGGGTCTAGCAACCTGGCGACGAGTGGCTCAGGCCTCTCTCTTGCGTTGGGCGAACTGACGGGCATGTATCGTCATGTATCGTAAGGTGTACATTGAGGCGTTGCGCCTGCTGGCGCGCGCCTTCGACATCGCCGAGCAGCGCGGCGCCCCGCGGCCGGTGATCGTCGGCGGCAGCGCGGTCGAGTTCTACACCGGCGGCGCGATCACCTCAGGTGATTTCGACCTCGTCGCCGCACGCGAGGAGATCGTCGGCGAGGCGCTGGTCGAGGTCGGGTTCCGGCGGGAGGACCGACAGGGCGTCCGGCTCGGCGGCTTCTACCATCCCGACAGCCTGATCGGGGTCGAGTTCGTCACCGGGCCGCTGTTCGAGGGACGGACGGACCCGGGTCGCCTCCGGCTCGTGGTCGTCGACGAGGCCAGCGATGCGAAGGTGATCTTCCCACCGCCCGAGGACCTGATCGCCGACCGGCTGGGACAGCACGCGAGCGATCCGAGGGGACGCGACGACATGCTGGAGCAGGCGCGGCTCGTGGCTTCACTTGCTGAGAACCTGGATGTGGCTTAGTTGAAAAGGCGGGCCGCGGAGGAGGGGGCCGATCCCGCCGTCCTTGGCCAGCTGATGGTCGACCGGAGCGAGTGAGGTCGATGCGGGTCGTGCAACTGCGCGAGCAGGCGAAGCGGATCGAGGCGCGTCGGCGCGAGCTCGGTCTCGATGACGCGCGCGTTGCCGCGGCGCGCAACCAGGGCCCCGCGCGAACCCCCGCCAAGCGGCGGTTGCTGCGCACGATCGCGGACGAGGCGCGCCGGCAGGGTCGGACGCCGCCGTTCGCCGCCGACGAGCATAGGGCCTAGCTCCGCACCAACGACCTCCGGGCGCTCGGAGAGCGCGGCCGACGTAAGCCATCAGAAAACCTCGACGGCGTCAGACTCGATGGGTTGGCGGATTCGGGGGCGGGTGTTCTCGAGACTCGTGCCGACCTCGACCTTGCGCCCGACCAGATCGCCAAGGAAATATTGGAGGCCGACGAGATCGATCAGCGAGAACTTCGCACGCCGGTCGATATCGGCAATCAGATCGACATCGCTTTCGACATCGCTCTTGGGGCCCGGCCTCGCCGCGCGCCATGGAGCCGAACAGGCGCAGCCGGGTCACCCCTGGGCGCGGATCTCGCTCTCGTGGGCGCGCAGGATGCGCAGCACCCGCTCGCGCTCGGCGAGCGCCCCGGGGGCGAGTGTGGGTCTCGGTGGCCATGACGAGCATGGTGCCACAGGCGGGCGGGCGGCGTCGGGCGGGGGTGGGCTGAGCGGCGCCGCGCTCGGGGCGGGGGTGGGCTGAGCGGCGCCGCGCTCGGCCCGGCATTGACTCGTGGCGGTACGCGGTACCTCCACGACTTCGACAAGACCGGGACCGACTCTCGAGCCGGCTACCTGAAGGCGCTGGAGGAGCGCGGGCTGTTGCGCGAACCCTGAGTCAGTTTTGACCATGCGACCAGCAGCGCTCCTGCGCAAAGGTAGAGGACACCGTTCATCACTGTGTACTTGGACGCGCCGGACAACGTTGCGGGTTTCGCAAGCAGGTCATTCATGAGCCACACGTCCATCTCCTGCTCTGCGAGTGTCGAAGCGTCGGATTTCGCTCCATCTTCCAAGATCTGCTCGCTTGCCTCAATGCATGCGGGGCATGGCCTTGATCTCCTTAAGGTTGGTCGCTCAGCAGGCTCAGTCCGACTGCCGGCCCGCGACGATCGCGTCGGCATCATGCACCTTGCCGCGGAAGATCCAATACACCGCAACCGTGTAGATCAGCACGACCGGAAAGACCACGAGCCCGGCGCCGTAGAACATGAAGGTGAGCGACTGCGGCGGGGCTGCGGCATCCCAGATCGTCACCGAGAAGGGGATCATGTAGGGCCAGAAGCTGCCGACCAGGGTCAGGTAGGCGGCGACGAAGATCACGACGGTCATGGCGTACGGGAGCCAGTCCCGATGCCGTTGCACCCCCTGCCAGAGGCCGTACGCCGCCAGCGCGCCGATCGCCGGGAATGCGAGCAGCCACGGTGCTTCGAACCAGCGGTCCATGACCCGAAGGTGCTTGGTCACGGCGAACACGAACGCCAGCACAAGGAACGCGAGCACGCCGGCAAGCAGCCACCTTACCCGGCGAGCGGCCCAGTCATGCAGCGCGCCACGGGTCTTGAGCACCAGCCAGGTCGCCCCGAGAAGCGCATAGCCCAGCACCAGACCGACGCCGCACAGGACCGAGAACGGCGTCAGCCACACGAACGACGCGCCGGCAAACCGACCGTCAACGACCGGCAGCTCCTGAACCATCGTCCCGATCGCCGCACCCTGCACGAAACCAGCGATCAGCGAGCCGAGGAAGAATCCCCAGTCCCACAGCCAGCGCATGCTTTCGGCGCGGTAGCGGAACTCGAACGCAACCCCCCGAAAGATCAGCCCGAGCAGCAACAGCGCAACGGGGAGGTAAAAGGCCGGCAGGAAGATCGCGTAGACCATCGGAAAGGCGCCGAACAGACTGGCCCCGATGATCACCAGCCAGGTCTCGTTACCATCCCAGAACGGCGCGATGGCGCTCAGCATGTGCCCGCGGAAGTTCTGGTCACGGGTGGTTCCGAACAGGATGCCGACGCCGAGGTCGAAGCCGTCGAGGAGCACGTAGACCAGGATCGCGACCGCGATCAACGCTGCCCAGAAGACCGCCAGCCAGGAAGCGTCCATCGAATCAGCTCCCGGCCTGCCAGGTCCCGCCGGTCGCGGTCTCCGCCGAACCTGCGGCGGCCATCGGACGCATGGCGGTGGCGCGGGTGATCTCGTGCTCCTGATCAGCCGGCCCCTCGCGAAGCAGATGATAGATGTAGTAGAGGCCAAAGGAATAGATCACCGCGTAGACCACGATGTAGCCGATGAGCGAGGTCAGCACGTCGCTCGTCGTGAGCGTCGGCGTATGGGCGTCAGCGGTGCGCAGCAGGCCATAGACTACCCAGGGCTGACGGCCGACCTCGGCCGTGTACCAGCCGCTGATGACGGCGACGAAACCCGAGGGAAAGGCGAGAAACGTACCCCACAGGAACCAGCGCGTCGTCTCGAGCCGATCGCGCCAGCGCAGCCAATTGCCGAACCAGCTGATCGCCAGCATGACGAGGCCCATGCCAACCATGGCGCGAAAACCGAAGAACGGGATCGCGGGCGGTGGCCGGTCATCCTTGGGGATCGTCACGATGCCCGGCTCTTGCTCGGTGAAATTGCCGTCGTCGACGAGGCTGCCCAGAAAGGGGACGGAGATCTCGAACAGGTTGCGCTCGCTCGCCGGATCGGGCCAGGCGAACAGGATCAGGCGGGCGGGTTGCTCGGTCTGCCAGCGGCCCTCGATCGCGGTGAACTTCGAGGGCTGGTACTTCTCGGTGTAGCGGCCATTCAGATGCCCGAGCGCCAGCTGGAACGGGATCAGCACGGCAGCGAGGCCGAGCCCCCAGTGCAACATGACGCGGCCTTCGCCGAGGTGGACGCTGCGCAGCTGGTACCAGGCACCCGTGGCGGCCACGCACATCGCCGTGGTCAGGAAGGCCGCGAGCAGCATGTGCAGCCAGCGGATGCGGAAGACCGGGCCCCAGATGATCGCGAGCCAGTCGCCGGGCACGATCTTGCCGTCCACGATCGCGTGGCCGACCGGCACCTGCATCCAGCTGTTGTTGGCGAGGATCCAGAAGGACGACGCCATGGTGCCGAGCGCGACCATGCAGCAGGCCAGGAGGTAGAGCCAGGGCGGCACCCGGCGCCGCCCCAGCATCATGACCCCGAAGAAGGTGGCTTCCAGAATGAACGCCGTGAACGCCTCGTAGCCGAGCAGCGGCCCCTGGATCGAGCCGGTCTTCTCGGCCATCACGCTCCAGTTGGTGCCGAACTGGAACGCCATGACGATGCCCGAGACGACCCCCATGCCGAACGAGACCGCGAACACCTTGAGCCAGAAATCGAACAGCCGCCGGTAGACCGGGTTGCCGGTGGCCAAGGACATGCCCTCGATCGTGGCGAGCCATGCTGCCAGTCCAATCGTGAACGCCGGAAAGATGATGTGGAACGTGACGACGAACGCGAACTGGATCCGCGACAACAACACGACATCCAGATCCATTGGCTTTCTCCCCTGGTCTTAACGCGGATCAACCGGCTGGCCGCGATCGCTGTGGTCCGCCGGACTCGCCACCGACGCGCTCAGCCGGTCGGGATGGTCAGTACCGGGAGCTGGAGGGGCTTGCCGCTCTGCGCCAGCGAGTAGAGCAGCATGCAGAGCGTGAAGAGCTGCCTCGAGCGCAGGTCGTCGTTCGCGATGTAGTACCAATCTCCTTGGTAGCGCACCACGACGAAGGCGGCGCCGGGTGGCTCGGGCGAGGTGCGGACCTTGACCTCGGGAGCGAACAGCCGGACCGCGCCGCCTCGCTGCTCGGCACCGGCCGCATCGGGCGCGTCGACCGCGCCGGCTAGGTCGCCCAGAATCTCGATCAGCGAGCGCGTGCGCAAGGCGATCGTCTCCGGGTCCTTGGACGGTGCCAGCCCGAAGATAAGCTCGAACTCGTTCCGCTTGGGATCGAGCCGGAGCAGCTCGCGCACTCTCGCCACCTTCGCCTGCAGCCCGGGCTCGGGCCGCCCGGCCCGGAATAGGAAGTAGACCGGCCTCTTGCCGTCCTGGGCCTTCTCGTCGAGCCTGCCCTTGGCCTCGCGGTCCGCGGGCGCGGTGCTCGTCAACGCGATCCATCCCCCTCTCGTGAGCTCGTCGATGAGCCCCACCAGCTCGATGAACTGCGGATCGGCCTGCGCGTTGGGCAGGGTGCCCCCGACCTCGTTGTGGTAGTCGCCCAGCGAATGAAGGCCGACGCCGAACGCGAGCCGGATCGGAACTCCGGCGAGCACGAGGCCCACAATGTCCGCCGGACCCAGCGGGGCCAGGAGCGTGTCAGCGAACTCCGCACCCGTCAGCGGCGTGTAGGTGACGGTCGGATTGTCGCTGAACGTGCCGCCCAATGTGACCGCCGCCAGGTTGCCTGCCTGCTGGCTGAGGTTCCCGAAATTGGAGACCTGCGCCGCGAGGCTCGCATTGCCGCTCAGCTGGTAGCCGGCCACCACTTGGCTCGCCGAGACGAAGGACGGCAGGTCGCTGAAGCGCAGCTTCACTACGTTGAGCAGGACCTGCTGCTTCGAGGCCTCGCCGATCGCGGTCGAGTAGTCGATCTGGTCCGCCGGAATCGTTCGCGGCCCGAGCCCGCCGCACCCGCCCAGTAGGAACGCAATCGCCACTGCGGCCACTCGGACCGGCTCACCAGGCCGTCGCATTAAGCCGCGATTCCCCGTATGCCGACCCCGAACGCTCATCATGCTTCGGTTCGCCGCATCTTAAAGCTGCCAACCCATACTCGCAGCCATCGAAGTCGCAGATCACTGGCTCGCGGGGGCGCCGTCGAGGCCCAGCACTACGATCTTGGCGGTCACGATCTTCGTCGGCCAGGCGAGGTGCGTAAAGCCGGCGGCCACGGCGACTTTCTGCGCGCCGTTCGCGGTATAGGTGATCACACCGCCGCCGATCGCGCCGCCGAGCTCCTGGCCCCAGAGCTTCTGGCCGTTGGCGGCATCGAGCGCATAGAAGTTGCCGCCCAGATCGCCAAAGAACACGATGCCCGCGGCCGTCGGAGTCATACCGCCGATGATCGGGTAATTAGACTTCAGGCGCCACTTCCAGACGCCGGTGTCGGCGTCGACGGCGTAGACCCAGCCGGCCCAGTGTCCGTCGGCGCCGCCCATTCTGCCGAACATCCAGAACGGGTTCCATGTCGCCATGCCGGCCCAGGGCTGCCCGAGCGGCACCGACCGCAGTTCATTGACATCCTTTGGCGTTACCGTGTCGCACCAATCGACCTCACCGATGAGGACGAGGTTCGTCTGCGGATCGTAGGCCGGGCTGTTCCATTCCGCGCCACCCACGCTGCCCGGACAGAAATGGACAGCTTTGCCGGGCGAGAAAGTTGCGGCGACGTCCTCGACCTGGGTCACCGGCACGCGGTAGAGCAGGTCGTTGGTCGCGAGATCAAAGCCATAGAGCTGGCCATCTTTAGGGGCGACCACCATGAGCTGCTTGCCGGCCATCGTTTGAATCAGGACGGGCGGGTTGGAGACGTCCCAGTCGTGCCAGTCTTTCGGCACAATCTTGAAATGGTACTTGTAGTCGCCGGTCTTGGCGTCGAGTACGATGACCGAGTCGGTATAAAGATTATCCCCCTCGCGCGCCCCAATCGCGAAGTCGGGAGCCGGATTGCCGCCCGGGACGTACAGCAGCCCGGTCTTCGTATCAAGGGTGTACGATGTCCAAGTCCCGCCCCCGCTGATGGGTATGCCGGGCGCATTTTTCCAAGTCGACGTGTTGAGCGGTGTCGCGCCTTGCGGTCCGCGGGTCGCGTCGCCCTCGGCTCTGGGAATCAGAAAGAACTCCCAGACGATCTTGCCGGTCTTGGCGTCGAGCGCGTACATGTGGCCCTTCCCGCCCTTGTAGTCGCCGCCGGCATTGCCGATGAAGACGAGGCCGTCCCAGGCAATCGGGGCCGACGGAACCGACTCGCCAAGCTTCGCGTCCGCGATCGTCGCTTCCCACATTCGCCTGCCGGTCTTGAAGTCATAGGCCAGCACCCGCCCGTCCTGGGTGCCGCGAAACAGCATGCCGTCCAGGTAGGCGGCGCCCCGGTTGGCCGGCAGGAGGCTCGGGGGGTAGTTTTCGTGCGTTCGCCAATTCTCGGCGCAGGTAGCCGGGTCGAGGGAGAAAATATCGAATTCGGTGGTACCGATCAGAGCGTTATCCACCATGATCAGACCGGATTCGAAGGCAGCGAACTGACCGATGTCGTAAGTGCACAAAACCTTCAGCTGGCCAACATTCTTCGTATTGATCTGGCTGAGCTGCGAGTAACGCTCGGAAGTGAGCGTTCTGTTGTAGCTCGGCCAGTCGCCGGCGGTGGTGCTCGGCACTGACGCCTGGGCGGGTGGCGCGGGCGCAACAACCCCGGCGCCTCGGTAAGCCGCATTCAATTCCGTAGTTGTCGTGCCTGGAGGTGCCAACCACGAAAGAAAATAGTTGCGCGTCAGACCCGCAAATACCGACACCCGCACCGGGTAAGCGTAGTACAGCGCCCCCGCTGCAGCCGCGCCTGCCACAATGAGCGCGCAACAAGCGAGGAGGAGTTTCCTCTTCATCCGAAAGTCCTCCATGGCGTCACGATCACCATTTGCCCGGCATGGTCAGCGCGACCGCGGCCGGCCCGGCCTCCACTTCTGGGTGCCGAGCTTCTTGCCGTCGGTGGCGCTCGGGAACTGGAAGGCCGGGTCCCCGAGGGCAGAGGAACGTCTCGAGCAGACCTGACCTCGGCCGAATGGCCAGGTCCATCGCTCGACGCGCGCGCTGCCGCGTTGGCGTGCTCCCTCAATCATCGCTGTCTCCTTCTTGGTGTCGCGTTGCATGGGAGGCGGTCGCCCTCCCGAATTGGCGCGAACCCGCCTCCGGATGCGCCAGCGCGCGCAGCTAATTGCCGCCCTTCGGGTTCATCAGCTTTTCCATGGCCTGTTCGATCGAAAAACTGCCGGGCCTCTGGCGCGGCGGAAACTGCTGGAAGCTGGTCAGATACTGCGCCACGATCGCCTGGGCCGGAACCAGCACGAACGCATGGTCGATGAACCACCTCACGTAGTCGCCGGCCTCGTGCTGGGAACGCTCGAACGGGTCTGAGCGCAGGTTGAACAGCATGGGCAGGCGCAGCTGGACCATCGGCTGTGCCCAGACATCGAAGCCCTCCGCCTTCTGTTCCATGAACACCGCCTTCCACTGGTCGTAGCGCAGGCCGGCGAGGTCGCCGTCGTCGGTCCAGTAGAAGAACTCGCGGCGCTGATCCGGACCCTTGCCGGCGAGCAGGTCGCGCTGGTCGTAGCCGTCGAGGTGCACTTTGAAGGTCTTGCCGCCGGCGTCGTAGCCTTGGAGCAGCTTGGTCTTGATGTCGGGCTCGCCCGCTGCCGCGACCAGCGTGGTCACCCAGTCCTCCGCCGAGACGATGTCGTTGATCTCGGTGCGCGGCGGCACCAGACCGGGCCAGCGCAGCAACGCCGGCACGCGATAGCCGCCCTCCCAGTTGGTGTTCTTCTCGCCGCGGAACGGCGTGGTGCCGCCGTCGGGCCAGGAGAATGTCTCGGCGCCGTTGTCGGTCGTGTAGATCACGACCGTGGTGTTGGCGATGCCCAGGTCATCGAGTTTCTTCAGGAGCTGGCCGACCTGGCCGTCGTGCTCGACCATGCCGTCCGGGTAGATGCCGAGACCGGTCTTGTCCTGGGACTCGGGCTTGAGGTGGGTCCAGATGTGCATGCGGGTCGGATTGAACCACGCGAAGAACGGCTTCTTGGCGCTGTTGGCGCGGTCGATGAAATCGAGCGTGGCCTTGAGAAACTCCTCGTCGGCGGTCTCCATGCGCTTTCTGGTGAGCGGACCGGTGTCCTCGCAGCTCTGCTTGCCCCATGTGCCGAAGCGGGGATCCTCCCCCGGGGTCTCGGCGATGGTCGCCGTGCATCTGAGGACGCCGCGCGGTCCGAAGCGCAGCTTGAACTCCAGATTTTTCGGATAGTCGGGGTGCTCCGGCTCCTCCTCGGCATTGAGGTGATAGAGGTTGCCGAAGAACACGTCGAAGCCGTGCGCGGTCGGCAGGAACTCGTTCCGGTCGCCGAGATGGTTCTTGCCGAATTGTCCGGTCATGTAGCCTAGCGGCTTGAGCAGTTCGGCGAGCGTCGGGTCCTTGTCCGACAGCCCTTCTTTCGCGCCCGGCAGCCCGACCTTGAGAAGGCCCGTGCGCATCGGGCTCTGACCGGTGATGAACGCGGCGCGGCCGGCGGTGCACGATTGCTGACCGTAGTAGTCGGTGAAGATCGCGCCCTCATTGGCGATGCGGTCGATGTTGGGCGTCCGGTAGCCCATCATGCCACGGTTGTAGGCGCTGATGTTCCAGTAGCCGATGTCGTCGCCCATGATGACCAGGATGTTGGGCCTGGACGCGTCCTGCGCCGACGCGGGCGACACGCCCACCAAAGCCGCGACGAGCGCGATCGGGATCGCGGCGCCGAACAGGCGTTTCGCCAAAGCTTTCATCTCTGTCCCTCGCTTGGATTGGCCAGCGTCGGGCGGGCGCCCACGATCGGGCGCCCGCCTCGTGCGCTGGTCCCGCGCCGCTAGTCGCTCGGGTGCCCGGCGCCGGACTTCATCATGTCCATCACCTGAGTGAGGTTGTAGCTCTCCGGCGCCTGCATCGGCGGGAACGCCTTGAGCGTCTCGAACCACTTGAGCCAGAGCTGCTGGCCGATCGGCAGCATGTTCCAGTCGTACTGGAAGGCGGTCATCGGCGCGGCGAGCGCGCCGCCCAGGCTCATGGCCGACTTCTGCTGGAGGCCGACCGCCTGCTCGAACGGATCGCGCTTGATGTTGTCGACCAGGGTGAAGTGGAACGGCACCAGCGGCAGGATCCAGCCGTCGGCACCGGGCTGCGACATGTTGTAGTACATCTTCCAGTTCTTGTAGCGGACCGCCGACGGCGTCGCCCCCGAGAAGTAGAAAAAGTAGTCGCGCGCCGACTTCTGGGATTTGCCGGTCAGGTAATCGATCTGGTTGACGCCGTCCAGCGTGGTCTTGACGATCCCCGGGTACTTGCCTTCCTCGAGCTGCTTCTTCAGGCCGTCGGCCTTCGGGCCGCCGGCGATCTCGACGAAGGTCGGCAACCAGTCGAGCGCGGCGAACAGCTCTTTGAATATGGTACCCGGCTGGACGACCCCAGGCCAGCGGATCACCGCCGGCGCCCGATAGCCGCCTTCGTAAGCCTCGCCCTTCTGGCCTTTGAACGGCGTCACGCCGCCGTCGGGGAAGCTGATCGCCTCGGCGCCGTTGTCGGTCGTGAAGACGACGATCGTGTTGTCCACCGCCCCCATCGCCTCGAGCTTCTCGAGGACCAGGCCGATGTTGTCGTCCATCTGCTTCATGCCGGCTTCGTTGACGCCCCAGTCCTTGCCGCCCTTCTCGCCCAGCATGGCCTCGTATTTCGGCGGCAGCATGGTCACGACGTGCATGCGCGCCGGATTGTACCAGACGAAGAACGGCTTGCCGGTCTTCTTGGGGTCATTGCGGTCGAGGAAGTCGATGACCTTGGCCGAGATCTCCTCGTCCACGGTGCGCGACCGGTCGAGCGTCATCGGGCCTTCGTCCTGACAGCTCTGGTTCGCCTCCGTGCCGTCGGAAGACTTGCACCAGATGATCGGGCGCGGCGGCGTCAGGCAGGTCGTCGTCTTGGGATCGACCGCGCCCGGAACCTCGGGAATCCCGGGGATCGGCGTGTTCTTGCACGGCGGCGCCACGGTCTGCTCGGTCGGCGACTTGTTGATGTCGGGAAAGCTCACCTGCTGCACGGCGTCGAGGTGGTAGAGATAGCCCCAGTACTCCTGGAAGCCGTGCGCCGTCGGCAGGGCGGCGGTGTGATCGCCGAGGTGGTTCTTGCCGAACTCGCCGGTGGTGTAGCCGAGATCATAGAGGAACTTGGCGATCGCCGGCGTGCCGGGCTGGAGATAGGACGGGCTGCCGGGCAGCTGCGGCGGGATCATGCCGGTGCGCAGCGGATACATGCCGGTGAAAAACACGTTGCGCCCGGAGGTGCAGCTCTGCATGGCGACGTAGTCCATGAAGAGCCCGCCCTGATTCGCGATCTTGTCGATGTTCGGCGTCTCGCCGACCATCAGGCCGCGGTGGTAGACGCTCGGCTGCATGATGCCGATGTCGTCACCCATGATGAACAGGATGTTCGGCTTCTTCGCCTCCTGCGCCGAGGCGGGTGGCGCGCCTGCCACCACGGCAGTGACCACGAGCGCCATCGCGGCGCCAAGCCACAGCCTGGATCGGATGTTCATCGATAGTCTCCCTTCCTTTGGATTGACCAACTTGGGCTTGGAGCCGACGACGGCGCGCCCGCTCAGTGCGGGCAGGTGCCCAGCTCGTCCAGCCGCTTGGCGAACTGCTCGGCCCACGCCTTGAAGGCGTTGTCCACGTCGTCCCATGAGTTGAAGGTGTCCCGGGCCCCACGCCTTCCCGATCTTGCCCATCTGCAACCCTCCTAGGACGCGGTAATGGTGCCCATCCAGGGTGACGACCGCTTCTTCGGCCCATGTCTGCCTTGGTGGCGTAGGTTCCGCCGCGAGACTTTGGCTTCCCGGCGCCTTCACACAGGCCTCCCCGAGCAGCTCCGCAAGAGCCACCAGGCTAAGGCGTTGTTCGGGGTCCGCTGCGGTTCCTTGTGCAAGGACCTCCGCCGCTGTTTGGGCTTGGTCGCAGGCGACCCCTTCGAAGAGCAGCCGGAGCGAGGCGCAGAGCGCAAACACGTCGGATCTTCGATCGGCGGCACTAAGGCCTTGATCCAGGACCTCCGGAGCCGCGAAATCCCGCGCCGGCGTCTTAGTCCCGGGCGGCGCGATGGTCAGGGCGTCTGAGATCCGGGCCCATTCCCAATGAAAAAACAAGGGGCGCTCGTCTGGCCGAACCAGGATGGCGTCAGGCGTGATCGTTCGGTGGATGACGCCTCCCTCGTCCCCCGCCGGATGATGGAGTTCGTCCAACGCAACGAGACATTGGCGTGCGAACTCGAGCCTGTCCTCAAGCGTCCACGCAGTGTCGCCGGCGCGCACACGCAGTGTCGGCGCGCTGCTGTCCGCTAGACTGAAGAAAAAAAGCTCCCCCGGATAGTTCAGAACGGCCTGAAAGGAATCGACCAACCTCGGGAGCCAGGGCGACTTCTGCATGCGCTGCACAACCTCGAACTCGCGGCGCGCGAGGTGTCCCGGGCTCTCATGCTCGGACGCCGAAAGATCGTACACGTGCACGACAACCTGGTCCTGGTTAACGGTGTTACGTCCCCGGTACACTCGGTGGAATCGGTCCTCACGCGGCGAAAGCAGAGCGAGGTCAGTAATTTGGCCGAGTCGCCGCAGGTCTCCCGTTAATACCGCACGCGAACGAGGCGCGATCTCATCGCACAACTGATTGATTTGTACCTCCGGCAGCCTGGTTAAGTCATTGAGCTCCACGAGTTCCCGCCAGTCGGTTAGCGCATACAGGCGGACACCACGGACCGGCTCGTCGGTATTACGCTGTAGTGTCTTCGTTTCTTTGGTGAGCAGCATCCGCGGCTCGATATAACCGAGAGCCGGATACACTCGACGGAGCTTCGACGCGACCTTACGCGCTTTCAGGGCGATTTTGTCGGCCTCAGCAGCCAGGACGTCTCGGTTAGCACGCAAATATGCCCGGTCCCAGTGTTTGACCTCAACAACATGTACGCCACTGGGGCCAACAAGAACGATGTCGATCTCGTCGGGTTGCCCGCGAGCAGTTATGGAATGCGCGACGTTCGTCAGAATGACGAACCGAGCGTCGCCGGGCTCGGCCATCAACCGCCGAGAGAGATGTTGGCAGGCCCGCTCCTCGCTGGCGTTTACGAACGGGCTGAAAGGCACGTGATCTACCTGCATCTGGAAGTCTCTGGCGCGATTCCGGGTCCGGTCCGATCAGCGAAACGCCTAGCTCGCCTCCCGAAGGCTATCGGAGATTCTTGATGCTGACAACATTATAGGTTGCGCGCTATAGGTTGCGTATCTGAATCGCCTGTGTCTGGCTCGCGGTCATGCCCATGCGCGTGATCTCCGAGAAAGAAAACTGCCCGAACGGATTTGTTTGCCGGCCAGCCATGCGCCACCTGGCGCAGGCCTGCGTCACTTTTGCGCCCGAAATCTGCGGTTTTGCGGCCGGAATCAGCGGTCTTTGCGGCCGAGATCAACGGCCAAGTCGCCAGTTGGGCGAAAAACCGTGCCACCGCTAGGACTTAAGCATGTGCACGCAACTGTCGCCTGAGGCTACAGAAGTGTCGCATGGTGTGCACTGGCCGGCCGCGCGGCAATTTACGTCAGGGCCGGGAAAATTGCCGGAAATTCCGGAAATTCGGCCGCTCGCGCCGGCAATTCGCCTGGCTGGTTGAAGAGCCGTCGGACATCGATGACATGCGTCGCCCGGAACCTTCTCGAGGCTGCCGCAGCGCGCGGCGCGCTTGGGCGCACGCGCTGGCGCCTGGGGCGTCGCGCCCGGGCAAAACCTGCGCTAGGCTGCGGTGGTGAAGCCGTTCCTGCGACCGAGCGAGAACGACGACGTCCTGACACGACCGATGCCAGCCTTTGACGCATCGTCTTCTGCCGGCGCCTGGATGCCATGGTCGCGGCGGTCGCGCGATGAATGCACATAGCGGGAGTGACCTTGTGATGGCGGCGACCGGACCATTCGAGCGCATCACCTTCGAGCCCGGCAAGATGGGCCGACGCGCCTGCATCCGCGGCATGCGGATCACGGTCGGCACGATCGTGGGCCTGATCGCCGAGGGTGAGAGGGCGATCCTCGCCGCCTATCCCGACCTCGAGCCGGAAGACATCCGACAGGCCCTCGCCTACAACGGCCTGGTGGTCGCGTGGCCGGCGCTGGTCGGCATCGCCAGCACGCTCCCCGACGAGACCACCCCCGCCCAGGCCGAGCTTGCGGTATGATGCGGGCGGCGATGGAGGACTTCGGATGTTGAGACTGGCGAACCGTCATTCCCGGATCTCGGTCAGGCCGGAGGTCATGGGCGGCAAGCCCTGCATCAAGGGCACGCGCATCCCGGTCGATCTGATCGTGGAGAAGCTCGACGACTGCCAGTCCAGCGAGGACATCCTCGAGGCATATCCGGGCCTCACCCTCGAGGACGTCCGAGCCGCTCAAGCTTATGCACGAGCGGTGCCGAAGGAGCTGCTGGACGCCGTGGTCGCGCATTTCGACCCGCTTCAGGTGATCCTGTTCGGCAGCCGGGCGCGGGGCGATGCAGGCACGGACAGCGACATCGACCTGCTGGTCGTGCTCGACGATGCGGCGCCGGCCGACAAGCTGGGCTGGCGCTCGGCCTTCGAGGCGCGAAAGGACTTCCACCGGGCGGTCGACATCGTGCCCTGCCGGCGGCGCTGGTTCGAGGACCAGTGCCAGGTGATCGGCTCGCTCGCCCACATGGCCGCCGAGGACGGCATCGTCGTCTATGAGCGACGTTGATCCCGCCAGGCAACGCGACGAGGCGAAGGCCTGGCTTGCCAGGGCGGACGACGATCTCCGCGCGGTCCGGCTCTGTCTCGATGCGCGGCCGCCGGTCCTTGGCATCGCTGCCTATCACTGCCAGCAAGCGGCGGAGAAGCTGATCAAGGGGCTGCTCGTGCTGGCCGCGATCCCGCTTCGCAAGACGCACGATCTCGACGAGCTCAGCCATCTGGCGGTGCCCGCCTGGCCGGATGTCGAGCCGCTGCTGGCGCATTTGCGGGTGCGGACCTATTGGGGCTTTGCCTTTCGCTATCCGATGCCAGGCGCAAGCGAGGGCGCCGAGCGACCGCCCACGCCCGAGGAGATCGAGGAGACGCTTCGCCATCTGTCCGATCTGCGCGCCTGCGTCGCGGAGGCGATCGGCGTAGGTCGCATCGGAGACGAGGGATGAGGTTCGCGCGCATCACCGCCAATCCCAGGCAGATGGGCGTCCCCTGCATCCGCGGGCTGGGCATCCCGGTCGCGGCCGCGGTCGGGATGATGGCCGACGGCATGAGCGAAACCGAGCTTCTCGAAGCCTGTCCCGACCTCGAGCGCGAGGATCTTGCCGAGGCGCTGAGATACGCAGCTGACGCCAGTGCGCGAGCGCGAACTGCCGCTGGTGAGCGCCTGAATTTCCTCGTGGACAACGCGCTGTCGCCCGATCCTCGCAGAGAGCTTGCGTCAACGCGGCGGCGACGCCCGTGCACGTCCGCTCGCCGGTCACCCGGAAATTTCGCTCCGCCGGCTGAAAAATTCGCGGAAATTCCGGAAAATTCCGCCGCTCGGGCCGAAAATTCACGCAGTTGCTGTACAGGCCCGAGGACAGTCATCAACCAGCCTCTCTCCCGGTCGTCCCGACCAGCTCCCTCCTTGACACCCTTCGGCCTGCCCCTGCCCACCACCCGCCCCTCCCCCCGCTGCCGCCAATTCGCGGGCATGGAGTCCCAGGGTCGCATGGACCATCCGAAGGTATCGTTAACCATCAAAGGGTTACTTTCCGGTTAATGTCTCCTCGGCCACCGGAACCATCACCGTGGCGGAGGTGCGCTCCCTGTTCGATCAGGGCGAGACGATCGAGCGCTATCCCCACGACCTGCCCTATCCGAGGCGGCTGCTGCTCGGGTCCGTCAGGGGCCGCGCGCTGCACGTCGTGATCGCCGACGATACGGACGGTGACGAGACCATCGTCGTGACGGTATACGAGCCGGACCCGGCCTTGTGGCAGTCGGGCTTCCGGCGGAGGCGCCGGACATGAAAATGCGTGGTGTGCAGGCAGGGCGCGGCCCGGCAAAAACCACGGTGGTGCTCCAGCGGGACGGCACCACGGTTGTGATCAACGACGTGCCGGCGCTGGTGTACGAGAACCGCGGCGAGGAGTACGTCGATGAGCAGGTGGCCGAGGGAGGCATGGTGTGCACTCGGCGGCCGCGCGGACGCGTCGCTCCGAGCTGACCTTGGTGGTCGGCTCGCTGGCTCCCAGCACCGACCTCGGTGGTCGGTGCGGAGCGCGAAGGGAGCCAGACGCGCGCCGGGGCCGGGAAAATTGCCGGAAATTCCGGAAATTCGTCCGCTCGCGCCGGCAATTCGCCTTAATTCAGGTTTCCCCTTGGGTTGAACCCGCGTCGACTATATACGGAATTCATTCCTCAACTCAAGCAATTTCGTCGATCGGTCGAATCCAGGGATCCGGCCGGAGGGCCGGCAGCCCGACCCGTTCCGGGTCCTTCCAGGCAAGGCAACCCTTGCATATTTTCCCATAATCTGCTATCGGCAAGGTGGGTAGGCTCGACTTCCGCGCTTCGCTTGCGCGCCTGAATTGCGCCCACGCAGTCAATCCTCCCAAAAGGAGACCACGAAGCATGACCACCGAGCCTGCGTCGAGCGCGCGAACGCGCCGCTCCGAGCCGACCTGGGTGGTCGGCTCTGAGAGCCAGGCGCGCCGCTCAGGGCCGACCTTGGTGGTCGGCTCTGAGAGCCAGGCGCGCGCGCCAGCGCCGGAACGGCGCCGGATCGCGCAGCCCCGGGGCCGCGGCCGGCAAGACCCGCCCGGCGCGAAACGCGCTGAGGTATGCCTCGACCGGCGCCTCCGCGGTCGAGCCGCGGCATGACCTGCCCGATCGGAACCTCGCCCCGGCCCCGCAACGCCGCTTACCGCCGACCACCAAACGAACCCGAGAAGTGCGCAAAAGCAGGGTTTTTGGCCTGTGGGCGCCGCAGCGATCGGATTGGGGGCCGACCGTAACCTTGCGGACGGCAGCCGGAAGCGCCGGCACCCATCACCAGGACCAAAGGAGCCGGAGAAAGCTCGCTCCATCGATGGGTTTGGCGCGCCGGGCCTGCATGGGAGCCAGGCCGGAGGCGGGGTCAGCTGGTGCTCTGGGTGCGGCCGCGATGCAGGCGGACGCCCAGCGCGCTGCCGATCAGGATCACCGCGCCGATCACCACCGCCTGGTCAAAGAACTCGAGCCCGAGCAGGTTGAGGCCCTTGTCGAGCAGCACGATCACGGCTGCCCCGGTCGCGGTGCGGAACACGCCACCCTCGCCGCCCATGATGCTGGTGCCGCCCAGCACCACCGCCGCGATCGCCATCAACAGGAGATTGTCGCCCAGGATCGGGCCCCCCGACCCCAGCCGCAGGACCACCGCCACGCCGGCGCAGCCGGCGAGGCTGCCGGACAGGAAAAAAGCCGCGAACCGGGTCCGCGTCACCCGCAGCCCGCTGAATGTCGCCGCCCGGCGATTGGCGCCGATCAGGAACAATTCGCGCCCCAGGACGCTGCGCGCGAGCAGGATCGCCGCCGCCAGACCGACCGCGGCCGCGAGCCACAGCAGGTCGGGCACGCCCAGAAGGTACCCCCGGCCGATCGCCACCGCGGCCGGCGGCAGGCGCCCGACCGAGTGGCCGCCGGTCAGCAGCAGGGCCACGGCCCTGACCGTCAGCAGCATGCCCAAGGTGTGCAGGAAGGCCGGGAACCGCAGCCAGGCGACCGCGATGCCGTTGATCGCGCCGACCGCCATGCCGGTGGCGAGGCCAGCGGCGGCGCCGAGCGGGACCAAATCGGCCTCGCGCATCGTCCAGGCGGCGACCACCGAGGCGAGGCTCAGCGTCGAGCCGATGCTGAGGTCGATCTCGCCGAGCAGGAAGACCAGCATCGCGCCGACCGCGGCCACGAACAAGGGCGTGAAGAAGCGCGCCATGTTGCCGAGGTTGGCGGCCGAGGTGAAGCCGTCGACGGTGAAGCAGAAGACGACGAAGGCCGCCACCAGCACCGGCAGCATCGGCGCGTCCTGCAGCAGCTTCAGCCAGGCGGGCGGCGGGCGCCGGATCGGCGACGGCCGCTCGCGGACCCGCGCCCGGGCACCGCTGCCCGCGTCGCTCTCGAGCGTCGCCGTCATCAGGCGGCCCGGCTCGCCCGGCTCCGTGCGGGCCGGCGCCCCTCCGCGCCAGGAGGGGCGCCGCCCTCGCTCAGGCGCAGCCCCAGATCTTCGGGGCCATCTCGGCCACGTCGTCGGGGCCGTAGGGGATGCCGGGCAGGAACTCGGCCTGCGGCGAGATCTCCTCGCCGTTCGCGGCCTTGATCGCGGCGTTGACCGCGCGCTTGGCCATCTCCGGCAAGGGGGTCGCGATCTCGAGGTCGATCAGCTTGTCCCTGACCGCCTTGCAGCCGAGCGGCGTGCCGTCGATGCTGACGATCGTGATGTGCTTGGGATCGCCCACCGGCACCAGCAGGCCCTTCTGCTTCAGGACCGAGAAGATGCCCTGCAGCGCGTCGTTCCAGGGCGCGTAGATGCCGGCCAGGTCCGGGTGCGCCTGGAGCGCGTTCTCGGTGCCTTCGAGCGCCTTCTGCGGGTTCCAGTCGGTCGGCACCTGGGCGACGATCTCGATGTTCGGCGCCACCTTGACCGCGTCGTCGAGGCACTTGGAGCGCCGGATGCCATTGTCGTTGGCGAGCCCGCCCTGCAGCTCGAGCAGCTTGAACGGCTTGCCGGCCGCGGCCTTGACGAAGAAGTCGCCGGCCACCTTGCCGTCGGCGCAGGGGTCGCCGCCGACGTGATAGGTGACCGATTTCAGGTCGGCCGGCGCCTGATCCATCGAGACGAAGGGCACGCCGGCGGCGATCGAGGACTGCGCGAGGTCGACCGCGGCCTCGATGTCGAACGGGATCGAGACGATCGCGCTCACGCCCTGCGAGACGAAGCTGTCGACCTGCGAGGCCTGGCGCTGGGCGTCCTTGTCGGCGTTGGCGAACTTCTCCTTGACCCCGGCCGCCGCGATCGCGTCCTCGATCGCTTTCTGCTGGGCCACGCGGAACGGCTCGATCTTGTCGAACGAGACGCCGATCGTGATGTCCTTGGCCGATCCGGCCGTGGCGCCTAGCAGCAGCAGCGCACCCGCCACCGCAGCTCCTTTGACAGCTCTCGACATGCTTGCCTGCCTCCCTGTTGTGGCGGGACCCTTGGGGGTCGCCGCTCGTCGCCGATCACATCGCCCGCCGCACCTCCGGCCGGATCAAGGGTCCGCCTCACGTCGATACGGTCGCGCCGGCACGATCGCGCCAGCTGCGCACCGCCGCGTCGAGGGACACGGCACCGACCAGGATCAGGCCGCGGACGACATCGTAGGCATAAGGGTTGGCGCCGATCAGATTCAAGCCGTTGTCGATGATCGTGAGCAGCAGGGCACCCATCACGGTGCCGGCAATCGCGGCCCGGCCGCCGAACAGGCTGGTGCCGCCCAGGACCACCGCGGTGATCACCGTGAACTCGAAGCCGAAGCCCAGGTCCGAGTTGATCACGCCGACCCGGCCGACCACGATCAGGCCGGCGGCAGCACCGCAAAAGCCGGCCAGGCCATAGACCAGCAGCAGAAGTCTCTGGATCGGGATGCCGGTCTCCACGGCCGAGCGCGGCGAGCCGCCGAGCGCCAGCAGCTGGCGCCCCGGGACCGTCCGGGCCAGCCCCACGGCGCCGCCCAGCACCACCAGGGCTGCGGCCAGCACCGGCAGGCCGACGCCTGCGACCTGGGCGCGGGCGAACCACAGGATCGGGCCGCTGACCGCGGTCAGCGCGGCGCCGGTGAGGTGCAGCGCCAGACCGCGATAGAGCGTGAGCGTGCCCAGCGTCGCGATCAGCGGGCTGAGGCCGACGCGACCGATCAGCAGCGCGTTCAGCGCCCCGAGCGCGGCCCCCGTCAGCAGGGCCAGCGGGTAGGCGGCCGGCCCGACCACGGTCGTGAGCTCGGCCTCGATGCGCGTGCCGGCGAGGAATGCGGCAAAGCACAAGGAGAGGTTGGCGACCGAGCCGATCGAGAGGTCGATCCCCCGGGTCGCGATCACGAAGGTCATGCCCACGGCCGCGATCACCGTGGCCGATGCCTGGAGCAGGACGTTCTTCAGATTGTCGAGGTCGGCGAAGCGTCCGGAGAGCAGGGAAAAACCGATGCAGACGAGCACGACCGCCAGCAGCAGCGACACTTCCTGCGCGGCGGCGCGGGACAGGACGGGTCTCATGCGGCGGCTCGCCCGGTCGAGGCCAGCGCCATGATATGATGCAGATCGGCCTCGGCACGAGCGAGGTCGGCGACCACCCGCCCCTTGTGCAGGACCAGCACGCGGTCCGCCAGCAGCCGCAGCTCGGCCAGGTCCGAGCTGATCAGGAGAAAGGCGACGCCGGCGGCCGCCCGCTCCAGGATCATCCGGTGGACCGCCTCGCGCGCCCCGATGTCGACCCCTTTGGTCGGCTCGTCGAGAATGCAGACCGAGGGATCGCCCTCGAACCAGCGGCCGAGGATGGCCTTCTGCTGGTTGCCGCCCGAGAGCGTCACCATCGCGGCCTCGAGGCCCGGATGGTCGACGCCGAACGCCGTGGCGATGCCCGCGGCGAGCTGCCGCTCGCGGCCCAGAGCCAGCAGTCGCAGGCGCCCCGACCGGAGCTCGGCGAGGCAGGGCGCGGTCAGGTTCTCGCGCAACGGGCGGGCGAGGTAGGCCTGGTCGCGGCGGCGGTCCTCGGACACCAGCACCAGGCCGCGGGCGCGTGCCGAGCGCGGGCTTCTGGCCGTGAACGGCCGGCCGCCAAGGGTCACTTCGCCCTTGCCGCGGCGCAGCCCCAGCAGCAGCTCGGCGGTCTCGCTGCGGCCTGCGCCGACCAGGCCTGCGAGGCCCAGAATCTCCCCGGCCCGCAAGGTGAAGCCGACGTCCTGCACCAGGCTGCCGTCGGCCAGGCCCTTGGCCTCGAGGACCACCGGCGCATCCCTGATGCGCGCCGGCAGGCTGGTCGCCGGCTCGCCGAGGTCATGCCCGACCATCAGCCGGGCGAGGCTCGCGAGCGGGATCTCGGCTTGCGTGCCGTCGCCGACCACGGCGCCGTCGCGCAGCACCACGATGCGATCCGCGAGCTCGTACACCTCCTCCATGAAATGGGTGATGTAGATGATGCCGAAGCCCCTGCCCTTGAGCCGGCGCACGACATCGAACAGGCGCTGCCGCTCCGGCAGGCTGAGGCAGGTGGTCGGCTCGTCCAGGATCAAGAGCGAGGACGAGCGGTGGATCGATTTCGCGATCTCGACCAGCTGCCGCTCGCCGAGCGAGAGCGCGTCGACCTCCGCGCTCGGGTCGATCGCGCTGCCGAGGAGATCCCGGAGCAGCGTTGCCGCGGTCGCCCGCATCGCCTTGCGGTCGACCAGCCCCGCACGGTACGGCAGATGCGGCAGGTGGATGTTCTCGGCCACCGACAGGTTGCCGAACAGGCTCAGCTCCTGATGGATCGTCCCGATCCCCAGCCGGTCGGCCAGCGCCGTCGAGAGCGCCGCGTAGGTCCGGCCGAAGAACTCGATCGCGCCGGCATCGGGCGCCACGACCCCGCAGAGAATGTTCTTGAGCGTCGATTTGCCGGCGCCGTTCTCGCCGACCAGCATCACGACCTCGCCCGGGCGGACGACGAAGCCGACGCCCTTGAGCACCGCGACGCCCGCAAAGCTCTTCTCGATGCCGCGCAGGGCCACGAGCGGAGCCTGTCCACCCTCAGCCTCGGCCGATGCTGCCCGAAGAGTCGCCACTCGCCCCCTCGCTCTCACGGCGTGGTCGAAGGCCTCGCCTTGGCTTGATCCTCGAACGAATGGACGGGTGCGTCAATCCGCGACCGGACGAGCCGAGTGCCGGCCCGGCCTGGGATCGAGGCTTTGAGCCCGACCTTCACGAGCCAACCGGCGCCGCAAAATCGCCATAAAGGTTTGACGGCGTTTTTATGGCCGGCCTGGCGATCCGGAATGGCGCCTTTACGCCCGGCGCGGCCATCTGGTGCTTCGAAACCGAAGCCGAGGGCCTCGCCATGCTCGATATCGCCTGCGTCGCACTCGCCCTTTTGAGCTTTGCCCTGTTCGGCCTCGCGGTACGCGGCTGCGAGCGGCTCTGAGGCGGCCATGCTGCTCGACTTCGTGATCGGCGGCGCGGTCGCCCTCATGCTGCTCGGCTACCTCGGCTACGCCCTCATCCGTCCGGGACGGTTCTGAGCGAGGAGTGTGATCTGATGTTGGACGTCGTCATGCTGGTGATCGGGATCGGCTTCTTCGCGCTGGCGGTCGGTTATGCGTTCGCCTGCGAGCGGCTCTGAACGGAGACGACCATGATCATCGACTACGTGCTCGCCCTTCTCGTTACCGCCGGCCTGCTCATCTACCTGACCTACGCCCTGCTGAAGCCTGAGCGATTCTGAGGAGCACCCAACCATGACGGCGAACGGCTGGGCAGAGATTACCATCTATTTCGTAGTGCTGACCGCGCTCGTGGTTCCGCTCGGACGCTTCATGGCGCGGGTGTTCGAAGGCGAGCGGACGTTCCTGTCGCCCGTCTTCCGCCCGGTCGAAGCCATCCTTTATCGGGCCGCCGGCGTCGACGAGCGGCGCGAGCAGCACTGGCTCACCTATACGGTCGCCATGCTCCTCTTCAACGCCGCAGGCTTCCTGCTGGTGTATGCGCTGCAACGCCTCCAGGCACTGCTGCCGCTCAATCCTGCGGGCATGTCCGCGGTCGCCCCGGATCTCGCCTTCAATACCGCCGTCAGCTTTACGTCGAACACCAACTGGCAGAACTACGGCGGCGAGAGCACGATGAGCTATCTCACCCAGATGGCGGCGCTTACAACCCAAAACTTCGTGTCCGCCGCCACGGGTATCGCGCTCGCCATCGCGCTGATCCGCGCCTTTGCGCGTGCCTCGGGCAAGACGGTCGGCAATTTCTGGGTGGACCTCACACGTTGCACTTTGTACGTGCTGCTGCCGCTGGCGTTCATCGGCGCGCTCTTCCTCGTCTGGCAGGGGGTTCCTCAGAACATCGGGCCGTATGTCGACGCGACCACGCTCGAAGGCGCGAAACAGACGCTCAGCCAAGGGCCGGCCGCCTCGCAGATCGCGATCAAGCAGCTCGGCACCAACGGCGGCGGCTTCTGGAACGCCAACTCGTCGGTGCCCTACGAAAACCCGACGCCGCTCAGCAACTTCGTCGAGATGCTCTCCATCCTGCTGATCGCCGCGGCGCTGACCCACACCTTCGGGCGGATGGTGAAGGACGAGCGCCAGGGCTGGGCGCTCTACGCCGCCATGTCGATCCTCTTCCTCGCCGGCGTGCTGATCACCTATTGGGCGGAAGGCGCGGGCAATCTGAACTTCGCCGCGCTCGGGCTCGATCCCGGCAACATGGAAGGCAAGGAGGTCCGCTTCGGCCTCGCCAATTCCAGCCTGTGGGCGGTGGCCACGACCGACGCCTCGAACGGCTCGGTCAATGCCATGCACGACAGCTTCACGCCGCTCGGCGGGATGATTCCGCTCGTCAACATCATGCTTGGCGAAATCATCTATGGCGGCGTCGGCTCGGGGCTCTATGGCATTCTGCTCATGGTCATCATTGCCGTGTTCGTCGCCGGGCTCATGGTCGGCCGCACGCCGGAATATCTGGGCAAGAAGATCGAGGCCAAGGAGGTCAAGATGTCGATGCTCGCCATCCTGATCCTGCCGCTGTCGATGCTCGCTTGGCCGGCGGTGGCTGTGCTGTTGCCCTTCGGCCTGTCCAGCATCCTGAACGCCGGCCCGCACGGGTTCAGCGAGGTGCTGTACCTTTACGTATCCCAGACCGGCAACAACGGCTCGGCCTTCGCCGGCATCACCGGCAATACCCTTTGGTACAACACGACCGGCGGCCTTGCCATGCTGATCGGGCGCTATTTCGTCATCATCCCGATGATGGCGGTGGCCGGCTCGCTGGTCGCGAAGAAGACGGTGCCGGCTTCCGCCGGAACCTTCCCGACGACCGGGGGCCTCTTTGTCGGCCTGCTCGTCGGCGTGATCCTGATCATCGGCGGCCTCATCTATTTCCCGGCGCTTGCGCTCGGGCCGGTCGTCGAGCATCTCGCGATGCAAGCGCAGATGCTGTTCTGACCACCCGCATCCGGACTGGCTCCAATGGCAACGTCCACCCTGCTCAAGCGCAAGCCCGTATCGGCCTTGACCGAGCCGAAGATCGTCATTCCGGCGATCGGCTCCGCTTTCGCCAAGCTCGATCCACGGGTCTTGATGAAGAACCCGGTCATGTTCGTGGTCGAGGTCGTCGCCGCGCTGACCACGGTGATCTTCCTGCGCGAACTCGCGACTGGCGCCGAGAATCTCGGTTTCACGTTCCAGATCATCCTATGGCTCTGGTTTACGGTGCTGTTCGCGAATTTCGCCGAGGCGGTGGCGGAGGGCCGCGGTAAGGCGCAGGCGGAATCGCTCCGGCGCACGCGTACCGAGACGCAGGCGAAGCTCCTCCGCAACCATGACCAGACGACCTACGAGATGGTGTCAGGCACGAGTCTCAAGGTCGGCGACATCGTGTTGGTGGAGGCAGGCGACATCATCCCCTCGGACGGCGAGGTGATCGAGGGCGTCGCCTCGGTCAACGAGGGAGCCATCACCGGCGAGTTGGCACCGGTGATCCGCGAGAGCGGCGGCGACCGCTCGGCGGTCACAGGCGGCACGCAGGTGATCTCGGATTGGATCACGGTGCGCATCACCGCGGCGCAGGGGTCGACGTTCCTCGACCGCATGATCGGGCTCGTCGAGGGCGCCCAGCGGCAGAAGACACCGAACGAGATCGCGCTCAACATCCTGCTCGCCGGCATGACCATCATCTTCGTGTTCGCGACGGCCACCATCCCGAGCTTCGCCCACTACGCGGGCGGCACGATCCCGATCGTGGTGGTGGTGGCGCTCTTCGTGACGCTGATCCCAACGACCATCGGCGCGCTGCTCTCCGCCATCGGCATTGCCGGGATGGACCGTCTCGTCCGCTTCAATGTGCTTGCCATGTCGGGCCGCTCGGTCGAGGCGGCAGGCGACGTCGACACGCTGTTGCTCGACAAGACCGGCACCATCACGCTCGGCAACCGCCAGGCGACCGAGTTCCTGCCGCTGACCGGCGTGACTGAGCGGGAGCTGGCCGATGCGGCTCAGCTCAGCTCGCTTCCCGACGAAACGCCCGAGGGTCGCTCCATTGTCGTGCTCGCCAAGCAGAAATACGGGCTGCGCGGGCGAGAGATGGCGCCGCTCCACGCCCACTTCGTTCCTTTCACCGCGCAGACCCGCATGAGCGGCGTCGACATCGAAGGCAGCTTGATCCGCAAGGGCGCCGTCGACGCGATCTTGGCTTACGTCGGACAGGACCCGAAGACCCATGCGCCGCGCGCGGAGCGCGCGGGTGCGGCAGCCAATCCGGGGTTGGCGGCATCACCGGCCGCAGACCCGGCAGCACGCGAGCTGACGGGCATCGCCGCGCGGATCGGCAAGTCTGGCGGCACGCCTTTGGCTGTGGTCCGCGATGGCCGGCTGCTGGGTGCAGTCCATCTCAAGGACATCGTCAAGGGCGGTATCCGCGAGCGCTTTGGCGAGCTGCGGCGGATGGGCATCCGCACCGTGATGATCACCGGCGACAATGCGCTCACCGCAGCCGCGATCGCCGCTGAGGCGGGCGTCGACGATTTCCTGGCCGAAGCGACACCGGAAGCCAAGCTCAAGCTGATCCGTGAGGAGCAGGCGCGGGGCAAGCTCGTCGCCATGTGCGGCGACGGCACCAACGACGCGCCGGCCTTGGCGCAGGCCGACGTCGGGGTCGCCATGAACACCGGCACCCAGGCAGCGCGCGAGGCCGGCAACATGGTCGACCTCGATTCCGACCCAACCAAGCTGATCGAGGTGGTTGAAATCGGCAAGCAGCTCTTGATGACCCGCGGCGCGCTGACGACATTTTCCATCGCCAACGACGTCGCGAAATATTTCGCCATCATCCCGGCCATGTTCATCGCCTTCTATCCCCAACTGCAGGCGCTGAACATCATGGGGCTCACGACGCCGGCGAGCGCGATCCTGTCCGCCATCATCTTCAATGCGCTGATCATCATCGCGTTGATCCCGCTGGCCCTGAAAGGAGTTGGCTATCGCCCGATCGGTGCTGCTGCGCTCTTGCGGCGCAACCTGCTGGTCTACGGGCTCGGCGGGATCGTCGTGCCCTTCGTCGGCATCAAGGTGATCGACATCGTGATCACCGGCATCGGGCTCGTCTGAGGAGAATCGCCATGGCTCAGCAAATTCGCCCGGCGCTCGTGCTGCTCGTGCTCTTTACGCTGATTACGGGTCTCCTCTATCCGTTCGTGATCACGGGCATCGCCCAGGTGGCATTCCCGCACCAGGCCAACGGCAGCCTGATCGAACGGGACGGCCATGTGATCGGCTCGGAGCTGATCGGGCAAAGCTTCGCCAGCGAGCGCTACTTCCACGGCCGGCCGTCGGCCGCCGGCAAAGACGGCTACGATGCAAGCGCCTCCAGCGGCTCGAACCTTGGCCCGACCAGTCGCGCGCTCCTCGACCGGGTACGCGCGGACGTGGAGAGGCTCAGAGCCGAGAACCCGGGTGCCGCGGTGCCGACTGACCTCGTCACCGCCTCGGGCAGCGGCCTCGACCCGCACATCTCGCCGGCAGCCGCGCTCTTTCAGGCGCCGCGCATCGCCCGGGCGCGGGGCCTGCCCTTGCCGGAGGTGCGGGCCCTGATCCGTTCGCACACGGAAGGCCGCGAGCTTGGCGTGCTCGGTGAGCGGCGGGTCAACGTCCTGCTTCTCAATCTCGCCCTCGACCGGCTCGAAACCCTGCGCCCCAACCCGGCGCCGGCGCCGGCTCAGAATCCCGATGGCTGACCACGACGAAACCCGGCCGACCCCGGAGGCGCTCCTCGACGCGGCCAGGAAGGAGGGGCGCGGCCGGCTCAAGATCTTCCTCGGTCCCTATCCGGGGGTAGGCAAGACCTACGCCATGCTCCAGGCGGCGCAGGAACGCCGCCGCGAGGGCGTCGACGTCGCGGTCGGCGTGGTCGAGACCCACGGCCGCGCCGAGACCGAGGCGCTGGTGCGCGGCCTCGAGCTCGTGCCCAGGCGCAAGCTCGCCTATCGCGGCCGGGTGTTCGGTGAGATGGACCTCGACGCCCTGCTCTGGCGCCTGCCCAAGCTCGCGATCGTCGACGAGCTCGCGCACACCAACGTGCCGGGCTCCCGCCACGTCAAGCGCCATCAGGACGTCGAGGAGCTCCTGTTCGCCGGCATCGACGTCTACACGACCCTCAACATCCAGCACCTCGAGAGCCTGAACGACGTGGTCGCGCGCATCTCGCGCGTCCGCGTGCGCGAGACCCTGCCCGACAAGGTGCTGGAGATGGCCGACGAGATCGAGCTGGTCGACCTGCCGCCGGACGACCTGATCCAGCGCCTGCGCGAGGGCAAGGTCTACATCCGCGACCAGGTCGGGCGCGCGATCCGCCACTTCTTCAGCAAGGGCAACCTCACCGCCTTCCGCGAGCTCGCGATGCGCGCCGCGGCCGCGCGGGTCGACGCGCAGATGGTCGACTACATGCGCGCGCACGCGATCGCGGGCCCGTGGCCGACCCAGGACCGGCTGCTGGTGTGCATCAACGAGTTCCCGGTCGCGAAGAAGCTGGTGCGCACCGCCAAGCGCATGGCCGACCGGGCGCGCATGCCCTGGCTCGCGGTCAACGTGCACACGCCGAGCCACGAGAGCCTGCCCGACGAGGCCAGGGATCGGATCGCGGAGGCGCTGCGGCTGGCCGAGAGCCTGGGCGGCGAGACCGCGACCCTGCATGCCGGGTCCGACGTCGCCAAGGAGCTGCTGGGCTTCGCCCGGTCCCGGAACGTCAGCCGCTTCCTGCTCGGCCGCCCGCGCCGGCGGCGCTGGTCCGGCTGGCTGCGCGAACGGGTCACCAAGCGCCTGCTCGACCAGGCGGGCCAGTTCGAGATCACGATCGTGACCCCCGAGGAGGAGCCGGCGAGCGAGGGCCAGGTGATCCAGTCGAGCGCGCCCGAGCTCAGGCCCGACCTGCGGGCGTTCGGCTGGGCGACGCTCGCGGTCGCGGTCGCGATCGCGATCGCCCATGTCGCGGATCGCTTCCTGCAGCCCGCCAGCCTGTCGCTGATCTTCCTGATGGCGGTCCTGCTGGCGGCGATCCGCTTTGGCCTCTGGCCTTCGGTCTACGCCAGCCTCCTGAGCTTCGGCGCCTACAATTTCTTCTTCACCGAGCCGCGCCACACCTTCCTGGTCAAGCACCGCGAGGACGTGCTGACCATGGTCCTGTTCCTCGTGGTCGCGGTCATCGTCGGCAACCTGGCGGCGCGCCTCAAGGCGCAGGTCGAGACCATGCGCACGACCGCGAGGCGCACCGCCAACCTCTACGACTTCAGCCGCAGGATCGCCGGCGCCGCGGCCCTCGACGACGTGCTGTGGGCGGCGGTCCACCACGTCGCCTCGACCCTCCAGTGCCGCTCGCTGGTCCTGTTGCCGCGCGACGGCCGGCTCGAGATCGCCGCCGGCTACCCGCCCGAGGACCAGGTCTCGCCGACCGCCTGGGGGGCCGCCCAGTGGGCCTGGGAGCACAGCCAGCCGGCGGGCTGGAGCTCGGACACGCTGCCGGCCTCGGACTGGCTGTTCCTGCCGCTCGCGACCGGGCGGGGCGCGATCGGCCTGCTCGGCGTCGCGTTCGAGAACCCGGGGCGGGCGCTGACGCCGGAGCAGGGGCGCCTGCTCGACGCGGTGGTCGACCAGGTGGCGGTCGCGATCGAGCGCACCCATCTTGCGAGCGACATCGAGGACGCCCGGCTCCTGACCGAGACCGAGCGGCTGCGCTCGGCGCTGCTGTCGTCGGTCTCGCACGACCTGCGCACGCCCCTGGTCTCGATCATCGGCTCGGCGACCAGCCTCGCCAGCTGCGAGGGCGCGCTCACGGACGCCGACCGCGCCCAGCTCCTGCAGACGATCCTCGAGGAGAGCGAGCGCCTGAACCGGTTTGTCCAGAACCTTCTGGACATGACCCGGCTCGGCTACGGCGCCCTGCAGCCGAACCGCGACTGGGTCGACCTGCGCGAGATCGTCGGCCGGGCGGCGCACCAGATGGCAAGACCGCGCTCGGCGCTCACCGTCGAGGTGCAGATCCCGGAAACCGTGCCGCTCCTCTATGTGGACCCGGTGCTGATCGAGCAGGTCCTGGTCAACATCCTCGACAACGCCGCCAAGCACTCGCCCGCCGGCGGCCGGATCGACATCGTCGCCGCGCTTGAAGGCGAGGAGGTGAGCGTACGGGTGAGCGACCAGGGGCCGGGCATCCCGGCCGAGGCGCGCGCGACCGTGTTCGACATGTTCTATCGCGTCCGCGCCGGCGACAAGCAGACCGCGGGCACGGGCCTCGGGCTCTCGATCTGCCGCGGCCTGATCGAGGGCCACGGCGGTCGGATCGAGGCCCTGCCGGGCCCGGACGGGCGCGGCACGACGATCGCCTTCTGGCTGCCCGCGCGGCCGGTACCGGAGATGGCCGACGGCGGCGATGAGCGCGAGGCCGCGGCCGACGGCGGCGCCAACCTGCCGGGCGCCAACCTGCCGGACGCCAACCTGCCAGGCGCCACCCCGTGATCAGCGCAGATCGCCTCGCCCGCGTCCTGGTGGTCGACGACGAGCCCCAGATCCGCAAGTTCCTGCGGATCAGCCTGAGCGCGCACGGCTACGAGGTGATCGAGGCCGCGCGCGGCGAGGAAGCCGTCGCCAAGTGCGCGACCGCGAGCCCCGATCTCATGATCCTCGACCTGGGCCTGCCGGACCTCGACGGGCAGGACGTGATCGCGCGCATCCGCGAATGGTCGAAGATGCCGATCATCGTGCTGTCGGTGCGCGCCGCCGAGGCCGAGAAGGTGGCGGCGCTCGATCTCGGCGCCGACGACTACATCACCAAACCGTTCGGGATCCACGAGCTGCTCGCCCGGGTGCGCGCCGTGCTGCGGAGCCGCAGCCGCGAGGGCGAGCAGCCGTTGGCGGTGGTGACGGTCGGCGACCTCGCGGTCGACATTGCTCGCCGCCGGGTTCGCGTTGCCGGGACCGAGGTCAAGCTGTCGCGCAAGGAGTTCGCGCTCCTTTGCCTGCTCGCCCGGCACGCCGGCCGGATCGTGACCCACCAGCAGCTGCTGCGCGAGGTCTGGGGGCCGGCGCACGAGCACGAGACCCACTATCTCCGGATCTACATCGGCCACCTGCGCCAGAAGCTCGGCGACGACCCCACCCGACCGCGTTACATCGGCAACGAGCCGGGGGTCGGCTATCGCCTGCTCGAGGCTGATTGCGGGTGACGGTCTTGCACGACTTCGCACCGAGCCGGCCGGCGGTTGCAGCCGGCCGGGACGGTCACATCCGGCCCACCTTCGCGCGCTGACGCCCAAGAAGGATCGGCAATGCCGCAGGCACTCACGCCCGGCGCCACCGTACCGACGGATGATCGCGCTGCGAAGGTTGGGCGCCCCCCTCCGGCCGCCGGAGCGCGCCCGGGTAGCGGCCCCATGGCGTCACGCTTCGGCCCGATCCTTTACGTGATCGGCCTTCTCCTGATTGGCCTGGGCGGCGTCATGCTCGTGCTCGCCCTGGCCGACCTGAACGTCGCCAACTCCGACTGGCGCACCTTCATGGCGGCCGGCGTGACGACCGTCTTCTTCGGCGGATCGCTGGCGCTTGCAAACCGGGGCGATGAGTTCAGCCTGGACCTGTCCCAAGGCTTCATGTTGACCACGCTGGCGTGGCTCGCCGTGGTCGCCGCCGGCGCCCTGCCGTTCGTGTTCTCCCGGAGCAGGCTGTCGATCACGGACGCCTTTTTCGAATCGATGTCGGGCTTCACGACCACCGGCTCGACCGTCATCGTCGGCCTCGACCAGCGGCCGCCCGGCCTCCTGCTCTGGCGCTCGCTGACGCAGTGGATCGGCGGGCTGGGCATCGTCGTCATGGCGATGATCATGCTGCCGTTCCTCCGGGTCGGCGGCATGCAGCTGTTCCGCACCGAGTCCTCCGAGCGTTCCGACAAGATCTTCCCGCGGGCGGTCGAGATGGGACGCTGGATCAGCACGACCTACCTGCTGCTCACGGTGCTCTGCGCGATCTCCCTGAAGCTCGCCGGCATGGACTGGTTCGATGCCTGCAACCACGCGATGGCGACCCTCGCGACGGGGGGCTTTTCGACCAAGGACGCCTCGATCGCCTACTTTCACAGTCCGGCGATCGAATGGGTCGAGGTCGTGTTCATGACCTGCGGGGCGCTGCCGCTGACCTTCTATGTCCGAGCAGCGCTCCAGGGGCCGCGCTCGATCCTCGAGGATGCCCAGGTCTGGGTCTTCCTGGCCGTACTCGGCGCCGCCGTCCTCGTGATGACCTTGTGGGTGTCGCTCGAGCTCGGCACGCCGGCCTCGGAAGCGCTCCGTCTGGCGGCTTTCAACGTCACCTCGATCATCACCGATACCGGCCTGACCTCCGCCGACTACAATCAGTGGGGGAGCTTTGCCATCGGCGTCTTCTTCCTGCTGTTCTTCGTCGGCGGCTGCGCCGGCTCGACGGCGGGGTCGATCAAGATCTTCCGCTGGCGCATCATCTTCGCCTCGGTGCGCGGCCAGTTTCACAGCATGCGCCGGCCCCACGAGGTGATGGTCGCGACGTACGGCGGCCGGCGTCTGACCCCGGAGCTGACGGCGTCGGTGGTGAACTTCTTCTTCCTCTACATCCTCACCTTCGCCACCCTGTCGACGGCAATGATGCTGTTCGGGGTCGATTTCCTGAGCAGCGTCAGCGGCGTGGCGCAGGCGATGGCGAACGCGGGTCCAGGCCTCGGGACCATCATCGGGCCGGCCGGCAACTTCGCCGCTCTGCCGGACCCCGCCAAGTGGATCGTGAGCTTCGCCATGCTCCTCGGTCGGCTCGAGCTCTTCACGATCCTCGTCCTCCTCACCCCGGCGTTCTGGCGGCCCTGAGGCAAGCCGTCCGTATCGCCAAAGCCGGTTCAAAGTCGCGGATGAAGACGAAGGACCGGACGCAGAGCTACCGGACGCGGGCGCGGCGTTCGCGCTCGGTCGCCGCCGGGTCGAGGCCGCCGGTCGGGCTGAGCACGACGCCATAGTCGCGCCTCGCGGTCGCGGCCGAGATCAGGCCGTCCAGGACGTCGTCCAGGACCCGCGCCGGGTCGCGCTCGAGGGGATTCCCGTAGCCGCCGCCCGCCGGCCCGAGACAGATGAAGCGATCGCCCGCGTGCACCGCCATGTGCGGGACGTTGGACGGGAGATGCTCGGTTCCGCCGCCGGCGCGCTCCAGGATCAGCGCCGCCGGCTGGCCGGGCTCGCCGCCCTGGAAGCCCCAGGGACGCTGGCCGTGGCCGTCGCCCTCGACCGAGCCGCCGCCCTCGGACAGGTATTCGAACTCTCGGATCGAGCCGAACCCGCCCCGCCACTTCCCGGCGCCTGATGCGTCCTCGCGCAGCTCGTAGCGGAGCACGCGCAGCGGCAGATGGGATTCGATGTCCTCGATCGGGTTGTTGCGGGTGTTGGCGTAGAGGGTGTCGACCGCGTCCATGCCATCGAGCCCGTCGCGCCCGCCGTAGCTGCCCTCGATGATCTCCATGTGCACCCAGTGGCTCTCGTCCTTGATCCCGGAGAACGCCAGCACCTTGAGATTGCCGATCCCGGCCGCGACCTGCGCGGGCACCGCCTGGCCCAGCGCCTTCATCACCGCATTCGCGATCTGGTTGCCGGCGCAGAAGCGGGCGATGGTCGGCGCCGGGAAGACCGGATTGGCGATCGAGCCCTTAGGCGCCGTGATCCGGATCGGGCGCGCGAGGCCGTCGTTGACCGGGATGTGGCCGTGCACCGCGGTGTCGAGCAGGATCGAGCGGATGGTCAGCCAGACCGCGATGTCGACCGTGCCGACGAAGGGCATGTTGATCGGCCGGTTCGGCACCTGGTCGGCCGAGCCCGTGAGGTCGACCGTGATCTCGTCGCCCGCGACCGTGAGGGTGACCACGATCGGCAAATTCTTCATCCGCGGGTCGTCGCTCGCGAGGAAGCCGTCGACCCGGGTCTCGGCGCGGTAGACGCCATCCGGCACCTTGGCGATCGCCGCCCGCATCAGCCGCTCGGCCTGGTCCATGACCGCGCTGCAGGCGGCCTCGACGGTCGCGAGGCCATAGCGCTCGCAGAGTTCGAGAAAACGCTCGGCGCCGATCCGGGCGGCCGCGACCTGCGCCTCCATGTCGCCGACCACGAGCTGGGGCGCCCGGATGTTGTCGCGCAGCAGCTGCCAGACCGGCTCGATCCGCCGGCCCTCCTCGTACACCTTGATCGACTTGAACTGCAGGCCCTCGGCGTAGGCGTCGATCGCATCCACGATGCCGCAGCTGCCCGGGGCGAGCGCCCCGATGTCCAGGTGATGCGCGGTCGTGGCCGCGAAGGCGACCAGGCGGCCGGCCACGAAGATCGGCACGATGAAGGCGACGTCGGGGCCGTGGCTCGCGCCAGCGTAGGGATCGTTGTGCATGATCACGTCGCCCGGGCGGATCTGGTCGCCGCGCGCCTTGATCTGGGCGAGCACGCCGCGCACGTAGCCCGGGATCGGCCCGGACTGGAGCGGGGTCGACTGCGCCGATTCGGCAAGGCCGCGGCCCCGGGCATCGACCAGCGCCGCGCCGAAGTCCTCGGACTCGCGGATGATCGAGGAATAGGACATGCGCATCAGCTTGTAGCCCATCTCGACCGCGATGCCCTCGAGCGCGCCGTGGATCACGCTCGCGGTCACCGGATCGACCTGGGCCTGGCCTGTCAGCTCGGTCGCAACGTCGCTCATGCCTCGCCTCCGATCCGGATGATCATGCTGCCGCTCGGGTCGACCGCGACGCGATGGCCGGGCGGCACCACGGTCGTGGAATCGTTCTGGAGGATGATCGCCGGACCTGTGAACGGCCGGTCCACCGGCAGGCGCTCGCGGGCGTAGAACGCGGTCTCGACCTGATCGAGCCGGCCGTCGAGGCGGAACATGCAGGGGCCGGACTTGATCCGCGCCGCGGCGAGCGAGCCGCCGTCCTCGGCGCGGGTGGCACCGATCGTCGGCACCCTGCCCACGCCGGTCAGCCGAAGGTTGACGATCTCGACCGGGCTCGCTTCGAAGACGTGCCCGTATTCGGCCTGATGCTGGCGGTGAAAGCGCTCGAAGAGGGCCCGGGCGGCCACGTCGTCCAGGGTGCGTCCAGGGTGCCGTCCCGGATCTCGATCCGGAGCTCGTAGCCCTGGCCGACGTAGCGCAGATCGCCGTAGCGGGCGAAGCTCACCTGGTCCAGCGCGATGCCGTCGCGGCCGAAGTGGGCCGCGAGCTCGTCCGCCATGGCGAGAAAGTCGCGGTTCAGACGCTCGAGGTCGAGGGCCGCGCTGATCTGGAACGCGGTCCGGATCGCATCGTACTTGAGGTCGGTCGTGAGCAGGCCGATCGCGGAGGTGATGCCCGGATGCGGCGGCACGACGACCTCGGGAATGCCGAGCTCGATCGCCACGTCGACCGCATGCAGGGGGCCGGCGCCGCCGAACGCGACCAGCGCGAAATCGCGCGGATCGATGCCCTTCTGGACGGTCCGCGAGCGGATCGCATTCGCCATGTTGGCGCCGACGATCGCGAGCACGCCGGCTGCGGCCTCGGCGGTCTCGAGCCCGAGCTCGGCCCCGAGCGCGCCGATCGCGGCTGCCGCCGCCTTCCGGTCGAGGGCCATGGCGCCACCGAGAAAGAAATCCGGATCGAGGCGGCCGAGCACGACGTTGGCGTCGGTCACCGTCGGCCGCGTGCCGCCCTGGCCATAGGCCGCCGGTCCCGGGCGCGCGCCGGCGCTCTCCGGGCCGACCCGGAAGGCGCCGCCGGCATCGACCCGCGCGATCGAGCCGCCGCCCGCGCCGATCGTGTGCACGTCGATCATCGGCGCCAGCAAGGGGTAGCCGGCGATCCAGGAATCGCGCGCGCTCGCGGCCGCGATCCTGCCGTCGTCGACGATCCCGATGTCGGCCGAGGTGCCGCCCACATCGAAGGTGATCAGCTTGCGCCGGCCGGCGAGGCCGCCCGCAAAGGCGCCGCCCAGGACGCCTGCCGCCGGGCCCGAGAGCAGGGTCAGGATCGGCTTCTCCGCGACCATGCCCGCGGTCGCGACCCCGCCGTTGGAGCCCATGATGTGCAGATCGGCGCTGAGCCCCTCGGCCGCCATCTGCCGTTCGAGCCGGTTGACGTAGGCGCGCACCTTGGGGCCGACGAAGGCGTTGATGGCGGCGGTCGTGAACCGCTCGAACTCGCGGAACTGGGGCGAGACCGAGGCCGAGGTGGTGACGAAGCACTCGGGATAGGTTTCGCGCACGATCGCCGCCGCGCGCTCCTCGTGCGCCGGATCGAGGTAGGAGAACAGGAAGCAGACCGCGATCGCCTCGACCGCTTCGGCCCGCAGCGCCTCGGCCGCTCCCCGCACCTCGGCCTCATCGAGCGGCACCAGCACCTCGCCCTTGGGCGGCGCGAGACGCTCGGTCACGGTCTTGCGATGGCGCCGCCGGACCAGCGGCCGGTTCTGCCACGGGATCTCCTGGCGGATCGAATAGTGCTGCGGGCGCTGATGGCGGCCGATGTGCAGGATGTCGCGGTAGCCCTTGGTGGTGATCATCCCGGTGCGGGCGCCGTCGTAGGTCAAGACCGCGTTGGTCGCGATGGTCGTGCCGTGATGGACATGGTCGATCGCGCCCGGCTCGATCGCCTCGCGCCGGCAGAGCTCGCGGATGCCCTGCAGCACGGCCTGCGCGGGATCGTCGGGCGTGGTCGGCACCTTGTGGGTCGCGATCCGGCCCTGCCCGGTGTCCGCGAACACGAGGTCAGTGAACGTGCCGCCGACATCGACCCCGATCAGCTTCATGCCGCCCCCCAAAGCGCCCCCGACCTCACGCCCCAAGATAGAGCCTCTTGACCGTGTCGTCTTCCATCAGATCGGCCGAGCGGCCCTCGAGCGCGATCCGGCCGGTCTCCAGCACTTAGTCGCGCTTGGACAGCTTCAGAGCCCGCGAGTTCTGCCCGACCGGCACGATCGACACCGCTTGATCGAGAGCATCGCGCGACCGGAGCCTCCTGTCAGCGCCCTGTCCGATGATGCTCGGGTCGCGCTATCGTCAGGCGCAAAAGGTGGCAAGTTGTTGGAACGTGCGGATTCCTACGCGACTGAGCAACGCTTGGCAGCTCGCCCGCTTCTGCACGGACGCCCTCGTCAGCCAAGGATGGCGCGGCGGCGCTCGAGGCTTGGCGCCGGCCAGAGGGTCTGGGCGTCGTAGTAGGCGTCGAAGGCCGGAACTTCTTCGGGCAACGCGATCCAGGGCAGCTTCGATCGCGTGTAGATGTGCACATCCGGCGGCAGCGCCGCGGGATCGTCGAGCGTGCCGACGCGGACGAAGCGCAGCGCCCTGCGACCGCCGTAGTCGCTCCAGACCGCGGTCCGACACGTCCGGCAGCGATAAATCTCATGCGGCCGGCCGCTATCGGTCGGCACCGCGACCGGCTCCGGATCGCCCGCCAGCAACGTGATCCGGTCGGTCTCGATCAGGGCGTTGAGCACGAAGGCGCTGCCGGTCTGGCGCTGACAGTCGCGACAATGGCAGCAATGCACGAACATCGGCGCGGAGCTCAGCCGATAGCGCACCGCCCCGCATGCGCAGCCGCCTTCCAGCCGGTCGGTCATCTTTTCCCTCCAAGAGCAGGCTCCTACGCGGTTGATCCCGCTGCTCTCGCCCGCGGACCACGCTGAGCCAGGCAGCCGGGGCTCAGCCGGCTTCAGCGGCTTGGTCGTCCGCCTGACCGGCGCGCTCGTCCGCAGATGCGTGCGAAGGAAAGCGGCTGGAGCCGAAGCGCAGGACCAGCACCGCGAGCGCAAGGACGAGAATCCCGCCGGCGATGATCAGGATCGCGAGGTCGGCCTTGTGCTCGACGCTGGCGTGGCTGATCAGGAGGCGGGTCAGCGCCGTGATCGCGATGTAGATCAGGAAGCGCACCGGCATGTGGTTGGTCCGGAAATAGATCCCGACCATCGCCCCCAGTTCCAGATAGATGAACAGCAGCAGGATGTCCTCGATCGACGCCCCGCCCTGCGCGACCATGGCCCGGAAGGCGACGCCCGCGGACCAGACCGTGGTCGCGCCGATCACGAACAGGGCGAGGAAATGGAAGGCGTGGACCAGGACGCCGCCGACGGCATCGGCAAACACGTGCAGACGCTGGTCGCTGCTCTTGAGCTGGCGGAGGGAAATCATGGTCGCTCCCCGCGGACGGCGATGAGGCTTTGTAAATACCCGTTCGGCGACGCGAGGACCAGGAACGACCCGCCCGCCTGGGTCGCCGACGCCCTGCCGCTCAGGTGAGCGCCGTAGTCCCGGGCAGCCGGCCGAGCTCCGCCTCGATCAGTCCGGCATCGGGCTGACTGGTCTGGGCGCCGATCCGGGTGCAGGCGAGACCGGCGGCGATGCTCGCCCGCCGCAGCGCCTCCGGCAGCGTCCGACCGAGATCGAGCGCGGCGGCCAGGACGCCTGCGAAGGTATCGCCAGCCCCCGTGGTGTCGACCGGCTCGACCGGTAGCGCCGGCACGAGATGACCGCCCGCCGGCCCGATCGCGAGCGCGCCTTCCCCGCCCAGCGTGACGACGCAGGTGAGGCCATGGCGGCGAGCGAGGCTCCGCGCCAGGTCGACCGGCTCGCCGCCGCTGCCGGCCGCCATCTGCGCCTCGATCTGGTTGACAATCAGCAGATCGAGGGCGTCGAGCACGCGCGCGGGCACGGCGCCGGCCGGGGCGAGGTTCAGGATCGTGCGCGCGCCCCGCGCCTTGGCCCGCCGGAGCAGCGCGAAGGTCGCCTCGGGCCGGATCTCGTTCTGGCACAGGACGGTGACGCCGGGCGCCAGCTCGGCATCGTCGATCTGGCCGGCATGGGTGTCGAGATTGGCGCCGCTCGCGACCATGATCTGGTTCTCGGCCCGGCGGTCGACCCCGATCACCGCGATCCCGGTCGCCCTGGCGGAGGCCCTGATGCCGGCGCAGTCGACCCCTGCCTGCGCCAGGGCCGCGCTGGCGAACCGGCCGAACTCGTCGTCGCCGACCTGGCCCACCATGCGCACCGCGGCCCCGGCCTTGGCCGCGGCCGCCGCCTGATTGGCGCCCTTGCCGCCGGCCGCCTGCGCATAGGCCGGACAGAGGACGGTCTCGCCCGGCCGCGGCAGGGTCTCGACCTGAAACACGAGGTCGACGTTCAGCGATCCGAACACGAGCAGCATGCGCAACTCCCGACGGCTCTCCCATCTAGAGCGGATTCGCGCGGAACTGCCAAGTCCCCGGTCGCGGCCCGCCGCCGGCGTTGTACCGCCTGCTTGGCTACGACCGGGCATGCGAGCTGGGCATGCGGGCCGGGCATGCGGGCTTGCCAAGCCCGCGCGGCGTCCTCTATCTGAGGCGCGCAAAGCCGCGGACGCGCTGAGCGGAGAGCCCGATGATCGAGCCCGAGGAGATCTTCGTCGATGCGTCGAGCGTCGCCTGCGACGGCGGCGGCGTGCTCGGCCATCCGCGCGTCTGGCTCGCGATCCCGGCCTCGGGCCGGATCGACTGCCCGTATTGCGGCCGGACCTTCATCTATCGCCCGGGCGCTGCCGCAGGCGAGGACATCGCCGCGACCGCGCCGCCCGGCGTCCAGGCCGGCGATCCGACCGCCGCGGTCGACGCCGAGCCCCAGGGCTGATCGCTTCGTCAGCCCGCCCGGCTCGGTTGGGGCGCGGGTACGGCCGGTGCTCTAAGATCGACCCGGCGTTCGGCGCGGGAGACGAACATGGCCACGCGCGTGCGCGAACGCCGCGGCCGTCGCGCTGCCCGCCGCCTGTCCCTACACCGCCGCCCGGGTCATCGAGAGACTGGTGGCCGTAAGGGCGCAGCTCTCGCGCCCGGCCGACTTCTGGCGCTGCGATGGATGTGCGGCGGCAGCCCGTCGGGCGGGCCCGGAGACCCTAGCGCTTGGAGAACTGGAAGCTGCGGCGGGCCTTGCGCAGGCCGTATTTCTTGCGCTCGACCCGGCGCGAGTTGCGGGTCAGGTAGCCGCCCGCCTTGAGCGGCGGGCGCAGCATCGGGTCGTAGGCGACCAGCGCACGGGTGATGCCGTGGCGGACCGCGCCCGCCTGGCCCGACAGGCCGCCGCCCTTGACCGTGCAGACGACGTCGAACTGCTGCGCCCGGCTGGCGACCACGAACGGCTGGTTGATGATCATGCGCAGCACCGGCCGCGCGAAGTAGACCTCGATGTCGCGGCCGTTGATGGTCACCCGGCCGGCACCCGGCTTGATCCAGACCCTGGCGACCGCGTCCTTGCGCCGCCCGGTCGCATAGGACCGCCCCTGGCGATCGATCTTGGGCGTCGGCGGCGCGATCTCGGGCTCGGGGACGACCGTCTGCGCCAGGTCCTTCAGATCGGCGAGCGTGCGGGGCGGATGATCAGCCATCGGCGAGCTCTTTGACCGTGTTCTTGCGGTTGAGGACGGTGAGGTCGAGGGCGGCCGGCGCCTGGCCCTGATGCGGATGCTCCGGACCCGGGTAGACGTGCAGCTTCTTCAGCTGCTGGCGGGCGAGCGCGCCGCCCGGCAGCATGCGCTGCACCGCCTTCTCGATCAGGCGCTCGGGATGGGCGCCGTCCAGGATCTGCTGCGCCGTGCGCTCCTTGATCCCGCCCGGATAGCCGGTGTGCCGGTAGTAGGTCTTCTGGCCGCGCTTGTTGCCGGTCAGCGCCACCTTGTCGGCATTGACCACCACGACGTGATCGCCGCAGTCGATGTGCGGCGTGTACATGGCCTTGTGCTTGCCGCGCAGCCGGGTCGCGACCAGCACGGCCAGCCGCCCGAGCACCAGGCCATCGGCGTCGATCAGGCACCAGCCGCGGCTGACGTCCTTGGGCGTGGCGGAATAGGTCTTCATCAGCAGCGGCCCGAGCTTCCTTGCCGCCCGGAACCCGCCCGGCGGCCAAACGACACCTTGCCCGGACCGAGCACGACCCGAGCGCGGCCGCATAGCTAGGCCGAACCACCCGCCCTGTCAACGCCTCGGGTGGCAGGGAGATGGGCGGGGAGCGCCCCCTCCGGCCGCGGCCGGGCCAGGAAGTGGACCCGCCGCAGGGCAGGCGGATGACCACGTCGCCGGCCGCGAAGCGCTCGATCACGCACCCGGGCTGGCCGACATAGGGCACCCCCTGCCAGGCCAGCGCCCGAAACTCTCGGCCGTGATCCGGGCGCCACCGGGCCTCGCCCTCCGCCATCCCTGCCGCTCACCTCGCGCTGCCCGGGTCACCGCTCCACGCCCGGCTCACGCGAGTAGCGGACCCGGGATAGGGCCGTCCAGGGCGCGTCCGCGCCGCGCGGTGGTCTGGTCGCGGCCGGCCCGGTTGCCAGCCGCGGCGCCAGCGCCGATCTTCGTCGGGTGATGGCTACTCTCAAGCGTGCCTGGATTGTCGCCGCCGTGGCCGGCTCGGTGCTCGCGCTCGGGGTCGGCGCGACCCAGGCCGGCGTGCGGGTGGTCGACCCGGCCTCGGGTGCCGGGCCGGCCGTCAACCCTGCCTGGCTGCATCTTTCGAGCGCCACCGGCGATCTGCCGCCGCCCGGCGCCTCCGACGAGCAGACCGCGGCCCTGGTCGCCGACCTCGATGGCGACGGCGTCCAGGATTTCGTGATCGGCGCCCGCGGCCGGGCACCATCGCTGGTCTGGTACCGGCGCCAGGCGGCCGGCTGGCAACGCCAGGTCATCGAGCCGGACCTCCTGCCGATCGAGGCCGGCGGCGCCGCCTACGACATCGATCAGGACGGCGATCTCGACCTCGTCATGGGCGAGGATGCTTCGGGCAACCACGTCTGGTGGTGGGAGAACCCGGGACCGGGCCACGATCGGGCGGCGCGCTGGCGGCGCCACGTGATCAAGGACGGCGGCGCCAACCAGCACCACGATCAGATCTTCGCCGACCTCGACGGCGACGGCCGGGCGGAGCTCGCGTTCTGGAACCAGCACGCCCAACGGCTGCTGCTGGCGACGATCCCCGCCGACCCGCGCTCGAGCGGCCCCTGGCCGCTGACGACCATCTTCGAGGCCCCGTCCAGGGGCTTCGAGGGCCTGGCGGCCGCCGACATCGACGGCGACGGCCGGGTCGACCTGATCGGCGGCGGCCGCTGGTTCGAGCGCACGAGCGACGGCCGCTTCATCGCCCACGTGATCGACGACGCCGTGACCTCCTCGCGGGCCGCCGCGGGACAGCTGGTGCCGGGCGGCCGGCCCGAGGTCGTGTTCGGGGTCGGCGAGGGCACCGGTCCGCTCCGCTGGTACCAATGGGACGGCGGCCGCTGGGTCGGCCACGACCTGCTCGGCGCCGACATCGTGCACGGCCACAGCCTAGCGCTCGGCGATGTCGACCAGGACGGCAACCTCGACATCTTCGCGGCCGAGATGGGCGATCCCGGCCGCGGCGCCGACGCCACCGCCTGGATCTTCTACGGCGACGGCCAGGGATACTTTCGCAAGGAGGTGGTCTCGACCGGCCTCGCCAACCATGAATCCCGGCTCGCCGACCTGGACGGGGACGGCGATCTGGACATCCTGACCAAGCCCTACCATCGGGGTGCGCCCCGGATCGACGTGCTCCTGAACCGGCACGCCCGGCTCGACCGCTGGCGGCGCCACGTGATCGACGCCGACAAGCCCTGGCGGGCCGTGTTCGTGGCCGCGGCCGACCTCGACGGCGACGGCCGCCAGGACATCGTGACCGGCGGCTGGTGGTACCGCAACCCGGGCCGGGCGGACGGCAGCTGGCGGCGGCAGACGATCGGCGCGCCGCTCGACAATATGGCGGCGGTCGCCGATCTCGATGGCGACGGCGACCTCGACGTCCTCGGCACCGAGGGCAAAGGCGCGGATGCCAACGCCGGGTTCGTCTGGGCCGAGAACGACGGCCACGGCTCGTTCACCGTCCACGACAACCTCGATGCCGGCGATGGCGATTTCCTGCAGGGCGTCGCGATCGCGCCTTTCGAGGGAAGACGGCCCGAGATCGCGCTCTCCTGGCACGAGTCCGGGCGCGGCATCCAGCTGCTGAGCGTGCCGGCGGATCCGGTCCATGCGCGCTGGCCGCTGCGCAAGATCAGCGCGTTCTCGCAGGACGAGGCGCTCTCTGCCGGCGACATCGATCGCGACGGCCGCATCGACCTGCTGCTCGGCACCCGCTGGCTGCGCAACCTCGGCAGCGGCTGGCAGCTGCGGCAGATCGGGCCGGAAGAGCCGCCGGATCGCAACCGGCTGGCCGACATCAACGGTGACGGGCGGCTCGACGCCGTGGTCGGCTTCGAGGCGATCTCGAAGCCCGGCGACGTGGTCTGGTACGAGCAGCCGCCGTCGGGCGACCGCCCGTGGATCGAGCACCTCGTTGCGACCGTGACCGGGCCGATGAGCCTGGACGTCGCCGACCTCGACGGCGACGGCGATCTCGATGTCGTGGTCGGCGAGCACAACCTCGCCCATCCCGAGACCGCCAAACTATGGGTCTTCGAGAACGCCGACGGCCGGGGCGGCCGCTGGCTCGGCCACATCGTCGCGATCGGCGACGAGCACCACGACGGCGCGATCCTCGTCGACATCGACGGCGACGGCGACCTCGACATCGTCTCGATCGGCTGGGGCCACCCGCGCGTCCTGCTCTACGAGAACCGCGCGCTCAATCCCGCCAACGAGGCCCGCCATCGTTGACTGGGCCGGAGGTGCGGCACTCCTCGGTCTGGTCCTTGGGCGGTCTCATGCAAGCGGCTCACCCCGACCGGTCCCTCGGACGCTATGCTGAGTGCTCACCGCGGGCCAAGATCTGCCCGAGCCGGCCCGTCGAGCGGCTTGGAAGCTGGAACCGTTCTGGTGTAGGACTGGCGCTCCGCCCGAGGCGTGGGCGGCAATAGGCGTGGGGAGCGAGGAACATGGCCGACGGCAGCAAAAAACCGCTACGCAGCACCGCCTGGTTCGGGCATCCGGACCGCGACGGCTTCCTGCACCGGAGCTGGATGAAGAACCAGGGCTTTCCGGCGGATCTGTTCGACGGCCGGCCGGTGATCGGGATCTGCAACACCTTCTCCGAGCTCACGCCCTGCAACGCCCACTTCCGCGAGCTCGCCGAGCGGGTCAAGCGCGGGGTCTACGAGGCCGGCGGTTTTCCGCTCGAATTCCCGGTTTTCTCGAACGGCGAATCGAACCTTCGTCCGACCGCGATGCTGTTCCGCAACCTCGCGTCGATGGACGTCGAGGAGGCGATCCGCGGCAATCCGGTCGACGGCGTCGTGCTCATGACCGGCTGCGACAAGACCACGCCGGCGCTCTTGATGGGTGCTGCCTCGTGCGATGTGCCGGCGATCGTGCTCTCGGGCGGGCCGATGCTGAACGGCAAGTTCCGCGGCCGCGACATCGGCTCGGGCACCGACGTCTGGCGCTTCGCCGAGGAGGTCAAGGCGGGCGAGATGAGCCTCGAGGACTTCATGGACGCGGAAGCCTGCATGTCGCGCTCGGTCGGCCACTGCAACGTCATGGGCACCGCGTCGACCATGAACTCGATGGCCGAGGCGCTCGGCATGAGCCTCCCGGGCTGCGCCGCGATCCCGGCCGCCGACAGCCGGCGCAAGGTGATCGCCCAGCTGACCGGCCGGCGCATCGTCGCCATGGTCAAGGAGGACCTGCGCATCTCCAGGATCCTGCGCCGCGAGAACTTCCTGAACGCGGTGCGCGCCAATGGGGCGCTCGGCGGCTCGACCAACGCCGTGATCCACCTGATCGCGATCGCGGGCCGGACCGGCGTGCGCTTCGGCCTGGATGACTGGGACGAGTACGGCCACGAGGTGCCGACGCTGGTCGACATCATGCCGTCCGGGCGCTTCCTGATGGAGGACTACTATTACGCGGGCGGCCTGCCGGCCGTCCTGCGCACGCTCGGCGAGCACGGCATGCTCGACAAGGGTGCATTGACGGTCACCGGCCAGAGCATGTGGGACAACGTCAAGGACGCGCCCAACTGGAACACCGAGGTGATCCGCAGCTTCGACAACCCGCACACCAGCGCATGGCGGGATCGCGGTGCTGCGCGGCAACCTCGCCCCCGACGGCGCGGTGCTCAAGCCCTCGGCCGCGACGCCAGCCCTGATGCAGCATCGCGGCCGGGCCGTGGTGTTCGAGACCATCGAGGACTACAAGGCCAAGATCAACGACGAGGCGCTCGACGTCGACGAGACCTGCATCCTGGTGCTCAAGAACTGCGGCCCCAAGGGCTATCCCGGGATGTCCGAGGTCGGCAACATGGGCCTGCCGCCCAAGGTCCTGCGCAAGGGCGTGCGCGACATGGTCCGGGTGTCGGATGCGCGCATGAGCGGCACCGCCTACGGCACCGTGGTCCTGCACGTCTGCCCCGAGGCCGCGGCCGGCGGCACGCTCGCCCTGGTCGAGAACGGCGATCTGATCGAGCTCGACGTCGAGGCCAGGCGCCTGCACCTCGAGGTCAGCGACCCGGAGCTCGCCCGCCGGCGCGCCGCCTGGAGCCCGCCTGAGCCGGCGATGACCTCGGGCTATCAGAAGCTCTACGTCGACACCGTGCTCCAGGCCTCCGAGGGCGCCGACCTCGACTTCCTGCGCGGCTGCCGCGGCGCCGCCATCCCGCGCGAGAGCCACTGAGCGAAAATTAACCGGTGGGGGAGAAGAATGGCACCGTCCGATTAGGGTGTCGGTGAAGTCGTCGACAGATGGCTTTGACGGACGGGCGATCCGCAAGCCTCTGCCGCGCAATGGTCGGCAGGAACCATCAGGATGCTCCGCTCGGTTCAGCTTCCCAGTGGCATTCGCGGCACGCTTCGCCTCCATAGCATGCCGGGCCGCCGAGAGCCGCTGGCGACGATCTGGGATGAGGTTCGACGCGATCCTGTCGATCTCATCGTCTGCTTGGCCGGACCGGATGAGATCCGAGCCAAGTCCCCGGCGTATGCCGCCGCGCTTGCAGCAAAGACCGTGCCCTGCGCCTTCGACGCGTTCCCGATCGTAGACTATGGGGTGCCGGAGGATCGCGAAGCCTTTTGGAGCTTCGCATCGACGATTGCGCAGAAGCTTAGGAGCGGGACTCGAGTTCTGATCCATTGTGGCGCAGGAATTGGACGAACGGGGATGGTAGCGACGTGTGTTCTTATCGCATTGGGCGAAACTCGGACCACTGCTGAGCAAGCCGTGAGGCTTGCCGGCTCGGGGTCGGAGACGCTTGGCCAACGCGACCTCCTCTCATGGTTTGCAAAGCGATCCGAGAGGGGTGGCGATCAGGGGAAGCCGGGGCATCGATGACGCCTGCCGGGCCTGCGACGGCCTACTGGTCTCGCCGGCACGGGGCATCCGTCGCACGGATTCCCAGGATCGCATGGATCATGCGACACGTTAGGGGCTAGTGGTTGACGAAAGGTTAATCGGGGCGGCAAGGGATCAAATCGTGAGCCGGAAGCTGAAGGAGATCACGACCCGATAGCCCGGGACGAGCGACGGATCAGATGCTCAGGGAACAGGGAGAAACGGGGATGACCAGCGTGGCTGTCAAAACATCGGTGGAACGCGAACGGGCGGTGGCGGACTGCATCGAGGACGTCAAGGCGATCATCCGCCAGCAGGGCGTCGAGCGGGTCGCGCTCGAGCAGGTCAAAGGCCGGCTGCTCGAGCTCGCCGCCCGGCGCGACCTGTTCTCGTTCGCCGCGTTTCCGCTGCTGCACGAGCGCAGCACGCTGCACCTCCTGTCCGAGGACGCGGACCGCGGCTTTGCCCTCTATGCGGTCGCGGCCCGGAGCGCCAGCCGGACGCCGCCGCACGACCACACCACCTGGGCGGTGGTCGTAGGCGTCGAGGGCGAGGAGCTGAACAAGCACTACCGCCGGCTCGACGACGGCGCCGCAGCCGGCCAGGCGCGGCTCGAGGAGACCGGCGCGACCCTGGTCAAGGAGGGCACCGGCGTGGCGCTCATGCCCGACGACATCCACAGCATCGAGCGCGCGAGCGACGCGCCGATGCTGCATTTCCACCTCTACGGCCGCAGCCTCGAGCACCTGCCGGCGCGCCGGCAGTTCGATATGACGACCGGCACCTACGCGGTCTATCCGGCCAGCCCCAACATCGTGAAATGACCGCGCTGAGAGGGCTCGCCGAGATGGTTGCGACGACCGCGCCCGCGGCGCTCCACGCCAGGCTGCGGCAGAACCGGGGCGAGCTCGCGCTGCTCGACGTCCGGACGCCGGGCGCGTTCGCGCGCGGCCACATCCTGCTCGCCAGCAACGCGCCGCTGGAGCGCCTGGAGATCGACACGCCGCGGCTGGTCCCGCGGCAGGGCACGCCGATCGTCCTCTGTGACGACGGCGGCTCCGGCGCCGCCCTGCACGCCGCCGCGACGCTTGCGCGCTTCGGCTATGCCGATCTCACCGTGCTCGAAGGCGGGGTTTCGGCCTGGCAGGCGACCGGCCACGTCCTGTTCGAGGGCGTCTACGTGCCGAGCAAGGCGTTCGGCGAGCACATCGAGGCGGCCTGCGCTACCCCCCACATCAGCGCCGACGAGCTCGCGCGCCTTGGCGCCGCCGGCGTCGACCTCGTGATCCTCGACAGCCGGCCGTTCGACGAGTACCGGCGCATGAACATCCCGGGCGGGATCGACGTGCCGGGCGCCGAGCTGGTCCACCGCGTCCACGACCTCGCCCCCGACCCGAGACACGCTGGTCGTGGTCAACTGCGCCGGCCGCACCCGCAGCATCATCGGCGCCCAGTCGCTGATCAACGCGGGCGTCGCCAACAAGGTGGTGGCGCTCGAGAACGGCACCATGGGCTGGACGCTCGCCGGCCACCAGCTCGAGCACGGCCAGGCGCGGCTGCCGCCGCCGCCGAGCGCGGCCGGGCGCGCCTGGGCGAAGCAGGCGGCCGCAAGGGTCAGGGCGCGCTTTGCGGTGCCGACGATCGATCACCCGACGCTCGCCCGCTGGCGCGCCGAGGCCAAGGCGCAAACGCTCTACCTCTGCGACGTGCGCTCGCCCGAGGAGTACGCCGCCGGCCACCTGCCGGGCGCGCTCTGCACCCCGGGGGGCCAGCTGGTCCAGGCGACCGACGGCTGGCTCGGGACCCACGGCGCCCGGGTCGTGCTGGTCGACGACGACGGCGTGCGCGCGACCATGACCGCGTCCTGGCTGCTCCAGATCGGCCGCTGGGCGGTGCACGTCCTCGAAGACGGGCTCGGCGCCGGCCTCGAGACCGGCCCGGAGCGCACGCCGGTCCTCGGCCTCGAGGAGCCTGCGCCCGATCTGCTGCTCGACCCGGACGCTCTCGCCGGTCTGACGCCCGGCCGCGACGTCCAGATCCTCGACCTCGCCGACGGTCGCACCTTCCGCGCCGGGCATGTGCCGGGAGCCCGGCGCCTGCGTCGCGGCCAGCTCGAAGCGGATCTGGCGCGGATCCCGCCGGCGGCGGCTTATGTGCTGACCTCGGACGATGGCATCCTGGCACGCCTCGCGTTGACCGAAGCGCGCGCGTCTGTTGCCCGGCCAGGTGCGGCTGCTGGCCGGCGGCACCGCCGCCTGGCGGGCGAGCGGCCGGCCGCTCGAGCCGGGCGCCTGGGACCGGACCGACGACGAGGAGGATGCCTACCTCAGGCCCTACGATCGCCCGCCCGAGCAGGCCCTGCAGGCGATGCGCGACTACCTCCGCTGGGAGACCGCGCTGGTGCCGGCGGTCGAGCGGGACGGCACGCTGCGGTTCCAGGTTCAGCCCGACCTCCGGTAGCGCCTTCGATGCTCCATCGGTTGCGCGGGCTGGCCGCGCGCATCGGCGCGCCCAAGCCCGGAACCCAAAGGCAGACGAGCATGGCGGAGGACTTCAAGGCGGTCGGCGGCTGCCGGTGCGATACCGATCCCGTCCGCTACCAGTACACCAGGCGCCCGCTGGAGACCCATTTCTGTTGCTGCACCGACTGCACCGCCATCTGCGGCGGCGCGCTCGCCCTGATCTCGGCCGTCGAGCGCCGCGCCTTCAAGATCACGGCGGGTCGGAGCAAGATCAGGAACTACGACACCAAGCCCAGCTGTCATCGCCGCTTCTGCAGCGCATGCGGCTGCCACATGTTCCTCTACGTCGACGCCTTTCCGGACCTGGTGCTCGTGCACGTGCCGACGGTGGATCGGGAGTCCGAGGTCGGCACGCCGCCGGACCGCTGGCTGTTCACGAGCTCCAGGCACCCGCTGCTGGTCATCCCGGCGGACGGCCTGCCGCGCCATCCCGGCTGGGCCAGCTGAGAGCTGCGCGGGCTCGATTGATTTGCAAACGGTGAGCGGGCGAACGGCAGGCTATTCGGCCGCCGCGGCAACCGGGGTCGCGGTCGGCGGCGCCGCGGCCGGCCTCAGGTTGGCGAGGAACTGCTCGGCGCAGCGCCGCCAGGAGAAGCCGGTCGCGTAGGCGCGACAGCGCGCCTTCGGGATCTGCAGCGCGCGCTCGACCGCGCGGCCGAGATCCGGGTCGAGCGCGCCGCAGCCCGAGTTGCCGATCACGTCCAGGGGGCCGGGCACCGGGTAGGCCGCGACCGGCACGCCGGAGGCCAGCGCCTCCAGCAGCACGAGGCCGAACGTGTCGGTCCGGCTCGGGAACACGAACACGTCGCCCGCGACGTAGTGGCGGGCGAGCTCGGTGCCGAACCTGGCGCCGGCGAAATGGACCTCCGGGTACCGCGCGCGGAGTCGGGCAAGCTCCGGGCCGTCGCCGACCACGAGCTTGCTGCCGCCCCCGATCGGCAGGGCCAGGAACGCCTCGAGGTTCTTCTCGACCGCGACCCGGCCGACGTAGAGCTGGACCGGCCGCGGCAGAACGAGCGCCGGCGGATGATCCGGACGGAACAGCTCGACATCGACGCCGCGCGACCAGTCCTTGACGTTGGTGAAGCCTTCCGCCTCGAGCTCGCGCCGGAGCGTCCGGGTCGCCACCATCACGCCTTCGGCCGGCCGGTGGAACCAGCGCATCCAGGCGTAGCCAAGCTCGAGCGGCACCGGCCAGCGGGCGCTGACGTATTCCGGAAAACGGGTGTGGTAGGAGGTCGTGAACGGCAGGCCGCGCCTCACGCACTGCCGGCGCGCCGCGAGCCCGAGCGGGCCCTCGGTCGCGATGTGGATGCAGTCGGGGCGAAAGTTCAGGAGGCGCGCGGCGATCCCGCGGCCCGGGCGAAGCGCAAGGCGGATCTCCGGATAGCTCGGACAGGGGAGGGTCCGGAACTGATCCGGCGAGATCACCTCGACCCGGTGGCCGAGCGCCACGCACTCCTGCCGCACCCGCTCGAGGGTCCGGACCACGCCATTGACCTGGGGCGACCAGGCGTCGGTCACCAGAAGGATGCGCATCAGGCGGCGATCGCCGCCTTGCCGGCCGCCCGCGGCGCCACCCTCCGCTTGATCGTGAGCGGATCGAACTGGCGCCGCTCCGCCCAATGCACCAGCTCCATGCGGCCGTCCATGTGCTCGACCAGGGCCGAGCAGCTCTCGACCCAGTCGCCGTCGTTGAAGTACTGGACGCCGTCGATGGTCCGGATCTCCGGCTTGTGGACATGGCCGCAGACCACGCCCGCAACCGCGCGCCGGCGCGCCTCGGCGGCGAGCGCGTGCTCGTAGCGCTCGACGAAGCTGACCGCGGCCTTGACCTTGGCCTTGAGGAACGCCGACAGCGGCCAGTAGCCGAGGCCGAGCCAGCGGCGCAGCACGATTGAAGCCGGTGTTGACCTGGAGAGCTATGTCGTAGGCGATCGAGCCGAGCCGCGCCAGCCACTGCATGTCGGTGCAGACGCCATCGAAGGCGTCGCCGTGGATCACCAGCAGGCGGCGGCCATCGGCGGTCTGGTGGATCGCATCGTGCAGGACCCGCACGCCCGCGAAGCTGCCGCCGATCAGCCTGCGCAGCGCCTCGTCGTGATTGCCCGGCAGGTAGACGACGCGGGTGCCGCGGCGCGCGCGGACCAGGAGCGCCCGCAGGACCTGGCTGTGCCGCTCCGGCCAGAACCACTTCTTCTTGAGGCGCCAGCCGTCGACCACATCGCCGATCAGATAGAGATACTCGGACTCGACATGCTGCAAGAAATCCAGGAGACACTCCGCCTTGCAGCCCGGCGTGCCAAGATGTAAGTCGGAGATGAAGACGGTCCGATACCGCTCAGCGTGCGGTCGCGCGCCGGCCGGTCGTCGAGACGAGCTCCTGAGCATCAATGCTCACTCACATCTGACCACTGTTGAAGCGCCAGGGCGAAGTACCCACAAAATCGTGACGGTCCCATGACAGCGAAACCGTTTTGTCGCCCTAGCAGAGATGCTTGCGTTTCATTAATAAAGCGGGGCGAGCTTGGGGCGGGTCGCGGCCGACCGGGGGCCGCATGGGCGGATCGGGCGGGGGTCTTGGGCGGTATGAGCGCGTGACCGAGCGGCCGCCGGCCCGGCGACTGTTGATCATCTTCAACCCGGCGTCCGGCTGGCGGCGCCGGCGGCGCTTCGAGGCCGTGCTGGCCCGGCTCCGCGACCGGGGTTGCCTCGCGCACGTCCAGGAGACCACCGGGCGGGGCGATGCCGAACGCTGGGCGGCCGCCGCCGACCCGGGCCGCTACGACCTGCTGGTGGTCGCCGGCGGCGACGGCACGGTCAACGAGGCGATCAACGGCCTCGCAGGATCGCGGCTGCCGCTTGCGGTCCTGGCGCTCGGCACCGCCAACGTGCTCGCGGCCGAGCTCGGCCTCGGCGCCGGTCCCGACGCCATCGCCCGGACGATCGCCGAAGGCGTCGCGCGGCCGGTCACGGTCGGGACCGCCAACGGCCGCCGCTTCATCCTCATGGCCGGCGCCGGCTTCGATGCCCAGGTGGTCGCGACCGTCAACCTCAAGGTCAAGCGCTGGCTCGGCCAGGCGGCCTACGTGCTCGCGATCCTTCGCCAGCTGTCGACCTACCGCTTTCCGAGCTACCGGGTGACCGTGGACGGCGCCGCGCACGAGGCCGCCTCGGTGCTGGTCGCCAACGGTCACTTCTATGGCGGCCGCTTCGTCGTGGCGCCGGCCGCCGACCTGGAGAGCCCGACCTTCGAGGTCGGCCTGTTCGAGCGCTCCGGGCGCCTGGCGGCGATCGGCTACGCGCTCGCCCTGGCCCTGGGCTTGCTGCCGCGCCTCGGGAGCTATCGGATCCTGCAGGCGCGGCGGGTCGAGATCGAGGGACCGGCCGGCGAGCCGGTCCAGGCCGACGGCGACATCATCGCCCGCCTGCCGGTCCGGATCGAGGCGCTGCCGGCGGCGCTCGAGCTGATCTTTCCGCCGCGGACCCGCGCCGCGCGCAGCGCTCGCCGGCGGCGGCCCCGGGTCAGCCCCCGCCTGCCCGGGCCAGGCTCGCCCCGATCCCTCTTCTCCGCGACCCCGAACTCTGGCAGGACCACCGACGACGACCGATTGACGACACCCTCCCGAGGCCCGTCGCCATGCCCAAGTCGCACCCCCCGTCCGCCGCCCCGACCTGCCAGATCTGCGGCCGCTCAAAGCCCCGCGGGGCGCTGCTGCCCGCGGCGCTCATCCGACCCTCGATCGTCCAGCAGATCGTGCAGGCCTGCCCCGCCTGGTCCGCCGACGGTTACATCTGTCACGACGACCTGAACCGGTTCCGCAGCGCTTACGTCGAGTCCCTGCTCCAGGAGGAGCGGGGCGAGCTCACCTCGCTCGATCGCTCGGTGCTCGAGAGCCTGGCCCGCCATGAGACGCTGGCCCAGGACGTCGAGGCCGAGTTCCAGAGCACGTTTTCGTTCGGCGAGCGCCTGGCCGACCGGATCGCCGACTTCGGCGGCAGCTGGACCTTCATCACGCTGTTCGGGTGCGTGATCCTGATCTGGGTGCTGATCAATACCATCTTCCTGCTCGCGCGGCCGTTCGATCCCTATCCGTTCATCCTGCTCAACCTGTTCCTGTCCTGCCTCGCCGCCCTCCAGGCGCCGGTCATCATGATGAGCCAGAACCGCCAGGAGGCGCGCGACCGGCTGCGCTCGGAGAACGACTACCGGGTCAACCTCAAGGCCGAGCTCGAGATCCGCCAGCTGCACGAGAAGCTCGATCACCTCCTGCAGCACCAGTGGGAGCGGCTGATGGAGATCCAGCAGATCCAGATCGAGCTGATGAGGGAGATCACCCCCGGCCGCCGCGAGGGCGGCTGAAGCTGCCGCGATCGAGCCCCCGGCGCGATCGGTCCACCCGCGGGCTCGAACGCCGCTCCGACCCGGCGGCCGGCGACGCCCATGCCGGCGATCTGCGGCCGACGCCGGCGCATTCCCGCCTGAGCCCGACCGGCCCAGGCCGATCAGGCGGGTGCCGGCCGTGCTGCTCGCCGTCAGCAGCCACGACCGGCCCCCGCGTAGGGCGGCTGGCGCGATCCCGCCGCGCGTCGCGCGCTTACATGAGTTTCTTGAGCATCGCCTCGACGTCGCCGGCATCTTTCTGCGCGGTCGCGAGGTCGGTCGCCTTGAGGCCGGCCCGGGCCTTGTCGAGGGGCGCCTGGAGGGCCTTCTTGGCAGCGGCGTCGGCGCTGTCCGGGATGGCACCCTTGCCGAGGTCCTTGCACGGGTTGAGCGCCTTGGCATCGAAGGTCTTGCCGCCCGGCCCGACCAGGCAGTTGATCGTGTGGTGCAGATGCGTATGGACCATCTTGAGCTCGGTCGCCGCTTGGGCATAGCCGGCGTGCTGCGCGGCGGTGGCGATCTCCTGCTTCACGTCCGCCGCCGCGGCCGCCGGGCCGACCGCGAGCAACGAGAGGCCAAGGCCGGCGGCACCGATGCCGGCCCACATCGAGAGGCTACGCTTACTGGTCATCATCCTGCTCCTTCGGGCTTCTATCAAAAGGCACTGCGAGCAGAGTAGTTATGCCGACTTGCCCCCCGGGCCAGGGGCCGGCACGCATCCGCCCACAGCAATCGTCACCAGCGCCGTTTCGGGACGCAGGGAGCGGAGGCGTCGACCGCGCCGAGCGAACCTGAATGTGGGCGCGTCAGTTAAGCGAACCAATCAATCGCTCGAAGAAATCCGTTGAGATCGGGCTCGACGGTACCGGCACGTTCGATGTCGGCCAGTTCGATGCGCTCGGCGAGTTTATCGGCGGTCATCGGCTTGGCGTAGGTCGGCCACTCCCTCTGCAGCCGCGCGAGACAGCGATCTTTGGTCGGCCGCAAAGCTTGGCAGCCATCAAGGTGTCGCAACAGGAATCCTTCGTGAATTGGCTGCTGCCAGATCAAAAGCAGGTTCCGCTCTCTGGCGCGTTGGAAGACCTGCGCGTCACGCTCGGGGGCCTGCCCCATCTTGTCGTGATCGAGCAGCAATGCCTTGACGGCGTATGGTACGCGGCTGCGCTCGCCTCGGACGACTTCCTGAAATGCGCGCTCAACGAGAGCGAGCGGATCGCCCGCACCAGGGTTCAGACGAACAACGTCGATGTGGACATGCGTGGCCTGCGCATCTCTGGCCAAGCGACCAAGCAACGTTCCGTAAGCATGCTCGCTCGATCCCTCACAACCAAGGAAAATGCGCCGCCTCGGGGCAATGCTACCGCGGTGTCGCCTCATCCTATGAGGGGAATGCCGCCATAAACGCCAGACATGTATTTCCTGTACAAATTGTGATCACGTCGAACTGATTTTATATCTTTGATGCCATAAATATGCGCATGACCTTGCCGATCTTTTTCACAAATAAATACTTCTTCTTTTTCCAATTCATCAAGCAGTGATGCGTTATGACCCGTAATCCAAAGCTGGGCGTCGCAGGCGTTTCGTTCTCGGTCATGAAACCATCGAAATATCTCGGCGACGACGTGCGGGTGGATTGACGCGTCGAGCTCATCAATTAACGCGACTCCACCTCTCTCCAGAGCATGATTGATAATCGGGAAGTACCTCAGGACCGATTTGGTGCCATGACTCTCGGCAGTCCAACGCATCGGCATTTGCAACCCTTGGTGATGGAACAGCAGCTCGGCATTACTGCCATGGCCGGTGACCTGCATACCGCGAATGCCGAGGTCGATGCGATCGATCGCATGATTGAGCTTCGCTGTGAGATCAGGAAGGAGCAAATACAAGCGAGCCGCATCTGCGTCGCTCGGATCAACTCTCTCGATCAGAATATTGCTCGACACCGTTTGAGCCGCTTCGCGGAGTTTGAGCGAGAGAGGGTGTCCGAGCTGCGCCAGAGTAGCTATGGCGCTCGCGTTGTTTCGAATCGTTATCGCGCCATAGCTTCCGAGCCGGAACGATGCATCTGCAACGACCACGCCGTTCTCGCCCCGTTCAAACACTCGGTGCGATCGTCCTCGACCTTCCGGCTGGCGTCGCAGCGCCTCACTGATGACTCGGTTGCTGCTATCGAAAGAATTACCCAGGACGAGGTCATACCGATAGACGCTCCACCCCCGCTTTTCCTCGTTGGATGCGAGCGGATCGGTCGCGCCGGTAAAGTGCAGGCGCAGGCGCGTCGGGCGCTCGGCCGACTCGGCATCGTTAAATCTATCGTATGGCAAGCGTGCCTCTGGTGCCGATAGCAGCAGGCTGTCTCGGGCGAACCAGGCGATAAAGGCGAGCGCACGCAACACCGTTGACTTGCCGGAGGCGTTGGCGCCGAAGAAAGCGACGATCTTTGGGCCGCGCCGCTTGACCCCGGCGGCGATCGATCCGAACCGGCCCGGCACGTCAGGCACGTTTTCCGCGACTTCCAGATCGACAACCTGGAGGTCACGGAAGCAGTAGAAGTTCTCGATCTCCAGGCGAAAGATCATGCTAAACTCCCTAGTTTAGCAAACTGTATCGCGCCTTAAGTGCGGGAATCAACAAAAAAATGTCAACTAGACGCGCCCGCTCAGCCCCAGGGGCCGCGGCCGCCGCCGGGTCCGGCCGGCGCGCCGGCCATCTCCCGCAGCCGGCGGACCCGGTCCTCGGTCGAGGGGTGGGTGCGGAACAGGTTGTCGACCCCGCCCATGTGCAGGGGATTGACGATGAACAGATGGGCGGACGCCGGGTGGCGCTCGGCGGCCTCGTTGACCGTGCCCTGCGCCAGCAGCTCGATCTTCTGGAGCGCCCGGGCGAGCCACAGCGGGTGGCCGGTGAACTCGGCGCCGGACCGGTCGGCCACGTACTCGCGCGAGCGCGAGATCGCCATCTGGACCAGCATGGCGGCCAGCGGGGCCAGGATCATCACCAAGAGCGTGCCGACGATCCCGAGCGGATTGTTGCGCTGGTCGCGGCCCATGCCGAAGAAGAACGCGAACTGCGACAGAAAGCCGATCGCGCCGGCAAGGGTCGCGGTGATCGTCATGGTCAGCGTGTCGCGGTGCTTGATGTGGCCGAGCTCGTGCGCGAGCACGCCCGCGAGCTCCTCGGAATCGCAGGCCTGGAGCAGGCCGCGGGTGACCGCGACCGCGGCATGCTCCGGGTCGCGCCCGGTCGCAAAGGCGTTCGGCTGGCTGGTCTCGATCAGGTAGACCTTCGGCATCGGCAGCCCGGCGCGGCGTGCCAGCTGCTCGACCAGGCCGACCAGATCGGGCGCGCTCTCCCGGGTCACCGGCCGCGCATCGTGCATGCGCAACACCATCTGGTCGGAGTTCCAGTACGCCCAGCCGTTCATCGCCAGCGCGACCAGGAAGGCGATCAGCATGCCGCCCTCGCCGGCCAAAAGGTAGCCGATCGCGAGGAACAGGCCGGTCATGGCGGCGAGCAGCAGCGCCGTGCGGGCAAAGTTCATGGCTCGACCCCGATCTCGAAGGCAGAGCTTAGGTAGGCGGCGCCCGCACGTGGTCAAGCTCGCAGGCGACCCGAGGCACCGGCGCTCCGGCGGTCGGGCCGCCACCAAGACCACGGGCGCGATTCCGGCGGCGTTTCATGGGCGGCAGGCGCGACGCTCCGGGGGCGGCCGACGGCCGCCCGCGCCGCCCGCGTCCACAACTGCTCCGACGGATCGACGGGCAGCCGCGCAACACTGATCGCAAGGCAGCCGAGCGGCGACCGACGCCGCCCTGCTGCACCAACCGGCCAGGATGGCATCGCGACGCGACAGCTTCCGGCTGCCGCCGCGCGCGGATCCAAACCCGCGGGATTGGGCCCACGGAGCCCGATCGCGTGCGGCCAACTGGTTACGACGAACGCTGTTCGGGGTGAGCCAGCTTCTCCGGCATTGCCTCTTGCTGGCGAAGTGTGCCGGGCGGGCGCGGCCGGTCAAGGCTGCAACCGGCGGAGCCGGCAGCCACGCTGGCCTTGACCGGCCCCGACCCGAGCCGGCGAGAATTGCTCCGCCAGAAGGCAATACCGGCCCAGGGTCCTGCCAAGGCATGACCAACGTTCAGAGCAATACAGCTAACGTTTCGTCAACCTTTGGCCGCCAGCATCGTCAGCATTCGGTGGTCCATGCGACCGTGGCAATCCATGCCCTGCTGATCGATTTGGGGACGGAGTCCCAGGATCGCATGGACCACCGATCGACTTTAGCGATCAAGGATTGCCAAAAGGTTAACGGGCCGCGCCGGGCCGGCAAAGAACAGGACATCACGTGATCTGCTCCCGCGATGCCCGGCGAGACATCGCTGCGGGCCAGATTGCAGAGCTGGGCGAGCATCGTTCCAAGAGCTGCAGATCGCCAGGAGCTGCAGATCGCCAAGTCGCTTCAGATCGCAGGAGCTGCAGATCAATTGCCGGCAGCGAATCCGACAGCGGGCCGAGGCTCGCGAGCGGCGACCGGTCGGACGCGCCGCGGCCGGGGCGGCGCCTGGCCTCACGGCTTCGTTTGACGAGCTCTCGCCGGAGGGGCTAGGCTCCTGGCAGTCCGTCCGACCGGCGGTGGTGCGGCTCGAACCTCCCGAAGGAGGCGGCCCATGAGCGTCAGGGAGACCATGAGGTGAGCAGCCCGCACGACAGCGCCGCCATCGAGGACAAGACCGACTACGTCTCGATCACCGACGAAGAGGCGCTCGAGATGCATCGCCGCGGCCGGCCCGGCAAGATCGAGATCACGCCGACCAAGCCGCTCACCACCCAGCGCGACCTGTCGCTCGCCTATTCGCCGGGCGTCGCCGCCCCCTGCCTCGCGATCAAGGCCGATCCCGCCAAGGTCTACGACTACACCGCCAAGGGCAACCTGGTGGCGGTGATCTCGAACGGCACCGCGGTGCTCGGCCTCGGCAATCTCGGCGCGCTCGCCGCCAAGCCGGTGATGGAGGGCAAGTCGGTCCTGTTCAAGCGCTTCGCCGACATCGACGCGATCGACCTCGAGGTCGACACCGAGGACGTCGACGCCTTCGTCAACTGCGTGCGCCTGCTGGGGCCGACCTTCGGCGGCATCAATCTCGAGGACATCAAAGCCCCCGGCTGCTTCATCATCGAGCAGCAGCTGCGCGAGGCCATGGACATCCCGGTGTTCCACGACGACCAGCACGGCACCGCGATCATCGCCGCGGCGGGGCTGATCAACGCCCTCGACGTGACCGGCCGCACGATCCGCGACATCAAGCTCGTGGTCAACGGCGCCGGCGCCGCCGCGATCGCCTGCATCGAGCTGCTGAAGGCCATGGGCCTGCCGCACGACAACGCGATCCTGTGCGACACCCAGGGCGTCGTCTGGCGCGGCCGCGAGGCCGGCATGAACCAGTGGAAGTCCGGGCACGCGGTCGACACCGATGCCCGCACGCTGGCCGAGGCGCTGGTCGGCGCCGACGTGTTCTTCGGCCTTTCGGCCAAGGGTGCTCTCAGCCCCGAGATGACCAAGGGCATGGCCAAGCAGCCGATCGTGTTCGCGATGGCCAACCCCGACCCCGAGATCATGCCCGAGGCGCTCAAGGAGGTCCGCCCGGACGCGCTGATCGCGACCGGCCGCTCCGACTACCCGAACCAGGTCAACAACGTCCTCGGGTTTCCCCTACATCTTCCGCGGCGCGCTCGACGTGCGCGCGACCACCATCAACGACCCGATGAAGATCGCCGCCGCCTACGCGATCGCGGCGCTTGCCCGCGAGGACGTGCCCGACGAGGTCAGCGCCGCCTACCGCGGCCGCCGGCTGCGCTACGGCCCCAACTATCTGATCCCGACCCCCTTCGATCCGCGCCTGATCGTGGCCGTGCCCTCGGCGGTCGCGGAAGCCGCCATGAGCAGCGCGGTCGCCCGCGTGCCGATCGGCGATCGCGAGCAGTACTGCGACCGGCTGCGCGCCCGCCTCGACCCGACCGCGAGCCGGATGCAGCTGATCATCGACCGGGTGCGCGCCCACCCCAAGCGGGTGGTGTTCGCCGAGGGCGAGGAGGACAAGACCATCCGCGCCGCGCTTGCCTGGCACAACGCCGGCCTCGGCACGCCGGTCCTGATCGGCCGCGAGGAGCGGATCCACGAGACCGCCCACAACATCGGCCTCAACCTCCCCGAAGGCTGCCTCGAGATCCACAACGCCCGGCTCTCGACCAAGAACCGCGCCTACGCCGAGCTCCTCTACCGGCGCAGCCAGCGCACCGGCCTCCTGTTCCGCGACTGCCAGCGCCTGGTCAACCAGGACCGCAACGTGTTCGGCGCCTGCATGGTCGCCGAGGGCGATGCGGATGCCATGGTCACCGGCCTGACCCGCAACTACATCGCCGTGCTGCGCGACATCCGCCGGGTGATCGACCCCAAGCCCGGCGAGCGCCTGCTCGGCTTCACCATGATGCTGGCGCGCGGCCGCACCGTGTTCATCGCCGATACCACCGTGCACGAGCTGCCGACCCCTTCCGAGCTCGCCGACATCGCGATCCAGACCGCGCACGCCGCGCGCCGCATGGGCTTCACGCCCCGGGTCGCGCTGCTGTCGTTCTCGACGTTCGGCAGCCGCCGGATCGAGAAGGCGCTGCGCGTCCAGGAGGCGGTCGAGGAGCTCGACCGGCGCCAGGTCGACTTCGAGTACGACGGCGAGATGTCGGCCGACGTCGCCCTCGACCCCGAGCTTCTGGCGCTCTATCCGTTCTGCCGCCTGTCCGAGCCCGCGAACGTCCTGATCATGCCGGCGCTGCACACCGCCAGCATCAGCTCGCGCCTGCTCAAGCAGCTGGGCGGCGGCATGGTGATCGGCCCGCTCCTGCTCGGCCTCTCGAGGCCGGTCCAGATCCTCTCGATGAACGCCTCGGTCTCCGAGATGATCAACCTCGCAGCACTCGCCGCCTACGACGCGATCCAGGACGAGCCGGAGGGGATCGTCCAGGCGGCGGAGTAGGCCCGCGGCGCGAACCGGCCGCCCGGCCGCTGCGAGCTACGCCGCGGCCGGGCGTCTACACAGCGCGCCGCGGCGCGGCCGGCTAGGGTCGAAGGGTCACGACCGACAGGCGGAGCCCGTCGATGCCGGTGCGCAGGTCCGATCGATGAGCGCCTCGCTCTCCCAGGGTGCCTTCGCGCTGATCCTGCTGGTCGCGGGCGGCATCACGCTGGTCGCCGGCGCCGTCCTGATCCGGCTCTATCGCCGCGCCGTCGACCGGGCGATGCGGGCGCCCGGCCAGGCGCCGGCCGAACCGCCGCCCCCGGCGCCGCGCGCCGGAGCGCCGCCGCCGCTCGAGTTCCAGATCGAGGAGCTATCCGGCGCCCGCGGCGCCGGCGGGGCCGATCTGGCCCGGACGACGCGGCGCAGCTTCGCCTGCGCGGCCGCGGTCTACGCCGGCGCCGGCCTGGTCCACGCCGCGGTCGCGACCGTCCTCTTGTTCCTGTTCGCCGGCCTCGACTTCTATCCCTGGCGGACCGGGGTCGTGTTCTGGGCGCACGCCTGGCCCGTGGTCCTGGTCCTCAACCTCGCCCGGGGCCCGGATCGCCGCTGGCAGGTCGCGACCATCGCCCTCTATTTCCTGGTCCTCGTGCTGCTCGGCCTCGGCGTCACCGCCAGCGGCGTCCAGCCGCTCGCGGTCGGCGGCGTCGTCCTGCCGGCGCTCCTGCAGCCCCTCTTCCTCTGGCTGATCACGGCCGCGCCCGGGGTCTTCCTGCTGGTCTTCCTCAACCGCCGGATCCGGAGCATCGGCCCCCTGCTCCTGGTCATGATGCTGATCGCGGTCCTGGGCGCGCACGCAAGCTTCCTCGCGATGCATCTGGAGGCCGTGCAGCGCCTCATGGTCGACCTCGCGCTGGCCAGCGGGATCGGCGTCGCCACCCTGTTCTTCGCCGTCCAGGCCGCTGGCTTCGCCCTGTTCCTGCTACCCGGCTGGTGGGCCGCCGCCTGGCTGCGCCGGCGCTACCAGGCCAAGCGCATCAGCGATCAGATGATCACCTTCGATGCCGTCTGGCTGCTGATGACCCTGATCGAATGCAGCGCGCTCGCCTCCGAGCGGGGCGCGCTGGGCTGGGCGGGCCTGCTCGCCTTCGCCGCCTACCGGCTGGTCGTCGCTCTGGGCCTGAAGCCCCTGCAGCGGGCCGCGCTCGCCCGCGCGCCCGCCCGCCTGCTGCTGCTGCGCGTGTTCGGCGCGCAACGGCAGAGCGAGCGCCTGTTCGACCTGCTCGGCGCCCGCTGGCGCTACCGCGGCAGCCTGCAGCTGATCGCCGGCACCGACCTCGCGACCACCACCCTCGAGCCCCACGAGTTCCTGGATTTCCTCTCCGGCCGCCTGGCCCGGAACTTCATCCATGGGCCAGCCGACCTCGAGCGCCGCCTGGCCGGGCTCGACCTCGCCCCCGACCCCGACGGCCGCTTCCGGGTCAACGAGTTCTTCTGCGATGCCGGCAGCTGGCAGCCGGCGGTCGCCCGCCTGATGGCCGCAAGCGACCTCGTGGCCATGGACCTGCGCGGCTTCTCGGACCAGAACCGGGGCTGCATCTTCGAGCTGCAGGCGCTGATCGACGGCGTGCCGATCGACCGCCTGATCCTGCTGATCGGCGGCCGGAGCGATTTCGACCCGCTGCGCCAGACGTTGCGCGGGCTCTGGCAACAGATGCGCGCCACCTCGCCGAACGCGCGGCCCGAGGTGGCAAGGCTCCGGCTCCTGCCGGTCGAAGGCGATCCGGCCACCGCCGTCCGCCGCCTGCTCGAGCTCGGCGACCGGATCCTCGCGGCCGGCGCGGCCGCCGCCGCGACCCCGCAGCCCGTCCCCCCGCGGGCCTGGTCGGCCCGCCGGGCCTGATCCCGACTGCGAGCTGCTGGTCGTCAGCGCCACCCCTGGCGACGGGCGCCCCGAGTGGCCGAAGCCGGCCGGGCCAACCCTGCCCGCTTTGGGCGGAGCGCCAGGGCCAGCCGGCTCGCGGCCATGCCCTTGACTGCCCGCGCTCGAGCGCGCCGGGGCCTTGCGTGCCACCTGGGAGCGCCCCATAGTGGACCTTCGGCAGCCGGCCGGCGGGGGCATTCGAAAGACTTCAGGGTCCACGGGTCGGCCAGCTGATGGGCGAGCTCCTCTCTTTCCTGCTCCACCTCACCGGCCTGACCGTTCTCGTACGCTCGACCCTGGCGCGCAGCGGGGCCGCGATCCTGCTGTATCACGACCCCGAGCCGGCGGTGTTCGAGCGGCATCTGGCGTATCTGAGCCGCCATTACCGTCTGATCGCGTTCGGCACCGTCGTCGAGGCGCTCGAGACCGGTGACTGGTCGCAGGTCCCGCCCCGCGCGGTGGTCATTCATCTCGACGACGGCAACCGCCGGAACTTCGAGCTGCTGGAGATCTGCGGCCGGTATGAGGTCAGGCCGACCTTGTACCTGTGCAGCCACATTGCCGCGACCAACCGCCGGATCTGGTCGACGCTCCGGGGCGGCCGGGCCAAGCAGGTGCGCCTGCTCGACCATCGCGCGCTTCTGGCCAAGCTGCGCGCCGAAGCCGATTTCACCCCCGAGCGCGCCTACCCGGAGCGCCAGACCCTCGCTCTCGACGAGATCCGGTCCATGGCAGGCGAGGTGGACTTCCAGTCGCACGGCCGCTTCCACTTCAGCGTCCTCACCCTCGACGATGCGACCCTCGAGGTTGACCTCCTCGAGTCGCGGGCCCGGGTCGAGGGCCTGAGCGGCTTCGCCTGCGAGCATTTCAGCTACCCGTTCGGCGACCATGGGCCGCGGGAGTGCGCGGCAGCCGCGCGCTGCGGCTACCGCACCGCGCGCACGACCCTGCCGGGCTGGGTGCGACCCGGCACCGATCGCTACCGGCTGCCGATCCTGGCCGACGTCCCTGGCGATGCCTCGGTCAACGTGCTGAGGGGCCATCTCACGGGCATCCCGCGGCTGCTGAAGCGCACCGGCTATCGGCTGCTGACCCGGCATCTGCATGCCTGGCGGCAACGCGTGATGGCCCGGCGCCGCTTGTTCTGAACTCCTATCGGCCTCCCGCCGGCTCCCCCGGAGCGGGGCTATCTAAGCGGCCCGCCCCCACCTCGATCCGCTGCAGTGGTCATGGCCGGCTGCTGCCGTGCTGGGGAGCAGGTCGATCCGCAAGGCTAGCCCGACGCACACGATCGTTGCCGCCATGGCGAGCACGACCGCTATGGCCGCATGTCCTCGGGCAAGCTCATGGTCGCCCTGGCGATGCCGGGCGAAAGCCTTGTGATCGACATAGCCTGGGAGTATCAGAGGCGGGCCGGTCGAGCTTTGCCAGGAGGTGAGACACATGAATTGCCATCACACTCTCACTTGGCTCGCGTTCAGCATAGCGACCGCAGCCTTCGTCACTTCTGCGTCTGCATTCCCAACCTCAGAGGTTCCCAAGTCCGAGCCGGAATACATCGCGAAAACGAAGACCGCCGCCCCCGAGTCGATCGTGAACGAGGCGACGATCATCATGATGCAGGAGAAGGGCGACGCCAAAACCCTGCAAACCGGCTCCAACGGTTTCACCTGTTTGGTGGACCCTGAGGGCACGCCGTTGTGCGCCGACGCGAACGCCATGGAATGGATAAAGGCGATCGGTGGGAAGACGCCTCCGCCCAACAAGACTGGGTTCATCTATATGATGGCGGGGGACACGGGAACCAGTAATCACGATCCCTATGCGACCGACAAGAGCCATTGGGCTCAGACTGGGCCGCATGTCATGATCGTCGGCGCGGCGGCGCGGGAGATGGCCAGCATCTATCCGAGGACCATGGACCCCGACACGTCGCAGGCCTACGTCATGTTTCCAGGCACGCCATACGAGCACCTGATGCTCCCGGTGCATTCTCAACAGGATGCTACGAAATAGCGCGTGAAATGGGCCGCGGTGCCTCTGACCGGCGACACCGCGGCCCCGACCCGACCCGACGAAGCGCGTTGAGCCCCGGGTGACGTTCCGGCTGGCGCGCTTGGCGAAGGCTTCCCGCTGGCAGGGTTTGGGTCTTAACTGAACCTGATCTGCGGGCGCCAACGCTCAGGCGACCCGGCGGGTCAGGCCACGCCGGCCATCGGTCGGACCAGCTCCAAGGTGCTCGCGATAGGCCGCGATGTGGCGCTCGAGGGCGATCCCGGTCGCGAACGTACCGGAGACGTGCTCGTAGCCGCGTTGCCCCTGCTCGCGCCAGCGGTCGTTGGCCAGGAGCCAGGCCAGCCCCTGCGCGAAGTCTTCGGCATCGGGATATTTGGCGCGTGGCGCCCGCGCCCGGACGTGGTAGCCGAAGTTCGAGGCGAAGCCGTCCGGGTCGAGGCCGGAGAGGATGGCGGCGCGATGCGCGGCGGCCTCGAGGAACGCGTTGGGCATCGCCTCCTTGGTCGAGGCATTGACCATCACCCAGGCATCGCCGAGGAACTCGGAGTGCTCCCGCGGACTGTGGAACTGGTCGATCCTCCCGAGCCACTCGAGGTTGGGCGCAGAGCCGTAGGTCTGCTTTAGATGGCGCTCCCATTCCCGGTCGAGCGCCGTACCGGCGAAGCGGAAGCGCACCTCGGGAAACCTTGGCGGCAGCTGGAGAAAGATCTCCGGTCGCTTGATCGGATCCCAGCGGGCGAGCCAGCCGACGGTCGGCCTTCGGGCCTTGGCCACCCGGTCCGGCACCGCCACCGGCGTCGGCAGGAACCCGGCGTCGACGCCGTAGATCGCCCTGATCTTCGGTCCCAGGTGGCGGCTGCTGCAGTAGATCCCGTCGGCGCGCCGCACGGACTGCCGCACGAGGGGGTTGGCCTCGAAGATCCAGTTCGAGATCACCTGCGGCCGACTACGCGCCGGACGTTCGAACTCTTTCCACCAGTCGTCCCAGCTCCGCGGGTCGCGTAGAGTGATGATGTGCTTGGCATGCGGCCGCGCCCAGCGGGCGAGGACGGTGGTCATCGACGGCTGGCAGGAGTGATAGACGTCGGCGTCGACCTCCTGGCACAGCCGGTAGGCATCGAGGGGGCGGCGCTTGGCGAACCCGAGCACGGTCACGCCGTCGTGCTGCTCCCGCGGAGCCTGGTCGCCCTGGCGCGGCACGATCGCAGTGACCTCGACGCCGCGCGCGGCGAGCTCGCGACCGATCGTGCGGGCGGCCCGGCCGAAGCCCCCCGACTTGTTGATGAAGAACTCGACGCAGATCAGGCAGACGCGCATCGTCTATGCGGGCGCGCGGGCGCTCAGGTCGCCCCAGGTGAACTGATCGGGCCAGCGCACGATATACCGCTCCAATCGCCGGCCGAGCTCGTCGATCACGGCGCTGACGGCCGCCGGTTGCGGCAGATCCTCCGGGGCGCGGATCGGCGGGTCGACGAAGATCACGAACTCCGAGGCGGCCGTCCCGATCGCAAACACCGGCAAGAGGCTGGCTCCGGACCGCAGCATGAGCTTGGGCGCGCCCGTGGCGACGTTGACGGCGCCCTCGAAGACCGGCGCCGGCAGCGGGTGCGAGCCCTGCGCGCCGACCATGATCGAGACCAGACCGTTGCCCGCGAGCCTGCGCTGCAACTCTTTGATCGGCCCGGTCACCGATCCGGCGGGCCCGATCACGATCCGCTCGACATAGCGGCTCTCGATGCGCGTGCGCAGGGGATTGAGGCAACGCGCGCCAAACGCTGATTTGGCGAAGCCATGCCAATGGCGGCTGAGGTGGGTGACCCTGAAGCCCGCCTGGTGGAATGCCATCTTGGGCAGGAGGGAGCAGAACAGGAACGGCGCGATCCAGAGGATGGCGCCCTGGCCACGCGCCAGGGCACGCTCGACGTGCTCGCGACCCTCGAGCCGGATCCGGGGCCGCCAGCCGTGAGGCGCATTCAGGCGCAGCGTCAGAAGCTTGGGAAGCGGCAGATTGGCCAGATACGCCTCGGCGACGCCATCGATCGGCACCTCAAGCCGATGCTCCCCGACGAGGGTTCGAATTTGGCCGCGAAGCTGCGCGGCTCTGGCGCGCTGGATGCGCGCGAGCGGGCTCCCGAGAGACCGCCAGTACCGCTCCGGCGTGCACCAGGCGACCAGAATGCCGAACGGCAGCAAAGCGAGCGTGCTCAGATCGTCCCGGCTGAACAGCGGGGCCCCGGCGGCCTCGTGAGCGCCCTCAGCGGATGGGTCGGTCAGCATTGTGACACGTCGCCAGGAGTCCCGACGGGCACGGAGCTGCCTCAGCGCAGCCGGCGGATGATCAGCCTGCCGGTCAGCACCAGGAAGGCGACCGCGAGGATCACGAACAGCACCAGCATGGCGATGCCGCCCAGGATCGCGCTGAGGGTCTTCCAGAAGCCGACCTGGGCGATCAGGATCACCAGGATGAGGAAGGCAAGGAGAGGCATGGCCGAATCCTTCGCGTGGCGCCAGCGAGCTTGGTAGCACGCGACCTCGACCCGAGGAATGCGGTCGCGCGCATAAGCCCCGGCGCAAACCGTGGCAGCGGCGGTTTCGGCTCCGTCCCGCAAGCAGCGGCCAGCGGTGCCTGGGATTGAGATGCCTCGGGCGAGGGCTTTGGATGTCCGCCGGCCAGCGAGGCCGCAGACCGGCCCGCGCGGGCGCGCGGTCAGCTCGCCTCGTCGGGCGGCGCGCCCGGCCGCGCGGACGCCGCGGGCGCGTCGCCGCCGGCGCCGGGCTGGCGCCGGGCCGCCCTGATCACCTCCAACAGCCGCTCGGGCACGGTTTCCTCGAGCGCCTCGTCGGCGACCTCGCGCAGCGCCCGCACCACGGGATCGTCGGCGTCGACCCGCCCGCGCCGATGGGTCCGTCTCTGCTTGGCCATCCGATCGCCATCGGCGCGCCGCCCCCCTCGCGGGCGCGGCGCGCCGGTGCTGTCCCCTTCGCCCTCGACCATCCACGTCCCTGGCCGAGGAACCGCTTGCGTACGCATAAGCTTCCACCGTATCAGGATCAAGCCACAGGTTCGATGGCGGCCGCAGATTCCTTCCCGGACGACGCGCCGAGCCCTATTTGATCCTGACGCCCGCGGTCACCGGCGCGACCGGCAGGGCCCTCGATCCCGGAGGCAGACCACCGATCCCGGAGGCAGACCGCGAGGTCGCCACACACAAAGGCACCAGACATGGCCGGCACACCGGACGCGATCCTTGAGCACATTCCCTATCTGCGCCGGCACGCGCGGCTGCTGACCGGCTCGCAGGCGCTCGGCGACGAGTTCGTGCGCCTGTGCCTCGAGCTGGTGGTCGCGGAGCCCGACTGGCTCGAGGGCGAGGACCTGCGCGTGCAGCTGTTCCGCGCCTTCCACGCGGCCTGGACCAAGGTCCACGAGACCATCGCCGAGGACAGCTCGCTGGCCGCGGTCGAGCTGACCGAGCGGGTCAAGCAGGGGCTCGCGACCCTGCCGGGCATGGAACGGCGGACGATCGCGCTGATCGTGGTCGAGGAGTTCACCTACGAGCAGACCGCGCAGATCCTGGGCCTCGGCGTCGACCAGGTCCGCCGCTCGGTGGCCAAGGCGCGCAGCGATCTGTTGAGCAAGGTCTCGGTGCCGGTGCTGATCATCGAGGACGAGCAGATCGTCGCCAGCGACATCGCCCGCATCGTCGAGGACATGGGCCACCGGATCGCGGGCATGGCCGGCCGCCAGAAGGAGTCGGTGGCGCTCGCCGCTGAGCTCAAGCCGGGCCTGGTGCTGGCGGACATCCGGCTCGAGGCCGGCGGCGACGGCATCGTCGCGGCGCAGACGATCCTCGAGACCTACAGCGTGCCGATCGTGTTCGTGACCGGCTATCCCGAGCGCCTGCTCACCGGCAGCGGCCTCGAGCCCGCCTTCGTGGTCGCCAAGCCCTTCGACAGCGAGGCGCTCAAGGTGACCATCGCCCACGCGCTTGCCACCTACGCCTCGCCCGACGACGCCGATCGCCACCGCGGCGAGCTGCTGGCCAAGCTCAAGGAGATCACCGGCAGGAGCCTGGGCCGATCGACCTGACGCCGGGAACCGAAGCGGCGGCCGCGCGTTTCCAACAGGGTTGGTGCGCGCGGGAGACGGCGATGGCGGGCGGCTTCGACAAGGATCTCGACCAGGCAGCGGTGCCGCTCGATCGCGACCATTTTCTGCGGACGCTGATCCGGGAGCTGGCGGGCACCCTCGAGGACGTGGTCGGCCTCGAGGAGACCAGCGGCTACATGAGCGTGGTCGGCGGCGCGATCGGCGCGGCGATCGATCGCGACTACCGGGCGGCGCTCCAGCTCGAGCGGCTCGACCGGGCCCAGGTGGCGGCGGTCCTGGTCGACCTCAAGCGCCGCATCGAGGGCGACTTCTACCTCCTCGCGCAGGACGACGACAAGATCGTGCTCGGCAACCGCGCCTGCCCGTTCGGGGCCATGGTCGCGGGCCGGCCCTCGATGTGCATGATGACCTCGAACGTGTTCGGCCGCATCGCCGCCAGCCATCTGGGCTACGCCAAGGTCGAGCTCCAGGAGACGATCGCCCGGGGCCATCCCGGCTGCCGCGTGGTGGTCCATCTGAAGCCGACCGAAGCGGCCCGCGCCGCCGAGGGTCGCGAGTACTTCACCGAGGCCGAGATCGGGCCGGACGCGGCCGGTTGAGGCCGGCGCGCGAGGAAGGCAGGCGGCCGATGGCGATCGCCGAGAGCGTGTGGGCGGCGCTGTTCGATCTGTCGCCGGACGCCCTCCTGCTGCTCGACGAGCGGGTGACGATCCAGCTCGCGAACCAGCGCGCCGGACGGCTCTTCGGCCAGCGCCCGGAGGACCTCCTGGAGCGCTCGGCGCTGGACTTCGTCGACGGCGAGCCGGCGGCGACGGTGCGCTTTTTGCAGCGGGCCTCGGCGAGCGGCGCGCCGGTGCCGGGGCGACTGACCCTGGCCACCCCCGCCGGACCGCTCAAGGTCCACGCCTACGCCGCCGCGGTACGCGCCGACGGCCAGCGGCTGATCGCGCTCCGGTGCGTCGAGCGCCACCCGGCCTCGCGCGCCTTCCGGGCGCTCGAGGAGCGCCTGACCAGGCTGCGCTCGGAGCTGCATCGCGAGCGCCGCCTGCAGTCGGAGCTGCAGGAGGCGCTCGAGGAGCGCGACACCCTGCTCGCCGAGGTCCACCACCGGGTGCGCAACACCCTGCAGGTCATGACCAGCTTTTTGAACCTGCAGATGAGCAAGCACGCCGCGGGCCCGGTCCGCGACGCGCTGCGCGACGCCCAGGCCCGGATCCAGGCGCTGGCGCTGGTCCACAACCAGCTCTACCGCGAGAGCAACCTCGACCGGATCGACCTCGCCCGCCTGCTCCCGAGCCTCGGCCAGAACGTGATCAAGCTGTATGGTGCTGCCGACCGCGTCACCCTCTCGAGCTCGCTCGGCCCCTGGGCGCTGCCGGTCGTCCGGGCGTCGCCCCTGGCGCTGCTCGTGACCGAGGTCATGACCAACGCGCTCAAGCACGCGTTCCCGGCGGGCCGGCCCGGCACGATCACCCTCGAAGCCTGGCAGGACGGCGCCGGCCCGGTGCTGCGGATCACCGACGACGGCATCGGCATGGACGTCGAGGCGCGCACACGCGACCGGCGCACGATCGGGCTCGACGTGATGCGCGCGCTCGCCGCCCAGCTCGACGCCCGCCTCGAGATCGACGGCGACCACGGGGTCGACGTCCGCCTCACCTTCAACCCGGCCCCCGACCCGCAAGGACCCGAGCCATCACCAAGCTGAGACGGCTGGCTCCGTAGCGATATCGAGAACATCGGGAGACCACCGGCCCCCTCGATGCCCTTTCGAAGCCTTCCCCTTCGCGGGGCGCGCCTACGCCCGGCCACCCTGACCCTCCGGCTTTACGCCGGGCACGGATTCCCACGGTCGCATGGACCACCCGAAATTAACGTTAACGGCCGATCGTTAAGGTTCGGTTAACGGCTCGACAAATGGTCCGCGCCGCGGGGCGCGAGACTCGCGCGGTCGCCGCCACCTCTCATCGGCCGGCCGCGGAGACTCTGGATCGACCGCGCGCGCCTCCGGCAATGGCCTGCTCAAGATGGGCATCATCCGCCCCGCCTGGGCCACTGGCCGGCCAGCGCTTCGTTCCCACGTCCTTCGAAACCGGCTATGCTGATCTCAGCGCAGATCCTCGCGGAGGATTGGACATGACGATCATCGCGAGCGATGTCGTCAGCGCCTTCAAGGCGGCCGGCGTCGACGACGAGATGGCCAAGCGGGCCGCGGCGGAAGTCGGCGACATTAAGGAACTGACCCAGGAGATCAAAGAGCGCCTCGGCCGGATCGAGACCGCGCTCGCCGACATGCTCTGGACCTCGGCATGACCGCGACCGGCTCGCTCGCCACCGCGGCTGGAGTGTTCGCCCTGATCTACAAGGCCGTCGTCGCGTAGCCAGGCAACGTAACGAGTTCCTGACCCGTTCTCCCCTGGCCCCGTTTCTCCCGCCTGGCCCCGTTTCTCCCGCCGCGGACAGGTCGCCGCCCGCAAAAGAGTCCAGACCCCGTTTCCCAAAATGTCGGAGGCTATTCGAGGCGCGCAAGCTGGCCGGCTTCGGCGGCGGCGATGGTGGCGGCGGCGTCGGCCGGGAGCAGCAGGCGCTCGGCGACCAGGCGTTCCGTTGCCTGGCGGACCTGCTCGACGTAGATGTCCGGGGTCGGGTAGCGCTCCTCGATCGAGGGTCGCGGGTCGCCGGCAGCGAGGCGTTCCGCGCGGGTCGCGGCGAACGGCACGACGGCGCCCTGGTTGGTGCAGAGCGCCCCGGCGCCGAAGCCCTCGGCGCGCGGGTTCCAGCCCGTGTAGGTGGCGCGCGGAACCTCGATCACCGGCAGGCGGATGCCATCGATCGCGAGGCCGTCGCGGTCCATGCGCGGGAACAGCACGGGATAGCTGGCAAGCGTCGTCGGCGGCATCCGGACGGCGTCGACCAGATAGGCCGGCGTGTGGATGCCGGTGTAGGGCAGGCCCGGAATCTCGGCGTACAGGCCCTCGGCCGGCACCAGCGTGCCGTGCGAGAGCATCGGATAGCGGCTGGCCGGCGGCTCGATGCCTTCGCGCACCCACTGGTCGAGCGCCACCAGCAGAGCGCGCATCGGGGCGCCAGCGTGCAGCGGGTTGCGGGGCAGGGCGCAGGCGTCCGTCATGCTCGGCAGCGCGCCCGGTGACGAGAAGTGCGGGTGGCCGGCCATCATGTAGGCGCGCACGTCCGGCGGCAACTCGACGTGATGGCCGCTTGTATCGGTGACCAGCAGCGAGCCGCGTGAGCCGAAGAACTCGCCCTCGCTGTCGGTCTCGATCACCTTGGGGCAGCTGTTCGAGAGCTGACAGCGCAGCATCAGCCCGTCGCGCCGGCCGGAGATCGGGTCTTCGATGACCGCGTAGGTGAACGGGAACTGGTCGGCGGGGTACAGCCGGTCGGTCTGCGATGACGGGTTGCGGCCGGTCTGGGCGAAGCGGAGGTTGGTATAGGTGCGGCGCGTGCCGGGGATGTGCGGGTTCAGCGCGTCGAACACCATCCGGCCGTGCTCGTCCTCGTTGAAGCCCCAGTAGAGGAAGTCGCGAAGGAACCGGCCGCTCTGCGAGACGCCGTGGGCATAGGCATGGGTCGCCGGCCGGCCCAGCGGATTGCCCAGGGTCGCGCGTCGTAGGAAGGAGGCGACGTCGCGGAAGCCGGCAAAGCCGAGACCGAGCACCAGCGGGTCTTTGGCAGTGTAGATCAGCTCGTAGATGGCGCCGGCATCGAAGCCCGCGGACCGGGTGATCTCGATCTCCTGCGGACCGGTGAAGCGGAACGAGAGGTCGGCCGGGCTCTGGCGCTCGTCCTCGGGATGGGCGCGGACCGTCAGCTTGGCATCGCCCGGGATCGATGCTGCCGGATAGGTCAGGGGCGCGGTGATCGGGTTGTCGGTCTTGTCGAACACGAACTCCTCGCGCGAGAGACCGGTGACGCCGGGCACGACCGGCACCTCGATCCGCATCGTCCCCGGCGCCGCCGGGATGTCCCCCTGCCAGCCGACCCAGACCAGCGTATAGCCCTCCGACAGCAGGAAGCCGTTGCCGGCATCGGCGGCCTGCTCCAGCCTGCTGGCGGCGGTCGGGCCGTTGGTCTCGTCGAACAGGATCGACATCAGTTTGTGGCCGCGATTGGGCGCTTCCATCAGGATCGTGCCGTTGCCGCCGTCCTGCGGCCGCAGGATCTCGACGTCGGCGACCGCCTCGACGCGGCCGTCGGCGGCGCGCGGCGCGCGCCCGATGTCGGCGATCACGGCGTTGCGCGGATCGGCCGGATCGACCGCGATCGTGGCGCGCCCGGTGATCTTCTCGACCGCTCCATGCGTCCCGAAGGTCCGGCCTTCCAGCGCGGGGTTGACCGTCGCCAGCACCTCGAAGCGCACCACCTCGGCCTGCGCCACGGCGGCGAGCGCGGTGGTGCCGAGGACGAGCAGGGCGGTCCTGGCGACCGTCCTGCACCGGGATTTCAGCGGCGAGCCGCTCCTCGCTCGAGCATCGGCATTCGCTGGCGCCGTCATGGTCTGGTCTCCCATGTTTCTTGGCGCGGCGGCACGTCGGCTCGCGTGCCAGCTGCAACTCCTGGATAAATCGACTCGAGCATAGAAACCCCTGCGCGCCAATAGCCCGATCCCCGGAAAAAGTCGCGGCGGCGGCCGGATTGGATCCCGGCAACCTCGGCAAGCGGCCCGTTTCTGATCTCGGGCCCGCCGCTTCCCAGCACGGCTTCGCGGTAGAAGACGAAGAGGCCGCTGGCGATGATCACGGTGCAGCCGGCGAGCATCCAGAAGATCAGGGGCCAGAGGATCTGGCTGCAGGTGAAGGCGCGATCAGGTAGGCGGGCGCGATCGTGGGGCGCGGATCAAGATCAGATGGCCGAACGCGGAGCGCGCGAATGGTGATTGTCACAACAGGTCGAGGAACGCGTCTACGGTGAGGCCGGCCTGGCGGAGGATCGAATGCAGGACCGGGCGCTTCAGATCGCCCGGGTGGACCGGAACGCAGACCAGCAGCTCCGGCCGGGCCGGATGGACGAAATAGCGATGGCCGCCGCTGGCGCGGTTGAGGACGAAGCCGGCGCGTTCGAGCGCGCGGATGACCTGCCGGGGCTTGAGCGTCGGCAGGCGCCGGCTCATGCGGCCGAAATCTGAAACCGAAGCGTCAGGTGGTCCGCAGAGGGTACCGGCGCCCCGCTGCCTGGCAGCGCGCGGTCGGTCGCGCGCAGCGCATCGAGGTAGCCGCGCAGACAGTCCTCGGCCATCCAGCGGGCTTCCTCGATCGTCTCGCCCTGCGTTGCCAGGTCCGGAAGCGCCGGAAAGGTCACGATATAGCCGCCGTCCTCCCGGTCCGGCTTGATGACGGCGGTGAAGACGTCGGTTCCGGATCTGGCTTCGGATCGTTTCGCGCGCGCCATGTCGCTCCGTCCTCGCTGGTCCTGCGATCGATGCGGCTTTGCCTGAATATCGGTCGCGGTTCGTCCGCATACAACGGAGCCTGCGCCAGTGGCCGGGCGCACGGTCTGCCGAGCCAGCCCTCGCCGCCGGTGGTCTTGGTCGCGCCGCGCTCAAAGCAGCGCCCTTGGGGTCGGCGTCGGTTGGCTTCGCCAGAATGCGGCGCAAGCATGTACCTCCAGGCGTGCGTCCTGACGCTTGAGTTGCGCAGATCTGTAGCGTTCCTGGCGCATTCCGACGTATTTCAGCAACTCTCTGGCCTAGAATGGTTTTTCGGCTTGTTCTACGGCGGAAGCCAGGAGAATTGCCGGCGTAGCGGAAGCTGTCAGACTTTCGGCAGACGGGCCTGTGTGCCGCAGGATGCCTGGGATTGCGGTCAAGATTGAGGCCGATTGATGCCAGCCTCCATCCGACTCCAGGCTCGGCGCAACTTGGGCAGTAACCGTACAAGATAAGTCAAAGATGCGACAGATGTGGCGCATGCGCGCTACAGTTCCGTGCAATCGAAGGCGAATCGGCGAATGCCGATTGCAGCAATATTTACCGCAGGCGAGGTCCAGCGTCGGTAGGCTTGGATGATCGCGAGCGCGACTTGCCTTGTATTCAGGCTGTCTTGGCACACCTACGGTTGGTCAAGACGTGGAGCGAGCGCCGGGCAGGCGGCGACGGGCGTCAGACGAAATTGCGATGGAGGCCGCGGATCAGGCGGTGGCCCGCGGTCGGGCGGGAAGCTGGATCTCGGGGGTGAACCGGTCGCGCCCGAGAGTTCGCGCAAGCTTTGCGCCGGCAGCGAGGTCGCGTAAAGAGAGGGCCGGACCCTCTCCGGGCGGCCGCGCGGCGGCTCCGGAGCCACATCGAGATGGGTGCGACCATGGCCGATGCCCCAATCCCCGATGCCCCAGCCGACGCGAAAGCCCTGCTCGAGCGGATCGAGCGCGAGAGCGTCCAGACCGTCGATGTCCGCTTCACCGACCTGCGCGGCCGCTGGCAGCACATCGGCTTCGCGGCGCCGAGCGTGACCGCGGAGCTGCTCGAGCAGGGCGCGCTGTTCGACGGCTCGGCGATCGCCGGCTGGCGCGACGTCAGCCAGTCCGACATGCTGCTCAAGCCCGACCTCGACAGCGCGGTGCTCGACCCGTTCAGCGCCCAGCCGAGCCTGATCCTGATCGCGGATGTCGCCGAGCCTGGCACCGGGCTCGGCTATGAGCGCTGTCCGCGCTCGCTCGCCGCGCGGGCCGAGGCGCACCTCGCCGCGAGCGGCGTTGCCGACCGCGCTCTGATCGCGCCCCAGGCCGAGTTCTTCCTGTTCGACGACGTCCGCTTCGAGGTCCGGATGCAGGAGGGCTACTGGCGGGTCGATGCCGAGGAGGGGCCGTTCAACTCCGGCACCCGCTACGAGGTCGGCAACCGCGGTCACCGGCCGCAGGCGGGCGCGCCGCTCGCCGTGCCGCCGGTCGATCAGATGGCCGATCTGCGCGCCGAGATGGCCGCGATGCTCGAGACCATGGGCCTCGAGGTGCTCCGCCACCACCACGACCTGGCGCCCTGCCAGCACCGGCTCAGCCTCGGCTCCGCGAGCCTTCGGACCAGCGCCGACCGGCTGCAGATCTACAAATACGTGGTCCACAGCGTCGCCGGCTCCTACGGCAAGACCGCCACCTTCCTGCCCAAGCCGATGGCCTTTCAGCCGGGCTCGGGGCTGCAGGTGCAGCAGGCGCTCTGGCAGGGCGAGCGGCCGGTGTTCGCGGGTCAGGGCTACGCCGATCTGTCGGAATTGTGCCTGCGCTACATCGGCGGCATCCTGCAGCACGCGCGCGCGCTGAACGCCTTCACCAACCCGACCACCAACAGCTACCGGCGCCTGGTCCGGGGCGGCGGCGCGCCGCGCCAGCTGGCCTACGCCGCGCTCAACCGCTCGGCCGCGGTGCGGCTGCCGTTCGCCGCGCGGCCCGAGGACAAGCGGGTCGAGGTCCGGTTCGCCGATCCGGCCGCCAATCCGTATCTGGCGTTCGCCGCGCTGCTGATGGCCGGCCTGGATGGCGTCGAGCACCGGATCGACCCGGGCGAGGCCATGGACCGCAACCTGTACGATCTGCCGCCCGAGGAGGTCGACGAGCTGCCGACCGTGTGCACGACGCTCGCCGAGGCGCTCGACGCCCTCGACCGCGACCGGGCGTTCCTGACCGTGGACGAGGTGTTCACCGACGACCTGATCGACGCCTACATCGCGCTCAAGCGGGCCGAGATCGAGGCCATCGAAGGCGTCCCCCACCCCCTCGAGTTCCAGCTCTACTATTCGGTCTGAGCACGCGTCGCGGGGCAGGCGCCGGGCCGTCCCGACCGGGCTTGGATCGCGCCGCTCGCGGGCTGCCTGGCGCGCTCGATCGGTGCAACCTCGGCATTCCACAAACGGAATCTGGATAACGCCAGCCTGATCGGGCCAATGGCGACCGGATCTGGAGAACGCTGGTTTGAGTAGAGGAGCCTGCCATGTTCGTGCCGGTCGTGATGCCGATCTAAAATGAGGAGTTCCTGCGTGAAGCGATCGGCAACGTGCTCGCGCAGGCGCATGACGGTTTCGCGCGCAATCGAGGACGGCGCGGTGATCGAGGGCGACCTTGCATCGTCGGCGCGGGCGCCGCCGGGATCACGTCACGCAGGGTCAACAGCCACTCTCCTGATCACGGCGCCAAAAATTCGGGTGAAGTACGATCCGACATCCTGACGCCAAAATTTAACCCATCCGACAAGTGCAAGACTCCAACGGTCGTGTCTACATATAGCGGTCGATGGCCCCGGCCAAACCACAGCTTGTTGAGACCAGAAAACCAGCTGCCGATGACAGCGCCCCCGGCGCGTCCACCCGAGCGGGCTTGTCGCGGACGGCCAATCGAGTAGAGATCGACGCCTCAGCGGCCCATCGAAAGATGCCGGCCGAAACGGGCGCAGAGATCGCGTCAGCGTCGATGCCGGCGCGGCGGGGAGCGAGGGCTGTGATCATGACGATTCGGCTACGCAGTCTGACCGCGCCGGTCGCGGGGGTCGCGCTCGCGCTGGCGTTTGCCTGGGCCGGTGAGGCCTCGGCCGAGCCGGCCCGGATCACGTTCCTGCATACCAACGACATCTACGAGATCGCGCCGGTCGGCGGCCAGGGCGGCCTCGCCGAGCTCGGTACGCTGCTGAAGCAGGAGCGGGCCCGCAGCGAGCACAACATCACGACCTTCGGCGGCGATCTGATCTCGCCCTCGGTGCTGTCTGGGCTCACCAAGGGTACGCAGATGATCGACCTCATGAACCGGCTCGGGGTCGAGATCGCCGTGCTCGGCAACCACGAGTTCGACTTTGGCCCCGAGCTCCTGGCCGAACGGATCCAGGCCTCGAGCTTCCCCTGGCTCGGCACCAACGTCCTGGGCCCGGACGGCAAGCCCGCGGCCGGCACGGTCGGAACGCGGATGATCGAGGTCGCCGGCTACAAGATCGGCTTCTTCGGCCTCCTGACGACTGACACCGACGTGCTGTCGTCGCCGGGGGCCGATATCACCTTTGCCCCGATCGCCTCGACCGCCGCGGCCGCGGTCGAGGAGCTGCGCGCGGCCGGCGCCGATCTGATCGTGGCGCTGACCCATGAGAACCTCGCCGACGACCGCGAGCTGGTCCGCAGAGTCCATGGCATCGATCTGATCCTCGGCGGCCACGACCACGATCCGATGACCATCTACGAGGGCGGCACGCTGATCGCCAAGGCCGGCCATGACGCCCACTACCTGGCGGTGATCGACCTCCGGGTCGACCGGATCGAGAAGCGCGGCAAGAAGGTCCTCCAGGTGTTGCCGTCCTGGCGCTATCTCTCGACCTCGGGCGTCGCGCCCGACCCGGAAATCCAAGCCGTGGTCGACCACTATCAAGCTGAGCTCGATCAGGATCTCGGCCAGCCGGTCGGCACCACGAGCGTGCTGCTGGACAGCCGGCGCTCGACCGTCCGGGTCGCCGAGAGCAACTTCGGCGATCTGATCGCAGACGCAATCCGCGCGGGCGTGGGCGCCGAGGTCGCGCTCATCAACGGCGGCGGCATCCGCGGCGATCGCACCTACGACCCGGGCACCGTGCTGACCCGAAAGGACATACTGACCGAGCTCCCATTCGGCAACGTCACCATGCTGATCGAGCTTTCCGGCGTCGATCTCCTGGCTGCGCTCGAGAACGGCGTCTCAGAGGTCGAGGACGCGGCCGGGCGGTTCCCGCAGGTCTCCGGCATGACCTTCAGCTACGACCCGGCCAAGCCCGCGGGCCACCGGATCGCCGCGGTCAAGGTCGGCGGGGAGCCGCTCGATCCCGGCCGGACTTACAAGGTCGCGACCAACGAGTACATCTTCGGGGGCGGCGACGGCTACGCAGCACTCGGCCGCGGCAAGCCGCTGATTGATGCTTCGGCCGCGACCCTGATGGCGAGCACCGTCATGGACTACATCGCCAAGCAGGGCCAGATCGCGCCCAGGGTCAACGGCCGGATCACGCGCCTGCAGTAGCCGATGCCGGGAGCCGTTGATCAGACCGCGAAGTCGCGCGAGAAAAGCAATTTGCGATCAGGCGTATTCGATCTGAGACAATCTGAGACCCAAATCGCGAAGCAAGAACTCGCTCAGCCCGCGCCGACGATGTGCGCGACCACGGCGCTCATCGAGGTGGCGGCGGTCGGCTCGTCGGCGATCACCCGGCCCTGGCGGAGTGCCACGATCCGGTCGGAAACCGCGAACACGTCGGTCAGGCGGTGGCTGATCAGGATCACCGCGATGCCCTGGCGCCTGAGCTCGCGGATCAGGTCGAGCACGTGGTCGACCTCGCGCACGGCCAAGGCTGCGGTCGGCTCGTCCATGATCACGAGCTTGGGCTCGAAGGTCAGCGCGCGGGCAATCGCGACCGACTGCTGCTGGCCGCCCGAGAGCGTGCCGACCAGGTGACGGACGCCTGGAATGCGCGCTCCGAGGCGTTCGATCATGCGCGCGGCCTCGGCCTCGATTCGGGCGCGGTCGATCGTGCCGAGCGACAGCCCGAGCACGCTCCGGGTCGGCTCGCGCCCGAGGAAGATGTTCGAGGCGACGTCTTGCAGCCGGGCGAGCGCCAGGTCCTGATAGATCATCTCGATTCCCAGCCGGCGGCGCTCGCCCGGGTCGAGCGCATCGATGCTGGCACCATCGAAGCGGATCGTGCCGGCGTCGGCGCCATAGATCCCGGTGATGCACTTCATCAAGGTCGACTTGCCGGCGCCATTGTCGCCGACCAGGCCGACCACCGTGCCGGCCTCGACCGCGAAGGTCACGCCGCGCAGCGCCTCAACGGTGCCGAAGCGCTTCTCGACGTCGGCGAGCTCCAGTAGGCTCATCGCTGCATGCGCGCGGCGTTGACCCGGTCGAGCCAGACCGCGAGGATCAAAACCGCCCCGATCGCCATCTGCTGGTAGTAGGACTGCACGGCCATCAGGTTCAGGCCGTTCTGCAGGACGCCCATGATGAGCGCGCCGATCAGGGTGCCGAGCACGCTGCCGCGGCCGCCGAACAGATTGGTGCCGCCGATGATCGCCGCGGTGATCGCGGTCAGCTCGTAGTTGAGGCCGGCGGTCGGATCGCCGGCGTTGACCCGCGCCATGAACAGGAGGCCCGCGGTCCCGGCCATCAGCCCGGAAACCGTGTAGAGCTTGAGGCGGTGCGCCTCGACGTGGATGCCGGTCGCGCGCGCCGCCGCCTCGTTGTCGCCGATCACCAGCGTGTAGCGGCCAAAGCGGGTGTAGGCGAGGACGTAGTGCGCGATCAGGGCCACCCCGATGAAGATCAGCACCGGCGTCGGCACCCCGAACGGCCGGCCCTGGCCGAGGTACAGCAATGGGTCGGGCAGGCCGTAAACCGGCTTGCCGTTGGTCAGGACCAGCGCCGCGCCGCGCGCGATGCCGAGCATGCCGAGCGTGACGATGAAGGCCGGGATCTTGGCCCTTGTGACCAGAACGCCGTTGATCGCGCCGCACAAAGCGCCGGCCAGCAGGCTTGCCGGCAGCGCGGCGATCCAGGGCAGGCCCAGCCCGTTGACCGCGAGGGCTCCGACCACGCCCGCGAAGCCGACCACCGAGCCGAGCGAGAGGTCGATGCCGGCGGCGCAGATCACGAAGGTCGCGCCGACCGCGAGCACGCCGATCACCGCAGTCGCGAGCAGGATGTTGAGGAAGTTGGAGATGCTGAGGAAATAGGGCGAGAGGATCGACATCACGGTGATCAGGAGAGCCAGCACGGCCAGCAATTCGACCCGCACCGTGAGCCGGCTGGCGCGCGCCAGCAGACCAGCCCGGACCTGTGGCTGCGATACCGCCATGGCCTCAGGCCTCGCCGCGGCGCCGGGCCGCGCCGGCAGCCGACGCGGCCCGAGGCACGCTTCGCACCCGATCGCGGCGCGCGTGCTACTTCACGTACTGCAGCATCGGGTCCTTGTTCTCCTCCAGCAGCTGCTTGGTCAACACCAGCGTCGGCACGTAGGTGTACTCGTCGACCTTCTTGCCGGCGAGCACGTCGCTGACCTTCTCGACCGCCTGCTTGCCGACCAGGTAGGGCAGTTGGGCGACCGAGGCGTTGAGCCGGCCCGCCTTGATCGACTTGACCGCATCGACGTTGCCGTCGACGCCGACGACCAGGATGTCGCCGCCCTTGCCGGCGGCATAGACCGTCTCGACCGCGCCGAGCGCCATCGTGTCGTTGGCGGCGAAGATCGCCTTGAGATCGGGATTGCGGGTCAGGATGTCGTTGGTGATGTTGGCGGCCTTGGCCCGGTCCCAGTCACCCGGCAGCGAGGCCGCAATCTCGAGCCCGGGCGCGGCCTTCTTGATCTCCTCGGCGAACCCCTGGGCGCGCTTCTGGCCGGTGATGTTGCCCGAGAGGCCCTCGATCACCAGGACCGGCCCCTTGGCGTCCTTGCCCAACTGCTTGGCGACCCAGTCGGCGCCCTGACGGCCGGCCTGGACGTTGTCCGAGCCGATCGTGAACGCGATGTCGACGCCCGCCTGCTTGGCGATAGCGTGGTCGAGATTGGCGTCCAGATCGACCACCGGGATGCCCTCGTCGGTCGCCTTCTTGAGACAGGGCAAAAGGTTGGTCGAGTTGATCGACGCGGTGATCATGACCGTGGGCTTGCGCTCGAGCATGGTGTTGCAGACGTTGAGCTGCGGCTCGGCGGCCTGGTCGGACTCGACCGCCTGCAGATAGTACTCGACGCCCGCCTCCTTGGCCCCGTCCTGAATGCCCTCCTGCATCGCGCCCCAGAACGGGTTGGACAGGGTCTTGAGCAGGACGCCGTAGAGTTTCTGATCGGCCGCCTGGGCGCTCGTGGCCCCGACCCAGGCGAGCGCGCCGAGCCCCAGGAGCGATACCGTTGATCGCAGCATGCGAGCCTCCCTTTTTTCTGTTCGCCCCGAAGCATTTCCGACGTGCCATCCGGGATCGCGCTGCCGAGCTTAGGACATTTTGCGCACCCCGCAAGCCGGGACACAGGGCGAAGTGTCCGCAGCGGCTTGGGCTAGGACGCGCCGAAGCGCCCCGGGGCATCGCAAGAGACGTCCGCGCCGGCCGCGGCTGGAATGGTCCCGTCCCCGGACGGTTCGACGCACGCCTGGCTCGGCGGCGGCCCGCGACTCCATCCCGAGCCGCTGGCTTGACCGCGCGCGGCGGATGGCTCGAGCCTAAGCCGGCTGGTGCGACCAGTCGTCGAGCTTGGCCATGATAGGGTCGAGCGCCGGCTTGACCAGCTCGCTCACACCCGGGGTCGCCTGCAGCCGGTCGATCGCGCTCTGCACCTTCGGCAGCATACCGGTCACCAGGGAGGCGAGCGTCTTCCTGGCGTCGTCGGGGAGCTTTGCGATCTTGGGCTTGAGCTCGTAGAGCCGGGCATCGATCTGGACCAGCTTCGGGACCGCGGCCTGGGCCGATGCCGGGTCGGTGATCCCGCCGAGCGTGGCCGCGACGTCGTTGACGGCGTTCGTGAGCCGCTTGCCGAGGTCGATGTCGCCAACCTCCAACTCGGCGCTCGAGGCCGCGACGTCCTGCGCGGCCTTGGCCACCCGCTCGGCGGTTGCCTGCATTTTCTGGGCGGCGTCCCTGGCGACCTGCTGCGCCTCGCTCGCCGCCTGCTCCGTGATGGCTTGGGTCCGCTCGGTGGCCGACGTCTGATCAGCAACCGGCGGGGCCGCCTGGGTGGCGCTGCCCGCTGCCGGCGCCGCCGGCTGCACCGGCCCCTCGGCGACCGGGGGCCTGCTCGCCGGGCGGAAGGACTCGTAACCGACGAAGGCGAGCACCAAGACCACCACGATTCCTAGGAACCAACGCATCGGCTTCTCCTGCGAGGGTGGGTGGTTGACTGGCGATTCCCAGGCGGCGCTCTTTGCCGTCAGAACATGAACGCTTCACGCGCTCACGACAATCCTTCGAACCGGCGCCCCGGCGTTGCCCCCGGCGGTCGGCGCCCGGGGACTGCTCGGCCACTCAGCGCAGATCCTCGCCGACCTCCTGCCAGGTGCAGCGGTCCTTGACCACGGGCGTCGTCTCCGGCTGCCCGATGCCGCGGGTGATCAGGCCGATCACGCGCTCGTCGTTTTCGTAGTCGAGGTGGGCGGTGAGCGGGTTCGCGAACTCGCCGAGCCCGAGCAGGTCGGCGACCGGGGCGACGTTGATGGTGACGTTGACCTGTCTGGGGCACAGGCGCGAGTCGACGTGATCGCGAACAAACGAATCGGGGATCGGATAGCTCAGCAGATCGTTCGGGTCGCTGAACGCGATCAGGTCGGTCTGTTTGAACATGCGATTCTGGTAGTGGCCGCCGCCCGCAAGACAATAGTCCGGCACGGCGTCGCGGACGGTCGCCGGCTCCAGGCCGCTCTGGAGCAGAGGCAACTGATTGGCGAGCATGAAGATCTTGATGTCGCGCTCCTGGAAGTCCTTCGCCACTGGCGCGACCTGAGGGTGCCGCTCCGCCTCTTGCTTCAACAAACCCGCGAGACGCTGCAGGGCGTCGGTGGTGATCCGGCTGCCGAGACTGTGGGTGATGAACACGAAGTCGTCGTCGGCGACCCGGGAGCCGAAGCTCGGGTTGTCCGGGTTGCAGACCTGCTGCTTGTCCGGCAGGCCCTGCCAGTCGGTGCTGAGCGCCCAGCACAGTGTCTGCCCCACGGCCGCCTGGATCTTTTCGCGGCCAGTGCCGGTGTAGACCAACGGATCGGCGGCGACATCGTTGATAAACTGCTTGAAGGCGTTGCTGAGGCTTGCCCGCTTGCTGGCGTAGACCGTGGTATTGTCGAACGCGTAGCTGTCCTTGGCCGGCTGGCTGATCGGCGACCAGGTCAGCTCGTAGAACAGCATCTCCCGGTCGCGGGCGGTATTGGTAAAGCGGGTGACGGTCAGCTCGCCGAGCAACTCGCCGGGAAAGGGCACCGCCTCGATCGGGAACTGCTTCGGCTCCGGCGCGACCACGGTGAGGCCGAGCGCCTGCGCCAGGTTGGCGCTGAGGCGGGCGGCATAGCCGGGCACGTGGGTCCCGACCCCGTGGACCATGATCACCTTGAGGATCGGCCGCTCGGGGCCGGCCTTGCCGAGCGGCGGATAGCCCGCCTGGCGCTCGAGCATCGGCTGGATACCGCTGAAAGCCGGGCCGCTGACCTCGCACTGCCGCGTGTCCTTGGCCGCCTCCTTCGAGGGCGCGATCAGCGCCCGCGTCACGCCTTCGCCGAAGCTCGCGCAGCCACCCAGCGAGAAGATAGCGGTGAGCAGGACCATGGCCTGCTTCGTGGTCGACGACCTCATGACGTCCCTCCCTCGCCCCGAGGCTTGTCCCGGGTGCCGTTCGCAACTACCCGTACGTTGGCAGCAAAGCCTGTTGCCCTCGTGCGAGCAATCGACGTTTACCCATGACCCACGCGATCGCCTGGCTCAGAGTCCTCGGCCTCACTTGCCTCGGCCTCACGGTGGCCAGCGCGACGGTGTGGGGTGCGCTGGCGCTCTACTACTCCGATCTGCCGGGCGAAGGGCTCCGGACCGGGCTGGCTGCGGCATTCGCCCTGGGTACCCTCGGGGCATTCCTGGTCTTGCGCCATCGCCGCCGGACGTTGTTCGTCTTCGGCATCGCATTCGCGATCCTGCTCGCCTGGTGGACCTCGATCGAGCCGTCCAACCAGCGGGACTGGCGGACCGAGGTCGCGGTGCTCCCCTATGCGACCCGGGACGGCGATCTCGTCACCCTGCACAAGGTCCGCAACTTCGACTACCGCACCGAGCAGGACTTCGTCGTGCGCTACGACGATCGCACCTTCGATCTGCGCCAGCTGGACGCGGTCGACCTGATCGCCGTCTACTGGATGGGCGATGCGATCGCCCACATCATGGTGAGCTTCGGCTTTGCCGGCGACCAGGTTGCGTTCTCGATCGAGACCCGCACCGAAAAAGGCGAGGCCTATTCCTCGATCGCGGGCTTCTTCAAGCAGTACGAGCTGATCTACGTGGTCGGCGACGAGCGCGACCTGATCCGGGTGCGCACCAACTACCGGCGGCCGGAGGAGCTCGTCTATCTGTACCGCACGCGCGCCAGCCCCGAGAACGCGCGCCGACTGTTCCTGGAATATGTCGACAAGATCAACCAACTGAAGGAACAACCGGAGTTCTACAATACAGCCACGACCAATTGCACGACCGACGTCTGGTCCCTGGTGCGGGCGCTGTCAGGGCGGCTGCCGCTCGACTGGCGGGTGCTGGTGAGCGGCTATTTCCCCGACTACGCCTACGCTCAGGGCAGCCTCGATACCGACCTGCCGTTCGCCGAGCTTAAATCGATCAGCCTGATCAACGCCAAGGCGCACGCGGCCGACCACGACCCGGACTTTTCCCAGCGCATCCGCGAGGGCCTGCCGCGGCCGCCGCCGCGGGTCGATCGGTGAGGATCGAACGCCGGGGCGTCGAGGATCCTTCAATCACGACGGTCGACGTGCCAAACTGGCGCGTCGGGGAGCGGCTGAGGAGACACGAAACGCCATGCCCGTCCGCCTGTTCGCCGGCGCCAGCGGCTTCGCCTACAAGCCCTGGAAGGGCCCGTTCTATCCGGCTGACCTGCCCGATGCCGGGATGCTCGCCTTCTATGCCGCCCGCCTGCCGACGGTCGAGATCAACAATACCTTCTACCGCCTGCCCAAAGCCGACGTGCTGGCGGGCTGGGCCGAGCAGACGCCGGCCGGTTTCCGCTTCGTCCTCAAGGCCTCGCGCCGGATCACCCACATCCAGCGCCTCAAGGATGTCGGCGAGCTGGTTGCCTATCTGTTCGAGGCCGCGGCGAGCCTCGGCGACAAGCTCGGCCCGCTCTTGTTCCAGCTGCCGCCGCACATGAAGAAGGACCTGGACCGGCTGCGCGCTTTTCTCGACCTCGTGCCGAGGGACCGGCGGGTCGCGCTCGAGTTCCGCAACGCCAGCTGGTTCGAGGACGACGTGTTCGAGCTTCTGCGCGCCCACGACGTGGCGCTCTGCGTCGCCGAGACCGGCAAGCAGGATGGCGACGAGCAGGATGGGGACAGCGAGCCCGTGCCGCTGATCGCCACCGCCTCATGGGGGTATCTGCGCCTCAGGCGGGACGACTACGCTGATGCCGACCTCGAGGCCTGGGCCGGGCGGATCGCCAGGGAGCCCTGGTCAGACGCCTACGTCTTCTTCAAGCACGAGGACGAGGGTGCGGCCCCCAGGCTGGCCTTGCGCCTGATGGCGCTGGCCCCCGGCTGAGCGCCGCTCAGGCCTCGATGCCGGCCATCTCGCAGATCAGGCGCCAGGCGCTCTCATCGACCGGGCTGACCGAGAGGCGCGACTGGCGGACCAGGGCCAGGTGCTGGAGCTTGGGCTCGGCCTTGATCTGCTGCAGGCTGACCTCGCGGGCGACCGGCGTGACCGGCTTGACGTCGACCAGGACGAAGCTCCGCTTGGGGTCGGTCGGGTCCTCGTAGGCGGCGCGCGCGATCTCCATCACGCCGACCACCGCCGGGTCCTGCATCGAGCGGTAGAAGAAGGCGCGGTCGCCCGGTTGCATCGCCCGCATGTTGCGCGCCGCCTGGTGGTTGTGGACGCCGTCCCAGGTGGCGATCCCGTCCTCGACCAGCTGCGCCCAGCTGTAGTCGTCGGGCTCGGTCTTCATCAGCCAGTAGGCCATGGCGGCACCCTCGGCTCAGCCGACCCAGCTGCCGATCGCTGCCCGCCAGGGCCGGACCTCGACCCGCTCGAACACGCCTTCGCGGCTGAACGGATCGGCCGCGGCGAAGGCCTCGGCGGCGGCCTGATCGTCCGCCTCGATGATCAGCATGCTGCCCATCGGCTGCCCGCTCGGATCGAGGAAGGCGCCGCCGGCCCGGATCTTTTCCGACTTTCCCTTGAGATACTCGAGATGCGCCGGCCGTTTCTCTGTCCGGAGCCCGCCGGCCCCCGGCCGGTCGAACGCGGTCACGACGAACAGCATGGCTTGGCCTCCCAGGACGTTGTTGTTCGATCGATCGAACCTAGGGGATGCGGGCGGCCAGGGAAAGCCGCACGACGCAGCTCAACCGGCAATCAGCTCGAAACGGTCGACATCGACCAGGCCCTTGTCGGTGAGCTTGAGGTGCGGGATCACCGGCAGCGGCAGGAAGGCGAGCTGCAGGAGCGGCTCTTTGAACGCGCAGCCCATGGCGCGGCTGGCGCTGCGGAGGTTTTCGAGCGCCGTCTGGACGTCTTCGAACGGGCGGTCGCTGATCAGGCCCGCGATCGGCAAGGGCAGCTCGGCCCGAACCGCGCCATCGGCGACCGCGACCGCACCGCCCTGCAGCTCAATCAGCCGGTTGACCGCCGCGGCCATGTCGCCGTCGTTGTCGCCGACCACGATGACGTTGTGGCAGTCGTGGCCGATGCTGCTGGCGAGCGCACCGTGCATGGCGCCCAAGCCCTTGACGAAAGCGCGCCCGACGTTGCCGTTCCGCCCATGGCGCTCGAGCACGGCGAGCTTGAGCACGCCCGCGGCCGGGTCGGGCTGGCGGAGGCCGTCCCGCCAGGGGAGCGTCATGGTCAGGTGCTCCGTCAGCAGCGAATGTTCCAGAGCGCCGATGACCGGGCCGGAGGGTCCGGCGGCCGGGGCTTCGAAGAGGTCCGGGGTGACCGGCGCGCGCCTGACCGAGCCGTAGCCGACCGGCGCGGGGTGGGAGCGCCCTTCGAAGGCCGCATCGTCGATCGGGACGCCGCCGCAGATCACGGCTGCCACCGCGCAGCTCTCGAGATCGTCGAGCAGCACGATGTCGGCGCGCCGGCCGGGTGCGATCTGACCGCGATCGAAGAGGCGGAACGCGCGTGCGGCCCCGAAGCTCGCTGACCGGTAGACGGCGATTGGCGGGGCGCCGGCCCGGATCGCCTTGCGGATCGCGAAGTCGATGTGGCCCTCCTCGGCGATCTCGAGCGGATTGCGATCGTCGGTGCAAAAAGCGAACGAAGGCCAGGTCTGGTCGGTCAGCAGCGGGGCGAGCGCCGCCACGTCCTTGGCGATGCTGCCTTCGCGCGCCAGTACCTGCATGCCTTTTGCCAACTTTTCCCGGCCCTCCTCGTAGCTGGTGCTCTCGTGGTCGGTCCGGATCGCGGCGGCGAGATAGGCATTCAGCGCGTGGCCGCGCAGGAGCGGCGCATGGCCGTCGATGTGCCAGCCGGCGAAGGCGATCAGCTTGTCCAGCACCCCTTCGTCCTTGGCCAGCACGCCTGGGAAATTCATCATCTCGGCGAGGCCGAGCACGGCCGGATGGTCGCGGACGGCGACCAGATCGGCGGCCGACAGCCTGGCCCCGGAGGTCTCGAGCTCGGTCGCCGGCACGCAGGAGCTGAGCTGCACCCGAAGGGTCATGCGCAGCGTCTCTGCAGCGGCGAGAAAATAGCGAATGCCCGCGAGGCCGAGCACATTCGCGATCTCGTGCGGGTCGCAGATCGCCGTGGTGGTGCCACGCGGCAAGACGCTGCGCTCGAACTCGGCGGGCGTGACCAGGCTGCTCTCGACGTGGACGTGGGTATCGATGAAGCCCGGTGCGGCGATCTGGCCGCGGGCGTCGATCTCGCGAACACCCCGGTAGTCGTCGTGGGTGCCAACGATCCAGTCGCCGCAGACCGCGATGTCGCCGTCATCGAGCGTGCCGGTCGCGACGTTCACAGTCCGGGCGCCCTTGATCACCAGGTCGGCCGGCTCCTGTCCCAGCGCCTGATCGATCCGACGGCCAAGCTCGGCCCTGGTCGGCGCCATGCGTGCTCTCCGATCCTCGTGGTCGAGCCGTGCATTCTAGCTCGTCGCGGTTGCCAGGACCAAGCCGGCGCAGAACCTTGCGCGGTTCCGGGGCGCTCTCTATGGTTGGCGGCGCACGAGGGGAGCCGGAGACGGCTGAGAGGTCCGCGCGCGGACGACCCTTGGAACCTGATCCGATTAGCAGCGGCGTAGGGATCGTGCAGCATGGCCAGAGCGCCTCGAACCTCCTTCGACGTCGACGTTCGGCAGGCCTCGCTCCGCTACGCGGGGGCGTGGCTGTTCGACCGGCTGGACTTCACGCTCCCGGCCGGGCAGTGGACCTGCCTGCTCGGCCCGAGCGGGGTCGGCAAGAGCAGCCTCCTGCGTCTGATCGCGGGCCTGGTAGTGCCCGATGGGGGCGAGACCGTCTGCAGCGACCGGCTAGCGCTCGCCCCGCGGCTCGCCTGGATGGGCCAGCAGGACAACCTGCTGCCGTGGCTCACGGTGCTGAGCAACGTCATGCTCGGCGCGCGGCTGCGCGGCGAGCCCCCGGATCTGGCCGGCGCGGAGGCACTGCTTGCCCAGGTCGGGCTGACCGGCCAGAGGGACCAGCGGCCCGCGACGCTGTCCGGCGGTCAGCGCCAGCGCGCGGCGCTCGCCCGGACGCTGATGGAGGACCGGCCGGTCGTGCTGATGGACGAGCCGTTCTCGGCGCTCGATGCGATCACGCGCGCCCGTCTCCAGGTCCTGGCCGCGCGGCTGCTGGCCGGGCGCACCGTGCTCCTGGTCACCCACGACCCGCTCGAGGCGCTCCGTCTCGGCGACCGGATCCACGTCATGGCCGGCGAGCCCGCGCGCATCGAGCCGGCGATCGTGCCGGCAGGCGCGCCGCCCCGGGACCTGCATGACCCCGCGCTTCTGGCCCGCCAGGGCGAGCTTCTGGCCGGCCTCGCCGATGCCCAAGAAGCCGCCGCTTGAGCAACCCGCGCCCGCTCCTGGTGCTGGCCGGCCTGCTGCTGCTCTGGCAGGCACTGGTGTGGGCGACCGGCGTGCCGCGCTACCTGCTGCCGCCGCCCTGGCTGGTGGCCAGGACGCTGGTCGCCGAGGCGCCGCTGCTCGCCCACCACGGCGCGATCACGCTCTCCGAGATTCTGCTCGGGCTCGCGGGCGGGGTCCTGATCGGCGGGGCGAGCGCACTCGCCATGGCGCTGCTCCCCCCGCTCCAGCCCTGGCTCCTGCCGTTGCTGGTGCTCGGCCAGACGATCCCGGTGTTCGCGCTGGCGCCTTTGCTCGTGCTCTGGTTCGGCTATGGTCTCGCGAGCAAGGTCGTCATGGCGATCCTGATCATCTATTTTCCGGTCGCGGCCGCGCTCTTCGATGGTCTGCGCCGGACCGAGCCAGGCTGGCTGGATCTCGCCCGGACCATGGGCGCGACGCGTCTTCGTACGCTGTTCCGGCTGCGTCTGCCGGCGGCCCTGCCGGCGTTTGGCTCCGGCCTCCGGGTGGCGACCGCGGTCGCCCCGATCGGTGCGGTGGTCGGCGAATGGGTCGGCTCCTCGGCCGGCCTAGGCTATCTGATGCTGCACGCCAATGCGCGCCTCCAGATCGAGGTCATGTTCGCGGCCCTGATCGTGCTGATGGCGATGGCGCTCGTCCTCTATCTGCTGGTCGACCGGCTGCTGGTACGGCTGATGCCCTGGGCGCCGGAGACCCTGTCGCGAGGCGCCAATTGAGATCGGGAGTATCGCCCATGCGTCTGTTCGCCCTGGTCCTGCTCGGGCTGAGCCTGTCCGGGCCGGCGCGGTCCGCCGATCATCTGACCCTGATGCTCGACTGGTTCGTCAACCCCGACCATGGCCCGATCCTGGTCGCCCAGCAGCGGGGCTATTTCAACGCGGCCGGGCTCGAGGTCGAGATCGTGGCGCCGGCCGACCCCAACGATCCGCCGAAGCTGGTCGCGGCCGGCCAGGCCGACATCGGGGTCAGCTACCAGCCGCAACTGCACATCCAGGTCGACCAGGGTCTGCCGCTGGTCCGGATCGGGACACTGGTCGCGACCCCGCTCAACTCGCTGCTCGTGCTGGCCGACGGCCCGATCCACAAGATCGAGGATCTCGCCGGCCACAAGGTCGGCTTCTCGGTCGGCGGTTTCGAGGACACGCTGCTGCAGGCGATGCTGGCAAAGCACGGCCTCTCCCTCGATGCGGTCGAGCTGGTCAACGTCAATTTCGCGCTGGCGCCTGCTCTGCTCTCGGGCCAGGTCGACGGCGTAATCGGCGCCTACCGCAATTTCGAGATGAACCAGCTCGCGATCGAGGGCAAGCCGGGTCGCGCCTTCTATCCCGAGGAGGAGGGCGTGCCGGCCTACGACGAGCTGATCTTCATCGCCAATCGGGCGAAGCTCGACGACCCCCGCCTCGGCCGCTTCATGGACGCGGTCGAGCAGGGCGTGCAGTACCTCGTGAACCACCCGGACGAAAGCTTCCAGCTGTTCATCAAGGGCCGGCCCGAGCTCGACGACGAGCTCAACCGGCGCGCCTGGGCCGACACGCTGCCCCGCTTCGCGCTCCGCCCGGCGGCGCTTGACCACGCTCGCTACGCCCGTTTCGCCGCCTTCCTCGCGGACCAGGGACTGATCAAGCCGCCACCGCCGGTCGAGACTTATGCGGTCGAGCTCGCCCGTTAGAAGCGGTCCTTGCGTTTTCGGATCTCGGCGAACACCTCGGCGTCGCTCGCGTTGGGCATGCCGAGGCGCTTGCGGATCGCCGGGTCGTGCGGCCGCAGGAACGGGTTGGCGGCGCGCTCGGCGCCGAGCTTTGTCGGCACGGTCGGCTGGCCCGCCGCCCGCTGGCGGTCGGCTTCCGCCGCGCGCGCCTTGAGAGCCGGATTGTCCGGGTCGACCGTGAGCGCGAAGCGGGCGTTCGCCTGGGTGTATTCGTGGGCACAGTAGACCAGGGCGTCGTCCGGCAGACTTCCGAACTTCGAGAGCGAGTTCCACATCTGTGCGAACTGGCCCTCGATCACCCGGCCGCAGCCGAGCGAGAACAAAGTGTCGGCGCAGAACAGCGCCTTGGCGCCGGCAAACCAGTAGCTGATGTGCTGGGAGGTGTGGCCCGGGGTTTCGAGGACTTCCGCCTCGGCCTCGCCGAGCTGGAAGCGGTCGCCCTCGACCAGACCGAGATCGATCCCGGGAATCCGCGCCGCGTCCTTCTTCGCACCCACGATCTGACAGCCGGTCGCTTCTTTCAGCTCGAGATTGCCGCCGGTGTGGTCGGCGTGATGGTGGGTGATCAGGATCCAGTCCAGGGTCCAGCCCCGGCGCTGCAGCCGCTCGAGCACCGGCGCGGCGACGGCCGGGTCGACCACGCCCGTGACGCCGGCCGCGGGCTCATGGACCAGATAGACGTAGCTGTCGTTGAGCACCGGAATCTGCTCAATCTGAAGTTTCGCCATTCTGACCTTCCCCCCACCATTCGCGCCATGGTCGGTTCACAAACGCCGAGCCAGCGCTTATCTGTGTAAGATAGCCTCGGGCCGTGTATGGTGCGTCGCATCATGATGGGCCCAAGCGGATTGCCCGAACGGATCGCCCAAGCGGGATCGCCCAGAGCATGCGTCCGGACGTGATCGACCTGCAAGCGTTTTACGGCTCGCGCCAGGGACAGCTGGTGCGCCGCCTCATCAGCCGCCAGGTCCGCTTGATGTGGCCGGACCTGACCGGCATGCGCCTGCTCGGCACCGGCTTTGCCGTACCGTTTCTGGGTCCGCTGGCCGAGGCGGCGGAGCGGCTGTGCGTCGTCATGCCGCCGGCCCAGGGCGTCGTGCGCTGGCCGCCGGATCGCCCCAATCAGGTGGTGCTCGCGGCCGAGGAGGAGCTGCCGCTCGCCGACCGCAGCATCGACCGCGTGCTCATGGTCCATGCGCTGGAATCCGCCGAGCAGTCGGAGCGGCTGCTGCGCGAGATCTGGCGCGTGCTCGCCGACGGCGGCCAGGCGCTGATCGTGGTGCCCAACCGACGCGGTCTCTGGTGCCTGAGCGACACCACGCCGTTCGGCCATGGCCGGCCGTTCAGCGCCGCCCAGCTCAAGCAGGCGTTGTGCGGCAACCTGTTCACGCCCCGACGCGTCGGGCGCGCCCTGTTCGTACCGCCGAGCCGGTCGCGGGTAGTGCTGCGCACCGCGATGGTCTGGGAACGGATCGGGCTGCGCTGGGCAAAGACCTTTGCCGGCGTCCTGCTGATGGTGGCCGAGAAGCAGATCTATGCGGTGCCCGCCGAGCCGGCGCTCAAACGGGCGCGGGTCCCGGCCTACGTGCCGGTGCCGCGGCCACTGGCGGCCGCCGAACGGGTCGCGGGAACGGCGCGGGCGCACGCCGAGCGGCCGGTGGCTCTGGCCCGCTGAGCACGAACAGCGCCTGCTCGCTCAGCAGGTTGTCGAGCCAGCGACTGCTGGCGAGCCGGCTCGGCCGGCCGTCGGCCGCAAGGCAGCTGCGTTGCTCGATCCGGAGCCCGAGCTCGGCGCACAGGCGCTCGAAATCCTCGAGCGTGCAGGGGTGGATGTTGGCGGTGCCGTACCACGGATCCGGCAGGCAGCGGGCCATCGGCATCCGGCCGTGGCGCAAGAGATACCAGCGCGCCCGCCAGTGGGCGTAGTTGGTGAACGAGACGATGCCGTGGCGGCCGATCCGCAGCATGTTCTCCAGGACCTCGCGCGGCTGGCGCATCGCCTGGATGGTCTGCGACAGGATGACGTAGTCGAACGAGCCGTCCGGGTAGATTGCGAGGTCGGTATCGCCATCGCCCTGGACCACGGCCAAGCCCTGGCTGACACAGTCGTGCACGCCCTCCTGACTGAGCTCGATGCCGCGCGCGTCCACCTGTTTGGTGCGGGCGAGATAGGCGAGCAGCGCGCCATCGGCGCAGCCGACGTCGAGCACCCGCGTATGCGGCTCGATCAGGTCGGCGATCAGGCGCAGGTCCTGACGCAGATCTGGGCGCCGGTCTGGGCGGCGATCTGGACGCAGCCCGTTCGCGAGCGTGGGCCGACCTGCCGCCGCGCGCGTCCGGCTGGCCCCCTCATCACCGATCGCCGCACCGCGCGCCATCCTTACCGCAACCCACATTGGGCGGCGGCACCCTCGAGAAAGCCCGAGAGCACCCGGTGAAACTCCGGCTCGTCGAGCAGGAAGGCGTCGTGGCCGCGGTCGGTCCCGATCTCGCAGAACGACACGTTGGCCGCGACCGCGGCCAGGGCCCGCACCAGCTCCCGGCTCTCGGCGGTCGGAAACAGCCAGTCGGAGCTGAACGAGATCACGCAAAAGCGGGTCGCGCAGCCGCGGAAGGCGTTGGCCAGCACGCCCTCGTAGGATGCCGCGAGGTCGAAGTAGTCCATGGCGCGTGTGATGTAGAGGTAGGAGTTGGCATCGAAGCGGTCGACGAAGGTGATGCCCTGATGCCGCAGATAGCTCTCGACCTGGAAGTCGGCCTCGAAGCCGTAGCTGATCCCGGTCCGGTCCTGCAGCTGGCGACCGAATTTGCGGTGCAGCGCCGCCTCGCTGAGATAGGTGATGTGGGCGGCCATACGCGCCACCGACAGGCCGCGGGTCGGCCGCTTGCCGGTGCGCAGATAGTTGCCGCCCTGCCAGTCGGGATCGGCCATGATCGCCTGCCGGCCGACCTCGTGAAAGGCGATGTTCTGGGCCGAGTGGCGGGCGGCAGACGCGATCGGCACCGCGCTGAACACGCGCTTGGGATAGCGCGCCGCCCATTCCAGCACCTGCATGCCGCCCATCGAGCCGCCGAGCACGCAGAACAGGCGCTCGATGCCCAGCTGGTCCAGCAGCAGGGCCTGGACCCGGACCATGTCGCCGATCGTGATCACCGGGAAGCTCAAGCCGTAGGGCCGGCCGGTCGCCGGATCGGTCTCGACCGGGCCGGTGGTGCCCATGCAGCCGCCGAGCACATTGGCGCAGATCACGAAGTAGCGCTCGGTGTCGAGCGGCCGGCCGGGGCCGATCATCAGCTGCCACCAGCCGTCTTTGCCGGTGACCGGGTGCGGCTCGGCCGCGAACTGGTCGCCGGTCAGCGCGTGGCAGACCAGGACCGCGTTGGTGCGCGCCGGGTTGAGGCGGCCGTAGGTCTGGTAGGCGACCGTGATCGGGCCGAGCCGGGCGCCGGACTCGAGGTGGAGCGGCTCGGTGGTCGCCAGCTGGACCCGAACGCCCGGCAGTCGGCCGCCGTTCAGCTCGAGCACGGAGATCGGTTGCAAGGGACCCATCGGCTGAGGTTCACCGGCTGGCGTGCGGAGCACATTCCGAGGAGCGCATGGCAACATAGTTGGCGGGGCCGCGCCGGCAAAGTCAATGCGGCTTTACTTCCCAACCCTCGGCGGACTACTCTCCGGCCGAATTGGGCGCAATTCTCCGGGCTCTGATGACAACGGCGGCTCCACCTCTGGACGACCTTCGGGCCGAAGTCGACCGGATCGATCAGGCCATCCTCACGCTGCTCATCGAGCGTACCGACGTGGTGCGCGAGATCGGCAGGGTCAAGGCGGACCACCTGAATGCCCGCCTCGCGGCCCGGCCGGGGCGCGAGGCGGTGATCCTGCGCGGGCTGGTGGCGCTGGCCGGCGACCGCTTCCCACGCGCGGTGCTGGTCCGCATGTGGCGCGAGCTGCTGGCCGCCACCACCCGTCTGCAGACCCCGATGTCGGTCTCGGTGTTCGCGACCCAGCAGGGCTTCGCCACCTGGGATCTGGCGCGCGACCACTTCGGCTCGGTCACCCCGATGGTCCGGGTCGAGAGCGCGACCCACGCGCTGCGCTCGGTCGGCGACGGCAGTGCCACGGTCGCGGTCCTGCCGCTGCCCACCGACGACGAGCCGTGGTGGCTGGCGCTGATGTCCGAGCACCACGACCGCCTGCGGGTGTTCGCGCGCCTGCCCTTCGTCACCAGCGGTGCCGGCGAGGGCGAAGAGGCACGCGCGCTGGCGCTGGGGCGGCTCGAGGTCGAGCCGAGCGGCGATGACCTCGCCCTGCTCGCGATCGAGGCGGAGACCGGCGTCTCGCGCGGCCGGCTGCGCGACCTGCTGCTGGCGGCGGGACTGGAGCCGGTCTGGCTCGCTGCCTGGCGCGGTCCCGAGCCGCCCCAGGCGGTCCATCTGGTCGAAATCGGCAGCTTCATCAGCGAGGGCGACGAGCGCGTGGCGGAGGTCCTGAACGCCGCACGCGGCGAGGTCTTGCGGATCGTGCCGGTCGGCGGCTACCCTCGACCCTTGCCACCAGCTTGAGCGATGCGCCGGCGGCGGCGCAAGCCCCTCTCCAACATCAGCGCGGAACCCGACAGATGGCCAGCTTGAGGCCACGCCCCGGCATCCTGGAAATCGAGCCCTACGTCGGCGGCAAGTCGGAGCTGGCCGGCGCGACCCGGGTGATCAAGCTGTCCGCCAACGAGTTGGCGATCGGACCGAGCCTCAAGGCGGTCGCGGCCTGCCAGGCGGTCGCGGCGCAGCTCCATCGCTATCCGGACGGCGACGCGTCGGCGCTGCGGGCGGCGATCGGCGAACGTTTTCAGCTCGACCCGGCGCGGCTCCTCTGCGGCGCCGGCTCGGACGAGCTGATCCAGCTGCTGCTGCGCGCCTATGCCGGGCCGGGCGACGAGGTGCTCTACAGCGCGCACGGCTTCCTGATGTACAAGCTCGGCGCGCTGGGCGTGGGTGCGGTGCCGGTGGCGGCACCGGAGCGCCAGCTGACCACCGACGTCGACGCCCTGCTCGCGCGCCTCAACAGCCGGACCCGGATGGTCTTCGTCGCCAATCCGAACAACCCGACCGGCAGCTATCTCTCAGCCGACGAGCTCGATCGCCTGCACGCCGGCCTGCCCGAGGACGTGCTGCTGGTGATCGATGCGGCCTACGCCGAATACGTCCGGCGCAACGACTACACCGCCGGCATCGAGCTGGTCGATCGCGCCGCCAACGTGGTCATGACCCGCACCTTCTCCAAGCTGTTCGGCCTGGCGGCGCTGCGCCTCGGCTGGCTGTACGGGCCGCCCCAGGTGATCGACGTCCTGCAGCGCCTGCGCGGGCCGTTCAACGTCAGCACGTCGGCCCAGGTCGCGGGCGTCGCCGCGCTCGAGGACCTGGAGCATCAGGAGCGCTCGCGCGCCCACAACGACCGCTGGCTGCCCTGGTTGGCCTCGGCGCTGACCGGGCTCGGCCTCAAGGTACACCCGAGCATCGCCAACTTCGTCCTGGTCGAGTTCGCGCCCGAGGGTCCGCGAACTGCGGCCGCCGCCAGTGCCTGGCTCGAGCGCCACGGCATCATCGCGCGTCCGATGGGCGCCTACGGCCTGCCGCAGTGCCTGCGCCTCTCGGTCGGGCTCGAGGCGGAGAACCGGGCCGTGGTCGAGTCGCTACGCGAGTTCGTGGCGTGACCCGGAGCAGCCAGCCGCCCCGGTTCGAGCGGGTCGCGCTGATCGGCATCGGGCTGATCAACGGCTCGCTCGCGCTCAATTTGCGCGAGGCCGGGATCGCGGGCGAGATCGTCGCTTGCGCGCGCACCGAGGCGACCCTCGAGAAGGCGCGGGCGCTCGGCCTCGCCGACCGCACCACGACCGTGCCCGCGGATGCCGTCGCGGGCGCCGAGCTGGTGGTGATCGGCACCCCGCCCGGCGCCGCCGGCCCGGTCGCCGAGGCCATGGCGCCGGGTCTTGTGCAAGGTGCCATCGTGACCGACGTGAGCTCGCTCAAGGCCGAGGTCATCCGGGCCGTGGTGCCGCACCTGCCCGAGCCCGGGCGCTTCGTGGGCGCCCATCCGGTCGCCGGCACCGAGCATTCCGGCCCCGAGGCCGCGTTCCTCAGCCTGTTCCGCAACCGCCATTGCATCCTGACCCCGATCGAGGACACCGATCCCGAGGCGGTCCATGCGGTCGCAGGCGTCTGGCGCGCTGCCGGCTGCATGATCGAGACCATGACGCCCGAGCATCACGACCGGGTGCTGGCGATCACATCGCATCTGCCGCATCTGATCGCCTACACGATCGTCGGCACGGTCGCCGACCTCGAAGAGCATCTGCAGAGCGAGGTGCTGCGCTACGCGGCCGGCGGCTTTACCGACTTCACCCGGATCGCGGCCTCCGATCCGGTGATGTGGCGGGACGTGTTCCTGCACAACCGCGAAGCGGTGCTGGAGATGCTCGGCCGGTTCACCGAGGACCTGGCGGCGCTGCAGCGGGCGATCCGCTGGGGTGAGGGCGACAAGCTCCATGACCTGTTCGCCCGCACCCGCGCGATCCGCCGCGGCGTGATCGCCGCCGGCCAGGCCTATGACCGCCAGATCTTGAGCGAGGGGAGCTCGGATGACCCGGATCAACGCCGAGATCCGTAGCTATTTCGCGACCCCGGTGGTGCTCGCGATGTTGCCCGATGCCGCGGCGCTCAATCTCGAGCTCGAGCGGATCATTCTCGAGCGCGAGCAGAAGGAGGAGGGCGTCCAGCACAGCAACCTCGGCGGCTGGCAGTCGAGCTGGGACTTCGAAGCCTGGGGCGGTGCTGCGGCCAAGCGGCTGCTCGACGCCGCGCGCGAGCTTGCGACCCGGATGACCTCGGATCGGGCGGGCCGGCCGGTGCGCATCGCCTGGAAGGCCAACGCCTGGGCTAACGTGAATCGCAAGGGGCACGGCAACGAATTCCACACCCACCCGGGCGCCTATTGGTCCGGCACCTACTACGTCGCCGACGGCGGCACCAGCGACGACCCCGCGTATGGCGGCGAGTTCGAGATCCAGGACCCGCGCGGCGTCGCCCCGGCGATGTACGCGCCGCACCTCGGCTTCGCCCTGCCCGGCGGCCAGTCGGCCGGCGCCAGCGAGCTCATCTTCCCCAAGAGCGGCCAGCTGGTCCTGTTCCCGTCCTGGCTCCAGCATGGGGTCCGGCCGTACCAGGGCGATCGGACGCGGATCTCGGTCGCCTTCAATTTCAGCCTCTGAGTGCCGTGTCGTCGCCTGCGGCAAGGGTCTGGATCTTCGCCTATGGCTCGCTGATGTGGCGGCCCGGTTTCGAGCATGGCGAGATGCTCGACGCCTGGCTTCACGGCTATCACCGGAGCCTCTGCGTCTACTCCTGGGTCCACCGCGGCACGCGCGAGCGGCCGGGACTCGTGCTCGGGCTGGATCGAGGCGGCTCCTGCCGCGGCCGCGCGCTCGCCGTCGCGGCCAACCAGGAGGCGGAGGTGTTGCGCTATCTCGATGCCCGCGAGCTGGTGACCAACGTCTATCAGCGGAAGCTCCTGCGGGTGACCACGGCAGCGGGCCGACTGCCAGCCTGGGGCTACGTCGTCCGCCGCGAGCACGAGCAGTATGCCGGTAAGCTTGACAGCGCGCGCGTGCTCGAGCTGGTCCGGCACGGCATCGGCCAGTCCGGCACCTGTCCCGACTATCTGGCCAGCACGGTCGCCCATCTCGAGGAGCTGGGCATCCTCGACGGCCCGCTCCATGCGCTCGCCAAGCAGCTGACCCGGCTCGAGACCTAGCCTAGCCGGCGGGCGGGGCGCGGCCGGCTTCGGCGATCAGGGCGGCGGTCGCGCCCTCGATCCGGCGCTCGAGCTCGGCCATGAAGGCCTTGCGGTCCAGCCCGGGCGCGATCGGCTCCAGGAACTCGATCACAATCCGCCCCGGCCGCTTGACGAAGCTGCGCCGGCCCCAGAACAGGCCGGAATTGAGCGCGACCGGCACCACCTCGCAGCCGAGCTGCAGATAGAGCGCCGCGATGCCCGGATGATAAGGGTTGCGCTCGCCCGGCGGAGCGCGGGTGCCCTCGGGGAAAATCACTACCTCGGAGCCCCGCGCAAGCGCGGCACGCGCCCGCTCGATCAGCGAACGGAGCGCGCTCGCCCCGCGCTCGCGGTCGATCCGGATCATGCCGGCGTGGAGCAGGTAGCGGCCGAACAGCGGGATCTGGGTCAATTCCCGCTTGAGCACGATCGCCGGGTCGGGAAGCAGCAGGTGGAGGGTCAGGGTCTCCCAGGTCGACTGGTGCTTGACCGCGAAAACCGCCGGCGCGGCTGGGAACCGCTCCCGGCCGCGGACCTCGTAGGTAAGGCCCGTGAGCGTCGCGAGCAGCACCTGGATGCCACGTTCCCAGAGCCGCGCAGCGGCCATCATGGTCGGTCGCGGGCAGAGCAGCACCGGCAGCACCAGGATCACCATCACCCCGGTCCAGAGCCAGAAGAAGAGGTTGAACAGGAGCGAGCGCGCGACCACAGTCGCGCTCGAGCTCGCTGGCCCGATGGTGACGCTGGACGGAACCGGCTCGGACATCGCAAAAGAGAGGTAAAGCCGAGCGTGCCGCCGAGGGCAAGCTCGCGCGCTCCGATGATCCGTTCAGGACATGTGGGTCAGGCCGCGCAGCGCGGTCATCCGGGCGATGCCCGTGATCAGCAGGGCACAGACCACCGGGACGCAGGCGAGCAGCAGCCAGTCGAGCGGGCTGAGGTCCAGCTGGATCGAGCCGGCGAGCTCCATCCGCCGGCTGCTGTAGAGCAGGCCCAGGATGGTCAGCACGGCCAGCCCGAAGCCGAGCAGCCCGCCGCGCAGCCCGCACAGCAGGGCGTAGCGCTCGAACTGGCGCGCCACGTAGCTGTCGGGCGCACCCATGCTGCGCAACAGCTCGACGACCTGGGTCTGCGCTCCGAGGCTGACCCTGGTGATCACCCCGACCGCGACCAGCACGCCGAGCAGGACCAGGACGCCAGCGCTGCCGCTCCAGACGCGGAAGAAAGCCGCCATGCGCTCGGCCCGATCGCGGGACATGGCCTCGACCCCGACCGTCGCGCCCGCCACGACCTGCTGGAGCTTGCCCTGGAGCGCCGGCAGATCGGGCTTGGCGAGCGGGTCGAGGGTGACGTCGATCAGACGGGGCAGCGGCAGGTCGCTCGCCTCCTTCAAGCTGCCGAGCCAGGGCTCGATCAGCCTTTTCAACTCATCGGGAGGCACCGGGGTCGCCGAGGTGACCCCGCGGGTTTGCTGCAGGAGGTCGAGCGCCGCCTTGATCTGCTCGGCGCCCTGTCCGGCGTCCTCGGCCGTGGGCAGGGTCACCGTCACCAGTTTGGCGCGCAGGTTGTAAATGTGGAGCGCGCCGTCGGCGACCGCAGCCACCCCGAGCGCGAGCACGGCGAGGTAGACCAGGCCGGCGACCGTCCAGGGCAGGAAACGCCCGACCGCGGTCTGGTCGAGCGGCAGATCGAAGCGGCGGAGATTCATAGCCTGGGTCCCGCTCAGTCGGCCGCGGCCATCGTCGCGGGTGCCGGCAAGGGGCCCCGCAGGCGACCTTCGGCGATGCGCAGCACGGGATGCGGATAGCGGTCAACCAGATCCTCGCTGTGGGTCGAGAGCACCACGGTCGTGCCGAGCTTGCGCAGCTGATTGAACAGGTGCATGAGCCGGCGCGCGAGCTTGCTGTCCAGGTTGCTCGTGGGCTCATCGCACAGCAAAAGGTTGGGGCGGATGATGACCGCGCGGGCGACCGCGATCAACTGCCGCTGACCCATTGACAGGGTCGGCGGTTTGGCTTCAATGGCAGCCGAAAGTCCGAGCCAGGCAAGCATCTCGGACACGAAGCCACCAATCTGGTCGTCCTGCGCGCCGTTGATCCTGAGTGGCAGGGCGACGTTGTCAAATGCCGACAGATGGTCGAGCAGTCGAACGTCCTGAAACACCGTTCCGATGCGGCGACGCAGCGCGGTGAGCTCATTCCGCTGGAGGGTCAGGACGTCGCGGTCGAACAGCGTGAAGCGACCACGCGAGGGCATCTGCGCGAGCCCGAGCAGGCGCAGCAGAGAGGTCTTGCCGGCGCCGGTCGGCCCCATCAGGAAGACGAAGTCGCCGCGCGGCAACGTGAGGTTCAGGCCCTGCAGAACCTCGGGGCCGTCGCCGTAGCGCATCGCAACCTGGTCGAGTCGGAGCATGGCGCTGCCCAGTGGTTCGAGAGGGCAATTCTATCAAATTTTAAAGATTGCACAGCCGGGCATTTTAGTCCAGTGATCGCTCAACTAGGGCGAGAATAGGGTTTGCAGACTAGCACACCATGATCCTGACCTGTCCACAGTGCTCGACCCGCTACCACGTCGATCCCGCATCGGTTGGCACGACCGGGCGGATGGTGCGTTGCGCCCATTGCAGCCACCGCTGGCTGGCCAAGCCGCCGGCCGACGCGCCGAAGGTGATCGAGCTGACCCCGGTGACCGCGGAAGCGACCCCGCGCATGTGGCCGGTCGCGGCGCCTGACAAGGTGGCCGGTGCTGGCTCGGCAAGCCTGGTCGGCTGGCTGGTCGGGGTGTTGATCGTGCTGATCGTGGCGAGTGCGGTCATCGGTCGCAACGAAATCGTCGCTGGCTTCCCGGCCAGCGCCCCGATCTACCAGAAGTTGGGGCTTCCGGTCACCCTGCAGCTCGGCCTGCAGTTCGAGAGCGTGACCTCCAAACGGCTCGACGAGGGTGGCGTCGCCGTGCTCGTGGTCGAAGGCGCCATCATCAATGTGAGCGCACAGGACCGCCTCGTGCCGCCGATCCGCGTCACCCTGCTCGACGGCGGCGGGCGCCGGCTCCAGCAGGAGCTGTTCAAGGCCAAGGACCCGCGGCTCGGCGCCGGCGCCAAGACCAGCTTCTCCGGCCGGTTGGTCAACCCGGCCGAGCAGGCACGCAACTTCAGCGTTACCTTCGAGGTCAGTTCCTGACCCGCGCAATCGATCCGTCGCGCTGGTCGATCAAGCGTTCTTAGCCCGGTCTCAGACGGCCGCGCCATCGCCGACCAGCGGGTTCGGCACGGGCGACCCGCCCCCCTCCCCCTCGCCCTGCGTCTCGGCCTGCTGCTGCTGCCGGCGGTAGAGCGCGACGAAGTCGAGCGGGTCGAGCAGCAGGGGCGGGAAGCCGCCATCGCGGGTGACGTCGGCGATGATCCGCCGGGCGAACGGAAACAGCAGCCGCGGACATTCGATCAGCAGGAAGGGCTCGAGGCTGCTCTCGGGCACGTTGAGAACCACGAACAGACCGGCATAGCTGAGCTCGAGCATAAAGATGGTGTCCTCGCCGGCACGGCCTTCGAGCTGAAGGTCGAGGGTGACCTCATGCCGATCGGCGGTGAGGTTCTGACGCTTGACCTGGAGCTCGCGGATCTGGACCTGGAACTGCTGGTCGGGCTTCAGGCTGAACGGGCCGCGCGGATTCTCGAACGACAGGTCCTTGACGTACTGGGTCTGAATCATCAGCCGCGGCTGATTTGCCGGATTGGTGGCGCCGCTCGACGGCGTCTCTGGGGTCTCGGCCATGCTGCGCTCTTCCTTGACTGACTCTCTTGGGGATTGGGGCCGGGGATCGGGACTTGGCTGGGACTCGCCGGACGGGGTCAGCCGAGCCGGACCAGGGTGGCATTGCCGACCTCCTGACCGGTCAGCGCCCGGATGAAGCCCCAATGGGTGATCACCGCCACCTGGTGGCGATCAGGCAGCTGCTCGCTCTTGGCACGAAACCGGGCGCAGCGCTCCGCGAGGCTCGCCTCGGTCTCGTCCGGCTGGCCCCACCAGAGCTCCTCGAGGTGGGCGAAGTCGAGCGCCGGCCAGAGCGCCGTCAGCTCAGTCCGCGGCGTGCCGAGGTCACAGGAGAACACGCAGCGCTCGCGCACCAGCGGCTCGACCTTGATTGACAGATCGAGCGCTTCAGCGACGATCGTGGCGGTCTCGAGGGCGCGCCGGTAGGGGCTCGCGACCAGCCGGCCCACTCCGGCCAGGGCCAGCTGCCCCGCGAGTTGCCGGGCCTGGCGGCGGCCATCCGCGGTGAGCGCCGGATCGGGAATGCCCGGATCGATCCGGGTCCTCGAATAGTGCCAGTTCCACTCCGATTCGGCGTGCCGGACCAGGATCATGACCGCCGGTCCCAGCCGCCGCGCGGCGGCGGCAGCTCGTCGTTCGTGACCTTGTCCCTGGTGACGTCCTCAAACTCTGCATCGATCACCGGCCCGGCCCCGTTCGCTGCCCCTGGCCGGGCTGCGGGCGGCTGTCCGACCTGGCGTTCGAGGTAGTGGCCGAGCCATCGGTAGAGCAGGGCGCGCACCGGTGGCACCAGCAGCAGGGCACCCGCGGCGTCGGTCAGAAAACCGGGCGTCACCAGCAAAACACCCGCGACCAGCAGGCAGAGGCCTTCGAACACCTCGGCCACGGGCATCACACCTTGCTCCATCTGCCGCTGCGCGCGGGCCAGGACGCCGAACCCCTGCCGACGCAGCACCCAGGTGCCGACGACCGCGGTCAGCACGATCAGCGCCAGGGTCGGCGCCAGACCGAGCCAGCCGCCAACCCGGATCAACACCGCGATCTCGGCCAGCGGCAGGATCACGAACGCCACGAGCAAAATCGGGCCGGGCCGAATTCGGCGGACGGTTTGTCTTTCGAAACTCCGCATTATATGATTGTTTAGGACCCTGTCCTTAGCTTGCGCCAGCTGCTCCTGCGGGCACCATCCGCGAAATCGCCCGCCGCTGCAACCCGGGCGTCGATGGAGCCGGAATGTCTGAGGGCTTTGCCTACATCGATATCCTGTTTTTCGCCATGGTTGCGGCGTTCATCGCGCTTCGCCTGCGCAGCGTGCTGGGCCGGCGGACGGGCCACGAGCGGCGGCGGCCCGGCGACTTCAGCAGCGTCCGCCCGAATGGTGCCGCCGACAATGTCGTTGCTTTGCCCGATCGGTTCGGATCCACCCCGGAGGCCGAGGCTGGCATCGCGGATCTGGCCGACGGCAAGGTCAAGGCCGGCCTGACCCAGATCCGGCTGGCGGATCAGCGCTTCGATCTGCGTCAGTTCCTGCAGGGCGCAAGGGGTGCCTTCGAGATGATCGTCGAGGCCTACAGCGCGGGCGACAAGGGCGCGCTCCGGCCGTTGCTTGCCGACGACGTCTTCGAAGGCTTCGCCGGCGCGATCGATCAGCGCCAGGCCGCGGGTCGGACGCTCGATACCCAGTTGATGTCGATCCGCGGAGCCGAGGTGGTCGAGGCGGCGCTGCACGATTCGAACGCGCGCATCGGCATCCGCTTCACCAGCGAGCAGGTCAATGTCGTGCGCGACCGCGACGGCAACGTGGTCGACGGCGATCCGGTGACCGCCGAGGAGGTGGTCGACATCTGGACCTTCGAGCGCGACACCCGGAGCGCCGACCCCAACTGGGCGCTGGTCGAGACCCGTACCCCCGGCTGATGCCCGCTCGGGTCCGGCCGCCGGCCGGACGCCTTCGTTTCCTGACCATGCGGCTGGGCGGGTTGCTGCTGGGGCTCGCGAGCTGCGCGCCAACGCCGCCGGTCGCGCCGACGCCGAGCCTCGCGCTCGAGCCGCTCGGTTTCGATCGGCTCGAAGGCTGGAGCGCCGACGATCCGAGCGACACCCTGGTCGCGTTCCGGCGCTCCTGCAGCGTCCTGCGGAGCCACGGCCAGACCGAACCCATGGCGCCCGATCCGGCGTTGGGCCGGGTCGGTGACTGGCTGCCGGCATGCGCCGCCGCCGATGCGCCCGCAAACCTCGCCTCCGCCGCGTCCGCGCGGGCGTTCTTCGAGACCTGGTTCCAGCCCTATCGGGTGAGCGACCAGGGCAATCCGGTCGGTCTGTTCACCGGCTACTACGAGCCCGTGCTGTATGGCTCCCGACACCCTGACGGGCGCTACCGGGTGCCGCTGTATGCGCCGCCTGCTGACCTTTTGCGGATCGACCTCGGGCGGTTCAATCCGGATCTGGCCGGTTACGCGATCTGGGGCCGGGTCGCGGACGGCGTGTTCGTGCCCTACTACACCCGCGCCGAGATCGACGGCGGCGCGCTCGCGGGGCGAAACCTGGAGCTCGTCTGGGTCGACGATCCGATCGCCAAGTTCTTCCTGCAGGTCCAGGGCTCGGGCCAGGTCCGGCTGGACGACGGCTCGGTGGTCCGGGTCGGCTACGCAGGCCAGAACGGCCGCCCCTATCGGGCGATCGGCCGCGATCTGATCGAGATCGGCGCGCTCCGCCGCGGTCAGGTTTCTCTGCAGACGATCCGGGCCTGGCTCAGCGCCCATCCCGCCGACGCCGCGACCCTCATGGAGCGCAACCCCTCCTACATCTTCTTTCAGGAGCACCCCGAGCTCACGGCCGACGAAGGGCCGCTCGGCACCGAAGGCGTGCCGCTCACGGCCGGACGCTCGCTGGCGGTCGATCCCCGCTTCCTGCCCCTCGGCGCGCCGGTCTGGCTGGACGCCAGCGCGCCCCAGCTGGATCGGCCGGATGAAGAGGCGCCGCTCCGGCGGCTGATGATCGCCCAGGACACTGGCGGCGCGATCAAGGGGGTGGTCCGGGGCGACGTCTTCTGGGGCGCCGGCAACCAGGCAGAGGCGATCGCCGGGCGCATGCAGAGCGAGGGTCACCTGGCGCTGCTTCTGCCCAAGGCGCTGGTACCGACCAGCTGAGCCGCGCCCGTCGCCCGGATCCTGCGCCCGACCCTGCGTCCGCGTCCGATCATTTGCCGGCGTAGGGGTCATCGGCTAAGGTCGCGCACGCTCTACCCGATCCGCTGGATGCCATGCCCGCCAAGCCCGCGCCGCGCGTCGCCCTGTTCGTGACCTGCCTGGTCGATCTGTTCCGGCCGACGGTCGGCTTCGCCGCCGTACGCCTGCTCGAGGCGGCCGGCTGCCGGGTCGAGGTGCCGCACGGGCAGACCTGCTGCGGCCAGCCCGCCTACAACCAGGGCGACCGCGCCGACACGATCGAGATTGCGCGGCGCACGATCGACGCCTTCGCGGGTTATGACTATGTGGTGGCGCCGTCCGGCTCCTGCGCCGGCATGCTGAAGAAGCACTACCCGGAGCTGTTCGCGGCCGGCTCGGCCGAGGCGGGGCGCGCCCGGGACCTCGCCGAGCGCACCTTCGAGCTGACCGGCTTCCTGGTCGACGTCCTGGGCGTGGGACCGAGCGCGGCCGAGCTGCCGGTCCGGGCGACCTATCACGATTCCTGCTCGAGCCTGCGCGAGCTCGGCGTCCGCAACCAGCCCCGGCGGCTCCTGGCTGGCATCGAGGGCCTGGAGCTCGCGGAGCTCCAGGACAGCGAGGTCTGCTGCGGCTTCGGCGGCACCTTCTGCGTCAAATATCCGGAGATCTCGACCAAGATGGTCGACGACAAGGTGGCGGCGATCGAGGCGACCGGCGCCGAGCTCGTGCTCGCGGGCGATCTCGGCTGCCTGATGAACATCGCCGGCCGCCTGAAACGCCTCGGCTCCAAGGTCGAGGCCCGGCACGTCGCCGAGGTCCTGGCCGGCGGGCCTCTCGTGCCGCCGATCGGCGGCGCCTGAGCCGGGCAGGCGGGCATGCAACCGACCTCGCTCGCGTTCAAGGCCAACGCTCACCGGGCGCTCGGCGACCGGGTGCTGCAGGCGGCGCTCGGCTTTGCGCGCGGCGGCTTTCAGGACAAGCGCCGGGCCGCCGCTCTGCGCCTGCCCGAGTTCGAGGCGCTGCGGGATGCCGCCAAGGCGATCAAGGACCACACGCTGGCCCATCTCGACATCTATCTCGAGGCGTTCGAGCAGCGGGTGCTCGAGCAGGGCGGTAAGGTCCACTGGGCGCGCGATGCCGCCGAGGCGCGTGCGGTCATCCTCCGGCTGTGCAAGGCCGCGGGCGCGCGCCTGGTGACCAAGAGCAAGAGCATGATCTGCGAGGAGATCGGCCTCAACGAGGCGCTCGAGGCAAGCGGGATCGCACGGGTCGAGACCGATCTCGGCGAGTACATCGTCCAGCTCGCGGGCGAGACCCCGAGCCACATCCTGGCGCCCGCGATCCACATGACCCGGGAGCGGATCGCCGACCTGTTCGCCGAACACCACCAGCGGCCGCGGGTCGACGCGCCGGAAGAGCTGCTCGCCGAGGCACGGAGCGCGCTCCGCCAGCGCTACTTCGCGGCCGATGTCGGGATCACCGGCGCCAACTTCCTGGTCGCCGAGACCGGCTCGGTGATCCTGGTGACCAACGAAGGCAACGCCGAACTCACCCAGGGCCTGCCCAAGACCCACATCGTGGTCGCGAGCTTGGAGAAAGTAGTCCCGACCTTCGAGGACGCCTGCACCTTGCTGCGCGTGCTCGCGCGCTCCGCGACCGGGCAGGAGTTCTCGGCCTACACTACGATCCTGACCGGGCCCAAGCGGCCCACCGACCTGGACGGCCCGAACCATCTCCATGTCGTGCTGGTCGACAACGGCCGCAGCCAGGTCGTCGGCACCGAGTTCCAGGACATCCTCCGCTGCATCCGCTGCGGCGCCTGCATGAACCATTGCCCGGTCTATCTGACCACCGGCGGCCACGCCTACGGCTGGGTCTATCCGGGGCCGATGGGCGCGGTCCTGACGCCGCAGTTCATCGGCATCGAGCAGGCCCACCATCTGCCGAGCGCGTCCAGCTTCTGCGGCCGCTGCGAGGCGGTCTGCCCGGTCCGAATTCCGCTCCCCAAGCTGATGCGCTACTGGCGCGAGCAGGAGTTCACCAAGCGCCTCGCGCCGCCGACCGTGCGCTACGGCACCAGGCTCTGGGCGTTCGCGGCCAGGCGACCGGTGCTCTACCACCTCTGTAGCCGCATCGGCATGCGCGTGCTCGGGCTGCTGGCCGGTCGGCGCGGGCGCTTTCGCAGCCTGCCGCTGGCCGGTGGCTGGACCGGATCGCGCGATCTGCCAGCGCCGGAAGGACGCACCTTCCAGGCGCTCTGGCGGGCGCGGGGCGGCCGCTCGTGAGCGAGGCGGCGCGCGATGTCGTGCTCGAGCATCTGCGTCGGATCCTGGGTCGGCGTGGCCCGGACGCGAGCGCGGCGCGCACCGCCGTCCAGGCCCGCCTGGCGAAGCCGGCGCCGGGCCTGATCCCGGCCCGGGGCGAGCTCAATCTCGAGGGCCGGATCCAGCTGTTCACCGCCCAGGCCGAGGCGGTACAGGCCACGGTCCGGCGCCTGCGCCGCTACGACGAGATCGCCGAAGCGATCGAGCGCTATCTGCGCGAGCGCAACCTGCCGACGCGTCTGGTCATGGCGAGCGATCCGCTGCTCGGCCAGATCGGCTGGTCGCGGACCCTCCTGACTCTCCGCGCGGGGCGGGCCGGTGACGAGGACGCGGTCGGGCTCACGGTCGCCTTCGCCGGCATCGCCGAGACCGGCACCTTGATGCTGTGCTCGGCGCCCGAGACGCCAACCACGCTCGCCTTCCTGCCCGAGACCTCGATCGTGGTCCTGCCGGCGGCGCGCGTGCTGCGCGCCTACGAGGATGGCTGGCGCCTGCTGCGCGAGGAGCGTGGGGCCTTGCCGCGCTCGATCAACTTCATCACCGGCCCGTCGCGCTCGGGCGACATCGAGCAGACCCTGCAGCTCGGCGCCCACGGACCGCGGCGGCTGCACATCCTGCTGGTCGACGAGCTGGTCGCCGCCGGCAGTGGACCGCGGCACCGACCGTGAGCGCGGAACGCCACCAGCCATGAGCCGGCAGCGGCGACCGAGCGCCGCCGAGCTGGCGCTCTGGCAGAGCGTCATGGCAGGGACGGCGCCGCTTCCCGAGCGGCGGCCGCAGCCGCAGCCGCAGGCAGCGCCGGCGTCGCTGGCCACCGAGGCCTCTCCCGCCACGCCGGCTCCGATGGTGCGCCGGCGACCGCTCGCCGTGCCGCGAACTCATGCCCGGGCACTCGACCCCCAGCGGCCGATCGACCTCGACCGCCGCACCTGGCTACGTCTGAAGCGCGGCCAGGTCGGGGTCGAGCTGCGGCTCGACCTGCACGGCCAGACCCAGGCGCAAGCGCACCAGCGCTTGCAGACGTTCGTAGCGGACGCTGCCAGCAGCGGCTGCCGCTGCGTCCTGATCGTCACCGGCAAGGGCCTGGAGACCGGCGGCACCCTTCGGCACATGGTGCCGCGCTGGCTGAACGAGGAGCCCAACCGCCCCCGGGTGGTCGCCTTCACCCCGGCCCAGCCGCGCGACGGCGGGACCGGGGCGCTCTACGTCCTGCTCCGCCGGCGCCAGGTAGGCAGCTGAGCTGATTCGTCGCTTTGCCAGCGCAACCTGCCCCGCGGCAGGAACATCCGACATTCTTTTCTCGAAGTGGGCCAACGTAGTAGTCCGCGCGGACGATGGAGTTCGCCTGGGACCCGCCTTAGGCGGAACTTCCTTTTTGGATTGGGCGCAAGTGTTTGATCTGGCGTGAGATTGGCTCGCGGGCGGGGGTTGCTACTGGGTACGGTCGGGGGTGAGGGCGAGGAGGTCGAAGGCCTTCTGCTGGATCGCGGTCGGGCGGGTGGTCAGGGTGAACGGGTGCTCGGGCGCGAGCGCGCTGACCACGCTGTTGCGGCTGAGCGTGGCGAGATCGGCGAGCAGGCTTTGGAAGCTGTGCACCGGCAGGCCGTCCGCGGTACGGCCGGTGGTCTGCTTGGCGATCGCCGAGGGTGAGCGCTCGGCCTTGGCGACGATGCTGGCGCGGGCCGCCGCGGCCGCCTCCCTGTCGTCGTCGTCGTAGAGCATGGGCGCCAGGCGGGCGCGCAGGTGCCACTCGAGATGGTAGGCAAGCATGCACAGGAACACGTGGGCGCGCACCCGGTCGGCCAACCAGTGGTAAATCGGGCGGACCTGGAGATCGACCGTCTTCAGGCAGCGGAACGCGCGTTCGACGACCGCGAGCGACTTGTAGGCGCGCACGGTCGCGACATCGTCGAGGCGCTCGGCGGGCAGGCTGGTGCGCACCACGTAGAAGCCGTCCAGCGCCGCCTCGGCGGTGATCGCTGCGGTCCTGCGGGCAAAGCTGAAGCGGTCGTCGGTGATGGCCAGCTCGAAGTGCTTGGCCATCTTGTGCCGATCGAGGACCGCGCCGACCTTGAGGCCGATGGCGGCGGCACCCCTGAGCGGCCGGCGCCGGCGCGCGACCGCCGCGGCGATCGCGGCCAGATCGCGTTCGGTCGCGGCCAACAGCGCCGCCCGCTTGCGCCGGCGCTCGCGGGCGAGGTCGGGATTGCGGCAGACGATCAGCCGCTCGCCCGGATACTCGGGCGCGGTGATCGCCGCCAGGTCGCGCTCGTCGAACAGCGACAGTTGCAGCGCACCGCCGTCCAGGAGCGCCTTGATCGCCGGGGCGCGCAGCGCGCTGATCCAGTCCAGCCCGGCCGGCTTGAGGTCCTCGTCGATCCGGGCCTGGGTGATCAGGCCCCAACTCCCAGGGCTCTTGGCGCCGACCAGCACCACGTGGGCGAGGTCAAAGCGCTGCTTGAGCTTGCCGACCTGCGTGGCGAGGGTCTCCGGGTCGGCGACATCGCCCGCGAACACCTCGATCGCCACCGGGCAGCCATCGGCGGCGCACAGCAGGCCATAGACGATCTGCAGCTTGCCCCTCTTGCCGTCCCGGTTGTAGCCGAGACGCGCCAGCGCGCAGCAGCGGCCTTCGAGGTAGCTCGACGAGACGTCGTAGAGCACCAGCGTGCCGCCGCGCAGGTGGCGCCGGGCGAGCGCGGTCTCGATCGCCGGCTGGCGGGCGAGCAGCCCGTCGAGCGCCGCGTACAGCTCGTCCTCGGCGACCTCCCCCAGGCCGAGCACCGCGCCCAGGCTGGAGGCGGCGGTCGCGGGATCGAGCGCCTTGGCGGTCGCCAGCTTCGAGGTCGGGGCGAGGATGCGGCTGACGATCAGGGCGATCGCGAGATCGCGGCCGCGCTCGCCGGCCGGGCCGAGCAGGCGGTCGAGGCCGATCTTGCGCAGCGTACCGAGCACGGCGGCGACGTGACCATGCGGCAACGAGCGGATGACGCTCAGCGCTGCCTGCCCGGCCGGGATGACGGTGCCGCCCTTGAGCAGGGCACGCAACCCTTCGACCAGCTCGCGCGGCCAGTCGGTCAGATTGAGCAGGGTCCGCTTTCTGACCCGGTTGCCGTCGCGATAGCTCTCGCGCAGCAGGATCGCCGGTGGCGAGGAGCGGTTCGGCACAGCCTCGATATACATGGCCGAATGATCGACCTCTGGATCGCGAAAATCAATATGAAAAATGTCTCTTACATGGCTACATATCTATCGACCGTGGCCGATATTTATGCCAAGATCAACAGCTTAGATCCTCCGCCCGTCGGAAGTTCGGGCTAGAGACGCATGGAACGTCAGGCACCGACGGCTGCCGTTTGCGCTCGCGGCGCTCCTGTTTTCGGGGGCGACCCTGGAGTGGGAAGACGATCGCCTCCACTACGGCGAGGTGCGCTGCAAGGCGCTCGGCTTGGTCCGTGGTCGGGTTCTGCTGTGCGTCTACACCGATCGCGTCATCGAGAGTCGGGAGGTCCGCTGGATCATCTCGCTGCGTGAGGCGGAGCGGAAGGAGAGCGATGCCTACTATGCAAAAATCGATGGCGGCGCTGTTGGGCGAGACGAAGGATTTCGTCATGCCGCCACGGCCGAGCGAGGACGAGGTCAAAAGGCAGGCCGCCGCCGACCTCGACGCACCGCCGACGACCGATGAGGAGCTGGGGCGGGCCGAGGTCGTGCCGGCACTGATCCAACCGGAGGCGGTGCGGGCGATGCGGACCAGGCTCGGCCTGACGCAAGCGGCGTTCGCCCGGCGCTTTGGCTTCTCCATCGAAGCGATCCGCAACTATGAGCAGGGACTGCGTCAGCCGCCGGCACCGATCCGTGCCTATCTGCGTGTGATCGCCGCCGAAACCGAGGCAGTGGATCGGGCGCTTGCGTCGTAGACGCCCGCCTCCAGAAATCTGCGCGACACACCCGCGAAGCGCCGCCGGGCGAAGGCGCTCACCTCGACTTGCTGGCGTCGATCACGTCGCCGAACAGGACCCACTTCTCGCCGTCGAATTTGGCCAGCTGCATGCTCTCGATCGGGTAGAAGTCGGTCGGGCTGGTGTTGATCACGATGCCCGGCAGCAGCATCGGCAGCTCGAGGTCCTTGAGGTTGGCCGCCTGGCGCATGACGTTGGCGCGGGTCAGGTCGGCGCCGCATTGCTTGAGGACCTGCACGAGCGTCATGGCGACGTTGTAGGCGTAGACGTTGAACTGATCGGTCTGGTCCGCGCCCGGATTGTATTGCTCCATCCAGTCGACCCAGGCAAGGTACTCGGGGCTGTCCTGCCACTGCGGGTCGGTCGGGTCCTTCTGATAGAGCGCGGTGATCAGGCCCATCGCCTTATCGAGCCCGGCCGGCGCCAGCACCGAGCCGACCGAGTTCGAGACGTTGTTCAGAAAATGGAGCGGGTGCCAGTCGAGGTCGGCCGCCTTGCGGATCGCCTGGGCGGCGAACTTCGGGGTCGTGATGTTGAAGAAGATGTCGGCGCCGCTGCTCTTGAGCGAGATGATCTGGGAATCGACGGTCGGGTCGGTGACCTCGTAGGACTGCTCGGCCACGATCATCTTGGCGGCCAGGTCGCCGAGCCCGGCCTTGAAGCCCTGTGAGATAATCCTTGCCGTAGTCGTCGTTCTGATAGAGCACGCCGATCTTGCCGTCTGGCTTGTTCTTCAAGATGTATCTGGCGTAGACCTTCGCCTCGCTTTGGTAGTTGGGCTGCCAGCCCATGGTCCAGGGAAACTTGTCAGGCTGGCCCCATTTGGTGGCGCCGGTGGCGACGAACAGCTGCGGCACCTGCTTGGCGTTGAGATATTGATGGACGGCGGTATTGGTCGGCGTGCCCAGGGACTGGAAGATCAGGAACACCTGCTCCTGCTCGACCAGCTTGCGGATCTGCTCGACCGTGCGCGGCGGGCTGTAGCCGTCGTCGAGCGAGATGAACTCGATTTTGCGGCCGTTGATGCCGCCCTCGGCGTTGACCCTGGCGAAATAGGCCTGGAGCGCGCGGCCGATCGCGCCGTAGGCCGAGGCGGGGCCGCTGTAGGGGTTGGTGTTGCCGATCTTGATCAGGGTGTCGGTGACGCCCGGGCCATAGTCGGCACCGGCCGCGGCCCCGCCCAGCAGTGCCAGCCCGGCGACGAAGGTGCTGGCGGCGACCAATGATCTCACGGTTCGCATAACACTGCCCTCCGGTTTTTCGGCCGGCGGCGGGCCAGCCGCCTCAGGCGGAGCGCCGCCGTCGACGTCGCACCCATCGCTCATAAAGACTGCGCGCCAGACCCCAGATACCATACGGCATCAGATACATGAAGCCGATCAGGAACAGGCCGTAGATCGCCCAGGGCGCGGCCTTGGAGATCTGCTCGGCGAGGTTCGGGACGAACTGCACGAACAGGCCGCCGAAGATCGCGCCCGGGATCGAGGCGAGGCCGCCGACCACGAGGCCGACCAGGAGCGTGATCGAGAGGAACAGGGTGAAGCTGTCCGGCGCCACGAACTGGATGACGATCGCGCCGAGCGCGCCCGCGACGGCGGTATAGCCGGCGCTGACCCCGAAGGTCAGCGTCTTGTAGAGGGCGAGGTCGACGCCCATCGCCTGGGCTGCGATCGGATGGTCGCGGATCGCCTGGATGGCACGCCCGGTCCGGCCGCGCAGCAGGTTCCAGGCGCCGGCCAGGAGCAGGACCAGGACCGCGAGCGCGACGTAGTAGAGCCACTGGTCCGGCGACAGGGGCAGGCCCGCGGGCGGCTCGGGCTTCAGGATGACGATGCCCTGGACGCCGCCGGTCCAGGCGGCCAGATGGCCCGACTTCAGGATCTGCGGCGTTGCCACGGCGAGTGCAAAGGTCGCGAGCGCCAGATACAGCCCCTGCAGCCGGAGCGCCGGGAAGCCGAACAGGAAGCCCGCGCCGAAGCCGACCGCGCCGGCGACCGGCAGGGTCCAGTAGTAGGCCACGCCGCCCTGGGTCATCAGGACCGCGGCGGTGTAGGCGCCGAGCGCGTAGAAGGCGCCGTGGCCAAGCGAGAACTGGCCATTGTAGCCGGTCAGGATGTTGAGCCCGAGGATCGCGATCGCATAGACCAGGGCGAGCGTCAGCTGGAAGGTCCGGTAGTCGCTGATCAGGAACGGCAGCACGCCCGCGACGATCAGGGCCAGGGCCAAAGCGAGGGCCCGATCGGTCGCCATGGGCTCACACCCGCTTGACGATGCGCCGGCCGAACAGGCCATTCGGGCGCACCAGCAGGACCAGCAGGATCAGGGCGAGCGCGAGGGTGAGCTTGAGGTCGCTGCCGACCCACGGCACGTAGGTGCCGGCCAGATTCTCGAGCACACCAACCAGGAAGCCGCCGACCACGGCGCCCGCGGGGCTGTCGATGCCGCCGAGCAGGGCGCCCGCGAAGCCGTAGAGCAGCGTTCCGATCATCATGTTGGGCTCGAGGAACACGATCGGTGCGATCATCATGCCGGCGACCGCGCCGATCGCGGCCGCGAGCCCCCAGCCGAGCGCGAGCATCCAGCCGACCCGGATGCCGACCAGGCGCGCCGAGGTCGGGTTCTCGGCGGCCGCGCGCATGGCGAGCCCGATCGGGGTCAGGCGGAGGAAGGCGAACACCAGCGCGAGCAGCACGAACGTCACCCCGATCACGCCGAGCTCGTGCGCTCCGATGTACCGGTTGTCGAACAGCGGCCGTTCGGAGAACGGGCTCGGGAACGGCTTGATCGTGTAGTCGAACAGCCAGCCGGCGAGCGCGTTGAAGATCACCAGGAGGCCGATGAAGACGATGACCTGGTTCAACACCGGCGCCCGCTCGACCGGCCGGATCACGATCCGCTCGAGCGCCACGGCGCCAAGGAACGAGACCCCGATGGTCGCGAAGAAGGCCAGCCAGTAGGGCCAGCCGGCCGCGATCAGCCACCAGGCCACGTAGGTGCTGAACATCGCCATCTCGCCCTGGGCGAAATTGAAATGGTCGGAGGCCTGGTAGATCATGACCACGGCGAGCGCCACCAGGGCATAGACGCCGCCGAGCGCGACTCCGGACAGAAGCTGCTGCAGAAACAGGTCCATCTCGCGCCCGCTGGTCGTCTAGTCTTTTAGGCTGCCGGCGGTGATACCCTCGATGTAGGCCCGCTGGACGAACATGAAGAGCAGCATGACCGGCAGGATGGTCAGCACCGAGCCGGCCATCATCAGCTCCGTGTCCTGGACGTGCTCGCCGAGCAGGTTGGCGAGCGCCACCGGTAGCGTGTACATGCGCTCGTCGGTCAGCACGATCAGCGGCCACATGAAGTCGTTCCAGGCGCCCATGAAGGTGAAGATCGCAAGCGTCACCAGGATCGGCCGGCAGATCGGCAGGACCACCAGCCGGTAGATCTTGAACTCGCTGGCGCCGTCGATGCGGGCCGCCTCGAGCAGGCTGTCCGGGATCGAGAGCGCGTACTGGCGGATCAGGAAGATACCGAAGATGCTGGCCATGCCGGGCACGATCACGCCCCACCAGCTGTTGATCAGGCCGAGCTGCTTGAGCATCAGGAACAGCGGCAGCATCGACACCTGGGCCGGGATCACGAGCGCGCTGAGCAGCATGCGGAAGATTCGATCGGAGCCCCTGAAGCGGAGCTTGGCGAAGGCGTAGCCGGCCATCGAGTTGACCAGGAGCGAGATCGCCGTGATCGCGCTCGCGATCACGAGGCTGTTCAGGAAGTAGCGGGCGAGGTGCAGGCGCGCGAACAGGGCGGTGTAGTGCTCGAAGGTGACCCGGCTGGGCCACAGGCGTGGCGGATAGACGCTGGCCTCGCCCGCCGGCATGAGGGAGGCCGAGAGCATCCAGAGCAGAGGCGTGAGCGTCAGCGCGAGGCCCAGGATCAGGAGCGCGTAGATCACGACGCGCTCGAACTCGCGGCCGATCACAGGCCTCTCCGCAGGCGGAGCTGCAGGATCGTGCCCACGAGCATGATCACGAACAGGAGGACCGCGATCGCGGCCGCGTAGCCGAGGTTCCACCAGCGGAAGCCCTGCTCGTACATGAAGAGGACCACGCTCAGCGTGCTGTCCGAGGGGCCGCCCTGGGTCATGACGTAGGGCTCGGCGAACAGCTGGAACGAGCCGATCATCGTCAGCACGCCGACGAACAGGAAGGTCGGCGCCAGCATCGGCAGGGTGACGTAGCGAAGCTGCTGCAGGCGGCCGGCGCCGTCCATGCGGGCGGAATCGTAGAGCTGCTCCGGGATGCTCTGCAGGCCCGCGATAAAGATGATCATGTTGTAGCCGAAGTTCTTCCAGACGGCCATGAGGATCAGCGCCGGCATTGCGAAGCGCGGATCGCCCAGCCAGTCGATCGGCGCGATGCCAAGCCCGCCGAGCGCGTAGTTCAGAAGGCCGTAGCGCGGGTGGTAGAGGTAGCGCCAGACCACCGCGACCGCGACCAGGGCGGTCATCACCGGCATGAAGTAGACGACCCGGAACAGGGCCTTGAAGCGGACCAGGCGGGCGTTGATCAGCAGCGCCGCGCCGAGCGAGGTCAGCACCGACAAGGGTCCGCCGATCAGGACGAAATAGAAGGTGTTGAGGAGTGCGCGCCAGAACAGCGGGTCATCGAGCAGCCGGGCGTAGTTGCGCAGACCGACGAGGCGCAGATACTCGACATGGCCGAGCGCGTAGATGTCGAAATCGGTGAGGCTGAGCGCCAGGCCGGCCGCGACCGGGAGGACGAAGAACACCGCGATCAGCGCGAGCGCGGGCAGGGCGAACCGGAAGCCCGCGCTCACCGCGCGGCGGTCCGCAGGCTCTGGCACGACTGAGGGGCGGCCGTGGACACTCCGGCCACCCCCCGGTGGAGCAGCCAGCGCCGCTTCTCGAGGATCTGGTCGACCTCGGTGTCGAGCGCGGCGAGCGTCGCCTCGGGTGAGCCCCCGTCGCGGATCAGCCGCTCGATGCGCCGGGTGATGGCGGTGGCGATCTGCTCCCACTCCGGGATCTTCGGGGTCGCGACGACCCGCTGCAGTTGGGTGAAGAAGGCGCGGGCGCGCGGATCGCCGGCGAGGTCCGGGTCCTGCCAGGCGGCGGTGCGCGCCGGCAGGTTACCGCTCAGCCGGTAGAAGCGGACCTGCTGCCGGGTGCCGATGAGGAACTCGATCAGCTTCCAGGCGGCGTCCTGATGCGCCGAGGTGCGCCGGATCGCGAGGCTGGCCCCGCCCGCGAGCGAGAGCCCGGGCCAGTCGCCATCCGGCGCCGGCATCGGCGCGGTCGACCAGGCGTCCTGCAGCGCCTTCGGCAGCCGGGCGGCGAACTCGCCGAGATTCCAGGGGCCGGTGATGTACATCGCAAAGCGGCCGTTCGCAAATTCCTGATAGAGATTCGCGATCTCGGCGCTGACCGTGGGCGAGGCGAAGCCGTCCTTGAACATCGAGAGATAGAAGGCGAGTCCTTTGCGAAACTCGGGGCCGCTGAAATTGCCGCACTCGGCATCGCCCTTCAACAGCTCGGCGCCCTGCTGCAAGGCGAGGATCACGAGCGGCGCCCACTCGTTGCCGGGCAGGAGGATGGCATCGGCATCCGGGCCGACCCGCTGCTTGATCCGCGCCATGGCATCCCGCCACTCGGCCCAGCTGCGGGGCGGCTCCGGGGAGCCGGCCAGCGCCAGGATGTCCTTCCGATAGAACAGGAGCCGCGTGTCGACGTACCACGGCACGCCGTAGAGGTGCCCCGCAATCTCGTTCGGGTCGAGGATACCGGCGAAGAAATCTTTTCGCGCGATCCCGGACGACGCTGCGATCCGGTCATCGAGCGGGCTGATCGCATCGAGCGCCACGAACTCCGGGACCCAGGTGGTGCCGAGCTGGAAGACATCCGGCATGGCGTCGCCGGCGTAGGCGGTCAGCAGCTTCTCGTGCGCGGCACTCCAGGGGATCTGCTGGACCCGCACCCGGATGTCGGGATTCTCGCGCTCGAACTCCCGGGTCAGCTCCTGCACGACCTCGCCCTCGCGGCCCATCGCCCAGAAGTCGAGCGTGACGCGGCCATCCTCCTGGTCGCCGCAGCCGGCGAGCGCGAGCAGGCAGGCGAGCGCCAGCGATCGGCAAGCCGACAGCCTCGCGCGACCCGACCGGAGCGCCATCAGCGCACGACCCTCGAGGAGTTTGCGGAACTCGACCACACATGCATCATACGTTTACGAACGCGCGGATCACCGGGTCATTTCGTCCGGTCTTGCGCAGCCGGGACCGTCGGCCGCGGCGTGCCGACGCCCGTCGTGTCTGCACGAGCGCAATTCGGCGCGACCCGGTCCGCGATCGGCGAGCTGTCGGACGTAGCCCCGCTCACATCGCTGGCTGTTGGTGGCGAAGCGCCGCAGCCTAGGTTAAGAAGAGCCAGCTACAGCTCCGGTTGCCGGTCTCTTGGCCGTTCGAGGCCAGCGTTTGCTGAGGTTGCCGTCATGCCCGAGAAGATCACATTCACCCTCGACGGCCGGCCGGCGGAGGCCGCGCCCGGGGAGACCATCTGGCAGGTCGCGAGGCGGGAAGGCACCCTGATCCCGCATCTGTGCTGGCTGCCCGAGCCCGGCTATCGGGCCGATGGCAACTGCCGCGCCTGCATGGTCGAGATCGAGGGCGAGCGGGTGCTGGCGGCATCCTGCATCAGGAAGCCCGTGGCGGGCATGAAGGTGGTGAGCGCCTCGGAGCGGGCGAAGACCGCGCGCAGGATGGTCATGGAGCTGCTGCTCGCCGACCAGCCGGCGCGTCCGGTCGCCCATCACCCGGATTCGCGGCTCTGGCAGTGGGCCGAGCGGATGGGCGTGGCCAACTCCCGTTTTCCTGAACGTGGGCCTCAAGTCGCCGACTTGAGCCATCCGGCGATGGCGGTCAATCTGGACGCCTGCATCCAGTGCAACTTGTGCGTGCGCGCCTGCCGCGAGGTCCAGGTCAACGACGTGATCGGCATGGCCTATCGCAACGCGCAGGCCAAGATCGTGTTCGACCAGGACGACCCGATGGGCAATTCGACCTGCGTCGCCTGCGGCGAGTGCGTCCAGGCCTGCCCGACCGGGGCCCTGATGCCGGCCGCGATCGTCGACGAGCGGGGCGTCGGCCATCCCGAGGTCGACCGCAAGGTCGCGAGCGTCTGCCCCTACTGCGGGGTCGGCTGCCAGATCACCTACCACGTCAAGGACGACCAGATCCGCTACGTCACCGGCCGCAACGGCCCGGCGAACATGAACCGGCTCTGCGTCAAGGGCCGCTTCGGTTTCGACTACGTCGGCCACCCGCACCGCCTGACGCGGCCGATGATCCGCAAGCAAGGCGCCCTCAAGGGCGTCGAGCCCGACCTCGACCCGGCCAACCCCTGGACGCATTTCCGCGAGGCGAGCTGGGAGGAGGCGCTGGAGGTCGCCGCCAACGGTCTCCGCAGGATCCGCGACCGGGACGGGCCCAAGGCGCTCGCGGGCTTCGGCTCGGCCAAGGGCTCCAACGAGGAGGCGTACCTCGTCCAGAAGCTGGTCCGGACCGGCTTCGGCTCGAACAACGTCGATCACTGCACGCGGCTCTGCCACGCGAGCTCGGTCGCAGCCCTGCTCGAGAACATCGGCTCAGGCGCGGTGACGGCGCCGTTCACCGCGGCGCTGGATGCCGATGTGATCGTGGTCATCGGCGCGAACCCTACGGAGAACCACCCGGTCGCCGCGACCTTCTTCAAGCAGGCGGCCAAGCGCGGCAAGACGCTGGTGGTCATGGACCCGCGCGGCCAGGCACTGCAGCGGCACGCGACCCACATGCTGCAGTTCAAGCCCGGCAGCGACGTCGCCCTGCTGAACGCACTGATGCACGTCATCGTCGAGGAGGGCCTCTACGACCGCCAATACATCCAGGCGCACACCGAGGGCTTCGAGCGGCTGAAGGAGCATCTGCGCGAGTTTCGGCCCGAGGCGATGGCCGCGGTCTGCGGCATCGACGCCGACACCCTGCGCACGGTCGCGCGCGCATTCGCGACGGCGCAGCGGGCGATCGTGTTCTGGGGCATGGGCATCAGCCAGCACGTGCACGGCACCGACAACGCCCGCTGCCTGATCTCGCTGGTCCTGATGTGCGGCCAGGTCGGGCGGCCCGGCACCGGCCTGCACCCGCTCCGCGGCCAGAACAATGTCCAGGGTGCCTCGGATGCCGGCCTGATCCCGATGATGTTTCCGGACTATGGCCGGGTCGGCCAGGATGTGGTCCGGGCGCGCTTCGAGGATCTGTGGCAGACGAAGCTCGACCCCGAGCCCGGCCTCACCGTGGTCGAGATCGTGCATGCAATTCACGACGGCGTGATCAAGGGCATGTACATCATGGGCGAGAACCCGGCGATGTCCGACCCGGACGTCCAGCACGCCCGGGAGGCGCTGGCCAAGCTCGAGCATCTGGTGGTCCAGGACCTGTTCCTGACCGAGACCGCGATGTACGCCGACGTCGTCCTGCCGGCCTCGGCCTGGCCCGAGAAGGAGGGCACGGTCACCAACACCAACCGCCAGGTCCAGATGGGCCGCCAGGCGCTGCCGCTGCCGGGCGAGGCGCGCCAGGACTGGTGGATCGTCCAGGAGATCGCGCGCCGGATCGGGCTCGACTGGCGCTACCAGCATCCGCGCGACGTCTACGCCGAGATGATGCAGGCGATGCCCTCGCTCGCCAACATCACCTGGGACCGCCTCGCCGCCGAGAGCTCCGTGACCTATCCCTGCGACGGGCCGGACCAGCCGGGCCACGACATCGTGTTCGGCGACCGTTTTCCCACGGGCGACGGCCGGGCAAAATTCACGCCCGGCGGACGTGCTGCCGCCGGCCGAGCTGCCGGACGCGACTACCCGATGGTGCTGACCACCGGCCGCCAGCTCGAGCATTGGCACACCGGCGCCATGACCCGCCGCGCGAGCTACCTCGACGCCCTCGAGCCGGAGGCCGTGGCCAGCCTGCACCCGCGCGATCTCCGGACGCTCGGCGTGGCACCCGGCGAGCCGATCCGGGTCACCACGCGCCGCGGTGCGATCGAACTGATGGCCCGCGCCGACCGCGCGGTCGCCGAGGGCATGGTCTTTATCCCATTTTGCTACGTCGAGGCGGCGGCCAACATCCTGACCAACCCGCAGCTCGACCCGTTCGGAAAGATCCCGGAATACAAATTCTGCGCCGCCCGCGTCGAGAAGGCCGGCGCGGTGGCCCAGGCGGCGGAGTAGCCCCTCCGCGCCTTGCCACGCCGTTAGATTGTTGTCCTAGCGCCCAACTTGGGGTAGAGCGACCTCGCAAGAGCGGAGAGGTCGCAATGGCCCGCTTTCGAATTGTCGCGGTCTTCCTGGTGCTGGCGCTGTTCATCCTGTCGGCCGGTTCCGCGACGGCAGAGATCGATGAGGGTGTTGCCGCCTATAAACGAGGCGACTACCCCACCGCTCTTCGCGAATTCATGCCGTTAGCGCTCGCCGGACATCCTTGGGCGCAGCTCTTCCTCGGCGCGATGTATGCTGAGGGCCGTGGCGCGCCTCAGGATGACGCCGAGGCGGTGCGCTGGTACCGGCTGGCCGCCGCCCAAGGCCTCGCGATGGCGCAGACCAGCCTCGGCGCGATGTATGACGAGGGCCGTGGCGTACCTCAGAACTATGCCGAGGCGGTACGCTGGTATCGCATGGCCGCCGACCAAGGTGACGACGAAGGCGCAGCTCAACCTCGGCGAAATGTACACCGCAGGCGAGGGCGTGCCTCAAGACCACGCCGAGGCGGTGCGCTGGTACCGGCTGGCCGCCAACCAGGGCCACGCGGAAGCTCAAGCTAAACTCGGCTCGGCGTACATCCTCGGCCGAGGCGTGGCCCAGGACGATGTGCAGGCCTACATGTGGCTGAATCTTGCCGCAGCTCGCTCCGACGGAGAGCTGCGGAAGCTTTCAGCCGAGCTGCGCGACAAGGTAGCTGCACGATTGACGCGGGTTCAGCGCGCCCGCGGGCAAGAACTGGCCCGCAACTGGCGACCCGGATCTCAGCCGGCACCTCAGGTGGCATCGCCGGGGCGCATCATAGGTGAAGAGGAATTCATGGGCAGGAGCGCAGCGCTGGAAGGCGTTCAAGCCAATCTGGCGGCGCTCGGTTACGATCCCGGCCCCGCCGATGGCGTGATGGGGCGGAGGAGCCGAGCCGCGATCAGGGCCTTCGAGGCTGATGTCGGCCTGCCGGTGGACGGCCAGGTCTCCGATCATCTAATCGCAGCGTTGAGCGACGCCATAGCGAGCGGCCGCAGGGTTGCGGCTCGGGCGCCTCCGCCAGAGCGCCGGCTCGACAGCACCGGCACCGGCTTTGCCGTCGGCCAGGACGGCCAGATCGTCACCAATCACCACGTGGTGGCCGACTGCGCCGAGGTGCGCGTCCGGCCCGCTGGGCAGGAGGCCGTGGCGGGCGTGCGTGGTCGCCCGCGATCCGGGTAACGATCTCGCTCTGCTGCGCTCGCCGGCGCGCTTGCCCGCGGCTGTTCTTCGGAATGACAGCGGCATTCGTCCGGGCGACAGCGTGGTCGCCGTCGGCTTTCCCTTGCCCGGGCTGCTCGCGTCCGAGGCGAACGTCACCACCGGCACCGTGAGCGCCTTGGCGGGGATCGGCAACGACACGCGGTTCCTGCAGATGACGGCGCCGGTCCAGCCGGGCAACAGCGGCGGCCCGCTGCTCGACCTCGAAGGGCGAGTGGTGGGCGTCGTGGTCAGCAAGCTCGACGCGCTCAAGGTGGCGAGCGCCACGGGCGACATCCCGCAGAACGTCAACTTCGCGATCAAGGCGGGGGTCGTGCGGAGCTTCCTCGACGCCAGCGGCGTCGCACCAGGCGGCAGGTCGCGGTCGAGACTGACCGTTGGTGGGAAAACGCTCCGCTGGCTGATGGCGCTGCCGCCGTCGGTGCCGAAGCCAAGGCATTTACGGTTCTGGTGGAATGTTGGAAATAGACGTGGCGCTGCCCGGGCCGAAGCCGGCCTCTTGCCATTCGAATGCGAGCAAGGAACAACACCATCATGAACGTGCCAATTCCCCCGAGTTCGAAGCTTTCGCCCGCACGCAGGTCGCGGCGGGCCGATACACATCGGAAGCGGAGGTCGTCGCGGAGGCGCTGAAGCAGTATCTTGCAGACCGTGAGGCCTTGCTGGCGCTGCTCGATCCGGCGATCGAGCAGCTCGACCGCGGCGAAGGGCGCCCGTTCGATGCCGCGGACACCAAGCGGCGCGGCCGGGAGCGGCGCCAACGCGCGAGCGCATGCCCCGAATAATCGTCTCGCCGCTGGCGCAAGCCGACATCGACGAGATCTGGGATCACATCGCGCGGGATAGCGTCGTCAATGCCAACCGCTTCGTCGATCGGATCGAGCAGCGGTTCGGACTGCTCGCGGCGAATCCTCGCCTGGGTGTAGCGCGCGACGACCTCCGGCCGAGCCTGCGGCAGTTTGGCCATGCCCGCTACCTGATCTACTATCGACTCATCCGCGGCGGGATCGAAGTCGTCCGCGTGGTTCACGGAGCACGGAATCAAAGGGCTCTCTGGCGGCGCTAGCGTCCGCGAAGAGCCACAAGCTGAGCTGCGTTCCGAGCGAACCCTCATGCCACATCGCCGCCGCAAGCCGTGGCGTTTTTGCCACAGGCCGTCGACATCCCGATCCAAGAAGCTGAAATCAACCGTCGGGCAAATTGCCAAGGTCGCAACTCCCGTGCCACCTTCGCAACCTATGGATGTCACAGGCTAGACTGTGGCTTAGTGTGGGTCGGCCCCGGGCCGGCCCTCCGGAGGCGGCGATGGATCCGACCAAGGCCCAGGCATGGCAGCGCTTTTGTGATCGGGTTCTGTGCGATTCCAGCTGGCCGCGGAGCCTGTGGCTGGCGGCGGTCGAGGATGCGCTCGCCGCCGCGCTCGGCGCCGAGGCCCGCCTGCTCGCGGACTATCGCGCCGACGTCGCGGAGCTGCTCGGGCTCGAGCGGACCGCGCGCGGCTCCTACCACGACGGGCAGCGGATCGCCCAGCTCGAGGCGCAGATCAAGCGTCTGATCGAGCTGGCCGATGCGACGATCAGCGAGCCTGTCTTGCGTCGGACCGGCAGCGGTCGTCCCGGAGCCCTTGCGCGGGCGCTCGCCCGCCCGCTTCGGCCCGGCCCTGTCCCTGTTCCTTGGCGTCCTGCTGCTCGTTGCCGGGGTGGCCGGTGCGACCGCGTTCTACGAGCTCCGGATGCGGGCGGAGGTCGATCGGCAGGTGGCGCGCATGGGCGGCCTGCTCGACGAGCGGGTCGCCGATCTGCGGGCGGATCTCGACCAACGCCTGAGCGCGGCCGAGGGCCTGAACGCGCAGATGGCGCAGCTGCACGATCAGCTCAGGGCCAACGTCGACCGGGTCAGCGCGACCATGACCGATTCGGTGCGCTCGATCATGGGGCTGAGCGACAACGCGGTTGCCGAGCTCGAGCGCCGGCTCGGCGCCCAGGGCAATGGCGTGACCGAGGCGCTGGCGAAGTTGCGGGCGCGAGCGGATGCCCTCAACCGCGGCCTCGACGACATCAGTCAGGACCTCGCGTCCCTCGAGCAGCGCGTGCCGAAGCTCCGGGACGACGTCCAGGGCACGGCGGCCGGCGTCCAGCAGGTGCGGACCGAGTTCGATCAGGCGGCCGCCGATGTCGGCGCCGTGAAGGCCGGCACGCCCCAGCTGGTCGCGTGGCTGGCCGGCCAGAAGGACGCGCTGGCGCAGGACCTGCAAAGCCGCAGAGCCGAGCTCGACGCGATCAAGGGCCAGGCCCGGGACCTCCAGGGTGAGGTCGTTCGCTCGCGCGCGCGGCTCGAGGGCCTCAACCAGTCGCTGGACCAGGGCCTGCAACAGGCCAAGCAGGACAGCGCGGCGCTCGAGGACGCCATCAAGGACCTGCACGCGACCGGGCAGCAGGTCACGCAACTGATGGCCGATGCCGATGCCAAGGTCCAGGCGGCGCATCAGGAGATGCAGACCAAGATCGACCAGATGCTCTCGAACGCCGCCGAGAAGGCCGATCTCGCGGTGCTGCGCAGCCAGGACGTGATCCACCGGGCCGAAGGCGAGGTCACGCAGAAGCTCCACACCGATAGCCAGCAGGCGCTGGACGACCTGGCCAAGGCGCGCGAGGCGCAGCTCGCGGAGCTCGCCAAACGGGTGTCGGCGACCCAGGCCGACCTCGAGCAGACCCGGGCCGGGCTGGTCGCCAGCTGGCAGAGCATGGATCAGGCGGTCGCCGCGCGCCAGGGCCAGGTCCTGACCGGCCTGGACGGCTACGCCCAGACCATCCAGGCGCGCGTCCAGGACCTCCTGAAGGCGCTCGACGTCAAGGTCGCCGGCAGCAACGGCTGACCGGCGCAGGGTGCCGGCTGGGCCATCCCGAGGCGCGCGCCGGGGCGGGCGCTTGACCCCGGCCGCCGGCGGGGCTCACAATGCCTGGCCATGGACGACTATCTGCTGCGCCCCGACCCGGACGATCCGCGCCTCACCGAGGCGGTGACCGGGGTCGATCAGGACGGCCGGCGGATCGAGACCGCGGTGGTCCATGAGCGGCCGTTGACCCTGTTCCTGAATGCCCAGGAGATCGTCACCATGATGACGATCGGCGATTTCCCGGACTATCTGGCGGTCGGTTTTCTGCTCAATCAGAACATGCTGCGGCCGGACGACGAGATCACCGGCATCGACTACGACCAGGAGCTCCAGGTCGTGGTCGTACGCACCCGGCGCGCGACCGATTACGAGGTAAAGTTGAAAAAGAAGGTGCGGACCTCGGGTTGCGCCCAGGGCACCGTGTTCGGCGACCTGATGGAACGCTTCGAGCAGGTCAGGCTGCCGGCGGATGCGGTGCTCAGGACCAGCTGGCTGTACGCGCTCGCCAAGAAGATCAACACCAGCCCCTCGCTCTATCTCAAGGCCGGCGCGATCCACGGTTGCGTGCTTTGCGAGGCCGACCGGCCGCTGGTCTACATGGAGGACGTGGGCCGGCACAATGCGGTCGACAAGATCGCAGGCTACATGTTCCTGAACGGCATGTCTCCGGCCGGCAAGATCTTCTACACCACGGGCCGCCTCACCAGCGAGATGGTGATCAAGACGGTGCAGATGCAGATCCCGATCCTGATCTCGCGCTCGGGCTTCACCGCCTGGGGGGTCGACCTCGCGCGGCAGGCGAACCTGACCCTGGTCGGCCGCGCCAAGGGCAAGCGGTTCATCGCGCTGGCCGGGGAATCGCGAATCGTCTTCGACGCCGATCCCCACCATGTCGCCGACGAAGCCCGTCACCTGCAGCGCAAAGCCTCGCTCGAGGACGACGCCGCTTAGTCCACCGACCTCGTCTTGTGCGACAGCCGGAAGCTCCGGAAACTCCAGCGTGGCCTCAAGATCGCATCTAACAGCACGCCTCATCATTGTGTGGTGCGGCCTAATCTGGCTCTTGATTCTGGCCGCCGCAGTCTACGACCTAGCGCGTGGACACTCGCTCACATCCCTCCCCGTGGCGGCCTCGCTTGGAACGTTGGTAGTCTTCTCAATCCTGGCCGTGCGTACCGCGGCGCGACTGTTCGCATGCCTTGCCCTGACGACGCTTGTCGTCCCTTTCTATCTGTTCGAGACCTACCTTAGGTTCGAGGCTTACCTTGAGACGGCCCGTCACAGCAACGTTGCGCACGTCGCCAAGCTCAGAGAGCAAGGTCTTGCAGCCTACCCTGCAGTGTTCCCGAGCGGGTTTCTCTATCTTTGGCAGAGAGCTGACGAAAAGACTCGGAGCCCGATCATGATCGAGGGTCGGGAAGTGCTACCGCTCGCAGGCATACCGAACGTCCTGACGTCATACTGCCGTGCGCATGATCGCAGCTGGGTCATGTACCACAGCGACAGCTTGGGATTCCGGAACCCGGCGATGGGCCGGGCCGAGGGCGGCCCCAAATTCGCCTTGCTCGGCGACTCGTTCGTGCAGGGGTATTGTGTCCCTGATGCGTTCACGTACGCCGCGCAGATATCGGTATTGGGTCCGACGGCGAGCTTCGGGATGAACGGAACTTCCGCCCTCACGCAACTGGCGATCTATCGCGAATATGTCAAACCCCTGAGACCCTACCACATCATCTGGTTTTTCTATGAAGGCAACGACCTGACGGACTATCTTGCCGAGCGGACCTGGCCGTTACTACAAGCGTATCTCGATCCCGCGCACGTCCAAGATTTGGTGAGGATCAACGGCTCTATTTCCGTAGCCTTGAAGCGATTCATCGACCAACAGCTAGCATCAGAAGACGTCGCCACCCTCGTCCACGATCAAAGCAGGGATCGCGAGTCTCCCGATGAGATGCTCGATTTCCTGCTGTTGCGACGAACGAGAAAGGTCTTGAGGCTTGCATCGGAGCAGCCGGGACGGGAGCGATTCACGCTGCCAGCCCTGACCGAAACGGAATGGCGCGAGATCAGCCAGGTTTGGCGTGAGGTCATCGAGACGCAACGCGAGCATCACGGGCAGATCACCTTCGTGTATATACCTGCGCATTGGCGATTCCTGGCCAAGGACCCGGCACCCTTTCAAGCTCTCGAACGGAAGATCGTGACGCTGTGGTCAGGCCTGGGCGTGGACTACCTGACACTGACCGAGCCGCTCGAAGCGGCGGGAAATCCTCTTGCCTACTACCGTGGTCTCCACTTCAACGAGCAAGGCTATCGGCTGACGGCCGAGGCAATAGTCAAGCATCTGCGCCGCTCAGCGGGCGGATGAGCCTGCTCGCCGCCATAGGATCGAGAGCGAGCGGTTCGTCGCGCCGGCCGGGGAATCCCGGATCGTCTTCGGCGCCGGCCCGCACTACGTCGCCGACGAAGCCCGTCACCTGCAGCGCAAAGCCTCGCTCGAGGACGACGCGGCGTAGAGTTGCCGTGCCGGCGCGCCGAGGATGTTGCCGTTCTGCAACAGATGGCCAAGAAAGCGTGGCAAATCTGCAGCGCATGAAGAAAATGTGAACGCGTTCACTGCACGGTCATCCTGAAGCCCCATAGTGTCTTGGTGAGCGGACGGCGATGCCTCGCCGGCGGCCGGCTTCGTGAGCTGCGGAGCTGACTGGCTGCCGAGGCGGGAGTTTTGGTGATGACCGGGGTTGATGTGGCTGCCGTGGCGAGCCTTCTGAAGACTGGGGACGTCGTGTTGTTTGCCGGCCCGACCCGGGCTCGCGGCTTGTTCAGGTGGTGGCCCCGCCATCCGTGGACGCATGTCGGTCTGCTGCTCCGTCGGCCCGAGGATCCCGAGCCGCTGCTCTGGGAGGCGCATCGCGATAGCCGGCACCGGGCGCCGACCCAGGGCCGTCTGGCCGCCCGGATCGCGGGCTTCCCCGGCAAGATCAGTGTCCGCTGCCTGAACAATGCGCTGACCGCCGCCCATTGCGCGCGGCTGGAGGCCTTACGCCAGCAACTCGCCCGGCGCGCCCCCGAGCGCCGCCTGCTCGATCTGATGGCCGCCGGCGACGACGGCTGGCTCGGCGCCAAGGCCGAGCATCTCGGCGAGCCGACCGGCGCCGAATTGGTGGCCGAGGTCTACCAGCGTCTGGGCCTCCTGGACGACCTCGACCATGGCGGCCAGTCGCCGAGCCGCTACCGGCCCCGCCGCTTTGCCGAGCGCTCGGGCCTCCGGCTCAAGCACGGCTATGCGCTCGGGCCCGAGGTCGTGCTCCACGACCCGGAGAGCGCCATGGGCTGGGGCGGCGCCAGTCCGCAACCCGCCTGAGCGTAGCCAGGGCGCGCGGGATGCATCATCATTGGCCCTCGACGACACGAGGGCAGGTGCCATGGCGAGACCCAGCGAGGCGACCATCCCGCCGGTGGTCGGGGTGCTGCTCGCGGGCGGGCAGGCTCGTCGCATGGGCGGCGGCGACAAGTGCCTCCGGCAGCTCGGCGGCCGGCCGATCCTCGAGCGTGTCATCGCGCGGGCAGCACCGCAGGTTCGTGCGCTTCTGCTCAATGCCAACGGCGATCCGCAACGGTTCGCCGGGTTCGGCCTGCCGGTCGCTGGCGACCTGATCCCGGGCTTCGCCGGCCCGCTCGCCGGGGTGCTGACCGGCATGGCGTGGGCGCGGGCGAACCGGCCCGAGTGCCCGTGGATCGCGACCGTCGCCACCGATACGCCGTTCTTCCCGACCGACCTGGTGGCGGAGCTGCTGGCGGCCGTGGAGCGCGACGGCGCCGACCTCGCCTGCGCGACCTCGGGCGGTCAAGCGCACCCGGTCTTCGGCCTCTGGCCGGTCCGGCTCGCGGACGACCTGCGAGCCGCGATGGTCGACGAGGGGATCCGCAAGGTCGACATCTGGACCGCGCGCCATCGCCTGGCCCTGGTCGACTTTCCGATCGAGCCGGTCGACCCTTTCTTCAACACCAACCGGCCCGAGGATCTGGCCGAGGCCGAACGTCTGCTCGGCGCGGGCGGGGAGTAGTCGGCCGGACCGGGCCATCGCTGCCCTACTCATCGGCTCCCTGGTCAAGCGTCGCCGCTTCGCTATTGTGGGCGGCGTCATCGCACCACCGCTCGAACAGAGGTTGAGCCGCCATGATGCTCGCCGAACGCATGCACCGGTTGGGTACGGAGAGCGCCTTTGAGGTGCTCGCGCGCGCCAGCAAGCTCGCCCAGGCGGGCCGCAGCATCATCAACCTCGGCATCGGCCAGCCGGATTTCCCGACCCCTGAGAACATCGTCGCCGCGGCCCAGAAGGCGCTGGCCGACGGCCACCACGGCTACACCCCGGCGAACGGCATCCTGCCGCTCCGCGAGGCGGTCGCCGAGGACATCTCGAAGTGGCGGGGCGTCGAGGTCGACCCGGAGCGGATCGTGATCGTGCCGGGCGGCAAGGTCACCATGTACTTCGCGATCACCATGTTCGGCGAGCCGGGCGCCGAGATCATGTACCCTGACCCGGGTTTTCCCATATATCGCTCGGTGATCGAGTTCTCGGGCGCCAAGGCCGTGCCGATCCCGCTCTACGAGGACAGCGGCTTCTCGTTTTCGGCCGAGGAGGTGCTGGCCAAGATCACGGCCCGCACGCGCCTGATCATCATCAACAGCCCGGCCAATCCGACCGGCGGCGTGGTCCCGCGCGAGGAGCTCGACAAGCTGGTCGCAGGGCTCGCGGCGCACCCCGAGGTCGTGGTCATGTCGGACGAGATCTACGCCCGCATGGTCTACGACAACGTCCCGCACGCCAGCATGCTGGTCTATCCCGAGCTCGAGGACCGGCTGATCCTGCTCGATGGCTGGTCGAAGACCTACGCCATGACCGGCTGGCGCCTTGGCTACGCGGTCTGGCCGAAGGCGCTCGCCGAGCACGCGACCCGCCTTGCGATCAACATCCACAGCTGCGTCAACGCCGCGACCCAGTGGGCCGGGATCGAGGCCCTCAAGGGCCCGCAGGACGCGGCCTTTCGGATGGTCGAGGCGTTCGACGAGCGGCGCAAGATCATCCTCGAGCTCCTGAACGGCCTCCCGGGGGTCCGCTGCGTCCGCCCGGGCGGCGCCTTCTACGCTTTTCCGAACATCTCCGGCACCGGCTACAGCGCCCGCCAGCTCCAGGACGACCTCCTGAACGAAGCGGGCGTCGCGCTGGTCGCCGGCACCAGCTTCGGCGACCAGGGCGAGGGCTACATCCGCTTCTCCTACGCCAACTCGATCGCCAACATCGAAGAAGCGATCGCCCGCATCCGGCGCTTCCTCGAGCGTTGAGGGCATGGCCACGAGACAGCTCGGAGCGGCCGGAAGGGTCATTGCGGTTCGGGCCGGAGCCTTGGCGCGCGCAATAGCGCCTTCTGGCAGGTCAGCACGCATCGTTGCGTGACAGTCTGAAAGCCTCACCCGTAGTGGTCGAACTCGTTCAGCCCGATCCACACCTCACGCCCGAGCGTGAACAGCGCTGCGCCCAACAGGCCAAGGGCGACCATGAACAGAACGCCGGCAACCGGCTCGTGCCTGACCCCGATAAAGGCGCTGGCGAACGCCAGGATGACGAGCAGGGTTATGCAGATCCCACTGCTCACGGCAAGGTGGATCGCGGTGTTCATGAGGCGCGCGCGGCGCCTCAGGCGCGGAATGTCGGACTTGAGGTGAGCCCGAAGGGGATCATCGTCGGCGACCATGTTCAAGCTGCGGATCCGATCGATGACACCGTTCATCCGGGTGATCAAGATGGAAACGAAGCCGGCCACCGAGCCGAGCAGGAAAGCTGGCGCCGTTGCGTGCGAGATGATTTGGGAAAGCTGGTTGAGGTCGGTCTGCATGTGAGCCGTGTCCGTCAACTGAGGGGCTTCCAGCCGCCGCCATCGGTCAAACTCAGTCCGTCGCCTTCAGCACGCCGACCAGCATGAACCCGTCCGTCTCGTAGCGATCGCCTTCGGCGTTGCGCCCGTCCCGGGTCGGGCCGACGCCCTGCCAGTCGTATTGGCCCTCGAGCTGTCCGGCTTCGGCAAGGCCGGCGATCAGAGCGTCGCGTTCGGCATCGATGTCGGGGGCGATATGGTGAGTGATCTGCCCGGTGAGATGGCTGAGCCCGGAGTTGGCATCGAAGGTCGCGTCCCCCAGCCAGAGCGGTCTGCCCTGCTCGTCCGGCTGGTCCGACTTCCACCACCGGACATGGTGCCGGCGATCGGCGCTGGATCCCACGTCGCGTTCGAAGGCGAGATCCTGCGGGCGGCCGAAAAGATAGAGACTGCTGACCGGCGCATCCGGGTCGGGCCGGTCGAAGATCACGCTCTCGGCGATCTCGAGGCTGGTGCGCAAGGTGATCGGATCGGCCGGTTGCCAGCCGGCCGCATGCATCGCGCCGACCAGCTCGAGCCGGCTGCCGACCAGGGCGACATTGATCGGATCGCCCGGTATGCCCTGGGCATTGGTCGTGACCTTGGGTGCCGTGTCGAGCGCCGGATGATGCCCGCGCTCGTGCTCGCGCCAGAACAGCGGCAGGATCAGATAGGCGGTGAGCAGGTAGGCGGCAACGAGCCCTGCCACAACGCCAAGGCTACGCGAGGCCCAGCGTCGGCGACGCGAAGCGCCCTCCGTCACGGTGGCCCCAGGTGGTTCGGACAGGGATCCTGGCGCCACCGATCTCGGCTCCGTTCTGGTGCGCTCAAGACAGCTCTTGCGAGCAGCACGTCGGCTGCGACCAAGCTGCTCGCCCGATCGCGCGCTTTTCGAGCGCGTGCCCTACAGCTGGTTGAGCAGGGCCTGGCGCCGCGACTGGTACTCCTCCTTCGTGATGTAGCCCTTGGCGGCGAGGTCATCGAGCACGTTGAGCTGATGCTCGATGGACGCGGCCGTGGACGCGGCGGACGGTGGAGGTGCCGCCGGCGGCGCATACGGGTGCGCCGCGTAGACCGGCGCGACGTAGGCCGGCGCGCCATACGCCGGCGCCGTTTGCTTCTGCTCCCGGTCCCGGTTCATCATGTAGGATAGGCCGTAGCCGCCGACCAGGCCACCGACCAGCGGCAGCCCCCAGTCGTCGTGCGCCCTGGTCGGGCTGGCGCCGAGCCCGATCACCAGGGCCGGCACCGCCGCCGCCAGCGCGACAGTCTTCGCGATCGCCTTCCCCATGCCACCCCTCCCTCAACGAAATACCACGCGCCTCCAGCCCGGAGGCGAAGGCCATCCTGGTCCGGTGCAAGCCACCGAGTACCATACACTTTGCGGTTCATGCCAGCTACGTTTTACCCTATGCTCGGGATGGACGGGTTTGGAGGCCTCAAGGCCGAGCTGGCAAGGAAGCTGGAACAATGAGGAAGCAAGTCTTTGGGTTGTTGGCCGCGCTCGCCTGCGTCGTCGGGCTGGCTCCGGCGGCGCGGTCGGTGGAGCTGACGAAGGACTATCTTGCGGGCACCTGGGGCGTCGGCGGAGCTGATGCCTGCGGCGCCGCAACGACCGAACAGATCACCTTCGATCCCAATGGCAGCTTCACGAACGTCCGCGGCGGCAAGGTCACGGCCACCGGTTTCTGGCACCTGCTCCAGGATAATCTCGATCTTCACATGGTGACATCGGTCGCGTTCTTCGACGATCCGACCACTAGCGCGGACGATCAGCTGAGCGACTATGCTGGCCAATATAATTACTTCTACGCTAAGGCGCTGATCTTTGATGTCGAACAGGACAGCTTCCGCGCCGTCGCCGCCATGGGCAACATGCTGCGCGGAGCCAACTACCACCGCTGCCCATGAGGGCGAGCCGCAGGTTCGCCTTCGAGCGACCAGGTCGGTCTCGACCACACCCGCACAGCGTTGACTGTGCGGCTCGAGAGCAACGGGGCCGGGCCTCGTTGGCTTGGAGACATGGGGCCAGGGCTTGGTCGGGGCCCGCACCGAAACCGGCGGCGACGCTGCGCTGGCGAACGCCTCACCCCTGGCCCCAATCTCGACGCGGGTCTGGCAAATCGCTTAAGTTCAGGTCTTTGCGAGACCGCCCCCGCGTGACTGGATCCCTTATGGCTAAAGGACCGAAGCACGGCGCCGTGCCAGAGGTCGGAGCGCCGGTCGAGCCGCTGCCATCCGGGCGGGCGCCCGGACGTACGCCGCTGGCGGGTGCCTACGCCCGGCTGCAGCCGGTCGACGTCGGCGCCCACGCCGAGAGCCTCTACCGGCTGTCCCACGCCAAGCCTGAGGACGCCGCCCTCTGGAGGTACCTGGCCTACGGTCCGTTTGCGGACCAGGGCGCGTTCGAGCGCTGGCTGGCCGAGCGGGCGCGCTCCAGTGATCCGCTGTTCTTCGCGATCGTCGATCAGGCGAGCGGCCGGGCTGCCGGCATGGCGAGCTACCTCAACATCGTGCCGGCCAACGGCTCGATCGAGATCGGCCACATCTGGTTCGCTCCGCAGTTGCAAAAGACCCGGGCCGCGACCGAGGCGATTTTTCTGCTCGCGCGCCAGGCGTTCGACGATCTCGGCTACCGGCGCCTCGAGTGGAAATGCGACGCGCTGAACGCGGCCTCGAGGCGCGCCGCGCGCCGTTTCGGCTTCACCTACGAGGGCACCTTCCGCCAGCACATGATCGTCAAGGGCCGCAACCGCGACACCGCCTGGTTCGCGCTCCTGGATCGCGACTGGCCGGCGGTGCGCGCGGCCTTCGAGCGCTGGCTGGCACCCGCCAACTTCGATGCCGGCGGCCGCCAGCGGAGCGCGCTCAGCACGCTCACCGCGACCCGGTGAGCGGATCTGCCTGCTAACGCGCGGTCATCCGCTCCGAGCCGGTTCGCCATTGCCGCCAGAGGGTCACCGCACCATAGGCGATCGCGACCTGGAGTGCGGCCGCCACCAGGCGCGGCCAGATCAGGCTCGCGAAATGGTAGCCCGGATCGAGAATGGTCGCCGCGAGCTCCATGAACAGCCAGAGGTTGACCACGATCAGCACGGCGTGGATCCGGCTCCGGATCAGGAGCGCCAGCCCGACCGCGACCAGCAAGGGCAGGACATTGGCGGTCAGAACCACGACATCGGCAGCGAACTCCAGCAGTTTCGCGCCCATGGGCCAGTTCCTTGATGTCGGCGACGCCTGTCGCCAGCATTGTTCCTGGCAAGCTAATTTAACCCCCAATTGAAAGATCGCAAGGGTCATTCACGCCATTCGTGGTCCGGGGGGCCCGCGTCCAGCCGGTGACCGACCGACGGAGGCCCTTGTCACCGGCACGGCAGTCTGACAGGTTCCGGAACGAATTTTCGGTTCGGTTCTCAGGGAGGCGAGAAGATGGACGTACGTGCGGCCGTGGCCCACAAGGCCGGCCAGCCCCTCTCGATCGAAACCGTGCGTCTCGAGGGGCCGAAAGCGGGCGAGGTGCTGGTCGAGATCAAGGCGACCGGCGTCTGCCACACCGACGAGTTCACCCTGTCCGGCGGCGATCCCGAGGGCATCTTCCCATCCATCCTCGGGCATGAGGGAGCGGGCGTGGTGGTCGAGGTCGGCAAGGGCGTCACCTCGGTCAAGAAGGGCGACCACGTGATCCCGCTGTACACGCCGGAATGCCGGCAGTGCGAGTACTGCCTCAGCCAGAAGACCAACCTCTGCCAGGCGATCCGCGTGACCCAGGGGCAGGGACTGATGCCCGACGGCACCTCGCGCTTCTCCCAGAACGGCCAGCCGATCTACCACTACATGGGCACCTCGACCTTCGCGAATTACACGGTCCTGCCCGAAATCGCGGTGGCCAAGATCCGCGAGGATGCGCCCTTCGACAAGGTCTGCTACATCGGCTGCGGCGTGACCACGGGCATTGGTGCTGTGCTCAACACCGCCAAGGTCGAGGCCGGCGCCAACGTCGTGGTGTTCGGGCTCGGCGGCATCGGCCTGAACGTCATCCAGGGTGCCAGGCTCGCGGCCGCCAACATGATCGTGGGCGTCGACACCAACCCCGCCAAGACCAACCTCGCCGGCAAGTTCGGCATGACCCACTTCGTCAATCCGAAGGAGGTCGAGGGCGACCTCGTGCCCTATCTGGTCAACCTGACCAAGGGCGGCGCCGACTACAGCTTCGAGTGCATCGGCAACGTCAAGACCATGCGCCAGGCGCTCGAGTGCTGCCACAAGGGCTGGGGCGTGTCGGTGATCATCGGCGTGGCACCGGCCGGCGCCGAGATCAGCACGCGGCCGTTCCAATTGGTCACCGGCCGGGTCTGGAAGGGCACCGCGTTCGGCGGCGCCCGCGGCCGCACCGATGTGCCCAAGATCGTCGACTGGTACATGGACAAGAAGATCAACATCGACGACCTGATCACCCACACCATGCCGCTCGACAAGATCAACGACGCCTTCGACCTGATGCACGCCGGCAAGTCGATCCGCAGCGTCGTCCTCTACTGACGAGGCGCGGCCTCCAGCGCGAACCAACTCCGTGGCGGGCGGGACTTCCCGCCCGTCCTCGATCCCGATGAGGCAGGCATGACCGAAGGCTTGACCACGCTCAAGCAGCACCGCTGCTTCGGCGGCATCCAGGGCGTCTACCGCCACGACTTCGAGCGCCACCGGCACGGCGATGGAGTTTTCCGTCTACCAGCCGCAGCAGGCGCTCCGCGGGCCGGCGCCGGTGCTCTACTGGCTCTCTGGCCTCACCTGCACCTGGGCGAACTTCACCGAGAAGGCGGGCGCCCAGCGTTACGCCGCGCGCCACGGGCTGATGATCGTCGCCCCCGACACGAGCCCCCGCGGCACGAACTTCCCGGGCGAGCACGACGCCTACGACTTCGGCTCGGGCGCCGGCTTCTACGTCGATGCGACCGAGACTCCGTGGGCCCGCAACTACCGCATGTACAGCTACGTCACCGCCGAGCTGCCCGCCCTCATCAACGCCAACTTCGCCACCGATACCGAGCGCCAGGGCGTCTTCGGCCATTCCATGGGCGGCCACGGCGCCCTGATCTGCGCCTTGAAGAATCCCGACCGATATCGATCCGTCTCGGCCTTCGCACCAATCTCTTCCCCCACCCGCTGCCCCTGGGGGGAGAAGGCGCTGAGCGGCTATCTAGGCAAGAATCGCACGGTCTGGCAGGCCTACGACGCCACCCTTCTCGCCACCGGCTCGGGCTGGCGCTCGGAGGTCCTGGTCGACCAGGGCACCGGCGACGACTTCCTCCACGAGCAGCTGAAGCCGCACCTCCTCCAGGAAGCCTTCGCCGCCGCCGGCATCCCGCTCACGCTCCGCTATCAGGCCGGCTACGACCATTCCTACTACTTCATGGCCAGCTTCATGGCCGACCACCTCGCCCACCACGCCCGCCTGCTGAAGGCGTAAGCCCGGTGCCTACCGCTTCGCGGCGATCTCCGAGCGCAGGCGATCCTCCTGCTCCCGGAGCTCGGGCGTGAGCTCGGCGCCGAAGTCCTCGGCCTCGAACACCTGACGGATCTCGATCTCGGCCTCGCCGCTCTCGTGGGGACAGGGACAGCGCTTCACCCATTCGATCGCGTCTGCCTTCGACTTCACCTGGACCAGCCAGAAGCCGGCGATCAGCTCCTTGGCCTCGGCGAACGGGCCGTCGATCACCGTGCGCTCGCCCTTGGAGAAACGGACGCGAGCGCCCTTCGAGCTCGGCTGCAGCCCCTCGCCCGCGAGCAGAACGCCGGCCTTGACCATCTCCTCGTTGAATTGCCCATGTCGGCCAGCAGCTGCTCGCTCGGCATGACGCCCGCCTCGCTGTCCTGGTTGGCCTTGACCATCATCATGAATCGCATCGTTGTTCTCCGTCTCGTTTCAGGTTCGAGAAGCTCGGCCTCCGGACGGATCCGACCGGCTGCACCCAGCCCCTCTACGTAAACGTCGAACGAGGCCCGGCGAGATCGACAGGCTCAGATCTTTGCGGACGATGGGCGCGGGGGTAGCGCCGGTCGGCCTCGACCGAGTCCCTGGTGACCGGCGCGGCAGATCAGCACTCAGCAGCAGCGTCTGCAGCCCAAGCAGCGGGCGGGACCAGCTCGAATGAACCAAGGCGGGCGGCGAGACGTTGTGCTCGGTAGGCGGGTCAGAACGTCGACCTGACACCGCGATCTCCGATCTGGACGAACTCATCTGACCTCGATGCTGTCGCTGCTGACCGACCCGAACGCCTGGATCAGCCTGGCCACGCTCTCGCTGCTCGAGATCGTGCTCGGGATCGACAACATCCTCTTCCTCTCGATCGTCTCGGCACGGGTCGCCGAGGCGCAGCAGGCAACCGCCCGCCGGGTCGGTCTCGGCCTCGCCCTGATCGCGCGCATCGCCTTGCTGCTCAGCCTGGTCTGGATGATCGGTCTGACCGAGCCGATCCTCGAGATCGGCGACTTCGGGCTGTCCTGGCGCGACCTGGTGCTCGGGGGCGGCGGCGCGTTCCTGATCGTCAAGGGCACGCGGGAGATGCACCAGGTGCTCGAGGGCGACGACGGCGAGAACGTCGCCGGCACGGCAAGCCTGGGCGCCGTGATCGTCCAGATCGCGCTGCTCGACCTGGTGTTCTCGCTCGACTCGGTGATCACCGCGATCGGCATCGCCGACTACGTCTCGGTCATGATCGCGGCAATGGTCATCGCGATCGCGATCATGCTGCTCGCCGCGCCGGCTGTGGCGCAGTTCGTCAACAGCCACTTGACCGTCAAGATGCTGGCGCTCTCGTTTCTCCTGCTGGTCGGAGCGGCGCTGGTCGCGGACGGCCTCCACTTCCACATCCCGCGCGGCTATCTCTACTTCGCGATCGCGTTCTCGATGGCGGTCGAGGGGCTGAACCTGGTCGCGACGCGCCGCCGCCGGCAACGCCGCGCCCGAAGGCAGGCGCGCGGCTACGAGGCCGGCAAGGCTTAGCCCGTTGGTCCCGGCAGAAGTGTCAGCCAGCCTTCCGGATCAGGAAGCGGAACTCGCCGGCCTCGGTCTCGCTCGCCAGCAGCTCGTGGCCCGCCGCCTGGCAGAACGCCCGAAAGTCCCTGACCGTGCCGGGATCGGTCGCGAGCACCCGGAGCAATGTGCCCGGCGTCAGCTTCTGCATCGCCTTGCGCGCCCGCAACACCGGCAGCGGGCATTGCAGACCCCGCGTATCGAGCATGGTTTCCGCCATGTTCAGCATTCCGGCCGTGGGCAGCATCCCGTATGTCAATTCGCGCAGCGCCAGGATGCCATCCCGGCCGGGAATGAGCTAGAATGAACTCGCTGACGGTGGACGGGCCGAGCGGGATGTCGGGATCGCCCTTGGACGACTGTTTCGCGCACGATCCGAAGCGTATGCCCGCGGGCGAGGCGCTAGCCTTGCTCGAGCAGCGGATCCGGCCGGTGGTCGGCGAGGAAACTGTGCCGCTGGCCGGAGCGCATGGTCGGATCCTCGCGGAGACCGTGGTCGGCGAGCGCGATGTGCCGGGCTTCGACAACGTCGCGGTCGACGGCTTCGCCTTCGCCCACGGCGATCTGCTGCCCGATCGGCCGACCCGGCTCCGGCTGCTGGAAGGCCGGGCGGCGGCCGGGCACCCGTTCGAGGGGTGCCTGCCGCGCGGCGCCGCGATCCGGGTCCTGACCGGCGCGCCGCTGCCGGCCGGTGCCGATACCGCCTTGATGCAGGAGGATGCCGAGCTTGCGGACGGTGCCGTCGTCATCCCGCCCGGGGTGAGGCGCGGCGCCAACCGCCGCCGGGCCGGGGAGGACATCCGGCGCGGCCAGGTGGTGCTGCAGGCAGGCCAGCGTCTCCGGCCTCAGGACGTCGGCATCGCCGCGAGCCTTGGCCGGGCGAGCCTCAGGGTCTTCCTACCCCCCCGGGTCGCCTTGTTCTCGACCGGCGACGAGCTGGTCGAGCCGGGTGCCGCGCTGTCGCCGGGTGCCACCTACGATGCCAACCGCACGATCCTGCAAGGGCTGCTTGGCGCGCTCGGCTGCCGGGTCACCGACCTCGGCATCCTGCCCGATCGCGAGGGCGCCGTCGGGCCTGCCCTGGAGCAGGCGGCCGCTCGGCACGATGCGGTGATCACCTCGGGCGGCGCCTCGCGCGGTGACGAGGATCACGTCGTGCGCGCGGTCGAGCGCCTGGGCCGGCTGCATTTCTGGCAGATCGCGGTCAAGCCCGGCCGGCCGCTGGCCTTCGGCCAGCTGGGCCACGCCGTGTTCATCGGCCTGCCCGGCAACCCGGTCGCGGCGGTGGTCTGCTTCCTCCGTTTTGCCCGCCCGGTGCTGATCGCACTCGGCGGCGGGCGCTGGCCGGAGCCGCGGGCGTTCCTGGTGCCGGCCGCCTTTGTCATGAAAAAGAAGCCGGGCCGGCGCGAATATCTGCGCGCGCGCCTGAGCCGGGGTCCGGACGGGCGCCTGTGGGCCGGGAAGATCCAGCGCGAGGGCTCCGGCATCCTGACCTCGCTCGCCGAGGCCGATGGCCTGGTCGAGCTGGCCGAGGACAGCACGGGCGTCGCGCATGGCGACCCGGTCGAGTTCGTGCCGTTCAGCGAGTTCGGCCTCGGCGCATGATTTGCGGAACCGACGATCCCGCCGCTCGGTTGTTGTGCCGGCGCGGTATCCCGAACCGGGAAACAACACATTGTTGATGCTCTTTACGACAGACTGGCAACGCTCGGCGGCCGCTTCGCGATCGACGGTGCGGCCCCATCCAGGGCTGCATGGACGGGTAGGAGCACGTCGGTGATGGATGGGATGATGGGGTCGGTGCGTGCCCGCTGGTCGAGCTCGCTGAGGCTCCTGCGGGATCGCTTCGCAAGCCCGCCTGCGGCCGCGGCGGCGGCGCCTGAGCCGCCTTCGGATGCGCCGCTGATGCGGCCGTTTCCCTGGGAGGCGCACTACCCCGAAGGCCTCGACTGGGCCTTCGACTTCGTGCCGCGACCCTTGTTCCACTTGCTCGACGACGCCTGCGCGCGCTTTCGCGGACCGGCCCTGTCTCGACTTCCTCGGCCGCAAGTCGAGCTACCGCGAAATCGGCCAGCTGGTCGATCGGGCGGCCAAGGGCTTCCAGGCGCTGGGCGTCGGCCGGGGCGTCCGGGTCGGGCTGTTCCTGCCCAACTGCCCCTACTACGTGATCTGCTACTTCGCCGTGCTCAAGGCCGGCGGCACGGTGGTCAACTACAACCCGCTCTACGCCGAGCGCGAGATCGCCCGCCAGATCGAGGATTCGAGGACCTCGATCATGGTCACGCTCAACATCAAGGGGATGTATCCGAAGGTCGCGCCGCGCCTCGCCGACACCTGCCTGAAGACGATCGTGGTCGGCTCCATGGGCGGCCTGCTGCCGTGGCGCGAGCGCACCCTGTTCGCTCTGCTCCGGCAGAAGGAGATCGCCGACGTCCCCTACGACCAGCGCCACGTCAAGTTCAAGAAGCTGATCGCCAACGACGGCAAGCCCGTGCCGGTCGCGATCGATCCGCGCCATGACCTGGCCGTGCTGCAATACACCGGCGGCACGACCGGCCTGCCCAAGGGCGCCATGCTGACCCATGCCGCCCTCTACGCCAACACCCAGCAGGTCCGCATGTGGGCGGTCGGCGTCCGGCCCGGCCAGGAGAAGGTGGTCGGCGCCCTGCCGCTGTTCCACGTGTTCGGCATGACCGGGGTCATGAACGTCGGCATCGCGGGCGGCTTCGAGATCATCCTGTTGCCGCGCTTTCGCCTCGACCAGCTCCTGAAGGTGATCCACCAGGAGCGGGCGACCGTGCTGATGGGCGTGCCGACCATGTTCTCGGCGATCAACGGCTCCCAGCTGCTCGACCACTACGATCTGTCCAGCCTGCGCTTTTGCATCTCGGGCGGCGCGCCCTTGCCCGAGGCGGTGCAGACGACCTTCGAGCGCCTGACCGGCTGCCCGCTGGTCGAGGGCTATGGTCTGACCGAGGCGGGCCCGGTCTGCACCCTCAACCCGTTCGGCGGCGAGCGCCGGGCGGGCTCGGTCGGCCTGCCGCTGCCCGGCACCCTGGTCGAGATCGTCTCGCTCGACGAGCCCGGCCGCCGCCTGCCGCTCGGCCAGCGGGGCGAGATCTGCGTCAGCGGCCCGCAGCTCATGGCGGGCTTCGCCAGGCGCCCCGAGGAGACCGCGGACGCGCTCCAGGGCGGCCGCCTGCACACCGGCGACGTCGGCTACATCGACCGGGACGGCTACGTCTACCTGATCGACCGGATCAAGGACCTGATCCTGAACGGCGGCTTCAACGTCTATCCGCGCATGGTCGAGGAGGCGATCCTGCTCCATCCGGCGGTCGAGGAGGCGACCGTCTGCGGCATCCCGGACCGGCACCGGGGCGAGGTGGTCAAGGCCTACGTCAAGCTCGCCCCGGGCGCGACCGTGGGCGTACCGGAGCTGCGCGCCTTCCTGCGCGACCAGCTGGCCCCGTTCGAGCAGCCCAAGCAGATCGAGCTGGTCGACCGGCTGCCGCTGACCTGGCTCGGCAAGCCGTCGCGCCACGCGCTGGTCGCCGAGGAGCTCCGCCGCCTGAACGCGAGCACCGCCAACGGCAGCGGCGAGGGCGAAGCGCTGCCCGAGCCCGCGAGCTCGGAAGCCCTGCCGGTATCCTGAGCTGCCAGCACCCCTTGACCTGCCGCCCGGTACCGACTTCTCTGGTCGGCGCAAAGCCCTGAGCGGTCGCCGGAGAGTCGACGCAACCCCTTGAAACAATGAGGTTTTCATGAGCCTGGACAGCGTCACCGCCAAGCTCGAAGCCCAGCTGCCCCAGCTGGCGACGCTCGGCTACAAGGTCAAGTTCGCGATCGCCGATGTGGGCGTGGTCCTGATCGACGCCGCCCACAACCCGGCCACGCTCTCGCACGCCGACGGCGAGGCCGACTGCACGATCCGCCTGACCGAGGACCGCCTCAGCCAACTGATCGACGGCCGCCTTTCGCCCACGCTCGCCTACACGCTCGGCCAAATCAAGGTCGAAGGCTCGCTCGGCGTCGCCATGAAGCTCGCCAGTCTGCTCGAAAGCTGAGCCCGAACAGACTCAATGATCGCAGCTCGTTCCAGCAATCGACAGCCAATAGATCCGCAATTCGCCGAAATCGATCTTGGCGAACGGCGCCGCGCCAGGCGACGGAAGTGGCGCATCCTATGCTTGTCGGTGTCGCCAGAGTGTGACCTCGAGACCTCACTTCCGTCGCATGGTTTGACTTGGGGTCGGCGAGCGAACCGGTGGATCAATCGATGGAGGCCCGATGGAGTCTCCACCGACATCTCGACTTCGCCCGCCAACTCATTCTCGACGCGCAGGAATCGGGATTCGGTGGCTCGACGCCCGATGTCGCATTCAGGCAAGAATCAAGCCCCTTGATCCGCAGCCTCCAGCGGACGCATGCGCCAGAAGTGTGCTCTTCGGCCCCAGATTTCACTGCGTCGTCACGTGAAAATGCTGCTTTTCCGCCTCGGTGAGCTCGCGCGGCAGCCGCGCGCGGGCGGTCTCGATCAGCTCCTGCTTGCTGCGGACCGATCCAGGTCACCCGGACCGTGTTGTCCTCGGACCCGCTGACGATGCGCGCGCCATCCGGCGAGAACCCGGCGGCACAGACGGGCCCCTCATGGCCGCGCAGGACCAACAGCTCCTTGCCGCTCGCCGCGTCCCACACCCGAACCGTCTTGTCATCGGACCCGCTGACGATGCGCGCGCCATCCGGCGAGAACCCGGCGGCATTGACGGGCTCCTCATGGCCGCGCAGGACCAAGAGCTCCTTGCCACTCGCCGCGTCCCACACCCGAACCGTGTTGTCCCGGACCCGCTGACGATGCGCGCGCCATCCGGCGAGAACCCGGCGGCCCAGACGGGCCCCTCATGGCCGCGCAGGACCAAGAGCTCCTTGCCGCTCGCCGCGTCCCACACCCGAACCGTGTTGTCCTCGGACCCGCTGACGATGCGCGCGCCATCCGGCGAGAACCCGGCGGCCAAGACGGCGCCCCTCATGGCCGCGCAGGACCAAGAGCTCCTTGCCGCTCGCCGCGTCCCACACCCGAACCGTGTGGTCATCGGACCCGCTGACGATGCGCGCGCCATCCGGCGAGAACCCGGCGGCACAGACGGGCCGCTCATGGCCGCGCAGGACCAAGAGCTCCTTGCCGCTCGCCGCGTCCCACACCCGAACCGTGTTGTCCCAGGACCCGCTGACGATGCGCGCGCCATCCGGCGAGAACCCGGCGGCCGCAGACGGGCTGATCATGGCCGCGCAGGACCAAGAGCTCCTTGCCGCTCGCCGCGTCCCACACCCGAACCGTGTTGTCCACAGGACCCGCTGACGATGCGCGCGCCATCCGGCGAGAACCCGGCGGCCAAGACGCGGCCGCTCATGGCCGCGCAGGACCAAGAGCTCCTTGCCGCTCGCCGCGTCCCACACCCGAACCGTGTTGTCCTCGGACCCGCTGACGATGCGCGCGCCATCCGGCGAGAACCCGGCGGCATTGACGGGCTCCTCATGGCCGCGCAGGACCAAGAGCTCCTTGCCGCTCGCCGCGTCCCACACCCGAACCGTGTTGTCATCGGACCCGCTGACGATGCGCGCGCCATCCGGCGAGAACCCGGCGGCCACGACCGGGCTCCTCATGGCCGCGCAGGACCAAGAGCTCCTTGCCGCTCGCCGCGTCCCACACCCGAACCGTGTGGTCCATCGGACCCGCTCACGATGCGCGCGCCATCCGGCGAGAACCCGGCGGCCATAGACGAGTCCTCATGGCCGCGCAGGACCAGGAGCTCCTTGCCACTCGCCGCGTCCCACACCCGAACCGTGTTGTCCCAGGACCCGCTGACGATGCGCGCGCCATCCGGCGAGAACCCGGCGGCCCTGACGGCCCCCTCATGGCCGCGCAGGACCAGGAGCTCCTTGCCACTCGCCGCGTCCCACACCCGAACCGTGTGGTCCTCGGACCCGCTCACGATGCGCGCGCCATCCGGCGAGAACCCGGCGGCAGTGACGCCTCCTCATGGCCGCGCAGGACCAAGAGCTCCTTGCCGCTCGCCGCGTCCCACACCCGAACCGTCTGGTCCTCGGACCCGCTGACGATGCGCGCGCCATCCGGCGAGAACCCGGCGGCACTTGACGGCCCCCTCATGGCCGCGCAGGACCAGGAGCTCCTTGCCGCTCGCCGCGTCCCACACCCGAACCGTGTTGTCCAAGGACCCGCTGACGATGCGCGCGCCATCCGGCGAGAACCCGGCGGCATGGACCGAGCCCTCATGGCCGCGCAGGACCTTCAGCTCGCGCTGGGCGACCATGGCCTCGACCAGGGCACCCGCCGTCTCGCCGACCCACGGCCGGGCTTCCGGGTTTTCGGGTTGTCGGGCAGGCCCGCAAGGGCGAGCTGCATGGCGGTGACCGGGAAACCGTCACCGAGCTCCTTCCGCGCCTGCTCGGCGCGGAACTCGAATTCGTTGCGGAACGCCTGATCCCGCTGAGCGATCGCCTGATCACGTTGCCGCCACGCATAAAATCCAAGGCCTCCAATCACGAGCGCCACGACGGACGCAATCACCGTGATCGTCGCCAGAAGGCGGTTCCGTCGCCGCCGTTCTTCGCGCCGAAGGGCGGGCAGCTGGCTGTCCGGGATATCGTAAAGGCCCGCTACGAGCTTGGTCAGGCCCGCGTCCAACTCTTCGCTAAATCCCCACGACCGGCGCCAGGTGAAGGCCCGCAGGTCGATCCAGTCCCAGCGATCTTTCTCGGCCAGACGGCCTGGAAAGCGGTCCTCCGTGCCACCGGGTCCAAGAATGACGTCGATCGGTCGCTGACTTGCGTCAATCTTGGCGTCGCCCAGAAAATGGTCGACTTCACGCACGAGCCAGTTGGGTTCATCAATACCGTTCCGGCCGCGAATCGTGTCGAATACCGACGGCGTCGATACGACGACAAGGCGGGCCGATTGATCGAGCGCCGGGTAGATCTTCTTCGTCAGGAAGTCGTCGGATGGTTTCTCGTAGGCTTTGTCGAGCCAGATCCGTGGCCGCCTCTCGTAGAGGCTCTTTTTCCGGCGCGAGTCCCTCGAGCACCTCCGGGGGCATTCTGTAGCGCTGCAGCCGGCCTCTGAGCCATCGTGCCAGCGCCGCCGCATCGCGCCGGCGATAGGAGATGAAGGCGTCGTAGTGCTCGTCGGCCGCCGCGACCTCCGCGCGCGCATCCGTCGCCGTATCGGCGGCGTCGTTGTCGGCGCTGCTGTGGCTGAGGAAGATGTCAGCCATCGACCTGACCGGATCGGATCGTACGACCGGCGAAAGCGCCGTGGCTGTAGCTCACGAACAGGTCGTGCTGGAATGGCTCGCCAAGGAAACACATGGCCGTGCCTGGACGCTCTGGTTGTTGAGTCGCCGCTATTGGCGGAGATCGTAGTGTCGCGCCGAGTGCCTGTCCAGCAGTCAGGACTCAACCGGCGGGCATGGGCGGGGAGTCGGGACCGGGCGTTAACCGGGCGTTAGGGATTGGGCGTTAACCAGGTCTTCGGAGGGTCCATGGGACCGTGGGAATCCGTGCCGGGGTCAGCCGGCTCCGGGCGGGGGCGGTCAGCGGGTGAGGTCGGCTTCGTAGAAGCCGAGGTCGCCCGAGGCGTCGGACCAGGTGAGCTCGAGCTGGAGCTTGGCAGGCGCGGTCGTGGTCTGCAAGGGGATGCGCACCGTGGCGTGGGGGCCGACCGTGCCGATGTTGGCGAGCTCGAGGTCCTCAGGCGCGATCAGCGGGCAGCGGTCGAGCGCGGCGCCGTCGATCGAGACGGTGAAATGCTCGGCCGCGGCCTGGCCGTCGTTGCGGATCGTCAGATAGCACCTGACCGTGACTTCCTGCTCGATGAAGGCGTGCAGCCGGGCCCGCTTGGCTTCGCGCTCGCGGGCGCTGCGGGCGGCCTCCTCGAGCCGGCAGCAGCTGCTCCTCGAGGGTCCGGTTGCGGCGCCGGCCGCTCAGGCCGAGTGCGGCGCCGATGCCGCCCAGCACCAGGCCGGCGACCGCGACCCACCAAACCGCCAAGCCGGCGCCGGAGCCGTCCATCGCAGCCCATCCATCCCCGCCAAACGCCATCGGCGCGCTTCATGATCGCCGCGAGCAGCGACCACGACAGCGCCTCTGGGCCATACTGGCACGGAAGATCCGGGCAAACCACACCCGGCTTTGCGCGCTTCAGCGCCGATCGCGCCGGCAAGCCGGGTGAAAGCGCCCCGGGCAACCGGGTTGTCGGGGACCCGCGACCGCCGGGGCAGAGCGCGCTCGCGGCCGGATCGTCGCTGCAGGCAGCCTCCCCAGATGCCGTGGCCGGTGCTGAAGCGTTCGCCGGCCGTCGGGCCACGGTTCGCATGCCGGCAAGCCTTCAGGCGCCGCGATGACCAGGTCGGATCGGCCCGGGCGCTGATCGGGTGAGCGATTCGGCGCGAACCAGGGGCTTCGGCGGTTCGGCGCTAACCAGGGCTTCGACCGACTGATGCGACCCCTGGGACTGCATCCCGGGCCAGGCCAGGCGGCGGCGGACCCCACGATCTGCTCTGACCTTGGCCCGCGAGATTCAGGACTGGCAGGGCAGGGTGCCGATCGCCTGGCTCACCGGCACGTGCCGGCAGCCCTGCACGCCGTCCCGGATCCACACGCGTGCCTCGGGCTGGGCGGCGGCTGCCTGCCAGAGCGCGACGCTCGCGGTGCCAGCCGTGACCGTGCCGAGGATGACGACGGTCAGGATGCCGACGCGGACGTAGTCGATGAATGCGGCCATGGGTTCCTCCGTTACCCTCCTGGTTCGGGATAGGGGGAACCGCTTGCCGCGTGCCGGCCCGCGATCGCCGGTACCGGTGGCCGGCATTCCCATCCCGGGATTGCCATCGCCCGCGTCTCGCCTCGCCCCTCCTGGCATTTCTGGCATCTCGCCTGGCCTCGCTCCTGACACCTCTCCTGGCACCTCTCCTTGGCACCTCTCCCTGGCACCTCTCCTTGGCATCTCTCCCTGGCATCTCTCCTGGCATCGAGGGCCGGAGATGTTAGGATCGCCGGCCGGTTGCGCCGGGGCGCCGGCGGGCCGGCAGGCGCGGGCCAGCGTCAGGGGAGGGCCGCATGATCGACTTCGACCGGCTGTTCGCGCGTGATCTGCCGCCGCCCGCGGCGCGCCGGGCGGGCTGGCCGCGCTACAACTTCACCGGCGGCCACACCGATCCCGAGATCGTCCCGGTCGAAGGCCTGATCGCCTCGGCCGAGCGCGTGCTCCGGCGCGCCGGCCGGAGCCTCGCCGCCTACAACCAGGGCGGCAGCGCCTTGGGCGACGCCGACCTGCGCGCCTTCCTCGCCGGCAAGCTCGCCAGCCAGCGCGGCATCGACGCCGCGGCCGACGACATCCTGATCACCTCGGGCTCGCTCCAGGGCCTCGATCTGGTCAACCAGGTCCTGCTCGAGCCCGGCGACACGGTGATCATGGAGCAGCTGACCTACAGCGGCGCCATCGAGCGCGCGCGGCGGCGGGGCGCCAGCGTCGTGGGCGTGCCGCTCGACCAGGGCGGGCTGCGCATCGATCAGCTGGCGGCGGCGCTCGAGAGCCTGCGCGCCGAGGGCGTGCGGCCCAAGTACATCTACACCATCCCGACCATCCAGAACCCGACCGGGACCGTGCTGGACCTCGAGCGGCGACGGGAGCTGCTCCGCCTCAGCGGCGCCTACGGCGTGCCGGTCTTCGAGGACGAGTGCTACGCCGACCTGCTCTGGGAGGGCGCCTGGCCGACCGCGCTCCGTGGCCTCCCGGGCGGGGCCGAGGTGATCCACATCGGCTCGTTCTCCAAGACGCTGGCACCAGCACTCCGCCTCGGCTACGTCAGCGCGCCCTGGGAGGTGCTGAGCCGGCTGCTCGCGTGTAAGAACGATGGCGGCACGCCGGCGCTCGAGCAGATGCTGGTCGCGGACTATTTCGGCGCTCATTTCGACGCCCACGTCGGCCGCCTCAAGGCGAGCCTCCGGCAGAAGCTCGAAGCTCTGACCGGCGCGCTCGAGGAGCAGTTCGGCACCGCGGCCGAGTTCCACCCGCCCCGGGGCGGCATCTTCCTCTGGGTCAGCCTCCCGGATCGGGTCGACACGGCCAGGCTCGCCGGCCCCGCGCTCGAGGCGGGGGTCGCGTTCAATCCCGGCCCTGCCTGGTCGGTCGACCCGGCCGCCGCCCGCCACAGCCTCCGGCTCTGCTTCGGGTTCCCGCCGGCGGCCGAGATCCGGGCCGGGATCGCGAAGCTCGCCGAGGTCTGCCAGCGCGAGACCGGCGTCCCGGAGCGCAGCGCCAACGTCGCGCGCCGGGTCCGGCCGGTCCCGTCCAGCTAAGGAGGGCCAGAGCGGCGCCGGGCTCTCGTCACCGTCCTATCGCTCAGCCGCGCCACCATCTGCGACTGGCCACCTGAAGCTGCTGACCCCAAGGCCTCGTTGTAGGATGAAGCCCGCATGCACACCATGGGCGCGGCCGCCGCGCCCGGCCGACGAGGCGCTGCTGTCGCGCTTCCTGCGGTGGCGGATCGGCCTGGTCGCGGCTCTGATGGTCGCCGGCACCTTCGGCCTGTGCGTTCATGCGCAAGCCGGCGGCCAGAGCCTCGAGCAGGCGCGCACGGTCACCGCGCGTGGCCGGCCGCACCGGTCGGTTACGCGGACTTGATCCCGGCGACCAGCGCGGCGAAGCGGCCGTGGGGGTCGTCCGCCGGGATCGGCGCGTACGGGTAGACGCGCTGGACCAGATCGCCGGCGTAGCGCGCGCGAATGGCCTCGCCCACCCTGGCGGGCTCGGCGCTCACGGCGACGGCGTCGAGCAACGCGTCGGGGACACGGGCCGGCAGGTCGGCGAAGCGGCGCTCGCGGGCGAGCGTGCTCAGCTCCTTACCCAGCGCCTCGAAGCCGTGGTACGCCAGGAACGGCCGGTAGCTCGGGGTCGAGGCGTAGAAGGCGATCTGCTGGCGGGCGTAGCTCTCGGCCGCCGCGCGTTCGCTCCCGGTCTCGCCGGTGACGATGAAGACCGAGGTGATGAGGTCCACCGCCGCCGGGTCGCGCCCCGCGCTCCGGGCGCCCTCGGCGACCGCGGGCCGCACCACGTCGCGCAGGTACCCCGGGCTGTGCAGCGGATGGACGTGAAAGCCGTCGGCCACCTCGCCGGCGGCGCGCGCCATGGGTTCGCCGACCCCGGCGAGCGAGACCCTGATGTCGGGATGCGCGATCGGGCCGGGGTTGAAGAAGTCGCTGATCAGCGTGAAGCGATAGAACCGGCCCTCGTAGGCCGGGCGCACGCCGTTTTGAAACGTATCCCAGATCGCCCTGAGGCAGCGGATGTAGTCGACGATCCGCGCCGCCGGGTGCTCGAACTCGGCGGAGAACCGGCGCTCGACGTGGGCCCGCACCTGGGTCCCGAGCCCGAGCAGGAGGCGGCCGCCGCTCACGCGCTGCAGATCCCATGCGGTCTGCGCCAGGGCGAAGGGCGTGCGCCCGAAGGCGACGGCAATCCCGGTTCCCAGGCGCACGCGCTCGGTCGCGAGCGCCGCGACGAGCAGCGGCAGGAAGGGGTCGTGGACGGTCTCGTAGCTCCACAGGCCGTCGGCGCCCAGCCGCTCGTAGGCAGCCGCCTCGGCGCCGAGTGCTCGCAGGTCGTCGCTGCGCAGGCCTACGTCGATCTTCACGTCACGCTCCCCGCGGTTATCGTGGATCTCAATCTGGGCTGGGTCGCGAATCGAGGCTGACCCCCGCACGCCCCTGGGATCGAGATTTAGGCGTCAAGCACCGCTGCGAGCATCAGGTCGGCGCATTTCTCGCCGATCATGATGCAGGCGGCGTTGGTGTTGCCCGAGACCACGGTCGGCATGATCGACGCATCGGCGATCCGAAGGCCGGAGAGGCCGTGGACGCGGAGCTCCGGGTCGACCACCGCCATCGGGTTGCCAGGCGGGCCCATCGCGCAGGTGCAGCTGGGGTGGAAGATCGTGCCGCCGCGGGCGCGCGCGTAGGCGAGCAGGTCGTCGTCGGTCGCCTGGTCCGGGCCAGGCTCGAGCTCCTCGGCGACATAGGGCTCGAGCGCCTCGGTCTGGCTCAGGCGCCGGGCGAGCTTCAGGCCGTCGACGATGCAGCGCCGGTCGGTCTCGGTCGCGAGATAGTTGGCGGCGATCGCCGGGTGGTCCTCGGGCCGCGGCGTCTTGATCAGCACCGTGCCGCGGCTCTCGGGTCGCAGCTGGCAGACCGAGGCGGTGAAGCCCGGGAACCGGTGCAGGGGCTGGCCCGGCCGGTCGGCCGAGAACAGGATGATGTGGAACTGGATGTCGGGGCTCGCGAGCTCGGCCCTCGTGCGCGCGAAGATCCCGCCCTGGCCGGCCCCGATGGTGAGCGGGCCGGTCCGGAACAGCGCCCACTCGACGCCCATCAGCAGCTTCTGGAACGGGCTGCGCACGCGATCGTTCAAGGTGATCGGCCGGCTGCAGCGGTAGACCGAGCGGGCCTGGAAGTGGTCCTGGAGATTGTGCCCGACACCCGGCAGGTCGTGGGCCACCTCGACGCCGTGGGCCTGCAGATGCGCGCCCGGCCCGATCCCGGACAGCTGGAGGATCTGGGGCGAGTTGATCGCGCCGGCCGCAAGCACGATCTCGCGCCGGGCAGACGCCGTCCTCAGGGCGCCGTTGTGCCGGTAGCGGACCCCGCTCGCCCGCCGGCCGTCGAGCTCGAGCCCGAGGACCAGCGCCTGGGTCCGGATCTCGAGGTTCGGCCGGCGCCGCGCGGGCCGCAGGTAGCCGACCGCCGCCGAGCAGCGCAGGCCCCGGCAATTGGTCAGCTGAAAGTAGCCCGCCCCCTCCTGGCCGCTGCCGTTGAAGTCGTCGTTGCGTGGGATGCCGAGTTCCGCCGAGGCCCGGATGTAGGCCTCGCAGAGCTCGTGCGGCGTGCCGTCGGAGACCGCGAGCGGGCCGGCCGCGCCGTGGTGCTCGTCGGCGCCCCGCTGCTGGTCCTCGGCGCGCTTGAAGTAGGGCAGGACGTCCTCGTGCGACCAGCCGGCGTTGCCGAGCTGGCGCCAGTGGTCGAAGTCCTCCTTCTGGCCGCGGATGTAGACCAGGCCGTTGATCGACGACGAGCCGCCCAAAACCTTGCCCCGCGGCCAGGGGATCCGGCGGCCATTCAGGCCGGGCTCGGGCTCGGTCTGGTAGCCCCAGCCGAGCTTCGGGTCGAAGATCGTCCGGTAATAGCCGATCGGCAGGTGGATCCAAAGATTGCGATCAGGGCCGCCGGCCTCGAGCAGAAGCACGCGATGGGCCGGGTCGGCCGAGAGCCGGTTGGCGAGCACGCAGCCCGCCGAACCCGCGCCGATCACGATGAAGTCGAAGCCCTCGCCGTTGCCATCCGCGCCCGCCATCGCCCGACCCGTTCGTGGTTTTGTGATTGTGCGGGGTGTCTTATAGCAGGGGTGAGCGCAGATCGCCTCCGGGATCGCAGCCCTGCGCCGGCGGCGGCCTCGCCGGGGTTGAGCCGGCTGGCGTGCCGTGGCTATCTTGCCGGAGCGTCAATCTTTCGGGCGGGTCCGATGCTGTTGGAACGCTGCACCTGGCAGGAGGTCGAGGGCCATCTCGAGCGCAGCCGAGGCATCCTCCTGCCGATCGGCTCGACCGAGCAGCATGGACCGAACGGCCTGATCGGCACCGATGCGATCTGCGCCGAGCTGATTGCCCGCGGCGTCGGCGAGGCCGCAGGCGCCCTGGTCGCGCCGACCCTGAACTTCGGCATGGCCCAGCATCACATGGCGTTCTGCGGGACCATGACGCTCAGGCCGCAGACCCTGCTCGCGGTCCTGGTCGATCTGCTGGGCTCGCTCGCCCGGCATGGCTTCGAGCGCTGCCTGGTGATCAACGGCCACGGCGGCAACATGGCGACCATCATGGCCGCCTTCTCCGAGCTGTACACCGCCGCCAGCCTGGCTTTCGAGCCGAGGCCGGCGAGCCTGCGCTGTCGCCTGCGCAACTGGTGGAGCCCGCCGGCGGTGGCGGCGCTGCAAAAGGAGCTGTTCGGCGAGCGCGACGGCTCGCATGCGACCGCGAGCGAGATCTCGGTCACCCAATTCGCGCTCCCCGACTGGATCAAGCGGGCGGCGCTCGAGCCGGCGCAGGCCCCGGCGGGCGCCGGCTTCACCGACGCCGCCGACTTTCGTCGCCGCTATCCGGATGGCCGGATCGGCTCGGATCCCTCGCTGGCGGCGCCCGGCGCGGGCGAGCGGCTGTATCGGGCGGCGGTCGAGGGCCTGGCCGAGGAGTATCGGACCTTTCTCGCCGAGCCCTAGCTCCGGTTGCTATGAACGTTGTTCACGGTTGAGCCGGGTTCTGCGGCATCGCCTCTTGCTGGCGAAGTGTGCCGGGCGGGCGCGGCCGGTCAAGGCTGCAACCGGCGCAGCCGGCAGCGACGCTGGCCTTGACCGGCCGCGACCCGACCCGGCGAGAATGCTCCGCCAGAAGGCCCTGCCGGACCAGGGCCTGCCAGGGCATGACCAACGTTCAGAGCCATGACACCGCTCCCAGGGCCGACCTCCGTGGTCCGCCCCGGAGCGGCGCGAGGCGCGACCCGCACAGGGGAAAGCTTCGCGGGACCAGGATCACAAGCCCGGCACCGTTCGAGCACCATCCTGGCGTGCGGTCCGAGCCCGCCGCCGCTGATCTTGGGGCAGAGAGCCTGACACCTGCCGCCGGCGCTGTGGGCCGGTGCGCCATTGAGGCGGCCGCGCAAGCGCCTTTGCCTCGCGGTGCGGCACCCGGCGAGTGATCGCCGGCGGGCCGATTGCCTGGGCGGCTCTAGGCCGATGCAGTGGCCCCTGCATTGATGCGATGGCCTCGACGCCGATGCGATGGCCTCGACGCCGATGCGATGGGCCTCGAGCCGATGCGATGGCCTCGACGCGATGCGATGGCCCGACGCCGATGCGGTGGCCCTGCGCCGATGCGGTGTTCCTACACCGATGCGGTGGCTGTGGCGGGGCTTCGCCTCGGAGTGGCGCGGCCTCAGGCGACGGCCGCCTGGCTGCCCATCTGAAGCGCGCTCGCCTCGCCGGCCTGCCCGGGCTCGGCCTGGATCTCGGGGTCCTTGAGCACGTAGCCGCGGCCCCAGACGGTCTCGATGTAGTGCAGGCCGCCGGTCGCCGCCGCGATCTTCTTGCGCAGCTTGCAGATGAACACATCGATGATCTTGAGCTCCGGCTCGTCGATGCCGCCATAGAGGTGATCGAGGAACATCTCCTTGGTCAGCGTCGTCCCCTTGCGCAGGGATAGCAGCTCGAGAATGCTGTACTCCTTGCCGGTGACGTGGAGCCGGCGGCCGTCGACGTCGACCGAGCGGGTGTCGAGATTGACCACCAGCTTGCCGGTCTTGATGACCAACTCCGAATGACCCTTGGAACGGCGCACGATCGCGTGGATGCGCGCGATCAGCTCGCTCTTGTGGAACGGCTTGGTCAGGTAGTCGTCGGCGCCGGTCACGAGGCCTTTGACCTTGTCGTCGGTCTCGTTGAGGCCCGACAGGATCAGGACCGGCGTCCGGACCTTGGCGGCGCGCAGCCGCCGGACCACCTCGAAGCCCTCCATGTCGGGCAGGCGCAGATCCAGCACGATGATGTCGAAATCGTAGTGCTTGGCGAGGTCAATGGCGTCCTCCCCGGACTCCGCCGGCTCGCAGATCATGCCCTCGCTCTTGAGAGCGGCATCGATCAGCTTCGCGGAGACGGGGTCGTCCTCAACAACCAGAGCTCGCATTCCTCGCTCCTTCGTGCACGCTCTCAGGGTCAATCGTTGCACGAATCTAACCCTAAGAGGCTCTTCCTTAAGACTACGTTAAGCCAGGTTGTATTTCCTGACCCGCGGAACCACCCCTTGGCACGGACCTACCCGTTTCGAGGGCGTCACGCACATGTATACAATCATAGGTTTTATCACTTTGCAACAAAAAAGTTAACACGCGTATCCGCCTGACGCGGCCCGGTGCCGTTGGGGCGTATCCATCCTCGCTCAGCCGTTGGCTTGGCGGCACCGGGACAGCTAGTCAGGAGAGATGCCATAGACGAGCTTTTTCAGAGAGTTAGAGAGATAGAGCCGTACTGGATCCAGGGCCGCGTGCGCAGTTGCCGCGGCACGCTGCTGGTCTGCGGCGGGCTGACCGGCATGGTCGGTCTGGGCGACACGTGCCTGATCGAGCCGCGCTCGCACAACCATGACGAGTATCCCGGGCCCGGCGCGGCCGAGCGCGAGCCGTTGCTCGGCGAGGTCGTGGCGCTGGACGATGCCGGCGTGCATCTGCTGCCGTTCAGCGAGCTCGAGGGCGTCGGCCTCGATGCCCGGGTCACGCTCACCCGCGGTCTCGATCGCATCCGGCCGGGCCCCGGCTGGATCGGTCGCGTGCTCGACCCGTTGGCGCGCCCGCTCGACGGCGGGCCGGCACCGGGCTGGGGCAGCGTCGCCTATCCGCTGCATGCGCGCCCGGCGCCGGCGCACCAGCGCCGGGGCTTCGGGCCAAGGCTCGATCTCGGCGTGCGGGCGCTGAACCTGTTCACGCCCTGCTGCCGCGGCCAGCGGATGGGAATTTTCGCCGGCTCCGGGGTCGGCAAGTCGACCCTCTTGTCGATGCTCGCCCGCCACAGCAACGCCGATGCCCTGGTGCTCGGCCTGATCGGCGAGCGCGGCCGCGAGGTCAACGCCCTGCTCCACCAGGGTCTGGGCAGCGCCAGCATGGCGCGCAGCGTGGTCGTGGTCGCGACGTCCGACATGCCGGCGATGCTGCGCCGGCGGGCGGCCTATCTGACGCTGACGGTCGCCGAGGCGTTGCGCGATCAGGGGCTCACGGTGCTTTGCCTGATCGACAGCGTGACCCGCTTCGCCATGGCGCTGCGCGAGATCTACCTCGCCGCCGGCGAGCCGCCGACCAGCAAGGGCTATCCGCCGAGCGTGTTCGCGGAGCTGCCGCGGCTTTTGGAGCGCGCCGGGCCGGGGACCGGAGAGGGCAGCATCACCGGCCTGTTCACGGTCCTGGTCGAGGGCGACGATCTCACCGATCCGATCGCCGATGCGGTTCGGGCGATCCTGGATGGCCATATCGTGCTCGACCGGGCGATCGCCGAGAGCGGGCGATTTCCGGCGGTCGACGTGCTGCGCTCGCTGTCGCGGAGCGTGCCGGAGGCCTACCAGCTCCAGGAGCGGCCGGTGGTCGAGCGCGCAAGGCGGCTGATCCGCGCCTACGCCGACACGGCCGAGCTGATCCAGCTTGGCGCCTATCGCCGCGGCAGCGATCCGGTGATCGACGCCGCGATCGCGGCGCGCCCGGCGCTCGAGGCGGTGCTCGCCCAGCCGGTCGAGGAGCGGAGCGCGATTGCGGACGACTTCGCGCGGCTCGCGGCCGCGATCGGCGCTGCCGCCGACCTCGCGGCGCGCGAGGCTTGAAGGGCATGGATCCTCTCGAGGGTGCTCGCCCGGCTCGCCGGCCTCGAGGTCGAGCGCGAGCGGCGCGCGCTGGCCGCGCTCGACGACCAGCTCGACCGGCTGCGGGGGCAGATCGCGGAGGCGCAGGCTGCGGCAGAGCATGAGCGGCGGATGCGCGCTCGATTTCGCCGGCATCAGGCTGCTGGCCGCCTATCTGGAGGCCATCGGCAGCGGCTGCGAGGCCGCGCAGACCGAGCTCGCCCGGCTGGAGCAGGCGCGCGCGGCGCAGCTTGCCCGGCTGCTGGCAGAGCGGCTGGAGCTCAGACGGCTGGAATTGCTGCAGACCCGGCAGGACCGGCGCCGGCGGGCCGAGGCGCTGCGGCGCGAGCGCAAGGGGCTGGACGAGCTCGCCCTGCTCACCCGCGGCGCCGGGCGCTGAGCGCGCCAGCCTCAGAATTCGGGGGCGAGGGTGACCTTGAGGCCGTCCAGGGCGGCGCTGAACGGGATCTGGCAGGACAGGCGGGAGTTCTCCTGGACCTGGTAGGCCTCATCGAGCATCCGGTCCTCCTCGTCGGAGGCCGGCGCCAGCTGCTCCAGCCACTCGGGTTCGACGTAGACATGACAGGTGGCGCAGGCGCAGCAGCCGCCGCAGGCCGCCTCGATCGGCAGGTCGTGCTCGCGGATGATCTCCATGACCGACCAGCCGGGCGTGCCCTCGATCACATGCTCCGCGCCCTCGCGGTCGATCACCGTGATGCTCGCCATCAGGCCGCGCCCGGCTTCCTGATCAGGGAAAGACGCCCGGCTTCCTCTTGGTACGGAAAAGCATCAGGCCACGCCCAGCTTCTTCTGCAGGTCGGTGCTCGAGGTCGTGTAGCGGAAGATCAGCTTCTTGTCCGGGAAGCAGTAGTGGAAGGCCTTTTGGCACATGAGCGCCAATTCGTGGAAGCCCGAGAGGATCAGCTTCAGCTTGCCCGGATAGGTGATGATGTCGCCGATCGCGAACACGGCCTTGAGGTTGGTCTCGAAGGTCGCGGTGTCGACCTTGATCAGATCGTCCTCGAGCGCCAGGCCCCAGTCCGCGAGCGGGCCCAGCTCCATCTTGAGGCCGTAGAACGCGAGCAGCGTGTCGCAGGGCACCAGGGTCTCGCCCTCGGGGCTCTTGACCGTGACCCCGTCCAGCCGGTCGGCGGGCCCGTGCAGGCCCGAGATCTGGCCGATGTGCAGACCGATCGCGCCGTCCTTGACCAGCGCCTCCATGCGCGCGACCGAATCGGGCGCGGCGCGAAAGTCCCGGCGCCGGTGCACGAGTGCCAGGTGGCGCGCGATCGGCTGCAGGTTCAGGGTCCAGTCGAGCGCCGAATCGCCGCCGCCCGCGATCAGGATGTCCTTGCCGCGGAATTCCTCCATCTTGCGCACGGCATAGAAGATCGAGCGGTTTTCCCGAAGCTCCGCGCCGGGCAGCGGCAGGCGCTTGGGCTCGAAGCTGCCGGCGCCCGCGGCGATGACCACGACCGGCGCCTCGAGCACCAGGCCCTCGCTGGTCTCGAGGCGCCAGCGGCCATCTTCCAGGCGGTCCAGCCGCTCGACCCGCTGGCTCAGATGAAAGCCCGGCTCGAACGGCTTGATCTGCTCCATCAGCAGCTCGACCAGGCGCTCGCCGGTGCAGCGCGGCACGGCCGGGATGTCGTAGATCGGCTTGTCCGGATAGAGCTCGATGCACTGGCCGCCGATCCGGTCGAGATTGTCGACCAGCTGGCACTTCATGTTCAAAAGGCCCGCCTCGAACACCGCGAACAGCCCGACCGGCCCGGCGCCGACGATCACCATGTCGGTCGCGGATGGGGTCGGTCCGGACCGGCTCGTTCCGGACCCTCTCTCTCTGCCCCGAGGCCTCGTCCATCCAACCGCTCGAGCTTTCCCACGCGCACGCCACAAGACTGCCGCCGGCCGCGATGGCCGGCACAGCGCTTCGCCGTCACCTACACGCTTTCGCCCCCCGAGAAAAGAGGGCCGGGCACAAGCCCCGCCATGCCCGATCCGGCCCGCCGGCTCCATCCGCCTCCATCCGGGCGCCCGATTGATCCTGCTGGAGGCCTGGGCCGCGCCTGGCCTCCATCGACGAGTGCCCGCTCCGTTACTCACAAGTGTCGCGTCTTCGATCTCGAAGCGTTGCATGCATGCGTCACTTGTGCTCACTTTTTTCTTGGCCTGGCGCCATGATCGCGAACGGCGGCCGCGGATCAATCAAGTGGAGTCAACATGGACCTCACATCTGGAGGCGACCGCTTCCCGGCCCAGGAAAACCGGGCTTCGACCGGCCCGGCCGGATTGATCCGCGCTGGAGCCTCCACCGAATCTCCATCCGCCGCCGCGGCACAGAAGTGTGCAGCCAGGCGACACTTCCGTGCCAGGGGCACCTCGCTGAGCGCGACAGGCAGCGCAACTTCGGGCTGCCCACCCGGGGCAATCGATGCTAATTCTGGGCGATTGCCGTCGAACCGTCCTCGGGCGCCATGGTCTACCGGGTGTTTCTCAGCTCGACCAGCCAGGACCTCGTGGCCCACCGCGAGGAGGTGCTGGCCGCGATCGTCGGCCTGGACGGCTTCAGCCGGATCGCGGTGGAGAATTTCGGCGCCCGGGCCTGCCGCGGCGGCGATCGCCACGACCACAAGGCGGCCTTGTCCGCGCGGCCCATCCTGGTACACTCGCGCTATAGACGAACCGGGGAAGCGCCCATGAACCGGATCGACGAGCCGGAACGGCCACCGGATTTCTTCATCAGCCGGGCCGGCGCGGACGCGCCGTTCGCCGCCGAAGTCGGTCGCGTTCTCGAGGACGCCGGGCACACCGTAGTCCTCCAGCAATGGGACTTCGCCAACCGCAACTTCATGGAGCGCATGCACGCCGCGCTCAAGTCCGGCGCGCGGGTGATCGCGCTGTTGTCGAACGAGTACCTCGCGAGCGACCATTGCGCGGCGGAGTGGCAGAACGCGATCGCTCACGACCCTCTGAACAAGCGCGGCCGGCTCGTCGTGCTGCGGGTCGCCGAATCCACGCCGACGGGACTGCTCACCGCACTCGCCTATTGGGATCTCGTGCCGGTGCGCGGCGATCGTGCCCTGCTGCGCGACATCGTGCTCACCGCCGTCCAGCCCGGCCGCCACAAGGACGACGCGGCCCGAGCCGCGCAGTACTGGCGGGGGCCGCGCCCGGTCGTGCACTCCGAGATCAAAGCGACCCCCAGCTTTACCGATCGCGAAGGCGAGCTGTCGCGGCTGCACGAGTTGCTAGGGGCGGGCCACACCGCGGCCGTGACGCAGCCGGTCGCCGCGCACGGGCTCGGCGGCATCGGCAAGTCGGTCCTCGCGCGCGAGTACGCGCATCGGAACCGGGGCGACTACGCCGGCGTCTGGTGGCTCAATGCCGCGAAGCCCGACGACGGCACCCCGGGCTTCGAGGGCGTCGAGCGGGCGCTCATCGACCTCGGCGCCATCTTCATCCGCGGCCTCGACCAGGTCGAGGATCGCGGCCGGGCCGCGCGCCAGACGCTGGACTTTCTCGCCCATGGCGGCTTCGACAAGCCGTGGCTGCTGGTTTACGACAACGTCGACGATGCGCGCGTGCTGCGGGAATGGGCGCCCGCAGGCAACGGCCACGTCCTGGTCACGAGCCGACTGAGCGGCTGGCCAAGCACGGTGAAGCCGATCGAGATCGAGGAATGGGAGCTGCCGGACGCGATCTCGCTATCTGCGGCAGGAGAGCGGGCGCTCCGATCTGACCGAGAACGACGCCGCCGACATCGCCGAGGCGCTCGGCCGCCTGCCGCTCGCGCTCTCGCACGCGGCCGCGCTGCTCCGGGCCCGCCCCAACATCAAGGCGGCGGGCTACCTCGCGAGCCTGACCCGACGCATGAGCGAAGCGCCACCCGATGCCGAGTACCCGCGCGCGGTGTTCGCGACGTTCAAGGAGGCGTTCGCGGAAGCGGAGCGCGAGGCGCGCGGCGCCGGCGCGGTCATCTCGCTCGCCGCCTTCTTCGCCCCGGATGACGTCCCCGAGGAGCTGTTTCGCACAGCCGCCCGAGTGCTATCCGCCGGCGCTGGCCGAGCTTCTGGCCGTTCCCGGCGGCATGGACGATGCGCTCGGCGCGCTCGCGCATCTGTCGCTGGTCGATTTCCATCCGGACAGGCGCACCTTCTCTGTCCATCGCCTGGTCCAGGCGGCGGCGCGGGATGCGCTCGGCGACGCGGCGCCAGCATGGTCGAACAGCGCGCTGCGGGCCGTCCACTCGGCATTTCCAGTCCCCGAGTTCAGGACGTGGCCGGCCTGCGAGCGCCTGGTGGCGCACGTGCGCGCCGTGGCATCCCATGTCACTGAGGACAGCAGGGAGCTGGCCTGGCTGCTGGGCACGACCGGCGATTATCTTCGAGAGCGCGCGGCACTCGCGGAGGTTCTGCCGCTTTACGAGCGAACCCGGGCGATCTTCGAGCGCTCGCCGCGCAGCGACCCCGACAACGCCGGTGGCAGCGCGACCTCTCGGTCAGCTCGACGGATCGGCGACGTGCGAGCGCGCAGGGCGATCGGGCGGCGCGCTGAAGGCCTATCGAGGAGAGCCGCGCGATCAGCCAGAAGCTGGCCGCGCAGCGACCCCAACAACGCCGGGTGGCAGCGCGACCTCTCGGTCAGTTTCGACAGGATCGGCGACGTGCGGGTGGCGCAGGGCGATCGCGCGGGCGCGCTGGAGGCCTTCGAGCAGAGCCGGGCGATCGCCAGACAGCTGGCCGCGCGCGACCCCGACAACGCCGAGTGGCAGCGCGACCTCTCGGTCAGTCTCGAACAAGATCGGCGACGTGCGGGTGGCGCAGGGCGATCGCGCGGGCGCGCTGGAGGCCTTCGAGCAGAGCCGGGCGATCAGCCAGACAGCTGGCCGCGCGCGACCCCAACAACGCCGAGTGGCAGCGCGACCTCTCGGTCAGTCTACGAGCGGATCGGCGACGTGCGGGTGGCGCAGGGCGATCGGCGGGCGCTGGCTTCGAGCAGGCCGCGGCCATCAGGACTGGCCGCGCGCGACCCCAACAACGCCGGTGGCAGCGCGACCTCTCGGTCAGTCGCCGGATCGGCGACGTGCGGGTGGCGCAGGGCGATCGCGCGGGCGCGCGGAGGCCTTCGAGCGGGCCGGGCGATTGCGACAAGCTGGCCGCGCGCGCAGGCGAGCCGGCCTGGTCAGGCCGCGCTTGACATCCGACGGCGAAGCTCGCGCGCGCGATCGCGACTGAGCGCCGGCTGGTCGGACCCCGGGCACGCCCGGCTCGGCGACGCTCGCGCGAGGTCGGCTGGAGCGTTGTGGCCACGGTCGCTGCTCCTCGACGCGGTCGCAGCGGGCGATGTCGCTGCTCCCCAGTAGCCGTATCGATTGGGTGGCCAGGATCGGCCAGCGTCGGCGAGCCGGCCCCCGGATTGCCGCGCCGCGGAATGCGTGCCATATGTCTAGCCAGAACGTCTAGACAGAGGAGCTCGATGGCCCAGGGACAGTGGTCGCTGCAGGATGCGAAGAACCGGTTCAGCGCGGTGGTCGCCGCTGCCCTGGCGGGCACGCCGCAGTTCGTGACCAGGCGCGGGCGCAGGGCGGTCGTCGTGCTGGCGGTCGAGGACTACGAGAAGCTGCGCGAGCAGGAGCGGCTCGGCCGGCCTTCGTTCATCGAGCACATCCTGGCCGCGCCCAAGCGGCCGCCCGAGATTGGCGATGACGAGGAGCTTTTTCCCCGGATCGAGCTGGAGCCGCGGGACGTCGGGCTCTCGACGTATCTGCTCGACACCGTGGTCGCTGTCGGACTCGATGAAGCGGCGACCTGAGCGCGGGTGATCGCATGGCTCCGGGGGATGCGCGGCGGCCGATGCCTTCATCAGCGTGCTGTCGATCGGCGAGATCGAGCGCGGGATTGCCCGGGCGCGGCGGAGGAGCGACCCGTTCGCCGAGCAGCTCATGGCGTGGCTGCGGCCAGATCCTGACCGCCTACGGCGATCCGTATCCTGGTCGCGCGATCTCGCGGTCGCGCGGCCGCTGGGGACGGCTGTGCGAGGCGATCGGACATGCCGGGACCGATCTGTTGATCGCGGCCACCGCCCTGGAGCGCGGCCTGACCGTCGTGACCCGTAACCGACGGCATTTCGAGCCCACGAACGTGCCGACCCTCAACCCCTACGAAGATCGCTGAAGGGCGCGCGCGAGCGCGCGTCCCGGCGAGGGTCGGGCGCAGACGGCAGGAACGGGCGCTACAGATTCAGCGCGTTGGTGAGGTCGCCAAGCGGGGGATTGCCGTTGGCGGCGATCGCGTCGTCGCGTTGCTTGATGCCCGCAAGGGTCGGCAGGTCGAAGCGGCGGGTGATGAAGCGCAGGATCGAGGTCGTGTCGTAGGGGGTGTGGTCGACGAAGCCGCGCTTGGCGAACGGCGAGACGATGATCGCCGGGATGCGGGTGCCGGGGCCGAAGCGGTCGCCCTTGGGCGGGGCGACGTGGTCCCAGAGGCCGCCGTTCTCGTCGTAGGTGACGATCACCAGCATGTGTGCCCACTGCGGGCTGTGCTCGAGGTGGGAGATCACATCGGCGATGTGCTGGTCGCCGGCGGTGACGTTGGCGTAGCCCGGGTGCTCGTTGAGGTTGCCCTGGGGCTTGTAGAAGGCGACCTGGGGCAATTGGCCGGCGTCGATCGCTGCGAGGAACTCGCTGCCGCCCAGGCCGCCGTCGCGCAGGTGCTCGGCGCGGGCGGCGGTGCCGGGGGCAAAGTTCGAAAAATAGTTGAAGGGCTGGTGGTGGTACTGGAAGGCGGGCACGGGCTTGGCGTTGCCGTGGTCGAGCACCTGCTGCCAGGCGCCGGCGTACCAGGCCCAGCTCACGCCCTTGGCGGACAGAAGGTCGCCGATCGTGGGCTCGGTCTGGGGCGGCATGGTGGTCGGCGCGGCCGGGTCGGCGAGCTGTGGGTCGCCGCCCGCTGCGGGCGGGTTGGCGCTCGGCTGGTAGGGCGGCTGCATGGTGTTGACGGCGTAGAAGTCGGGGGTGAGGTTGCCATCGGCCTTGAACTTGGGCGGGCCGTCCTGGGCGGATTTGGGCGCGTTGTCGGCGGGCGTCAGGGTGACGCCGTCGGGCTCGACCGCGGCGATCGAGGGCCTGGCCGGGCTCTGGTCGGCGTTCGGGTAGTAGGCGGCGCAGGCGCAGGCCAGCCAGATGTGGTTGAGGAACGAGCCGCCGAAGGCGCCCATGAAGAAGTTGTCGGCCAGCGTGTAGTCCTTGGCGATCTGCCACATCGCGGTCTTCGAGCCGTCGGAGTAGCTCATGACCAGCGCGCCGCTGTCGGCCCAGGCGACGAACTTGTCGTTCCTGCCGCCGTCGATCTGCATCTGGTTCTGGTAGAAGCGATGCCAGAGGTCGGCGGTCGGCGTGTCGAGCGCCAGATCGAAGCCCGCGGGGTCGTCGAGCGCGAACGGCCGGTTCGGCAGGTGCTCGGTCTCGGCCTCGGTCACCGGCGGGGTCACGCCCTTGGCGGTCAGGCCGCCCCAGACCGGCGGCAGCTCAGGCAGCGGCGTGCCGTCGCGATCGAGCTGGGTCATGCTGGCCGGGCTCGCATCGGCGAGGCCGTCGGCGCCGGGAAACGTGCCGTAGAGGTTGTCGAAGCTGCGGTTCTCGGCGAAGATCACGACCAGGTTCTGGATCTGGTCGAGGCCTCCCGCCGCGATGCCCGCCTGCCAGGGCAGGAGGGTCAGCAGGGCGCCGGCGGCGAGGCCGGACAGGACGCGCTTTTCCACCACGTCTCCTCCCCAAGGGCAAACACCACCAGCGGTGGGTCGCGGATCGATGCCAGACTCACGGTATGATCGCAATGGGGCATTCTCATGACGGCGGTGGGCTACCGGCGCGCGCTGACGGCCCGGCCTCCATGGCAGGTCAGGACTCAGCGCTTGTGGCCTCCCCGGCGCCGGATGCGCGCGACGTTTCGGTTGCCGGGGTGTGGCCGGGCGGCCTATTGTCCGCGGCTGGCGCGTTGGTGAGCGAGAGGGGAGAACCGCGATGGCGAAGGGTCAGAAGAGGAGCAACCGCGAGGCCAAGAAGCCCAAGGCCGACAAGAAGAAGGGTCCGGCGTCGACCGGCACGGTGCCGAGCGCGCTCGCCAAGCCGCAGCCCGGCGCGGCCAAGGCGGAGACCAAGAAATAGCAGCCGGATCGCGGCCGGCCCTGGCGTCTGCAGATCCGTTCCTGAACCAAGAGCGCGCGGGGCGCAGTCCTGGCGCAGCGGGTCCCGAGGGTATCGATGCGACCCTGATCCGTCGCCTTCGGCGCGCCGAGCTGCCGGTCGACACCGCCCTGCTCGCGCAGGGTCTCATCGGCAAGGTGCTGGTCCACGATCTTCCGGAGGGCAGGCTCAGCGGGCGCATCGTCGAGACCGAGGCCTACGTCGTCGGCGATGCCAGCGGCCATGCCTTCCGCGGACCGACGCCGCGCAATCGATCGCTGTTTCTCGAGCCCGGCCACGCCTACGTCTACCTCGCCTACGGCATCTCCTGGATGCTCAACGTCAGCAGCGAGCCGGCAGGCGTCGGTGCCGGCGTCCTCTTGCGCGCGCTGGAGCCGCTGGACGGGATCGCCCTGATGGCGCGTCACCGCGGCACGTCGCGGATGCTCGATCTCGCCCGCGGTCCGGGCCGGCTCGCCGCCGCGCTGCGGATCGATCGCCGCTGCGATGGCGCCGATCTGTGCGCGGACGGGCCGCTCTGGCTGGGCGCCGTCGCACAGGCCCAGGGCGCCATCGGTCGCAGCGTGCGGATCGGGCTGACCCTCGAGGTCGACCGGTTGCTCCGCTTCTATGAGTGCCACAATCGGTTCGTGAGCGGTCCGAAGGCGCTGCGCTCGTAGCCCGCGTGCCGGGCTGCCGGATCAGGTTCGCAGACGCGCGTTGCCCGGATCATAGGGAGGCCCCTTGCCGACCGTGGCGGGGCGGAGCTCGCCGAAGATCAGGATCTGCACGCGCTCGCCCGGCAGCGCGAGGTCGGAGCGGAGGTAGGCGAGCGCCAGGCTGCGCTCGATCCGGTAGCCGTAGCCGCCCGAGGTGACGAGCCCGACCAGGGCGCCGTCCTTGTGCACCGGCGCGCAGGCGGGCGCATCCGCCTCGCCCGGATCGTCCAGGATCAGCGGCACCAGGCGCTCGCTAGGGCCCGTCTCATGCTGCCGGAGCAGCGCCGTGCGGCCGACGAAATCGGGCTTGTCGAGGTCGACGAACCGCTCGAGGCCGGCGGTGAGCGGCGTGTATTCGAACGTCAGATCGGACTGCCAGGCCGCATACGCCTTCTCGAGCCGGAGGCTCTCGACCGCATAGATGCCGAAATCGCGGATGCCGTGCGCCTCGCCCGCGGCGAGCAGCGCATCGTAGACAGGAACCAGCGTCTCGACCGGCGCGTGCAGCTCGAAGCCGAGCTCGCCCACGTAAGTGATGCGCAGCACCATCGCCTTGGCAAAGCCGATCTCGACCTCCCGCGCCGACCGCCAGGGCAAGGCCTCGTCGGACAGGTCGGCCGAGGTCGACTCGGGCCAGCACGTCGCGCGCTCGCGGTCCGGCCAGGACCAGGGTGCCGAGGCGGGCGGAGAGGTCCTCGATGCGCACCGAGCCGTCCTCCGGCAGGTGCGTGCGCAACAGGTCGTCGTCGTGCCATTCCGCGGCCGCAGCGCTCGCGAGGTAGAAGCGATCCGGAGCCAGGCGCGTGATCGTGAACTCGCTGACGATCCCGCCCCGCTCGTTCAGGGCGTAGGCGAGCGCGATCCGGCCGAGGCGCGGCAGGCGCGAGCAGACCAGGCGGTCGAGCCACGCCTCGGCCCCCGGGCCCTCGACCATGAACTTGGTGAAGCCGCAGAGATCGAGCACGCCGACGTGCTCGGCGACCGCCCGGCATTCTTCGCCCACGGCTTCGAACCAGGGCCGCTCGGCGCGCCGGAAGCTCAAGCGCTCCTCCTTGGGGGCACCCTGCGGCGCGAACCAGGTTGCGCGCTCCCAGCCGCCGCGGGCGCCGAAGCGGGCGCCCTTGGCCTTGAGCCGGTCGTAGAGCGGGCTGGTCCTTGCCGGGCGCCCGGCCGGACGCTCCTCGAACGGCCAGGCGATCGCGTATTCCCGCTGGTACAGCTCGATCGCCTTGGCGACCGTGTAGGACCTGGTCGCATAGCTCGTGTAGCGGCGCGGGTCGAACGCGAAGAGGTCCCACTCGGGCTCGCCGTGGACGACCCATTCGGCGAGCGTCTTGCCGGCGCCCGCCGCCTGGACGATGCCGAAGGAGAAGCAGCAGCACTGGTAGAAGTTCGCAAGGCCATGCGCCCTGCCGATGTAGGGGTTGCCGTCGGGCGAATAGGGGATCGGGCCGTTGATCACGCGCTGCACGCCGCCCCTGCCCAGGATCGGCACGCGCGCGATCGCGGCCTCGATGTAGGGCTCCAGGCGGTCGAGGTCGTCCGCGAACAGCTGGTTTGCGAAGTCCTCCGGGATGCCGTCCAGCCAGTGCGGGCGCGCCTGCCACTCGTAGGGCCCGAGCAGGAGGCCAGCACGCTCCTGGCGCAGGTAGTAGGAGACGTCGGGGTCGCGCAGCAGCGGCAGCTTGTCGGCGCGCGCCTCGAGCTCGGGAATGCTCTCGGTCACCAGGTACTGGTGCGACATGGCGACGATCGGCAGCTGCTCGCCGACCATGGCCATGATCTCGCCGGCCCGGTAGCCGGCGGCGTTGACCAGGGTCTCGCAGGCGATCTCGCCTTGGTCCGTGAGCACCCGCCAGGTCCCGCCCGGGTGCGGCTCGAGCCCGATCACGCGGGTGAAGCGGCGGATCTCGCAGCCCCGCTCGCGCGCCCGCTTCGCGAAGGTCTGGGTCAGCTGGCTCGGATCGACGTCGCCATCATAGGGATCGAACAAAGCGCCTTCGAGGCCGTCGAGCTCGAGGAAGGGATAGAGCTCGCGCGCCTCCCTTGGAGTGATCAGAGCGAGCTCGAGGCCTTGCGCCCGCGCCATGGCAGAGACATGGCGGAACTCGTCCATGCGGCCCTGGCCATGCGCGAGCCGGATCGAGCCGGTCGGATGCCAGGTGAGCGGCGGCTCGCCCTCGGCCGCGAGCCGCGCGTACAGCTGGTTGCCGTAGCGCTGGAGCTTGAGCACGTTCCAGCTGGTCGAGAACGTGGGACAATTGCCGGCGGCGTGCCAGGTCGAGCCCGAGGTCAGCTCGTCGCGCTCGAGGAGGATGCACTCGGTGCAGCCCAGGAGCGCCAGGTGGTAGAGCGCGCTGCAGCCGACCACGCCGCCGCCGATGATCACGACCCGTGCGTGATCCGCCATCACCTTCGCCCCATGCGCTCGCGCGGCAGCTTGATCGGCAGGCGGGCGCGGATCTCGCGGTCGACGGCATCCGGCAGGTGGCGCGGGAAATGGCTCCCGAGGATCTCGCGCGTCTTTTTGACCGCGCGCTCGACGATCGAGGGCCTGCCCTGCTCGACCCATTCCTTCGGGCTCGTGCGGTCGCCGATCACGGGATAGAGGTAGTCGGTCTGCATGCGCGCCAGCGTCTGCGGGTGGCCGAGGTAGTGGCCCGGGCCGCCGATGCAGGCGTCCCGCATCACGTCGACCGAGAGGGTCTCGTCGTCGACCTCGATGCCGCGGATCGTGCGCAGGGTCGCGCCGATCGTGTCGTTGTCGATCACCAGGCTCTCGGTGCAAAAGCCGAGCAGGCTCGCGTGCATGCCGGCCGATTCGTAGATCAGGTTGGCGCCGGCGTTGCCGACCAGGGCGTGGTTGTAGCCCTTCTCGTAGCCCGACTGCGCATCCGGCAGCTTGGCATCGGTCATGCCCGAGGCGACGCCCACGGTGAGGTCGTAGAAGTGGCCCATCTGGGCGCAGGCCGCCATCAGCAGCGCCTGCTCGCCGCTGCCGCCGGACATGGCGCCGGTGCGCAGGTCCGAGACGAACGGCCAGGGGCCGAGGATCGCGGGTGCGCCGCGGCAGATGGCATCGACGTAGACCAGGCCTGCCAGCGCCTCGGCGATCTCCTGGACCACGGCACCTGCCAGCGCCGCGGGGCTCGTGGCGCCGGCCTGGCCGGCCGGCAGCAGGAGGATCGGCATGCCGCCGCGCACGCCCGCCTCCAGGCAGCGGCAGGCGTCCTCGGCGAAGCGGAGCGGCGGCACGACGAAGCAGCTCGACATCGAGACGAAGGGCCGCGCCCGCCAGGCGGCCTCGCCGCCCGCGATCAGGTGCAGCATGGCGAGCGCGTCCTCGACATGCCGGACCTGGGTGAAGCTCGTGCCGACGTGCTTGGCGGTGCCGGCGACGCAGGCGTAGCAGGTGTTGAGGTCGAGGTCATAGGGGTCGACCATGTCGCGGCAGACGATCGAGCGCTGGAAGAAGTGGATGTGCTCGAGCGCATCGACCAGGCGCGCGGCATCGTAGAGGTCGGCAAGCGTCGAATCGCGATAGTCGCCGGTGACCGGGTCGACCATGTGCACGGCGGCACCCGCGGTGCCGAAGTAGACCCGCTTGCCCCAGGGCTCCAGGTCGTGCTTTGGGGCCTGGCCGCAGAGCGGGAAGCGTCGCGGCGCCCGGGCGATCACGTCCTCGACCAGGGCGCGCGGCAGGGCCAGCCGGCCGTGCTCGTTGATCCGGCCGCCGGCCGCGGTGATCAGCTCGATCGTGGAGGGGATCGCCTCGCCGAGCCCGATCTGCTCCAGGACATCCAGCGCGGCGTCGTGAATCCGCACGAGATCGGCCTCGGCCAGCGGCCGGTAGCGCCCGCCCTCGAGGCCCGGGCGGACCGCGCGCTCGGCCTCGGGCTGAGGTGCCGCCCGCAGCGCCTGGCGCGCGACCCGTCCGCCGCGCCGGCGCGTCTCGAGCGAGGCATCACTCATGATGGGTCCTCATGGGTGGGTCCTCATGGGCCGCCTCCCGCGGGATGAGCCCGAGCGCGCCCCCCGGAGCTTCCCATTGCGACATTCGCTCCAGTTCGTCAAACTCAACGGAGATGAACCGGCTGGCAACGACAAACGGAGGCTCCAATGTCCGGCGAGATCGAATTGCAGCGTCTCTTGGCCCACGACGGGTTGCGGCGGGGGATGCGGCGGCGCGAGTTCATGGAGCGGGCGGCGGCGCTCGGGGTGAGCACCGCGCTCGCGACCTCGCTGGCCGGCCGGGCGTTCGCGGCGACGCCGAAGAAGGGCGGGGATCTCAAGCTCGGCATCGACAGCGCAGGCGCCACCGACAGCCTCGACCCGGCGACCTACACCGCCAACTACATGCAGACCGTCGGCTACCAGTGGGGCAACCCCCTGGTCGAGCTCGACGAGCACAACAAGACCATCCCCGAGCTCGCCGAGAGCTGGGAGCCGAACGCCGACGCCACCCAGTGGGTGTTCAAGCTGCGCAAGGGCGTCCCGTTCAGCAACGGCAAGGAGATGACGGCCAAGGACGTCATCTACTCGATCGATCACCACCGGGGCGCGGATTCGAAATCGGGCGCGCAGGGCTATCTGCAGGTGATCAAGGACCTCAAGGCGAGCGCCCCGAACGAGCTCACCGTGGTGCTCGACGCCGGCAACGCCGACCTGCCCTACATCATGTCCGACTACCACCTGCTGATCGTGCCCGAGGGCACCGACTTCAACAAGCCGGTCGGCACCGGTCCGTACACCATCGAAAGCTTCCAGCCTGGCGTGCGCACGCTGGCCAAGCGCAATCCGAACTACTGGAAGGAAGGCCGCGGCCACGCCGATTCGGTCGAGACGCTGGCGATCAACGACCTGACCGCCCGCACCAGCGCGCTCCAGACCGGGGCGGTCCATTTCATCAACCGCCTCGACCCCAAGACCGTCGACCTGCTCAAGCGCATGCCCCACATGCAGGTGTTCGACGTGCCGAGCGCCGGTCACTACACCTTCCCGATGCGCTGCGACACGGCCCCCTTCGACAACAAGGACCTGCGGCTCGCGCTCAAATACGGCATCGATCGCGAGGACCTGGTCAAGAAGATCCTGCGCGGCTACGGCAAGATCGGCAACGACCAGCCGGTGCCGACGTTCGACCCGTTCTACGCCGCGGACATCCCGCAGCGGCCCTACGACCCGGACAAGGCCAAGTCCTACTTCGCGAAGTCAGGCGTGAGCGGGCCGATCACGCTGTCGATCGCGGATGCCGCGTTCACCGGCGCGGTCGACGCGGCGACCCTCTACAAGGAGCACCTCGCCAAGGCCGGGATCACGCTCAACGTCCAGCGCGAGCCGGCCGACGGCTACTGGTCGAACGTCTGGCTGGTCAAGCCGTTCTGCGGCTCCTACTGGGGCGGCCGGCCGACCGCCGATCTGATGATGTCGGTCGCCTACCAGTCGGATGCCGCCTGGAACGAATCGTTCTGGAAGCGGCCGGCCTTCGACCAGCTGCTCAAGCAGGCGCGCGCCCAGCTCGACACCGGCAAGCGCAAGCAGATGTATCACGACCTGCAGATGATGATCTACGAGGATGGCGGCGAGATCATCCCGATGTTCAACAACTTCCTGTTCGGCGCGCGCGACAACATCGGCGGGTTCGTCCCGGCGCCGGTGCTGACGGGCTTGCGCTGCGCGGAGCAGCTCTACTTCACGACTTGAGGACCCGCCCGCCAAGGACCCACCCCATGTCGGGCCTGTTGCGGCTGATCGCCCAGCGCCTGGCGCTGGGCGCGCTGACGCTGCTCGTGGTCTCGGTCCTGATCTTCGCCGGGACCCAGCTCCTGCCGGGCGACGTCGCCCAGGCGATCCTCGGCCAGAGCGCCACGCCCGAGGCGGTGGCCGCGATCCGCAAGGACCTCAATCTCGACCGCCCGGCCTACGTCCGCTACGCCGAATGGCTCGGCCACTCGCTCGAGGGCGACCTCGGCACCTCGCTCGCCAACCGCGAGCCGATCACCACCATGATCTCGGGCCGGCTCGGCAACACTTTGTTCCTCGCCTCGATGGCGGCGCTGGTCGCGGTGCCGATCGCGATCCTGCTCGGGCTGATCGCCGCCCGCTTCCGCGAGACCTGGCTCGACAAGACGATCTCGATCGTGACGCTCTCGGCGATCTCGATGCCGGAATTCTTCATCGGCTACCTCCTGATCTTCATCTTCGCGGTCAAGCTGCTCTGGGCGCCCTCGATCGCCAGCGTCTACGAAGGCATGGGCCTGGGCGAGAAGCTCGCGGCGGTGGCATTGCCGGTCGCGACGCTCGCGCTGGTCGTGATCGCGCACATGATGCGCATGACCCGTGCCGCGGTGATCAACGTCATGGCCAGCCCCTACATCGAGATGGCCGAGCTCAAGGGCGTCTCGCGCTCGCGGATCATCTTCCGCCACGCCTTGCCGAACGCGCTCTCGCCGATCATCAACGTCGTGGTGCTCAACCTCGCCTACCTGGTGGTCGGCGTCGTGGTGGTCGAGGTGGTGTTCGTCTACCCGGGCATGGGCCAGCTGATGGTCGATGCCGTGTCCAAGCGCGACGTGCCGGTGGTCCAGGCCTGCGGCCTGATCTTCGCCGCCACCTACGTGCTGCTCAATCTCACCGCCGACATCCTCTCGATCGTCGCCAACCCGCGCCTGCGGCACCCGAGGTAGGCCGATGCGCGGGATGTCGGTCAGCACCATCGTCGGCTTCGCGATCATCGTCTTCTTCGCGCTGATGGCGCTGTTCGGCCCGTTGCTCGCACCCTACGGCGAGTCGCAGGTGGTGGGCGACGTCTGGGAGCCGTTCTCGGCGCAGTTCCTGCTCGGCACCGACAGCCTCGGCCGGGACATCCTGACCCGGCTGCTCTGGGGCGCCTCGCGCACC
>CAVTFM010000020.1:0-133574 GCA_963733965.1 uncultured Alphaproteobacteria bacterium
GGCATCGGGCATTCCTCAACGGATTGTCCAAGTCTCGCAGGCGAAGGTGAACATTCCCTTCGCGAGGGCCGGCGGTATCTGGCGTCTTAACCCCGCGTCGTCGTTAGTGAACTCTCGCCCGAGCTCGCGGGCTGCGGCTATCGCAGTCCGGACGACGCCGCGCGCGCCGGCCGGGTCGAGGTCGAGCCCGTCGTGCCCGCCCCCTGGCTCGGCCAAGGCCACCGCTGCTGGGGCCATGGCAACCGATTCGTCGAGCAGCGCGAGCATCTGACCGGCTGGACCTGCAACCGGCCCTCAGTGCGCGGCTTTCAGGCCCCGCTCGATCAGCAGCTGCCCCAGGCCGACCGCCTCGAAGCCCGGTCGCAGGATGATCATGACCCCGACGAAACCCGCCCCGATCGCCATCCAGCGGCGCAGCCGCACGACCTCGCCCAGGACCAGCGCCGCCAGCAGGGTGGCAAAGATCGGGGCGCTGAAACCGAGCGGCGTGATCTCGGACAGAGGTGCGATGCTGAGCGCGTAGAAGAACGACAGCATGGCGAGCACGTTGAACGCTGCGCGCGCCGCATGCAGCCGCAAGCGCCGGGTGCGCAGCCGCGCGAGGCCCAGGCGCACGAACCAGGGCAGGACCACCACGAGGGCGAACAGGCTACGGAAGAAAGGATCTCGAATGGCTGAATCTTGGCCGATATGTGGCGAATCGACGCATGCCTCGATGCGAGGAAGAAGGTCGAGAGGACCATCAGGAGCACGCCCCTGAGCGCGTTGCCGGCAGGGACCGGTGATGCCGCAGCGCGGGCGGCGGGGCTCGAGGGCGGGCCCGGGGACCGGGCCGCTCAGGTGGCGGCGGATGGCGCGATCGCGATCACGACCGCCGGCGGGGGGTGTGCGTCCGGGTCTTGGGCGAGCGTTGCGCCTTGCGGCCGGCCATCCGGGTCTGGCGCAGCACCCGGCTGACCCGGGTCAAGCTGGTGCTCGCCGCTTCGCCGTCGCTGCCGCTCATGAGCTGCGGGTCGACCGGGACCTGGTAGCCGTCGGCCAGGCGGTTGGTCTGGTTGAAGGTGCCGACCACCGCCATCAGCTCGCCGAGCGTGCCGTCGTCCATGCCGAGCTTGCGCGCCGCGGCGGTGTGCGAGCGGATGCAATAGGTGCAGCCGTTGGTGGCACTCACAGCCAGCGCGATCATCTCCTTGGTCAGCCCGTCGAGGCGCCCGGGTGTCATGGCCCGGCTCAGGCTGCGCCAGACCTCCTCGAGCAACGGCGGGTGGGAGGCAAGCGTCTTCCAGAAGTTGGGCACGAACCCGATCCCCTTGACCGCCATGATCTCGTCGTAGATCGCCCGCACCCCGGGTGATGCCTGGTCGTACTCGACCATCCCAACCGTCGACATCCGATCACTCCTCGCCAGTAGGGCACGCCCGCTCTGTAACATTGCCCTGCCGCAAGGTCGATCTACCTGAACTCGAAGGAGCGCGGAGCGTATGACATGGTCCGGTCCTTGCTGACGCACGGTTTGATACTGTTCGTCCTGGTGGCTGCGAGCAGCGCCCGGGCTGACCCGGCCGGTGCCCTGACCGAGGCCGACCGAAGCGCGATCCGAGGCGTGATCGAGGCCCAGATCGCGGCCTTTCGCGCCGATGACGGGGCGACCGCATTCAGCTTCGCCTCGCCCTCGATCCAGCGCCAGTTCGGCGATCCAGCCACCTTCCTGGCCATGGTCAGGACCGCCTACATGCCGGTCTATCGGCCGCGCGAGGTCCGGTTCGACCGGTTGATCGAGGCTCGCTTGGGACCCAGGACCGACCTTGGTGATCCGCCCGGTCCAGCGAGGGTCGAGCCGGTCCAGACGGTCCTGCTGGTCGGGCCCGAGCTCGAGGTCGTGACCGCCTACTACGTCATGGAGAAGCAGGCGGACGGCAGCTGGCGGATTAACGGCTGCATGCTCAAGGAGTTCCCCGACCGGGCGCTGTAAGCGAAGCGGGCGGCCGCTCGGCGGCTGGAACGGTGCGCGCCTGACGGCCGGTCACGGCCGAGTGATCGGGGACCGGCGCCGGGTGACTCCGGCCCCGACGCTCGTATAATCCCGCCCGAGATCCAGCCGGCCGTGTGGTCCGGCCATCTCGTGGAGATGCCTGATGGTGCGCGGTCTGTTCGCCTTCATCCTCGCGCTTGCAGCCCTGCCGGCAGGCGCGGCGGCGGCCGATCCCTGGGCGGACGTGCTGGCCGAAGCGCGCGGCCAGACGGTCTACTGGAACGCCTGGGGCGGCGACGAGCAGATCAACGCCTACATCGCCTGGGTCGGCGATCAGGTCCGCCAGCGCTATGGCATCGAGATCGATCACGTCAAGCTCACCGACACAGCCGAGGCGGTCGCGCGCGTGGTCGCCGAGAAGGCGGCCGGGCGGACCGAGGGTGGCTCGGTCGACCTGATCTGGCTGAACGGCGAGAATTTCGCCGCGATGAAGTCCCAGAACCTCCTATTCGGGCCGTTCGTCGACCGGCTGCCAAACTTCCGCTACGTCGACACGGTCGGCAAGCCCACGACCCTGGTCGACTTCACGATCCCGACCGCGGGCCTGGAAGCGCCCTGGGGCATGGCGCAGTTCGTGTTCTTTTACGACACCAAGGTGGTCGCCGACCCGCCCCGCTCGATCCCGGCGCTGCTCGACTGGGCGAGGGCGCACCCCGGCCGCTTCACCTATCCGGCGCCGCCCGACTTCATCGGCTCGACCTTCCTCAAGCACGTACTGATCGAGCTCACCCCCGATCCGGAGGTGCTGCAGCGGCCGGTCAAAGACGCGGATTTCGCCGCCGCCACCGCGCCGCTCTGGCACTGGCTCGAGGAGATCCGGCCATATCTCTGGCGCCAGGGAGCGACTTTCCCGGCATCCGGCCCGGCCCTGCACCAGCTGCTCGACGATGGCGAGGTCGATTTCTCCATGGCGTTCAATCCAGCGGAGGCCTCGGCCGCGATCAACGCCGGCCACCTGCCCGAGAGCGTGCGCAGCTTCATTCTCAAGGCCGGCACGATCGGCAACACCCACTTCGTCGCGATCCCGTACGATGCCGCCCACAAGGCTGGCGCCATGGTGGTCGCTAACTTCCTGCTGTCGCCCGAGGCGCAGGCGAAGAAGCAGGACCCGACCGGCTGGGGCGACGGCACGGTGCTCGACCTTGCCGCCCTCGACCCCGCCGACCGGACACGCTTCGATACTCTGCCGCGCGGCATCGCGACCTTGGCGCCGGACCAGCTGCTGCCGGTCAGGCCCGAGCCCCACCCCTCGTGGATGGTCGAGATCGAGGCGGAGTGGCTGCGCCGTTTCAGCAGCTGACCCGAGCAGTCGGCCGCCTTGCTCCGCCATCTGCCCGCGGTCACCCTGCTGGTGTTCCTCGGGCCGGTGGTCGCGGGCCTGCTCGGCACCGTGCTGCCGGCGTTCGGCTATCTGCCGGTGCTCGGCGGCGATCGGTTCTCGCTCGAGCCCTGGCGTCAGCTGGCCGCTGCCCCAGGGTTAGGCACCGCGCTGCGCCTGACCCTGAGCAGCGGCATTCTGTCGTCCCTGCTGGCGCTCGCGCTGACCCTCTTGGTGTTCGCCGCCGGCCACGGCACCCTGGGGCTGGTCCGGGTCAAGCGCGCGATGACCCCGCTGCTCGCCGTGCCCCATCTGGCGACCGCCATCGGCCTCGCCTTCCTGATCGCGCCCTCGGGCTGGCTCGCGCGCCTGATCGCGCCCTTGGCCGGCTGGCAGGCGCCGCCCGACGTCGCGCTGGTGCAGGACCATCTGGGTCTGGCCCTGACCCTCGGACTGTCCCTCAAGGAGACCCCGTTCCTGGTCCTGATCACCTTCGGCGCGCTCGGCCAGGTGCGCGCCGACGATCAGCTGCGGGTCGCGCGCACGCTCGGCTATGGCCCGGTCCAGGCCTGGCTCAAGCTGGTGCTGCCGCTGGTCTATCCGCAGATCCGGCTGCCGGTCTATGCGGTCCTCGCCTACTCCCTGTCGGTGGTCGACATGGCGATCGTGCTCGGTCCGACCACGCCGCCGACGCTGGCGCCACTGGTGCTGCGCTGGTTCAACGATCCCGACCTCGGCATGCGGTTCCAGGCGGCCGCCGGTGCCTGCCTGCAGCTGGGTGTGGTTGCCCTCGCGATCGGCCTCTGGCGAGGCGGCGAGAGTGCGCTCGGCCGGCTCGCCAGGCCCTGGCTGACCGGCGGGGCTCGGGGCGGCAGCGGCAGCGCGGCGCGGCTGGCCGCCTGGATTGGTCTCGCGCTGCTGTTCGCGCTGTCGCTCGGCAGCCTGCTCAGCCTCGCGGTCTGGTCGGTTGCCGGGCGCTGGCGCTTTCCGGACCCCTGGCCGGATGAGCTGTCGCTCGATCGTTGGCTGGAGCATGCCGGGCGGGTCATAACGCCCGCCTGGACCACGCTCGTGGTCGGGGCGATTGCCGCCCTCCTGGCCCTCGGCTTGGTCGCCGGCTGCCTGGAGAACGAGAGCCGCCGCCATCGGCTACCGGGGCCGGGCGCGCTCGCCCTGGTCTATCTGCCGCTCTTGGCGCCGCAGATCGGCTTCCTGTTCGGCGTTCAGGTGCTGCTGGTGTGGACCCGGCTGGACGCCAGTTGGCTGGGACTGATCTGGACCCATCTGCTGTTCGTGCTGCCCTATGTGTTCCTTGCGCTCGCCGACCCTTACCGAAGCCTCGATCCGCGCTATGCGCGCAGCGCGCTGGCCCTCGGCAAGTCGCCCTGGGTGGTCTGGACTCGGATCAAGCTGGTCATGCTGCTGCGCCCGCTCCTGATCGCGCTCGCGGTCGGCTTCGCGGTCAGCGTCGCCCAGTACCTGCCGACCCTGTTCGCGGGCGGCGGCCGGTTCGCCACCCTGACCACGGAGACGCTGGGCCTGAGCGCCGGCGGCGACCGCCGGGTGGTCGGGCAGCTGGCCCTGATGCTCGCGCTGCTGCCGCTGGCGGGCTTCGGCCTGGCGCTCGCGGTTCCCGCCTGGCGCTTTCGGCACCGGCGCGCCATGCGCGTAGGCGCCTGACCATGGCCGGTCTGCAGATCGAGGATCTCAGCCTGAGCGTCGGCGGGCGCGTGCTGTTCGCCGATTTCTCGCTGCTCGTCGGCCCGGGTGAGGTGACCACGGTGATGGGGCCGAGCGGCTGCGGCAAATCGAGCCTGCTGAGCTTCCTCTGTGGTACCCTCGAGCCTATGTTCCAGGCGCGCGGCCAAGTCTGGTTGGACGGCCTGGCGCTCGCCGGGCTGCCGCCGGAGCGGCGCCGGATCGGGATCCTTTTTCAGGACGATCTGTTGTTTCCTCATCTCTCGGTCGGCGAGAACCTCGCCTTCGCCCTGCCGCGCCTGAGGCGTAGCCGCCGGGAGCGGTGGGCCCGGGTCGAGGCGGCGCTTGCCGAGGCCGATCTGGCCGGGTTCGCCCGGCGCGATCCGGCGACCCTGTCGGGCGGTCAGCGTGCCCGGGTCGCGCTCATGCGGGCGCTGCTCGCCGAGCCGAGAGCCCTGTTGCTGGACGAGCCGTTCGGAGGACTGGATCGCGACCTTCGTCTGCGGGTGCGACGTTTCGTCTTGGATCACGCGCGTGCGGCCGGCCTGCCGACCCTGCTCGTGACCCACGATCCCACAGATGCCGAGGCCGCCGGCGGAGCCGTGATCGACTTTCCGAAAGCTGGCGCCAAACTGTTGCATTTACGCAACAGCAGCCGACGTCTTGCCTGATCGAAGGGTTAACGCACATTAAGGTATGGCGCCACTTGATGGCGGCTCTTGCGCGATTTCCTTAGACATTGCATAAATGCATCACTACTAGTTGGACGGCAACGGTCGGCGCGCCGCAGTCTATCCCCAAAGGGGCAGTCTATCCCGAAAGGGGCTGCGACAGCGGCGATACGGTCATGGTAGGGCAGTCCGCCCGGACAGGCTGAGATGGCTCTCAAGTCAAGCCGATGAACCAGACTGCGCTTTCAGGCGAACCGATGACCCCCACGCGACGCGTTCGCGGCGGCAGCGTTCCGACTGCCGCCGGTGCTCTGGCGCGCAAGCCGAGCCAGCGCCATCAAGGCGCCGACTGGCTCTCGCCGGCGGTCGTGATCGGCCTGCTGCGGGTCGCTGATGCGGTGATCGTGCTGCTGGCCGCAAGCGCTGCCTGGATCACCCGCTTCCACGACGACCCCACCAAGGATCTGGGCGTCGAGGCGTACGCGACCGTGCTCGCGGTGCTGCTGACCATCCACATCCTGCAGTCGGCGGGGCTCTACAATTTCAGCCAGCTGACCAATCTGTTCGGCCAGGTCGGCCGATTGCTGCTGGCCTGGGCCGCCGTCATGCTGAGCCTCCTGGCGCTCGGCTTCATCACCAAAATGAATCGGGAGATCGCCGAGACTTCGCGGCTCTGGGTCGGCCTCTGGTTCATTTACGGCTTCTTCGGCCTGTTCACCGCCCGGATGATGCTGAAGCACCAGATCCAGCGCTGGCAGGCGGGCGGCCGGCTGACGCGCAATCTGGTGGTCGTCGGCGCCGGCGAGCACGGTCAGCGCCTGATCGAGCATCTCACGCGGCATGGCAACACCGCCGAGCGCGTGATCGGCGTGTTCGATGACCGCCATAGCCGGGTGCCCGAGTACGTGTCCGGCTTTCCGGTGCTCGGCAGCGTCAATGACCTGCTGACCTTCGCGCGCAGCAGCCCGATCGATCAGGTGATCGTCGCCCTGCCCTGGGACGCCGAGAACCGCCTGCTCGCCTGGATGAAGAAGCTGCGCAGCCTGCCGGTCGACGTCCGCCTGTGCCCCGACATGATCGGGTTCCATCTCCCGCACCGGCAGGTCACCCACGTCGGCGGCGTGCCGATGCTGAACGTGTTCGACAAGCCGCTGGCCGGCTGGAACTACATCGTCAAGAGCATGGAGGACCGGGTGCTCGCGGCGGCGATCCTGGTTGTGATCATGCCGCTGCTGCTGCTGATCGCTGCGTTGATCAAGCTCGACAGCCGCGGCCCGGTCCTGTTCCGGCAGAAGCGCTACGGCCTCAACAACGAGGTGATCGAGGTCTTCAAGTTCCGCAGCATGTACATCGACCGCTGCGAGGATCGGGCCGTGACCCAGGCGACCCGGCACGACCCGCGTGTGACCCGGATTGGCCGGATCCTGCGCCGGACCTCGCTCGACGAGCTGCCCCAGTTCCTGAACGTTCTGATGGGCACGATGTCGATCGTCGGTCCCAGGCCGCACGCGATCGCCCACAACGAGCAGTACTCACGCCTGATCGACGAGTATCTGGCGCGCCACCGGGTCAAGCCCGGCATCACCGGCTGGGCGCAGGTCAACGGCCTGCGCGGCGAGACCGAGACCCTCGAGAAGATGGAGCAGCGGGTGCGCTACGACCTCTACTACATCGAGAACTGGTCGCTGCTGTTCGACATCCGGATCATCCTGCGTACCCTGTTCGTCGGCTTCAGTCACCCGAACGCCTACTGAGCCGCTGCGCGGGCGGCGCGCGCCGGGCTCCGGCCCGAGCGCGCCGTCATGACCGCCACCCCCCAAGCCCGCTCTTGCCGGGATTGCGGCGTTCAGCCGGGGCCACTACGATCGGTTGCGGTCGGCGCCAATGTAGCGGAGGAGGCGTCGCGTGGCCCTGGTGATTCCGTTCGAGGCGATCGAGGAGCGCGCGCGTGAGAGGGTCGGCGGCGCCCAGGCGCTGGTCCAGCGCCTGCCGGTACCAAAGTCGCCGGATCAGCTGCGCGCCGTCGGTGACGATCGTTACCTGTCGCTGATGTCGCTCCGAATCTTCCGCGCCGGCCTGAAGCACAGTCTGGTCGATGCCAAATGGCCGGCGTTCGAGGAGGTGTTCGCCGGTTTCGAGCCCGCCCGCGTGGTCGCCATGTCCGACGAGGAGCTGGAGGCGCTCCTCAACGACAGGCGCCTGATCCGCCATTGGGGCAAGCTCAAGTCGGTACGCGCCAACGCCTCCGCCCTGGTCCAGGTCGCTCGCGAGGCGGGTGGCATGGGTGCCTATCTGGCCGACTGGCCGCGCGATGGTGTGGTTGGCCTGTGGCAGGATCTCGGCAAGCGCTTCGCGCAGCTCGGCGGCAATTCCGGGCCCTATTTCCTGCGCATGGCCGGCAAGGACAGCTTTCTCCTGACCGATGCCGTGGTCAAGGCGCTCAACCACTGGGATGCGTTCGCCGGTGCGCCCAAATCGAAGGCCGACCGGCTGCGGGTCCAGGAGGTGTTCAACGCCTGGCACCAGGCCACCTCCCGTCCGCTCTGCCAGCTCAGCATGATCCTCGCCATCTCGGTCGACTGAGGCGCGAGCGGGCGGCGCGCCGACCACCCTCGGACCAGGCGAGGGAGCCTTCGCCGCTAGGCGTGGACAGTCCTTCCTTCCCTTTCGGCCGGAACTGTGATAGGTATATTGTCCTATAACAGCAGCCGACGGAGGTGACCGGCATGACGGTCTCGGTCGATGCGATGATCGAGGACGTGATTCGACGCGAAGGTGGCTTCGTCGACCATCCGGCGGATCGCGGCGGGCCGACCAGGTTCGGCATCACCCAGGCGACGCTGTCACAGCACCTCGGGCGCGCCGCAACCGCGGCGGAGGTCGAGCAGCTGAGCCTGGACCAGGCCAAGGAGATCTATCGGCGCGACTACTATCAGAGCCCGCAGATCGATCAGCTGCCGGAGGGCATCCAGCCGTTCGTGCTCGACAGCGCCGTCAATCATGGCCCAGGGCGGGCGATCGGGTTCGTCCAGCGGGTCTGCAATCTCGCGGGCTTCGGGGCGTTGATCGTGGACGGCATCTGCGGTCCCAGGACCAGCCGCGCGGCCCATGACGCGGCCTGGGCGATGAAGGACTGGCTGCTCGCGGCCCTGGTCGAGGAGCGGCGCAACTTCTATCAGGCGATCGTGCTGGCCGACCCGAGCCAGGGCGTGTTCCTCGACGGCTGGCTGAACCGCCTGGCCGAGTTCGACGTCCCCAGAGAGAGGTTGGTGGCATGAGCTGGTTGAGCCTGGTGACCGGACTGTTCCGTCCGGCCAAGGAGTTGATCGAGGTCTTCAAGCCCAACGCCGAGCAGACGGCGGAGCGCGACCACGTCGAGACCATGGCGCTGAGCCAGCAGGACCTCGCCTCGCTGCAGCAATTCACCGCCGAGTTCCACGACCGCGCGGGGCGAACCTGGTGGGAACTCGATGATCGATGGCCTGAACCGTCTGCCGCGGCCGATGATCACGCTCGGCATCCTCGCCCTGTTCGTGCTGGCGCCGGTCGCGCCGGTCCGATTCCTGGAGATCGCCCAGGCCTATCAGATGATGCCGGACGGCTTCTGGGCGCTGCTCAGCGTCATCATCGCCTTCTATTTCGGCGGCCGCATGCAGCTCAAGGGGCAGGACATGGCGGTCAGGGGCGGTGCGCTCCGGGTGGCACGCGAGATCCTGGCGATCCGGCGCGCCGAACAGCAGGTCGATCAGCCGCCCCCACAGCCAGCGCCCCAGCCAGCTTCGACGCCGCCCGGCGACTTGCCGCAGGCCGCCCCGGTCGCGGCGGCCGCCGGCGTGCCGCGCGTCAATCGGGTGGTCGAGGAGTGGCGCCACCGGGCTGCCGGCGCTCGCCCCTAGCCGGCTCCGGCCTTTGCCTGGCATCGCATGCGCCAGCAGGCCGTTGCGCGATGCCCCCCGTTACCGGCCCTCGGGTTGGCACGCGCCGTCTAGGGCGCATATAAGGTGGCGTGATGCTGACCGAGTGGTGGGAGGGCATGGCATGGTCGATGTCGCGGATCTGGACCGACCGGAGTCCGCCGGGGATGGCGTGGCGCCGGAGCCGGTCCTGCTGCGTAGCGATGCCGAGGGCGTGGCCGGCCTCGCGCTGAACCGGCCGGATGCCTATAACGCCCTCTCGCGCGAGCTGCTGGGCGCGCTGCAGCGGGAGCTCGGACAGATCCGGGACGATCCGAGCGTCCGGGTGGTCGTGATCACCGGCCGGGGGCGCGCCTTCTGCGCCGGTCACGACCTCAAGGAGCTGCGCGGCGAGCGCGCCGACCCGGCCAAGGTCCGGGCGCTGTTCGAGCAGTGCTCGGCGGTCATGCTCGGCCTCACGCGCCTGCCCCAGCCGGTGATCGCGCTGGTCGACGGCATCGCGACCGCCGCCGGCTGCCAGCTGGTCGCCGCGTGCGATCTGGCGCTGGCCACGACCAATGCGCGCTTCGCGACCTCGGGCGTGCGCTACGGCCTGTTCTGCTCGACCCCGATGGTGCCCCTGTCGCGCAACGTCGCCCGCAAGCCCGCGATGGAGATGCTGCTGACTGGCGACTTCATCGAGGCCGAGGAGGCGCTTCGCCTGGGTCTGGTCAACCAGGTGGTCCCGCCCGACCGCCTCGAGGAGGCGTTCGACGCCCTACTTGCGCGCCTCCTGAGCAAACCTTCCGACGTCCTGGCGCTCGGCAAGCGGGCCTTCTACCGCCAGCTCGAGATGGGCCTCGAGGCGGCCTACGCGTTGACCACCGACGTCATGGTCGAGAACGCAAGCTATCAGAATTTCGAGGAGGGGCTTGCCGCGTTCATCGAGAAGAGGAAGCCGCTATGGCTGAGCTGAGCGCCGCGGCCCGCAACGACCAAACGAACCCAAAGACCGCGGAAAAGCTGAGCTACGACGATTCCTACCTGCGTGATATCCTCAAGCGGGTGAGGAGGATCGCTGCCGTGGGCATGAGCGCCGACGACATGCGCCCGTCCTATTTCGCCATGCTCTACCTCCAGAGCAAAGGCTACCGGGTGATCCCGATCAACCCGCGCTACGCCGGCAAGCAGATCCTGGGCGAGACCGTGCTCGCAAGCCTCGATGACCTGGAGCAGCCGCCCGACATGGTGCAGATCTTCCGCCGCTCTGCGGACGTGCCGCCGGTCGTCGACGCCGCGATCCGGAGCGGTGCCAAGGTGCTCTGGCTGCAGCTCGGCGTGCGCCACGACGATGCGGCCGCCAAGGCCGCAGCGGCTGGCCTGCAGGTCGTTCAGGACCGCTGCCCGAAGATTGAGTACGGCCGCCTGTTCGGCGAGATCGGCTGGGCGGGCGTCAACCGCCGGGTGATCTCGTCCAAGAAGGGCCAAGCCTTCCAGCTGTCGCGATCGAAGGGCGGCTTCGGCAGGAGACCTCCATCGCGATGAGCGACCCGACCGCGCGCCGCTAGCTCCGTCCAAGGATCAGGTCGGCCGCCCGCTCTGCGATCGCGATGGTCGCGGCGTTCACCATCGCCTGCGGCAACGATGGCATCACCGAGGCGTCGACGACCCGCAGGCCCAGGATGCCGCGCACCCGGAGCGCCGGATCGACCACGGCGCCCTCGTCCGTGCCCATCCGGCAGGTGCCGACGGGGTGATGGAAGGAGTTGGCCGCGCGCCGGGCGAAGTCGCGCAGGCCCTTGCGGTGCGTGACCCCGGGTCCGGGGAAGACCTCGCGCTTACGCCAGTCGGAGAGCTGAGCCGCGGCCCCGACCTCGCGGGCGAGCGCCACGGCCCCCGCCATGACGTCGAGATCGTCGGAATCGGTCAGGAAGCCCGGATCGATCAGTGGCGGATCGCGCGGGTCGGCCGAGGCGAGTCGGACGCTGCCGCGGCTGCGTGGCCTCATGAGGCAGGGGGTGAGCACAAAGGCAGGGCTCGGCGCCGCGCCGACGCTCGGCAGGACGAAGGGCAGCGTTACGCTCATGATCAGGATCTCGGGTCCCAGCTGATGCGGGACATAGAGCAGCCCCTCGCCGTGATTGTAGCGCGACAGCGGGACCGGGCGCCGCGCCTCATAGGCGACGCCGGCGCCGAGGACGTGATCCTGGAGGCCGTCACCGACGCCCGCGAGATCGACCGCGGCCGGGATGCCGTGCGCGCGCAGCTGCTCGGCCGGACCGATTCCGGACAGCTGGAGAAGCTTTGGCGAGTTGACCGCGCCGGCAGCGAGGATCACCTCGCGCTCGATGCGTAGCTGGCGCTGGCGGTCGAGGTACTTATAGATCAGCCCGGTGCAGCGCCCGGCCTCGATCGTCAGATGGAGCACCTCGGCACCGGTCAGGATCGTCAGGTTCGGGCGCCCGGCAATCGGGTCGAGATAGGCGGTGGCGGCGCTGTCCCGCCGCGCACCGACGATGCTGAGCTGGTTCCAGGCCGCGCCGGTCGTCTGCTCGCCGCCGATGTCGGTGCTGAACGGAAAACCCTGGCCGACCGCCGCAGCCAGGAACGCCGCGGCGACCGGATGGCGGTCAGGCGCGTGCTCGAGCGCCAGGACATGCTGCGGGCCGTCGCCGCCGTGCCAGTCGTCGGCCCCGTCCGAGAAGGTTTCGGCGCGCCGGAAGTAGGGCAACAGGTCGGCAAAGCCCCAGCCGGGGCAGCCCGCGGCAGACCAGCGGTCATAGCCGGATGGGTGGCCGTGCTGGTAGGCGAGCCCGTTGATCGCACTCGACCCGCCGAGCACCTTGCCGCGCGGATACGGCACGACCCGGCCGCCGAGGCCGGCTTGTGCGCTCGTCGTGTAGCGCCAGTCGACGGCGCTGCCGGAGAGTTTGGGCCAGTCCGCGGGCACGGCGATCTCGGGCATGGTCGCCGGGCCACCGGCCTCGAGGAGGAGCACGCGGAGATCGCGGTCGGCGGACAGGCGATGCGCGAGCACGCAGCCGGCGGATCCTGCGCCGACGATGACATAGTCGACCGTCGCCGGAAGCGTGTCGGCGTCGGCCTTCTCGCCGCGCGCACGGCCCGGCACGCTCTCCGCGAGCGCGCTCAGCGACGCGAGCGAGAGGCCGGCGGCGATGCCGGCCGTCAGGGCGCCGCGCCGGTCGATCCGCTCGCGCGCCAGCTCATGCATGATCGCCCGGACCGCCTCCCGATTGCGTCCAGCACCGGCCAACCCGATCCCCCCCGCAGAAGCCCGCAACTCCGCATTCTCCCGCATCCACGCGCCGTTCGGCATGGGGAGATCTTGGTGCCGGCCATGCCCGGCACCGCCAGCCCCGGACGCGACGTTGATCGTAGAGCTGGGAGGCCCTCGCCTCCAGCTTTTCGGCGATCGGCCGCTCTCCCGCGGCGGCCATGGTTCACAATCGTGGCGCCGTCGAGGTGCTGTGGGCAAACGGGCCGCGTTGCGCTTGCAGATCCGGCATTTGCCAGGGGCGGGGGTGCGCGGTACGGTTCGCCCGAACGGTGCGGATCAACGGGGATTGCAGACGATGAGCGACGAGCACGCGCGGGACTACGGCTTCGAGACCCTGGCGATCCATGCCGGAGCGGCGCCCGATCCGACCACCGGCGCGCGCGCGACCCCGATCTACCAGACCACCTCCTTCGTGTTCGACGACGTCGACCACGCGGCATCCTTGTTCAACCTGCAGCGCTTCGGCAACATCTATTCGCGGATCACCAACCCGACCGTCTCGGTGCTCGAGGAACGGGTCGCCGCGCTGGAAGGCGGCACCGCGGCCTGCGCCGTCGCGAGCGGCCATGCGGCGCAGTTCGTGGCGTTCCTCAACCTGATGACGCCGGGCGACGAGATCATCTCCTCGACCAAGCTCTACGGCGGCTCGATCACCCAGTTCAGCGAGACCTTCCCCAAGTTCGACTGGCACGTCCGCTTCGTCGACCCGACCAAGCCGAAGCAGTTCAGGAAGGCGCTCCGCAAGCGGACCAAAGCGATCTTCATCGAGAGCGCGTCCAACCCGGACGGTGTGGTCGCCGACCTCGAGGCGATCGCCGAGATCGCCCATGGCGCCGGCGTGCCCCTGATCGTCGACAACACCATGCCGACCCCTTATCTTTGCCAGCCGATCCGGCACGGCGCCGATGTCGTCGTCCACTCGATGACCAAATACATCGGCGGCCACGGCAACTCGATGGGCGGGATCATCGTCGACGGTGGCCGCTTCGACTGGTTCCAGAGCGACAAGTTCCCGGCTTTGACCGAGCCGACCAAGGCCTATCACGGCATCAGGTTCGCGGAGACCTTCGGCGACTTCGGCTTTGCGATGCGCTGCAAGGCGGTCGGCCTGCGCGACGTCGGGCCCTGTCTCTCGCCCTTCAACGCCTTCATGCTGCTGACCGGCTGCGAGACGCTCCCGCTCCGGATGCAGCGCCACGTCGAGAATGCGAGCGCCGTGGCCGAGTTCCTGGCCGGACATCCGGCGGTCGCCTGGGTGTCCTATCCGGGCCTGCCGAGCAGCCCGCACCACGAACTCGCCAAGCGCTACATGCCGCGGGGCACGGGTGCCGTGTTCACCTTCGGGGTCAAGGGTGGCTACGAGATGGGGATCAAAGTGGTCGAAGGCTGCGAGCTGTTCTCGCACCTCGCCAACATCGGCGACACCCGCTCGCTGATCATCCATCCGGCCTCGACCACCCATCGCCAGCTGGACGAGGCGCAGCTGCGCGCGGCCGGCGCCGGGCCCGAGGTGATCCGGCTCTCGATCGGCCTCGAGACCGCAAGCGACATCATCGCCGACCTCGACCAGGCGCTTACCGCCGCCGGGCGCCTGACCCGGGCGAGCGCCGCCTGAGAGCCCGTGAAAGAATGCCCGAAGTGCTCCGATCGCGCCGCAAATCGCCAATGATTGCAAAGGGCATTCTTGCGCGGGCTCGATTGATCTACAAACTCTGAGCTCAACCGCGACGCCCGGCGGGCGACTACGCGGCGCTGCGGGGAGCGACCGAAGGGGCGGGCGCGGCGCCCGTGTCCGCTTCGAGGGGGCCGCTGGTTGGCGCCTGGAACAGTGCCTTGACCCGCGCGACGGCGCGCGCGACGTCGTCGAGCGGCGGCGGTGGCGGGCCCGGCGGAAACTCCTGCCCGAGCCAGACGACGCGGCCGGCCTCGATGAGCTGGCGCTGGATGATCCGGACATCGCGGGTGAGGCGCACCGGTCCGGTGACCATCGCGGTCCGATAGACCAGCGGTTGGAAGCGCAGCCGGCGCAGGCGGCGCGCCCACGAGGTGGCGGGCACCTCGCCGATCAGGGGCGCAAGCAGCGGCCATCTAAGCTCGGGTCCGGTGTCGATATCGAACATGTAGACTGGCTTGCGGGTCGAGCAGGCCTCGGTCAGCATCGACATGCTCTCCGAGGTCACGATGAACGCGTCGGCGCTCGCGAGATAGCCGAAATAAGGGTTCTCAGCCGCGCGGTCCGGCGTCCAGCGAAAGACCTCGGCCGGGCAGTCGAGCCTGGCCTCCAAGGCGTCGATCGCGGGCTTGGGCGTACGCGCGCTGCTGGTCACCAGGAGCGCCCCCGCCTGCTTCCTGGCGAGCGCGCTCGCCGCCCGCCCGAGGAGGGCTGCGGCCTCGCGGTCGAGCACATAGGGGCCGGCGTCGCCGCCGATCATCACCGCGATGTGGGGCCGGGGCAAATGCGTGAGCCTGGGCCCCCAAAGCGCCCGGGCCGCCTCAAGGCGCCGTTCGGACACGCGCTGCAGAGGGGTCATGTTGTGTAGCACGTTCGGCCGCTTCGGCAGCCGGTACTGTGGCGTCGTGACGATCAGATCGAAGCAATCGAGCTGCGCCCAGGGTCGGCCGCAGTGGACCAGGCGCACGCGGCGATCGGCCTGCAGCTGGATCCAGCGGCAGGCCGGCTCGTTGCGCCGGCCGGCGGAGATGATCAGATCCGGCCAGCTCGGCACCAGCGGGCTCGACCTGCCGCGGACGATCCCGAGCAGGGTGCGCGGGGCCAGAAGATTCGTGATCAGCTCGGTCGGACGATAGACCAGATGCTTGATCTCGAACGGCCAGCCCAATTCCTCGGCGAGCGCCAGGATCTGAGAATTGTCCCCGGCCTTGTGGCCCATTATCACCCAGACGCGTGGCGGCCGGGTCGCTGTTTCCGTTGCGCTAGCCGCCATGGCGGCCGACACCCCTTGTCCCGATGAGGATAAGATCACCCGCTGGGAATCCCGTGAACTCGCGCCGCGCCTGCCGTCAGGAACGCGCGCTGCCGTCCGTCAGGCATGTTGTCCACGATGCCGCGCGTGTTTTCAATCGTTGTGGCCGGGCGTCGCACGAACCGTCGATCCCGATGCTCAGCCTAGCAGATCCGCGAACTCGGCCAGAACGGCGCGATACACCGGACGTTTGAAGGCCACGATCAGGCGCAGCACCTCGTCGCCGGCCGCCCAACGCCAGCGGGCGAACTCGGCATGATGGGCATGCAGATCGATGTCGACGTCGGTGCCGGTGAAACGGAATGCGAACCACTTCTGGCTCTGGCCGCGATAGCGGCCGCCCCAGTGATCAGGGATCAGCCGCGGCGGCAGATCGTAGGCGTACCAGCAGCGGCTTTCGGCCAGCAGCTCGACCCGATCGGTGCCGACCTCCTCCGAGAGCTCACGGCGCGCCGCCTCGAGCGGGGTTTCGCCCGGATCGATGCCGCCCTGCGGCATCTGCCAGGCCTCGCGGAGGGGGCCCAGCCGCTCGCCGATGAACAAGCGCTTCGCCGGTCCGATCAGCATCAGCCCGACGCAGGGTCGATAGCCCTCCGGCGGTCCGGCGCGGCTAGCCTTGAGCGCGGCCACGGCCTTCGGCGTCACCCCGAACTTCGGCCGACAGCCCGGACTGCTCGATCACCACGGCGCTGACCGGCGCCAGGACCAGGCCCTTCGCCTCGAGGGTCGCCGCCCAGAGCCGCAAGCGCTCCAGCGATACCGGATAGCCCTGCGCGACGCCCAAGGCACTGCCGGTCCTGAGCGCCGCCGCCTCGAGCCCACCCAACGCAAGGTCGATCGCCGGCTTTGACGGGTCATCGTCGATCGCGGTCGGCGCGCTGGCATAGGGCAACCCCACGGCGGCCGCGGTTGCCACCATCTCCGGCGGGCCGACCTCGACCACCGCCAGCCCGCGCCGCGCCAGCACGTCCAGGACCGGAGACGCTCGCGCGCTGGCGGCGAACCGGGCGCCGCTCCCGGCAAGCGCGATGTAGCCCGTAGCCCGCGCCAGCAACCAGTCGAGGCGCTTCAGGTTTTCCTCGGTCGAGTTGCTGGTCAACAGAGCATTAGGGCCTGGATCGCTGGCGGGATAGTCGAGCGGCTCCATCGGCAGATCGAGCAGCACTTCATGCCCCGCGCGCCGCGCCCGCTCGAACCAGCCCGGCAGATCCGCAGCATAGGCCGAGAAATGCAAGCTGATCTCGCCAGGCAGGCCGACCGCTGCCTCGCTCAGATCGGTCTGCAGGCCCAACCCCAGCACCAGGAGCGCAATCCTGGGTCGCTGGTCGTCGAGGTTGAAGGGTCGAGCATAGGCGAGGAACGGTCGCCGACCATCCGGCGCGATGCGCGGCAAGGGGCCATAGGGTCCCTCTTCGGTCAGCTCCGGCAACAGGGGCACGGGCGTACCCGGCTGTGGCGCCGCCGCAGCATCGGTGTCGGCCTCCGGCGGAAAGGCAGGAGGGCCAGCCGGAGCGCTCGGCAGTGCCAGCTGCAAGCGCGGCACGCCGGTGAAATGGACCTGGCCCCCGCCTCCCAGGAGCAGTGCGGTCAGCGCGCCACCCACGATCGAGACGCCAGCGACGGCGGGCCACAACGACCGAAGGAGCCGCCACGCCCGGCCCTTCACCATAGCCGCGCCTTCACGCCCGCCGCTGACCGGACAAGTCTCCGGCGGCCGCGGCGGCCCCGAGCTACTGGATATTGCGTGCCCCAAACATGGCGACGCCGCGGAGCAGGTCGACCGCCCGTCCGAGCTGGTAGTCCTCGGTGGCGTCCTTCTGTGCAGGCTCGCCCCCGGCGTTGCTGTCACTGACCGTGGCCGGCGCGCCGTCGGTCTGCTCGTTCGCGAGGCGGCCGCGCAGATCCGCCTCCCGGCGCGACACGCCCTCGTCGATCACCTCGACGTGCGACTGCTGGACCTCGATGTCCGGCACGATGCCTTTGGCCTGGATCGATGTGCCTGCGGGAGTGTAGTAGCGGGCGGTGGTCAGTCGGATCGCCCCATGTCCGGGCAGGGGCATGATGGTCTGGACCGACCCCTTGCCGAATGACCGCGTGCCCATGACGATCGCGCGGCCATGGTCCTGCAGGGCGCCGGCGACGATCTCTGACGCCGAGGCCGACCCGCCATTGATCAGCACCACCATCGGCCGACCGTCGATTTCGTCCCCGCGCCGGGCGTTAAATCGCTGAATGCTGTCGGGGCGGCGGCCCCGCGTCGACACGATCTCACCGCGATCGAGAAAGGCGTCAGCGACCGCCACGGCCTGCTCGAGCAGGCCGCCTGGATTGTTACGTAGGTCGAGGACCACGCCCTTGAAGCTCGCGCCGAGCTGGCCCTTCAACTGCTCAATCGCGTTGTGCAGGCTGCTCTCGGTCTGCTCATTGAACGCGGTGATCCGAATATAGCCGATATCCCCCTCAGCGTGCCAACGCACGGGCGAAATGGTGATCACCGCGCGGGCCATACTGACCTGGATCGGTTCGTCGTGGCCGGGGCGGCGCAGGGTCAGCTCGATCGAGGTATCGACTGGTCCCCGCATCCGCTCGACGGCTTCCGAGAGGCTCATCCCGAGCACCGGCTCATTGTTGATGTGGGTGATCACGTCTCCGGCCTGGATTCCCGCCCGGTGGGCCGGGGTATCGTCGATCGGCGAGACCACCTTGACCAAGCCGTTCTCCATCGTGACCTCGATGCCGAGGCCCCCGAACTCGCCCTTGGTCTGGACCTGCATGTCCCGGTATTTCTTGGCGTCGAGATAGCCGGAGTGGGGATCGAGGGAGCTCAGCATGCCGTTGATCGCTGACTCGATCAGCGTCTCGTCCGACACCTCTTCGACGTATTCAGCGCGCACCCGCTCGAAGACGTCGCCAAACAATTTCAGCTGCCGGAAGGTGTCCGAGGAGCCGGCCTGCGGCATACTCGCCGCCGCCACGCATGCGACCAGGACCACGAGGCCGACGGTGAAGACGCTGATCAGACTTTTCCGCATCAACCTCTGACCTTGTTGCTACTGGCCGCCAGCCAGGGCAAGGCATTGACCGGCCGGCCATTGCGCCTCAGCTCGACGTGGAGCTCCGGAGCAGGTTGCGCGTCGGGCGCCATGACGCCGACGATCTGACCGGCCCGTACCTGATCTCCGACCTCGACGTCAAGCTCGGCGAAGCCCCAAAGTAAGGTATGATATTCGGGTTGATGTTCAATGATCAAGAGTGGGCCATAGCTGCGGAACGGTGCGGCGAACACCACCCGGCCATCTTCGGGCGCCGCCACGGGCTGACCGGGCATGGCGGCGATCGTGACGCCCGGCTTGCCGGCGCCGCCGCCGTTCTGGTCACCAAAGGGGTTCATCACCTCGCCGGGGACCGGCATGATCGGCGCCTGCGGCCGCGGCAGGCGAGCAATCGGGACCTGGGAGCCGACGTCAGCGAGCGGCGCCGGCTCAAGGAACACGACGTCGAGCGGCGTCGCGCTGTCCGCATCACGATACGCGGATGCAGTGAGCTCACCCAACGGGGAGGCACCGACCGGCTTTGCGGGCGGCGGCGGCAGAGCCGCAAGCTCGGCGTGGGCGGTCAATCCCGGTCGCGTCACGGCCAGCGACGGCGGCGCCGTCGCGATCAGCTGTGGCAGGCTTGGTTGGATCGCTTGTACCCCGAACGCCAGCCGAGACGGCTCCGCCAGCGCGCCTCGTACCGCCGCGTCCGGCGCGACATCGCCGGTCGGTCGCACCGGCAGGTCGGCGCGCAAGGCCGGCTGATCCGGTCCGGGCCCGGCGCGGACGGCGTGGGCGACCTCACGGCTGAGGACGGTCTGCGCGAGGCGCTGCTGCTCGCTGCTCAACGCTTGCACCTGCCTGCTCAGCCGGTCCAGCCGGGCGACGACCACGCGCCGCTGCTGCTGCTGTTGTTCCCGCTCCCGTTGCAGACGCTGGGCCTCCGCCATTAATAGCGGCGCCCGCCGCTCGACCTCATGGTGCCGGGCGATCGCCGGGTCGGGCTCCCGCTCCAGTGGGCCGAGGCCCGCTTCGGCGCGCCGCAGCCGCTGGAGGATCAGAGGGCTAATTGCCAGCATCCGGGCCCGGACAGTCGGATCCAGCTCGACCTGGCGGCTCGTACTCGCCAGATCGGCAAGCAGACGCGCTGCGTTCTCACGGCGCTCCAGGACTGCTGCGCGCCGGGCCAGGACCCGTGGCACCAGCCGGTCGAGCTGGCGCTCCAGTGTCTGCGCTTCGTCGCGCTCGCGGCGCAGGGTCGTCCAAGTCTGCTCCCGGCGCGCCTGCAGGCTATCGATCGCGCGAGCCAGGTTGTCGGCCTGCTGGTCAAGCGCCAGCTGGAGCGCCCGCCGCCGCACCAGCTGCTCGCGGACCTCGCCGAGCCGCGACAACTCTGCATCAAGGCCATAACTTACGCCGTCGTCGGAGGGCGCCAGCGTGGCCAGCAGAGACTCAGGTACGACCGCGACGGCCAGGACCAGCACGCCGCCTACGAGACCACTCCGCAACCTACGCCCGATCATGATGCAACGCGGCCTTGACCACCACCCGCCCCCGCCGTGGAAGGATCAGCGCGTCGATGCCCGCGATGGCCTGTGTCCGCAAAGACACAGATGTGACACGGTTCAACCATCCGTGTTCCGCCCACCGATGCCGAGGGAGCGAACCCCGTCCCTTACTGCCCCGCGATTGTAGATTCCCAGGCACACTCAGCGCTCTTAACCAGTTTCGAGGCAGCATAACAAATCGTCCGAGGCGAAGAAAGCGCGATCTCGTGGAAATGGAAAACTCGTTGTACCAGATGATGTTAGTAGTTTCTGAGATTCTAGATGAGAAATTGCCCCTAGTCGCTTCGCCAGTGGTGTATTTGCGCCACGGCCCCATGCCGGACGGAGGGGCATCCGATGCAGCTCCGACCCATTCTGCGAACGATTTCCAATTGCGCCGTTACCCGAATACAACGACGGCCCGCCAGGTCGGTTCCGAAAGTTGCATCTGGCCTGTGGCAAATCGCGATCGGGGCAATCGTGCCCTTGCCACCGGGGCGCCCGGCCGCGGCGCACCGCCTTCGGCCTGGTCCCGCGCTCGCCTGCTCGCATGCTTCCCGCTCTCCATTCGCCCGCCGGCTCGTGGAGAATTAACCATGCATTGGTTAACGGAGCGTTAAGGTCGAGACCCGAGCCGGTGGGGCCGGATCGGCCGATCAGCCGGTGTTGCCACCGACCGCCGGCACAGTCTCGTGGACCGGCTCCTTGCGCTGTCGGTAGATGCTGATCGACTGCTTGGGCCGATCGATGTTCAGGGTCGTCAGCAGATCGCCGGTCGCGGCCAGCACGCGATAGACGCCGAACATCTCGGTGTACTGCGCGGTGGTGAGGTTGGAGCGGGCGATGAACAGCTCATTCTCCGCGTCCAGGAGGTCGAGCAGGCTGCGCTGCCCGAGGTCGAACTGCTGCGCGTAGACGTCACGGGTGGCGCGCTGCGCCTCGACCGCCGCGCGCAGCGACTCGAGGCGGGACCGGGCCGTGGTCAGAGCGTTATGAGCGACCCTGGCATCTTTCTCGGCGCCGCGCTGGGCCTTGCGCAGCAACTCCCGGGCCTCCCTGAGGCGCGAGAAGGCCTCGCGCTCACGCGCGATGTCGGCGCCGCCGCGAAACAGGTTGTAGCGGAGCACGAGCAGCGCCTGGGCGTCGACATCGCCGCCTTTGATGCCGTCCAGATTCTTGTTCGCAGCCCCGCCGACCTCCAGATCGAGGTGCGGGTAGTAGCCCGCGCGCGAGCCCGTGAGCGCGGCCTCGGCGACGTCGATGTCGGCGTTCGCGATCAGCACCGTGGGGTTGTCGACCGCCGCCTTGGCGGCCGCGGCTTCCTGGCTCTCGGGCAGGGCGGCGACCGGCACCACGGGTTCCGCGAGACTGTCCGCGGGCATCCCGACCACGCTGATGTAACCGGCCTGGGCGTCGCGCAGCGTGCCGATCGCGGTCGCCAGCGAGGTCTCGGCGGTGGCAACCCGGGCATCCGTCTGGTGCACATCGGCGATCGAGCTGGCGCCCTGCAACTCGAGCTGTCCGACCAGGCCCCTCAGGCGCCGGTGCTCGGCGAGGTTCTCGCGCGCCAGCTCGACCAGGGCTTGGTTGCGCAGCACGTCGAGGTGGGCCTCGATCGCATCCAGAGCCACGAATTCAGCGGCCTCCTGAACCCGGAACGCCGCCGAATCGATCCGCGACGTCTGGCGCTCGACTTCGCTCTGGGTGGCAAACCCGTCGAACAGCATCTGCGACAGGGTGATCTGGAACTCGTAGCGCATCAGCGTCGTCGACGCATCGCCACCCAGCGGGCGCGTGTTCCGCTCACGGGTCGCCGTGCTGTTGGTGTACTCGGGTCCGACGGCCCCGCGGAGATCAATCGACGGCATATAGCCTGCGCGTGCCTGCCGCAGCTCCTGGTCGATGGCCTCGCGGTCCGCCTGCACCACGCCGACGTCGGGATTGCTCGCCAGGGTCGCCCGCACGCTGTCCTCGAGGCTGGCGGCGCCGGCTGCGCTGATCCCTGCGACCCAGACGACCGGCGCGAGCAGCGGAGCCAGGACACGAGCGATGGTCGACAACGAGACGCTCCCCAACATTGGCATTGTGATGACCCACTCGGCCTGCAGGGACACCCGACGAAGCCGCAGGTTGATTGGCTTATGATCTTGATAGATCTTGCCCCGGACTCCGTCAATTCCTTAGGCTGCGGCCTGTTTGGTGCGCGGGCGGCACGTTTGACGCCGGTGCCCGCTTGCTGCGCCCGGCTGGTGGCTATGCGCTCCGGCCGCCAGGTCGCCGGTTGGCAGGCCTTAGGTCGCCGGTTGGCAGGCCCTAGGTCGCCGGTTGGCAGGCAATGTCATTGTCTAAAGCAAACGCTTTGTGTACTGCAAACGCTGTTCGACCGAACGCCGTCGGCGCGAGGGCTGTCTGGTTCGCCTGGAAGTAGATCGGCAAACCGAGGCATCACCGCGCCGATCCATCGGTGGCGCGGCCGCAGAGGGCTCGAGTGACATGGCGCAAGCGATCCGCCGGGAGCCGAACGATCTGGCCACGCCCGGGCCATCGACCGGCCCGCCCGGTCAGCGGCCGGTGCCGCTGCCAGCGGGCGAAGCACCGGCGAAAGCCGGGCCTGGCCAGCCTTCAGGCAGCCAGCCGGCTGGCGGGCCGGCGCTGCAATCACCGCTGGATACGCCCCGGCCCGCCGGGTCCGACCAGGGGGCGACCGACAGCGTCGTTGTCGCCGCTTCGGGCTGGGGCGTGACGCCCAAGACCGTAAGCCTCGAGGATCCGCTGCTGACCTGTCTGGTCACGCTCTCGCAACTGCTCGAACGACCGACCTCGGCCGAAGTGCTCAAGGCCGGCCTGCCCCTGGAGCACGGCCGCCTGACCCCAGAGCTGGCGATCCGGGCCGCTGAACGGGCCGGTCTCAGTGCCCGGCTGGTGCGCCGCCCGTTGGCCCAGATCAGCGAGCTGACCTTGCCTTGCATCCTGCTGCTGGAGGGGCGCGGCGCCTGTCTCCTGGTCGAACTGCTGGCCGGCGAGCGGGCCCGGGTCGTGGTTCCGGAGACCGGCCGGGGCGCGCTCGAGCTGCCGCTCGCCGAGTTGGCCTTGACCTATAGCGGCTACGCCCTGTTCGCGCGCCCCGAGCTGCGCTTCGACCGGCGCGCCGAGCAGGTTGAGAGCCCGGGCGCCGCCAACTGGTTCTGGGGCACGCTGGCGCAGGCTTGGCCGATCTATGCCGAGGTCGTGCTGGCGGCGATGCTGATCAACGCGTTCGCGCTCGCGAGCCCGCTGTTCATCATGAACGTCTACGACCGGGTGGTGCCCAACAACGCCCTCGAGACCCTGTGGGTGCTGGCGGCCGGCGCGCTCACCGTCTTCCTGTTCGACTTCCTGTTGCGCAACCTGCGCGGCTACTTCGTCGACAGCGCCGGCAAGATGGCCGACGTCAAGCTCGCCAGCCGGATCTTCGAGCACGTCCTGGGCATCCGGATGGCGGCGCGACCGGCGTCCGCCGGCGCCTTCGCCAACAACCTGCGCGAGTTCGAGAGCCTGCGCGACTTTTTCACTTCGGCCAGCCTGGTGACCCTGGTCGATCTGCCGTTCGTGCTGTTCTTCATCCTGATCGTATGGTGGCTCGGCGGCCCGATAGCGATCGTGCCGGCGGTCGCGGTGCCGCTGGTGATCGGGGTCGGCCTATGCCTGCAGGTGCCGCTCAATCGCGTGGTTCGCCGGACGTTTCAGGAGGCGGCCCAGAAGCACGGCGTCCTGGTCGAGAGCATCAGCGGCCTGGAGACGATCAAGAGCATCGGTGCCGAAGGCCGGATGCAGCGCAACTGGGAGCAGTTCGTGGGCGCGACCGCCCGCTCGGCGACCCGGGCGCGCTTTGTGTCGGCGTTCGGCGTCAACTTCTCGGCGCTGGCGCAGAACCTGGTCACGGTGGGCGTGGTCATCTTCGGGGTCTATCGGATCGGCGAAGGCCTGATGACGGTCGGTGCGCTGGTCGCCTGCACCATCATCACCGGCCGGGGGATGGCGCCGCTTGCGCAGGTCGCCGGCATCCTGACCCGCTACCACCAGGCCCGGGCCGCCTACGATGCCCTGAAGCAGATCATGGCACTGCCGGTCGAGCGGCCGCGCCAAGCCCGCTTCCTGCACCGCCCCGACCTGCGCGGCGAGATCGAGTTCAAAAACGTCACCTTCAGCTATCCCGGGCAGAAGTTCCCGGCGCTGGATGGCGTCTCGTTCGTGATCAAGCCGGGCGAGCGGGTCGGCCTGATCGGCCGGATCGGCTCCGGCAAGACGACCGTCGAGAAACTGGTGCTCGGGCTGTACGAGCCGGACCAGGGCGCGGTGCTGCTCGACGGTACCGATCTGCGCCAGATCGATCCCGCGGATCTGCGCCGCAACGTCGGGTGCGTGCTGCAGGACGTGTTCCTGTTCCATGGCGCGGTGCGCGACAACATCACGCTCGGCGCTCCCTTCGCCGACGATCAGGCGGTCCTGCGGGCAGCCCGGATTGCCGGCGTCGAGGATTTCGTCGCCCGCCATCCGCAGGGCTTCGATCTCAACGTCGGGGAGCGCGGCGAGAGCCTGTCCGGCGGCCAGCGCCAGGCGATCGCGATCGCCCGGGCGTTGCTCATGGACCCGCCGATCCTGGTGCTCGACGAGCCGACCAGCGCCATGGACAACGGCGCCGAGAACCAATTCAAACAGCGCCTAAGCGAGGTTCTGGCGGGCAAGAGCCTGCTGCTGGTGACCCATCGCGCCTCGGTGCTCTCGCTGATCGAGCGGTTGATCGTCCTCGACGCCGGCCGGGTGGTCGCCGACGGCCCGCGCGACGACGTGCTCAAGGAGCTCGCCGCCGGCCGCATCCGGGCGCAGGCCTGAGGGCGGTAGGAATGGCAGGCCGCGATCTCGCGCTTGGCCCGGCCGGCACCCGCGTCGCGACCCGCGGCCGCTCGCCGCGCGTCCGGCCGAGCAAGGCCGACGCCGACTTCATCGTCGGCCGCGCCGGCGCCGACCTGCACGGGCCCCGGGGCTTCACGCATCTTTTGCTGCTGATCATCGTCGCCTTCTTCGCCCTGTTCTTCACCTGGGCGAGCTGGGCCACGCTGGACGAGGTCACGCGCGGCGAGGGCAAGGTGATCCCGTCCAGCCAGGTGCAGGTGGTGCAGAACCTCGAGGGCGGCATCGTCGCCGCGATCCAGGCGCACGAAGGCGACGTCGTCGAGCAGGGACAGACCCTGCTGCGGATCGACAACGTGCGGGCGGCGAGCGATCTGCGCGAAAACCGTCAGCGCTACCTCGCCCTGCTCGGCGCGCTCGCCCGGCTGCACGCCGAGGTCGATGACGCTGCAATCTCGTTTCCGCCCGAGGTCGTGGCGGACGCGCCCGAGGTGGCCGCCAACGAGCATAATCTCTACGACGCGCGCAGGCAGGATCTGCAGTCGGAGCTGGCGATTCTGCGCAGCCAGGCCGAGCAGCGCGAGCAGGAGCTCACCGAGCTCAGGACCCACATCGACCAGCTGACGCGCTCGCTGGAACTCGCGCAGCAGGAGCTCGACATCACCGCACCGCTGGCCGCCAATCGGGTGGTCTCCAAGGTCGACTTCCTGCGCCTCCAGCGCCAGGTCAACGATCTGGAGGGCGAGCTCGAATCGGCGCGGCTCGCGGTGCCGCGGGTGGAGTTGGCCGCAGGCGAGGCCCACCGGCGGATCGACGAGCGCCAGCTCAAGTTCCGGGCCGACGCCCAGCGTGAGCTCAACACCACCCAGGCCGAAGCGACGCCGCTCGCCGAGGTGATCACAGCGGCCGCCGACCGGGTCCAGCGGACCGAGGTGCGCTCGCCGGTCCGCGGCACGATCAAGCGCCTGCTGGTCAACACCGTGGGCGGCGTCATCCAGCCCGGCCAGAACCTGGTCGAGATCGTACCGCTCGAGGACAACCTGCTGATCGAGGCCAAGGTCCGGCCGGCCGACATCGGCTTTTTGCACCCGGGCCAGGCGGCCATGGTCAAGGTGACCGCCTACGACTTCTCGATCTACGGCGGCCTCAAGGGCGTGGTCGAGGACATCAGCGCGGACACGATCGCCGACGACAAAGGCGAGAGCTTCTACCGGGTCCGCGTGCGCACGCGCGACACCGCCCTCGAGAAGGCGGGCCAGCCGCTGCCGATCACTCCCGGGATGACCACTCAGGTCGACATCCTGACCGGCCAGAAGACGGTGATGGACTATCTCCTGAAGCCGATCCTGAAGGCCAAGCAGAGGGCGTTGCGCGAGCGCTAGGTTCGGGTCGGGTCCCGCCCTGTCCGGCTGCCCCGAGGGGGCGCGGCCGGCGGCCGTTCGAACGGTCGCCGGCGCCGCCACTCCGGTCAGTGGCCTCCGACCCCCGGCGACAGCCGGCCTGATGCCGATGAGACCATGGTGTCGACCGGGGCGACATGGGCCCAGCGCGTGGTCTCGTTGATCGAGTAGTAGGGGACGTACTGGCTCAGCTGCTCCTGGGGCAGGACTGCCTTGGTCAGATTGTCCAGGATGTAGATCTCGCTGTCATGATAGACCGCGAGCACGGCGTGCGGCAGATCGCGCACGACGTCGTGCAGCACGACCAGACGCAGATCTTCGGCGGCAAAGCCGAGCTGGCGCAGGCTGACGTACTTCGCGATGGCGTAGTCCTCGCAGTCCCCCGACCGGCGCAGGAACTCGAGCGGCGTCGCCCAATAGTCGCGCTGGCCGTAGTTCTCTTCGTCGGTCTTGTACTGCCAGCGGTTGAGGAACTCGTTGACCGCCTGCATCTGATCGAGCGGCGGGCGACCCGCCTGGCCCTTGAGCATCGCCTGCCAGGCGACGGCGCTGCGTGTCGGGCAGTCGTCGCCGCCGACCGCGCAGATTTGATAGATGCGGCGTTCGCGCTCGATCTGGCGCAGCACATGCTGCCACTGCGGCAGCGCGGCCAGCGAGTTGACCCGGAACTCCACGGTGCCGAACAATGGCGGCGTGGCGGCCGCGGCCGCCGGGGTCATGCCGAGCAGCCCGCCCAGCACGGCCATGGCCTTGATGGCAGTTGTCACGATTGAACCACTCCCTACCCGGCAATTCTGATCGGTCGGACCTGAGGCGTTTTGGTTGGTCCGAAGGGTAGGGAGGCGCGATGAACGAAGGGTTGCCCGGGCGCGCCCGCGGCCCATCAGCGTATCAGAGTAGGTTTGTCCGGGCGGGTTTGGGCGCCGGTGCGCAGGCGCAGCACGTAGCCGATCACCTCGGCGACCGCGCGATAGTGGGCCGGCGGCACCTCGGCGCCGAGCTCGACGCCGGCGTGCAGCGCGCGCGCGAGCGGCGGGTTCTGAAGCACCGGCACGCGATGCGCGCGGGCGACCGTGCGGATCCGCTCGGCGAGCGTGCCGAGCCCCTTGGCGACCACCTTGGGCGCGGCCATGGCGCCGCCGTCGTAGCGCAGCGCGACCGCGACGTGGCTCGGGTTGGTCACGACCACGGTCGCCTTCGGCACCTCGGCCATCATGCGCCGCCGCGCTCGTTCCATCCGGAGGTGGCGCAGGCGCGCCTTGATGAACGGATCGCCGTCGGTCTGCTTGAACTCGTCCTGGAGGTCACGGCGCGACATGCGCAGCTGCTTGCGATGCTCGAAGCGCTGGTAGAGGGTGTCGAGCAGCGCGATCAGACCGACCAGCAGGGCAACCCCGGCCAGCAGCCGGAGCGCGAGATCTCGGACCAGGCCGAGCAGCGCCCCGGCGTCCAGCTCGGCGGCCGTGAGGATCCGAGGTCCGGCCGGCCACAGCAGCGCGATGCCGACCGCGCTGACCAGGGCGATCTTGGCCACCCCTTTGGCGAACTCGATCAGAGAGCGCAGCGAGAACAGACGCTTGGCGCCGGCGAGCGGCGACAGCCGCTCCAGCTTCGGGGTCAGCACCTCGGCGCTCAGGATCAGCCCGTTCTGGATCAGGCCGCTGGCAAGCGCGGCGCCGACCAGCAGCAGGGCGGCGAGCAGCAGCGCGGCGCCGACGTCGGCCAGCAGCGCCGCCAGAGTCCGATCGAGCTCGCCGGCCGTGAACACCAGCTCATGCGGCCGCTCGAGCAGCCGGCGCAGCGCGGCGGCGAGATCGCCGGCGACCTTGGGCGCCAGGAGGCCGACCATGAGCGCGCCAGCGCCGAGCATGAAGGCGTGATTGACCTCGCGCGAGGTCGCGACCTGGCCCTTGCGCCGGGCCTCGTCGAGACGGCGCTGGGTCGGCTCTTCGGTCTTTTGCCCGTCGTCCTGATCGTCCGCCATCGCCGCTCAGCCGCCGGGCAGCGCGCCGCCTAAGGCGTCCGCAAACAGGCCGAAGAAGGCCGCGAGGCCGGTCGCGAAGGACAGCATGATGGTCGCGAACGCGACCAGGATCTGGAGCGGCAGGGCGATGAAGAAGACCTGGAAGCTCGGCATCAGGCGATTGAGCACGCCCATGCCGAGATACATCAGCAGGCTGACCAGGAGCAGGGGTGCTGCGATCCGCACCCCGAGCGCGAAGGCGCGGCCAATCAGCCGGGTCAAAAGGTCCGCGAAGTCGCCGAGCGGCGGCGCTCCCCCCGCCGGCAGGCTGGCATAGCTCGCCGCCAGGGCGCGCAGCATCATGTGGTGGCCGTCGGTGACGAACAGCAGGACGAGCGCGGTCGTGGTCAGGAAATTGCCGGGCAGCGTGCCCTGGGTGGCTTCGTTGGGATCGAAGATCGCCGCCGCCGCAAGGCCGGACTGGAGGGCGATCGTGGTGCCGGCGACGTGCAGGGCCGCAAAGGCGACCCGCGCGATCGTGCCGAGGAACAGGCCGATCAAGAGCTCGCCAGCGATCAGCCGACCGAGCTCGAGCGGCGCCGCCGGCAAGGGCGGCAGGCTCGACGCCAGCGGCCCGGTCAGCACGACGCTGAGCGCGAGCGCCAGCAGCAGGCGGATGCGCGCCGCCACATAGGCCTCGGCGAAGCCCGGCATGATCATCAGCGCGCTGCCGACGCGCACGAAGATCAGAAGCAGCGCGAACAGGTCCGTCGTGACCAGCTGAGCCAGCATCGGGGCGCCGCCGGCAGCTGGCCTCAACCGAGACCGGCGATCCGCCGGAACATGTCCTCGCCGAAGCCGATCAGGGTCTCGATCATGAACGGCAGGGCCAGCACCAGGGTCAGGAAGATCGCCAGGATCTTGGGGACGAAGGACAGGGTCATCTCCTGCATCTGCGTCAACGCCTGGAGCAGGGCGACCAGCACGCCCACCGCCAGCGCCACGACCATGATCGGCGCGCCGAGCCTGATCAGGACGAAGATCGCCTCGCGGGCGACGTCGATCACCTGCTCCGGACTCACGCGGCGGACGCCTTGGTAGGCCTGCGGGTGGGCCTGCACGCGCCTCACATCGGCATGCGCAGGATTTCCTGATAGGCAGTGATCATCCGGTCGCGCACCGCGACCACGGTCTGGAGCGTGATCTCGGCGGCGTTGACCGCTTCGACCACCTCCTGGAGGTTGGCGCCGCCGGCGACCGCCTGGGTCGCCTGCGCCTCGCTCTTGCGTCCGGCGTCGACCGCATCGGTCAGGACCTGCTGGAGCAGGGCGCCGAAGCTGGCCGCCGGCGGCTCGCCTCCAGTCCCCTGAAGGAGCGTGCGGGCTGGCGTCGGGGCGACGCCCGCAGGCGCGAGGCTGAGAGAGGCGGTCGGGTCGGCCACGGGGCGGCTCCTTTGCGAGGTCGCGGTCGGGCGTGCAGGCCGGACGAGCCTTTGCGTCAGCGCAGCAGGTCGAGGGTCCGCTGGATCATCGAGCGGGCGAGCGTCATGGCATTGAGGTTGGCCTCGAACGACCGCTGGGCCTCGCGCAGATCGATCATCTCGAGCAACGGGTTGACGTTGGGCATCTGCACGTAGCCATCGGCGTTGGCGGCCGGATGGCCGGGATCGTAGCGCAGCGGGAACGGCGAGCCGTCGACGCCGGTGCGCGCGACCTGGACCAGCTCGACGCCGAGCTCGCGGTCGAGCACGTTCTCGAAGGTGACGGTCTGGCGGCGATAGGGCGCGCCGCCGGGCGCGGTCGCGGTCGACTCGGCGTTGGCGAGGTTCTGCGCCAGCATCCGCATGCGCACGCCCTGCACCTTCATGCCCGCCGCCGAGACGTGCATCGCTTGACTGAGGTCCATGGTGATCCTCCTGGCTATGCCGGCCGCTCGGGCCATCCGGTCCACTAGGGCTGCGTGCCCAACGCGAGCCGCATCATGCCGAGATACTTGCGGTAGAGATTGGTGGTCAGCTGATAGTCGAGGGCGGTCTGGCTGGCCTTGGCCATCTGCTCCTCCAGAATCACGGCGTTGCCGTTGGGCGTGGTCTCGTAGACGCTTTCCGCGGCGTGGCTTTCGAGCGCGATCCGGGCGCGCGCGCCGCCCCCGATATGGGCCGGGTCGGTCCGGGTCATCGCCATCCGGCCGCCGGCTCCCGGCAGCGCCTGCGCCAGGCTGGCGAAATCCTCCGGACGCAGATCACGGGGCCGGTAACCCGGGGTGTCGGCGTTGGCCAGGTTCTGATTGAGCACCACCTGCCGCTCGCCGAGCCAGGTCAGTCGCGCCGATATCAGCTGGAACAGGGGCGCTTGGGTGGGCAGCATCCGAGGACTTTCGCTGGCGGTCGCGGGGCGATTTTGACTGTCGGCCCGGCCGAGCCGCGGCCGCGAATCGTTGCAGGCTAGGGTTGGTGGGGTTAACAAGCTCTTAAGAGGTGCCGTCTAGGTTCGCCGCCGCGCCGCTCGCTACCGGGCGACCGCGGGCCGCGGGAGACCCTGATGCTCTATCTGCTGCGCAAGCCGGGCGAGGCCGTGATCGTCAACCACTGCATCGAGATCCGGGTGGTCGAGGTGCGCGGCAAGACGGTCAAGCTCGGGTTCACCTTCCCGCCCGAGGCGACGGTCCTGCGCGAGGAGGTGTTCGAGGCGATCAAGCAGGCCAACCGAGCGGCGCTCGAAACCGTGCGCGCCCTGCCGCCGGGCGGCGGTGGCCCGGCCGGCGAGCCGCGCTAGGATGAGCGCGACGGCCGCGGCCCGGGTCGGGCTGATCATGGGCAGCCAGTCGGACTGGGCGACCCTCGAACACGCCGCCCGGGTGCTCGACGAGCTCGGCATTGCCCACGACGACCGGATCGTGTCCGCCCATCGCACGCCTGAGCGCTTGGTCGACTATGCGACCGGCGCCCGCGCGCGCGGCCTGCAGGTGATCATCGCCGGCGCCGGCGGCGCCGCGCATCTGCCCGGCATGGTGGCCTCGATGACCACGCTGCCAGTGCTCGGCGTGCCGGTCCAAAGCCACGCCCTGCAAGGACTCGACAGCCTGCTCTCGATCGTCCAGATGCCGGCGGGGGTACCGGTCGGCACCCTCGCGATCGGCCGCGCCGGGGCGGTCAACGCGGCCCTGCTGGCGACGGCGATCCTGGCGCTGCAGGACGAGCGCCTGGCCGCCGCGCTGGCGGCGTGGCGCGCGCGCCAGACCGCCGCGGTGGCCCTGCACCCGGGCGACCCGGAGCCGGGCGGCGGGGCCGCGTGAGGCTCTCGCCCGGCGCCCGCATCGGCATCGTCGGCGGCGGCCAGCTCGGCCGCATGACGGCCCTGGCGGCGGCGCGCCTCGGCTATCCTTGCCACGTGCTCACGCCCGAGGCGGACAGCCCGGCGGCGCAGGTGACCAGCCGGGTGACGGTCGCGGCCTACGACGATCCGGGCGCGCTCGACCGATTCGCGCGCGCGGTCGACGTGGTGACCATCGAATTCGAGAACCTGCCGGTAGCCCCGCTCGCCAAGCTCGCCGAGCAGGTGCCGGTGCATCCCGCGCCCGCGGTGCTCGCGATCTGTCAGGATCGGCTGCGCGAGAAGGGCTTCCTCGCCCGGATCGGGGTCGCGACCGCCCCCTGGCGCGCGGTACACGATGCGCACGGCCTGGCCGCCGCGCTCGCGGAGCTGAACGGGCCGATCGTGCTCAAGACCGCCCGATTCGGCTACGACGGCAAGGGGCAGCTCGGCCTCGGGCCCGGGGACGATCCGGCCGCCGCCTGGGCGGGCTTCGGCGGCCGCCCGGCCGTGGCCGAGGCGCGGATCGATTTCGCCCGCGAGATCTCGGTGATCACGGCGCGTGGCCAGGACGGTTTTGAGATCGGGTATCCGCCGGTCGAGAACCGCCATCGTGACGGCGTCCTGGCGCAGACCATCGCCCCGGCGCCGATCTCAGCGGCGTTGGCCGAGGCGGCCCGGACGCTCGCGGCGCAGATCGCGCGTGAGCTCGGCGTGGTCGGGCTGCTCGCGGTCGAGATGTTCGTCACCGGCGACGGCCGGCTGCTGGTCAACGAGCTGGCGCCGCGGCCCCACAACTCCGGCCACTGGACCATCGATGCCTGCGCGATCAGCCAGTTCGAGCTCCTGATCCGTGCAGTCTGCGGGCTGCCGCTGATCGATCCCGGGCGTTTTGCCGATGCGGTCATGGACAATCTCCTGGGCCCGGCGATCACAGCCTGGCCCGAGCTCCTGGCCGAGCCCGGCGCGCGGCTGCATCTCTACGGCAAGCGCGAGGTCCGCGCCGGGCGCAAGCTGGGCCACGTCACCCGGCTGACCCGCCTTCTCTCCGGCTGATCACCTCATCTGAGTTCGAGCGGCCGACTTGGCCCGGCGGTTCGAATCCGGGTTTGCTTCCGGGGCAGGACCCCGAGCGGCGCGTCTGATTGGCGGCCGCCGTCAGGCGATGATGTCGGGCAGGCGATCGCTCTCCAGACGCACGATCCGGTCCCGGAGCGCCAGCTTCTGCTTCTTCAGCCGCTGCAGCTCGAGCTGATTGCGGTAGCCCTCCCGGACCAGCTCTTCGATCCGCTCGTCCAGGGCCCGATGAGCTGCGCGCAGCTCCGCCAACCTTCGCTCGATCTCCGGCAAGTCCAGCGAATCGGTCATCGTGACCTGGCAGAGGTTCAACGTCACGCGGGCCTGATTGTGCTCGGCACGCGATCTGTATAGTAACATATCGGTGGTCAACAAACCACAATTCGCGACCGCTGCCGGGGCAGGTCACGTGGTCCAGGAGGTCCGATGCGGGTCGGTCTGTTGACGAGCGGCGGGGACTGCGCCGGCTTGAACGCCGTGATCCGGGCGGTGGTCAAGCGCGCGGTGCTTGGCTACGGCTGGCAGGTGTTCGGGGTCCGCCAGGCGACCCACGGCCTGCTCGGGCGCCCGGTCGACGCGGTCGAGCTGACTCCTGACAGCGTCGCCGGCATCCTGCATCTCGGCGGCACCGTGCTCGGCACGACCAACCGGGGCGATCCGTTCGCCTATCCGACCGCGGGCGGCGGCACGGTCGACCACTCCGAGGAGATCGTCGCCGGCTACCATGAGCTCGGCCTCGGCGCGCTGATCGGCGTCGGCGGCGACGGCAGCCTCGCGATCCTGCGCCGGCTGGCGCAGCAGGGCGACTGGCGCTTGATCGGCATCCCGAAGACGATCGACAACGATGTCGGCCCTACCGAGAGTGCGGTCGGCTTCAGCTCGGCGGTCGAGGTCGCGACCGAAGCGGTCGATCGGCTGCACGTCACCGCCGCGAGCCACTCGCGGGTCATGGTGCTCGAGGTCATGGGCCGCGATGCCGGCCACATCGCGCTCTCGGCGGGCGTCGCCGGCGGCGCCGACGTGATCCTGATCCCGGAGATCCCCTACACGCTCGACGGGGTCTGCTACAAGATCGAGGAGCGCCGCCGGCGCGGCCGCAACTTCAGCATCGTGGTGGTTGCGGAATCGGTGCGTGGCCCGCTCGGCGAGACGATCAGGTACAAGGACGCGCACGGCCAGTCCCGGTACGGCGGCATCGGCGCGCTCGTCGCGGAGGAGATCAGCCGGCGCACCCAGGCCGAGACCCGGGTCACGGTGCTCGGTCACGTCCAGCGCGGCGGCTCGCCGACCCCGCTCGATCGCGTGCTCGCATCGGCGTTCGGCGTCTACGCGGTCGATCTGGTCGCGGCCGGCCGTTTCGATCGCATGGTCGCCTGGCAGAACCGGCGCGTGGTCGACGTTGCGATCGAGGAGGCGGTCGCCCACTATCAGGCGGTCGATCCCAACGATACCCTGGTCGTGACCGCGCGCGGCCTCGGCATCAGCTTCGGCGAGGCGCCGAATGCCGGAGGGTGAACCATGGCGACCGCCCGCCTGATCGCCGACATCGGCGGTACCAATGCCCGCTTCGCCCTGACCGGGCCAGACGGCCGGCCGACCGGCGTGCGCAAGCTGACGGTCGCCGACTATCCGGGCCCAGTCGAGGCGGCGCGCGCCTATCTGGCAGGCCGGCCGGTGCGCGAGGCGGTGCTCGCGGTGGCGACGCCGGTCACCTCGGACCGGGTGGCACTGACCAACTCGCCCTGGGTGTTCTCGATCCGGGAAACCAAGGCCACCCTCGGTCTGGACCGGCTGGAGGTGATCAACGACTTCACCGCGCAGGCTTTGGCCGTGCCCTGGCTGACCGAGGGCGAGCGCCGACAGATCGGCGGCGGCGCGCCGGTGCCGGGCCACGCGATCGGGATCATCGGGCCGGGCACCGGTCTCGGGGTCGGCGGGCTGGTGCCGGTTGGCGATCGCTGGCAGCCGCTGCCCGGCGAGGGCGGGCACGTGTCGCTGGCCGCCCACGACGAGGTCGAGGCGGCGATCCTCGCGGAACTGCAGAAGCGGTTCGAGCACGTCTCCAACGAGCGCCTGCTGTCGGGGCCGGGGTTGGTCAACCTGGCGACGGTGCTGGCGGCGCTCGAGGGCGAGACACTCCAGATCGCCGATCCGGCGCAGGTCGTCGAGCGCGCCCGGACCGGGGGCTGCCGCTTCTGCCGCAAGGCGCTGGAGCGGTTCTCGGTGCTGCTCGGGGCGGCGGCGGGCGACCTCGCGCTGACCCTGGGCGCGCGCGGCGGCATCTACCTCGGCGGCGGCCTCGTCATGCGGCTGGACCAGTTGTTCGACGAGGCAGGCTTCCGCGCGAGCTTCGTCGCCAAGGGCCGCCTGGCCTATTTCCTCGATCCGATCCCGACCTATCTGATCACGCTCAGCGATCCGGGTCTGCTCGGCGCGGCAGCTCTCGCGCTGACCCTCTGAGCCACCGGATGGACTGGCCGGCCAACCCGTTCTGGGACTACTCGGTCGAGCTTTACCGGCGCCCGGGCGTCGAGGCGGCCTGCCTGGACCTGCAGCGCCGGCATGGTCTGGACGTCAATCTGGTCTTGCTCTGCTGCTGGCAGGCGAGCCGCGGGGTGGCGCTCGACCGGGCCCTGCTGAGCCGCGCCGGCGAGGTCGTGGCGAGCTGGCAGGCGGAGGTCGTGCGGCCGCTCCGGGCGCTGCGCCGACGCCTCAAGGCGCGGCTCGCCGACCCCGAGCCCGGCAGCGTGGTCGAGCTCTGGCCCGGGCTCGCCTCAGCGATCCGGGAAGAGGTGCTGGCGCTGGAGATCGCGGGTGAGCATCTCTGCCAGCTGGGCCTCAGCCGGGCGCTGCCCGGGCTGCCGGCGAGCGCCCCTGCGGCCGTTGCCCTGGCCGGGGCCAATCTGCACGCCTGCTGGGCGTTCGACGGTCGGGACCGCCACGCCCTGCGGACGCTGCTGGTGAATGCGTTTCCGGGAACTCCTCCGGTCGAGCTCGACGCGAGTCTCGGCTGGCTCGAGGACTGAGGCCGCTCGCGTGGCCGGCGCACCGGGCCCCAGCCCCACGGGTTGCGGGACGGCCGCGCCAGAGTTCCGCCCGTGTCCCTCTAATGTCATGAAAATGCCACGGTTTTCGGGCGATCATGAAAGATTTCTCGGAATTTCGCTGGCGCCTCGGCGAGCGGATCTCTACTATTATAGGATCAGGGGAACCTAGCCGGAGGATGGCAAAGGATGTCCATGCATGACCACGTGGAGAGTCTCCGCAGCAAGCATGCCCATCTGGAGCAGGAGATCGATGACGAATTGCATCGACCGCTCCCGGATCAGTCGGTCCTGACGCGCCTCAAGCGCGAGAAACTCCGGATCAAGGACGAGATCGCCCGCTTGGGCCGCCATAGTAGTAGCTATGTCGCGTCCGCGAACGCGGAGCTGCACTGACCGGTGCCGCGTCGGCCTGCGGCGGGCCTGAAGTGACGCCGCGCTGCTAACGCCGCTCCTCGGTGCTCCCCCAGGGGCGGCGTTTGATTCAGGCGGCGTCCGATCCAATCAGCGCTATAGCAGCCCGCGGGCCGCGAGGTTGCGCATCAGGGCGCTACTCCCGAAGGTCCAGGGCTCGATCCGATCGCAGTGGTTGACCCGGTTGGCGAGCGTGCCGAGCTCGGGACAGGAGATCAGCACGACATCGCCGACTTTGTGGGTGAAGCCGCCGCCCGGCCGGTCGCGATCCTGAACCGGGGCGAACATCGTGCCGCAATAGAGCATCAGGCCGTCCGGATACTGGTGATTGCCGCCGATGGTCTGACCGACCAGCTCGGTGACATCGCGACTGATCCGGCTCATGGAGCTGCTACCCTCAAGCTCGAAGCCGTCTTCGCCCTTGACCTTGAGGCTGATCGTCGCGGCGCGCAGCTGCTCGAGCCCGAAGCTGTCGTCGAGCAGGCGGACGAACGGCCCGAGCGCGGCGGACGCGTTGTTGTCCTTGGCCTTGCCGAGCAGGAGTGCGCTTCGACCCTCGACGTCGCGAAGGTTGACGTCGTTGCCGAGGGTCGCCCCGACGATCTCGCCCCTGGCATTGATTGCGAGCACCAGTTCGGGCTCGGGATTGTTCCAGGACGAATCCGCGCGCACCCCGATCTCGCTGCCGGTGCCGACCGCGGCCATCGGCGGGCATTTGGTGAAGATCTCGGCATCCTTGCCGATCCCGACCTCGAGATATTGCGACCAGGCGCGCTCGGCGAGCAGATGCTCCTTGAGACGCTGGGCGGCCTCCGAGCCCGGCTGGACCTTGGACAGGTCGGTCCCGATCACCTCGGTGATGGTGCGCCGGATCGCGTCGGCCTTGCCGGCATCGCCGCGCGCCTGCTCCTCAATCACCCGCTCGAGCAGGCTGGTCGCGAAGGTCACGCCGCTCGCCTTGATCGCCTGCAGGTCGGCGGGCGCCAGGAAATAGGGCCCAGCCGGGTCGCGCCGGTCGAAGGCGCTGTTGGCCAGGATCTCGGCGATGCCGCCGAGCCGCTCGCCGGGCGCGCGGGCGAGCGCCAGGGCGTCGTCGGCGTTCAAAAGCTCGCTCAGCGCCGGCGCGCTGCGGCCGAGATCATAGACCGCGTCGTGGCGGATCGCGATCGGACTCGGCCCAGGCACCCTGCCCGGGACCCACGCCCGCCCGACCAGCGTACCGACCATCCCGTCCGCCGGCAGGCTCGCCCCCGGCGTCAAATACTCGTGCATGCCTCCGCCTCCCGACCCGCTTTGATACCACCCGTCAGGGCGCGATCAGCGCCACGGTCGGGAAGTATGTCCGAAAGCGCCCCGCATCACAAGTCAAGAGCCGCCGCGCGCCCCGTATCTGCGCCAATGCGGAAGTCCGGGACCGGCGAGGTCCGTCACCCGCCGCGCCGACGTCAGGCCAAGAACGTCTTGCCGGCGAGGGAAACGGCCTCTTACGGCAGCGGCTCCCGATGTAGCGATCAGCCGGCAGAACGACCCCTGGACCGCCCGGTGGCCGATCGACCCTTCGGCGCAGATGATCGCGTTGATCACGAGGATCGCCCGTCCAGGCATCGCCGGATCGCTGCCGCTGACCAGTTGCTCAATTCCGGATCGCTTTGCGCGACGTCGAGGATCACGTTGCTGCCACCCGAAGGCGCCTTAGCGGAGGGAGCGCTCCCGTCGTCGAACCGTCTTCGTCTGCCTTTTCACTAGTTATGAGTACACAGAATGGTGCTGTCCGGACAACCTTGGGCCTGTAGTGCCGCTCTATGAAACCTGCAACCTGCGCGCTCAACGCGTGAGGCTCCTGGCAGCTGGCGGGATCGGCCAGGTCACGCGGCGTTCGTCTGAGGTCGACACCTGAACGGCGCCCCGTAGCCGCTTGCCTTGACGGGTGGCCCAGGCAAGGGTAGGCGTCAGCGAAACGCCCGACGGCAGACCGGCCAGATGGGTTGCCGTGACAACAACGGTGAGGGACGAACCGATGCGTCGCCGCTTCGATAAGGCCGGCCGGCCAGGAGCGGTCGACGAATCGAGGGAAAAGTCCGAGGAGGACACGGTTCCCTCGGGGGAGGCTCGGAGGTGAACGTCAGAGGCCGGGGCGCCATCGACTGCGATGTCCACGCCAATGTCCCGGACATCAAGGCGCTGGTCCCCCATCTCGACGACTATTGGCAGGACATGGTGGAGGTCCGCGGCATCGAGGGCTTCGAGAGCCGGAGCTATCCGCCGCGGGTACCGCTGAGCTGCCGGCCGGACTGGCGCACCCCCGAAGGCCGGCCTGCCGAAGATCTGGCGACCCTTCGAACCCAGGTCCTGGACCGCTGGGAGACAAAGATCGCGATCCTCAACTGCCTTTACGGCGTCCAGCTGATCATGGACGAGCACATGGCGTCCGCCTTCGCCCGCGCCGTCAACGACTGGCTGGCCCGGGCGTGGCTGGATCACGAGCCGCGGCTTCGGGCCTCGATCGTGGTGACACCCCAGAACCCGGTTCGGGCCGCGGAGGAAATCGAGTGCCGGGCGGGCGATCAACGCTTCGTTCAGGTGCTGCTGCTCGCGACCGGCGAGATGCCGCTCGGGCGCAGCACTTACTGGCCGATCTACGAAGCTGCGGAGCGCCACGACCTGCCGGTCGGAATCCATGCCGGCAGCAGCTATCGCCACCCGGTCACGTCGGTCGGCTGGCCGTCCTACCACGTCGAGGACTATGTGGCGCAGACCCAGGGCTTCCAGGCGCAGCTCGCGAGCCTGATCGCCGAAGGCGTGTTCGCCAAGTTCCCGAAGCTCAAGGTTGTGCTCCTGGAGTTGGGGGTCACCTGGCTGCCCGGGTTCCTCTGGCGGTTCTCGAAGTTCTGGCGGGGGCTGCGCGCCGAGGTCCCCTGGGTCGACCGCCCGCCCGCCGAGATCGTGCGCGACCACGTCCGCCTCACGATCCAGCCGCTCGACGGCCCGCCGGACGCCGCTGACCTGGAGCGCGTGCTCGAACACATCGGCTCGGACCAGGTCCTGCTGTACGCCTCCGATTTTCCGCACTGGCACTTCGAGGGCGACGACACCATACCTGAAGGAGTGCCGGCAGCTCTGCTCGACCAGATCCTGGTCCGCAATCCGCTTGCCACCTACGCCCGGCTTGCCGCCAATCCCCGGGTCGCCACCAATCGCAGTCTGGGAGATCCCTGATGAGCACGGTTCTCGAGCGCCCTGCGATCAAGCCCGCGCGGGAGGCTGCCCCGGCCGCTCATGTCCGAGAGAGCCGGACCGGGATCGTCGACTGCGACGTCCACCCCACGATCAAGGCGCCCTCCGACCTTCGGCCCTACCTCTCGGACCGCTGGTGGCACCACCTGAACACCTACGGGCTCCGGCCACGGCACGGCTTCGGCCAGATGGACCCCTATCCCAAGGCGGCCCCCCGGGCTTGCCGCCGTGATGCCTGGGGCCCTTGCGGCGACCGGCCGGGCAGCGATCTCGCCTATATGCGCGAGCACTACCTCGAGGCCTACGGCGTCGAGACCGCGATCCTGAGCCCGCTCGCGGTCACCGGCCAGGGCGATCAGAACCTCGGCTTCAGCGCAGCCATGGCGAGCGCCATCAACGACTGGCAGCTGGACGCCTGGACCCGCCAGGACGACCGCTTCAAGGCTTCGATCGTGGTGCCCTACGACGACGGCGCCATGGCCCGAGACGAGATCGACCGCTGCGCCGGCAATCCGCACTTCAAGCAGATCCTTGTCTTGAGCCGAACCAGCGAGCCGCTCGGCAAGCGCCGCTACTGGCCGATCTTCCAGGCCGCCTGCCGGCACGACCTGCCAGTCGGCGTTCATGTGTTCGGCTACAGCGGCTACCCGGTCTCCAGCGCCGGCTGGCCGTCGTTTTACATCGAGGAAATGAGCGGCCATTCGACCACCTGTCAGACGGTCGTCGCCAGCCTGGTCCTGGAGGGCGTGTTCGAGGCGTTTCCGAAGCTCAAGGTGGTCCTGATCGAGGGCGGCTTCGGCTGGCTGCCGGCGCTCGCCTGGCGGCTCGACCGGCAGGTGCTGCGCAGCCGGGACGAGGTGCCGCATCTGACCCGCAGGCCGTCCGAGTCCATCCGCGACCACATCTGGATCACGACCCAGCCGATGGAGGAGCCGGAACGGCGCGAGCATGTCCTGGACGCCATGGGCTGGATCGGCTTCGACCGGCTGCTGTACGCGACCGATTACCCGCACTGGGACTTTGACGATCCGGCCCAGGCCCTGCCGCGCGGGCTCGAGCCCGAGCGGCTCGAGATGATCCGGCGCGGCAACGCGCGCAAGCTCTACCGGCTCGACTGATGGAGCGGCACGTGGTCGCCAAGGTGGGGGAGCTGCCGCCCGGCAGCCGCCGCCTGGTGACCATCCGCGGCCGCGACGTCGTGGTCTTCAACGTCGGCGGCGAGTATTTCGCCCTGCTCGATCGCTGCCCGCATCAGGGCGGCAGCCTCAGCCGGGGCAAGCTCACCGGGCTCGTGGAGGCGAGCGCGCCCGGTGAGGTTCGCTACAGCCGTCGCGGCGAGATCATCCGCTGCCCCTGGCACGGCTGGGAGTACGACCTGCGCACCGGCCGGTCCTGGTGCGATCCCGTGCGCCTGCGGGTCAAGAACTATCCCGCCACGACCATGCCCGGGACCCAGCTGGTCGAGGGCCCCTACACCGCCGAGACCTTCGAGGTCACGGTCGAGGACAACTACGTGGTGGTCGAGGTCTAGGCGGCGGGGCACGGCTGCCGGGGTTCTGCATGTTCCTCAGCAGTCGGGCTGATCGGGGGAGACGGTGTGATGATTCTCGTGACGGGCGCAACCGGAACCGTTGGACGGGTGCCGGTTCGCAGGCTCTCGGAACCCGGTGCGCCGTTTTCCTGCACGAGCCTCCGACCCGCGAGCATCATGCAGACCTTGGTCGACCTGGGGCGGGGCATGCCCATCGCCTGTGCCTTCGAGCGCACCGCCCCGCCGGCGATGTCGGTGCCGCTCGCCTGGAACGACGCGGGCTTGCCCGACGGCGCGCAGTGGGTCGGCCGCTACCGCGACCAGCCGACTCCACTCTGCCGGGCGGCGTTGCTTGAGGCGGCCCACCCGTGGGCTGATCGCCGGTCGTCTGAGCGCCTGCCGACGTGACGCCGACCGCTCGACTGTGCACGGTGCTCCTGGCTGCCGGGTCGCTCGCGAGCTGCGCCTCGCACGTGCGCACACCGTACCTGCCGGCTGCCGAGACCGCCCGGCCAGCACTGATCGCGAGCAGCCTCGGCGAGTTCGACGACGTCGACCGCCGGCCCGATCCGACGTCCATGACGACGGGCGAAGAAGCCGACTACTGGATCAAGTCTCTGGTGCTGCCTTCGGTCGGCGACAACGGTCAGCCCGGCAACCTGGTCACCGCCCGCTACTACCAAAGCAAGCGCAAAGGCGCCAAGCCGCTGGTCATCGTGCTGCCGATCTGGAGCATGCGTACCTATCCCTCCGACACGATCTCGGCCGCGGTCAACGCCATGCAGGCCTATCCCTCCAACACCATGTCTGCCGGCCTGCGGGCACACAGCGCGGGCGCGGTCAACGTCCTGCAGATTTTGAGCGAGCGGCCGTTGTTCGATTTGCAGGCGATCGGCGAGGCCCGCGACGAGGCGGAGTTCGTCCGCATGCTGCGCCAGATGGTCGACCGCTTCGTCGACACCGTGATCGACATCCGGCGGGTGGTCGATTGGGCGCAGAGCCAGCCCGACGTCGATCCGGACCGGATCGCCCTGATCGGCTTCAGCATTGGCGCCCTGGTGGGCAGCGTCGCGGTCGCCAACGAGCCGCGGCTCGCGGCCGGCGTCCTGGTGATGGGCGGCGCCGATCTTCATGAGGTCCTGGCCACCTGCAACCAAGAGATCCAGGACGCGCGGGAGCGCATCCAGGCGCACTTCGGCTGGTCGCTCGATCAGTTCAAGCGCGCGCTCGAGCCGGTCTTGGCCGGAATCAACCCGGCCCGCTTCGCCGGCATGGTGGACCCAAGCCGGCTGCTGATCATCGAGGCGGGCAACGACACCTGCGTGCCGAAGAGTGCGCGGGAGCGATTGTGGCGCGCTTTCGGGCGGCCGGAACGGATCACCTACCTGTATGATCACCGGATGGCCTTCCTCGCGATGACCCTTCTTGGCGGGTACGATATGGAGCGCCAGGTCTATCGCTTCTTGGACAAGAGGTTCGCCGAACCCCGCGGAAGCCTGCTGCTGTCCCAGCGCGCCGGGCAATCGCCAGGCGGCAACGCGCCTCGCTGAGCCGGCCGCTCCCTCGCCGAGCGCAGCTTCGGCCACGACCCGAGATCGCCTGACAGGATTGCGCCGCGCCGCACCTCGTCGCCGGCAATCCGGCCGCCCTGGCGACCCGCCGGAACACGGCCGCGATCGGCGCGGTCGACGATCATGAGGATGACGGGGAATATGAAGAAAAAATGAAGATACGATGAAGAAATGATGAAAAATGGTGTCATGAACAAGAGGTGTCAGGAACCTTGTCGTTCTTCGGCGAAGAAAAAGTGTCGAGAACCTTGCGCCCGGCGGCCTGATCCGAGCTTCAACCACACGAAGGTGGGCGGTGACATACCGAACGCAGCGTGTGCAGACTTGCACTGGGCGCCGTGGTCAGGCTACTGATTGGCGCAGATCGCTCCGGCGCTGCCGGGCTGGCGAACCCATGGGAGAGGAAACACACATGTCGAGTTGAGGACGCGTGCCGAACAGGTTCGAGTGCTTAGGGCTGCTGGTGGTTCTGGCGGGTCTCGCGACCGGCGGCTCGGCGCAGGCTGCGCAGAAGATGCATTTCTGGAACCTGACCAAGCAAACGATCGATCAGCTTTACCTGGCACCCACCGGCACGACCGAGTGGGGTCCCAACCAGTGCCTCAACGACGACGACAAGACGGTCGATTCGGACGAGCGGCTGTTGCTCAAAGGCATCGCCCCCGGCAACTACGATGTCAAACTCCACGACGTCAAGGGCCGCAGCTGCCTGGTGAAGAACGTCGCGGTCAAGGCCGGCGGCAAGTACAACTTCTCGATCGACGAGAAGGAGCTGACCGACTGCAAGCAGGAGTAGCCAGGGCCTGCGCGCCCCGGGCCTCGCGGGCGGCCTGATCTCGCAATCGGGCATCAGGCCGCGCTCGGCGACGACCGCCCCGCTGAGCGGGTTTTCCGCCCACCATGGACCCACCGCCCGGCGGCCGGTCCTGGTCCCGACAATCCGTAGTCTTTCGGCGACGCCTTGATGACAGGTCAAAGCGAACCCGGACTTTGAGCCCGGCAGGGCGGCGCTCGCCGCGCGGTACGACACACATGACGTCCCGGTCGCCCGGTGCTAAAGGGGGCTGCGGGAAGCGATCGGGGGCGTGCGATGCCGTTCTGGCAGAGGCTTGTGATCACCGTGGTCGCCATGCTGGTGGCGAGCTTCGTGGTCGGGCTGATCTGGTCGGCCCTGTTCGGCTTTGTCCTGCCGAGCTACGTCGCCGGCATGATCGGCGGCCTGACCGCGCTGCCGGTGTGGGAGTTCCTCCGACGCGTCGGCCCGAAGCGCGTGAAAATCGAGCCGGAAATGTAGCCATGAAGCCGCAGAATCCCGGCCCGCAACCACCAAAGTCGAAGACGCCGCCGCCGGTCGACAAGCTGAAGGGCGGCGCCGTCGCGGTTTTGAACCCGAAGCTCGGGGACCAGAGGAGGAAGCGGCTCGGCCAGCACTACGCGAGCAAGTACCAGACGATGCGCCGGGGCTGAGCGCTGCCGCCGCCGCGCCTGCGTTAAGGCTGAAGTTCGGAACAGCGGCGGAGGCGAAGGGTGAGACGGGCCGGGCATCCCAGGGGCTCTGCCTATGAGCAGGGGCTGGAGCGCAATCCCGCGAACTTCGCGCCGCTGACGCCGATCAGCTTTATCGAGCGTGCGGCCGATGTCTGGCCCGGCCGGACCGCTTGGGTCCATGGTGACATGCGGGCGAGCTACGCCGCCTTCCGGGCGCGCGCCCGGAGGCTCGCCGCGGCGCTCGCCGGGCGCGGGGTGAGCCCTGGCGATACGGTCGCGGTAATGCTGCCGAGCGTGCCGCCGATGCTGGAGGCGCATTTCGGCGTGCCCATGGCCGCGGCGGTGCTGAACAGCATCAATATCCGGCTCGAGCCGGAGACGATCGCCTACATCCTCAGCCACGGCGCGGCCAAGGTGCTGCTGACCGACCCCGAGTTCGCGCCCACCGTCAAGGCCGCCCTGGAGAAAGTTCGGCCGCGGCCGCTGGTCGTCGATGTGGTCGATCGGCAATACCGGGGCGAGGGCGAGCGGTTGGGCGAGCTCACCTATGAGGAGCTGCTGTCGGAGGGCGACGAGGGGTTCGAGCCGCTCTATCCCGCCGACGAGTGGCAGGCGATCGGGCTCAACTACACCTCGGGCACGACCGGCCAGCCCAAGGGCGTGGTCGTCCACCACCGGGGCGCGTACCTCGCCGCGATCGGCCAGGCGCTCGCCAACGACATCCGCCTGCATCCGGTCCTCCTCTGGACCCTGCCGATGTTCCACTGCAACGGCTGGGCCTTCACCTGGAGCGTGACGCTGCAGGCCGGCACCCACGTGTGCCTCCGGCGGATCGATGCCGGCGCCATCTATGCGGCGATTACGGAGCACAAGGTGAGCCATCTGTGTGGCGCGCCGATCGTCATGAACCTGATCGCCAACGCCCCGGATGCGGTGCGCCGGCCGTTCGCGCACAAGGTCCAGGCGATGACCGGCGGTGCCGCCCCGCCGGCGGCGGTCCTGCAGCGGATGGCCGCGCTCGGCATCGACATGGTCCACCTCTACGGCCTGACGGAATGCTATGGGCCCGCCTCGGTCTGCGCCTGGCAGGAGGCGTGGGACGCCTTGCCCGAACCGGAGCGAGCGGCGCTCCAGGCCCGCCAGGGGGTGCGCTACCCGAACCTCGAGGCGCTCGCGGTGATCGACCCCGAGACCATGCGTCTGGTCCCGCGCGATGGCGCCACGATCGGCGAGATCATGCTGCGTGGCAACACGGTGATGAAGGGCTACCTCGAGAACCCGGCGGCCACCGCGGAGGCCTTCCGCGGCGGCTGGTACCACACCGGTGACCTCGCGGTGATACACGCCGATGGCTATTGCGAGGTCCGGGACCGCGCCAAGGACATCATCATCTCGGGCGGCGAAAATATCTCCTCGATCGAGGTCGAGGGCACGCTTTACCGCCATCCCGCCGTACTGGAAGCGGCGGTGGTCGCCAGGCCTGATCCGAAGTGGGGGGAAAGCCCCTGTGCCTTCGTCACCCTCAAGGACGGCGCCGAAGCCACGGCCGAAGATCTGATCGCCCACTGCCGCAGCCTCCTCGCCCACTTCAAATGTCCGAAGACCATCATCTTCGCGGAGCTGCCCAAGACCTCGACCGGCAAGATCCAAAAGCACGTGTTGCGCGCCCAGGCGCGGGGGCTGTGATCGAGCATATCGGAGACGGATTCTTCCGCTCAGGGCGGCGAACGTTGGGTCTAGCTGGAACCAGGAGGTTTGCCTGCGGCGCGGGGCGGCGCTATATACGGGCCCAGGGCGCGCGTAGCTCAGCCGGATAGAGCGCTTGCCTCCGGAGCAAGAGGTCGTGGGTTCGAGTTCCCGCCGTGCGCACCAGCCCGCTCCGATCCCGGCTCACCTGCCGGGGCAAGGCGATCACGCTTACGCGGCGGTAATGCCCGCGCCGGTCGGTCCGTGACGCGGCCGCCGCTGGGCAGCGCATCCCCGCCCGGGCGACCCTAAGCTCGAAGCGTCGCGCCGGAGCCCCGGACCCATGCGCATCGCCAGCGTCGTCATCGGCCTCCTGCTCGGCTCGAGCGCCGCCGCGCTCGACCTCGAGCCTACGCCCGGCATCTATCACTACTCTATCCACCACCAAATCTTTGGCGACATCGGCGAGCATCAGATCCTGGTGAGCCGGGAGGCGGGCAGGGTGTTGGTCGAGCACGCGGCCCATCTCGCGGTCAAGCTCCTGACCTTCACCGCTTTCCAGCGGCAATCCCACTACCGCGAGGTCTGGCAGGGCGAACGCCTGATGGCGTTTGACGGCGTGACGATCGACAACGGCGAGCGCTTCGAGGTCAGCGCCCGGGCGGACGGGGACCGCCTGATGATCGAGGGCGGCGCCGGTCGGTTCGAAGCACCGGCCACGACCGTGCCGAGCCAGCCCTCGCTCGCCGGCGCGACCGCGGGCACGACGTTCATGGACATCAAGACCGGTCGGCTGCTGGCGGCGCAGGTCAGGCCGGCCGGGCGCGAGACCCTGCAGCTCGCGAGCGGCCCGGTCGAGACCGAGCGATACGAGATCACAGGTGAGCTCGAGGAGGTAGTCTGGTACGACGCCACCGGCGTCGTCGTCCAATGGCGCCTCTGGCGCCAGGGCGCCGCGATCACGCTCACCCGCGAGTAGTCCCGGCCGGCGCCCTTCCCGCGGCGACCCTCCCGCGACGCCCTTCCCGCAGCGCCATGGGCATGCGATAGAGGTTGATCATGGCTTTCCTCATGGTGCACCGCGCCGGATCGGGCGCTTCCGTCGCCTGAGAGCATGCGCGGCTATTCGATCGCGGCGCTGATCCGCCATGCCGTCTTTGGCCACCGCACATGGCCGCGGGCTTGGCGCGATCCCGAGCCCAAGCCGGCCTACGACGTGGTCATCGTGGGCGGCGGCGGCCATGGCCTCGCGACCGCCTATTACCTCGCCAGGAATCACGGCATCACCAAGGTCGCGGTCCTCGAGAAAGGCTGGATCGGGTCTGGCAACACCGGCCGCAACACCACGATCGTCCGCTCCAACTACCTGCTGCCGGCGAACGCGCTGTTCTACGAGCATTCGCTCAAGCTCTGGGAGGGCTTGAGCCAGGAGCTGGGCTTCAACGTCATGTTCAGCCAGCGGGGCGTTCTCAACCTCGCCCACTCCAAGGCGCAGATGGACGCCTATGCGCGCCGCGGCAACGCCATGCGCCTGAACGGCATCGATGCCGAGCTGCTCGACCGCCGGCAGGTCCTGACGCTCGTGCCGCTGCTCGACGGCAGGGAGACCGCGCGCTTTCCGATCGAGGGCGGGCTCTGGCAAGGGCGCGGCGGCACCGCCCGCCACGACGCGGTCGCCTGGGGCTTCGCCCGCGCCGCCGATGGCCTGGGCGTCGACATCATCCAGAACTGCGAGGTCACGGGCTTCGAGCGCGCGGGCGAGCGGATCACGGGCGTCCTGACCAGCCGGGGGCGGATCACCGCCGGCCGGGTCGGGCTAGCGGTCGCCGGCCACAGCGGCCAGGTCGCGGCGCTGGCTGGGCTCCGTCTGCCGATCGAGAGCCATCTGCTCCAGGCCTGCGTCTCAGAGCCGCTCAAGCCCGTGATCGACACCGTGGTGACCTTCGGCGCCGGCCATTTCTACGTCAGCCAGTCGGACAAGGGCGGGCTGGTGTTCGGCGGCGATCTCGACGGCTACAATTCCTACGCCCAGCGCGGCAACCTGCCGATGATCGAGGAGGTCGCGAGCGCGGGCGTCGCCATGCTGCCCTGCCTGTCGCGGCTTCGCCTGGTGCGCCATTGGGCGGGCGTCATGGACATGACCATGGACGGCAGCCCGATCATCGCGAGGACGCCGCTCGAGGGTCTCTATCTGAACGGCGGCTGGTGCTACGGCGGCTTCAAGGCCACCCCCGGCTCGGGCTGGGTATTCGCCCACACCATCGCCAACGACGCGCCGCACCCGCTGAACGAGGCGTTCTCGCTCGAGCGCTTCGAGACCGGTGCGGTGCTCGACGAGAAGGGCGCCGGGCCTACCCCCGGCTGGCATTGAGCGGCGCGTGCTGATGATGGCTTTGGCGCGATGCTGATCCCTTGCCCGTTCTGTGGCCCGCGCGAGCACAGCGAGTTCGCCTATGGCGGCGATGCCACGGTCCGCCGGCCGCGCGACGCCCAGCCCGTCTGGGGGCCGGCCTGGCAGGCCTATGTCTACGAGCGTGCCAATCCGCGCGGGCCCCACCAGGAGTACTGGCAGCACGTCGCCGGCTGCCGGCAATGGCTGGTCGTCGCGCGCGACACGGCAACCCACGAGGTCCTGGACAGCGCGCTGGCGGAAGCTCGGGTGGAGCGGACCGCCGGATGAGCCAGCCGTTTCGCCTGGCCGAGGGCGGCCTGATCGACCGCAGCCGGAGCTGTCCGCTTCAGCTTCGACGGCCGGGGCCTCGAGGGTCATCCGGGCGACAGCCTGGCCTCGGCGCTGCTCGCGAACGGCGTCCGCCTGGTCGGCCGGAGCTTCAAATACCATCGCCCGCGCGGTATTCTGACCGCCGGCTCCGAGGAGCCGAACGCGCTCGTCCGCCTCGGTGAGGGCGCGCGTGCCGAGCCCAATTGCCGGGCGACCATGGCCGAGCTCCGGGACGGGCTGGTCGCCCTGAGCCAGAACCGCTGGCCCTCGCTCGCCCTCGACCTGATGGCGCTGAACGAGCTGCTCAGCCCGATTTTCCCGGCCGGCTTCTACTACAAGACCTTCAAATGGCCGGCCGCGTTCTGGACCCGGGTCTACGAGCGGCTGATCCGGCGCGCCGCGGGCCTCGGCGAAGCGCCGCTGGAGCCCGATCCCGATCGCTACGACAAGCGCCACGCCCACTGCGACGTCCTGGTAGTCGGCGGCGGGCCGGCCGGCCTCGCGGCAGCACTCGCCGCCGGGCGTGCCGGCGCGCGGGTGATCCTGGTCGACGAGCAGACGCGCTTCGGTGGCCGGCTACTGACCGAGCGGCAAGAGATCGAGGACGCCCCGGCGCCCGCCTGGGTCGAGCGCACCCTGGCCGAACTTTCGATTCTCCCGACGTGACGCTCCTGCCACGGACCACGGCGTTCGGCTACTACGACCACAACCTGATCGCCCTGCTCGAAGAGGTGGGGGATTCCGGCGGCCCGCGCCAGCGTCTCTGGACGGCCCGCGCCCGGGAGGTGGTGCTTGCGACCGGGGCGATCGAGCGCCCGCTCGCCTTTGCCGATAACGACCGGCCGGGAGTCATGCTGGCGGGCGCCGTCCGCGCCTATCTCAACCGCTTCGCCGTGGCGCCGGGCAGCAACGCCGTGGTCTTCACCACCGGCGACGACGCCTATCGGACCGCGCTCGATCTCGCCGTCGCGGGGGTGCGGGTGGCGGCCGTGATCGACGCCCGCAGGTCCCCGGACCATCCCCTGATCCCGACGCTGCGCAAGATCGGCATCGAGACGCTCGCCGGTCACGTGGTCACGCGGGCGCTTGGTGGCGGGCAGATCGCGGCGGTCGAGGTCATGCGCCTCGAGCGAGGTGAGACCGCCGGGGCGGCGCGGCCGATCGACTGCGACCTCCTGGCGATCTCGGGTGGCTGGCAGCCGGCGATCCATCTGCACAGCCAGACCGGCGCCAGGCCGGTCTACGACCCGGAGCTCAAGGCGTTCCGGCCGGGCGAGCCGCGCCAGCGGGAACGGTCCGCAGGCGCCGCCGCCGGCCAGCTCACGCTCGGAGCGTGTCTCGAGACCGGCTTCTTGGCCGGTGCCGCAGCTGCGGCTGCCACCGGCCACGGCGACGGCGTGCCACCGCCGGCACCCGCCTGTGAGCCTGAGCCCGCGCGTCCGGGCCTCGATCTCTGGGCGGTGCCGGCTCCGGCCAGGCGCGGCAAGACCTTCGTCGACTTCCAGAACGACGTGACCGTGGACGACGTCGCGCTCGCGCATCGCGAGGGCTACCGTTCGGTCGAGCACCTGAAACGCTACACCACGCTTGGCATGGGCACCGATCAGGGTAAGACCGCCAATCTCACCGGCCTCGCCCTGATGGCCGGGCTCTCCGATCAGCCGATCGAAGCGGTCGGCACGACCACCTTCCGCCCGCCCTATGTGCCGGTGGCCTTGGGCGCGCTCGCCGGCGCCGAGGTCGGCGCGCACTTCCGTCCGCTGCGCCTCACCCCGATGCACGACTGGCACGTCAGCGCCGGCGCAGAATTCGTCGACGCCGGGCTCTGGCGGCGGCCCCGCTATTACCCGCGCCCAGGCGAGACTCTGCTGAGCGCCACGCTTCGTGAGGCGCGGGCGGTCCGCGAGAGCGTCGGCCTGGTCGACGTCTCGCCGCTCGGCAAGATCGACGTCCAGGGCCCGGATGCAGCCCTGTTCCTCGATCGCCTGTACTGCAACTCGCTCAAACGGCTCGCGGTCGGCAAGGCGCGCTACGGCCTGATGCTGCGCGAGGACGGCATGGTGCTCGACGACGGCACCATCTCGCGCCTGGGCGAGACCACCTACTACGTCACCACGACCACCGCCAACGCCGCAAGCGTCATGGCGCACATGGAGTTCCACCGCCAGGCGGTCTGGCCTGAGCTCGCGGTCGAGGTCAGCAGCATCACCGACCAATGGGCCGGCATGGCCCTCGCAGGGCCGAACAGTCGGGCGGTGCTGGCGGGCGCGGTCGATGGCACTGACCTCACCGATGCCGCACTTCCGTTCATGGGCGTCGTGCCTGCGACCATCGCCGGCTGCCCGGTGCGGCTGTTCCGGATCAGCTTCTCGGGCGAGCTCGCTTATGAGATCCATACGGCCGCGGACTACGGCACGCGGGTCTGGCGGGCGGTGTTCGAGGCTGGTGCCAGTGCCGGCATCGTCGCCTACGGCACCGAGGCGATGGGCACGCTCCGGATCGAGAAGGGCCACGTCGCCGGCGCCGAGCTCGATGGCCGGACCACGCCCGCGGATCTCGGCCTCGGGCGCATGGCGAGTCGCAACAAGGACTACGTCGGCCGCGCCGCCCTCAACCGGTCAGCACTCGCCGATCCGGCCCGGCCGCGCCTGGTCGGCCTGGTCGCCAAGGACGGCCGCTCGCCGATCCGGAGCGGTGCCCAGATCGTGGCCGATCCGGGAGCCAAGCCGCCGGTCGCCATGCTCGGCCACGTCACCTCGGCCGACTTCAGCCCGACGCTGGAGCAGCCGATCGCGCTCGCCCTGGTCGCAGGCGGCCCCGAGCGCAAGGGCGAGACGCTCTATGCCGCCTACCCGCTGCGCGGTGAGACAACCGAGGTGATCGTCACCGCTCCGGTCTTCGTCGACCCGGAAGGCCGCCGGCTCCATGGCTGACCCCGGAAGCCCCCTGCCGCGCCCGTCGGCGCTCGGCGATCTGCTAGCGGCGCGTCGGCTCGGGCCGGACCCGCCGGCGGCAGAGCTCTCGGAGCGATCGCTCGACGCGGTCTGGCAGGTCGCCGCCTGGCACGCGGGCGACGTCGCTTTGCTCAGGGCGATCGTCGCGGAGCGCCTGGGTCTCGCCCTGCCCGAGGCTGCCGATGCGGCCGCGACGGGCGATCTGATCGCGTTCCAGATCGCCCCTCGCCGCTGGTGGCTCGTGGCTCAGGCAAGAGGAGACGCGCTCGACGCGGCGCTCGCGAGCGCTCTGGCCGGGCGCGCGGCGGTGACCGATCTCGGCCACGCCCGGACCCTGCTCCGCCTGGCCGGCCCCGCCAGCCGGAGCGTGCTGGCAAAGCTCTGCCGGATTGATCTGCACCCGCAGGCCTTCCCGCCCGGGCGCACCGCGCAGACCGCGCTTGGCCAGGTTGCCGTCCTGATCCACGTGCTCGACGAGCGCCCTGGCTTCGATCTCTACCTGCCGCGCTCGCTCGCCCGCAGCGCCGCCTCGAGCCTGATCGACGCCGCGACCGAATTCGGCCTCGCCCTCAGCGACGCGGCCGACTGACTACACGATGGGATGTCCGCTGCGGACGTCCTTTGTGACGCGGATCAATGTGTGGTCCCTCGTCGCGGACATAGTCGACGTCGAAGCCTGGCATGCGCAGCACCCGGAGGGCCTGCGGATTCACATACCGCTCGAACAGGCGAACTTGTCGGCCTGGCGCTTGCTCAGGAGACTCTGAAGATCGAAGCTCACCAATCGCCTCCCGGCGCACCAGACTCGGGTCGATCTGACCCGCGCCGCTCGCTTCCAGGTTGTACGTCTTGATTTCGTCGTGAATTGAGGGAACCCTGGGGGTACCATCGCTATTGAGGGTCGCCGGAACTGAAATTGCCTGACCTTTCCCAGGCCTTGGAGGGACGCCTATGCTCGAGCTTTGCTACAACAGCAAACGAGGCATCTTCGCTGGCGGAAATTCTGGAAAGATCCCGAGGCTTACAGCGCTCCTGGCCGGCGCTGCGCTGCTGCTCCTGACGGTGCCGCTCGTCCACGCGCAGACCAGCACGCAGCCCGTCGGACAGTCCGGAATGCAGGGCTCCGGCCACTATCTCGTGACGTTCGGTCTCGGTCAGGCCACGTTGACGGAGCAGGACCGCAAGGTCGTCGCCCAGGCGGCCGAGAACTACCGGCAAGGTGGCATGCCAAAGGTCAGCGTCACCGGACATACCGATACCTCCGGTACCGCTGCCGACAATCTGAAGCTCTCGCAAGCACGCGCCGACGCGGTGACGGCGGAGCTCGTGCGCGACGGCGTTCCCGCGGGGGACATCGTCACCGTCGGGCGGGGTGAAAGCGACCTCCTGGTGCCGACCGCGCAGGGGGTTCGCGAGCCGCGCAACCGCCGGGTCGAGATCGTGGTCCCGCAGGCCCCGCCACCCGTGGCAGCTGCGCCCGCTCCGGAAGCGCCCCCGCCAGCCGCGGGGCCGGCGGAGCAGACCAAAGAGAAGTACAAGGGAGTCTTCACCGTTGGTCCGATTTACGGGCACAATTTCGGTGAATCGCGTCATACCGTGAACGACCTGGTCGGGGGCGAACTCACCTACAGTGTTCTTTCGGGGCCTGCTAACGGCGCGTCGCTCAAGCAGGACGTGTTGTACAGCTTCAACGGCGACCATGACGGCGTCAACGGTCGGTCCATCATCAGCCTGGATTTCGCGCCAGATCTGGGCATCGTGCGGCCCTACCTTTCCGCCAACTTCGGCGGCGTGTACGGCCCGGGCGTTCAGAACGGGTTCGTGGTGGGCCCCGAGATCGGCCTCAATCTCAACTTGTTCAAGAACATCTCGATGCGAGCCAAGGTCGCGTATGATTATCAGTTCCGGAATGGCGACCGCCTCGGCGACGGCATCCTCTGGACCGGCCTCGGCTTCGGCGTCGGGTTCTGAGAACCCTTCTGCCGTTTCGATCTGTGACGGAGGCGGGCGGCGCCCGCCTCCTGCCGGCTCGCATCGGGAGTCATGTCGAAGATGAATGTTGGCTGGGGCGGCAGGATTCGAACCTGCGAATGCCGGATCCAAAGTCCGGTGCCTTACCGCTTGGCGACGCCCCAACGCGCCCGGAACATAGGCCGAGCGACCGGTCCCGGCAACTCGCGCAAGCGACCTCTCATAATCAGGCGGGCGTGCGGACCTGGACCGGACTGCCCGGCGCGAGGCCGAAGCGCGCCGCCGCGCTGCCGCCGTTGACCCCGATCTCGGCAAGGCCGTTGGCGTTGGCGTACCAGAGCGGCTCGCCCGCCGGCACGTCGGCGAAGGTGCGGCCCGGGCGCAGCCGCTGGCCCGCGACCTCGAGCTCGGTCCCGGGAGCGAGGCTCGCGGCGCGCAGGCCGGTCATGGCGTTGCCGAAGTGGTCGACGTAGACGATCAGGGCGAGATCGTCCGGCCAGTCCGGATGGCGGAGCGGCAGGGCTTCGGGCCCGGGCGGCGGCTCGCCCAGCGCCAGGCGGGCGGCGACCGGCGCGAACAGGTCGCGACCATGGAAGGTCGCCGAAAGCGCGTCCGGTCGCCAAGTGATCCTGAAGCACAGGGTCCGCCGCGCCCGCCGCAGGACGAGCTCGAACAGGCCGTTGTCGGGCCCGACGAAGCGCTTGCCGTCGGCCTCGACCACGAGGGCGGCCCGCGACCCGCCGACTCCAGGATCGACCACGGCGAGGATCACCTCGCCCGCCTCGAACCAGTCGGCGTAGGCCGCGATCAGATAGGCCGAGAGCCTGGGCGCGAAGGCCGGCAGATCGGCGAACAGATCGACCACCGGCACCCCGGGTGCGAGGCGCGCCAGAACCGCCTTGACCTGTCCGACATAGGGACCGGCGAGACCGAAGTCGGTGCACAGTACGATCACCGCTGCGCCACCAGGCTGGCGGCGACCCACCACTTCGGCTGCGCTCGCCGGATCCGATCCGCCGCCGCTCCGACCTCAGCCTGATCCGCGAACAGGCCGAAGCAGGTGGCGCCGCTCCCGGACATGCGGGCAAGCTCGCAGCCGGGCTGCGCTGCCAGCGCGGCGAGCACCGCGTCGATCGCAGGTTCCAGACGGCGGGCGGGCGTCTCCAGATGATTGGCACGCGCCCGCAGCCAGGCGAGCAGCGCCCCCCGGTCCGGCGGCGGCGGTCCCTGCTCCGGGATGGGCCATGGCAGCGTGCCGAGCCCCTTGAACACCGCCGTGGTCGGGACCGGGCGGTCCGGGTTGACCAGGAGCAGGGCCAGCGCCGGCAGGCGATCGAGCCACTCGAGCCGCTCGCCGACGCCGCGCATGCGGGCCGGCCGGCTGGCCAGGCAGACCGGCACGTCGGCCCCGAGGTCCCGTGCCAGCGGCATCAGGTCGCCTTCGGCGAGACCCTGCCGCCAGAGCCGGTTCAAGCCACGCAGGGTCGCGGCCGCATCGCCCGAGCCGCCGCCCAGGCCCGCGGCCACCGGCAGGTTCTTTGCCAAGGTGATGCGCGCTGTCGCCTTGCACCCGGCGTGGCTCGCCAACCGACGCGCCGCCCGTAAGACCAGGTTGTCCGCCTCGCCGGCCAGCGCCCTGGCGAACGGGCCGCGGACCTCCAGGGTCAGACGGTCGGCCGGCGCAAAGCGCAAGACATCCGCGGGCGGCCCGAACACGACCAGGCTGTCAAGCTCATGATAGCCGTCGGGCCGCCGGCCGGTGATGCAGAGATCGAGGTTGATCTTGGCCGGGGCCGCCTCTTCGATCAGCTCCATCGGTCGGTGCGTACGGACGCCCGCCGCCCGGGACCCCGTTACGACCGGTTGCGCTCGGGCAGGCCGGAGCGCAGCTTCTGCTCGATCTCGGCGATCGCGTCCTGGTCCGGGTTGAGGCTCAGCGCCCGCTTCCACTGGAAGCGCGCCTCACGCTCGCGGCCGACCCGCCAGTAGGCATCGCCCAGATGGTCGTTGATGGTCGGATCGCCGGGCTCCAGCTCGACCGCGCGCTCGAGCCGCTCGACTGCATTGTTGAACTCGCCGAGGCGAAAATACACCCAGCCCAGGCTGTCGACGATGTAGCCGTCGTTGGGTCGGAGCTCGACCGCCCGGTTCAGCATGCCCTTGGCCCGGTCGAGGTTCATGCCCTTGTCGACCCAGCTGTAGCCGAGATAGTTGAGCACATAGGGCTGCTCGGGCGAGAGCTCGAGGGCGTGCAGGAAATCCGCCTCTGCCTGGGGCCAGCGCTTGGTTCGCTCATAGGTGATGCCGCGGGCATAGAACAAGGTCCAGTGCTCGGGCTCTGGCTGCTTGATGCGCGCGATCGCCTGACTGTAGGCGGTCTCGGCGCGTGCATAGTCCTCGTCGCGGCGCGCCAGATCGGCGAGCTCGACCAGCGCCTCGATGCGCTGCGGCTGGGCGTCGGCGAGTTGCTGGAGCAGCTTGAAGGACTCGTCCTTGCGGTCGAGCGAGTGCAGCGTGCGCGCCATCCTGAGCTTGGCGGTATAGGCGAGCGGCGAACTGTCGTCGACCGCCTGATAGGCGGCGATCGCGCCTTCGAGATTGTCCTGCTCGGCCAGGATGTCGGCGATCAGTAGCGCCGCTTCGGCCAGATCGGGCCGCACGTACATCGCCAAGCGCGCATAGACGATGGCGCGCGAGTTGCCGCGCTCCTGATGCAAGGCCTCGGCGATGCCGAGCAGGGCATCCGCCATGCCACCGGCGGCATCGGTGAACGGCGGCGCGGGCGAGCCGCCACCCTCGAGGGTCGCCAGCAGATCGACCAGGACCGGTAGCTCGCGGCCGTCGGACACCTGCTCGCGAACCGCCTGGATCGCCGCGTCGCGCTCGCCGTGCCGGGTCAGGATGCTGGCATAGGCCTGGACGATCCGAACCGGCGCCGGACCGTTGCCCGGCATCGCCTCGGCGAGCGCCTTGGCCGCATCGTCGAGGCGGCCGCCCAGATCGAGCATCATCGCCTTGTGATAGCCGTTCAAGGGGCCGAGCAACTCGCTTTGCGCGAGCCGCGCCAGCGCCGCGTCGGTCGCGGCCGGGCCGCCGGCGCCGAACACCGCCCAGGCATCGAGGAAAGGCGCGGTCAGGCCGGCGATGCCCTCGGTCCCAAACCCCTTCAACGAAGCGCGCGCGTCCGCGTACTTGCCCGCCCGCACCTGCTCCATGGCCTGCAGCAGACGCGCCTCGTCGGCCTCCGGATCGCGCTCCACCAGCAGCTTGGCTTGCTCGACGGCGGCATCGTAGCGGCCGCTCGCCAGGGTCAACAGGAAGAGCTGGCGTAACAGATCGAGATTGCCCGGATCGGCGGCCAGCGCGCGCTGGAAGTAGTCCGCAGCCTCGCCCAGGCGGCCGCTGTCGACCGCGAAGTTGCCGGCCAGATAGTCGCCGGGCGCGGTGTCGAACTCGGTGTCGGACGAAGTCGCGACACCGGTGTCGGCGAGGCCGGCGAACCCAGGACTGGATGAAGGCGAGCTCTGGGCGCCGCAGGCGACCACCGCGAGGGCCAGCAGAGCCCCGCCCAGCCGGGCGCGGTGGAGCAGGCGACGGGTCGAGGACAACAGATCGGTCATGGACGCTTCCTGCGGCCGCCCGCCCCCCCGCGCCGACCCCGGCGACGGCTCACCGGTCTTGACGGACGGCGCGTCGGGCGGCATGGAACAGGCGGCCGCCCGACCCTGTCGAGGCCATCGGCGATCTCAGGAGCAGAGCGATGTTGCGTACCAAGAGCAAGAACGACCCCAGCGCCCGCGGTGCCGCCGACGAGGGTAAGACCTTCGACGGCAAGAAGGTCAAACCGGTGTTGTACGTCGGCACGGCGGTGGGCCATGGCCGTTACATAGCGGCGCAGGATGAGGGCGGCAAGCTGATCATGGGCCGCGAGGGCAAGCCGATCGCGTTCCGCGACATCTGAGACCGCGGGCGACCCGGCGGGCGGCCGCCGCTCAACCCGGGGTGCGGGCCAGCCGCCAGGCGGCCGCGACGCCGATTGCTGCCAGGGGCAGGAACGCGGCGAACACTCAGAACGCGGCCAGCTCGACGGCGCCGTGCGCGCCTGCGGCGAGACCTGTGAGATTGACGACCATCCCGCTCGCAGCCGCGCCGAGCGCATAGCCCAGCATCTGAAGCGTCGGCAGCGAGGCGGCGGCGCGCTCCCGCTCACCCGCCGGCACGCTCTCGACCACGCGTCGCATGATGAAGGCCCAGCACATCCCGAACCCGGCGCCCTGGAGGATCGCCCAGGGCAGCAGCGCCAGGACCGGCCCCTCGGGCATGATCCATGCGAAGCCCGCGATGCCGAGCGTGATGGTCGCCGCCCCGGCCCGGATCAGCGCCGGCTCGAGGCGCGGCCGAGCGCCCGCGGACAGGATCGCGGCGAGCGTCCAGGACACCGATTCGATCGCGATCATGAAGCCCGCCACCAGGGGCGGCGCGCCGAACAGGGTCTCCATGAGCAGCGGCCCATACACGGTGAAAGACGCGGTCGCCGTGGACATGGCCAGGATCATGACCAGTCCCTGCCCCCAGGGCCGGCGGAGATCGAGCGGCGCTGGCGGCAGCAGCCGCCGTTCGTCGCCGGCCTCGAGACGGAGCGCCACCGCCAGCAGGCCGAGCCCGGCCGGCGCCAGGAGCAGCGCGAGGAGCCCGGCCGACGGCGCGCCGGTGGCAAGAATCGCCAGCACGCCTGCGCTTAGCAGCGCCACGCCCCGCCATGGCACAGGCTGCGCAGCTCGCGGCGCACCGAGCCCTGACCCGAGGAGGGCGGGCATGGCCAAAGCGAGGGCCAGCGCCTGGACCGCGAATGCCCAGAACGCGGCACGCCAGATGCCGGCGGTCGCGAATCCGCCGCCGATCAACGGCCCGACCAAGGCCGAGACGCCCCAGACGCCGGAGATTGCGGCCAGCAGCTGCGGCCAGCGGTCGGCCGGGAACAGCCGGGTCACGCCGATCAGCGAGAGCGCCAGCATCCAACCGCCGCCCAGCCCTTGCAGCAGCCGGCCGAGCAGCATCGCCGCCATGGCCGGGGCAAGGGCGCTGACGACGCAACCGGCGCCGTAGACCAGGGCCGCGGCGGTCATGGCCGTGCGCAACCCGAGTCGGATCGCCAGCAGGCCGGTGATCGCACCCGCCACGATCGAGCCGAGCTGGTAGAGCGCCACCGTCCAGGAAATGAACGCAAGCCCGCCGATCTCGGCCACAGCGCTCGGCATCACAGTCGCGGCGAGCAACGAGTCCGCGGCATGTAGCCAGACGCCGAGACAGAGCACGGCGGCCTGCATCCAGCCGGCAGGCGCCGCGCCGCCGACGGCAGTCGGACGACGAGGTGATTTTGCTCCGGGACTCACATGCCGGCGTAGTTCGGGCCGTCGCCGCCCTGGGGCACCACCCAGTCGATGTTCTGGGCGGGGTCCTTGATGTCGCAGGTCTTGCAGTGGACGCAGTTCTGATAGTTGATCTGCAGCCGCGGCGCGCCGCCCTCGCCATCGCGCACGATCTCGTAAACCCCGGCCGGGCAGTAGCGTTGCTCGGGCGCATCGTACTCGGCGAGGTTCAGCTCGATCGGGATGCGCGGGTCCTTGAGCCGGAGATGGCAGGGCTGGTTCTCGCCATGATTGGTGTTCGAGATGTAGACCGACGACAGCCGGTCGAAGGTGAGCTTGCCGTCGGGCTTGGGGTAGTCGATCGGGGCGGACCTGCCCGCCGGCCGGAGCTGGCTGTGGTCGGGATGGTGATGGAGCGTCCAGGGCGCCTTGCCGCGCAGCAGATAGGCGTCGAGGGCGGCATGGACGAGGCCGCCGAACAGGCCAAAGCGGAAACCCGGCCGGATGTTGCGGGCCTGATGCAGCTCGGCCTGCACCCATGACGCTTTGAGCGCGGCTGGATAGGCCTCGAGCAGGACGCCGCCGGCCCCCAGCGCCTCGAACACCGCCTCGGCGGCGAGCATGCCGGACTTCATGGCGGTGTGATTGCCCTTGATCTTGGGCACGTTGAGGAAGCCGGCGCTGCAGCCGATCAAAGCCCCGCCCGGGAACACCAGCTTCGGGATCGCCTGCAGCCCGCCCTCGTTGAGCGCGCGCGCGCCGTAGCAGATCCGCCGCCCGCCTTCGAAGGTGTCGCGGATCGCCGGATGGGTCTTGAAGCGCTGGAACTCCTCGAACGGCGCGAGATAGGGGTTGGCGTAGTCGAGGCCGACCACGAAGCCGACCGCGACCTGATGGTCGGCCATATGATAGACGAACGAGCCGCCGTAGGTCTGCTGGCCGAGCGGCCAGCCGATGGTGTGCACGACCAGGCCCGGCCGGTGCCGGGCGGGCTCGACCTCCCAGAGCTCCTTGATGCCGATCGCATAGGTCTGCGGGTCACAGCCGGCGCGCAGCTCAAAGCGCGTCTCGAGCTGCTTGGTCAGCGAGCCGCGACAACCCTCGGCGAACAGGGTGTACTTGGCGTGCAGCTCGATGCCGGGCTCGAAGTTGGCCTTGGGCTGGCCATCGCGATCGAGGCCCATGGCGCCGGTCGCCACGCCCTTGACGCTGCCGTCCTCGTGGTAGAGGACCTCGGCTGCGGCGAAGCCCGGGTAGATCTCGGCGCCCAGCTGCTCGGCCTGCTCGCCGAGCCACTTCACGACGTTGCCCATGCTGACGATGAAATTGCCGCGATTGTGCATCGCGGGCGGGGTCGGCAGCGTCCAGGCGCGCTTCGCGGTCAGGAACTGGAAGCGGTCGGCGGTCACAGGCGTGTCGAGCGGCGCGCCCTTGGCCTGCCAGTCCGGGATCAGCTCGGACAGCGCACGCGGCTCGAGGACCGCCCCGGAGAGCGTATGGGCGCCGAGCCCGGACGCCTTCTCGAGCACGCAGACGGAGATCTCGCGGTCGCGCTCGACGCTCAGCTGGCGGAGCCGAATGGCGGCCGCGAGGCCGGCAGGCCCGGCGCCGACGATCACCACGTCGAACTGCATGCTCTCGCGTTCCATGATCCCTCGGCTCGTTCCAGATGGTCGATCCCGGCGGCGCGCCTTTGACCTCGGCGCGCTCGCCTGAGAAGATGTGCGTCAGGCGCGGGCGAATGTCACCCTTTGAACGCGCGACCCTAACCGAAGCGATGCCATGACCTCCCCTGCCGACCTGCTCGCCTGGCTCGACTGGTATCGCGCGATGGGGGCTGCCGACTGGCTCGGCGATCGTCCGGTCGATCGCTGCCAGGTCGGGGCGCCGGCGGCCGATGCTGGCCGGCATGCTGACATATGGTCCCCCGCCGCAATGGCAGCAACGGCGGCAGCAACGCCAACCTCAACGCCGGACTCAGCGCCGGCTCTCGGGCGTCCGGAGATCCGGCCGCCGCCGCTGCGCTCGGCCGGCAGCGTTGCCCTGAGCGCGCGCGCGATCGCCGCCGGCTGCCAGAGCGTCGAGGAGATCGAGGCCGCGCTCAGGACCTTCGACGGCTGCGCGCTCAGGGAGACCGCGCTCCATCTTTGCTTCGCCGACGGCAACCCCGCGGCCGAGCTGATGCTGATTGGCGAGGCGCCAGGTGCCGAGGAGGATCGGCAGGGCAAGCCGTTCGTCGGCCCGAGCGGCCAGCTGCTCGACCGGATGCTGGCGTGCATCGGCCTCGACCGCACCCGCGTCTACATCACCAACTCGATCTACTGGCGGCCGCCCGGCAACCGCACGCCGACGGCCTCCGAGATCGCGGCCTGCCAGCCGTTCCTGGAGCGTCAGATCGAGCTGATCCGGCCCAAGCTGATCCTGTTTGTGGGCGGCATCGCCGCGCGCGGCCTGCTCGGGGTCAAGGAGGGCGTGACCAAGCTCCGGGGCCGCCGCCTGCTCTACCGGCTGGCCGACGGCAGTACGCTGCCGGCGCTGGTCATGTTCCACCCCGCCTATCTGCTGCGCCAACCGGCGCACAAACGCCTGGCCTGGCGTGACTTGCTGACTATTCAGGAATTATTGAATGCGATTTAACCATACTTATTAAGTAAGAGTATTAGTAAACGGGCATTAACTTTCAATTTTAGAGAATTCCATACTATTGCTTCCCCATGCTTGGGGAACGCTGCAAGACATTGCTTCTGAGCCGGATGCTGGTGGCGAGCCTGTGCGCCAGCGTCACGGTCTGCGCCTGGCCCGTCGAGGCCGCCACCGGGACCCTCCAGATGGCCATGACCTCTCCCGGCGGCCTGCCGAACCGCGCCGATCAGGTCCTGCCGAGCTCGCTCGATGCGCGCGACGCCGACCTGTACCGGCGCATCTTCCGCCTGCAGGCGGCCGGCGAACTCGCCGCCGCCGACCCGTTGATCGCCAAGCTCGACAACCGGTTCCTGCTCGGGCACGTGCTCTGGCAACGCTACATGGCCCCGGGCTATCGCTCGACCTACGCCGAGCTCAAGGCGTGGCTCGAGCAGTACGCCGACCATCCGGGCGCGGATCGGATCTATGACCTCGCGCTGCGCCGGCAGCCGGCCGGTGCGCTTTTGCCGCCGCGGCCGGCGCGCGGCTATCTCGCCGGCAACGGCCAGGACGGGTCGGAGCTGGTCCGGGTCGACTACCGCACGGCGCTGGACCGCTCGCCGGCCGAAGAGGCGGCGGTACGCGACTGGCGTAAGCGGATCGACCAGCTGGTCGGCGCCGGCCAGCCGGACGCGGCCGAGGCCGAGTTACAGCGTCCGACAATCGTGGTCCTGATCGACCAGGTCGAGGCCGATCTCGCCCGCTGGACAGTCGCGCGCGGCTACCTCAGCGCCTGCAACTACGGCCGCGCCCTGGAGCTCGCCGGCCGAGCCGCGATCCGCTCCGGCGATGCCGTCCCGGAGATGCATTGGATCGCCGGGCTCAGCGCCTGGCACCTGCACCAGATCCGGGTCGCGGCGTGGCATTTCGCGGCGCTTGCGGATGCGCCCTCGACCCTGCCTGGCGAGCGCGCCCGGGCGGCCTTCTGGGCGGCGCGCGCCTATCTGGTCGACTTCCGGCCGCAGCTGGTGCGCCACTATCTCGAGCTCGCCGCCGAAGACCGAGATTTCTACGGGCTGCTGGCGCAGACCGTGCTCGGCCGGCCGATCGCCTACGACTGGCATCAGGCCGGCGTCAAGGACAGCCTGCCGCAGGTCCTGCTGCGCTTCCCCGGCGCGCAACGCGCGTTCGCCCTCGGCCAGGTCGGCGAGTTCGAGCGCGCGGAGCAGGAGATCCGCAAGCTCGCGGCGCGCGCCCCGGTCGACGTCATGGTCGGCCTGATCGGGCTCGCCGAATCGCTCGACCTGCCGGCGGCGCAGATGCGCCTCGCCCAGAGCCTCGAGAGCAGCGAGGGCGGCTACCACTCAGGCGCCCTCTACCCGGTGCCGAGCTGGCAGCCGGTCAACGGCTACACCGTCGACCGGGCGCTGGTCTTCTCGATCATGCGCGCCGAGTCCGCCTTCGACCCCTCGGCCGAGAGCCAGGCCGGCGCCCAGGGCCTGATGCAGGTCATGCCCGAGACCGCGCGCGATCTCGCCGCGAGCGGCGCGCTCGAGGCGCCGCAGGCGGACGACCTGTTCGAGCCCGGGACCTCGATCCAGTTCGGCCAAGCCTACCTCGCGCACCTCTTGCAGTGGTCGCCGATCGGCGCCAATCTGATCTACGTGGCCGCGGCCTACAATGCCGGGCCGGGCCGGATCGCGCGCTGGCGGGAGCAGCTCGGCATCGAGAACGATCCTCTGCTGTTCCTGGAGTCGATCCCGATGCGGGAGCCCCGGGTGTACGTCAAGAAGGTGCTGGCGAACTTGTGGGTTTACCGCGCCCGCCTCGGCCAGCCGCAGACTTCGCTCGAGGCGCTCGCGCGCAATCAGTGGCCGAGCTACCAGGCACTCGACGACGCCAACGAGCAGCAGGCGCATGCCGCGAATTGACGCCTGCCCTGGAAGTGATGCCAGACTGGACGTGATGAATGGCTGGAATTGACCCCGGCCGGCCGTTCCGGCCGCTGCAGATCGCCGTGCTCACGGTCTCCGACAGCCGCACAATGGCCGACGACCGCTCGGGCGATCTGCTGGTCGAGCGGCTGACCGCCGCAGGCCATGAGCTCGCGGCCCGGGCGCTGGTGGTCGACGATGCTGATCAGATCGCGGCAAAGTTCGCCGCCTGGATCGACGACCCGAAGGTCGAGGTCGTGATCAGCACCGGCGGCACCGGGGTCACCGGGCGCGACGTCACGCCGGAGGCGCTGGGGCGGGTCGCGGAGAAGCTGATCCCGGGCTTCGGCGAGCTCTTCCGGATGATCAGCTGGCAGAAGATCGGCTCGTCGGCGCTGCAGTCGCGCGCCACCGCCGGCGTCGCCAGGGGCACCTATCTGTTCGCCCTGCCGGGCTCGCCTGGCGCCTGCAAGGATGGCTGGGACGAGATCCTGGCGAGCCAGCTCGACATCCGCCACCGGCCCTGCAATTTTGCCGAGCTGCTACCGCGCCTGCGCGAGCACGAGACGGGCTGACGGCGCCGGCGGCGACGCGGCGGCGTCGCGCATCGCCTGGGCGGACGCCAGGCGGCGAGGATGTCGGCGCCGTCGGTGAGCGGGATCGGGGCCGGATCGCAGCCGACCAGAGCCGGCATCCTGATCGCTGCCATACCGGTGTAGTGCGTGGCGCGGATGCCCGTGCGACGAGCCCGCCGCCGAGCCAGCAGCAGATCGGCCGTTGCTGGTGATGGCGACCGCGAAGCCGAATGCGGTGATCACGATCGCGACCACGATCGAGAGCAGGGTCAGGCCGAGATCGTAGCCGATCGGCATCCGCGGCTGGTAGGCCAGCATGGCGACGAAGTGGGTCGCCCAGATCCCGCCGCCGGCAGCGGCCCCGGCGGCGGTGAGCCAGCTGAGCCGCGTCCGGCCGACGGTCGCCTGCGCGCGGCGGATGACCGACGGCGCGGCATAAGTCGCCAACAGGCAGATCAGCGCGGCCAATACCACCAACCGCAGATCGTGCTGCTGGGTCAGGCAAAGGAGATGCGCACGGGGCCAGCGTTCCTCCTCGCGGTCGCCCCCTGACTGTGTACTGCTCGCGTGAACAGTGCCTTAGTGAAGGACGGCCGCCGCCCATGGCATCGGCCACGCCTCGCGCTTACCGGCCCGTTGGCGCTTGTCTGGGGCGGCGGTTTCGAGGAATGGTCGGTACGCGCTCACAAGCGGGCGGCAGCCGCCGTGCGAGCTCATCGAGGAGACGGCATGGAGCCGGCGAGACTGGTCAATGGCGGGTTGCTTGCGCTGGCGGCCGTGGGCCTCGTGGCCGGCGCGGCCGCTTGGCTCGCGGGCGCGCCCGAATGGGCCGATCGATGCTGGGCCGGCGCGACCCTGCCGGTCCTGGTGGTGGTCCTGATCGGCATGCTGCGCGACCTGGCCAGGGGCGAGCTCGGCGTCGATCTGATCGCCGTCCTGTCGATGGCGGGCGCCGTGGCGCTCGGCCAGATGCTGGCGGGCGTGGTGATCGCGCTGATGGTCGCGGGCGGCGGCGCGCTCGAGGATTTCGCGCAGCAGCGTGCCGGCCGGGAGCTGCATCGCCTGCTCGCGCGCGCGCCGGCGACCGCCAACCGCTATGCCGACGACGCGATCGCCCAGGTGGCGCTCGCGGAGATCCGGCGCGGCGATCGCCTGCTGGTGCGCGCCGGCGAGGTGGTGCCGGTCGACGGGATGATCGTCGCCGGGACGGCGGTGCTCGACGAATCGGCGCTCACCGGCGAGCCGCTGCCGGTCCGGCGGCCGCCCGGCGATCGGGCCCAGAGCGGTACGGTCAACGCCGGCGATCCGTTCGACCTGCGCGCCAATGCGACCGCCGAGGAGAGCACCTACGCCGGCATCGTCCGTCTGGTCCGGGCGGCGCAGGCCGAGAAGGCGCCGTTCGTCCGCCTGGCCGATCGCTATGCGCTCCTGTTCGTGCCGCTGGCGCTGGCGGTCGCCGGCGCCGCCTGGCTGATCTCGGGCGATCCGGTGCGCGCGCTGGCCGTGCTCGTGGTCGCGACGCCCTGTCCCTTGATCCTGGCGGCGCCGGTCGCGATCGTGGCCGGCATCTCGCGGGCCGCGCGTCAGGGTATTCTGGTCAAGGGCGGCGGCGCTCTGGAGACGCTGGCGCGCGGCAAGGTCCTGCTGTTCGACAAGACCGGCACGCTGACCACCGGTCGGGCGCGCCTGCACGCGATCGAGACCGATGGCAGCATCGCCGTCGACGAGCTGCTGCGCCTGGCCGCCTCGCTCGATCAGGCCTCGCAGCACGTGATCGCCGAAGCGCTGGTAAAGGCCGCGCAGGCGCGCGGGCTGGTGCTCGCCATGCCGACCGAGGTGCGCGAGCAGGCGGGCGCCGGCCTCGAGGGCATGGTCGACGGCCGGCAGGTGGCGCTCGGCAGCTACGCCTGGCTGAGCGCGCGGACCGCGCCCGCAGCCTGGACCGGGGCGGTGCTGCGGCGGATGGCCCACGAGGGCGCGACCGGCGTCTTTGTCGCCCTCGACGGCGTGGCGCGCGGCGCGCTTCTGCTCGGCGACGAGGTCCGGACCGACACCCCCCGGGCGCTCCGCCGGTTGCGCCGGGCGGGCATTGCCAAGATCGTCATGGTGACCGGCGACCACGCCGAGGTGGCGACGGCGATCGGCGCCGCGCTCGGCATCGACAGCGTGCTGGCCGAGCGCACGCCTGAGGACAAGGTCGCCGCGGTCCTGGCGGAGCGCCGCGAAGCGGTCACCCTGATGGTCGGCGATGGCGTCAACGATGCGCCGGCGCTGGCTGCGGCCGATGTCGGCATCGCGATGGGCGCGCGCGGCAGCGGCGCCTCCTCGGAGGCCGCCGACGTGGTCCTGCTGGTCGACCGCCTGGACCGGCTGGCCGACGCGCTCCAGATCGCCAGGCGGGCGCGCACCATCGCCTTGGAGAGCGTGCTCGCCGGCATGGGCCTGTCGCTCGCGGCGATGGTCGTGGCAGCCTTCGGGCTGCTGGCGCCGGTCGCGGGCGCCGTGCTGCAGGAGGCGATCGACGTCGCGGTGATCCTGAACGCGCTGCGCGCGCTCGGCCGCGGCGAGCGCCGGGCACCGACCCTGGCCGGGGCGGTCTCGGAACGCATGCAGGCGGAGCATCAGGCGCTGCAGCCGCTGCTCGACCGCATCCGCAACCTGGCCGAGCGGCTCGACGAGCTGCCCGCGCCGGCGGCGCAAAGCGCGCTCGCGGAGGTCGATCGCCACCTACGCGAGGACGTGCTGCCGCACGAGCAACAGGAGGAGGCCGATCTCTACCCGACCGTGGCCGGGCTGCTGGGCGGCCGGGACCCCATGGCAGCCATGAGCCGGACCCATCGGGAGATCATCCACCTGATCGACGCCTACGGCCGGCTGGTCGAGGATTGGCCGGCCGAGGGGGGCGACCCGGCGCTGATCGGCGATCTGCGGCGGGTCCTGTTCAGCCTCGAGGCGATCTTGCGCCTGCACCTGGCCCAGGAGGACGAGATCTACGACGCCGTCACTCAGGCCAGCTGATCGCCCGCGTCGGGACGGATCAGCAGCTCGGTCGCCGCGCCACGGCCGACGATCACCACGCTCGCCATGTCGATGAACAGGCCGTGCCCGACCACCCCCGGGAGCCCGGCCAGCGCGCAGGCGAGGCGCTTCGGATCGGCGATCGCGCCGAACGCGCAATCGAGAATGTGGTTGCCTTCATCGGTGACGAACGGGTCGCTGCCGCCGGCCTTGAGGCGAAGCGTCGGGGTGCAGCCGAGCGTTGCGAGCTTCGCGCCAGCAGGCGCCAGGCCGACGGCACGACCTCGACCGGCAGGGCGAAGCGGCCGAGCCGGCCGACCAGCTTGCCCGAATCGACGATGATGATCAGCCGCTCGGAGGCGGACGCGACGATCTTCTCGTGCAGAAGCGCGCCGCCGCCGCCCTTGATCAGCTGCAGCCTAGGGTCGACCTCGTCGGCGCCGTCGATGGTCAGATCGAGGCGGGTCACGTCCGCGAGCGGCAGGAGCGGGATGCCGACCGCCTCCGCGAGCCGCCGGGTCGGCGCCGAGGTCGGAACCCCTCGGATCGCGAGCCCCTGCCGGACCCGCTCGCCCAAAAGCTCGATCGCCATGGCAGCGGTCGAGCCGGAGCCGAGCCCGACCGTCTGCCCGGACTGGACGTAGTCCAGGCTCCTGGCCGCGGCGGCGCGCTTCTCGCGATCCTGTTCGACCGACGCCAAGCTAATGCACCCCCTGCGCCTCTACCGCCCGCCGGCGCAGCAGGTCGATCGCCGCCCGGTAGTCCCCGCTCGAGAAGATCGAGGAGCCGGCGACGATCACGTTGGCGCCCGCGGCCACAGCCGGGCCTACGGTCTCCGCGTTGATCCCGCCGTCGACCTCGAGGTCGATCGGCCGGTCGCCGATCAGGGCGCGGACCTCGCGGATCTTGTCGATCGCCGCCCTGATCAGCTGCTGGCCGCCGAAGCCCGGGTTGACCGACATCACGAGGATCTGGTCGACCCGGTCGAGCACGTATTTCAATGCGTCAGGCGAAGTCGCGGGGTTAAGGCTCACGCCTGCTCTCTTGCCGAGCGCCCGGATCATTTGCAGCGAGCGATCGAGATGCGGGCCCGCCTCGACGTGCACGGTGATCAGATCGCTGCCGGCCTCGGCGAAGGCCTCGATATAGGGGTCGGCTGGTGCGATCATGAGATGGACGTCGAATGGCTTCTCAGAGTGCGGTCGGAGCGCGCGCACCACCTGCGGTCCAAACGAGATGTTGGGCACGAAATGGCCGTCCATGACGTCGAGGTGGATGACATCGGCGCCGGCCGCGGCGACCGCGCGCAGCTCCGCGCCCAGCCTGGCGAAGTCCGCGGCCAGGATCGAAGGTGCAATCTTGATCGGTCGAGCCATCGCGTCATCCTGGGGCTGCGGTGCACCCGTTCGTGCTGCTATCCCATACCGAGGATTGGCTCCGGCCTCAACGCTCACCAGCCCGCGCCGTTCGGATCGCCTGCGCCAAAGCCAGCACCCTCGGGTCGGCCGCGATCTGCTCAAGCGGGACGTCCAGGCGGCGGCGCCAGTTGGGATGCTCGCCCGTGGTGCCGGGCAGGTTCGCCTGCTCGTCCAGCTGGAGCGCGTCCTCGAGCTGCATGACCACGATTTCTGCCGGCGAGCGGGCCAGCAGCCGGTGCAGGGCGACGGCAACCTCCCATGGCAGCTCCGCGGGCGGGGTCGTCGGGTCGAGCCCTGCCGGCAGCAGGCCCTCCGCTGCGAGCAGCTCGAGCAGGCGCCGTCTGATCTCGCCGCGCTCGGCCCGCTCGCGCGCGGCCTGCGCCGGATCGGCAAACAGGCCGAGGCGATCGCGCCAGTCGATGTCGCGCCCGACCCAAAAGCCCGCAAGGGTCGGCAGATCGTGAGTGCTGACCGAGGCGAGGCAGGCGGGCGGATAGCGCGCGGAACTCCGGAACCGACCGTCCGGCTCGCGCTCGAAATAGAGCACGCGGCAGCCGAGCAGGCCCGCCTCGGTCAGCTGCGCGCGCAGGCCGTCCGGCACGGTGCCCAGGTCCTCGCCGACCACGATGCAGCGCTGCCGGTGCGCCTCGAGCGCGATCAGGCCCAGCAGGTCGGCCTGCGGATAGCGGACGTAGGCGCCTCCGAGATCGCGTTCGGGCGGCCGCCAGAAGCTCCGCCGGAGGCCCAGCACATGGTCGATCCGCAGCGCTCCGGCATGCGCCATGTTGCGCCGCAGGAGCTCGATGAACGGTGCGTAGGCCTGGTCGCGAAGCGCCAGCGGGGCGAGTGGGGCAAGACCCCAGTCCTGGCCCTTGGGGCTGAAGTCGTCGGGCGGGGCGCCGATCCGCACCCGGCCGGCGACCGTCGCGGGATCGGCCCAGGCCTCGGCGCCGTCGGGGTCGACGCCGACCGCGAGGTCGAGGTAGAGCCCGACCGGCATGCCGGCGGCGCGCGCTTCGGCCTGCGCCTGCCCGAGCTGCTGGTCGGCCAGCCACTGCAGGAACTGGAAGAATTCGACGCGCTCGGCGTGCCGGGCGGCGAAGGCGGCGACCGCCGGGCTCTCGGGCCGGCGGTAGTCGGAGGGCCAGTTGCGCCAGCAACGGCAGGCGGGGTCGAGGGCGACCAGGTGCTCGAGCAGAGCCTCGAAGACGGCATGGCGCTCGAGGCTCGATCCGGCGACCGCCCGGAAGCGCTCGAAGTGTGCCCGATTCGGGACGCTGCTCCGAGTGAAGACCCGATAGAGCCGTTCGAGCTCCTGGAGCTTGAGCCCGGAGATCGCCGGATAGTCGACCAGCTCGCTCGCCCGGGCGTGCTCGAGCATCTGACCGGCCTCGGCATCGGCTGCCGGCAGGCCGCCCAGCAGGCGCGCGGCGCGCTCGATCGAGATCAAAAGGACGTTGAGGAACCGGCGGCTCGAGGGCGCATAGGGGCCGATCCGCTCGGCCAGCGGCGGGAACAGGGCGTGCACCGGGTTGATGCCGAGGAGGCTCGCGCCGAGCGGCGCCATCACCGCGGCGAGTTGCGCGAGATCGCCGAAGTCGCCGATGCCCCAGTTGGCCTCCGAGCGCAGGCCGTAAAGCGGCAAGGTCAGCCCCCAAAGCCGCCCACAGCCGAGGTCGGCGGGCCCGAAGGCGCGCTCCGGCGTCACGATCAGGGCCATCGCCGCGGGCGCGACGTTGCCGGCCGCCACCTCCAGGCGGTGGTAGCCGAGCGGCAGGTCGAGCGGCAGCGGCAGTCGCCGGCGCCGGTAGTCGATGCCAGCGATGCGCTCGCCGGCGACGACCTCCAGAGCATCGAGCGCGGCCTCGCCACGGTGGTGCGCCCCGTCCTCGCTTCGGACGACCCAGGCGAGCCGGCCGGCGTGCTCGGCGGGCAGGGTCACCGTAGGCGCGAGCGGTGTCCTCTCGCGGACCACCTCGGCCGGCGGCAGGACGAACCGCCAGGCCGCGCTCAGGGCGACGTGCAGGCTCGCCTCGGTCTCGGCCGCGCTCTGGGCCGGCACGCCCAAGGCTTCGAGCAGGGCCCGCTTGGTGGGATCGTCGACGACGTGGCGCCGCTGCCAGTTGTCGGTGAAATCGGGCTCGATACCGTAGTGCGCCGCCAGGCGGTCAAGCGGTCGAGGGTCCTCACTCACTGCGGTTCATCCGTCGGTCGACCTCGGGCATCGGCGATCTGATGGGACGCGTTTTTCCGCGATGGTAGAAAAGGTGGGCTGCCGGCAACCGCTCATATGATTCCGACCGCGCCCGAGTGCTAGTCTTTGAACGTCATGAGGCGCACGAAGTTCACGCGGACGCGGCAGCCATGAAGGCGTTGCTGCAGCGGGTCAGCGAGGCGAGCGTCGAGGTCGAGGGGCGGGGGCTCGGCGCGATCGGCGGCGGGTTGCTCGTGCTGCTCGACGTCGAGACCGGCGACCGCCCGGCGGCGGCCGATCGGCTCGCGCGCAAGGTCGCGGCCCTACGGATCTTCGAGGATGCGGCCGGCAAGATGAACCGCTCGGTCCGAGACGTGGGCGGCAGCGTCCTGGTCGTGAGCCAGTTCACGCTGCTTGCGGATGCGCGTAAGGGCAACCGGCCGAGCTTCACGGCGGCCGCGCTACCGGCGGTGGCGGAGCCTTTGTACGAACAGTTCTGCGCCAACTTGAGGGCGCAGGGCCTGGCGGTCGCGACCGGCCGGTTCGGCGCGCGCATGGCGGTCCGGCTGATCAACGACGGCCCGGTCACCATCTGGCTCGACAGCGCGACCTTGCCCGCCGCGGATCGGGTCCAGGCCGACCGTCAACAGCTTCAGGCGCCAGACGCCGTAGTCCCATCGTCCAGGTCCGCGGGTGATCCTGAGCGCGATGCTTGCGGTCGTCGGCCAGCTGATCATTCTGGAGCTTGAGACGACCGACGCGAGCATGGCTGGTGGCCGGCGACATGCCGGCGCAGAGCGACGAGGATGCGGACGATGGAGGGGTCATCTGTGCACGTGGTCTGCCCGCACTGCGGCGCCGTCAACCGGATCCCGGCCGACCGGCCGGCCCGGCAGGCGAAGTGCGGGCGCTGTCACCGGGCCCTGTTCGAGGGCCAGCCTGTCGCCGCCACCGCCGAGACCTTCGAGCGCCACCGAACGGGCAACGACATCCCGGTCGTCGTCGACTTCTGGGCGCCCTGGTGCGGGCCCTGCAAGGCTATGGCGCCCGCCTACGCACGCGCGGCCGCCGAGCTGGAGCCCGCCTGTCGCCTGCTCAAGGTGGATGCCGAGGCCGAGCCGGCGCTTGCCGCCCGCTACCAGATCCGGAGCATCCCGACCATGATGCTGTTCGTGCGCAGCCAGCCGATCGCAGAGACCGCGGGCGCGATGTCCACGGCCGGCATCGTTGCCTGGGTGCGGGCCCATCAACCGGAGTAACGTATGGGGCCCAAGCGATCGGGCGATCCTCAGCCGGCGCCCGCCCGGGCTCACGGACGACCGCCAGCGCCGGCGGTCTGAGCCCTCAGCCGGCGAGGGCGCGGGCGATCGCCTGGCGCTGGCGCCAGAGCAGGCCGCAGGCGGCGAGGCCGACCAGCGCACCGGCGGCGAGCGGCGCCTGCAGGCCGACCGCTTCCGAGGCCGCCCCCATCGCCAGCGCGCCGAGCGCCGGTCCGCCGCGGAAGATCAGGCCGAACAGGCTCAGCACCCGGCCGCGCATGTCGTCCTCGACCGCGATCTGCATGAGCGTCTGGGTGGCGACGCCGGTTGCGACCATTGCGAAGCCCGCGACCGCGACCCAGGCGAGCGCGGCCGGGAACCAGCTGCTGAGCGCGAAGCCGAGAGCTGCGAGCGCCATCAACAGCGAGTTGACCAGCACGACCTGGGTGAGGTGCTTCTGATCGCTCCGCTGGGCGAGCCAGAAGCCGCTGACGACGGCGCCGATGCCAACCGTCGAGCTGAGCGTCGCGAGGCCGGGAGCGCCGCGGCCGAACACCTGGTCGGCGAACCCGGGCAGCAGCTCGAAGAACGGCCGGGCACCGACCGCCAGGACCGCGTGCACGAGCAGGATCGGCCCGATGCCGGGGTGGGTCGCGGTGTAGCGCAGCCCCTCGCCGACCGCCCCGAGCACCGAGACGGTCCTCCGCGGCGGCGCGAGCGGGGCTAGGCGCAGGCGCGCGAGCGCGAGCAGGAAGGCGGCAAAGCTCAACGCATTGAGCGCGAACACGACCCCGACCCCGAGCCAGACGATGGCGAGGCCGGCGAGGGCCGGACCGATGAAGCGCGCCGAGTTGAACACGATGCTGTTGATCGCGACCGCGGTCGCCAGATGGGGGCGGGGCACGAGGCTCGGCACCAGCGCGAGCCTGGCCGGCTGCTCGACCCCGCCGGCGACGCCGCCGAGCAGCACCAACGCCAGCAGCAACGGCACGGTGATCTGGCCGCTCACGGTCAGGAGGAACAGGGTCAGGGCCTGGGCCAGACCCGCCGTCTGCGCGATCTTGATCAGCCGGAGCCGGTCGAGCCGGTCCGCGAGCGCGCCGCCGAACGGGCCGATCAGCACGGTCGGGAACAGATCGGCGAACGCCGTGAGACCCAGCACCGCGCCCGAGTGGCTGAGCTCCCAGGCGAGCCAGCCGGCCCCGATCCGCTGCATCCAGGTGCCGATCAGGGAGATGCTGTTGCCGGCGATGTAGACGCCGAAGTTGCGATGGGCGAGCGCCCGTGGGATCGCGCCGAGGCCGGTGAGTACGCTCATGGCGTGGCGCCGGGGCGCTGACCGGCGGTAGCCGGACTTGTGGGCCGGCCGCGGAGGTGGGCCAGTTTGCAAACTCCTCGATCAGCCGGCTTGCGGGCTTGGCATACCATGGCATTGTGCGGGTGGCAGGTAGCCTGCCGCAAGCTTAGCAAAGAAGGATCGAAGCAACATCATGCGGCGTAATCAGGCGCTGGGCAGGCAGCGCGCCGGCAACACCACCTTCGGGCCGAGCCTGGTCTACGATTCCGCCGATCTGGCAGAGCAGGTCGCCCAACTGGGCTTCGACTGGGTCTGGCTCGACTGGCGGCACGGCCAGTTCACCGAACACATGCTGAACCAGGCGCTGGCGCGCTTCCTCGCGGTCGAGAGCGCCCCGACCGTGCGCGTCAAGGGCAACGAGCGCGGAACCATCAACCGCGTGCTCGACATGGGTGCCATGGGCGTGATCGTGCCGATGGTCCAGAACGCCGAACAGGCGGCGGCCGCGGTCGAGGCCGCCTTCTACCCGCCCGAGGCCGGCGGGGGGCGTGCGTCTCGAGTTCATCGGCGGCTCGTTCGAGGAGTACACGCGGAGCGCCAACGACGAGATCATGCTGGTGGTCATGGTCGAGACCGAAGCCGCGATCACCGAGGTCCGGGTGACCATGCAGGTGCCAGGCGTCGACGTCGTGCTGATCGGACCCTTCGATCTGATGACCGATGTCAAGGCCAATGGCCACGACGAGGCGTATCACGAGCGGCTGGTCGAGACGGTCGCAGCCGCGTCCAGGGCGACCGGCACGGCTGCGGGCTACGTCTGTGCCAGCGCCGAGATGGCCGAGCGGCGCCTCGCCCAGGGCTTTCGCTTCATCAACTACGTCCTCGACCACTTCGTCCTCCTGGGCGGCATGGGCGCGATCCGCGACCAGACCCGCGCCTGGGCAGATCGACGCTGAGCGCCAGCAGGGGCCGGGGAACCAAAGGAGCCAGCACATGCCGGACAAACGTCGCATCGCGCTGATCGGGCTCGGCATGGCGGTGACCCCGCACGCCAGGAGCCTGGCTGACCTCGCCGAGCGGGTCGAGGTCGCCTACGCCTTCAGCCGACGCGCGGCGCGCCGGCGCGCGTTTGCGGAGCGCTTCGATTTTGCGCTGGCTGACGACCTCGAGCAGATCGCGGTCGACCCGTCAGTGAGCGCGGTCATGATCCTGACCCCGCCGAACACACATCTGGAGCTGGTCCAGCGGTTCGCCGCGGCCGGCAAGCACATCCTGTTGGAAAAGCCGGTCGACCGCTCGACCGCGCGTGCCGAGGCGCTGGTCGAGGCCGCCGAGGCGGCCGGCGTCAAGCTCGGGGTCGTGTTCCAGCACCGCTTCCGCGAGGCCTCGCAAGCGCTGCGCTCGCGGCTCGCGGCCGGGGCCTTGGGCGAGCTCGCCGCGGCCAACGTCATCTGCCCCTGGTGGCGGCCCCAGAGCTACTACGACGAGCCCGGGCGGGGGACCTTGGCGCGGGATGGCGGCGGCGTCCTGATCACCCAGGCGATCCATACCCTGGATCTGCTGCTGAGCCTCGTCGGCCCGGTCGCCGAGGTCGCGGCGATCTGCGCCACCTCGCGCCTGCATCGCATGGAGACCGAGGACTTCGTCGGCGCCGGCCTGCGCTTTGCCAACGGCGCGCCCGGCGCCCTGCTCGCGACCACCGCCGCTTTTCCGGGCTTTCCCGAGCGGATCGAGCTGATCGGCACGCGCGCGACCGCGGTGCTCGCAGCCGGCGTGCTCACCCTCCATCACCAGGACGGAAGTTCGGAAAAAATCGGCGAGGAGCAGGGCACCGGCGGCGGCGCCGACCCCATGGCCTTCCCGCACGATGCCCACCGCGCCCTGCTCGCCGACTTCCTCGATGCCCTCGACCAGAACCGCAGCCCGCGCCCCTCCGGCCGGGAGGCGCTCAACGTCCACCGCCTGATCGACGCGCTCCTGCGCGCATCGGCCGAAGGCCGCACGGTCCCGGTACCAACCGACTAGAAGTCTCGGAGCCCCGGGCTTCCTTGGACCAAGAGGCAACGTGGTTTATGGTCGCCGAAGGCTTTTGGGGAATGGTCGGTGAACTTTTCGCACGTCCTGCATGCGGTGATCGGGCTGCTGGTGATCGAAGGGCGCCTTTCCTATCGAAGGCTGCAGGCGGAATTCGACCTCGACGACGCAGAGCTCGAGGCGCTCCGGTTCGAACTGACCGAGGTCAAGCGCCTGGCCGTCGATCGACAGGGTGAGATCCTGGCGTGGGCCGGCGACGGCGTGGCGATCGCGGAACCAGCACCGCGCCCGGCGCCGGCAAGACAGCCGGCATTGAGGCTGGCCCAACCGGCGCCGCAGGTCGGCGCCGCAGAAGTCGCGGCACCCACGCCGCTCGAGGTCTCGCCCCCGGTCGAGCCGGTGCTCAGCGACGCCGAGCGGCGGCCGTTGACCGTGATGTTCTGCGATCTGGCGGATTCGACCGCGCTCTCGGCCAGGCTCGACCCGGAGGATCTGCAGGATGTGATCCGGGCCTATCAGGACCGGTGCACGGCCATCGTGCGCGAGTACGAGGGCTTCGTCGCCAAGTACATGGGCGACGGCATCCTGGTCTATTTCGGCTATCCCAAGTCGCTGGAGCGCAACGCCGAGCGCGCGGTCCGGAGCGGGCTCGCGATCGTCGCGGCGATGGCCGGGCTGAACGCCGAGCTGGGGCGGGCCAAGGGGATCGAGATCGCGGTCCGGATCGGGATCGCGACCGGCCTCGTGATGGTCGGCGAGATCGTCGGCGAGGGCCTGGCCCAGGAGCGCGCCGTGATCGGCGAGGCGCCGAACGTCGCCGCCCGGCTGCAGGGCCTGGCCGGGCGCAACGACATCGTCGTCGGCGCCCTGACCAAGGAGGTCGCCGGCGACGCCTTCGTCTACCAGGAGCTCGGCACCCACGAGCTGAAAGGCATCTCCGGGCGGGTCAAGGTCTGGGGGGTGACGGGGCTGCGCGCCGAGCGCGCCGAGCAGGAGGCGGACGAGGCCGAGACCGAAAGCGGGGCGGCGCCGCCGGCGCTGATCGGGCGCGACGAGGAGACCGGCCTGTTGCGCCGCGCCTGGCAGAGCACCAAGGACGAGGGCCGCGGCCAGGTGGTGCTGATCAGCGGCGAGGCCGGGATCGGCAAGAGCGTGCTGGTCGACGGGCTGCGGGCCGAGGTCCGCGCCGAGGGCCTGCCCCGGATCGCGTTCCGCTGCTCGCCCTATCACACCAACAGCGCGCTCTATCCCGTGATCGAGCACGTCAGGCGGCTGCTGCGCTGGCAGCCCGAAGATGCCGCCGAGACCCGGCTTGCGGCCCTGGAAGCGATGCTCGGCAGCTTCAGCCAGCCGCTCGCGGAGGTGGTGCCGCTGTTCGCCTCGCTCCTGTCCCTGGCGCTGCCCGAGGGGCGCTACCCGGCGCTGGCGCTGAGCCCGCAGCAGCAGAAGCAGCAGACCCAGGACGCGCTGATCGCCTGGACGCTGGAGGAAGCCGAGCGCCAGCCGATGCTGGAGGTCTGGGAGGATCTGCACTGGGCCGATCCTTCGACCCTGGAGCTGATCGGCCTGCTGATCGAGCAGGTGCCGACGGTGCCGCTGCTGATCGTGCTCACGTTCCGGCCCGGAGTTCGCTGCCGAGCTGGCCGACCCGCTCGCACATGACGCCGATCACCCTCAACCGGCTGGAACGCCAGCACAGCGAGGCCCTGGTCGCCCGGCTGGCCGGCGCCAAGCCGTTGCCGGCGGAGGTGGTCGAGCACGTGGTCACCAAGACCGACGGGGTCCCGCTCTACGTCGAGGAGCTGACCAAGACGATCCTGGCCTCGGACATCCTGCGCGACACCGGCGAACGCTTCGAGCTCACCGGGCCGCTCTCGTCGCTCGCCATTCCGGACACGCTGCAGGACTCGCTGATGGCGCGCCTCGACCGCCTGCCGCAGGTCCGCGAGGTGGCGCAGCTGGGCTCGGTGCTGGGCCGCGAGTTCGCCTACGAGATGATCTCCGGCCTCTCGACCGTCGGCGAGGTCACGCTGCAGGCGGGGCTGGGCCAACTGGTCGAGGCGGAGCTGCTCTATCAGCGCGGCCGGCCGCCGCGGGCCAGGTACATCTTCAAGCATGCGCTGATTCAGGATGCGGCCTACCAGTCGCTCCTGCGGCGCACCCGCCAGCAGTATCACCGCCAGGTGGCCCAGCTGCTGGAGAGCAAGTTCCCGGAGGTCGTCGAGGCCCAGCCCGAGCTGCTCGCCCGTCACTTCACAGAGGCGGGCCGTGCGAGCGAGGCCGTGTTCTATTGGCAGCGCGCGGGCGAGAAGGCGGTCCAGCGTTCGGCCAACCGGGAAGCCATAGGTCACCTGACGCGCGGGCTCGAGCTGTTGGCGACGCTGCCGATGCGCCCGAACGCGACACGCGCGAGCTCGGCCTGCAGAGCACGCTCGGCCCTGCGGTGATGGCCACCAAGGGCTACGCCTCGCCCGAAGCGGCGGCGATCTATACCCGGGCACGCGACCTCGCTCTCGTCACGGGTCAGACCCAGGACATCGGCCCGGTGCTGTTCGGCATATACCTATTCAACCTCGTACCGGTGATCACCAGGTCGCTCAAGACGTCGCGCAGGAGCTGCTTGACCTGGCGGAGCGGGTCGAGGATCCGGGGCCTCGGAGTTTCGGGCACGTTGCGCTGGGCGTCAGTCTGATGCACCTGGGCGCGCCATCTGCGGCCCGCCATCACCTAGAGCAGGCCCTCGCTCTGTACGATTTCAAGGCGCATCACGGCCTAGCCTTCCGCTATGGGCTCGAAGTTGGTGACACCGCCCATGCCTACAACGCCTGGTCTCTGTGGCTGCTGGGCTATCCGGACCAGGCCCTCCACTGTGGGAATGGCATGCTGGCTCTGCTCGAGCAAATCAATCACTCGTTCACGCAGTCCCGCGGGTTCTACTGGAATGCGGTCCTGCATCTCTTCCGCAGGGAAGGGGCGATCGTGCACGAGCGGGCGCAACGAGCGCTCGCCTCGGCAGGCGAGCATGGCTTCGCGTTGGTCCGGGCGACGGCAACCATCCTGGAGGGCGCGGTGCTGGCTGGACAAGGACAGCATGCCGACGGAGTCAAGCGGATCCGCGAAGGGCTCGATGCCTATCGCGCCACCGGCGCGGCGTTTCAGACCACACATCACCTGATCCTGCTGGCCGAGGCGTTGGGAGGGGCGGGATCGGTGGAGGAGGGGCTCGAGGCGTTGGCGAATGCCGCGGCTCAGGCCGAGAAGTCCGGCGAGCGCTACTGCGAGGCAGAGATCCATCGCCTGCGGGGCGAGCTTCTGCTGGCGCAGTCGGCGGGCAATCAGGCCGAAGCGGAACAAAGTCTTCGCCAGGCGCTCGACGTCGCCCGCCGCCAGGAAGCCAAGTCGCTGGAGTTGCGCGCTGCGAGCAGCCTGGCTCGCCTCTGGCAACGGCAAGGCAGGGGCAACGACGCGCGCGATCTGCTCGCGCCGGTCTATGACTGGTTCAGCGAAGGCTTCGACACCGCCGACCTTCAGGATGCGAAGGCTCTCCTCGATGAGCTGGCGCGTCCGGCGATGTCCCAGGCCGTCGGCTGATGGTCGAGCCGGCGATCTCCGGAGGTTGACGACCATTTCAGGGCTACGACCATGGCCGACTATCCCAAGCTGAACTTCGCCGCGATCGGGCTCGATCACCGCCACATCTACCATCAGGTCGGCCGGCTGCTCGACCTTGGCGCCGAATGTGCGGGCTACCACAGCCGCGACGACGCCGTGCCGCTCGAAGGTTTCCGCAAGCGCTTTCCGAACCTGAAGCGGGTCGCCGACCGGCGCGCGCTGCTCGAGGACCCGGCGATCCAGTTGATCGTACTCGGCCGGCATCCCGGGCGAGCGGGCCGAGATCGCGATCCAGGCGATGCGCCACGGCAAGGACGTGATGGTCGACAAGCCGGGCGTGATCACGGCCGCCCAGCTCGACGCCGTCAAACGGGCACAGGCGCAAAGTGGCAAAAAATGGTCGGTCAACTTCTCCGAGCGGTTCGAGGTCAAGGCGATGACCCGGGCGGCCGAGCTGGTCCAGGCGGGCGCGCTCGGCCGCGTCGTGCAGACCATCGGCCTCGGGCCGCACCGGCTGAACCGCCACCTCCGCCCGGCCTGGTTCTTCGAGCGCGCCCAGGGCGGCGGCATCCTCGCCGACATCGCCTCGCACCAGATCGACCAGTTTCTCCACTTCACCGGCTCCCATGACGCGGAGATCGTGGCCAGCGCGGTTGCCAACTACGCCAATCCCGAGACCCCCGAGTTCGAGGACTTCGGCGAGATCCTGCTGCGCAGCGAGCAGGCGAGCGGCTACATCCGGGTCGACTGGTACACCCCGGATGGGCTTTCGACCTGGGGCGATGGCCGCTGCACCATCCTCGGCACCCTGGGCTACATCGAGCTGCGCAAATACGTCGACATCGCCGGCCGCGCCGGCACCGACCACCTGTTCCTGGTGACCAACGAGGATACCCGCCACCTCGACTGCGGCGACGCGCCCTTGCCCTATTACGAGCGCCTGATCGCGGACATCTTCGAGCGCACCGAGACCGCCATGTCCCAGGCCCACTGCTTCAAGGTCTGCGAGCTCGCGCTCGCGGCGCAGGCCAAAGCCATCCGGCTTACCTGAACCTGGCGCTCGCCGGTCTGGTTCTGGGCACGACGATCTGGCTGCGATCCGAGGCGCCGACCCCGGAAGCGGCAGCGGAGCGCCCGGCGCCGCAGGAGCGCGGCGCCGCCGTCATCGTTCTGCCGTTCGAGGCTCTCTCCGAAGGCGATGCCGACGAGGTGTTCGCCGGCGGGCTGACCGAGGAGCTGATCTCGAACCTGATGCGCTTTGGTTTGGCGAGCTCCGGCTGTACTCGGCCTACGCCAGCTTCCTGGAGCAGCCGACCGCCGACCCGGTCGAGCTCAGCCAGCGGCTCCACGTTGGCTACGTGGTCAAGTCAAGTCAAGGGCAGCGTCCGCCGCGGCCCGGACCGGGTCCGCCTGATCGTGCATCTGATCCAGGCGCAGACCGGCCAGTATCTTTGGACCGAGACCTACGTCGCGCGCTCACGCCCGAGGGGGGTCTTTGCCATTCAGGAGCAGCTCGCGGCCGATCTTGCCAGCCAGCTTGCGCAACCCTACGGCATCATCAACGAGGCGCCCGCGGATGCCTTCCGGCAACAGCGCCCGGAGACGCTGTTCGCCTACGACTGCGTCCTGCGCGCTCTTGACTATCGACGCACCCAGGGTCGCGAGAAACATGCCGCCGCGCGCGCATGCCTCGAGGAAGCCGTGCGCCGCGACCCGGGCTACGCCGAAGCCTGGGCGCTGCTCGCCTACATCTATCTCGGTTTGGCGGCTACAGCCCGCGTCCTTACGATCCTGCGGCCCTCGCCCGGGCCATGAGCACAGCACGCCACGCCTTGGAGCTCGGCTCGCGGTAGCCGCCGGCGCCCGGCTCGCCGTCTGGGATCATGATCATCGGCTCCATCGAGACCACCATGCCCTGCTCGAGCACGGTCAGGACGTCCTCGCGCAATTCCAGCCCCGCCTCGCGACCGTAATAGTGGCAGAGCACGCCGAAGGAGTGGCCGTAGCCGAAGGTCCGATAGTCGAGCAGGCCGTGCGCCCGATAGATCTCGTTCAGCTCGGCCGCGATGTCGCAGCAGCGCGCGCCCGGCCGGATCAGCTCGAGGCCGCGGCGGTGGACGGCGCAGTTGGTCTCCCAGAGCGCCAGATGCCGCTTCGAGGCGTGCGCGCAGAACAGGGTGCGCTCGAGGGCGGTGTAGTAGCCGGCAATCATCGGGAAGCAGTTGAGGCTCAGGATGTCGCCGGCCGCGATCTTGCGCGCGGTCACCGGATTGTGGGCGCCGTCGGTGTTGATGCCGGACTGGAACCAGGTCCAGCTGTCCATCAGCTCGGCGTGCGGGAAGCGTCTCGGCGATCGCGCGCACCATCGCCTGGGTCGCGTGCAGGGCGACCTCGTGCTCCGCGACCCCGACCCCGATCGCCTCCCGGCAGGCGGCGCCGCCGAGGTCGGCGATCCGGGCGCCCTCCCGGATCAGGAGGATCTCCTCGGCGGACTTGACCATGCGCTCGCGCATGCAGGCGGCCGCGACGTCGACCAGCTGGACGTCCGGCAGCGCGTCCTGGAGCTTCTGATGGCGCTCGAGGGTCAGATGGTCGCGCTCGATCCCGACCCGGCCGCGGTTCGGGACCAGCTCCTGGACCGCGCGGAAGAAGTTGTCCCGCTGCCAGTCGGTATAGACCAGGTTGTCGCCGAACGTGCGCCGCCAGGGTTGGCCGCCGTCGATGTTGGCCGAGATCGTGGTCTGGCCGTCCTGGGTCACCACCAGCCCGAACGGCCGGCCGAAGGCGCAATAGAGGAAGTCGGCGTAGTAGTTGATGTTGTGGTAGGAGGTGAACAGGACGGCGTCGATCCCCTGATCGGCCATGTGGCGGCGGAGCGCGTCCAGCCGCCGGCGCATTTCCGCGGCCGAGAAGGTCGGCCTGGCCCTGGTCCCGTTCGGCAGGCGCTTGATCGGCTCCACCTTTGCAAATCCCCACGGCTGCTTCCGGCATCGCTCGCACTATCCGGCCGGAGCCGGCCGCGGACAAGGTGGCTGGCGGCAGAGGGACCTGCGATCCTCGCTCAGCTGACCGGGACCAGCCGTTCCCCTCGACTCGGGCGAGCACGCCGCTCTCGATGTCGAAGCGGAAGCCACCCAGCTCCAGGCGCCCGGCCGCGACCGCCGCCGCGATCCAGGGAAAGGTCGCGAGGTTGGCGAGCGACAGGCGCACGACCTCGATCTCGCCCTGCTCGAAGAGGTCGCCGAGGTGCGCCGCGGCTCGAGGTCGGCCTGACGATTTCAGGAGTGAGTGCATGCGGCACTGGACCTGCTACGTCGCGGCGTCGGCGGGCGTGGCCGCGTCATTCTTTCGGGCTACGCAATTGCCGCGCCTCCGAACATGATCCGGCTCCTGTGGACGCGCCGATCCTGCATCGATCGCTCGCGGACGATCGTATCTGAGCAGGGCGCGATCACCACATGCGCCTGTGGCGATCGCCGACGACCGCGACGCTGACCGGCTTGCGCGGGTGTTCAGGATTCCAGGCTACGACGGCGGAGAAGGCACCGAGACTTTTGACGAACACGCAGCGACAGCCGCAGCCCAGCCGCCCGGCGCGACCGCGGCTCGATCCAGGGAACGGTCGCGGTGGCGGCCGGGGCGGCGACCGCGATGTCGCCGTGAGAGGTCGCCGGCGGCGCTGTGCGCAGCGAGCAGGCGCCGGGCCGGATCGGCGATCCTCATCCAGGGTTCGACGAAGTCGCGCGCCTGCGCGGGCGCGCCCTCGATCATCGCCCGGACGCCGCCGCACTGCGCATGGCCGAGCACGATGATCCGGGCGACGCCAAGGACGCGGACGGCGTACTCCAGCGCCGCGCTGGTGCCGTGGTAGTCCGCATCCGGGTGGTAGGGCGGCACCAGGCCCGCGACGTTGCGCACCTCGAACAGCTCGCCCGGTGCCGCATCGAACACGATCTGCGGATCCACCCGCCGAAATCCGAGCACCCGACCACCATGGTCTCCGGCCGCTGCCCGTGCCTCGAGAGCGCCCTCTATCTAGTGGTGCGCGCTCGGCCGGCCAGACCTCGGCGCGGAACCGGCGATAGCCTTCGAGCAATCGGTCCATGACCGTCTCCTCAGACCTGGGCCTCGGTCGAGACGCGGACCCGCGACGCTCGCATTCGCAAGGAGCGGGCCACGATCCGGTCCGGGTCGGCGAGGGCATGATTGACGGCTTCCGATCGGATGGCCAAATTCAGAGGCGGAGAGGACGCCATGAGCCAGAGCACCGAGCGGGCGATCATCACGACCGACGAGACCGGCGATGCGGCCTTGAGCCGTGCGGACGCGGACGCCGGGGCCGGGCTGAACGGCGCGGCCGTGATCCACGGAGCACGTCGCGAGCCTGCCCAACGGGCCGGGCGTCTACCGCATGCTCGATGCCAAGGGCGAGGTGCTCTACGTCGGCAAGGCGAAGTCGCTGAAGAAGCGGGTCCTGGCCTACACCAAGCCCGCGGCGCTCAGCACCCGCCTGCAGCGCATGGTGGCGCTGACCCGCGGCCTCGAGGTCGTGACCACGGCCAGCGACGTCGAGGCGCTGCTGCTCGAATGCAACCTGATCAAGCGCCACCGGCCGCCCTACAACATCGTCCTGCGCGACGACAAGTCGTTCCCCTACATCTACGTCGGCAAGATCGCGCCCGAGCAGCCGTTCCCGCGGATCGGCCGGCACCGCGGCGTCAAGCGCAAGGACTGCGACTATTTCGGGCCGTTCGCGTCCTCGGGCGCGGTCAACGAGACCCTGGGCGCGCTGCTGCGCGCGTTCCCGATCCGCTCCTGCCCGGACAGCATCTTCGAGAACCGCACCCGGCCCTGCCTGCAGTTCCAGATCAAGCGCTGCACGGCCCCCTGCGTCGGCCGGATCGATCCGGACGCCTATGCCCGCCTGGTCGAGCAGACGCGGGCTTTCCTCGGGGGCCGCAGCGACGCGATCCGGGAGCAGTTGCAGGCCGAGATGGCGGGCGCCGCCGAGCGCCTGGACTTCGAGCAGGCAGCCGCGATCCGCGACCGGCTGAAGGCGCTGGCCCACATCTCGGCGCGCCAGGGCATCAACGTCAGCTCGGTCGACGATGCCGACGTGATCGCGCTCGCCCAGGACGGCGGCCAAGCCTGCGTGCAGGTGTTCTTCTACCGGGGCGGGCGCAACTACGGCAACCGCGCCTACTATCCGAGCCATGCCCAGGACGCCGGGCCGGCGGAGCTGGTCGAGGCGTTCCTCGGCCAGTTCTACAGCGAGCGGCCGCCGCCCAGGCTGATCCTCCTGAGCCACCCTGCGGCCTCGCAGGCGCTGCTCGCGGAGGCGCTGGCGGTGCGCGCCGGGCGCCGGGTCGAGCTGGTCTGCCCCCAGCGCGGCGAGCGTTGCCAGCTGGTCGCCCAGGCGGAGACCAACGCGCGCCTCGCGCTTGCCCGCAAGCTCGCCGAGAGCAGCGCGCAGGCGAAGCTCCTGCAGCGCCTCGCCGAGCGGCTCGAGCTGCCGGAGCCGCCGGTGCGGGTCGAGGTCTACGACAACAGCCACATCATGGGCACCGACGCGCTCGGCGCGTTCATCGTCGCCGGTCCGGAAGGATTGAATAAAGCCGGTTATCGGAAGTTTACCATCAGGGACCGTGATCTCACGCCGGGCGACGATTACGCGATGATGCGCGAGGTGCTGGGGCGCCGGTTCACCCGGCTGCAGCGGGAGGACCCGGGACGGCAGAGCGGCCAGTGGCCGGATCTGGTGATCATCGACGGCGGCCCGGGGCAGCTGTCGGCGGCGATCGAGAGCCTGGCCGGCTGTGGCGTGAGCGGCCTGCCGCTGCTCGCGATCGCCAAGGGCCCCGACCGGGATGCCGGGCGCGAGACCCTCTATCTGGAGGGTCGGCGGCCGCTCAAGCTGGACCCGCGCGACCCGGTCCTCTATTTTCTCCAGCGACTGCGCGACGAGGCGCACCGGTTCGCGATCGCGGGCCACCGCAGCAAGCGGGGCAAGGCGGTCGGCCGCTCGGCGCTCGACCGGGTGCCGGGGGTCGGCGGCAAGCGCAAGAAGGCGCTGCTCAGCCATTTCGGCTCGGTGCGCGCGATCGAGACCGCGGGGCTGCTCGACCTCGAGCGGGTGCCGGGGATCAACAAGGCGGTGGCCAGGGCCGTCTACGATGCCTTTCACGAAGGAAGCTAGGGGCGGCCCGATGCTGACCAATCCGCCGAACCTGTTGACCGCATCGCGGATCGCCGCGGTCCCGGCGCTGGTCGCCGCCTTCTACGTCGAGGGCGACTTCGGCAAATGGGCGACCTGCGCGATCTTCACGGTCGCCGCGATCACCGATTTCTTCGACGGCTATCTGGCGCGCAGCTGGTCGATGCAGTCGCCGCTCGGGCGCATGCTCGACCCGATCGCCGACAAGCTCCTGGTCGGCGCCGCGATCCTGATGCTGGTCCATTTCGCTCGCGCGCCGATCCTGCCGTCGCTGGTGATCCTCTGCCGCGAGATCCTGGTCTCGGGCCTGCGCGAGTTCCTGGCCGAGGTCCAGGTCGGCATGCCGGTGTCGCGGCTCGCCAAGTGGAAGACCGGCGTCCAGATGACCGCGATCGGCTTTCTCCTGGCCGGCACGGCCGCGCCCTGGTGGCTGTTCGCGGATCAGGTCGGCCTCTATGGCCTGTGGCTGGCCGCGGTCCTGACCCTGATCACGGGCTTCGACTATCTGGTGGTCGGCCTGCGCCACTCGAGCGCGCCGGCGCCGGACAGAGCGGCACCCGAGACCCTGCGGTCGCGCGCCGAGCTGGTCGGGTCGCGATCGAGCGAGGTACGCATGTGAGGATCCTCTATTTCGCCTGGCTGCGGACCAAGACCGGGACCGCCGCCGAGGAGGTGGCACCGCCGGCCGAGGTGACCACGGTCGGCGAGCTGATGCACTGGCTCGCGGGCCAGCGGCCGGGCTTTGCCGCCGCGCTCGCGGTGCCGGGCGTGGTCCGGGCGGCGGTCAATCAGGACTATGCCGAACTGGGCGATCCGGTCCGGCCGGGCGACGAGGTCGCGTTCTTCCCGCCGGTGACCGGCGGCTGAACCCCGGAACTCGAGCGTGATCCGGGTCCAGGAAGCGGCGTTCGACGTCGGCGCCGAGCTCGCGGCCCTGACCCGGGGCCGGACCGACATCGGCGGGCTCGCGAGCTTCGTCGGCCTGGTCCGGGATCTGGCCGGCGAGCGCCCGGTCACGGCCATGACCCTCGAGCACTACCCGGGCATGACCGAGAGCAAGCTCGCCGAGATCGAGGCCCTGGCCAACCGGCGCTGGTCGCTGCAGGCGAGCCTGATCGTCCATCGCTACGGCCGCATGCTGCCGGGCGAGCCGATCGTCCTGGTCGCGACCGCCGCCCCGCACCGCGCGGCCGCGCTCGAAGCCTGCGCCTTCCTGATCGACTGGCTGAAGACCGAGGCCCCGTTCTGGAAGCTCGAGGAGGGCCCGGCGGACAGCCGCTGGGTCGACGCCCGCAGCAGCGACGCTCAGGCCGCCGCCCGCTGGCGCGAGAAAGCGTAGTCGGTACGCGACCGTTCAGCTGACGTCGGCGATCGAGCTCTCGAAGCTTGCCCCGGATCGGGAGCATGAAGGCCGCGGGAGGTTCGAGGCGGGTGGCAACCTCTATGATGTCGGGCCATCGCATGATCAGCCTGCCGGCGAAGACGAACTGAGACATTCCCTTGTTAGGCGATCTTCGGACCGGGCGCCGGCAGTTGCCGCGACAGCTTCATCATGTGGTCGATCTGCTGCTTCAAAGTCATGCGCGGCGAGCCGTCGGCCTTCCTTGATGCGTGTGCCGCCCACTTCGCCTCGATGTCGCGCAGCCAGCCTGCGAGGTGGCGGTAGCCGAGGCCTGCGGCCGCGTCGGCGTCCAGCACCGCTTGCCCCTCGACTGGGATCACGGCGAGCGCTGTCTCAAGCAGACGAAATGGTGCCAAGCTCTCGCCAAGCAGAAGCGGCCGGAGGAACTCCACCTCGACGGGGCCGACGGGCGGCAGGATTTCGACGCCACGGTTCCCTGTCCATGGCCCCTTGCCGCCCACGCACGCGCGGCGCCGCGAGGCTGGAACCGAGCCGGCCCGCGAGCGCGCGCTCGACGAGGAAGAAGCGGCGCGGCACCAACGTGGCACCCTGCTTGAAGCGGGCGCGATAGGGCGAGGCGCCGTCGAGCGTCGCGATCGGCGGCCAGGGTACCAGCTCGCGCCCGAGCGACCGCTCCGCCTCGGTCGCGGAAGCATCGCCGCGTACGGTGCCCGAGAACTCCAGCACGTGGCTCGGCAATGGCCCCGCCGCCGCGCGCCGGCCGATCAGGACGCAGGCGGAATTGCGGAAGACCTCGCGTAGCGGGGCGAGGCTCCAGCCGGCGGTGATGCGCACGCTGGCGCTGGCGTAGTTGCCGCGGCGAAGGCCGGCGAAGGCCGCGCGGTTGAGGGCTGCGTAGGGCAGCACGAAAGCGATCGTGCCGCCGGGCTTCAGATAGCGCTCGACACTGCGCGCCCAGAACAGCGCCGACAGATCCTGCTGCGTGGCGAGGACCCCGCCGGCCCACAGGTTCATCGCCTGGCAGGCTTCGCGCAGCCGGGTCTTCATCTCGGCGCTGAGGTGACGGTAGGCCACCCAGGGTGGGTTGCCGACCACCACGTCCGCGCGTTGGTCCGGCCGCGACAGCCAGACCGGGCGGATCAGATTGCGCAGGACGAACGGCCAAATCCCGTTTCGACCCGCCTGCTTGAGCGCCTGTAGCCGCGCGTAAGTCTGCCCGAGAGAAGCCGCGTCCTGCGTCTCGATGCCCTCGATCCGAGCGAGAGCGCGCTCGACCTGCGCGCGCGTCGCGCCCGTATCCAGGCCTTCGGTGAGCTCACGCAGGGCCGGATCGAACTTCGCCTGATCCTCGGCGACGCCGGCGGGAACGTGCAGCGGTCCGGCGCCTGGCACCGGCTGCATCACGTCCCCGGACTGATCACGGTTCCACTGCATGGCGTCACCGAGATAGACCGGCACGTGGAGTGGCCCCTCGCGTTCCCGCACGGCGACGCCCAAAGCCAGAAGCCAGGTCACGCGGGCGATGATCACCGCCACCGGATGGAGGTCGAGGCCGCGCACGCGCATCGATCCGGTGCGTACAGCGCGTGCGTCACTCCATCCGGCCGCGCGCGCGGCCGCAAGCAGCCGGCGGAGCGCGTGGAACAGGAACGTGCCCGACCCGCATGCCGGGTCGAGCACGGTCGCCTCGAGCGGGTCGTCGAGCACCTCGGCGACCATCTGTGCGGCCAGCCAGTCAGGCGTGTAATACTCGCCGAGGCCGTGGCGCTGGGCGGGGTCGATCAGGCTCTCGTACAGCCCCTTCAGGACGTCGGCCTCGATATCTCGCAGGCGAAAACGGGAGACCTGTCGGGCAATGCGCACGACGAGATCTCGGCCCTGCGGATCGAGCAGCACCCAATCGAAGAAATCGCCCTCGACGGCGCCGTAGATGCCAGCGTCGGCGAGCGATTCCCCGGACAGGATCGCGTTGGCGTCGTCGGCCGGCAGGTCGAGCACCCGAGCCGCGAGCGTCTTGGCGACGATGGTGAGGTAGGTGTGCTGCAGGAACAGCGAATCGTCGCCAACCGGTGCGCCATACGCCTCTCGCAGCAGCCCGTCCCAGAGCTGGCGCTTGACCGCCACCTCCGGGTGCTCGCGGAAGGCGTCCCACAGATGCTCGAGACCCGTCCGGGCACGGCCAAAAGTCAGGCTCTCGCGGCCGAGCTCACGCCGAACGATGAGCGGATCCGGCAGCAGATCGTCGCGATCGGAAAGCGCCGGTTCGAGCCAGGCGAGCAGCGCTTCCGGGTCGTCGGCTCGAATGTCCAACCAGCCGATCTCGACCAACGCGCCGTGGCGCAACTCGAACGCGACGAAGCTCGCGCCGTCGGTGGCGATGCCCATATACCGGCGCCCAGTCTGACGCTCCCGCTCGGCGAGATAGTCGGGCAGGCGAGCCTGGACGTCGCCGGACTCGCGGCGCAGGTCGGACTTGAACTCGAACACCGTGGCGCCGAAGAGCATGTCGGCGCGGCCGTGCACCTCGGGCAGACGCACCTCGTGGTCGAGCGCCGCATAGGCCGCACCGAAGCCGTTGCGCAGGATGTCCGCGATCAGCGTGCGCACGCTCTCGTGGCCCGGTCGCGCCACGAGCGTGGCGACGATCTCGGGTAGGTCGCCACTGGGTCGAAGCCCGCGCCGCCGACGACCAGGCGGCGGCCCGCTGGCGGCCCGATCGGGCTGAGCGGGTGCCGATACTCCCGCCGGGCTGACCTTGGAGCGCTGCGCGCCGGTCAGGAGCGGCGGCGGCCGATCCAGCCTTTGCGCCAGAAGTAGCCGAGCAGGCCGAAGGCGACCGCCAGCATCAGGCCGAGCGCGAACGGGTAGCCGAAGTACCAGTCGAGCTCGGGCATGTTCCAGGGCGAGATCTCGGGCTTGAAGTTCATGCCGTAGACGCCGGCGATGAAGCCCAGCGGGATGAAGATCGTGGCGATGATCGTCAGGACCTTCATGATCTCGTTGGTGCGCAGGCTGACGCTGGAGAGGTGCAGGTCGACCAGGCCGGAGGCGACCTCGCGGTCGATCTCGAGCATGTCCATCAGCTGGAACACGTGATCGGCGCAGTCCCGGAGGTAGACCCGGGTGGCGGCGCCGATGAAGGCGGTCTCGTCGCGCAAAAGGTGGCTCGTGATCTCGCGCAGCGGCCAGAGCGCGCGGCGGAGCTCGAGCAGGTCGCGCTTGAGCGTGTGGATGCGGGGGATCAGGGCCGGGTCCGGCTGCTCGACGACCTGCCGCTCCAGAAGTCTCGAGCGCCTCGCCGAAGTGCTCGAGCACCGGGAAATAGCTGTCGATCAGGGCATCGAGCAAAGCGTAGGCGAGATAGTCGGCGCCGAGCGTCCGCATCCGCGAGGGGTCCTGACGCAGCCGCGCGCGCACCGGGTCGAAGCAGTCGCCGGGGCGCTCCTGGAAGGTCAGGACGAAGTCCTTGCCGACGATCAGCGACAGCTGCTCGGTCCACAGGCCGTCGTCGAGGTGGGGCATGCGCAGGACGATGAACAGATGCTCCTCGTAGGCCTCGACCTTCGGGCGCTGATCGGACTGGACGATGTCGGCGAGCACCAGCGGGTGCAGGCCGAAGCGCCGGCCGACGGCGCGCATGACCTCGAGGTCGCCCAGCCCCTGGACATCGACCCAGGTGACCGGGAAGCTCTGCGCGAGCTGTTCGAGCTCGCCGACCGTGGCGAGCGGCCGCTCCTCGAGCCGCTCGGGACCGTAGGCGATCATCTTGATGCTGGGCGGGATCGCCGCCTCCTGCGGCGGCGGGACCAGGGTCCCGGGCGCAGAGCCGGGGGGCGGCCGCCGGGCCCAGCGCCCGCGGCGCCCATGCTGCCTCGTCCCCCGGGTCATGGCGCCCTCGGAACCGTGGTCGTATGGTTGTTGCTCATGGCCTGGTTTTCCGGACCCTGCGGCCGACCCGGATCGCTGGTCGGCAGGTTCGCCGAGGCCCGCGTGCGCAAGCGGGCCGAGGGCCGGAGGGCGGGCACCCAAAGGAGCTTGGCATGCAGATCGTCCTCGTCCAGCCGCTGATCGCCCTGATCGCCGGCATCCTGATCCTGATCGTCCCGCGGCTGTTGAACTACATCGTCGCCATCTACCTGATCGTGATCGGGCTCTCGGGCCTCGCCGCCCACCTCTCCCTCCCTTCGGTCAGCTAGCGCCAGGGGGCCCGGTCAGGCGGCGACCCGCTCGAAGGCCGCCTCGCCCGGCAGGCCGGGCGCGAACTTCATGACCGGCCGGCCGAACGGCGGCAGGGCCACGAGGCTGCTGCAGACGGTGCCGTAGTCGTCCGCGGTCGCGATCGCCATGGCGTTGCGGGGATCGCCGTCGGGGCTCGTGCGGTCGGCGAGGAGCTCGGTCCAGGCCCCCCAGTCGTCGGCGCCGGGATCGGGCGGCGGGGCGGCGCGCCAGCGCTCGAGATAGTGCGCGATCCGCGGCGAGGCCGGATCGTTCAGCTCGCGCGCCGTCAGCATCGACAGGCCGTCCGGGATCGGGTGACACTCGATCCTGCCCGCGTGCTCCTGCTCGGCCAGCGCCGCGCCCGGCAGCCGGATCGGCTCGATCGCGCGCAGGCTGCCGTCGCGGGCGCGGAAGGCGAAGCTCGGCAGGCCGCCGGCGTGGCGCAGCCAGTAGGCGTCACGCGGGTCGGCGACGATCAGGTTGAAGGGCCGGTAGGCCGCGGGCTCGAGGTCGGCGAGCGCTGCGGCCGCGGCGGTCGCGTCGGCATGGTCGAGCGCCTCCAGCACCAGCTCGCCGCGGGAGCGCTTGCCGGTCTCCGGGCCGAGCGTGCCGACCCGGTTGAGGACGGTCGCGACCAGCCCGTGGTCGTTGATCCCGAGCCAGCTGCCGCCCGCCTGCTCGTCGAGCCCGGCGACCACGTCGCGCCGGTCCGGCCAGTGCCGCCCGGGCGGCCGCCAGGGCCGGCTCTTGAGCTCGTCGCGATTGGCGGCCAGGAGCAAGGGCCATCGCGCGCCGGGGCGCCGCAGGAGAACCACCGTGCACATTCCCTTGCCTCAGTTTCTGTCCGGCCCTTGCCTCAGTTTCTGTCCGGCCCTTGCCTCGGTTTCTGTCCGGCCGGCTGGCCGGGCCGGCGGCGGATGGTTATATTGGGCGGCAGGATAGCCCTCAATGACGCATCAGCGCGAGGCTAACATGACCACATTCGACGAACGCGAACGTCACGAGGAGACCCGCTTCAAGCACGGTCAGGAGCAGCTCTTCAAGGCCCGCAACCGTGGCAACAAGATCTTCGGCCTGTGGGTCGCGGGGCAGCTGGGCCTGACCGGCGATGCTGCCAGCAGCTATGCCAAGGACGTGGTCCTGGCCGACTTCGAGCTGCCGGGCGACGAGGACATCTTCACCAAGGTGAAGGCCGACCTCGCGGCCAAGGGGGTCGAGATCAGCGCGCACACCCTGCACAAGCACCTGCTGGAGTGCCGCGCGCTCGCCGCCCAGCAGATCAAGGCCGAATGAGCGCCCGGTGACCGGCCTGCCAGCGGAGCGGCCAGCGTGACCGGGGAGCGGCGCCCGCCGGTCCGGGACGAGCGGCCGGCGCCGCCGGCCGGGGGAGGTGTCGCGCCGGCGAGCCCGGGGGAGCAGCGCGCCCGGCCGGCGCCGCCCGCAGTGCCGCCTGCCGTGCCGGAGATCGGCGGGCCGCAGGGTCCGGAGCCGACCCGCTACGGCGACTGGGAGAAGGGTGGCCGGTGCACCGATTTCTGATCCCGGGCCGCTGACCCGGGCCGACCCCCGCGCCATGGCCAGCTCCGGCACCAGCGAGGGCGCGATCGCGCCGGCTGCGCGCACGATCGACGGGCTGCCGCGCTCGGGCATCCTGCTGCTGGTCGCCCTGACCATTGCCTGGGGCGTCAACTGGCCGATGATGAAGCTCGCCCTGCAGGAGGTGCAGCCCTGGGCGTTCCGCTCGCTCTGCCTGATGGTCGGCGGTACGACGCTGCTCGCGGTGACCGGGGCGAGCGGCCGGTCGGTGCGTTTCCCGGCCGGATGCTTGCTGCCGCTCGCTCTGGTGTCGGTGTTCAACATCACCGCCTGGCATCTGCTGTCGGCCTATGCGTTGCTCAAGACCGGCTCCGGACGCGCCGCGATCATCGGCTACACCATGCCGCTCTGGGCGGCGCCGCTCAGCGTGCTCCTGCTCGGCGCGCGCCTGACGCTCCGGCAGGGGCTGGCGCTGCTGCTCGGCATGGCGGCGCTGGTCCTGCTGATCGGCCAGGATCTGGCCGTGGTCGGCACGGCGCCGGTCGGCGCCCTGATGATGGCGGGGGCGGCGCTCGGCTGGGCGATCGGCACGGTCCTGATCAAGAAGTTCGACTGGAAGGGCATGCCGGTGATGGCGCTGACCGGCTGGCAGCAGCTGATCGGCGGCGTCCCGATCGTGATCGGCTGGTGGCTGCTCGAGCCGTTCCCCGACCTCGGCGGGCTCAGCCTCAGGGCGACCGCCGCGCTCGCCTACGTCATCGTGGTCGGCACCGTCTTCTGTCACGCCGCCTATTTCAAGCTGGTGAGTCTCTTGCCGGCCCATGTCGCGGCGATCAGCGTGCTCGCGGTGCCGGCGGTGGGCGTGATCAGCTCGGCCTGGCTGCTCGGTGAGCCGGTCGGGCTCGCCGAAGCGGCCGCCTTGCTGCTGGTGGTCGGCGGCCTGTTCCTCCTGATCCGCGCCGGCGGGCGCTGAGGGTCAGCGGCCGGAGAGCGCCTCGCGCAGCAGGAAGACCCCGAACAGGGTGTTGGTCACCAGGTAGCGGCGCCAGAGCCGGCGCGGCTCGGAAATGACCCGGAACAGCCATTCCAGGCCGGCGCGGCGCATCCAGACCGGGGCCTCGGGCACGTGCCCGGCGATGATCCCGAACGCCTGGCCGACCCCGACCAGGACCGCGTCCAGGTGCGCCCGGTGCGCCTGCATCCAGAACTCCTGTTTCGGGCAGCCGAGGCCGACCAGCACCAGGCGCGCCCCCGACGCCCGGATGCGCTCGACCAGGGCATGGTCGGTCAGGGGTTGCCGCGGCAACCTCGGCGCGGCCTCGGCGCCGGCGATCCGGAGCGCCGGGATCTCGCGTCCAAGCTCCGTCTTCAGCTCGGCCATCAAGTTGTCGTCGCCGCCGTAGAAATAGACCGGCAGGCCGGCCGCGGCCGCCTCTTTGCACAGTCTCACGGTGAGGTCGGGCCCGCGCACCTGCTCGGCCTGCGCAAAGCCATGCCGGTGCAGTTGCCAGACCAGCGGCAGGCCGTCGCTCAGCACCAGACTTGCGCCGTCGAGCACCTCGCGCAACGCGGGATCGTGGCGCGCCTCGACCAGCATGTGCACGTTGGCGACGCAGACATGACCACCGGCGCCATCCCGGCCGAGCCGGAGGATCTCCCGGCTGACCTTCGCCGGATCACCGACGGTGACCGGCAGCCCGATCACCCGGCCCCATTCGAGCCCGCGCGCGGATGCCAACTCGTCCGGCGCGGCCATGGTCCCGACCTGTTCCACTGCGGCGGATCCTCGTTGCAGAGCGTGCTCTTGCGGCAAGCTATCGCCGGCTCGTAATCGTCACGTTAAGCGATCGACGCGATTCAACTCATTCGCAATGGCAATCACCAGGATCTTGGCGCCTGGGTGATCTTGGGGCGCCCCTTCCGGTGGTGTCAAGGCTGCGGGTCGGGCGCATCCCGGTCTGCGGGCCACCTGCATCCCCGGCCGATCGGCGGATCCGGTGCTAATCGCCGCGGTCGATCGCGCCCAGGATCTCGCCCGCGGCGCGCTGCAGGAGCAGCGTGTCGAAGCCGGTCAGGATCAGCCGGTAGCCGCGGCCGATCATGGCATTGGCGATCTCGCCGGTGAGCGCCAGGCCGCCGAGGTGGACGGGGCTCGCCGCGATCGCCCGCTCGGCGCGCCTGATCGCGGCCTGGACCTGGTCGTGGGCGGGGCCGTCGCGGTAGCCGTAGCTCATGGCGAGGTCGAAGGGCGCGATCAGGCAGGCATCGACGCCTGGCACCTCGAGGATGGCCTCGATGTCGTCGATCGCGTCCTTGTGCTCGATCAAAAGGATGCAGAGGATCTCGCGATCGGCCGGATCGGCGTAGGTCTGCATGGTCAGGCCAAAGCGGGCGGGCGCATAGAACGGGCCGAAGCCGCGCTCGCCCGCGGGCGGATAGCGGACCGCGCGCACCGCCGTCTCGGCATCGGCAGCGCTCCGGATCATCGGGAAGATGATCCCCATGGCGCCGGCGTCGAGCACGGGCTTCGCCAGCCAGTGCACGTTCCAGGGCACGCGCACGATCGGCGCGCAGGCCGTGCCGCTGGTCGCGGTGATCATGGCATGGGCGGATTCGATCCCGATCGGACCGTGCTCCATGTCGAAGAACAGCCAGTCGAACCCGGCCGCCGCCAGCACCTGCGTCAGGTGCACGCTCGGCATCGAGACCAGGAGGCCGACCGCTGGCTTGCCTGCCGCCAGACGCGCCTTCAGCGGGTTGATGGATGTTCCGGCCACTTGGGCGCTCACCTTGCTTTCCCTCCTTCGCGGATTGCCGCTCGAGGACAAATGCTGCGACCAATGCAGCGAGCCTTGCGGCCTCTCCTACCACGATCTTTGCGGATAGGGCCATTGATCCGAGATCCGCCCGCCACGCCGCCGACGGCGCTCCGGCGCTTGCGCTCCGGACGCGATCGGCGCAAGCTCGATCAAGAGGCATACCGCAGTCGGGAGCTGTCGGATGTGCCGCTGTCTCGTGGTGGAGAGCCGCGGCAAGGTGGATCAACCTTGTCGGCTACTCAATCAAAGAAAAGCAAGGAGGCTCGTGATGCGGCATCTGTGGTCGGCGTTCGCTGCGCTCGTGATGGTGGGGGCGGCGGTTGGCGGTCAGCAACTGCAAGCGGCCGAGGCCGCCAACTTCGCCTATATCGGCACCTACACGCACGACGCCCCGGGCGGCGATTCGGGCAAGGCGCACTCCGAGGGCATCTACGTCGCCAAGGTCGACCAGGGGACGGGCAAGCTCGATCTCGTCCAGACCGTCAAATCCGACAATCCGTCGTTCCTGGCGTTGTCGCCCGATCAGCGGTTCCTGTTCGCGATCAACGAGGTCGACAATTACGAAGGCAAGAACGCGGGCTCGGTCGAGGCCTACAAGATCGACCCGGGCAGCGGCAAGATCGCGCTGATCAACCGGCAAGCGTTGCCGGGGCCAATCCCTGCCCATCTCCAGGTCGACCCGAGCGGCAAGTACCTCGTCGTCGCGCTCTACATGGGCGGCTCGTTCGCGGTCTTCCCGATCGGCGCGGACGGCAGCCTGGGCGCGCCCACGGACGTCGTGACCGCAGCACGGCAGCGGCCCCAACAAGGAGCGCCAGGAGGCGCCGCATCCGCACGCCGTGATGTTCGATCCGGCCGGCCGCTACATCGCGACCGCCGATCTCGGCATCGACAAGGTCGAGACCTGGCAGCTCCAGGATGGCAAGCTCGCCAAGGTCAGCGAGGTCGCCCTGCCGCCGGGCAGCGGCCCGCGCCACCTGGCCTTCAGCCCGGACGGCTCGATGCTCTATGTCATCAGCGAGCTGAAGGCGACCGTCACCGCGCTGCCCTACGACGCCGACAGCGGCAAGCTCGGCGAGCCGATCGCCGCGGTCTCGACGGTGCCGGACGACTTTCCGGCGGCCAAGAGCACGGCCGAGATCATGGTCCACCCGTCGGGCAAGTTCCTCTACGGCTCCAACCGCCGCTTCTCTGATCATCCCGACGCCGACGCGATCGTCGTCTTCAAGCTCGACGACAAGGGCGTGCCGGAGCGGGTGCAGTTCGTGACCAAGGACATCGCCTTCCCGCGGGGCTTCCAGCTCGACCCGACCGGGACATGGCTCTACGCCCTCAACCAGAAGGGCGACAGCATCGTCCAGCTCGCGATCGATCAGAAGACCGGCGAGCTCACGCCGACCGGCAACATCGCCGAGGTCCCGACCCCGGTGAGCCTGGTGTTCACGACCGGTAAGTAGGCTTCAGCGCGGTTTGGCCGTCGCCGAGGCGAGGGCGGCCTCGACATCGTTGGCGAGCCTGCGTTGCGACCGGTCCAGGTCAATAGGGCTCGCCATTCTTGTGGACGAAGACGTGGCCGCCTTCGGGGAGCGGCCGGGCTTCCATGTCGATGTCGGAATAGACCGCCCCATCCGCGACGATGCGGGTGCCGATCTCGAGATAGACGGCGGGCTGCGTCGGAGCGGTTGATCAGATGGTGGCCGTCCGCCCGGCCGGCCGGAAAGCCCGCGACCATGCCCTTGCGCATCGGCTGCTCGCCGGCGTCGGTGACGAGCACGAGCTCGCCGCTCACCACGTAGACGAACTCGTCCTCGTGGCTGTGCCAGTGGCGCTGCGACGACCAGCAGCCGGGCGGCATCTCGACCAGGTTGATCCCGAACTGGGTGAGGCCGAAGGCGTCGCCCAGCGCCCGCTTGATCCGGCCCTCGACCGCGGTCTGGAAGGGCTCCGGATAGCCGGAGCCCCGGCGCGGGGGCAGGGTCGCCGGATCGACGGCCGGGCGGCGAAGGTCATCGGACATGTGCTGCTCCGCAGCTCTGATGAGGGGCCGGAGCACCAAGCTTGCCTGACCGCGGCGGAAATGCAAAGCGCGGCGGGCGGCCCTTCCGGCGGGCAAGCCTCTGCGCTAAGCTTGCCGTCCCAAAGGGAGACGCCAGGGAACAGCGAAATGATGAGCCAGTCCGAGATCGACCGGTACCATGAGGCCGGCTACGTCATCCCCGATTTCCGGCTGCCGGAGGCGACCCTGGCCGAGATCCGGGCCGCGCACGACCGGCTGCTGGCCAGGCATCCCGAATTTCGCGACTACTGCTCCTGCCTGCTGCAGTACGATACCGGCTTCCTGAACTTCGCCCGCGAGCCCGCGCTCCTGGACATGGTCGAGCAGGTGCTGGGGCCCGACTTCGCGCTCTGGAACTCGAGCTTCTTTGCCAAGCCCGCGCGCGACGGCAAACGCACGCCCTGGCATCAGGATGGCGAATACTGGCCGATCCGGCCGCTCGCGACCTGCACGGTCTGGATCGCGGTCGACGCCGCGACCACGGAGAACGGCTGCCTCCGGGTCATCAAGGGCTCGCACAAGGAGCGCAGGCTGCGCCGGCACCGGACGGTCGCGGCGACCGACGTGACGCTGACCCAGGAGCTGCGGCCCGACGAATACGACGAGACCCAGGCGGTCGACCTCGAGCTCGCCCCGGGCCAGGTCTCGCTGCACGACGTTTTTCTGTTACATGGCTCGGAAGCGAACACCTCTGATAAGCCGCGCCGGGGCATGACGCTCCGCTTCATGCCGACCAGCTCGGTGTTCGACCGCGGCCTCGCGACCGAGCTCTACCATCGCCTCGGCATCACCGACCATTCGGTGCGCACGCTCTACCTGATGCGCGGCGGCGACGCGTCCGGGCAGAACGACTTCCGCGTCCGGCTCTGATGGGGGCGATCCGGTCCGAGCTGCCAGGTTTCCCATATGCCGGATTTCCCCGGATACGAATTGATTTACCGGGAGTGCCGGGCCATGACGCGCTTAGCCGCGTTAGCCGTCTGGTCATGTTCGGCTTGCTGGCTGCTGTTACGTCTGCCGCCCGCGCGGACGTCCTGATCGGTCTAGCTGGGCCGTTGACGGGCAAGAATGGCATGGGGAGGAGCAGCTATCAGCGCGGCGCCGAAAGCGCGGTGGAGGACCTCAACGCGAAAGGCGGCGTGCTCGGCCAGCGGATCGGATGATCGCGGCTGACGATTTTTGCGACCGGCGAGCAGGCGTGGCGGCGGCGAGAAAGCTGGTCGATGCTGGCGTGGTTCCAGTCGTCGGCCACATCTGCTCGCACGCGTCGATCCCGGCGTCGAGATATATCCGAGGCCGCGCATTCTGATGATCTCAGCGGAGCGAGCAACCCGATGCTGACCGAGCAAGGCTTCCAACGTTTTCCGTCTCTTCGGCCGCGATGACGTCCAGGGCAGGATGGGTGGCGATCTCTTAGCCGAGCTGGTTCGGCGCGAAGCATAGCCATTCTCCATGACGGCCCGGTCTTTGGCAAAGGCCTCGCGGAGGAGGCCAAGAAGACAGTTAATCAGCGTGGCGTTGACCGAAGCCATTTACGAGGCGATCCAGCCTGGCCAGATGGACTATCCGACGTAATTCGAAAGATCCAGGCGATGGGCATCGCGGTGTCTGTATAATGGCGGCCTGAGGCACGAGATCGGGCTTATTCTCCGTCAGGCGCATGATAGCGGCTACGACTCCAGCTGGTGCGGGTGACGGGGTCGGCGGCGAGGATTTCGGCTCTCATCGCGGGACCGGCTGCGGAAGGGACGCTCTTCACTCGATGTCCCAGACCCGACGACCGACGCGCTGAAGCAGTGCTCGTTAGCCAAACGGTTCCGCGCGTCCAAGGGTTTCAGCCGGAGTTGCCACGGGCCTGTTTCGCTCTTATGCCGCCATCCAGGTGTGGGCGCAGGCGGTCGGGAGAGCCGGCACGTTCACGCCGAGCGCTGTCGCCGAAACCCTCAGGGCGTCTCACTTCGACACCGTGCTCGGCCCGATCGGCTTCGACCCGAAAGGCGACGTCACGGCTCCAATACTTTCATCTGGTATATGTGGAGGGGCGGCGAATTTATGCCGCTTGAAAAAGCGCCTGCAAACGATTAATCGGCGTTAAGAGAATTGGTGCACAGGCGTGTGCGTCCTGCCGGGTATGGCGCGTCGTTGCGGCTCGGCCCGCAGCCGGTCTGGCCCTCAACGACGCCGGCGGCGGCTCGGTCAGCAGGTGCGGCTCATCATGGCGGGCGACTCCTGCGACCCCGAGCGAGCGGCGCCGCCGCCCGGAAGCTGGTCAGCGACGGCGTGATTTCGTCGTCGGACTTGCCTGCCCCCAGGCCTCCATCCCAGTCTCAGAAAACTACCAGCCTGGCAGAAGTGCTGACGATTCGCGGGCGTCGAGCAACCTTGAAACTCGAGGCTGCGACCTTACGTGCAGGCTGCAAAGGGAGCGGTCCTCGGGAGCCTTCGGCAGGACGGGTCGGCGAACGGCCCGCGGTCGAGACGGCTCTCGCGGCCCATTTTCGCAACATCACGGCAGCGGCACGGGCGTCGGGCGGCGCGGGCGTGCGGCACCGAACAGTGGAGGGCACAGCATGGCTACCGCGCTCAAGGATTTTCGCATTCAGCTGTCCGATCCGAGCCTGTTCCGCGAGCAGTGCTACATCGACGGCGCCTGGGTCGGCGCCGACAACCGCGCGACCAGCGAGGTCAGCGACCCGGCCTCGGGCGAGGTCATCGGCACGGTGCCGAAGCTGGGTGCTTCCGAGACCAGGCGCGCGATCGAGGCGGCCGATCGCGCCTTCAAGGGCTGGAGCAGGACGACCGCCAAGGAGCGCTCGAAGATCCTGCGCAAATGGTTCGACCTGATGATGGCGAACCAGGAGGATCTCGCGATCCTGATGACCCGCGAGCAGGGCAAGCCGCTCGCCGAATCGCGCGGCGAGATCGCCTATGGTGCCGCCTTCGTCGAGTGGTATGCGGAGGAGGGCAAGCGGGTCTACGGCGACATCATCCCGACGGTCGCCGACAGCCGGCGCCTGATGGTGTTCAAGCAGCCGGTGGGCGTCTGCGCCGCGATCACGCCCTGGAACTTTCCGAACGCGATGATCACGCGCAAATGCGCGCCGGCGCTGGCCGCGGGCTGCACGGTCGTGGCCAAGCCCGCGAGCTTCACGCCCTATTCCGCGCTCGCATTGGCCGAGCTCGCCGAGCGCGCCGGGATCCCGAAGGGTGTGTTCAATGTCGTGACCGGCAGCGCCAAGGAGGTCGGCGGCGAGCTGACCGGCAACGACCTGGTGCGCAAGCTGTCGTTCACCGGCTCGACCGAGGTCGGCAAGATCCTGCTCAAGCAGTGCGCCGACACGGTCAAGAAGGTGAGCATGGAGCTCGGTGGCCATGCGCCGTTGATCATCTTCGACGACGCCGACATCGACGAAGCGGTCAAGGGTGCGATCGCCTGCAAGTTCCGGAACTCGGGCCAGACCTGCGTCTGCACCAACCGGATCTACGTCCAGGAGAAGCGTCTACGACGAGTTCGCGAAGAAGTTCGCGGCCGCGGTCGCCAAGCTCAAGGTCGGCTCCGGCCTCGAGCCCGGCACCGAGCAGGGGCCGCTGATCGAGCCGGCGGCGATCGCCAAGGTCGAGCGTCACGTGTCCGATGCCAAGGCGCACGGCGCCAAGGTGCTGACCGGCGGCAAGCCTCATGCGCTGGGCGGCCTGTTCTACGAGCCGACCGTGCTCTCGAACTGCACGCCCGAGATGCTGATCAGCCACGAGGAGACCTTCGGGCCGGTGGCGCCGCTCTTCAAGTTCAAGGACGAGGACGAGGTGATCGGCCTTGCCAACAAGACCGAATACGGCCTTGCCAGTTACTTCTACGCCCGCGACGTCGGCCGGGTGTTCAAGGTCGCGGAGGCGCTCGAAGCCGGCATCGTCTCGGTCAACGAGGGCATTTTCTCCACCGAGGTGGCGCCGTTCGGCGGCTACAAGCACTCGGGCATCGGCCGCGAGGGCTCGAAGTACGGCATCGACGAGTACCTCGAAATCAAATACGTCAACCTCGGCGGCATTTCCTGACCCCTGCGGGTCGCTCGCGATCCGCCGTCCGCGACGGCGCTGACATGGCCGGGCCCCGCGCCCGGCCATTTCGTTTGGCGAAACCGCTCGCGAGCGAAGATGCGGATCGAGTATGATGGGGGCCGCCGCAAGGAGAAAGCGATGACACGCGTACGGCTGCTGCGCGGCGGGCAGGTCACCCTGCCGGCCGAGGTCCGGCGGAAGCTCAAGCTCGCCGAGGGCGACTATCTGGAAGCCGAGCTGGTCGAGACCGGCGTCCTGTTGACGCCGCTCTGTGGCGCCGAGCGCGAGCGGGCGCTCGAGCGGATGCTCGAGGCCAAGGCTCGCGTGCGGCCGACGCCGGAGCAGGCCAGGAAGAGCCCCGAGGAGCAGGAGCGCGAGGCCTTCGACGAGGTCAAGGCGATGCGGCGCGAATATGCTCAGGGCCGTCCTCGATAGCTCGGTCCTGGTGAGTGGCTTCCTGACCGACGGGGGTACCACCGCAACGCTTGTCAGCCGATACCGGCAGGGCGCGTTCGTCTGCTGCTGCTCGCCCTGGATCGTTGCCGAGACCCGGCGCGCGCTCTTGCGGCCGCGGAACATGCGCCGCTACCGGTACCGGCCGGAGGACGTGCAGCAATTTCTCGACAGTTTGGCCAGGTCAGCCCGGTTCTACCGCGACGCGGCCCAGGTGCCGGCGGTCACCCGCGATCCGAGCGATGACCAGGTGATCGCCTGCGCGGTCACAGCCCGGGCCGACTATCTCGTCACGGGCGACGACGATATGCTCGTGCTTGGCAAGCATGAGGGGACCAGGATCATCACCCCGCGTCAGTTCCTGGATCTTCTCGAAGGCTCGGACAGCGGCTAGGGAAGGCGCCCGGCCGAAGACTATTCACACCGTTGAGGTTGCGACCCGGCTCGCGGGCGTCGATCTTGGCCTGTACAATGCGCGTAGATGCAAAGGAGAGCGCGATGACACGCGTACGGCTGCTGCGCGGCGGGCAGGTCACCCTGCCGGCCGAGGTCCGGCGGAAGCTCGAGCTCGCGGAGGGCGACTACCTCGAGGCCGAACTGATCGAGGGCGGCCTGGTGCTGAAGCCGGTTGCCCTCGACCGCGAGCAGGCGTGGGAGCGGATCATCGATGCCCCGCGCTCCGTCCGTTACATCGGCCCCGAGCCTCGCCCAACACCCGAGGAAGAGGAGGAATGGCTGGCGGAGGAGGTCAAAGCCGCCCGCATGGAAGAGCATGCCAAGGGCCGTCGTTGACACGACGGTCCTGATCAGCGGCTTTCTGACCGAGAACGGCGCCGCCGCCCAGATCCTGGGACAAGCGCGCGCCGGGGTATTCACCCTCTGCCTCTCGCGCGAAATCTTCGAAGAGCTGCGAAGCAGGCTTCTGCATCGCCGCCGGATCCGGAGGCGCTACCACTACACCGATGCACAGGTGCACCAACATTGTCGGGATCTCGAAGCTACCGCCCATCTCGTTGCCGGCATTGCTCCCGTGCGGGTCGTCGAGCGAGACCCCAACGACGACATGGTCGTCGCCTGCGCGCTCGCGGGACGCGCGGACTATGTCGTGACCCGCGACAAGGATCTGCTGTCGCTCGGCGTCTATGAGGGCATCCGGATGGTGACGCCGCGCCAGTTGCTCGATCTGCTCGCCGGGTCGGACGCCGGCTGACGACCGCGCCTGCCGGTCCGGCTTGCCCGGCGCTTGCCGTTTGGGCACACTTGCGCTCAGACAGTGAGCCGGGGAGGCAAGTGGCGATGAAGCGCGTGCTCTATGTCCTGTTGGCGGCGGGTCTCGGGGCGGTCGCGGTCCCGGCAGCGGCGCAGGAGGTCGACGTCCATAAGGCGGTCGACTGTCAGACGCTCGCCCAGCAGTTCGGGGATTCGATCAAGGCCGCCAAGGCTGACGACGCGGCCAAGAAGTCGGCGACCGACCTCGTCAAGCAGGGCGATCAGGCCTGTAACGGGCACAACTACGACGCCGGCATGGACCAGATCCGCCAGGCCATGCAGCAGGTCGGGATGAAGCCTGCCCGCTGAGCTCGCGGCCCCGGGGCCGCGTCGGGCGGCGGCGAGGCGGTTGAACTCTCGCCCTGGCCGGGCTAAGTCCGGCCGACTGTCGGCGTTGGATCGGGCGTTATCTTGCGCCCGCGATCGGCGGTCGCCGGCAGCGGAGTTTGGATCTTGGCGGATTTCGACCTGTTCGTGATCGGCGGCGGCTCGGGCGGGGTCGCCTGCGCCCGTCGGGCCGCGGCCTATGGCGCGCGGGTCGCCTTGTGCGAGCCCGGCCGGGTCGGCGGCACCTGCGTGATCCGCGGCTGCATCCCCAAGAAGCTGATGCGCTACGGGGCGGTCTTTCCGGACCACTTCAAGGCCGCGCAGGGCTATGGCTGGCGGTTCGAGCCGCCACGGCTCGAGTGGCGCGCGCTGATCGATGCCCGCGACCGCGAGATCGCTCGTCTCAACGGCATCTACATCAACATGCTGGAGAAGGCGGGCGTCCAGCTGTTCAAGGCCTATGGCCGGGTCACCGGCACGCAGGAGGTCGAGGTCGGCGGCGAGCGCCATCGCGCCCTGGGCATCGTGATCGCGGTCGGCGGCAAGCCGAGCCTGCCCGATCAGCCCGGGATCGAGCACGCGATCACCTCCGACGACGCGCTCGAGAACCTGCGCGAGCGGCCCGAGCGTCTGGTGGTGATCGGCGGCGGCTACGTCGCGGTCGAGCTCGCCTGCATCTTCAACGCGCTCGGGGTCGAGACCTCGCTGCTCTTGCGCCGCGAGCAGCCGCTGCGCTGGCTCGACGCCGACGTCCGGCAGTTCCTGACCGAGCAGATGCGGGCGCATGGGCTCGATATCCGCGGGAGCACGCCGGTGCACCACGTGGAGCGGGCGGGCGGCCGGCTGGTCGTGATGACCGCGGGCGGGCCGATCCCGACCGACGCGGTCTTGTATGCCACGGGCCGGATGCCGATCCCCAATACCAAGGGGCTCGGCCTCGAGCAGCTCGAGGTCGTCATGACCGAGAACGGCGCGGTCGTCGTGGACACCGCCTATCGGAGCAGCGTGCCCAGTATCTATGCGGTCGGCGACTGCAGCGACCACGCCGCCTGCGGCATCGATCCCTCGCAGTTCGATCTGACCCCGGTCGCGATCGCCGAAGGCCGGGCGATCGCCGAGACCCTGTTCAACGCCAACCCACAGGTCGTCGACTACGACCAGGTGCCGACCGCGGTGTTCGGCATCCCCGAGGTCGCTTCGGTCGGCCTGAGCGAGGCTCAGGCGCGCGAGCAGGGCCACGAGGTCGCGGTCTTCAAGACCAGCTTCCGCCCGCTTCTGCATACTTTGACGGGCGCGCCGGTTCGGACCATGATGAAACTGGTGGTCGACCGGGCGAGCGATCGCGTGCTCGGCTGCCACATGGTCGGCGACGATGCCGCCGAGATCATCCAGGGTCTGGCGATCGCGCTGACCGCCGGCGCGACCAAGGCGCAGTTCGATGCGACCGTCGGCCTGCACCCGAGCGCGGCGGAAGAGTTCGTGACCATGTATCAGGCAACGGCGTGAGCCATGCCCAACCATCAAGGGGACGCCGTCATGGCGCAGACCTGGACGCCCGCGAGCTGGCGCGCAAAGCCCGCCCGGCAGATGCCGCACTACCCGGATGCCCTGGCACTGGCCAAGGTCGAGGCGCAGCTGTCGCGCTATCCGCCGCTGGTGTTCGCGGGCGAGGCGCGCAATCTCAAGAAGCAGCTGGCCGACGTCTGCGCCGGCCGGGCGTTCCTGCTCCAGGGCGGCGACTGCGCCGAATCCTTCGCCGAGTTCCACCCCGACAACATCCGCGACACGCTGCGGGTGTTCCTGCAGATGGCGGTGGTGCTGACCTATGGCGCCGCCATGCCGGTGGTCAAGGTCGGGCGCATGGCCGGCCAGTTCGCCAAGCCCCGCTCGGCGCCGACCGAGCGCCAGGGCGAGGTGGAGCTGCCGAGCTACCGGGGCGACATCGTCAACGGGCTCGAGTTCGACGCGGCAACCCGGCTGCCCGACCCGGCGCGCCAGATCCAGGCCTACGCCCAGGCGGCCGCGACGCTCAACCTTTTGCGCGCGTTCACCGATGGCGGCTATGCGGCGCTGAACCGGGTGCACAGCTGGATGCTGGGTTTCGTCGACCGCTCGCCCGAGGGCCAGCGCTACCGCGACATGGCCGACCGGATCACCGAGGCGCTGGCCTTCATGGAGGCCTGCGGGGTCACCGACGCGTCGACGCCGGAGCTCAAGCGGACCACGCTCTACACCTCGCACGAGGCGCTGCTGCTGGGCTTCGAGCAGGCGATGACCCGCGTCGATTCGACCTCCGGCCTCTGGTACGACACGTCCGCCCATCTGGTCTGGATCGGCGAGCGTACCCGCCAGCCGGACGGCGCCCACGTCGAGTTCGGCCGCGGCATCGCCAACCCGATCGGCGTCAAGCTCGGCCCGAGTGCCACCGCGGATGAGCTGCTGACGCTCTGCGACCTGCTCAATCCTGCCAACGAGCCGGGGCGCCTCACGGTGATCGTGCGCATGGGCCACGACCAGGTCGAGCGCCGCCTGCCGGCGCTGGTGCGCGGGATCCAGCGCGCGGGCCGGCACGTGGTCTGGACCTGCGATCCGATGCACGGCAACACGATCAAGTCGAGCAGCGGCTACAAGACCCGGCCGTTCGACCGGATCCTGGCCGAGGTGCGGGGCTTCTTCGCGGTCCACAAGGCCGAGGGTACGCATGCCGGCGGCGTCCACGTCGAGATGACCGGTCAGGAGGTCACCGAGTGCACCGGCGGCGCCCAGGCGATCACCGACGAGGCGCTCGCGGACCGCTACCACACCCATTGCGATCCGCGCCTCAACGCGTCGCAGAGCCTGGAGCTCGCCTTCCTGATCGCCGAGGCGCTCAAGGACGAACGCCAGGCGCTCCGGGTCGCGGCGCAGTAGGCGGCAGGTCAGGCGCTCGCTTTGCGCTTGCTCGGGTCGACCAGCCGGTACCGCTGCCCGGCTTCCGGGGTCGGCGGCAGCGGGTCGCCGCGTGCGACGGCGCGTTCCGTGCCGGTGCTGCGGCCACGCGCGCCGACGACCTGATAGACGCCCGATTCCGGTGCTCGCGAGCCGGGCTGAAGAAGTCTAGAGCTCTGCGGTCGCGGCACCCGGTCTCGATAACGCGTCCGCGTCCCGTCCGGGCTCACGATCACGGCTCGATCGAGGGCTTCCTCGGTTAGCTCCGGGGCCGTGTCGGGGTCCTCCGCAATCTGGCGGGCGATGCCCGCCTCGGTAGACCGCGTCCACCTTCGGCCAGTCGACGCGACCCGTCCGGGCGTGGCGCTTACGCGATCGTGAGGTGGTAGGCACGCCTTTCTCTCCGACTGGCCCGTCTTGCCGATATGATGCGGCGGCGGCCGTTTCGCCAAGTGTAGGCCACCGCGAACAGGCGCCCCTCGATCGGACCGATCACGACGAACCGCTTCTCGCCGTAGTCTTTACGCCGATCCTCGTACTCGATGAAATCGCTGTCGAACACCCTGGCCGCAAAATCGAAATCGATCCGACGATCGCGAAACGTTCGATCGCTCTTGTCGTCATCGTACTCGTAGTCCATGGCGCCTGCGTACAACCGGCGGGCGCGCGATGACAAGTGCGCCAGCCGCGCTACCCGTGGAACCGAGCTTTGGGCTTGCGCTGCCGGCGCCGCTTGCCTTGGCGCGGCCAAAGTGCCTAATTCGGAGCGGTCCGCGAGGTGAGGGAGATCCGGCGATGGGTCCGGGCGCAGACGAGCTGGCGAGCTTCACCGACAAGTATTTCCTCAAGACCCGGGAGGTGGTGCGCCGGTTCGGCGATGCCGAAGTGACCTATGCCGTGTTCATGCGCCGGCCGGTGATCTGCACGCCCAAGCTCGCGATCGACTGGCTGCAGGCGATGGCGGCGGCGCGCGGCACCGGGTTCGCGGTCGAGCTGTGCTATGCCGAGGGCGACTGGGTCGGCGCCGGCGAGCCTTTGATGTACATCACGGGCTCGCTGCAGCATCTGGTCGACCTCGAGACCGTGTTCCTGCAAAAGCTCGGCGCGCCTTGCGTGGCCGCGTTCAACGCCTTCCTGATGTGCACCGACCTGCCCTACGTCGGCTTCCTCGCGATGGACGCGCGCCACTGCGCCGGCGCCGAGATGGCCGAGATGATGGCCTATGCGGCGAGCGTCGGCTCGGCGAAGGCGAAGCGCGAGGCCAACGCGCGCGGCTTCGTCGGCAATGCGACCGACGCCACCGCCCATTACTTCGGCAACCCGCGCGGCCTCGGCACCATGCCGCACGCGCTGATCGGCTATGCCGGCTCGACCCTGCGTGCCGCCGAGATGTTCCACGCGACCTTCCCCGACGACCCGCTCTACGTGCTGGTCGACTACTTCGGCCGCGAGGTCACCGAGACCCTCGAGGTCTGCCGCGCTTTTCCGGAGCTCGCCGGCGCCGGCCGGCTCGGCATCCGCCTCGACACCCATGGCGGGCGCTTCGTCGAGGGCCTGGATACGGCTGCCTCCTATGCCGTGCTCGACCGCCACTGGCCGGACGCGATCCGGACCTACCGGACCGAGACCGAGCTGCGCTGGCTGGTCGGCACCGGCGTCACCGCGGCCGCGATCTACCACCTGCGCGAGACGCTGGACCAGGCCGGCTTCGACAAGGTCAAGATCGTCGCGAGCTCGGGCTTCAGCCCGCCCAAGTGCAAGCTGATGGCGAGCGTGCGGGCGCCGATCGACATCATCGGCACGGGCTCCTTCCTGCCCGAGCTCTGGAGCGAGACCTACGCCACCGCCGACGTGATCGCCTACAACGGCGCGCCGCGGGTCAAGGTCGGCCGCGAGTTCCTGTTCCCGGAGCGGCCCAAGGCGGCCGAGTGATGCCAGCACCGAAAGTCCCGACCTCGGGTTTGGTTTGCGCGCCTGGGTTGGTGGCGCGCCAGGCGCGCCCCACGTCCTTCGCGGGATCGGTAGGCGAGGCCGCCTGCGCGCGGCGCCAAGGCGGAATTTTGACGGCGCCCGCGCGGGCTCCTAGGATGCCCGCAAGAGCTCAGGGACGGGCTTGGCGGCACGTTCCGATTGAGCCGGGCGGGGAGACGGACCTTGGGCCTGCTGTTGCAGATCGTGGTGTTTCTGATCGTCGCCGCTGCGCTCGGCTTCGCTGTCGGCTGGCTGCTCCGGGGAAGCCGGCTCCAGACCGAGGACGCCGGTCCGGAGGCCGATTGGCGAGCGCGGTGCGCCCAGCTGGAGGCCGAGCGCGACCGGCTGCGAGCCGAGCTCGCCGGGGCCGGAGATGCCGGTGCGGCAGCCGCCGCGCGGCGGGCCACCGCCGAGCAGGCAGCGCGGACCACCCAGCTGCAGGACGAGCTGGCTCTGGCCCAAGCGGCCAATGCCCGGCATCAGGCGGAGGTCGGGCGGCTCGAGGCGCGGATCGCCGAGCTCGAGGCGAGCGCCGCCGCGATCGCAGCCGGGGTCGCGACCAGCCGGCCGGTTGCCCGACCCGGGGTCGCCGAAGCGACCGGAACGCCGCCCCCGGCGCTCAGCCGACCCGAGGGCAAGCCGGACGATCTGCAGCAGATCAGCGGCATCGGTCCCGGTATCGAGCGCACCCTGCACCGGCTCGGCATCTTCCACTTTCGCCAGATCGCTGCGTTCAGCCCGGACAACGTCGCCTGGGTCAACCAGCGTCTGCGCTTCAAGGGCCGGATCGAGCGTGAGGACTGGATCGGCCAGGCGAGGCGCCTGGCCGCCGGCGGCCAGCCGCTCCAGTGAGCGCCGCTGGCCGGCGGGCAGCCCGGGTCGCGGGCAAAATCATCTGGATCGGAAGCGTCCGGGCGCGGTATAGCTTGGTGGCTTGATCATCCTCCGTGGGAGACGGGCCGTGCGCGCACCCTGTGTCGCCAATCTGGATACCGCCAAGGAGCTGCTCGAGTTCGGCGTGATCGGCGAGGCGGCCAAGGCGCTCGTGGATCTGCACCGCTGCGCTCAGGCGGCGGGCTGCGAGGACTGGCAAAATTGCAGCTCCACGATCGACGAGACCTGGCGCGGCCAAGCGAAGCCGCTGCCCGAGGCCAAGGCGCGCGACGGCGTCCAGGTCCCGGCCTCGGACCGGGGTTGACGCCCGGCCGTAGCGACCGGCGTCGGAGCTGAAATTCGGCCGCACCGGCGGCGCCGCCGCTACCGCCCGAGCCGGGCCGATGCCAAATCCTGAATCGTTCGACTATGTGATCGTCGGCGCGGGCTCGGCCGGCTGCGTGCTCGCGGGCCGTCTCACCGAGGATCCGGACGTGCGGGTGCTCCTGCTCGAGGCGGGGCCGGTCGACCATGCCTGGGACTGGCGCCTGCACATGCCGGCGGCGCTCGCCTATCCGCTCAAGGGCAAAACCTACAACTGGCACTACGAGAGCGAGCCGGAGCCGTTCCTGGACGGCCGCCGGATCTCGTGCCCGCGCGGGCGCGTGCTCGGCGGCTCGTCCTCGATCAACGGCATGGCCTATGTCCGCGGCCACGCCCGCGACTACGACCGCTGGGCGCAGGCGGGGCTCCAGGGCTGGGACTACGCGCATCTGCTGCCCTACTTCAAGCGCGCCGAGACCCGCGACCGGGGCGCCGACGACTATCGGGGTGGCGACGGGCCGCTCCACGTCGCGACCGGCGCCGGCCGCAACCCGCTGTACCGGGCGTTCGTCGAGGCCGGCCGGCAGGCGGGCTATCCGGTCACCGCGGACATGAACGGCTGGCAGCAGGAAGGCTTCGGCGCGATGGACATGACCACGCACCGGGGCCGGCGCTGGAGCGCCGCCAAGGCCTATCTGCGCCCGGCGCTCCGGCGGCCGAATCTCGACGCTCCACACCCGTGCGCTGACGACGCAGATCCGTTTCGAGGGGCGACGCGCATGCGGCGTCGACTATACGGTTGGTGATCAGATCCGGCACGCCCGGGCGACGCGCGAGGTGATCCTGTGCGGCGGGGCGATCAACTCGCCGCAGCTGCTCCTTGTGTCCGGGATCGGCGACGCCGACCGGCTGACAGCCCTCGGCATTCCGGTGGTCGCCGACTGCCCGGGGGTCGGCCGCAACCTCCAGGACCACATGGAGATCTACGTCCAGCACGCCTGCACCCAGCCGATCTCGCTGTATGGCTCGGAGAAGGTGGGAAAAAAGCTCTGGATCGGCGCCAACTGGCTGTTCCTGCGGCGCGGCATCGGCGCCTCCAACCAGTTCGAGGCGGGCGGCTTCATCCGCTCGGCGGCGGGCGTCGAGCACCCGGACCTGCAGTATCATTTCCTGCCGATCGCGATCAATTACGACGGCAGCAACCCCTACCCGGGCCACGGCTTCCAGGCCCACGTCGGGCCGATGCGCCCGACCTCGGTCGGCCGGATCGAGCTGCGCTCGGCCGACCCGCGCGAGCCGCCCTCGATCCTGTTCAACTACATGGCAACCGAGGGCGACCGCGCCGAGATGCGCGCCGCGGTCCGCCTGACCCGCGAGATCTTTGCCCAGAAGGCCTTCGATCCCTACCGCGGCGCCGAGCTCGCCCCCGGCCCCGACGTCCAGAGCGATGCCGAGATCGACGCCTTCGTGCGCGCCCACGCCGAGAGCGCCTACCACCCCTCCTGCAGCTGCAAGATGGGCCCGGACAGCGACCCCATGGCGGTGGTCGACGCCGAATGCCGGGTCATGGGCGTCGAGGGCCTGCGCGTGGTCGACGCCTCGATCATGCCGAGCATCCCGTCCTGCAACCTCAACGCCCCGACCATCATGCTGGCCGAAAAAGCCGCCGACCTGATCCGCGGCCGGGAGCCGCTCGCCGCCCCTCGACGTCCCGGTCTGGATCGCCCCCGACTGGGAGACCCGGCAGCGGTGAGCGGCTGTCACAGCAGGCGGGCTGGAAATTTCGTGGCCATGATCGTACATAAGTGTCCGATGCCATGACCGGTCGCGAGTTCATCAGGCGCGTGCGCCGGCTGGCGAGAAAGCGTGGCCTTCGGGTGGTGCTCGACGTGGCTGCCGGCAAGGGTGACCACGCGACGCTTTACCTCGATGGCCGCAGGACGCTGATTCCGGACATGACCGGAGATCTCAGACCGGGAACGTTTCGAACGATGTGCCGCAACTTGGGAATCTTCCCTCGCGACCTGTGAGCCTGGAGGTCACGATGACCGCATACCCGGCAACGTTCGAGTCCGAGGACGATGGAGGCTTCGTGGTCACGTTCCGGGATCTCCCGGAGGCGGTGACGCAGGGCGATGACCTCGATGACGCGCTCGTGGCCGCCATGTACGTCCTGGGCGTGGCGCTGGAGTTTCGAATCAAGCGCGACGAGCCCTGGCCGGAGCCGTCGCCGGTCGCCGAGGGCGAGCGGCTGATCGAGCTGCCGGTGCTGATCGAGGCGAAGCTCGCGCTGATGCGGCGGATGCACGAGACCGGCACCAACAAGGTCGAGCTCGCGCGCCTCTTGGGGGTGAGCGAGGGCGCGGTGCGCCGGTTGCTGCGCTTCGACCATCGCTCGCACATCGACCGGATCGAGGCGGCGCTGAAGCGGCTTGGCGGCCGGCTGGAGCTGAAACTGAGTCTGGCTGCCTGAGTGACCGGTAGCCGATCAGCCTCTGGCAGCTACATCAGAAGCCGTCGCCCTCGCCCACCGCGAACCCGTGTCCGAACCGTGCCCAGGTGGCCTCGGCGGCGGTGATGACCGGTCCCGGGTCGGCTCGGACCATGTCCCGACCGCGCTCGGAGTGATTGATGTAGAGTCGGCCGTCGATGATCGACCAGTTCTCGGGGTTGGCCTCGATGAGGTAGCCGAGCGACAGACCGCCGGTGCAGAAGCCGCCGAACTGCGGGGCGTAGCGCTCCGGGTCGCGGGCGAACAGGTCGCGGTGCTCGGCGCTGGTGAACCACCACCTCGACCCCTGCCACACCTGCTCGAACTCGGGCTTGCCCTTGAGCGCGCGCGCGTCGGTGAAATAGGCGACGGTGTCGTAGCCGTCGATCGCGACGTCGTCGGCGGTCGTGTTGATGCGCTCGTCGGCCAGGGCAGGCAGTGCCACGATCACCCATAGCGCGAGCGCCGGCGGCGTCAGGACCCTAAGCACGGGGGTCAGCATAATCCGCCCCTCCAGGCAGGCGGCCGCTCGCGCCTGCCACTCCCGATCCCATGAGAGTGGCGGCTCGGGGCCGCAACCGACGACGAATGATGTCAACTGTGGCGAACTATCGTAGGATCACGCGGGGTCGTCAATTCGAGAGTACGGGGCGGAGTTTGTCCGGCCCGGCCGGCGGTGTCATGGTCGCACCCGATCGCCGCTTGAAGCCCGCCGATGCGGCTCTCGCCAAGCGCAAGCTCGCGGCGATCCTGTCCGCGGACGTGCATGGCTACAGCCGGCTGATGGGGGCGGACGAGGCCGGCACCCACGCGACCCTCACGACCTACCGCGGGGTGATCGCCGAGGCGATTGCCCGGCATGATGGCCGCATCGTCGGCACGGCGGGCGACAGCGTGCTCGGCGACTTTCCGAGCGTGGTCGGCGCCCTCAGTGCAGCGGTCGAGATCCAGCGGGCGCTCGCGGTACGCAGCGGCGAGCTGCCGGCCGACCGTCGGCTCGAGTTTCGGATCGGCATCAACGTCGGCGACGTGATCGTCGATGGCGAGGACATCTTCGGCGACGGGGTCAACGTCGCGGCGCGCATCCAGGCGCTGGCCGCGCCCGGCGGCATCGCCATTTCCGGCGCGGTCTACGATCAGGTCCGCAACAAGCTCGACCTGGACTTTCGCGACCGCGGCAGCCATCGGGTGAAGAACATTGCCGAGCCGGTCCGCGTCTACGGCGTCCCGCTGGAGGGCGTCGCCAGGCGACGGACGATCCGGATGGCGCGCGGTCTCTGGATCGGGTCCATCGCAGCGGGCCTGGCGGTCCTGCTGCTGGCGGTGCTGCTGACCATCTGGCCGGGCGGCTGGCGGCAGTGGCGTGGCGTGGAGCGGACGGCGCCCGGCGCCCCTACCGAGGCGCAAGCGACGGCTGAGCCCGCGCCAACGGAGGCGGTCCTCGGCGCCAGGCCGACCATCGCGGTTCTGCCGTTCGCCAATCAAAGCGACGATCCCGGGCAGGACTATTTCAGCGAGGGCGTCACCGAGGACATCATCTCGGCGCTCGGCCGGTTTTCGAGCCTTTCGGTGATGTCGTGGAACGCGGTGGCGCCCTACAAGGGGCAGACGGTAGCCCCCCGGGCAGCTCAGTCACGATCTGGGCGTACACTACGTCGCCGATGGCAGCGTGCGGCGCTCTGCCGACCGGATCCGCGTGACCATCCAGCTGACCGACGCCAAGCGGGGCGTCCTGCTCTGGTCCGAGCGCTACGACCGCAGCGTCGACGACCTCTTCGCGCTCCAGGACGACATCACCCGCCAGATCGTCAGCGCGCTCGCCATCCGCGTCACCAATCTCGAGCAGGAGCGTGCGTTCGCCAAACCGACCGATAGTCTGAGCGCCTATGATTATTATTTGCGAGCCCGGCAGAGCTTTCGCCAGTTCACGCGTCCGAGCAATTTGTCAGCTCAGGAACTTTTGCAGAAGGCAATCGAGCTGGATCGCGACTATGCCGACGCGTACGCTGCGCTGGCCTGGACGCACAGCAAGTCGGCAGAGATGGGCTGGACCGAGCGGCCGGATCGAGAGCTGGCACGCGCGCAAGAGCTCGCCCAGGCGGCGCTGCGTCTCGATCCCGCCAACCCGCTCGCCCACGTCCTGCTGGCGATCATCGACACCTATCATCGGGACTACGACCGCGCGCTGGAGGAGCTCGACCGGGCGACCGCGGCCAATCCCAACCAGGCGGCCAATGACGCCGAGCGCGGCTGGGTCCTGCTGGTTGGCGGGCGGACCAACGACGCCGTCACGGCTCTCGAGGACGCCGTGCGCTTCGACCCGACCCCGACCCCCAATACATTCAGCAATCTCGCGATGGCTTACTACCTCCAGCACCGCGACGACGATGCGATCAGGACGGCGGAGCGTGGGGCCGGTCGCTATCCGCAGCACGTCATGTTCTACATCGCGCTCGCCGCCGCCTACGCCGATGCCGGGCAGTCGGACACGGCGGCGCGCGCGGCCGCCGAGGTGCGGCGGCTGCATCCGTTCTTCGAAGTCTGACTCGTTCGGTCAATTCTTCCGCAACCAAAGCGACCGCGAACGTTTCGCCACAGCGCTCCGCAAAGCCGGGCTCGGATGAGCAGAGGTGCCGTTAACCGGCTTTCTCAACGGTCCGCTTACCCCGATGTTCTACGCTCCGGGCCTGAGGAACGCCCGGGAGCGCATCGAAACGCCATGCTGTTTCGAACCGCGGTCGGCCAGCAGAGCCCCTCCCTGCTGGTGAGGTACGGCGCGGAGCTGGCGCGGATCGTCGACCGCGGCCAGGCCGAGCTCGCGCTCGCCCATGGCCAGAAGCTGCAGAAGCTCGACGCGCTGATGCGCAACATCGTGCAGCAGAGCTTCGATGGCATCCTCGCGGTGCGCGCCGACGGCCGGATCGACACCGCGAACGAGGCGGCTTTGCGCATGTTCGGCTGCCGGCCGGCCGAGCTGATCGGGCGCCACGTCCTGCAGCTGTTCCCCGAGCTGCCCAAGTACCGGCCGCTCGAGGCCGCCGGCGGCGATCGTCTCGAAGGTCTGGCGCGCCGCCAGGACGGTGCCGCCTTCCCGGTCGAGCTGTCGCTGCGCCCGACCGTGGTCCAGGACGAGCGCCTGCTGATCGCGATCGTGCGCGACATCACCACCGCCAAGGCGCAGGAGAACCGGCTGCGCCATCAGGCGGTGCACGATTCGCTGACCGGCCTGCCCAACCGCCTCCTGCTCAACGATCGCCTGGCCCAGGCGCTGCGCAGCGCGGCCCGCGAGCAGAAGCCTTTGGCGCTCCTGCTGCTCGATCTCGACCGCTTCAAGGAGATCAACGACACCCTTGGCCACCACGTCGGCGACCTGCTCCTGATCCACTTCGCCCAGCGCCTGCACGACTGCATCCGCGACAGCGACACGATCGCGCGCCTGGGCGGCGACGAGTTCGCGATCCTGCTGCCGGCCGCCTCCGACCTGGAGCGCGCCTGGACGGTCGCCGGCCGGATCGTGGACGCGGTGCAGCATCCGTTCGAGGTCGCGAGCGGGCTGCGCGTCGAGGTCGGGGTCAGCATCGGCATCGCCCTGTTCCCCGAGCACGCCGACGACCCGGCGCGCCTGATGCAATGCGCCGACGTCGCCATGTACGCCGCCAAGAAAGGCGGCGGCCCGGTCCAGCTCTACGATCGCGACAAGGACCGCAACACGATCCGGCATCTGACGCTGTCGGGCGCGCTCCGCCAGGCGATCGAAGGCGGCCAGCTGTCGTTCGAGTTCCAGCCCAAGCTCGATCTTCTGGCCGGCACGATCCGGAGCGTCGAGGCGCTGGCCCGCTGGCGGCACCCGGCCCAGGGCGCGATCCTGCCCGACGAGTTCATCCCGCACGCCGAGAAGACCGGCCTGATCCAGCCGTTCACCCACTGGAGCTTCGATGCCGCGCTGGCCCAGCTGGCGCTCTGGCAGGGCGCCGGCCTCGACATCAGCATCGCGGTCAACCTCTCGACCCGCAGCCTGCACGACGAGGGCCTGCCCGAGATCATCGCGAGCCTGCTCGGCAAATGGCGGGTCGACCCCCGCCTGCTCACCCTCGAGCTGACCGAGACCGCGGTGATGCACGATCCGGAGCGCGCGCGCCGCAACCTGTTCCGGCTGCACGACCTGGGCGTCCGGCTGTCGATCGACGACTTCGGCACCGGCTATTCGTCGCTCTCGCATCTGCAGCGCCTGCCGCTGCACGAGCTCAAGATCGACAAGTCGTTCGTGCTCCAGATGACCGACAACGACAACGATCTGGTGATCGTGCGCTCGACCATCGATCTCGCCCACAACCTCGGCCTGACCGTGGTCGCCGAGGGCATCGAGAGCGAGCAGCACCTGGCGATCCTGCGCCAGCTCGGCTGTGATTCCGGCCAGGGCTTCTACGTGTCGCAGCCGTTGCCGATCGAGCGCCTGACGACCTGGCTCGACCAGACGTCCCGGGATCACCAGCAGCGCGCGCGCGGCGCCGCCGCCGTCGCGCCGGCTGCCGGTGGCGGGCTCGCCATGCCCGAGCCCGCTCCGGCCCTGGTGCTCGTGCGCTACTAGGGCACGACGCCGCCAACGAGTCCGGTCCTGGTCATGGCCGGACCCGGGTCCGGGCATTCCTTCCTGCGACCGGCTGCGGGCTTGCCAGGGAGTGCCGGGTCAAGCCCGGCCATGAGCGGCGAAGCGAGCAGACGCGTCTTTGCGCCAGCTGCCGGCGGCGCGCCGGCGCCGGCCGTGGGTCAGCGCTGCTGCCGGCGCCAGCGCTCCACGACCTCGGCGACGAAGCTCTCGTTCTGGCCGTCGTGCTGCCAGGACTTGGAGAAGCGGGCGGTGCCGCTGTGCGGTTGCTGCTCGGGCGGCAGGCGGTCGAAGCGCACGCGCAGCGGCGAGGCGACGCCTTCGCCGGCCACGATCGCCTCGGCATCCCCCAGCGAGGGCAGGAAATCGAGCAGGCCGTAGGCGGTGTCGGTGGTGATCCCGCGCACCAGCTCCTGATCGCGCAGGCTGGTGAGACGGAAGGCGAAGGTGGTGTTGCATTGCGACAGGATGCTCGGCGCCAGATCCGAGGGCCGCTGGCTGATGATGCCGAGCGAGACGCCGTATTTGCGGCCTTCCTTGGCGATCCGGGCGAGCGCCTCCTTGGTCGGCTCGAAGCCGAGCTCGGGATTGGCGGGCGCGTAGCGATGCGCCTCCTCGCACACCAGCAGGATCGGCTCCGCGCCCCGGCTCCAGAGCGCGAAGTCGAAGGTCATGCGGCAGACCACCGAGACGACCACGTTCAGGACCTCAGACGGCACGCCCGAGAGGTCGATGATGGTGACCGGCTTGCCGTTGACCGGCATGCGCAGGAGGCGCGAGAGGATCCGGGCCATGTTGTCCTGGACCGAGATGCCGCCGAACATGAAGCCGAAACGGGAGTCGGCGCTCAGCACCTCGAACCGGCTCTTGAGCCAGCGATAGGGTGCCAGGCTCTCGGGCTTGTCGAGCCGCCCCATGGCCTCGTCGAGCAGCTGGCGGATGTCGGTCAGGCGATAGGGCACCGGCGTGTCGATGGTGATCTGCATGCCGCTGTAGCGATCGCGCTGCAGCGACGCCTTGGCGAGCGGGATCAGCTCGTTGAGGATCGCGATCACGGCGCCGCTGTCGGCCGACTGCGGCTTGCTGCCGAGGATCACCGAGGCGATCTCCTCGGAGTTGAGCAGCCAGTAGGGCAGCTGCAGGCTGTCGGGGCCGAGGACCTCGGCGTGGTCGGGGAAGGCGCGCGCATACTCGTTGTGCGGATCGAGCAGCAGCACATGCGCGTTGGCGTGGGTCTCCAGGATCCGGCGCAGGATCAGGGCGACCGCGCAGGACTTGCCGCAGCCGGTGGTGCCGAGGATCGCGAAATGCTTGCCGAGCAGGTCGTCCGGCGAGATCAGCACCGGTTGGCTCTGGTTCAGATGGACGGTGCCGATCCGCACGGTCGAGCTCGCCGACGAGGCATAGACGCAGGCGAGATCGTCCTGGATGACCGGCAGGACGGCGTCGCCGAGCGCCGGAAAGGCCGAGATGCCGCGTCGGAACCGCGCCGGCCGGGCGGGATCGGCGGCAGGCCTTGCCTCGCCGATCAGTTCCAGCTCGGCGAGATGGACCTGGCCCTCGGCCGAGGTCTGCGCCGGCACCGGGATGCTGAGGCCGCTGACGATGCCGTAGGTCGTGAGCTCGGCCATCCGCATCTTGACCAGGCTGCCCTTGTGCAGCCGCCGCGATGCGTCCGGCTCGATCACGGCCACGACCTGGGAGCCGGATACGCAGACCACCCGGCCGATCTGATTCTGCTCCGCTCCGCTCACCGCTGCTCTCCGACGTTCTGCGGACGAACGCGCCGGTTGCTACCGCCTTCGAGGTTGGAGAGGGGCGGGCAGCGGCCAGGCTTGCGATCTCAATTCATGCCGAACACGCGTTAAGGAATCGCTTAGATCGGTGCGGCCGGCGCGCCAGCCTTCGCGACCGCTCACGCAGCCGAGAGGCAGGCTCGAACGCATTGACCGGCGGGATCTCCGGGGCGCATGCTGTGCTTACTTACCAGCGTCGGCACTAGCGTGCGGCGCAAGCTTGAATTGGGGGGCTCCAATGCGACCAAACTTAGCTGCAGGCTTGGCGGCTGCGGCCGTCGTGGGCGTATTCATGACCGGTTCGGCGTTCGCCGAGATCCACGCCGACGTCCATCCGACGCCAGCTGCAATCATCCAGGTGCTCAAGGCGTTCGACAATCCGGAGGGCGCCATCTTCAGCGCCGATGGCTCCCACGTTTATGTCTCCAGTTCGGCTGAGATCGGTGACCGCGGGCCGGCCTTCGGCTTCGCGGAGGGCGAGGGCTACGTCAGCAAGCTCGAGGTGCAGCCGAACGGCGAGCTGAAGATGATCAACGACAAGCTGGTCACCGGGCTTACGGCGCCCCTCGGGATGGGCGTGCTGCCGGTCGCGACCGGCACATTCCCCGCCGGCACCATCTTCCTATGCTCGGGCTCGGCGCAGGTCGACAGCCACGGCCAGCCGGTCAAGGATCGGTCGCGCCTGCGCACCAAGCTCGTCGCCTTCAACGAGACCGGCCAGGTGCTGGGCGAAATCGACACCGGTGCGAAGTCGCTGTTCGAGGAGATCAACGGCAGCCCGATCGCCCTGATGAACGCGCTCGCCTTCGATTCCGAAGGCAACCTGTACGTCACCGACACGGCCTTCGGCGGCGAGCAGTTCGAGCCGCCCTTCGAGAACAAGGGCGGGGTCTGGATGATCCCGGTCGGCGCGCTCGACGACCTGGCGGCGGGCAAGCGGCCGGCCGACGGTCAGATGCCGAAATTCATCCCCGTGCCGGGCAATCCCGACGGCATCGAGGTCTCGCCCAAGGATGGCACGATCTACGTCAATACGGTCGGACCGGTCGGCCCGGCGCCGGACCCGGCGAACGGCGGCATCTATGCTTTCGCCAAGGCCGACTTCTCGGGCGACCCGGCCCAGGGCAAGCTGCCGCCGCCGGTCGACAGCAATCTCGGCGCGCTGGATGGGCTCGACTTCACCGCGGGCGGCGTCATGCTGAACACCCAGATCAGGGACGACAAGCCCCAGATGGTCACGGTCAGCTGCCCTGGCGGGGTCGCGACCATGCTGGTGCTGGAGCCGGGCGGTTCGATCGGCGACCTGAACGGGCCGGCCGACATCGCCGTGCGCCGCTCCGCCGACGGTCCGCAGCTCGTGGTGATTCCTGAGCTGAGCGCGCGCGCCCCGAACAACGGGACGGACGAGGTGACGGTCGTGGTGTTGCCGGCCGGCTTCGACGCCACCTGTCGCGGCTGAGCCGCGGGGCGGGCTGCCCGAGTCAGGATTCGGGCGGCTCGAGTCCCGGCAGCTTCGGCAGGGCGAGCTTGCCCTCGCGCTGGAACGGGATCGTGCCGAACAGGAGGCTCGCGAGCTTGGCCTCGCCGGTCAGGCGATAAGCGAGCCGGCGCTCGGTGCCGAGCGCCAGCAGCCGGTCGATCAGATCGTTGGTCGGCACGTTGACCAACACCGGCACGACGGTCTCGGAGAGCGCCGGCAGATCGAGCTCCTCGGTGGTCTTGCCGTGGGCGAACGGCTTGTCGTTGACCAGACTAGCCGGATTTCTCAAACTAGGAGGTGCATCGGGGCTCTGGATAGGCGATAAGTCTTCTGCGACAAAGAGTTAAGTCCGTCCGGAGGAGTTCCCCGATGCCGACAGAGTGTAACCGCGATCTGTTCGGATTTGAAAGGGTCGAGGGCCGTCAGGTGGTGGCCGCGTTCGATGGCGGTCGGATCACCTCGGATGCCGGGGCACTGCTGCTCGGGGCCGCCAACCGGGCGATCGGTCTGGTGGGGCGCTTGGCGGGATGCTTCGCCGACGGGCGCTGCCAGGAACTGGTCGAGCACGCCGTCGAGACCATGGTGATGCAGCGCATCTGCGGCCTTGCGCTGGGCTACGAGGACCTGGTCGACCACGACGACCTGCGCCACGATCCGGTGCTGGCGACCCTGGTCGGCAAGCTCGAGGCGCGGCGCCAGGACTGCGCGCCGTTGGCCGGCAAGAGCACGTTGAACCGGCTGGAGCATGCGCCGACCTCGGCGCTCGACCGCTACCACAGGATCGGCCACGACCCGCGGGCGATCGAGGGCCTGTTCGTCGCCCTGTTCGTGGAGGCCCATGCCCAGCCACCGGAGCGGATCGTCCTCGATCTCGACGCCACCGATGATCCGCTGCATGGGCATCAGGAAGGGCGCTTCTTCCACGGCTACTATGACGGCTACTGCTATCTGCCGCTGTACGTCTTCTGCGGTCGCCACCTGCTGGCCGCCAAGCTGCGCCGTTCCAACATCGACGCCTGCGCCGGCGCCGTCGAGGAGATCGCCCGGATCGTCGCCCAGATCCGCGAAAGCTGGCCCAAGGTGGCGATCGTCTTGCGCGCCGACTCGGGCTTTGCCCGCAACGAGCTGATGGCCTGGTGTGAAGCCCACGCCGTCGACTACGTCTTCGGCCTCGCCCGCAACGCCCGCCTGCTGGTCGAGATCGAGGACGCGCTGGCCGAGGCCAAAGCCGAGCATGGTGCAACCGGCCAGCCGGCCCGCCGGTTCGACGACTTCAGTTACGCCACGCTCGACAGCTGGAGCCGCGAACGCCGGGTGGTGGGCAAGGCCGAGCACCTGGCCAAGGGCCCGAATCCGCGTTTCATCGTCACCTCCTTGCCGACGTCCGAGATCGACGGTCAGACCCTCTACGAGGACATCTACTGCGCCCGCGGCGAGATGGAGAACCGGATCAAAGAGCAACAGCTCGATCTGTTCGCGGACCGCACCTCGGCGGCCACCCTGCGCGCCAACCAGCTCCGGCTGTGGTTCGCTTCCTTCGCCTACGTCCTGCTCGAAGCGCTGCGCCGCATCGGCCTGCGTCACACCCAGTTCGCCACCGCCACCTGCGGCACGATTCGCCTCAAGCTCCTGAAGATCGGCGCCCAGGTCCGGACCAGCGTGCGCCGCATCAAGGTCGCCATGGCGTCTGCCTGCCCCTACCGCGACGAGTATCACCTCGCCTATCTCTACCTGAAGCGCGTCGCCGCCTTCTGACCGCCCCGGCATATCCAGCGAGCACCCGTGCCGGGTGCTCGCCTCCGCTCGTCCGAAAATTCGTCGTGGACGGTGTCCGCGCTCCCGATCCGTCACGCGACGAGCTCGCCGCGCTCACACCGCTCAAAGCACCCATCTCGCTTCCGGGTTTGAGAAATCCGGGCTAGGGCTCGAGGCAGCGGGCGTCGACCAGATCCTCGGCCTTCACCGGGGTCGTGAGCCGACCCAGCCTGGTCCACAGCTCGAGCCTCCGCACTTCACAATCCCGTCCATCAGTCTATCTGTGGCCGTCTGATCCATCGCTGCCGAACCGACGGCCAACGCTTTCCGCTAGAATTGCGGTGACCAGCTGGTTCAGACTCACGCCCTCACGCTCTGCCATTTCTTTCAGCGTGAGGTGGAGCGTCCTTGGCACCCGTTGGCGCCACTGCCCCAATGAAGTCCCAGGCTCAGGGACGGGTTTGCCGATGTCACGTGCCTCCTCCTTCCACGCCTCTATCGCGTCCAGGACGTTCTCCAGGGCTTGCTGCCCCGTGTCTCCATCGGACATGCATCCCGGAAGGTCAGGCACGACGGCGAACCACCCTCCGCCGTCTGCTTCTGACAGCGGACGGAGAAGCACCGCATATTCCGCCATCTCTTCCTCATTCGTTGCTGCTGAGTACGAGGTCCACAAACGCTACCAGCTTCTTGATGTAGACCGGTCTAAGGGGCCTGCTCGCTGGTATGGTTAGGATTTCCTCGCTGGCCGGGTGTGAAACCTTGTAGTGACCTCCTCGGCTTGGGGGTGAACACCGGATGCCAAACGCGTCGCAGATCGCTTGTACGTCCCCGATGCTCCAGTCGCCCCTGGGTTGGACCGCATAGCTTCCAAGCGCTTGCGCAAGCGCGTCATGCCTACTAAGATACCGTCAGCGGTATCATTTTCAACCCCAATCATTAGCGTTGGCCTAATGAGGGGCTGGAGCAGTCAGAATGGCGATGAACGAACGGACATCAAAAACCATCGGCTCGATCGCGTCGCGCGGCTTACGCGATCTCGGGTGTCGGGCGCGGCTCTGACGCAACGACCGGATCAGCCGGCGTCGCGCCCCCCGAAATCGCCTCCGTCCCCGTAAGGTAAAGTAGGTGCCTCTTCGGTTAGCGGAACTATCCGCCGGACGGCCCGGGCAGGTATGCGGATGACCCCCGATGCCTGAAGCTCGTCCGGGTCATCCACATCCGCGAAGTTCGGAGCAAGCGCTTTCACGTCCACGGTATCGGAGATCAGCCAGCCGACAGAAACGCACTTTATCGCCTCAACGCTCTTGTAAGCCGCAACGGGATGCCAGTCTGGCGCTGGCTGGCCGCTATCTTCCCATTCGATGAGCGCGAGCGCGCAACAGCTGATCTGGCGAATTTCAGCCGATATCACTATCGTCGTTTGCTCAGAATAGCCGACAAATCATTCCCAGCCGTGGGCCTCGAAGAAGCCGGCGCGGTCGAGCACGTCGCGCGCGTAGTCGCGGCCGACGGTGTAGAAGTCGAGGTCGAAGCCGTGCTGCACCGCGCGCATGACGTTGCCGGTGCCGCAGTTGTAGGCGGCGATCGCGGCGCGCAGGAGCGCCTGGCCGTGCAGCACCGTGCGGCGGCGCAGCTGCGCCTTGGCTTCGTGCAGGAGGCCGCAGGCATGGCGGAGGTTGGCGTCGGGGCTCTGCCAGTCGCCGCTGCGGGCGAACTCGTGGCCATCGTAGTCGATCTGCATCAGGCCACGCTTGAAGCCGCGGCCATCGGCGGGCAGCGGCAGCGACCGGTGCGGCCGGGTGAACGGGCGCGGCACGAGGTCGCTGGTGCCGCCGGGTCCCTTGGGGGTGAGCGCCAGGCCCCAGCGCGACTCGCGCGAGCCGAGGGCTGCGATGATCGCCGGCGGCAGGGCGAAATCGGCGGCCGCGGCGACGATCGAGGCGCCGTAGCGGGCCGCGGCGTGGAGCTCGTCCAGCAGCGCCGGGTGATCGAGCGCATAGGTCGTCGTGAAGTGATCCGGCGGCAGCACCAGTTGGGGCTCGATCAGCGCCTGCCAGGTCGCGGGGCCGACCACGCCATCGGCGGGCAGCCCCTGCGCCCGCTGAAACGCGCGCACCGCCTGTTCGGTGCCGAGGTCGAACAGGCCGTCGATGGTCACCCGGCGGTCGTGGCGCCGCAGCACGGCCTGGAGCTCGCGCACCGTGCCGCGCAGGCCCGGCGAGGTATGCGCGAAGCCGTCGTACAGACGGAGCAGAGGTGCAACCATGGTGACTCCCGGGAAACTCCACAGGTTTATTTTCCTATACCAGATCACCGGTCTCGTCAATCGAAACCGTCGATTGATAAAGCTCGCGGGGATCGCCGCGACCCACGCTTGCCCTTTGGCCGGGCGCTGACCAAGATGGCGGCCCGCGGTCGCGCCCGCCGCGCGACGGTGAGCCCCGCATCCCCAACCCTCGGAGCTTGCTGCCTTGTCGCCCGCCCCGCCCGCGTCAGAGCCAGGCGCCGCCGCCGGCCGGAGCGGCGGCTGATGCAGCCGGCCCGGCTGCTCGCGCGCACCGCGTGGCTGGCGCTGCCGGCCAGCCTGACGCTGCTCGGTCTGGTGCTGCTCGGCGACCTCGCCTGGCTACCGGCGGCGCTCGCCTGGCTGCTCGGCCTGGCCTTGAGCGGCGCGCTCGCCTGGCTGCGCGAGCGCCGGCTGCGGGCGACCGGGCGCTACCTCGAGGCGCTCGCCGAGGGCCGCGAGACGCCGCCCCTGCCCGAGTTCGGCCCGCTCGGCGGCGACGAGCTGGCGACCACCCTGCATCGCCTCGACCGCGCTCTGGCCGAGCAACGCGAGCGCCGCGCCGAGACCGACCGCCTGCTCGCGACCCTGCTGGATGCCCTGCCCGACCCCCTGCTCCTGGTCGGCCGCGAGCGCCAGGTGGTCGGCGCCAACAAGGCGGCCACGGCGCTGTTCGGTCAGCCGCCGGTCGCCAGACCGATCGAGGCGAGCCTGCGCGATCCGGGGCTGCTGGCGGCGGTCGACGAGGCGCTGGGCGGCCACGGCGAGGCCCAGCTCACCCTGCAGCTGCCGGGGCCGCCCTCGCGCGCCTTCGGCGTCCTGATCGTGCCGGTCCGCCTGCGCCGCCAGGCCGCCGCCCTGGTCGGCCTGCGCGAGCTCACCGAGCAGCTGATGATCGAGCGCATGCGCCAGGATTTCGTCGCCAACGCCAGCCATGAGCTCCGAACGCCTCTGACCGCCCTGCGCGGCTTCATCGACACCCTCGCCGGGCCGGCGCGCGACGACCCCGAGGCGCGCGAGCGCTTCCTCCCGACCATGGCCGCCGAGGCCGCCCGGATGTCGCGCCTGGTCGACGACCTTCTGTCCCTGTCGCGGATCGAGCAGAGCGAGCACCAGGCGCCGGGCGATCAGGTCGACCCGGCCGACTGCCTGCGCAGCGTGGTCCGCGGCCTCCGGCCCTATGCCCTGGAGCGCAAGGCGCGCCTCGACCTCGACCTGGCGGAGCCCCTGCCCGCGGTCACCGCCGACCGCGATCAGCTGGTCCAGCTGCTGACCAACCTGATCGACAACGCGATCAAGTACGGCGGGCCCGCGGGCGAGGTCACGATCCGCGGCGAGCACGTGGTCGCGGCACCGCCGGGCGCCGGCCCGCTGACCGGGCGGGCAGCGCTCCGGATCGTGGTCAGCGATCGCGGCCCGGGGATCGCGCGCGAGCATCTGCCGCGGGTGACCGAGCGGTTCTTCCGGGTCGATCCGGCGCGCTCGCGCCAGCTCGGCGGCACCGGCCTCGGGCTGGCGATCGTGAAGCACATCCTGAGGCGTCACCGCGGCCACCTGGCGATCGAGAGCGAGCTCGGCCGCGGCACCACCGTCACGGTCTATCTGCCGACCGGTGCGACATAACGTCGGGCTCGAGGCGCTCGCGGCCGGCGCCCAAGCAGGCCGGGCCCCGGCCGTCACGGCGTCCGCCGCCGATCCTGACGAACGCACTACCGAGGGGTTGTCACGAAACTGTCACCGAAATGTCATCAAAACCCCACTCGGCCAGCCGACTGTCTGCGGCATCGCACCTGCACATGGAGACGCGGCCATGAAGCGCACGACGCCGTCAGCCGTCCGGAGCGACCGTCCGGGCGCCTGGACCCTCGGAACCATCACCCGCGCCGCCCTGGTCGGCGGTGCCGCCGTCCTGATGGCCTCGGCCGCCTTGGCCGCCGAAATCTCAGGCGCCGGCGCCACCTTCCCGTACCCGATCTACGCCAAGTGGGCGGAAGCCTATGCCCAGAAGACCGGCAATCAGCTGAACTACCAGTCGATCGGCTCGGGCGGCGGCATCCGGCAGATCAAGTCCAAGACCGTGACCTTCGGCGCCTCCGACAAGCCCTTGGAGCCCGCGGAGCTGAAGGAGGCCGGCCTGGTCCAGTTCCCGATGATCATGGGCGGCGTGGTCCCGGTGGTGAACGTCGAGGGCATCAAGTCGGGGCAGATCAAGCTCGACGGCAACACGCTCGCCGACATCTTCAGGGGCGAGATCAGCAGCTGGAACGACGACCGCATCGCGAAGCTGAACCCCGGCGTTCAGCTGCCCGACACAGCGATCGCGGTCGTGCACCGCTCCGACGGCTCCGGCACCACGTTCCTGTTCACCAATTACCTCGCCAAGGCGAACGCGGACTGGAAGCAGCAGGTCGGGTCCGACGCCTCGGTCCAGTGGCCGGTCGGGATCGGGGCCAAGGGCAACGAGGGCGTGGCCAACAACGTCCAGCGCACCGAGGGTGCGATCGGCTATGTCGAGTACGCCTATGCGCTGCAGAACAAGCTGCCCTACGCGCTGATGGTGAACAAGGCGGGCAAGGCGGTGGAGCCCACCAGCGGGGCCTTCCAGGCCGCGGCGGCGCACGCCGACTGGGCCAATGCCGAGGGCTTCTACGTCATCCTGACCGACCAGCCGGGCGACGACAGCTGGCCGATCACCGGTGCCAGCTTCATCCTGATGTACGAGCAGCCGGACCACCCCGAGGCCTCGCTCGAGGCGCTCAAGTTCTTCGCCTGGGGCTACGCCAACGGCGACGCCATGGCCGAGGACCTGCACTACGTCCCGATGCCCGACAAGGTCGTCGAGCTGGTCGAGCAGATGTGGAAGACGAGCATCAAGGGTGCCGGCGGCAAGGCCGTCTGGACCGAGGCCTCCGCCCAGTAGGGCCTGGCTGCCACCACCGGACGGAGGCCCGGCGGCCGGCCGGCCCCCGTCCGCAGTCTTGCGGGTCGGGAGACATGGCGATTGCGATCAGGACGGTCCCGTTAGCCCAGGCGGCTCAGCATGTGCGCCGCCAGCGGCAGCTCGACGACGCCTTCCGCTATCTGACGCTCGGCTTCGCGCTGGTGGTGCTGCTGGTGCTGGGCGGGGTGATCGTCGCTCTCGCCAGGGGCGCCTGGCCGGCGCTCTCGACCTTCGGCTTCGGCTTCCTGACCACCGAGGTCTGGAACCCGGTGACCGAGAAGTTCGGCGCGCTGGCGCCGATCTACGGCACGCTGATCACGTCGCTGGTCGCCATGCTGATCGGCATCCCGATCAGCTTCGGGATCGCGGTCTTCCTGACCGAACTCGCCCCGCTCTGGCTGCGGCGCCCGGTCGGGATCGCGGTCGAGCTGCTGGCCGGCATCCCGAGCATCATCTACGGCATCTGGGGCTTCTTCGTGCTCGCCCCGATCCTGCAGACCTCGGTGCAGCCGTTCCTGATCGCGACCTTCGGTCATCTGCCTCTGATCGGCATCCTGTTCCGCGGCCCGCCCTACGGCATCGGCATGCTGACCGCGGGCCTGATCCTCGCGATCATGGTGCTGCCGTTCATCACGGCGATCATGCGAGAGGTGTTCGAGCAGGTGCCGCCGATGCTCAAGGAGTCCGCCTACGGCCTCGGCGCCACGACCTCCGAGGTGGTCTGGCGGGTGGTGCTGCCCTCGACCCGGGTCGGTGTGGTCGGCGGCATCATTCTGGGCCTCGGGCGGGCGCTCGGCGAGACCATGGCGGTGACCTTCGTGATCGGCAACGCGCACCGGGTCTCGGCCTCGCTGCTGGCGCCCGCGACCACGATCTCGGCCTCGATCGCCAACGAGTTCACCGAGGCGGTCGGCGACCTCTATCTGTCCTCGCTGATCGCGCTCGGCCTGATTCTGTTCGTCATTACCTTCTTCGTCCTGGCGGTCGCCAAGCTCCTGCTGATGCGCATGAAGCGCCGTCTCGGAAGCTGAGCCCCGGATGCTGCGCCCATGACCCTCTACGACCGTCGCCGCCTGAGCAACTACGTGGCCCTGACGCTCGCCGTTGGCGCGGCCGCGGTCGGCCTGTTCTGGCTGATCGCGATCCTCTGGACGCTGGTCTACAACGGCCTCGACGGCCTGAGCCTCGCCGTGTTCACCCAGCCGACGCCGCCGCCGGGCAGCGCCGGCGGCCTTGCCAACGCGATCTACGGCAGCGTGGTCATGACCGTCGTCGCGACCCTGGTCGGCACGCCGGTCGGCATCCTCGCCGGCACCTACCTCGCCGAGTACGGCAAGACCCGGCCGCTGGCCGAGGTCATCCGGTTCGTCAACGACATCCTGCTCTCCGCGCCCTCGATCGTGGTCGGCCTGTTCATCTACGAGATCATCGTGGTCCAGGTCGGCCATTTCTCGGCCTGGGCCGGCGCCATGGCGCTCGCGATCATCGTCCTGCCGGTGGTCGTGCGCACGACCGAGGACATGCTGAACCTGGTGCCCGCGCCGATGCACGAGGCGGCAGCCGCGCTCGGCGCCGCGCAATGGAAGGTGATCACCGCGGTCGCCTACCGCGCCGCCCGCAACGGCATGATCACCGGCGCCCTGCTCGCGGTCGCGCGCATCACCGGCGAGACCGCGCCGCTCCTGTTCACCGCGCTCAACAACCAGTTCTGGACCACCAACATGAACGGCCCGATGGCCAACCTGCCGGTGGTCATCTTCCAGTTCGCGCTCAGTCCGTACGAAGACTGGCAAAAACTGGCCTGGGCAGGCGCTTTGCTGATCACGGTGTTCATCCTGGCGCTCAGCATCTGCGCCCGCGTCCTGGCCGCCTTGAGCACCAAGGGAGGATCGCGATGAGCCTCGCCCAGACCAGAGCGGGCGCCCCGCCCTACGTGAGCGCGGCCCAGGCGAACTCGCCGCCCGCCGCGGCGCGGCGCGGCCGGCGGACAAGATCAGCATCCGCGATCTGTCCTTCTACTACAACAACTTCAAGGCGCTGCACGAGATCAGCCTGCCGATCTCCGACGGTCTGGTCACCGCCTTCATCGGCCCGTCCGGCTGCGGCAAGTCGACCCTGCTGCGGGTGCTGAACCGGATGTACAGCCTGTATCCCGGCCAGCGCGCGACCGGCGAGGTCCTCCTGGACGGCGAGGACATCCTGTCGCCCAAGCAGGACCTGAACCTGTTGCGCGGCCGGATCGGCATGGTGTTCCAGAAGCCGACGCCGTTCCCGATGTCGATCTTCGACAACATTGCCTTCGGCATCCGCCTGTACGAGAGCCTGCCCGCCTCGGAGATGGCGGACCGGGTCGAGGCGGCGCTGCGCCGGGCAGCGCTCTGGGACGAGGTCAGCGGCAAGCTTGCTCAGAGCGGTCTCGGGTTGTCGGGGGGGCAGCAGCAGCGTCTGTGCATCGCGCGCGCGATCGCCGTCAGCCCCGAGGTGATCCTGATGGACGAGCCCTGCTCGGCCCTCGACCCGATCGCGACCGCCAGGATCGAGGAGCTGATCGACGAATTGCGCCAGAACTTCACGATCGTGATCGTCACCCACAACATGCAGCAGGCGGCCCGGGTCTCGCAGTACACCGCCTTCTTCCATCTCGGCAAGGTCATCGAGCACGCCGAGACCGAGCAGATCTTCACCAATCCGAAACAGTCGATGACCCAGGACTACATCACCGGCCGCTTCGGTTAACCCCCATCCGGACCTGTGTTCATGCCCAATGACCACACCGTCAAGTCGTACGATCAGCAGCTCAACCTTCTGACCCGCAAGATCATCGAGATGGGTGGCCTGGTCGAGCAGCAGCTCGCCTCGGCGATCGACGCGCTCGCCAGCCGTAACATCGAGCTCGCATCCAGGGTGATCGAGCATGACGACCGGGTCGACGACCTCGAGGAGGAGATCGACACCCTCGCCATCCGCATCCTGGCCACCCGGCAACCGATGGCGGTCGATCTCCGGCTGATTGCGATGGCGATGAAGATCTCGAACGATCTCGAGCGGATCGCCGACTACGCGGTCAACATCGCCAAGCGGATCGAGCGGCTGGTCAAGGTGCCGCCGGTGCAGTCGCAGTACTCGATCCCGCGCATGGCCCAGATCGCCCAGGCGATGATCAAGGAGGTGCTCGACGCCTATGTCGCGCGCGACGCGCCGCGGGCGGTCGCCGCCTGGCACCGCGACGACGAGGTCGATGCCATGTACAACAGCCTGTTCCGCGAGCTCTCGACCTACATGCTCGAGGACCCGCGCAACATCACGGCCTGCATCGATCTCTTGTTCATCGCCAAGAACCTCGAGCGGGTCGGTGACCATGCCACCAACATCGCCGAGAAGATCCATTACATGGTGCACGGCCAGCGGATCAATCGCATGCCCCCGGCGGAAGCAGGCCTGCAGCCCGCGGCCACGTCATGAAGGCGGCCACGTCATGAAGGCGAGGGCGCCATGAAGCCGCTCGTGCTGGTGGTCGAGGACGAGGCCGCGCTGCAGCAGCTCCTGGCCTACAACCTCCAGCGCGCGGGCTTCGCGGTCGAGCAGGCGTTCGACAGCGACGAGGCGCTGACGCTGATCGCCGAGCGCCTGCCCGACGTCGTGCTGCTCGACTGGATGCTGCCCTGGATGTCGGGGCTCGAGCTCTGCCGGCAGCTCCGGCGCAAGACACAGACCGCCAACCTGCCGATCATCATGCTGACCGCGCGCACCGAGGAGCCGGACCGGCTGCAGGGCCTGGATACCGGCGCCGACGACTACATCACCAAGCCGTTCTCGATCGACGAGCTGATCGCGCGCGTGCGCGCCGTGCTGCGCCGGGTGCGGCCGGCGTTCGCGGCCGAGATTCTCCGGTTCGCCGACCTCTCGATGGACCTGGTGGCACACCGGGTCGCGCGCGGCGAGCGCGAGGTCCACCTCAGCCCGACCGAGTTCCGTCTTCTCCGACAGCTGTTACAGAGCCCCGGCCGGGTCTTCTCGCGCGACCAGCTTTTGGACCTGGTCTGGGGCCAGAACCAGGACGTCGAGCTGCGCACGGTCGATGCCACGATCCGCCGCCTGCGCCGCGCGCTGAATGCCGGCGGCGAGGCCGACATCCTGCGCACCGTGCGCGCGACCGGCTACGCCCTCGACCACGCCCACGCCGCCCGGACGACCGAGACCCCCGCTTGAGCCCCGGCGTTCCGCCGGCCGCGAAATCCCTGTAGTCTGCGCTCCGGGGGCCGTGCCGGTGCGCGGCTGAGCTCGAGGAGTGGGAAAAATGCTGAAGGGGCTGGATCCGCTGCTCGGCGCGGACCTGCTGCACGTGCTGCGCTCGATGGGCCACGGCGACGAGCTGGTGATCGTCGATGCCAACTTCCCGGCCGCGAGCTCGGGCCCGCGGGTCGTGCGCCTGGACGGCATCAGCGCGACCCGCGCGCTTCAAGCGGTGCTCTCGGTCATGCCGCTCGACGACTTCGTCGACGAGGCCTGCCTGCGCATGGAGGTGGTCGGCGACCCGGCCGCGGTGCCCGAGGTCTGCAAGGAGTTCCAGGAGATCATCGCGCGCGCCGAGGGCAGCCGCTTCCAGCTCGGCAAGCTCGAGCGCTTCGCCTTCTACGAGCGCGCCCGCAAAGCCTTCGCCCTGCTCCAGACCGGCGAGACCCGCCTCTACGGCAACGTCCTCCTCAAGATGGGCATCGTCCGCCCGGATTGATCCAGCGCCTCCAGCGGGGCTCAGAATCCATCCGCCGATCCAGCGTCTCCAGCGCTGCTGGAGGCTCGGCACGAGCTCCATACAGTCTTTGGCGGCCGCTGATCTTACCAGTCATACTAAAGATGCGCAAAGCTAAGCTCCAGCAAATCATGAGCAAACACGAAAGGTGTGATATGCAACCGAGCCAATATAGTCGGAAATCAGATCAAGAGAGCGATCGATTTTCCTGAGCGACACTTTTCATTTCGAGAGCGATCGCTGGCTGAGACAGATCCGTGCCGCCAAGGGCACGCTTCTGTCGCCTGTGCCGCCAGTATAGATCGAAAACTCCCCGGAAAGTCAACGATTGATCCTGATCTTGATGGAGGCATTTTTCCTGGGGCGAGGATTCCTGCGGGGTTGCGGGCCGCGCCAGAGCGGTCTGACGCTCAACTCAACTCCAGGCTCCATCGACGTCGATGCACGCGGCTGCACACTTCTGACGCGTCGACGGCAGGGCGGTGCGCCGCCGCAGGCAGACAGAGGAATAGATCCGTTTTCCTCCGTTCCACCCGGTACGAAGCCAGCTATGCTGCTCCCAGCGGAGATCCTCGCGGAGAACTCGGCATGACGATCATCGCAGGCGATGTCTTAAGCGCCTTCAAGGCAGGCGGCAACGGCGAGACGGCCAAACGGGCCGCCGCGGAGGTGGGCGACATCAAGGAACTGACCCGGGAAATCAAGGAGCGCCTGGGCCGGATCGAGACCGCGCTCACTGGCATGCACTGGACCCTCGGCCTAACCGCGACCGGCTCGCTCGCCACGGCGGCTGGGGTCTTCGCCCTCGTCTACAAGGCCGTCACCGCCCACAAAATTGCTCGAACGCAAGCGCGAAAAGGTGCCTGACACCGTTTCTCCCAAAGCCGCAGACACGTCGCCCCACAAAAGAGGCCACCTCTCCTCTACGGCCGACCTCTCAAGACGTCCTACCTAGCGGAATGCGGCTTCTTCTTAACCTCTCTCTCCACGCGCCGCCCGCTTCCGCTGGAGTAGCCATAGCAGTCGCTTGCCGACTCAGTCTGCCGCTGATTGCTTCTCGGCTTCGCCCATTCCGTCAGCCGTTCCGATGCCTTCCTAACGTCATCTATCAGCCAACCAGGCTTCGTGCACCTCGGTCGACATCCTTCTCCCCCTGCTCGCTCCCCAGAAAAATCGTAAACAGTAAAGTCCCCTCTTTGCGACGATTGGCAAGAACCTCCATACCATATGCAGGAATAAATCTGAGGTTGGGCATGAGCGATCCAACTCAACCGTTACCCCTTCCCACAGCGCCAGAGCTGGTCTTTGGCCTGGTCGCTCCGATCGGCGTCGACCTGGCCCTTGTGACGGAGGTCCTGGAGCAGACGCTCCTTGAAGTGGGCTATATCGCTCGTCAATTCCGGCTGACTGAGCTCATGAAGGAGGTGCCTACGTCCATCACGCTGAAGGAAACCCCCTACGTAAAGTCGTACCGGACACGCATCGCCTATGCAAACGAGGTTCGGCGCAAACTCGGAAATGAAGCCTTAGCGGTGCTCGCGATTAGTGCGATTCGGTCTTTTCGCGCTGATGAGAGACGAACCGCCAACTCCGCTGCATCCGGTGATGCTCTGGAGCCGAGTACCGACGAGACCGATGAAGAAGCCCCATTGCCCAACCAAGCATACATACTCCGGCAACTCAAAAGCCCAGAAGAAATTGCGCTTCTGCGCAGCGTGTATGGAAAGCAATTCATACTTGTATCAGCGTTCTCTCCTACCGCTCTGCGAGAGAAACGCATCGAGGATCTCGAACGACGCTGTCGTGGAGGCCTTATCTCAGAAGTTGAGGCTCGTAACCTTGCACATACCCTCATATCTCAGGAGAACTGCAAAAGATTCGCTTAACAAACGTGGGCAGAATGTCCGCGATGCTTTTCCTCTTGGCGACGTATTTATAGACGCGACTTCACGATTGGCTTGCGACGAAATGATGCATCGCTTTATTCATTTGTTATT
>CAVTFM010000021.1:0-307554 GCA_963733965.1 uncultured Alphaproteobacteria bacterium
GAGCCCGAGCCCGAGCGGCGCCCGGCGCCCGGTGACCCTAGATCGTCGGCGCACGCGCAGCGTCCCTCATCGGCGGCAGCCGCGCTTGCTCCGCTTCCCTGCGTCCCAAGCCCCCGATCGCGTCGTAACCTTGCTTCGCACGGCGACCACACGCGCACTGACCCCACTTGCGGTGGGGGAAGTTCGGAATCGGGCCGCCGGCGAGCGACCCCGGCACCTCCGGCGGCGATGCCCAGCTGCGCGACGTTAACCGAGGATTAACCCTGCCACCGTCAACTCGTTCTTGGTTCGGTCCATGCGACCATGGGACTCCTTGCCGCCGGTTGTCTCTGCGGCGCAGCGACTCCCAGGATCGCAGGGTCCATAGGATCAGGCTCCTAACCAATGGTTGACGAAAGGTTAACCGTCCCGCCGCGATCCTAAGCCGACAGTCCGTCCAGACGGCGCGCGGCTCAGGCGCGGCGTGTCCGCCCGCACCGCCGCCGTCTCGGTAGCGCGCGCGTTGAGGGCGGGGAAAATCAGAGCGCATCGAAGGCACCAAGCCGTTTGGCGATCGTCAGGTACACTGCCATGATCAGGACCGGCACGACAGAGAAGGCGGCCGCCAGCGGGATGTTGCCGGCGGTCCCCTGCTGCAGGTAGACCGCCTGGCCGATGAAGAAGCGCGATGAACCGATGATGTAGGGGATGATGTAGTCGCCAAGCGTCAGCGAAAAGGTGAAGATCGAGCCCGCGACCACGCCCGGAAAGGCGAGCGGCAGGATCACCGTGCGAAAGGTGGTGAACGGCCGGGCACCGAGGTCCGCCGAGGCCTCGATCAGCCCCTTGGGCACTCGCTCGAGGGCCGCCTGGGTCGGCAGGATCATGAACGGCAGCCAGATGTAGGTGAACACCAGGAACATGCCGAGGTAGGAGACCGACAAGGACGGCCCGCCGATCACCGGCAGCGCCAGCACGGCATCGAGCAGCCAGGTGAGCCCGGTCCGGGCGAGCGCCCAGCTGACGATGCCCTCCTTGGCCAGGATCAGCTTCCAGGCATAGACCCGGACCAGGTAGCTCGACCAGAGCGGCAGCATGACCGCGAGGTAGAACAACGCCTTGGTCCTGCCGGTCGCGTAGCGCGCCATCAGGTAGGCGATCGGAAAGCCGATCAGCGCGGCGCCCAGCGTGACCGCGAGCGCCATGCTGACCGTGCGCAGGATGATGTCGAGGTTGGCACGCGAGGTCAAAAGGTCAGCGTAGGAGCGGAGCGTCAGCTCGTAGACCACCTGGCCGGTGAAGTCGTCGAAGGCGAAGAAGCTCTGGATCAGGAGCGCGAACAGCGAGCCCAGATAGACGACGCCCAGCCAGAGCAGGGGCGGGGTCAGCAGGAGCAGGGTGAACAGGCCCGCGCGCCGGTAGAGCAGGGTCGAGAGCCGGCGCATCGCGCTCGAAGGCGGCAGGCCGGCGACCGCCAGGCCGGGCATGAGCGCGCTCACGGCGTTGCTTCATCCTGCAGGCGCTGCATCGCGATCGGCGCCCAGCCGAGGCGGATGCGGGCGCCGACCGCCGGCCGCGCGCCGCCGATCGCATCGTTCGGCCGGTCCGCGATCAGCATACCGCCGCCGTCGAGCGCCACCTCGATGCGCGTGCTGGCGCCATGATACTGGACATCGGTCACGGTCCCCTCGATGACGAAGTCGGCCCCGCCATCGGCGCTCCCCGGGCCGGGCTCGAGGATCCGGATGCGCTCCGGGCGCAGCGCGAACGCCTGCGATCGCCCGACCAGGCGTCCGGCGGTCGCCGCATCGACGATGTTGGAGGCGCCGACGAAGCCCGCGACGAAGGCGGTCGCCGGGTGCTCGTAGATCGCCTCAGGCGTGCCGATCTGCTCGATCCGGCCGTGGTTGAAGACCGCGAGGCGGTCGCTCATGCCGAGCGCCTCCTCCTGGTCGTGGGTGACGTAGACGAAGGTGACGCCGACCTTGCGTTGCAGGGCTTTGAGCTCGGTCTGCATCTGCTGGCGCAGCTTGAGGTCGAGGGCGCCGAGCGGCTCGTCGAGCAGCAGCACTTCCGGCTGATTGATCAGCGCCCGGGCGAGCGCCACCCGCTGGCGCTGGCCGCCCGACAGCTCGGCCGGCCGGCGGCCGCCGAGGCCGCCGAGCGCCACCAGGTCCAGCATGGCGTCCGCCCGCGCCCGGCGCTCGGTCTTGGCGACGCGCCGGACCCGGAGCCCATAGGCGACGTTGTCCAGGACGCTCATGTGCGGAAACAGGGCGTAGTCCTGAAAGACCGTATTGACGTTCCGGTCATAGGGCGGCACGCCCGCCATGCCCTGGCCATGGATCGCAACCTCGCCGCCATCCGGCTCCTCGAACCCCGCGATCAGGCGCAGGCAGGTCGTCTTGCCCGAGCCCGAGGGCCCGAGCATGGCGAAGAACTCGCCATCCTGGACCTCGAAGCTCACCTGATCGACCGCCCTGACCTCGCCGAACCGGCGGCTCACGCGCTCGAACCGGACCGCGGGCGCCATGGCGTCAGGATCGAGCCGGCCGGACGACCGGCCGAAGTCCTCGAGCGCTCATCGCCGAGCTGACCAGCAGCCGTCCGTCGGCGCATCCTCGCGATCGCGCCGAGCGCCGAGATCTCGGCAGTGCTCTACACAGCTACTCGAGGTTCCTACAGCGTTGTGCGCAGACGCCAGCGACAGTGACCGCCACCGATGGTGAATGCCCGCGACGCTGACCGCCCGCGATGGTGACCACCCGCGATGGTAACCGACCGTTAACCTTTCGCGCGCTAGCTCTTTGTTCAGATGGTCCACGCGATCGTGGGACTCCGCGCCGCCGGTTTTTTGAGCGACACACGGACTCCCAAGGTCGCATGGACCATGGGAGATAGCCACGCTAGGGATCGATGGTTGATCAAAGGTTAATGGGATCACATTGGGCCTGAGTTCGTAATCGAGGCCGGATGCCCGAGCCGGCCCGCCACCCGCTGTGAGGGGCGGGCATGACCAGGAGGGACCGTGCATCGGCGTCGCCCCGGGAGCCGCCGGCCGTCCCGTCGTGCGCTCAGCGCCCGCCGAGAACCGCGATGTAGTCGGTGACCCAGCGATAATACGGCACGCATTCGGCCTGGGTCGCGCATTTGGCGACCGGCGTCCGCCAGAAGCTGATCTTGTCGAAGTTCTCCGAGCCGTTGGTCTTGCAGCCGTCGGGTCCGAGCAGCTCGCTCTGGCTGCAGGCGGCGGGCACGACCGGCACCGAGCCGAACCAGGCGGCAAGGTCACCCTGCAGGTTCGAGGACAGTGTCCACTCCATCCACAGGTAGCTGCAGTTCGGATGCGGCGCCTCGGCGTGCATCATCGTCGTGTCCGCCCAACCGGTCGCACCCTCCTCGGGGATCACGCTCGCGATCGGCTGGTCCTTGGACTGCAGGAGGTTGACCTGGAACGGCCAGGACGAGCTCGCAACCACGCCCTCATTGGTGAAGTCGTCGATCTGGACGAAGGCGTCGTGCCAGTAGCGATTGACGATCGTGCGCTGCTGGCGCAGCAGGTCGAGCGCCGCTTTATATTGGTCCTCGGTCAGCTCGTAGGGGTCCTTGATGCCGAGCTCGGGCTTGTGGTGCATCAGGTAGAGCGCGGCATCGGCGATGTAGATCGGGCCATCGAACGCCTGCACGCGGCCCTGATTCGACTTGCCGTCGGGCAGGTTCGTCTTCTCGAACACCACGTTCCAGCTGGTCGGCGGCGTCTTAAAGACCTTGGTGTTGTACATCAGTACGTTCGAGCCCCATTGATAGGGCACGCCGTAGTGCTTGCCATCGACCGTGTGCCAGGGCGCATTCTGCAGGCGCGGATCGATCGTGCCCCAGCTCGGGATCAGGCCGGTGTTGATCTCCTGCACCCGCTTGCCGGCGACCAGGCGCAGGCTGGCGTCGCCCGAGGCGGTCACCAGGTCGAAGCCGCCCTCGTTCATCAGCGCGACCATCTCGTCCGAGGTGTTGGCGGTCTTGACCCGGACCTGGCAGCCGGTCTTCTTCTCGAAGCCTGTGACCCAGTCGTAAGCCTTGTCGGTGTCGCCGCGCTCGATGTAGCCGGGCCAGGCGACGATGTCGACGAAGCCCTCGCCGGCGCCGACCACCTGCAACGGCTCGGCCTGCGTCCCGGCGGCGGCGGCGCAGGCCACGGCGCCGACCAGACAGACGGCGTGAATGCTGGGTGAGCGCATGGTATCCCCCCGTTTTTGATCTCGCTCGGGCCCGGACCGGCGGCCGCCGCTCGGAGCCGCCGCCATCGTCGAACGGCAGCGGTCGTTTGGCAAATGGGATTTCTGCCTGAGGCCCGGCCCAGAAGCCGACGCGATCGGTCGTCAGGCCGGGCCTGATCAGGGCCGAAGCGGTGCCGAACCGCAGAAGGTTGGCCGCAGGAGAAAGCCGGTCGTGAGCCGGCCAGCGCGACGACGCCCAGCCCCGCGGTGGCCGCGGTCAGCAGGATCCGGTCCGAAGCCCCGATCGTCAGCAACCGGGGCCGGAGCGGTCAATCGCCCGACCGCAAGGCCCTGCGCGACCCGGTGGTCGCGGCCGGAGCCCGCTTTAAGCCAGGCTTAACCCGGCTGTGCGCTCCTCTGCGGCGGCTCGCCTCTGGGCGGTCGCCGGCAACCCCAGGCACGAATGTTCGACATGAGACTCGCAGATCAGCGGCGATCGTCCCCTTGCTCGCGCTCGGCCTCTGGCTCGCGACAGCGTCCGAGCGGCCGGCGGCGGCGGTTGAGATCGATGCCGAGGTGGCGGCGGCCCTGACCCGATTCTACGAGGAGGTGCCAACCGGCCGCGAGCTGGTCGCTAAGGCCAGGGCGATGCTGGTGTTCCCGCGGGCGATCAAGGCCGGCCTCGGGATCGGCGGCGAGTACTGCGAGGGCGCGCTCCGCGCCGCCGACCAGACGCTCGCCTACTACAGCACGGTCGCGGGCTCGATCAGCCTGCAGATCGGCGCCCAGGCGCGCTCCCAGATCATCCTGTCCATGGCCGAGGACGCGCTCAGGCAATTCCAGGCGAAGGACGGCTGCGAGATCGGGGTCGACGGCTCGGTCGCCCTGGTCAAGGTCGGGGTCGCCGGCGAGATCAACACCACCTCGGCGCTCAACGACCCGGTGATCGCCTTCATCTACGGCGAGCGCGGCCTGATGGCCAATCTCAGCCTCGAAGGCACCAAGATCAGCAAGCTGGAGAAGTAGCGCCGCTGGGCCGACCGCCGGCATGCGGCGGCTCGAAGCGCCCGGCCCGGCTAGGCCACGCGCGTCCGGCGCGCTCGCGGTTGCAGCCGCTCGCTCTCGAGATCGAACAGCTCGGACAGCTCGCCGAGCATGGCGCCGCCGAGCTGCTCGGGGTCGGAAATGGTGACCGCGCGCCGGTAGTAGCGGGTGACGTCATGTCCGATGCCGATCGCCAGCAGCTCGACCGGCGAGCGGGTCTCGATCCAGTCGATCACCTGGCGCAGATGCTGCTCCAGATAGTTGCCGGGATTGGCCGAAAGGGTGCTGTCGTCGACCGGCGCCCCGTCGGAGATCACCATCAGGATGCGCCGCTGCTCTGCGCGCGCGAGCAGGCGCTGGTGCGCCCAGAGGATCGCCTCGCCGTCGATGTTCTCTTTGAGCAGGCCCTCACGCAGCATCAGGCCGAGATTGCGCCGTGCGCGCCGCCAGGGGCTGTCGGCCGGCTTGTAGACGATATGGCGGAGATCGTTGAGGCGCCCGGGATTCGGACGCTTGCCCGCGCGTAGCCAGAGCTCGCGGCTCTGGCCGCCCTTCCAGCTGCGGGTGGTGAAGCCGAGCAGCTCGACCTTGACGCCGCAGCGCTCCAGCGTGCGCGCCAGGATGTCGGCGCACATGGCGGCGACCGCGATCGGCCGGCCGCGCATCGAGCCCGAGTTGTCGATCAGGAGAGAGACGACGGTGTCGCGGAACTCGGTGTCCTTCTCGAGCTTGAACGACAGGGCGTGCTCGGGGTTGACCACGACCCGGGTCAGGCGCGCGGTATCGAGCAGGCCCTCGTCGAGATCGAACTCCCAGGATCGGGTCTGCTGGGCCAGCAGACGGCGCTGCAGGCGGTTGGCCAGGCGGCCGATCATGCCCTGCAGGCGGCCGAGCTGCTGATCGAGCTGGGCGCGCAGCCGGCCGAGCTCGACCGGGCTGCAGAGCTCGCTCGCCTCGACCACCTCGTCGAACCTGGTCGTGAACACCCGATAGGCGAGCGCTTCGCCGCCGGGCGGCAGGTATTGCGGGGTCTGGAACGGCGCCTCGCTGTCGCCGTCGTCGTCCGCGCCGGGCGCGTTGGCATCGTCCAGGCGATCCTCGGTCGCGCCGGCCTTTGCGCTCTCGTCGGCGCTCGCCGCGGCCTCGCTGGACGCCTGCTGGAGCGCGTCCTCGCTGGTGCCCTCGCCCGGCGCATCGTCGGGGTTGGCGTTCTGCTCCTCCTCGGCGGCCTCGCCCTGATCGGGATCCTGGTCTTCCTGCTGCTCGCCCAGATCCTCGGCCAGGCCCAGATGTGCCAGCATCTCGCGCACCCGGATGGCGAAATCCTCCTGGCGCCCGAGCTCCTGGCGGAGCGCCGCCCAGTCCTGGCCGGTCCGGCTGTCCAGGACGCTCCGCCAAGCGTCCAGGACCTCGCGCTGCTCGCGCGGCAGGCTGAAACCGAGCAGATGCTCGCAGGCGTAGAGCTCGAGCGCTTCGGCGAGGCCGGTCTCGGCCTGATCGGTCGCCGGCGCGACCGGGTGACGGCCGCGGGCGGCGTGCGCGCTCGCCAGATTGGCGGCCACGCCAGCCATCCGGCTGGCGCCGAGCGCCTCGACCCGGACCTGCTCCAGCGCGTCGAACACCGCGCCCGCGAGGTCGCCCTGCGGGTTCAGTCGCTTGTGCAGCTTGACGTCGTGATGGCGCAGCCGAAGCGCCGCGCCATCCGCCTCGCCGCGCACCCGTGCCACGTCCTGGTTGGCCATGGCGCGGCGCGGCAGCGGCAGGGCGACCTCGGCCGCCGCCTCAGTCGACGGCGGGCGCTCGCGCTTGGCCTCGCCGGTGCGGAAGGTGACGCTGAGCGCCGGCCGGTGCGCCATCGCCCGGCAGGTCGCCGCGACCGCGCGCTGAAAGACCTCGAGGCGTTCCCGGCTGGCCGCCATCCCGGCCCGACTCAGATGAGGGTGACGTTGGCGGTGCTCTCCGGCAGCTCGACGCCGAAGCAGCGCTGGTAGTATTCGGCGATGATCGGGCGCTCGGCCTCGTCGCACTTGTTCAGGAAGGTCAGTCGGAAGGCGAAGCCGATGTCGCTGAAAATGAGCGCATTCTCCGCCCAGGTGATGACCGTCCGGGGCGACATCACGGTCGAGATGTCACCGGCCATGAAGCCCGAGCGCGACAGATCGGCCAGGCTGACCATGCGGGCGAGGGTCTTCCTGCCGTCCTCGCTCTGATACTCCGGGCATTTGGCGAGCACGATCTCGACCTCGGCATCGTGCTCCAAGTAGTTGAGCTGGGCGACGATGTTCCAGCGGTCGAGCTGGCCCTGGTTGATCTGCTGGGTGCCGTGATAGAGTCCGCTGGTGTCGCCGAGCCCGACCGTGTTGGCGGTCGAGAACAGCCGGAACGACGGGTGCGGCCGGATCACCCGGTTCTGGTCGAGGAGCGTCATCCGGCCCTCGACCTCGAGGACGCGCTGGATCACGAACATGACGTCGGGCCGGCCGGCGTCGTACTCGTCGAACACCAGCGCGACCGGATGCTGCAGCGCCCAGGGCAGCATGCCCTCCCGGTACTCGGTGACCTGCTTGCCGTCGCGCAGCACGATCGCGTCCTTGCCGATCAGGTCGATGCGCGAGATGTGGCTGTCCAGATTGACCCGCACGCAGGGCCAGTTGAGATGGGCCGCGACCTGCTCGATGTGGGTCGACTTGCCGGTGCCGTGGTAGCCCTGGATCATGACCCGGCGGTTGTAGGCGAAGCCAGCCAGGATCGCGAGGGTGGTGTCACGATCGAAGCGATAGGCGTCGTCGATCTCGGGCACGTACTCGGTGGTCTGCGAGAACGCCGGCACCTGCAATTCCGAGTCGATGCCGAAGCTCTGCCGCACCGAGATCTTGATGTCGGGCGCCGTCGGTAAGTCCGGCAGACCGACCAACCGCCTCGCCTCGGTCATCGCCAAGTCGCCCTGCACCTTCGCCCTCTCCAGGAAAGCCCGGCGATCGCTTAGCTGAAGCGATCGCTATCCAGCAGGTAGGTATATGCCTCGTTGATCAACTTCAACCGTTCCTCGGCTTTTTTGTCGCCGCCGTGCAGGTCCGGATGATGGCGCTTGACCAGCTGCTTGTAGCGCGCCTTGAGCTCCTGGCGGGTGGCGTCGGGCGCGAGGTCGAGGACCGCGAGCATGCGCTCGGTGCGCCCGAGCCGGGCCGGCCGGCGATCCCATTCGGAGGCGCCGTGGGTGCCATTGATCCCGGCGCCGTTCAGGAACAGATCGTAAGGATCCTGCCAGCGCCAGGCGCCGGGATGGCGCGCCTGGCCGTTGCCGAGCGGCCAGGTTGGCCGATGCCAGGTCATATCCTCGCGCTGATAGGCCTCGATCTCCGACTGGCTCATGCCGGCGAAGAAGTCCCAGGCGCGATTGTAGGCGCGGACGTGCTCGAGACAGAAGTGGTAGAATTCGCGCAGCCGGGCGGGCGAGCGGGGCGCGCGGTAGTCCCCGGTGCAGGCACAGCCGGGCCAGTCGCAGCCCGGATGCCGGGCCTGGTCGAAGCCTGCGCTTTCGAGCGCCAGCTGGCCGCGTCGGGAGAAGTCGCTCATGACCGCACTATGGCGGTGCCGCTGCCTCAGAGCAAGACCTGCGACCCCCGGAGACGGCCGGCGCCGGCGGGCGGCGATGGCGGCGCCAACGCACGCATCCGGCAAGTCGTCGGGTCGGCCGCGGCCACTCGGCAGCCCCGATTCGGCGGCGCTACGCGTTCGCGCGTCATGGCCGCGCCGGGCCGAGCGCGCTCCGTTATCCAGCTGCGGCCTGGAGCGCCGGCGCGCGCTGATCCCTATGCCGCGCGGTTGACCGCGGGACCAACGACGCAGCGACCGGCGCGACCGCGCCGACGCTCCCGATCGGGAGCGCGCTCGGCTGATGGCGGCAGGCGACCGACGTCCGGGGTGGGCGGCGGTCTACTCCTCGGGCTCTGACAAGGCCCGGGCGAGCGCACACATCGCTTCCTGATGCTTGCGCACCGGGATGCTGATGAAGTTGCGCGCCAGGTCCAGGAGCATGCGCTGCTGCGGGGTCGCCCGGAACGCCTTCTCGCTGCCGATGCCCTCGAAGAAGTAGCCGACCTCGACCCCGAGCGCCTGGGCGATGTTGTACAGGCGACCGGAAGCGATCCGGTTGATCCCCTTCTCGTACTTGTGCGCCTGCTGGTAGGTGACCCCGATCAACTCCGCCATCTGCTGCTGCGTCAGCCCGAGCATGATGCGCCGCTCGCGCATCCGGGCCCCGACATGCCGGTCGACGTCCTGCGCGCGCGAGCGGCCGGGACCGGGGCTCGGGCTTGGCTTGACCATCACTGTCGCCATCGTGTTCTCCATCCCTCAAAACTGGGCGAATCGCTGGCCCGGGACACCTCGTTCCTGAGCGCCGATACCGGACGCCGTAGGGAAGCCAAACCGTGGTCCCATGCCACTTCTACTCGAAGTTAGAGCTAACATATTGCGAAATCGTAAAGCGAGAATGAGGATGATCGGATACGCCAAATACGGGTCCCCATGGCCCGCTTCGATGCGAGACACGGAACCCGCCATCCATCGACGGCTACCATTGCGCGCATCGTCGGGCAAGCTCCACGACACGCCTTGGTCGAATCCGAGGACCCTGCGATCATCGTTCGGTTCATGCCGTCAGCCGCGAAGGAGTCCGTCATGCGCGTCGCCCCTGCCACGCCCGTCGCCCCTGCCACGCCCATCGCCCATGCCGTCCGCGCGCGGCTCGCCGCCGCTCTGGCGCCGACCCGGCTCGAGCTGGTCGACAATTCGGCGCGCCACGCCGGCCATGCCGGGGCGCGGCCCGAAGGCGAGAGCCACTTCCGATTGACAATCGTGGCCGCCGCCTTCGCCGGCAAGAGCCGGCTCGAGCGCCACCGGCTGGTGTTCGCAGCCCTCGGCGATCTGCTGCAGACCGACCTCCACGCCCTCGCGATCACCGCGCTGACCCCTGCCGAGGCGGAGGCCCGGCGCTAGCCGGGCTGCCTAAGGCTTTCAAGGCCCGGCGGCCCGCGCGATCGCCTCGCGGATCAGCCGATGCGCCTCGTCGGGGTCGCGCCAGCTGCCGACCCTGACCCATTTCTCGGGCTCGAGATCTTTGTAGTGCTCGAAGAAATGCTGGATCCGCTTGAGGTCGATCTCGGGCAGATCCTGCCAGCTCTGCACCTTGTCGTAGATCCGGGTGACGCGCGGAATCGGCACCGCCAGGATCTTCTCGTCGCCGCCGGCCTCGTCCTCGAGCTCGAGCAGGCCGATCGGGCGGACCGGCAGCACCGCCCCGGGCTGGACCGGCATCCGCCCGACCACCATGACGTCGATCGGATCGCCGTCGGTCGCCAGCGTGTGCGGCACGAAGCCGTAATTGCAGGGGTAGAACATGCTCGTGTAGAGGAAGCGGTCGACGAAGATCGCGCCGGATTCCTTGTCGAACTCGTATTTGATCGGGTCGGAGCGCAACGGCACCTCGATGATCGCGTTGACCTCGTAGGGGGGATTGGCGCCGAGCGGTACCTTGCGAATGTCCATCCGAATGCTCCTACCTTCGGGCGCTCCTAGCTTCGCGCGCTGTGTCTGGATCGGGACGTCGCACGCTCAACCTCAGCGCTGATCTCGTCGGCATCGTGGTCCAGCGCTGGTTCCCTGGTCGATCAGCGTCTGCCGTATCCTCGCTCGCCGATCTTCGTCGGGCGTCCCGATCCACCCGGCCTTGGCCCCGCGACACCAGAGATACGAGACAACAGAAACATATGAGCCTGGAAGCCGCCAACAAGGAGGACTGGTCTCACGGCCACGCGACCAGGGGTGGCAGCGACATCAGGACCGCCTCCGGATTGCCGCCGGTCTTCAGCCCGAACTGGGTGCCCCGATCATAGAGCAGGTTGAACTCGACATAGCGCCCGCGCCGCTCGAGTTGCCGGGCGCGCTCGGCCTCGGTCCAGGGGCGGTCCATGTGGCGCTCGACCAGACCCGGATAGGTCGCGAGGAAGGCCTCGCCGACCGCGCGTGTGAAGGCGAAGTCGCGCTCGAGGTCGGCCTCCAGATAGTCGAAGAAGATGCCGCCGACACCCCGCGGCTCCTGGCGGTGCGGGATGAAGAAATACTCGTCGGCCCAGGCTTTGAAGCGCGGGTAGTAGTCGGGGTCGGAAGCGTCGCAGGCGGCTTTGAGCGCGGCGTGGAAGGCCGCGGTGTCGGCCGGATCCGGAAAGATCGGGTTGAGGTCGGCGCCGCCGCCGAACCAGGCCCTGGCGGTCTGGATGTGGCGGGTGTTCATGTGCGCCGGCGGGACGTGCGGCGAGCGCGGATGCGCGACCAGCGAGATGCCGCTCGCCCAGAAGCGCGGCTCCCGCTCGGTGCCCGGGATCTGGCCGGCGAACTGGGGCGAGAGCTCGCCCCAGACGGTCGACAGGTTGACCCCCACCTTCTCGAACACCCGGCCGCGCATCAACCCCATGACCCCGCCGCCGCCGCCCGGCCGGTCCCAGGGCCTGGGCGCGAAGCGGCCCGCACCGAGCCGGTCCCGATCCGGGCCGGCGTAGCGGTCCTCGAGGTCCTCGAACGCCCGGCAGATCCGGTCGCGCAACGCCTCGAACCAGCTGCTGCTCCTGGCCCTCAGGTCGGCCAGCTGATCCTCGGCCATGGCTTGTCTCCCGGCGCAGGTCGTCGCACGGACACGGCGCCTCGCCACCATGGCAAGCGCCGTGCGCCCGTTCAAGGCGCCGCCCCGCCGCGATCGCTCCCATCGCGCCGGTTGGCGCCCCGTTCCCAATGTGCAGCAGCCCACTGCGCGCGCGGTGCGACTTTTGCGCCAGCGCGCTTGCGCGGCGCGCGGGGCTCTTTTACAGTCCGGCCGGTTTTCGGGGTTTCAGGCGCACAATCTGGACGGTGAGCGATGGCCGAACTGGCGGCGACTCGACCCGAGTCCGCGGGCGAGGAGGGCACCCGGCGCGACTTCCTGTACCTCTTGACCGGGGCGACCGTGGCGGTCGGCGCCGCCGCCCTGATCTGGCCCCTGATCGATAGCATGAACCCGTCCGCCGACGTCCTGGCGCTGGGCTCGATCGAGGTCGATCTGTCGAGCGTCGAGGAAGGCATGCGGATCACCGCCAAGTGGCGCGGTAAGCCGGTCTTCATCGACCATCGCCCGCCGAAAGAGATCGAGGCGGCGCGCGCGGTCGACGTGAACACGCTGCGCGACCCCGCGACCGACGCCGACCGCGTGATCAAGCCCGAATGGCTGGTCGTGATCGGCATCTGCACCCACCTCGGCTGCGTGCCGCTCGGCCAGAAAGCGGGCGACCCGCGCGGCCAGTACGGCGGCTGGTTCTGCCCCTGCCACGGCTCGGTGTACGATACCGCCGGGCGCATCCGTCAGGGTCCGGCACCCAAGAACCTGGTCCTGCCGCCCTACCAGTTCACCAGCGACAGCGTGGTCCAGATCGGTTAGCAGCCGGCAGCCGCGACCGGCAGGAGGGGACATGAGCGCAACCCACGGCGAGCGACCAGTCTACAGCAACCGGGTCGTCCGCTGGATCGAGTACCGGCTGCCCGTGTTCAGCGCCCTCGACAACATCGTGGGCAGTGGCTATCCGGCGCCTCGTAATCTCAGCTACTGGTGGAACTTCGGCTCGCTGGCCGGCATCGCGCTGGTCCTGCAGATCCTGACCGGCGTCGTGCTCGCCATGCACTACACGCCCCACGTCAATTTCGCGTTCGACAGCGTCGAGCACATCATGCGCGACGTCAACTACGGCTGGCTGTTGCGCTACGCCCACGCCAACGGCGCCTCGATGTTCTTCATCGTGGTCTACATCCATATCTTCCGCGGCCTGTACTACGGCTCCTACAAGACACCGCGCGAGCTGCTGTGGATGCTGGGCGTGGTCATCCTACTGCTGATGATGGCGACCGCGTTCATGGGCTACGTCCTGCCCTGGGGCCAGATGAGCTTCTGGGCGGCGACCGTGATCACCAATCTGTTCTCGGCGATCCCGCTGTTCGGCGACAGCATCGTGTCCTGGCTGTGGGGCGGCTTCTCGGTCGACAACCCGACCCTCAACCGTTTCTACTCCCTGCACTATCTGCTGCCGTTCGTGATCATCGCCGTGGTCATGCTGCACATCCTAGCGCTGCACGAGCACGGCTCGAACAACCCGCTCGGCATCGATCGTCAGTCGCCCAAGGACAGCATCCCGTTCCATCCGTACTACACGGTCAAAGACCTGTTCGGCCTCGGAATCTTCCTGATCGTGTCGGCGATCCTGATCTTCTATTACCCGGACCTGCTCGGTCATCCAGACAACTATATTCCGGCCAATCCGCTGCAGACGCCACCGCATATCGTGCCCGAATGGTACTTCCTGCCGTTTTACGCGATCCTGCGCGCCATCACCTTCAACGTGCTGTTCATCCCGGCGAAGCTGATGGGCGTGATCTTGATGTTCGGCTCGATCATCGTCCTGTTCTTCCTGCCCTGGCTCGACACCTCGCCAGTGCGCAGCGCCCGCTTCCGGCCGGTCTACAAGTGGTTTTTCTGGGTGCTGGTGCTCGACGGCGTGATGCTCGGCTATCTCGGTGCCCACCCGCCCGAGGGCAGCTACGTGACGATGGCGCAGCTCGGCACCGCCTATTACTACTTCTTCTTCCTGATCCTCCTGCCCCTGCTCGGCAAGCTGGAGCGGCCGCGGCCGTTGCCGAAGAGCATCAGCGAGCCGGTGCTGCCGCAAGGCGCGGCGGCGAGGCCGGCCGAATGAGGACGACGATGGCATCTTTCAGGCTGGTCTTGGCCGCAGCCGGGGTCGCGACCGGCCTCGGTCTGTGCGCACCGGCGCAGGCGGCCGAGGGCGAGCAGGCCCTGCTCCAGCGCCACTGGCCGTTCGAGGGCGCGTTCGGCCATTTCGACCGCGCGGCGGCGCAACGCGGCCTGCAGGTCTACCGCGAGGTCTGCTCGACCTGCCATTCGCTCAAATACATCGCGTTCCGCAACCTCGGTGCGCTCGGCTACAGCGACGACGAGGTCAAGGCGATCGCCGCCCAGTATCAGATCACCGACGGGCCCAACGACCAGGGCGAGATGTACCAGCGGCCGGGCAAGCCGGCCGACATCTTTCCACCACCGTTTCCGAACGAGCAGGCGGCGCGCGCCAGCAACAACGGGGCCCTGCCGCCCGACCTGTCGCTGATCACCAAGGCGCGCGCCGACGGCAGCAACTACGTGTTCAGCCTGCTGCAAGGCTTCCGCGAGCCGCCGGCGGGCGAGTCCGGGCCGGAAAACACCTACTACAACATCTATTTCCCGAGCCACTGGATCGGCATGCCGCCGCCGCTCTCGGACGGCCAGGTGACCTACGCCGACGGCACCAAGGCGAGCGTCGAGCAGATGGCGAACGATGTCACGAACTTCCTGACCTGGGCCGGCGAGCCGACCCTCGAGGCGCGCAAGCAGACCGGCCTCAAGGTCATGCTGTTCCTGATCGTGCTGACCGCGCTGCTGTACGCGACCAAGCGCAAGGTCTGGGCCCACCTGCACTGAGCGCACGCGCCGGGCGGGTGCACCGCCCGGGCCTGCTCAGGCGGCTCTCAGGCGGCCCGGCCGCGTGCCGGCAGCAGCCAGGTCAGGCAGTCGGCGAACACCCGCTCCGCGGTCGCCTCGTGCAGCAGCAGGTGGTGGCGCTCGGGATAGAGCCGCAGCACGCCCCGGTCGCCCAGCCGCTCGGCCAGCTCGTCGATCGCCTGCCGGGTGATCGTGCGGTCGAGCTCGCCGTATAGCAGCAGGGCCGGCGGCAGCGGGACCTCCGGGTCGATCGAGGCCAGGTTGGCGAGCTCGATCAGGCCGTCGTAGGTGCCGACGCTGAGCTCGCGCAGGATCAGGGGGTCGTCGGCCAGCCGTGCCGACTCCTCGGGCGCCAGCCACGGCCGGCCGCCCCGGCGCAGCTCGATCGCGAGCCAGGGCAGGGCGAGCGCGCCCAGCCTGAGCGCCAGATCGTGCAGCTGCTGCAGCGGCACGTCGGCGGCGCGCACGCCGGGGGCGGCCAGGATCAGCCGGTCGACGCCGGTGACCTTGCCGTTGCCGAGGCCGGCAAGCGCGACCGAGCCGCCCATGCTTTCGCCAAGCAGGATCAGGGGCAGCCCGGGCTCGTCGGCGCGTACCGCCGCGACCACGTCGGCCAGGTCCTGGATCAGGGTCGGGGCGCCGGGCCACAGGCCGCGCGAGCCGGTCTCGCCGAAGCCCCGCTGGTCATAGGCGAGCAGGGCGATGCCGCGCGCCGCCAGCCAGGTCCCGAGCGGCGCGAACGACTGCCGGTAGTCGCCATAGCCATGCAGGCCCAGGACCAGCGCCTTGGGCAGGCGGTCGGGTTGCCAACAGGCGAGCGCCAGACGGGTGCCATCGCCGACGATGACGTGATCCGGATGCAGGGTCGGCTTCCGGTCGCGCGCCGGCTGCGCTGGCCGCGGCCGGACCAGCGAGCCGGCGGCCAGGGCAACCGTCAGGCCGGCGAGCAGCACCCGCGACAACAGCCCCACCATCGGCACCCCACGCTTTCGCCTTTGGCTCCCCCTCTCACCAGAAACCCGCCATGTCAAGGTGCAAGCCGCCGATCGGACCGCTGCCCGGTTCGTCCGGCCAGTCAGACGCTCAACTGCGCCGGCCAATCGGTCCGGCGTCGCTGGCCCGGACCGTGGAAACGGTATCCCGTGCCGCCGGCGGCCTTGGCACGATACATCGCCTCATCGGCCTGCCGGGTCAGGCGCTCGGCCGCCTGGCCGGGCTGCTGCGCGAGCGCGATGCCGAGGCTGGCGCCGAGCCCGACGACGAAGCCGCCGAGCTCGAACGGCTGCCGGAGGCCGGTGAGGACTTTCTCGGCGATCCGGGCGGCGTCGGCCGGGCACTGCAGGTTTTCGAGGATGATCGTGAACTCGTCGCCGCCGAGCCTGGCCACGGTGTCGGTGCGCCGGACCACGCGGAGCAGGCGCTTGGCGACCGCGACCAGCAGCCGGTCGCCGGCCAGATGGCCGTGGCGGTCGTTGATCGCCTTGAAGCCGTCGAGATCGAGGAAGATCACCGCGACCAGATGGCCGTGGCGATCGAGCCAGCGCAGCGCCTGGGTCAACCGGTCTTGGAACAGCGCCCGGTTGGGCAGGCCGGTCAACGGGTCGTGCTTGGCCAGCTGGCTGAGCTCGCGCTCGACCCGCTGGCGCTCGATCGCATGCCGGATCGAGCGCCGCAGCAGGCCGGCATCGCTCTGGCCCTTGATCAGATAGTCCTGGGCGCCATTCAGCACCGCCTCGAAGGCGAGACGCTCGTCGTCGAGGCTGCTCAGCACCAGCACCGGCAGATCGGGCGTGGCCCGGCGCAGCTCGCTGACCGCCTGAAGCCCAGGCGTGTCCGGCAACATCAGATCGAGCAGGACGACGTCGAACGCGGTCGCCGCCAGGCGCGCGAGGGCGGCGGCGAACGAGCCGACCTGCGTGACGCGAAAGGCGTCGAACGGTGCCGTCTCGAGCCATCCCGCGATCGCGCGCGCAGCGTCCTGGTCGCCCTCGACCAGAAGCACCTCGTAGCGCGCGAGGAATCGCATCGCAAAGTCCCCCCGCGGCCCGGCCCCGCCGCGCGAGCCATGCGCCTACATTCTTATGGTTGAGGAATCGTGAAGTCCGGCGGGCGCGCCTCCGCCGCGCGGCGATACCAGCGTCGGCACCGGTTGGCGGTCTTTAGCCTGAAATTGATCATGCCTGCGCTTCATTTCGCTTAACGGTTTTGCCAAGCCCGGATTTTCCTGCTACAGAAAGTTCGCCGCCAAGTCGACGTCGGCGTAAATCGGTCGAGGTCGGGATGCGAATTCAGGTGAGCGAGGAGATCACAGTGGGGGGCGCCGGCGGCGACATCTGGTCGCTGGCCGGTGGCCATTCGGTGCGGGTCCTCCTGGTCGAGGCGGCCGCCGGGCCGGTCCAGCCGACGCGGGACCTCTTGCAGATCGCGCCGCACGTCCGCTTCCTGATCGACTGGGCGCGCGATCTGCAGACCGGTCTGGCGCGGCTGCGTGCCGGCGGGTTCGACGTCTGCCTGGTTGATCACAACCTGCCCGACGGCGATGGCCTGGAGCTGGTGCGGGCCGCGCAGACGGGCGGCTGCCGGGCTCCGATCATCCTGTTGTCGGAGGTCGGCACGCTCGATCTCGACCTCCAGGCCATGGCGCTCGGCGTGGCCGATTTCCTCGACAAGCGGTGGCTCGATCCGCTTCGCCTCGAGCGCACCATCCGCTACGCTCTCGCCCGGCAGGACCAGGCGGAACGGCTCAGCCGCCTGGCTCAATACGACGAGCTGACCGGGCTCGCCAATCGCTCACTGTTTCAGGATCGTCTGGAACGCGCGCTCGCATGGGCCAGGCGCCAGCAACGCCTGGTCGGGGTCATGATCCTCGACCTGAACGGCTTCAAGGCGATCAATGACCGGCTGGGCCACATCGCCGGCGATCGCCTGCTGGCGGTGATGGCCAAGCGTCTGGGCGGGCGTCTGCGCGAGACCGATACCGTGGCGCGCCTCGGCGGCGACGAGTTCGCGATCCTGATCGAGAATCTGGCCAAGCCCGAGCACGCCGCGCTGGTCGCCCGCAAGCTGCTCGACACGGTGGCACCGCCGGCGACGATCGATGGCCGGGAGGTGGCGGTCACCGCCAGCCTCGGGGTGGCACTTTATCCGCGCGACGGCCAGACCGGGCCTGAGCTGGTACGCCAGGCCGACCGCGCCATGTATCGGGCCAAGGCCGAGGGCGGTAATCTCTGCCGGTTCAGCAGCGACCAGCTCGAGCGCCGGGTCCAGCGCGGTGCTCTCCTGGAGACCGATCTCAGGCGCGGGCTCGAGCAGGGCGAGCTCCAGCTGCACTATCAGCCGCAGGTGACGCTGACCCCGGGCGCGCTCGGCATCTCCGCCTTGATCCGCTGGTGCCATCCGCAGCTCGGCCTGATCGGCCCGGAGCGCTTCCTGCTGCTGGCCGAGGACACCGGGCTGCTCGAGGCCCTCACCAGCTGGCTGTTCGAGGCCGCCTGCGGCCAGGCGCGGCGCTGGCACGATCAGGGCCTCGAGCGGGTACATCTCGCCTTGCCGCTGTTGTCGCGCCAGCAACTGGCGTGGAGCGGCCTGACCGAGCGGCTCGGGGTCTGCCTGCGCGCCGCCGGCCTCACCGCCGGCAGCATCGAGATTGAGCTCAGCGAAGAGCTCCTGCTGAACGCCGCCGACGGCGCCGGCGGGGCTCTGAGCGCGCTGAAGGCGCTCGGCGTGCGCCTGGCGCTCGATGGCTACGGGCGCGGCCCGACCTCGCTGCGCGGTCTGCAGCTGGGCGTCCTCGACACCCTGAAGCTGGCCCGCGAGCTGCACCAGGATGTGCCCGCCGATGTCCAGCGCGACGCCGTGGTCGGGGCGATCATCGCGCTGGCGCGCGAGCTCGGCTTGCGGGTGGTGGCCGAGGGCGTCGATCGCCAGGAGCAGCTGGCCTGCCTGCGCCGCCACGGCTGCGACGCGGTCCAGGCGTTCATGAGCTGCCCGCCGCTGCCGGCCGAAGCCTGCACCAGCTGGCTGCGGCAAGCGTCGGCGCGGCGCGCCGGCCATCGCGAGCCAACCCCGGGCTGGCTCGGCGGGCTGCCGGCCGCGGCCGAGCGGGTCGCCGCGCCGGCGGCCTTTCCGGCCGCCCGCTACGCGCCTGCTCGCGCCGGCCGCGAGCCCCGTTAGGCGGCCGGATCGGCAACCGGGTCGCGGGCCGCCACCAGGACCTGATTGCGACCCTGGCGCTTGGCCTGATAGAGGGCTTCATCGGCGCGCCAGATCAGCTCGCTCAGCCCCTCGCGCGGCTCGAACTGCGCGCAGCCGACCGACAGCGTGATCGTGCCGAGCGGTTGCCGGCTCGCCCGCAAGCGAACCCGGTTGCTGGCCACCGTCCTGCGGATCTGCTCGGCCAGGATGCGCGCCCCCTCGAGATCGGTCTGGGGCAGGATCACCGCGAACTCCTCGCCACCATAGCGCGCGGCCAGATCGCGGCCCTTGACCGACTGGGTCAGCACCTGCGCCACCAGACGCAGCACCTGATCGCCGATCGGATGGCCGTGGGTGTCGTTGAACAGCTTGAAGTGATCGATGTCGGCGAGCAGCAGGCTCAGCGCTTCGCCGCTCGCGCGCGCTGCCTCGGCCGCGATGCCGAGCTCGTAGTCGAAGTACTTGCGATTGGCGATCCCGGTCAGGCTGTCGGTGTTCGCCTCATGCTGGGCGTTCGCGAGATCGGTCCGCAGCCCTTCGATCTCATGCGCCGAGTCCGCCATCTCGGCCTCCACGCGCCGCGCATGCGCCAGCATGTCGCGGGTCGCCTCGACGATCTCGCCGACCAGGGCCTGCAGATCGGGCGCGGGCCTGGCGCCGTCGAGCTCGCCGCTCAAGGTCTCCAGACGGTCGCCGTAGGTCGTGGCCTCATGAGACATGCCGCCGACCAGGGCGAACAGCTGGGTCATCGTGGTCTCGATCCGCTGGCAGGTCTGATCGAGCAGACGGACCTGACGGCCGGTGCCGAAGAACCGCTCGTGCAGCTCCGCGAGGCGGGCCTCGGTCAGCGGCTCGCCCTGCGCCTCGATCTGGCGCAGGCGCTCGGTCAATTCGGGGTAGCAGCCCGAGCAGTCACTATACCAGATGCGATAGTGATCCGGGCACGGCGCGATCTGCCGCTCGGCCATCGCCGCGAGCGCGGCGGCGGCAAGTCTGCTCGCCTGTTCAATGGGGTCGAGATGCATGCGGCGGCCTTGGACGTGGCAGATCCACCATGGCTGTAGGGGGCAGGGATTAAGGGTGCCTTAATGAGACCGCGCGGGCCGACCCCGCGCCGGCAGGCGCTCGATCAAACTCAGGAGCGCCGCGCCGACCGGCGCCGGCGCGAAGCTGCGGGCGCGCGCCCGGGCGAGTCCGGCATAGCGGCGGCGCACCCCGGCATCGGCCATCGCCGCGAGCGCGCTCGCGAGCGCGCCGCGATCCGCGCGTGGCACCAGCATGCCGGCGCGACCGTCGTCGAGCACGAAACGCGCCCCGCCGCCGAGCGCATCGGTGCTGATCACCGGCAGGCCTTCGCGCATCGCCTCCGAGAGCACCTGCCCGAAGCCTTCTTCGTTGGACGCCAGGACGAAGGCGTCGGCGGCCGCGAGATAGGGCCTGGGCGAAGCGACGTAGCCGAGCAGCTCGACCCGGTCCTCGAGGCGGAGCGCTGCGATCTGCGCCCGCAGGTCGGCTTCGGCGGAGCCGCGGCCGGCGATCAGCAACCGGGCGTCGAGCGGTCGGGCGACCTCGGCGAAGGCCTCGAGCAGCAGCGGCAGGTTCTTGACCGGCTCGAGCCGGCCGACGCTGACGAACACCGGCCCGCTCGAGCGGCCGGCCTTGAGCCAGGGATGCGGGCAGGCCTCGGTCAGCGGCGGCGCCGGCGGCAGGACGTTGGGGATGCAGTCGACCCGCGCCGGATCGAGGCCGGCGACCGCGATCACCTCCTCGCGCACCGCCGGGCTGACCGCGAACGAGCCGTCGGCGAAGCGGTAGAGCAGGCGGACCAGCGGCACGCTGTTCTTCCAGCTCTGGCCGCGCGCCAGGCGCACCGGATGGTGATGGCTCAGGACCAGCTTGCCGCGCCAGCCCGGGGCCAGGCGGCCGGCGACCACGGCCGCGAGGTTGGGGATGATCGGACCGGCGATCAGGACGTCGGGGCGGGTGGCGAGCAGATGGCGGCGGAGCGGCCAGATCGCGCCCGCCGAGCCGCCGCCCGCGAGGCGGACGTGGCGGGCGCCGTCTGGGAACGGATGCTCCGCCGCCGCCATGTCGCCGCGCACGGTCAAAAGCTCGATCGCCCTCACGCCGTTGGCCGCGAGCGCGTTGGCGAGGCCCGAGAACGCCGCACCGAACGTCCCGCTCGCCATGTCCTGGGTGAACAGCGCGACCTTCATGGCCGGCCGGCGGCCGCCCGGCGATCGGGGGGTCTACGGGCGCGCATCGACCTCGCCGGGCAGGAGCCAGCCGAGATGCCGGCCGCCGTCGAGCGTGATCATCTGCCCGGTCATCGCCGGCGCATCGAGGATCAGGCGCAGCGTCCGGCAGATCTCCTCGACGCTCGGCGCCCGCTCGAGCGGCGCGGCACGCGCGAACTCTGCGAACCGCTCGGCGCTCATGCCTGCGTCCGGCAGCGTCGGCCCGGGCGCGATCGCGTTGACCCGGACCCGCGGGGCGAGCGCCCGGGCGAGGTGCTGGGTGAGCGCCCAGAGCCCGGCCTTGGAGACGGTGTAGGAGGTGTAGTGCGGGGTCAGGTTGAGCACCCGCTGGTCGATCAGATTGACGATGTTGGCTCCCGCGCCGGCCGGCAGCTGGGCGAGCAGGCCCTGGGTCAGCACCAGGGGCGCTCTGAGGTTGACCGCCATGTGCCGCGCCCAGCGCTCAGGCGTGGCGGTCTCCGGCCGGTCGTGCTCGAAGATCGCGGCGTTGTTGACCAGCAGCGTGACCGGCCCGAGGGCGGCGGCCGCCGCCGCGACCAGCCTGGCGGTCGCGGCCTCGTCCGCGAGATCCGCAGCCAGCGCCACCGCCCGTGGGCCGCACGCCGCGATCGCCGCCACGACCTCCGCTGCCGCCGCCGCCGAGGTCCGGTAGTGGACCGCGACGTCGAAGCCCTTGGCCGCCAGATCGAGCGCGATCGCACGGCCGAGCCGCTTCGCTGCGCCCGTGACCAGAGCCACGCCCGTGAGCGGGGCTGCGCCCGCCGGCGCGCTCATGCTACAAGCCCAGGCTGGAGCCTTCGGTCTGGGCGCCGCCTGGCGGCGGCTCGGAGCCGGTCCATGCGATGATCCCTAAGCCGGTCCATGCGATGATCCCTAAGTCGCTAGGTCACGACGGTGTCGATGCGTCACCGCGGTCTTGATATCGCGGGCCGCCGGCCCGCGTGAAGCGTCGCGGCGCCGCGCCTTAGAGGAATGGAGCTCGCTTGGTCAGCCTGCCGCACGTGCTGTTCGTGGTCGCCGCCCTCCTGGTCATGATCGGGCTGCTGCAGCCGCTCGCCGTCCGGCTCAACCTGCCGCACACCGTGCTGCTCGCCGCGGTCGGCGTGTTCGTCGGCATCGCGGCGGGGTTTCTGCTGCACCGATCGGTGCCCGAGGCCCTCAACGACATCGCCAGGCTGATCCTGGACTTTCCGATCACGTCGGGCGGGTTCCTGTTCGTCTTCCTGCCGATCCTCCTGTTCGAGGCCGCGCTGACGATCGACGTCCGGCGCCTGATCGAGGACGCGGCGCCGGTGTTCGTCCTCGCGGTGATCGCCGTGCTCGCGACCACGGCTGCGGTCGGGCTCGCGCTCTGGCCACTCGCCGGCGTGCCCCTGGTCGCCTGCCTGCTGCTGGCGGCGATCATCGCGACCACGGACCCGGCCGCGGTGATCGCAATCTTCCGCGACCTTGGAGCGCCCGCGCGCCTGACCCGCCTGGTCGAGGGCGAGAGCCTGCTGAACGATGCGACCGCGATCGCGATCTTCACGGTCCTGCTCAATCTGCTGATGACCGGCCAGAAGGTCGCCCTCGGCGAGGCGGGGCTGATCTTCCTCGTGTCGTTCCTGGGCGGCGGCCTGATCGGCCTGGTCGGCGGCCGCGCGTTCATGGCGCTGATGCCGTGGCTGCGCGATTCCCGGCTCGCCGAGACGACCCTGACGCTGGCGCTGCCCTATCTCGTGTACACGCTCTGCGAGCACCACTTCCAGGTTTCGGGGGTGACCGGCGTGGTCGCGGCCGGCCTCGTGGTCAACGCCCAGGCGCGCCGCCGCCTGACGCCCGAGAACCGGGCCTTCCTGCACGGCATCTGGCAGCAGCTCTCGTTCTGGGCCGGCTCGCTGGTGTTCGTGCTCGCCTCGATGCTGGTGCCGCGGCTGCTGATCGGGATGCACGCTTACGACCTGCTGCTGATCGCGATCGTGGCGCTCGCGGCGCTTGGCGCCCGCGCGCTGGTGCTGTTCAGCCTGCTGCCACTCCTCAGCGCCCTGCACCTCGCCCAGCGGGTCGGCCACCGCTATAAGTTCGTGATCGCCTGGGGTGCGATGCGCGGCGCGGTCACCGTGGCCCTGGCGCTGGGGGTCACCGAGAACCGCCTGATCGACCCCGAGATCCAGCGCTTCGTTGCCATCCTGGCGACCAGCTTCGTGCTGTTCACGCTCCTGGTCAACGGCACGACGCTGCGGCCGGTCATGCACTTCCTGGGGCTCGACCGGCTCTCGCCGGTCGACCAGGCGCTGCGCCAGCAGGTGCTGGCGCTGGCGCTGAGCCGGGTGCGCGACACGATCGGCGCCACCGCCGGCGACTACCAGATCGGTCCGGGGCCGATCAGCGACGTGCTCGGCCCCTACCAGGAGCGGATCGCCGAGGCGACCGGCCACAACACCTTCGATGCCGAGATCGATGACCGCGACCGGATCACCCTCGGTCTGTTCGCGCTCGCCAACCAGGAGCGGGAGCTGATCCTGCAGCACTTCCGCAACCGCTCGGTGTCGCGCCAGACCCTCGAGCGCCTCCTGGCCGGCGCCGACGCGATCATCGACGGCGCGCGCGCCGCCGGCCGGCTGGGCTACGCCCGGGCGGCCAGGCGCCAGCTCGCGTTCAGCTGGGGGTTCCGGGTCGCGCATCAGCTGCACCGCTACTTAGGCTTCGACCGCCCTCTGGTCGCGCGCCTCGCCGACCGGTTCGAAATGCTCCTGGTCAGCCGGATGGTGCTTGAAGAGCTGACCCGCTTCGTCGCCAGCAAGATGACGCTGGTGCTCGGCCAGCGGGTGAGTGAGCTGCTCGGCGAGATCATCGGCCAGCGGCGGGCGATGACCGTCAAGGCCCTGGACGCGCTCCGCCTCCAGTACCCGGCCTATGCCGACGCCCTGGAGCGGCGTTTTCTGCGCCAGTCGGCGCTGCGCATGGAGGCAGCCCAGTACCAGACCCTGTCCGCCGAGGGCCTGATCGGCCAGGAGCTGTACAACGATCTCCGGCGCGAGGTGCAGGCCCGGCGGGCCGCTGCCGCGCGCCGGCCGCGCCTCGATCTCGGCCTCGAGACCCGTGAGCTGGTCACCGACTTCCCGCTGTTCGCCGGGCTCGACGCGGCCCAGCGGGACAAGATCAGCGCGCTCCTGCGGCCCCGCTTCGCGGTCCCGGGCGAGCGCCTGATCCGGCGCGGCGAGAGGGGCGATGCCATGTACTTCATCTCCTCGGGCGCGGTCGAGGTCGCGGTCGCGGGCCAGAGCATCCAGCTCGGCCGGGGCGACTTCTTCGGCGAACTGGCGCTGCTCGACGACCGTGAGCGCCGCGCCGACGTGACCGCGCTCGGCTACTGCCAGCTGCTGGTCCTCCATGATTCGGATTTTCGCACCCTGCTCGCGGCCGACCCCTCGATCCATCGCCACATCAGCCAGGTCGCGGCCGAGCGCGTCGAGATGAACCGGGCCCGGCGCGCGAGCTGAGCCTGGCCCCCACAGAACGGCAAAGACCCGCCGCGCGCCAGCCGGGCGACGGCGATCTTCGAAGGAGCCCAACCGGTGAGCATGGCGGACCGTGTGCGCGTGCAAAGCGTCGAGGTGCTTTCCGACGACTGGTCGATCCTGCGCAAGACCACCTTCGACTTCCGCCGCCGTGACGGCAGCTGGCAGACGCAGAGCCGCGAAACCTACGACCGGGGCAACGGTGCCACCATCCTGCTCTACGATCCTGAGCGGCGCACGGTCGTGCTCACGCGTCAGTTCCGCTATCCGGCCTTCGTCAACGGTCACGACGACCTGCTGATCGAGGCGCCGGGAGGTCTGCTCGCCGATGCGAGCCCCGAGGAACGCATCCGGGCGGAGACCGAAGAGGAGACGGGCTACCGGATCCGTGAGGTGGTCCCGGTGTTCGAGGCGTATATGAGCCCCGGCTCGGTCACCGAGAAGCTCACCTTCTTCATCGGGCGCTACGAATCCCAAGACCGGGTGTCGGAGGGCGGGGGCAGTGCTGCCGAGGGCGAGGACATCGAGGTGATGGAGATCACGATCGATGCGGCGCTCGCCATGATCGCCATGGGCGCGATCCGGGACGGCAAGACCATCATGCTGCTGCAGCACGCCGCCTTGCACGTTTTCCGCCCCTGAGCAGCCCTCGGCCGCAGCCCGTCGCGGACCCCCGTCTGACCGGCTACGGTAAGATTGCGTCCATGGGTGGCTGGGCCTTACAGTGAAATTGCGTCCATGGGTGGGGATCAGGGATTCTGATCCGAGACCTGAACCGGTCGTCAGAACCGGAATCAGGCAGAAGGGAAGCATCGATCAGAGTCGCGGACCGCGAACTCGGGAGCGATCGGTTGCGGCCGCGGGGCCGCTCACGTCAACAAAGCACAGGAGGGCAAAGGGAGATGACCCGGCATCCCATCAAGGTGGCAGCCATTGCCGGCATGGCTCTCAGCCTGGTGGCCGCGGCCGCGAGCGGCGCGGCGGCAGAAGAGCGCGTCAAGTGGAAGATGCAGAGCGCATGGACCGGCAATCTGACCCATGTCGGCACGTCTGGCGTCCGGTTCGCCAAGAACATCGAGCGCGTGTCGGGCGGCAACTTCCAGATAAAGTTCTATGAACCGGGCGCGCTGGTCCCGGCGCTCGAGTGCTTCGATGCCGCCTCCAAAGGCTCGGTCGAGGCCTGCTGGACGACGCCAGGCTATCACACCGGTAAGATCCCGGCGCTCGCCTTCTTCAGCACGGTGCCGTTCGGCCCGCCCTACGGCGAATTCTTCGCCTGGAAGAAGTTCCACGGCGGCGACGAGCTCAAGAACGAGATCTACGGCGAGCACGGCCTGTACTCGATCGACGTGGTCGCCATCGGGCCCGAGACATCGGGCTGGTTCCGCAACGAGATCACCTCGCTGGACCAGCTCAAGGGCCTGAAGATGCGCTTCTTCGGCCTCGGCGCCCAGGTGATGCAGAAAATGGGCGTCTCGACCCAGCTGCTCGCCGCCGCCGACATCTACCCGGCGCTGGAGCGCGGGGTGATCGACGCCACCGAGTTCTCGATGCCCGACATCGACATCAAGCTCGGCTTCTATCAGGTCGCCAAGAACAATTATTACCCGGGCTGGCATCAGCAGGCCTCGGTCAACGAGCTGCTGCTGAACAAGGCGGCCTGGGACAAGCTGCCCGATACGTACAAGGCCATGATCGAGCTCGCCGCCGGCGAGAGCATTCAATACACCTATGCCGAGAGCGAGGCGATGAACCCGGCCGCGATGAACGAGATGAAGTCCAAATACGGCGTCACCAACCGGCGCTGGACCGATCAGGAGCTGGCCGCCTTCGAGAAGGCCTGGTTCGAGGTCCTGGCAGAAGAATTGGCCAAGGACCCGATCTTCAAGAAGGTCGCCGACAGCTACCTGGAGTGGCGCAAGGAGTACAAGCCCTGGGCCGACGCGCAGGCCTTGAAGGCAACGTACCAGACGCAGTGACCCGGAGCGACGCGCGGTCGTAGCGCGGTCTGGTCCCCACCATGTAGCCCCCGGGTCCCCGGCTTCGGCCGCGCCAGGGCTGACCGCGGCCGGCTCGAAGGTCGGTGGCGGCGCGCGCTCGCCGCGCCCGGACGAAGGGTCGCGCCGGTGCCGTCGGGCACCGGCGATCCGGGCCGATCGAGCCCCGCGGCCGCAGGCGTTGCAGATGTGATGTATCCGGGTTATGATGAATTTTCGTTAATCTGGGCGATCAGTGGAGCTGATCTTGGGGTGCGAACCCGGTCGTCAGAACCGGAGTGAGGCGGCAGGGAAGCGTCGATCGGGGGTGCGTATTCGCGGTCTCGGCAGCGCCGCGCACCCGCGGGTTGGCTGCGACGAACCGGCCGGGCACGTGAACAAAGCACAGGAGGCAAACGGGAGATGACCCTACACCCAATCAAGCTGGCGACCGTCGCCGGCATGACGCTCAGCGTGGTGGTCGCGGCGACGACCGGCGCTTCGGCGGAAGAGCGCGTCAAGTGGAAGATGCAAAGCGCCTTCCCGAGCAACCTGACCCATCTCGGTACGTCTGGCGTCCGCTTCGCCAAGAACATCGAGCGCGTGTCGGGCGGCAACTTCCAGATCAAGTTCTACGAGCCGGGCGCCCTGGTCCCGGCGCTCGAGTGCTTCGATGCCGCCTCCAAAGGCTCGGTCGAGTTCCTGCTGGACCACGCCCGGCTACCACACCGGCAAGATCCCGGCGCTGGCGTTCTTCACCACGGTGCCGTTCGGCCCGCCCTACGGCGAGTTCTTCGCCTGGAAGAAGTTCCACGGCGGCGACGACCTCAAGAACGAGATCTACGCCGAGCACGGCCTGTACTCGATCGACGTGTTCGCCATCGGGCCCGAGACCTCGGGCTGGTTCCGCAGCGAGATCACCTCGCTGGACCAGCTGAAGGGCCTGAAGATGCGCTTCTTCGGCCTCGGCGCCCAGGTCATGCAGAAGATGGGCGTGTCGACCCAGCTGCTCGCCGCCGCCGACATCTACCCGGCCCTGGAGCGCGGGGTGATCGACGCCACCGAGTTCTCGATGCCCGACATCGACATCAAGCTAGGGTTCTATCAGGTCGCCAAGAACAACTACTATCCCGGCTGGCATCAGCAGACCTCGGTCAGCGAGCTCTTGATGAACAAGGCGGCCTGGGACAAGCTGCCCGACACCTACAAAGCGATGATCGAGCTCGGCGCCGGCGAGAGCATCCATTACACCTACGCCGAGAGCGAGGCGATGAACCCGGCCGCGATGAAAGAGATGAAGACCAAGTACGGCGTCACCAACCGGCGCTGGACGGACGAGGAGCTGGCCGCCTTCGAGAAGGCCTGGTTCGAGGTCATGCAAGAGGAATTGGCCAAGGACCCGATCTTCAAGAAGGTCGCCGACAGCTATGTGGAGTGGCGCAAGGAGTACAAGCCCTGGGCCGACGCGCAGGCCTTGAAGGCCACCTATCAGACCCAGTGATCCTGATCAGCGCACCGCGACCGCCCGGTCCGGTGTTCAACCCGACGACGATGCGATCGAGGTACCGGGGTCCCGCTTCGGGACCCCGTCCCGCGGCTCGTGGAGGCAAGTCGGCGCCATGGAAGCACTCCTCAGTCTCCGCTGGCTGAACGGCAAGACCATCGGCCTGATCATCGCCCTGGTCGCGGTCGGCGGCGCCTTCGCCGTGCTGGCCGGGCTGTCGCCGGAGCAGCAGACGGCGCTGCTCTACGCCACCCAGGACTACCTGCCGATCGCGATGTTCGCGACCCTCGGCATGCTGTTGTTCTCGGGCTATCCGGTGGCGTTCGTGCTCGGCGGACTGGCGCTGTTGTACGGGCTGATCGGCTATCTGCTCGGCGTGTTCTCGCTGATCGAGTTCTTCAACTTCCTACCCCGGATCTGGGGCCAGGCGGCCGAGAACCTGGTCCTGGTCTCGATCCCGGCGTTCGTGTTCATGGGCATCATGATGGAGCGCAGCGGGATCGCCAACGACCTGCTGTACACGGTCCAGGTGCTGCTCAAGCGCGTGCCCGGCGCGCTCGCGCTCGCGGTCACCATCATGGGCACGATCCTGGCCGCGATGACCGGCATCATCGGCGCATCGGTGACCATGATGACCGCGCTCGCCCTGCCGACCATGATGCGCCAGGGCTACAGCCATGCGCTCGCCTGCGGCACGATCGCGGCCTCGGGCACGCTCGGCATCCTGATCCCGCCCTCGATCATGCTGATCATCATGGCCGACCTGATGTCGGTCTCGGTCGGCAACGCCTACACGGCGGCCTGGGGCCCGGGCCTGGCTCTGGTCGGGCTCTACGTGCTGTATGTGGTCGTGGTCGCGACGGTCAAGCCGTCGATGGCGCCGCCGCTGGCGCCCGGGCTCCTGCACGTGCCGCGCAACGAGATGGTCCCGCTGATCTTCAAGGCGTTCCTGCCGCCGGTGTTCCTGATCGGTTTGATCAAGGCGTCGATCCTGCTCGGCTGGGCGACCCCGAGCGAGGCGGGCGCGGTCGGCGCGTTCGGCGCGATCCTGCTCGCGCTCTTCAATGGTCGGCTGACCTACGAGACCATGGAAGGCGTCTGTCACTCGACGGCGCGCACGGTCGCGATGATCTTTTTCATCATCATCAGCGCGACCTGCTTCGCCTATGTCTATCGCTCGCTCGGCGGCGACGTCGTCGTTGACTCGCTGATCACCTCGGCCGGCTTCGGGCCTTGGGGCCTCTTGTTCCTGATCATGGGGATCGTGTTCGTCCTCGGCTTCTTCCTCGACTGGATCGAGATCACCCTGATCGTCCTGCCGGTGTTCGCACCCATGGTCGCCGGGCTCGACTTCGGCGATCACGTCGCCAAGCAGGACATGATCCTCTGGTTCATCATCCTGATGGCGGTCAATCTCCAGACCTCGTTCCTGACCCCGCCCTTCGGGTTCGCCCTGTTCTACCTCAAGGGCATCGCGCCGCGCGAAGTGAAGATCCAGAGCATCTACTTGGGGATCATTCCCTTCGTCCTGTTGCAGCTCTGCGCCCTGGTCGTCGTCATCATGTATCCGAACCTCGCGCTGTGGCTCATGCACCGGGTCTATGGCCAGTAGCGGCGCCGAAGAGGAGCCAGAGGTGACCTCCATGACCTCCACGTCCCGCGACAAGCCCGCCGAGTTCACGGCCCGAAGCGAGCTGCCGACCGCGATCCGGATCAGCGACGCTCTGCGCAACTTCGTCGACTTCGTGGGGCGATGGGGCGCGTGGCTGATCCTGCCCCTGATCGGCATCACGGTGTTCGACGTCGTCGCGCGCAAGCTGATCTGGATCCAGATCTGGCTGGTCCACACCTTCGGGAGGATCTTCGAATTGACCCTGCTGCAGGAGCTCGAGTGGCACGTTCACACCGCCCTGTTCGCTCTGGTTCTGGGCTATGGCTACATCTACAATACCCATGTGCGCGTCGACCTGATCCGAGAGACCCTGCCGTTTCGCAAGAAGGCCTGGATCGAGTTTCTCGGCCTGACGTTCTTCCTGATCCCGTATTGCACCGTCGTGATCTATTTCGCCTGCGTGTACGCGCATGATTCCTATGCGATCCACGAGATCTCGGCGTCCCAGGTCGGCCTGACCAACCGTTGGATCATCAAGAGCATCCTGGTGTTCGGCCTGGTCGTCGCGGCGATCTCCGGGATTGCGGTCTGGCTGCAGGTGGTGATCGTGCTCTGGGGGCCGCAGGACGTCCGGTTCCCGCTGATGACCCTGGAGTGGCCGGAGGAAGAAGGTAGCAAGATCGAAGGCAAAGAGCGGATCAAGCTCGAGGATCTGGAACAGGCGACCTGGGACCTCGAGACCGAGACGCTGCAGAAGGCATCGAAACCATCGGCGGTGGGCACGGGCGATTAGCCGGCTCCCCCCGGACCACCTGATTACAGGGAGCCAAACCACGGGAGATTGGGACATGAAAAGGTATCGGCATCATGTCTTGGCGCTCGCGACCGCGAGCGTCGCCATCGGGACCAGCTTCGCGCTGGTCGCCGACGCCCAGGCACAGGAACGCGTCCGCTGGAAGATGCAGAGCGCGTTCGCCAGCACGCTGTCGCATCTGGGCCCCTCGGCGATCCGGCTGAGCAAGATGGTGGAGCGACTGTCCGGCGGCAATTTCGAACTCAAGTTCTGCGAGCCGGGCGCCCTGGTCCCAGCGCTCGAGTGCTTCGATGCCGCCTCCAAGGGCTCGATCGATTCCTGCTTCACCACAGCCGGCTATCACACCGGCAAGTACCCGGCGCTGGCGTTCTTCACGGCGGTGCCGTTCGGGCCCGGCTTCGGCGAATACTTCGCCTGGATGATCTACGGTGGCGGCAAGGCCCTGAAGGACGAGATCTACGCTCCAAACGATCTGTATTCACTCGACTGCAACATGATCGGGCCCGAGACTTCGGGCTGGTTCAGGAAGAAGGTCGAATCGCTGGATCAGCTCAAAGGCCTGAAGATGCGCTTCTTCGGCCTCGGCGCTCAGGTCATGCAGAAGCTCGGCGTGTCGACCCAGCTGCTCGCCGCCGCCGACATCTATCCGGCCCTGGAGCGTGGCGTGATCGATGCCACCGAGTTCTCGATGCCTGACATGGACATCGACCTCGGCTTCTATCAGGTCGCCAAGTTCAACTACTATCCTGGCTGGCACCAGCAGTCGTCGATCGGTGAGTTGCTCATGAACAAGCCGAAATGGGAGGCTCTCGACAATCAGAACCAGGCGATCCTGGAGGCGGCCTGCGGCTACAACATCTACGTCAACTACGCTGAGACGGAGGCTAAGAACCCCGCGGCCATGAACAAGATGAAATCGGATTACGGCGTGACCAATGTGCGCTGGACGGACGAAGAGCTCGCGGTGTTCGAAAAGGCATGGCACGAGGTCCTGGAGGAGCAGTCGGCGAACGATCCGCTGTTCAAGAAGATCGCGGACAGCTATCTCGCCTTCCGTGAGGTCTACAAGACCTGGGGAGATGCGCAGGCCCTGAAGCCGACCTACATTATCGACTAGTTCCCGCCCGCGGCCTGCCGGCCGCACCCGACGAGCGCATGGGCGGGTCGAACGACCTCGCCCGGCGTTCGCCGGGCGGTGGCGCAGCGAGGGGCGTGCTGGCCGTGAAGACGCCATGAACTGGGAGAACTTCGTCAAGCGCTATGTCTGGGACGACGACCGGACGCCCTATTTCGTCGGGGTCGGCAAGATCACCCGGCAGCAGGTGGATTACGAGAGCTACGTCTACGCCGTGTTTCTCGGCGTCCTGTTCGGCGTGATCACGATCGCAGCGCTCGCCGGCGGGCTGCCGCAGGGCCGCTCCCAGGCGGTCGCGCTGTACGGCTTCACGATCGTCTGCAGCACGATCCTGTTCGGGGCGACCAAGCACGTCTGGGCCGCGCTCTACTGCAGCGCGGCGCCGCTGGCCGTCCTGTTCTATCTTTTCACCAGCGGCTTTCCGCCCAAGCTCGGCACCGTCGATCGCTTCGCGCTGATCGTGTTCGCGCTCGTCTGGCTGCGCTACTCGATGCGGATCGTGGGGCTCGCCAAGGCCTACCCCGATCTGCCCGCCGGCACCGCGCCGCGACGGAACCGTCGCCGCATGCCGCCGTCACTGGATCACTGAAACCGGCCGAGGGCGAACGGCGACAGGTCGGTGCTCGCGACGCCGCGGCTGACCAGCTCGGCGATCACCTTGCCGCTGTAGGGGCCAAGCTGCAGGCCGACCGGCCCATGCCCGGTCGCAAGCAGGACGTTGCCAACGCCCGGCACCGGCCCGAGGATCGGCAGGTCGTCGGCGCAGGCCGGCCGCAGCCCGACCCGGACCTCGTGCAGGCTCGCGTCCCGGAGCCCCGGCGCCACCCGGAGTGCCTCCGCCAGCACCTGCAGGATGCCGAGCGCCGTGGTCTCCGGGCGGAACCCCGCGCCGGTCTCGCGGGTCGCGCCGACCACGATCCGGCCACCCGGCCAGGGCACCATGTAATGGCCGCGAAACGCCGACACGATCGGCCAGGCGCCGGTCTCGGCCCCAGCCAGCCGCAGGTCGATGATCTGCCCGCGCTGAGGTGCGACCGGGATGCGAACGCCGAGCCCGGCTGCGAAGGCCTCCGACCAGGCGCCGGCGGCGATCACCACCTGCCCGCCTGAGATCACCTCGGCGTCGACTGCCACACCCTGCACGGCGCCAGCGCGGATGATCAGGCGATCGACGCTGCCTGTCCGCAGCGTCAGGCCGCGCGCCAGGGCGGCCCGCCCCAGGGCGGCGACGAGCAGCCGGCCGTCGACCCGGGCGCCGCGTGCGGCGAGGATCGCGCCCCGGACCGGGCCGAGCGGCGGGAACAAGGTCTGCGCCCGCTCGGGCGTGATCTCGGCATAGCCGCCGGCGCCGAGCTCGCCGAAGTGCTCGAGGCTCGCCCGCAGCTGCTCGAACGGCGCCAGCTCGTCCTCGGAGAGGGCGATGGTCAGCGAGCCGGTCACGCCATAGCCGGTATCGCCGGCCGCCTCCGCCCGCAGCGTCTCGATCAGCTCCGGATAGTGCTGCGCTGCCCGCGCCTCGAAGCGCAGGATCGGATCTTTGTGGTCGACGGCGGCGGTCGCGGTCGAGAGGATGCCGGCGCCGGCATCGCTCGCCCGGCCCATATCGCCGCGGTCGATCAGCAGCGTGCGCACCCCGGCCGCGACCAGGTGGTAGGCGGTCGCCATGCCGATGACCCCGCCGCCGACCACGATCGCCTCGTAGTTTGCCATGGTCTCCCCCGCTGCGGTCGGGCTAGCTTGCCCCGAACTTGAGGATCCGACACCAAGACGCATGCCCAATGCCCAAGAAGACGGCGGCTCTGTTCTACGACTATCCCATGAGCGATGGCGAGGTCTTCGGCCACGGTCGGCGCGCGCGGATCGCGGCCCTGACCGAGCTCTATCCCGATGTGGTCCATGCCGGCAATTTCGAGCAGCACGCCCCGAATCTCGGCGAGATCGAGGTGATCTTCGCCACCTGGGGCATGCCCAACCTCAGCGACACCCAGCTCGCGCGCCTGCCCAGGCTCGAGGCCGTGTTCTACGCCGCCGGCAACGTCAAGGCCTTCGCGCAGCAGCTGGTCGACCACGAGATCATCCTGATCAGCGCCTGGGCGATCAACGCGATCCCGGTCGCCGAGATGTGCCTGGCCCAGATTCTCCTGGCGCTGCGCGGTTATTTTCGCTCGGTCCGGCAGTATCGCGAACGGAAGACGCCCGATGCCAAAGCCTTCCCACGGCCCGGCGTGTCCGGTGCGACGGTCGGTCTGATCGGCATGGGCAAGATCGGCACGCGCCTGCGGGAGCTGCTGCGCGACTACCCTCTCCAGGTGATCGCCCACGACCCCTTCCTCACCGAAGCGCGGGCGGCCGAGCTCGGGGTCGAGACGGTCGGTCTCGCCGATCTGTTCGAGCGCGCGGACATCGTCTGCAACCACATCCCGGACCTGCCCTCGACCCGGGGCGTGCTCACGGCCGCGCTGTTCGGGGCGATGCGCGAAGGTGCCACCTTCATCAACACCGGCCGCGGCGCGCAGGTGGTCGAGGCGGACCTGATGGCGGTGCTCGAAGCCAGGCCCGATCTGACGGCACTCCTGGACGTCACCTGGCCCGAGCCGCCGGCGACGGATTCGAAGCTCTGGTCGCTCGCCAACGTCGTGGTCAGCCCGCACATCGGCGGCACGATCGGCAACGAGGTGATCCGCCTAGCCGACTGCGCGATCGAGGAGTTCGAGCGCTGGCAGGCGGGCCAGCCGCTGCGCTATCAGGTGACCCGCGAGGTGCTCCTGACCATGGGCTGAGCTCACATCGTCGGGCGCACCAAGACTCGCCCTTCGCGGTCGGACTGCGCCCCTCGAGCGATGGCGCGTTCAGCTCGGGACGGACCAAAAAGTCGGCCCGGAGCAGTGCCAAGCGCGCCCCACGGAGGTGAAGGCTATCCGCGCAATCCGCATCAACCAAATGTTAACCGCTTCTGGCAACCTTTCCTCAGATCGGTCCATGCGACCCTGGGACTCCGACGCTTTCAGCTTTGTCGGCGGCGCGCGGATTCCCAGGGGTCGCATGGACCATCGCGCAGTACGATGAGCGTCAAAGGTTAACGAAACCCTAACGCTGTCCGCAAAGTCTTCAGCTGCGCGCGCGCCCGCCGCAACTCCCCCCAAGGGCGCACTGACCAAGCGTGAACGTTGAGACTTGCGGCGTCCCGCCTCAGTCGTCGAGCTCAAAGGCGCAGGACGGGTCGTCCGGCCGGTGCCGGAGAAGACGGTCGTAGAACGCGCCGGCGTGCGCCGTGATCGCGGCCACGTCGGCTTCGAGCAGGAAACCAACTCGCGCCAAGCCCTCGGCGGCCGCTTTGACCTTGGCCTCGTAGTCGGCACGCGAGCGGTAGCGCGCCCCGATCGCGGGCCGCGGATCGCCCGCAGCCCGCCGCTCTGCTTCAATGCGGGCAAACGGGATGAACGAGCCGGACCAGCGGGCGAGGTGGTCCGGCGCGCCGACCTCGGGCCGCCGCAGATTCCAGCCGGTATAAGTGCCAAGCGGCACCGCGACCTCCGGCAGGCGGACGCCGCCCCGGTCGTTGCCGTCAGCATCCGGCAGGAGCACGCGGGTGATGAACGGTGGACCGAGGTCGGGCGGCTGCCTGTCCGCGATCCCCTGGGTCGCGAACCGGGGGCCGAGATCGAGCCTCGGCGGCTGCAGGTTGCTGCTCGCGAGCCGGACCTGCGGAATCGCGGGAAAGTCGCGCCGGTAGTCGGCGACCGAGCCGAGCGTACCATCGGCAAGCTTCGGAAAAACGCTCGCGGGCGGCGCCTCGCCCCGGGTCGCCCAGGCGTCGAGCGCGAGCAGGAGTGCCCGCATCGGCGGCCGGTGGTCGAGCGGGTTGCCGCAGTTCTGATACGGCCCGCGGACGGCTGCCCGCCAGTTGCCGTGCTGCGCACCCGCGAACACATAGAGACGCGCGTTCGGGGCGAGCGGCAGGTCGGCCTCGCCCTCGACATCGGTGTGCAGCAGCGAGGCCGAGCGGGTCCAGTATTCGGTCGAGGTCATGGTGTAGACGAGCTTCGGCAGCGCCCCCCGGGCGCGCGCCCGGGCCAGGAGATCGCCCTCTGCCCCGGTCTCCGGATCGACCTCGGGCGTGGTCGTGAAGGGAAAAAAATCGACCGGGTACTGCTGGTCCTCGAGCTCGCTCGGATGGCGCGTGGTCTCTGCGAAGCGGTGGTTGAAGCTGCCCTTGCCGCCGCCCGGGACGTGGATCAGCGCGCCCTCGAACACCATCCGCCCGGCCTCGTCGACGTGGAGGGCTTCCAGCAGCATGTGCTGCAGCACCCGAGCCGACTGCGAGATCCCGAAGGCGAGCGCCGCCTGCGCGGCGGGAGCACCTTCGCTCGCGAGCGGATTGGGCATGCCGGAGTCGTCCTCGGCATCGAAGCGGAAAAAAGAGATCGAATTGCGGATCGCGGCGAGGCCGAGGCCTACGACCCGCGGGTCGCGCGCGGTATAGACGACCTCGTAGATCCGCCCGGGCACGAAGCCAGGGGCATAAGAAACCCGGGTCGGGCCCGCGAACCGCCACTGATCGCGTGGGATCGGCGTACGGGGGCCAGCCGGAGTATCGCGCACCGTGAGCCTGGCGCCGGGCTCCGCCAGGTCGAGCGGCGGATAGCCCCGCGAGTCCCCCACATGAACGCAGCGCTCTCGCCCGGCCGCATGAGCACGAACTCGGCCGCGACCGGCCCTCGGATCGGGGCGCCCGCCTCGGTCGCGACCGGCAGCTCGATCTGGAGCCGCCCGTCGCCCGGCAGGACGTCCCAGTTCCAGGCGCTCCAGAGCAGGCTGTAGCCCTGGCGGAAAAGGAAACCGTTGCCGAGGTCGGCGGCGCCCTTCGAATCGTTGCTCCAGGGTGCGTTGTCGAAGAACGCGAGCATGCCGAGGTTGCCGCGGTTGTCGACCTCGTAGAGCAGGCGATGATTGCCGCGCGCGAGGTCCTGCGGCCGGAGCAGGAGAAAATCGCCCGCGAAGGTGACGAGGCCGCGGGCATCGCGCGGCGCCCGCTTGAGATCGACGATCCGGGCGTTGGCGGGATCGTCCGGATCGACCGCGTAGTGCAGCCGGCCCCTGATCCGCTCGTAAGCGCCGACCGCGCCAAACGCGATCCCGCCTGCGAGCGGCCCGCGCTCGAGAATCTCGACCCGCTCGACCCTGGCCTCGAGCGGCCTCGCCAGCCCCGGCAGGAGAGCCGCCAGCAGGCCAAGGAGAGCAAAAACGCGCGCATTGGACATCGCAGCCACGATAGAAGCGAGCCCTTTGCGCTGTCGATGGCTATCGTACCGGAGGACCGACGCAAGCTTGGGAGGCGAGCGATGACACGCGACTGCCGGGTGACCCGGGTCGAGACCCATCTGGTCGGCGCCCGCTGGTGCAACTGGGTGTTCGCCGAAGTCCATACCGACGACGGCATCAAGGGCATCGGCGAGGGCACCTGCGAATGGCAGGCGAAGGCGGTCGAGGCGGCGATCATGCAGCTCGCCGAGCGCTACCTGATCGGCCAGTCGGCCTTCGCCATCGAGCGCCTCTGGCAGGCGATGTTCCGCAACGAGTTCGCGCGCGGCGGCCCGATCCTGAACAGCGCGATCGGCGCCATCGAGATCGCGCTCTGGGACATCGTCGGCAAGGCGCTCGGCCAGCCGGTGCATCGCCTGCTCGGCGGCCGCGTGCACGAGCGCCTGCCGGCCTACGCCAACGCCTGGTACGGCACCGGCGCCACACCTTCTGAGGTCGCGGCCGCCGCGGCCGCAGTCCGGAACAAAGGCTACCGCGGGCTGAAGCTCGACCCGTTCGGCAGCGCCGGGCGCGATCCCGACTACGCCACCATCCGACGCGCGGTCGATCTGGTGCAGGCGGTGCGCGACGCGATCGGCCCGGAGATGGAGCTCCTGATCGACTGCCACGGCCGCTTCAGCCCGGCCTCCGCGATCGCGATCGCAAAGGAGCTGGAGCCTTGCCGGCTCTACTGGTTCGAGGAGCCCTGCGATGCCGAGAACGTGGCGGCGCTCGCCAAGATCGGCCGCCGCATCCGGACCCGCCTTGCGACCGGCGAGCGCTGCTACACCAAATACCACCTGCAGGCCCTGCTCCGCGACTGCGAGGTCGGCGTCCTCCAGCCCGACCCGATGCACGTCGGCGGCATCCTCGAAGCCAAGAAGATCGCGGCGATCGCGGACGCCTGCTACACGCCGGTCTCCTACCACAACCCGTTCGGCCCGGTCGCGACCGCGGCCGCCCTGCAGCTCGACGCCTGCACGACCAACTTCATCATGCAGGAATCCTTCTGCGAGTTCGGCGAACCCTGGCGCTTCGACCTGCTCGAACATGCTCCGCGCCCGGTGAACGGCCACTACGAGATCCCGACGCTGCCCGGCCTCGGCGTCGGCGAGTTCCGGACCGAGGTCGCGAAGGCGCACCCGTTCGACCCCAAGGCCTTCCTCCCGATGTGGAGCGACGACTGGCGCAAGCGCTTCTGAGCCACCGTTGCCGCAGTCGCGTAGGGAGAGCATAGTCGCGCAATTGATGGCTCAAGGAGGCCGCCTGATGCGTATTGAAGTCATGGCTCTCGCCGCGGTGCTCTCAACGGCGCCGCTCGACGCCCGTGCTGCCGACCTCGTGGTGTGGTGGGAGCAGGGTACTACGGCCAGGAGGACGAGGCGGTCGAGGGAGACCATCGCCGCCTTCGAGCAGGACAGCGGCAAGAACGTCGAGCTCGTCTTCCATCCCAGGCAGAGCTGCCGGGCAGGATCGCGGCGATCGAGGCGGGCCAGCCGCCTGACTCTCGCCTTCGGCTCCTGACACATGTCCGACTTCATCTCGGAATGGGCTTTCGACGACCGGCTCGTGGATCTCACCGACACCGTCGGGTACTTCTCGAACCTGTTCGATCCGGACGTGCTCGCTTGGTGGGTGCGGCTGAACGCAGAAGACCGGGCAGAGGAGCCTCTATGCGCTGCCGATGGGCCGCGTGACCAACCACGTCCACGTCTGGAAGAGCCTCCTGGAGCAGGCGGGCTTCACCTCGAGGACATCCCGAAGGAGTGGGATGCGTTCTGGAGCTTCTGGTGTGACCAGGTGCAGCCGGCGGTGCGCCGGGCGACCGGCCGCGACGACATCTGGGCGTAGGCCTCAACATGTCGGACGGGGCCAGCGACACCAGATTGCAGTTCTTTCAGTTCTTGGCTCGCCTACGACGCGGACTACGTGACCCGCGACGGCCGGCTCGTCATCGAAGATCCCGCGATCCGGCGCAGGATGATCGAGGCGATCGACGCCTACACCGCGATCTAGCGCAAGGGCTGCACCCCGCCCGGCTCGATCAGCTTGGGACAATAACGGTAACAACAAGCAGTTCCTGGCCCAGGCGATAGTCATGACGATGAACCCGTCGCTCTCGATCCCGAGCGCTCTCAGGCGCGAGCGTCCGGAGGACTACTTACCAGAACACGGCGACGATCGAATGGCCGCTCGGCCCAGACGGCGAGCCGCTTTGCTCGATCATCAGTTTGTACTTCGCGGCCGTGGTCTTCAAGGATGGCGGCCACGTCGCGACCGCCAAGGAGTTCGTCCGCTTCCTCGTCGCCGAGGGCTGGCTCGCCCACTGGTCTCGACTTCGCGGGCGAGCGCATGATGCCGCCGATGCCGAAGCTGCTCGACGCAGCCGTTCTGGCTCGACCCGAGCGATCCGCACCGCATGGCGGCGGCCATCCAGATCGTGATCGCGGCCCCGCACTCACGAGTACATGGACGTCCGCGACAAGGAATGGCGCTCGGGGCCGGTATGGGAGCGAGAACGTCTGGGGCAAGGCCGTCCACCGCGTCGTCGCCGACGGCATCAGCCCCGAGCAGGCGGTCGACGAGGCGATCCCCGGATCAAGCAGATCCTGAGCGAATAAACGCTCAGTTGACGACCTTCAGCATGCCGCCGTCGACATAGTAAGTGGCGCCGACGCTGTAGCTCGCCCGCTCGGAGCAGAGGAACACGAAGAAGGCGGCGACCTCCTCAGGCGTCGCGAAGCGCTTGATCGGCGCGTGCTCGTGGGCCACGCCCTCGATGTAGCTCTGCCAGGGCTTGCCGGTGCCCTGGGTCAGCTCGGTTGCGGTCTTGATCCAGTCGGGGGTCAGGACCAGGCCGAGGTTGAGCGCGTTGACCCGGATGTTGAAGGGGATCAGCTCGTTGGCGAGGTTCTTGGACAGCATGACCAGCGCCGCCTTGGTCACGTTGTAGATCGGCTCGTACCAGAGCGGCTGGGCGGCGCAGATCGAGGCGTTGTTGAGGATCACCCCGGCGCCGCGCGCGCGCATCATCGGCGCGAGACCCCGCGCCAGGCGGACCGCCGCCATCACGTGCAGGTCAAAGTAGCGCTGCCACTTGTCGTCGGGCGCTGCCATGATGGTCTCGTTGGAGCCGGTGCCGGCATTGTTGATCAGCAGATCGCAGCCGCCGTACTCGCGCATCACCTCGGCGATCACATTCGAGCAGCCCTCGGCCGTGGCGACATCGGCAGCAACGCCGAGCGCGCGCACCCCGAACTCCTCGCGAATCTCCTGCACCCGCGCAGCGAGGCGCTCCTGATCACGCGCGACCAGCGCCAGATGCACGCCCTCGCGCGCGAGCTCGCGCGCGACCGCAAGGCCAATCCCGACGCTGCCGCCGGTGATCACCGCGACCTTGTCCGCGAGGCCCAGATCCATCGCGCTCTCCCCTTGCTCACTTGACAATCGGGATCTTGCTGCGGTCGATCGTCACCGCCACGGCCAGGATCAGCACGATCCCGAACACGATCTGCTGGGCGAAGATGTCGACGCCGACGAAGGTCATGCCGATGCGCACGACCGAGATGATGAGCGCGCCGATCAGGGTGCGCGCGACGCTGCCGACGCCGCCGGTGATCGCGGTGCCGCCGACGATGACCGCAGCGATCGCCGGCAGGAGCAGCTCGTTCGCGAGCGTCGGCGACCCGCTCGCGAGCCGCCCGGCCAGGATCACCCCGGCAAAGCCGGCACAGCTGCCCGACAACATGCAGGCGATGATCTTCTGGCGGTCGACGCGCACGCCCGAAGCGAAGGTCGCGGGCTCGCCGGCGCCGATCGCCTGGCTGTAGCGGCCAAAGGCGGTGTAGCGCTGGACGAACAGGCCGCCGGCCAGCACCAGCGCACCGATGATCACCTCGTTGGGCAGGCCGAGGCTGGCCCCGGTGATCCAGCCGATGTAGGCGCGCTCGGAGGCGCCCATGGTGATCGCGCGGGCATCGGAGATGATCAGCGCCGTGCCGGCCGCGATGCCGCCGACCGCGAGCGTCGCGATGAAGGACGGGATCTTGAGCTTGACATGGGCAAGGCCGCCGAGCGCACCCGCGACCGTGCCGGTGAGCGTCGCCAGCACGAAGGCCGCATAGCCGAAGCGCGGCAGGGCGAGTGCCACCACGACGCTCGCGAGCGACGCGACCGACTGGATCGAGAGGTCGATGCCACCCAGCATGATGACGAAGCTGACGCCGACCGCCATCACGAACAGGGTCGCGGTGTCCGAGGCCAGGACGAGGAGCGTCTGGAGAGTCAGGAACTCGGGCGTGACCAGGCCGATCACGATCATCAGCGCGAGCAGCGTCACGAGCGGCATCGCCTGCCGCAGATGCGCGCCCCCCGCCCCGATCGCGCCCGCTCTCATTCTCACCCTCTCTCCCGGCCGCCCCAGCGGCGACGCTGCGCTGGGAAAAACCGCTACACCATGTGCTCGATCAGCTCCACCTGCTCGGGCTTGCGGCCGGCGGCGGCATCGAAGCGCCGGGTGATCACGCCATCGCGCATGACCAGGATGGTGTGGCTGAGGCCGATCGTCTCCTCGAGCGTGTCGGCGGTCAGGATGATCCCGATGCCATCGTCCGAAAGCGCCCGGATCAGCTCGTAGACCTCCTCCTTGGCGCCGACGTCGAGGCCGCGGGTCGGGTGGTCGAGGATCAGGGTCCGGGCGCGCGCGTTCAGCCACTTGGCGAGCACGACCTTCTGCTGGTTGCCGCCCGAGAGGTTGAGGCAGAGCGCGCCGATGCCAGGCGTGCGGATGTGCAGCCGGTCGACCCAGCCGGATGCGACCCGCTTTTCCTGGCCATGGTCGATCAGGCCCGCGCGCGTGACCCGCTCGAGGCTGGCGAGCGTCAGGTTGGCGGCGACCGGCAGGAACAGCACCAGCCCCTCGGTCCGCCGCTCGCGCGGGATGTAGCCGATACCCCGGGCGACGGCATCGGAGGGCGAGGCGAGGCGGGCCGGCTGGCCGTCGATCAGAAGCCGTCCCTCACTGGGCTGGGCAAAGCCGAACAGGGTCCGGCAGAGCGCCTCGCGGCCGGAGCCGAGGACGCCCGCGATGCCCAGGATCTCGCCCTCGTGGAGCTCGAAATCGACGCCCCGGTACGCCCCGGCCAGCGCCAGGTTCTCGGCCGCGAGCAGGACCTTGTCGCGGTAGGGCCGCTGCTTGCTCTCGCGATAGTACTCGGCCTGCCGGCCGCGCCCGACCATCAGCTGATGCAGCCGGTGGACGTCGGCCTCGGCGGCCATAAGCTCCGCGACCACCCGGCCGTCCTTCATGACGTAGATGCGATCGCTGAGCGCCAGGACCTCGTCCAGGCGATGGGAGACGAAGATGAACGAGGCGCGCGCCTTGAGCGCGCGGACGCGGGCGAACAGGATGTCGATGTCGGCCTGCTCGAGCACCGAGGTCGGCTCGTCGAGCAGGATGATCAGATGGCCCTCGGCCTGCTCCTCGAGGGTCAGCGCCTTGGCCAGCTCGACCATCTGGCGGGCGGCGAAATCGAGCTCGGCGGTGGGCGTCGCCGGATCGATCGCGAGTTCGACCTTGGCGAGCTGGCGCGCGGCCGCGGCGTGAAGCTCGGACCATCGGATCAGGCCCGCCCGGGTGAACGGGCGCTCGGCGCCGAGGTAGAGGTTCTCGGCGACCGACAGGTTGGGCAGCAGCGACTGCTCCTGGAAGACCATGCCGATGCCGTGCCGGGCGGCCTCGTTCGGCGTCCTCAGCACGACCGGCCCGCCGTGCAGCTCGATCGTGCCGGCATCCGGCTGGTAGACGCCGGCGAGGATCCGCATCAGGGTCGACTTGCCGGCCCCGTTCTCGCCGACCAGCCCCACCACCTCGTGCGGCCGGACCTCGATCGCGACGTCGTCGAGCGCCCTGACGCCCGGGAACGACTTCGCGACCCCGCGCAGCGCCAGGACCGGGGCGGGGCGTTCGGTGGCGGCTGGCGCGCTCACTTGTTGATGCCGAGCCGGGCGCGATCGACCGAGAGCGCCACCGCGACGATGATCAGCACGCCCTGCACCACCTGCTGGACGTAAGGCGAGATGCCCATCAGCACCATGCCGTTGCTGAGCACCATGACGATCAGCACGCCGACCAGGGTCTGCAGCACGCCACCGGAGCCGCCCATCAGCGCCGTGCCGCCGACCACCACGGCGGTGATCGTGGTGAACAGCCGGCCCTGGCCGATCAGCGCGAAGCCCGCGCCCTGCTGCGCAGCCGCGATGATCCCGCCCAGGCCGTAGAAGGTACCGGCGATCGTGAACACCGCGATCCGGCAGCGCCGGACGTTGATGCCTGAGAGCGCCGCCAGATCCTCGCCGCCGCCGATCGCATACATGTAGCGGCCGAGCCGGGTGTGGTTCTGGATCACGTAGGCGATGCCGAGCGCCACGAGCGCCAGCCAGACGGCGATCGGCATCCCCAGCAGGCGCTCGAGCGCCAGCGCCCGGATGGTCTGGTCGTTGATCCGGACGGTGACGCCGCCCAGGATCGCATTCGCGATGCCGACGCCCACGAACCACATCCCGAGCGTCGCCATGAAGGACGGAATTCTGAGGCCGACGTGAACGATGCCGTTGACCAGGCCCATGAGCGCGCCGAGCAGGATCACGAGCAGCGCGCCGAACAGGCCCATGTCGTTGGCGTTGGCGCCGTTCAGCACCAGAAGGCTCAGGATCACGGCGCCGAAGGCGACCACGCCCTCGATCGACAGGTCGACCGAGCCCATGATGATCACGAAGGTGACGCCGAGGCCCAGGATCAGCGGGATCGCGGCGGTGTTGGCGATGCGCTCGAGATTGCGCACCGAGAGAAAATTGGGGTTGACCAGGCCGACCAGGACGCAGAGCGCCACCAGCACGAGGACCGGCGCGAACGGCCCGAGCCGGCGGAGCAGGCGGCGCCGGCGCGCCTCCGGCGCCTCCCGCCTGGCGGCAAGCGTGCCCGAGGCGGCCGCGGTCATCGCCTTTGTCGAGCCGTGGCCGCCGACCTCTGGCCGACGGCCGCGGCCCGACCGGCCACCTCGGGCGAGGCCGGTCTCACTGGTACTGGATCTGACCCGAGGCGCGGCCCCAGATGTCGTCGAAGTCGAGCTTGGGCGTGCTCTTGATGTTGGTCTCGTAGAACTCTTTGGCGTTGGCCTTGGTGATCACGATGCCCGTGCCATAGAACTCGCGGTGGTCGTGGGGCTCCTTGGTCGGATCGAACTTGCCGATCTTGGCGTGGTAGGGGATCGAGAGCCCCATGCTGCCCTGCCAGAACGGGTCCCAGGCGACCGTGCCCGCGAACTCGCCGGCCATCACCGCCTCGACCGCCAGCTGGATGCCGTCGATGCCGGTGACCGGCACCTTGCCGGCCATCCCCTCGGCGCGCAGCACCTCGAGCGCCGAGATGCCCATGCCGTCGTTGGCAGCCCACACGCCCTTGATCTGATCGCCGAAGCGGGTCACCCAGGCATTGGTGATGTCATAGGCCTGGTTGGGGTCCCAGTTGGCGACCTGAAAGTCCAGGAGCTTGACGTCGGGATGCGCGGCCAGCGCCGCATCGAGCCCGGCCTTGCGCTCGATCGCCGGCACGTTGGAGAGGATGCCGCCCAGCGCCACGATGCCGCCCGAGCCGCCCATGGCGGTGAAAAGCGCTTCGGCCATCGCCTTGCCGTTGGGCTTGCCGTCGAACGAGATGTGGGCGACGTAGTGCGGGTCGAAGTCCCAGGGGTGGAGGTCGGCGGGCTTGTTCCACTGGGTCACGACATAGACCCCGGCCTTGGCGCAGGCCTCGACGATCGGGCGCGCGTCCGGGCTCTCGTTGGGGTCGACGTTGAGCACCATGTTGCCGCCGGTCTTGGCGATGATCGCCTTGATGTCGGCGATGCCCTTCTCGCTGTTGCCCTCGGTGACCAGGGTGACGTAGTCGGCATCGGCCCACTTGGCGAACGCCTCGCCGCCCTGATTCCAGGTCGCGTGGTAGGGATTGGAGAGCGAGCGGATCGAGTTGACGACGGTGATCTTGTCCGCGGCGAGCAGCCGGCCCGGCCTGCTGGCCGCCAGCGCGCCGGCGCCGAGCGCGCTGGCCTGAAGGAGTTGGCGGCGCGTCCACGGGCCGATCACAGCCGGGCGTCCTGAAGATGGCATGTCCCTAGCCCCCCTTGTTATCGTTGCCGTACGCGGCAGCATATCAGCGGCCGGATTCGACTGTAAACGGTCCTGGCGCCGGTCGGCATCAACTTGGGGGCCGCCGCCCGGACCGTCGCCGGCGGCGACCGGATGAGCTGATGTCCCGGCACGGTAAGCGTCCCTTGATGATGAACGCGACGGCGGCCGCGCTGCAGCTCCCGCCGCCTTCCTCCCGATGTGGAGCGACGACTGGCGCAAGCGCTTCTACGTCTCTCTCGAAGACCCCCGTTCACCGCGTCGTTGCCGGCGCCGCCGAAGGGGACCATAGTCGTCAAATTGATGTGATCAGGGAGGCGGTTCATGCGCAGGAATGCGGTCGTTCTCGCCTTGGTACTCGGATTAGCGCCGTTCGGCGCCAAGGGCGCGGATCTGGTCGTCTGGTGGAACCAGGGGTTCTACCCGCAGGCGGACGAGGCGGTCCGCGAGATCGTCGCCGCGTTCGAGCAGGAGACCGGCAAGCAGGTCGAGCTCGTCCAACCGACAGAGGACGAGATCATGAAGCAGGCCGCGAGCGCCCTTGAGGCGGGGGCGCCGCCCGACTTCCTGTTCGGCGCCCGCATCGAGACTTCGGCGGCGCGTTGGGCCTATGACGACCGGCTCGTCGACCTCGGGGGCGTGCTCGGCCCGGTGCTGGACCTGTTCGATGCCGACACCATCGAGGTCTCCACCTTGCTTGACGGCAAGACGGGCCGGCGCGGGCTGTACGCGCTGCCCATGGGCCGGATTTCCAACCACGTCCATGTCTGGAACAGCCTCCTGGAGCGCGCCGGGTTCACCTCGCCGACATCCCGCGCGAGTGGGAGGCGTTCTGGTCGTTCTGGTGCGATCGCGTGCAGCCGGCGGTACGCAAGGCGATCGGCCACGAGGACATCTGGGCGGTCGGCCTCGCGATGTCGACCGCAGCGACCATCGACACAGAATTCGAGCTCACGCAGTTCCAGTGGGCGTACCAGGCATCCTGGCTGAGCCGGGACCGCCGGTCCCAGGTCGATGATCCCAAGGTCCGGGAAGGAATGATCAGGGCCATGACGGCCTACACCGAGATCTGGCGCAAGGGCTGCACGCCGCCCAACTCGGTGAATTGGACCAACATCGACAACAACAAGGCGTTCCTCGCCCAGACCGTCGTGATGACGCTGAACTCTTCGCTCTCGATCCCGGCCGCGCTTCGAACGGCGCGGCCCGACGACTATTATAAGAACGCTGCCACGATCGATTGGCCGCAGGCGGCCGACGGCGAGCCGCTCGTCCTCGAGGGTCGCGTGTTCCGCGCCGTGGTCTTCAAGGATGGCGGCCATGGCGCCATCGCCAAGCAGTTCGTCACCTTCCTCGCCGAGGAGGGCTGGCTCGCCCATTGGCTGACGTTCGCGGGCGACGAATTGACCCCGCCGATGCGCAAGCTCGTCGAGCAGCCGTTCTGGCTCGACGCCAGCGATCCGCACCGCATGCGCGCGGCCATCCAGATCTGACCCAGCCCCATCTCATAGACATGGACGTGCGCGACAAGGAGTGGCGCTCGGGCCCGATCTGGGACGAGAACGTCTGGGGCAACGCCGTCCACCGCGTCGTCGCCGAGGGCATCAGCCCCGAGCAGGCGGTCGACGAGGCGATCGCCCGGATCAAGCAGATCCTGAGCGAGTAGCCGCCAGGGCAGTCGGGGCGTCTTGTTGCGGAACGGCTTCTCGCCTGCGCGTGCTTCCGTGCTAGAGTAGCGGCTCGGTGACCGGTAGAGGCAGGCACATGGCGCGTGCAGCTCCTTTGACCAACGAACGTCAGTCGCTCCACGAGCGCGATTTCTACCTGTGGGTCAAGGAACAGGCAGGTCTCCTGCGGCAAGGGGCCTTCGAGCGCCTCGACGTCGCCAATCTGGTCGAGGAGATCGAGGACTTGGGCATCGGCGCTAAGAAAGCCGTGAAGAGCAATCTCGTCATCGTGCTCCTCCACCTGCTGAAGCACCAATTCCAACCCAAGCGACGTTCTCGAAGTTGGCTCGACTCGATACTCGAGCACCGGCAGCGGCTGCGCGATGATCTCGAAGAGAGTCCGAGCCTCAGGTCTCGTCTCGAGACGGTATTCCCCCGTGTTTATGGCGACGCGCGCGCCCGCGCGATCACCCAGACCGGTTTGTCAGAGCGGGCGTTTCCGCGCACCTCGCCCTACACCTTGGAACAGGCCCTCGACCCGGATTTCCTGCCCGACTGAGGGTCGTATGGCGGGCGTGGCGTTCCGACCGGAACCGGCCTTGGCCGGTGGATCGGTCAGGCATCTTCAGCACCGGAGGGCGTACCATGATCGGCGCCGCCGAACCAGCGAAGAAGCAGGCCCTCGTGCATGGCATACAGGTGGCCTACGTCGAGAGCGGGCCGCGGCGACCCGATCGTCTTCCTGCACGGCAACCCGACCTCCTTGTACTTCCGGCGCAACGTGTCGCCGCACCTCCAGGGGCGGGGCGCTGCCTGGCGCCCGATCTGCTGGAGCACGCCCCGCGCCCGGGCGGCTGCCACTACGAGATCCCGACCGGGCCCGGCCTCGGGGTCGGCGAGTTCCGGACCGAGGTCGCAAAGGCGCACCCGTTCGACCCCAAGGCCTTCCTCCTGATGTGGAGCGACGACTGGCGCAAGCGCTTCTGAGCCACCGTTGCCGCAGTCGCGTAGGGAGAGCATAGTCGCGCAATTGATGGCTCAGGGAGGGCGCCTGATGCGTATTGAAGCTATGGCTCTCGCCGCGGTGCTCTCAACGGCCCCGTGCTGCCGATCTCGTGGAGTGGTGGGAGCAGCGGGCCTACGGCCAGGAATACGCGGCGCTGAGGGAGACCACCGCCGCCTTCGAGCAGGACAGGTAAGGTGGACGCAAGCGGTCGCGCTGCGGCGCCGGCAAGGCGCGCGGGCCGCCGGCCGCGGCTACCAGACCAAGTCCACCATGAAAACTGTCATGAGCGGTGAACCGCCCATCTTTCAGGGCCACGGCTTTGTAAGTAAATGTGCGGAACCCATGGGCCACCTTTTATGCTGGGCAGTACTTTCGTCTATCCATGATCATTGTTTTTCGAAGTCATGAGCAGAGTATTTTCATTCAGTTCCGTCTTGCCGGGCGGTCTCGCAAGCGCGTGGACGCAGCTTTCGAGCCGGCGGGATGCTCAGTTCCAGGGCCCCGGCCGGCGGCGGGTGGTCTCGGGCAAGCGCGAGCGGCCGCGCCGCCGGTTGCCCAGGCGGGACCTGAACTGCTTGTCGCGCAGCACTAGGATCAGCGCCAGGCCGGCGATGAAGCCGCCGACGTGCGCCCAGAACGCGACCCCGCCCCCGGCCGGACGGGTGCCGAGGCCGCTCAGCAGCTGGAAGATGAACCAGAAGCCGAGCAGCCAGCCGGCGCGGACCGTGGTGAAGAACACGAGGCCGAGTGGGATCAGCACGCGCACCCGGGCGTGCGGGAACAGCAGCAGATAGGCGCCGAGCACGCCCGAGATCGCGCCGCTGGCACCGATCATCGGGATCTCGGAGGCGGGATTGGGCAGAGCCTGGGCGAGCGCCGCGACCAGACCACAGAGCAGGTAGAACAGCACGAAGCGAAGATGGCCGCAGACGTCCTCGATGTTGTTCCCGAACACCCAGAGGTAGAGCATGTTGCCGGCGAGATGCATGAAGCCGCCGTGCAGGAACATCGAGGTGAGGAGCGTCAGCCCGGCCGGCACCCGGACCAGCTCCGCCGGCAAGGTGACGCCTTCGAAGACCACGGCCGGGATGAAACCGAAGCTGTAGACCGCAGCCTGGCCCGCCTGCGGCCCGAGCGACGTCTGCCAGAGGTAGACCAGAACGCAGGCCGCGATCAGGGCGACCGTGACGATCGGCGTGCGCGTGGTCGGATTGTCGTCGTGCAGCGGAATCATGCGCAGGCTCGCGTCCCGGTCGCGGCCCGCGCAACGCTGCGCGGTCGCTCAAGAGGCTCATGTGGGCGCGCCGGGCGGCGCCCGCCAGACACGGAGCGACCGCGGCGGCCGCTCGTCCCCGGATCCGCCGGCCGCGAGGGCCGGCGCCCCGGTCAGCTGAGGAAGCCGCGGACCGCCTCGCAGATCCGATCGACCTCGCGGACCTCGAGGGAGCGATGCAGCGGCAGGCTGATCACCCGCCGGGTCTCGCGCACCGTGGTCGGCACGCTGCCGCGGCACTCCTTGAAGGCCGGCTGCTCGAGCAGGTTCGGATAGTGGACGGTCGAATCGATGTTCTGCGCCGCAAGATGGGCGCGCAGACCATCGCGGCGCGCGGCCGGCACCCGGATCGGCATGATGTACCAGGAAATCTGGGCGTTGGTCCGGCGCGGCAGCAGCTCGACCGCATCCAGGTCCTCGAGCTGCTCGTAGTAGCGCTCGACCAGGGCCGCCCGGTGCTGAACGATCTCCTCCAGCTGCTCGATGCTGGCGAAGGCGACCGCCGCCGCCAGGTCGTCGATCTTGTACTTGTGCCCGACCCGGGCGACGTGCTGGGTCGGGCTCACGCCCCTGGCCACGGTCCGGTTGTAGGTGTCGGCGGCGAGGCCGAGGAAGGCCAGCTGATTGATCTCGGTGCGCCGCTCGCCGTCGCGATACAAGAGGATGCCGCCGTTGCTGCTGGCGATCTGCTTGGTCGGGGCGAAGCTGAAGGCGGCAAACTCGGCGCCGGCACCGACCCGCCGGCCGTCACGGATCGAGCCGAAGGCGTGCGCCGCGTCCTCGACCACGGTGATGTTGCGCCCGGCGACCAGCTCGCGGATCGGGTCGAAGTCGGCGGGCGGACCGGCGTAGTGCATCGGGATGATCGCCCGCGTCCGCTTCGAGAGCACGGGCTCGACGGTCGCGGCCGAGAGGGTGAGCGTGTCCGGATCGATGTCGGCGAACACCGGCTCAGCGCCGCAATAGACCGCGACGATCGCGGTCGAGACATAGGTGAAGGCCGGCACGATGACCTCGTCGCCCGGGCCGACCCCGGCGGCGCGCAGCGCGAGGTGCATGGCCGCGGTGCAGCTCGAGGTCGCGAGCACGTTCTGGCGCTGGTCGTACAGGGCCTCGATCGCGGCTTGCAGGTGCTGGGCGACCGGGCCGTAACCCCACCAGCCGGAGCGCAGCACGTCGTCGACATAGGCGAGCGCGTTGCCATGCAGCCAGGGCTTGGACACCAGGGTCGCCTTCAGCGCCGGCCGCTGCCAGGGCGGAATCGGCGGCTGAGCGGAGTTGCCCGGGCGCTCGGCGATCAGATGGCTCGTCATATGCTTGGACACTGGAGTTTCCCCCGTTACGTCGTACGCTGCTGCGGCCAGCCTGTTGTGACGCAAGGGCTTTAGTCGCAGGTTAACGGCGGCGCGTTTTGCCGGCCGGGCGATGGCAATCATCCCCGCACCGCCCGGCCGCGCCGGACCTGACGCGCCAGATGACCGATGCCTTGCTGGTATTGCTTCGGGGACCGGTTGGCCGAGATCACGCCCATCTTGTCGCTGCCCCTGGCGGGCTATCGCCAGAGCCCCTGGCCGTGGTCGGCCTGGATGGGGTGCACCATGTCAGCGATGGCGTAGCCGCTCGCCGGACTCGCTCACGAGCGCGACGCGGGCCGCGCCGAACAAGCGATGCTTGATCTCGGTCGCGAGCGCGAGCACCCGCGGATCGAGGGCGCTGACCGGCTCGAGCAGCAGCCGGACGGCGTTCCAGTACACGAGCAACCAGCGAATCAGGTGGCCATAGCAGCGCCGCCGCTCACCGCGCTCGGGGACGTGGCGTCGGACCATGCGCCAGTACTCGGCGTACAGCGACCACATCGGGCACAGATCCACGAGGCTGGGTCTGGCCGCGCCCGGTGTGTACCAGTAGCGCACCGTGCGGCGATCCGGATAGGCGGTGCGCACGCAGCGGTCCGGGTGGTCGCGGTTCATGAACAGCGGTTCCGGCACCTGGAGGCAGCGGCCGAGCAGCGCGAGCTCGGCGCACAGCGCCCGGTCCGAGGCGAAGTAGGGCGCGATCAGCCGGGTCCTGGCGAGCGCTTCGACGCGGATCAGCCCGAAGCTCTCGGTGCACCAGTGGGTTGAGATCACCAGCGCCGCGAACCGCTCCGAGGGCGACGCGGAATCGGCGCGCTGCAGCTCACTGTCATAAACCCCGACGCTCTTGCCTTCGGCATCGATCAGCCGCACCAGCGACTGGCAGAGCACGGCGTCCGGGTTGGCCTCGAGCGCCGCCACGCAACGCTCCAGATAGGTGGGCGCGAGGGTGTCGTCATGGGCGGCCCATTTGAAGTATTTGCCCGAGGCCAGCGTAAAGCTGCGGTTGAAGTTGGCGCCAGCGCCAATGTTGGCGGCGTTGCGATAGTAGCGGATACGGGTGTCGCCTGCCGCATAGCGCCGGCAGATGGCCTCGGTGTCGTCGGTCGACGCGTTGTCGCTGATGATCAGCTCGAAATCGGTCAGCGTCTGGCGCAGAACCAATTCGATCGCAAGCTCAAGGTAGTTGCTCCCGTTGAATACCGGCAAGCCGACCGAAACCAGAGGCCGTCGCTCGTCACTCATGGCGCCTTAGCTCATTTGTTGGCCCCGCCCAAGGGCCAATTTAATCGGAAATGACGACACTGATCGGGGCGAGTGTCAAGCGCTAATTCAACCGGCTTTACAACACCATGCCGATGTTCTTTCATGTCTGGCGCAGCGGGCTGAGCCGGGGCTGGCGAAGCTTCTCGGTTGGGCTATGTTGTGGGCGAGGTCTCGGGATCAGCGGGTTGGGGGGAGTGGTCATGGCAAAATTCGGGGTCGGCCAACCGGTGCGGCGGGTCGAGGATCAGCGCTTCATCACCGGCCAGGGGCGCTACACCGACGACATCGACATCGCCGGTCAGGCCTACGGCTACGTCTTGCGCTCGCCCGAGGCGCACGCCCGGATCCGCTCGATCGACGTCGAGGCGGCCAAGGCGGCGCCGGGCGTGCTCGCGGTGATCACCGGCGCGGACATCGAAGCGAGCGGCGGCAACCTTCTGCCCTGCGCCGTCCCGCTCGCCAACCGGGACGGCAGCCAGGGCGCCAACCGGCTCCGCCCGGTGCTGTGCACGGACCGCGTCCGCCACGTCGGCGACCACGTCGCCTTCGTGGTCGCAAAGACGCTCGCCGAGGCCAAGGACGCGGCCGAGCTGATCAGCGTCGACTACGAGTCGCTGCCCGTGGTCGCCGACACCGAGACGGCGACCGCCGCCGGCCAGCCGTTGGTCCACGACGACGTGCCGAACAATCTGAGCTTCGACTGGCAGTTCGGCGATCCGGCCGCCGCCGACGCGGCGTTCGCCAAGGCCGCCCGCGTGGTCAAGCTCAAGGTGCTCAACAACCGCCTGGTCGCGAACGCGATCGAGCCGCGCGCGGCGATCGCCGAGTGGGATGCCGGCAAGGGCGTCACGCTGCACGCCTGCACCCAGGGCGGCTGGCTCTGGACCGACATCCTGGCCGGCGTGCTCAAGGTCGGCGGCGACCAGGTGCGGATCCTGACGCCCGACGTCGGCGGCGGCTTCGGCATGAAGGCGTTCTTCTACCCCGAGTACGCCATGGCGGCCTGGGCTGCGCGCGCGCTCGGCCGGCCGGTCAAATGGACCGGCGAGCGCAGCGAGACCTTCCTCGCCGACGTCATGGGCCGCGACCACGTCACCACTGCCGAGCTCGCCCTCGACGCCCAGCACAGGATCCAGGGCATGCGGGTCGAGACGGCGGCCAACATGGGCGCCTACAGCTCGCTGTTCGCGCCGTTCATCCCGACCATGGCGGCGCTCAAGGTCCTGCCCGGCGTCTACGACGTCAAGAACCTGGTCTACCGGGTCAAGGGCGTCCTCACCAACACCACGCCGGTCGACGCCTATCGCGGCGCCGGGCGGCCGGAGTCGATCTATCTGATTGAGCGGCTGATCGACGCCGCGGCGCGCGAGGTCGGCCTCGACCCGATCGAGTTCCGCCGGCGCAACTTCATCGCCGCCGCCGCCATGCCGTTCAAGACCGCGGCCGGCGAGACCTACGATTCCGGCGAGTTCGCCAAGGTCATGGACGCCGCGCTGAAGGCGGCCGATTGGGCGGGCTTCGGCAAACGGCGGTCGGAGGCCGCGAGCCGTGGCCTCAGACGCGGCATCGGCGTGTCCTACTACATCGAATCGACCATGGGCGACCCCAAGGAGGCGGCGAAGATCCAGTTCGAGGACGACGGCACGGTGAGCGTCCTGGTCGGGACCCAGTCCAACGGCCAGGGCCACGAGACCGCCTACGCCCAGGTCCTGAACGACCGCCTGGGCATCCCGTTCGAGAAGATCCGGATCGTCCAGGGCGACACCAGCCTGCTCAAATGGGGCGGCGGCACCGGCGGCTCGCGCTCGCTGACCGCCGAGGGGATGGCGATCCGGGACGCCTCCGACATGGTGGTCGAGCGCGGCAAGCACTACGCCTCCCAGGAGCTCGAGACCGCGGTCGCCGACATCGAGTTCGCGCGCGAGGCGGGCGAGTTCCGGGTGATCGGCACCGACCGCCGGATCGGCCTGCTCGAGCTCGCCGCCAAGGCGCGCACCATGACCCCGCCCGAGGGTGCCGAGCCCGGGCTCGACGCCGAGGCGATGGCCAAGATCGACGCCTGGACCTTCCCCAACGGCTGCCACGTCGCCGAGGTCGAGATCGACCCCGACACCGGGGTCACGCGGATCATCCGCTATACCGCGGTCGACGACTTCGGGGTCGTGCTCAATCCGATGCTGGTCGCCGGCCAGGTGCACGGCGGCGTGGTCCAGGGCATCGGCCAGGCGCTCTACGAGCATGCGGTCTACGACGACAGCGGTCAGCTCTTGTCCGGCTCGTTCATGGATTACTGCATGCCGCGGGCCGACGGCGTGCCGGCGATGGAGGTCACGACCCTCGAGGTGCCGTGCACGACCAACCCCATGGGCATCAAGGGCTGCGGCGAGGCGGGCTCGGTCGCCTCGCCCGCAGCCGTGATCAACGCGATCATCGACGCGCTCTCCGACCTCGGCGTGCGCGCGATCGACATGCCGGCGACGCCGCAGAAGGTCTGGCAGCTGATCCAGGCGCACAGCCCGGCCGCGGCCGCCGAGTAGAGGTCGGCGCAGGGCAGCGGCGGCGACGACCCCCGACCCGCCGCCGCTCGCCCGCGACGAGCCGAGATCCTGGAGTCCCCGATGCCGCTCGAGATCATCGGCGCGGGCTTTGGCCGCACGGGGACCAGCTCCCTCAAGTCCGCGCTCGAGCATCTGGGCTTCGGGCCCTGTCATCACATGTACGAGATCCGGGATCATCCCGAGCTGCTCGCGGACTGGCAGGCGGCGGCGCGGGGTGAGCCGGTCGACTGGGACCAGGTCTTCCGCGGTTACCGCTCCCAGGTGGACTGGCCGGGCGCCAGATACTGGCGAGAGCTCGCCCGCCATTTCCCCAAGGCCAAGGTGATCCTGTCGGTGCGCGATCCGGACAGCTGGTTCGAGAGCGTGCAGGCGACGATCACGCCATTCCTCGCGGCGCGCGGAACCCATTCTTCGCCGCACATCAACGCCATCGCCGAAATGGGGCAGCAGACCATCGCCCTGCAGGTCTTCGACGATCGGCTGGCGGAGCGGGACCACGCCACGCGGGTCTTCCAAGCGCACATCGCTGCGGTCCAGGCCGAGATCGCCGCCGACCGCCTGCTCACCTTCGATCCGCGGGACGGCTGGCCACGCTTGTGCGGCTTCCTCGAGGTGGCGGTGCCCGAAATTCCGTTCCCCTGGGTCAATTCGACGAAGCCGTTGGGCAAGGCCGCATCGCCGAGGCAAGCCGGCGATGGCTGAACGGCTGACCCTGCACGCGGTCTCGGTGCGCCCGGTACTGGTGCCGCTGAGCCGGCCGGTGGTCTCGCGGGTCGGGCGGTACGAGCAGTGGCCGCTGATCCTGATCGACCTCCAGACCGAGCAGGGGGTGGTCGGGCGGAGCTATCTCGCGCCCTATCTCAAGGACGCGGTCCGCTACATCGTGCCGGCGATCCAGGATCTGGCCGCGGCGCGCCGGGGAAAACCGCTCGCGCCGCTCGACGATTTCGCCGCCGGGCGCAAGGCGCTGGGGCTGGTCGGCCTCGAAGGCGTCACGCTGATCGCGCTCTCCGGGCTCGACATGGCGGCCTGGGATGCGCAGGCCAAGGCCGCAGGCCTGCCGCTTGCGGTCCATCTCGGCGGCTCGCTGGCACCGGTGCCGGCCTACCACAGCGGCGGGCTCTGGCTGACGCCGCTTGGCACGCTTGCCAAGGAAGCCGAGGCGCTGGTCGCAGACGGCGGCTTCACGGGGCTCAAGCTCCGGCTCGGGCGCGAGCGGATCGCGGACGACCTCGAGGCGATCCGGGCGGTCCGCGAGGTGCTGGGGCCCGATGGCCAGATCATGACCGACTTCAACCAGGGCCTTTCGCTCGGCGACGCCGTGCACCGCTGCCACGGCCTCGACGATCAGGGCCTCTACTGGTTCGAGGAGCCGATCGCCTATGACGATTTGGCGGGCTACGCGCGGCTCACCCGCGAGCTCGCGACGCCGGTCATGCTGGGCGAGAATTTCTATGGCCCACGCGCCCTCCACGCCGCGCTCCAGGCCGGCGCCGGCGATTACGTGATGCCCGATCTGATGCGGATCGGCGGGGTCACCGGCTGGCTGCGTGCGGCAGCGCTCGCCGGTGCTGCCGGGATCGACATGTCCTCGCACCTCTATCCGGAGATCTCAGCGCATCTGCTGCGGGTCACCGAGACCGGCCACTGGCTGGAATGGCAGGACTGGGCGCACCCGATCCTGGCCGCACCGTTCCGGCTCGACCACGGCCGGCTGATCATCCCCGACGTGCCCGGCAATGGCCTCGCCTGGGACGAGGACGCGGTGCGCCGCTACCAGCTCTGAGGGCGCCGCGCAAGCCCCGATGGTAGAACGTAGGAGTTGAAAAGCAACCTATAGTCGATACATAGTGCCCGTGCATGCAGGGGCGGAGCGGGAGCGGGCCTTGATCGCGCACCTCGATCGCGAACGCTTTGGATCGTCCACGCTTGGCTGAGCGGCGGGACCACGGGCGCCGGCTCGATCCGGGCCTCTCCACGGTGCTCGATCACGCCCGCTGGCTGGCGGCGTTCCTGGTGCTGCTCGGCCATGTCCGCCTGCACACGATCGGCGACTATGGCAGCGACGTTGCCGGCGCCCATCATCCCCTGGTCCGAGCCTTCTTCTTCGTGACCGGGCTCGGCCACGAGGCCGTGATCGTCTTCTTCGTGCTGAGCGGCGCGCTGGTCGCCGGCAAATTCGTCGGCCGACCACCCTTCACGCTCGATGAGCACGCCGACTACCTGCTCGATCGCCTCACCCGCATCTGGGTGGTCGCGATTCCGGCGCTGGTCTTCTCGGTCATCGTCGCCCGCCTCGCGCAACGGACCGTCGGCGAGTTCTACAGCCTCTCGCAGGAGCCCTGCGCGCCCGGCGCGCTCGACCTGACCCTCAACCTGCTCTTCCTGCACAAGGCATTCTTTCCGGTGCTGTGCAGCAATGGCCCCTATTGGAGCATTCACAATGAAGTCTGGTATTACCTGCTGTTGCCGGCAACCCTGCTGATCTTCACCGGGCCCATGCTTTGGCTGCGGGCGAGCATGCTGGCCCTGGTGACCGTGGCGGTCGGAGCGTTGCTGATGTTCGATCCTTGGGATTCAAAGACCACGCTCGCCTATCTGCCGGTCTGGCTCGCGGGGGCGCTGGTCGCGACCGGCTGGCGCTGGCGCCTGCCGCCGGCGCTCGGCGTCGCTCTCGTCGTGCGTCGCGCTGGCCCTGTCCAAGGGGACCGACGGCGGACCGGGCCCGATCAAGGACTATCTGATCGGGCTCGCGCTCCTGGCGCTGCTCCTCGCCGTCAAGGGCGGGCGGCTTTCGGCCTTTTGGCTCAGGCCCGGCCTCGTTCGGAGCGGGCAGCGCCTCGCCGGCTTCTCCTATTCGCTCTACCTCACCCACGCGCCGGTGATCTATCTGCTGCGCACGGTGCTCGAGCGGGAATTCGCGGTCGCGCTGCCGATCCGGGCGGTGAACGCGCAGGCCCTCGCGATCATGCTGTTCGAGGGCCTGGTCGCGATCGCGGTCGCCTGGCTCTTCTATCTCGCCTTCGAGCGCCACACGGGCGCGCTGCGCGCCGCGATCCGGGCTCGGCTCGGCCGCCAGCCTCGGCTCGCGCGCGCCACGCCGAGCCCTTAGCCGGCGATCGCGTTCTCCGGCCGCGCCGGCTTGCCCGGTCAATCCTCCTCGCCGCGGGCGATCCGCGCCTCCCAGGCATCGTAGTCGAGATCCGGCTGGTGGACGACGCGCTGCTGGTGCAGCTCGCGGCCCTTGAGCAGGGCGACCAGGGCCTCGTTGTTCGGCATCGGAATCCGGAGCGCGCTCGCCTCGCGGATCAGGGCGCCGTTGAGCGCGTCGATCTCGGTCCGCCGGCCGGCCTCGACGTGCTGCAGCATCGAGGGCTTGTTGAACTTCTTGTGGCACTGCGCCTTGATCTTGGCCACGATCTCGGGGTTGGGCAGGCGGACGCCCTTGGCCCGGATCACCGCCATCACCTCCTCGAGGACGCGGTCCTGAAAGGCGTCGAGTTCGGGCAGCCGGACCAGCTCGCCGGCGCGCAGGCCCGTGGTCGCCGAGATCGCGTTGACCGCGCAGTTGACCACGAACTTCTGCCAGACCAGGCCCATGACGTTCGGCTCGAGCTCGGCCTCGAAGCCGGCGCTCTGCAGCGCCTCGATCAGGCCTTGCGCGCGGGCGCTGGCCCGGCCGTCGGTCTCGCCGACCGAGGTCAGGCCCATGTGGGTCAGGCAGACGTGGCCGGGGCCGCGGCTGGCCGCGCTGCACATGCTGGAGCCGCCGAGCACCCGCTCCTTGCCGAGCGCTGCCTGCAGCTTCTCGACGTTGCCGATGCCGTTCTGGAAGGTGATCGCGAAGCCGTCCGGCGCGAGCAGCCGCTGCGCGGTCGCCGCGGCCTTCTGCGTATTGTTGGCGTCGACGAACATGATCACCACCTCGGCGGACGCGCCGGCCCTGGGCTCGGTCGAGGCCGGCAGCCGCACCCGATGCTCGCCGCGCACGCCATCGATCCGAAGCCCGCCCTGATTGATCGCCTCGACGTGCTCGCGCCAGGCATCGATCAGGCTCACCTCATGCCCGGCCGCCGCGAGCAGCCCGCCGTAGCTGCCGCCCATCGCGCCGGCACCGACCACCGTGATCTTCATGCCCCGTCTCCTCGAGCTTTGCGCAACTGTAGCCGATCGCGCCACCCGCAGCCAAGCCGCGCTGCAGCCGGCCACAGCCGGCCGCCGGAGCCTTGGCGAACCGTCCGACGATGGCTACAGTTGGCGCAACCAAGGGGGGCTATCATGAAGCAACACGTCGCTGGCCTGACCGCGGCCCTGGCCGTCCTGGCAGCGCTCGCCGGCAGCGCCGGCCTGGCGCTCGCCGAGGAGAAGACGCTCACGGTCTGGAGCCATTTCGCCGACCACGAGGGCGTGCGCGCCTTCTTCCGCGACGTCGAGGCGCAGTTCGAACGCGAGAATCCGGGCGTCAAGCTCGCGATCACCTTCTACGAGAAGAACGCGCTGTTCGCGGCCATGACCACCGCCCTCCAGGCCGGCGAGGGCCCCGACATCATCTATCTCGAGCCCGACCGGATGCAGTTCGTCGAGAACGGCCTGGTCCGCCCGATCGAGGACCCCGTGATCCTGGGCCGCCTCGAGGACTTCGCCAAGCGCGCCTGGACCTTTGAGGGCAAGGTCTACGGGGTCGGCATGCAGGCGTTCACGGTCGAGCTCTATGACAACAAGGAGCTCATGGCCAAAGTCCTGGCCAAGGCCGGGATCGAGCTTGGCGACGACGATCAGCTGACGGAGGCCCAGTTCCTGAAGATGGTCCAGACCGCGGCCGGCATGGGCATCACCCCGGTCGTGCAGGGGATCGGCGACCGGCCCTATCCGGGCTCGTATCTGACCCACGAGCTGCTGCTGCGGAAGCTCGGCCCCGACGACTACGCAGCGCTTTGGGCCGGCAAGCTGTCGTACAAGGACCCACGCGTGGTCGAGGTCTTCCACTACATGAAGCAGCTGATCGACGCCGGCGCCTATCCCAAGACCTTCACGACCCTCAAGCTCGGCGAGTTCGCATGCCTATTTCCACACCAGCCCGGGCGGCCTCACCTTCCCGGTCGGCAGCTGGTACTCGAGCCGGGCCTTCAACCCGCCCGACAAAGGCGGCCAGCCCAAGGACTTCCCGCTCGGCATCATGCAGTTCCCGGCCATGGACGGCGGCGCCTGCCCGAACTGCAAGACGATCGGCATCGCCGGCACCTACGCGATCAATGCGGCGAGCCGGCAGCCCGAGCTCGCCCTCAAGTTCCTGGAGCTGATCACCCGCCCGGAGATGGGCCGCGAATGGGTCGAGAGCACCAAGGTCCAGACCGGCGTGAAGATCGGCGCGGCCGAGTTCGGCGGCGAGTACGCCGATTACTTCAAGGAGCTGAACCTGCGCGGCGAGGGTCGGACCTGGTTCCTCGGCACGCCGATCGACTTCCTGCGCGGCCAGTGCAAGGAGACCTTCGTGCAGGTGATCAACGCTGCTTTCCCGGCCGGGCTGATCGGCCCCGACGAGGCGCTCGACCAGATGGAGGCCGCCTGCCACACCGGCTGAGCCGGCGTTTCGTCGGGGGCGCTTTGAGCGTCGATCGGCGTTGGAGCTGTGGACTGGCAGGGCTGGATCGGCGCTCGAACTCGCGGCGTTGGCTGGCGTCCTCGCAACCGGGCAGGCGCGTGGCCCGACCGCAAGGATGAGCGCCGAAGCGCTAACGCAATGTTAAGCTTCTCGTCGTCCATTCTTTCTTCCGATGGTCCCTGCGATCCTGGGAGTCCGTACGTCGTTCGAGAAGCGGGCGGCGCGGATTCCCACGGTCACATGGACCCTCGAGCACGCGCAGATTAGCCAGCAATGGTTGACGAAAGGTTAAAGATGCGTGATCGCGGCGGGCCGGCCATGGCGCGTGACGCGGGCGCATGGGTCAGTCGGCCGGCGGTTGCCATCGCCGGTGCTGCGGCGGTCCGGCCGGGCGTCGTCGATCGCCTGCGGGCCCGCTTCGAGGATCACCCCTCGGGCATCGCCGATGGGGCGTGACACGGGCGCATGGGTCAGTCGGCCGGCGGTGGCCATCGCCGGCGCGGCGGCGGTCCGGCCCGGGCGTCGTCGATCGCCCTGCGGGCCCGCTTCGAGGATCACCCCTCGGGCATCGCCGATGAGGCGTGAAGCGAGCGGATGGATCGGTCGGCCGGCGCTGGCCGTCGCCGGCGCGGAGGCGGTCCGCCCCGGCGTCGTCGATCGCCTGCGGGCCCGCTTCGAGGATCAGCCCTGGGGGGTAATCATGGCGTTTCTGGCGCCAGCACTCCTCATGTACCTGACCCTCACCGCCTGGCCGATCGTCAAGACCTTTTACAACAGCGTCCACCTGATCAAGCCGCACCAGCCGGACCGCTTCGTCGGCGTTGCCAACTACGTCCAGCTGCTGACCGGCGATCTGATCTTCGAGAAGGCGATCGTCAACACCTTCCTCTGGGCGACGGTGGCGCCTTTGGTCGACGTCAGCCTCGGCCTGCTGCTCGCCGCCTGCCTCTACGTCCGCATCCCCTGGTCCCGCTTCTTCCGGGTCGCCTGGTTCAGCCCGGTGCTGATCTCCTACGTCGTGGTCGGCGTGATCTGGATGTGGATCTACAACTACGACTGGGGGGTCGCGAACCGTCTCCTGCGCACGCTCGGCCTCGGCAGCTGGGCGCAGGTCTGGCTCGGCAACCCGAAGACCGCGCTCTGGGCAGTGATCCTGGTCGACGCCTGGAAGTGGGTCGGCTTCCACATGGTGGTCTGCCTCGCCGCCCTGCACTCGCTGCCGGACGAGGTGATCGAGGCCGCCGAGCTCGACAACTGCGGTTTCTGGCGGAAGCTCGTCCACATCCAGATCCCGATGATCCGGACCACGCTCGCCAACCTTTTGATCCTCGCCTTCATCGGCAAGATGAAGATCTTCGATCTGGTCTGGATCATGACCAAGGGCGGCCCGCTCTGGAGCACCGAGACGCTTGCCACCTACACCTACAAGCGTGCCTTCGAGTGGCAGACCTTCGACCTCGGCTATCCCTCGGCGATCGCCGTGGTCTCCTTCGCCCTGGTGATGACGATCGTGCTGCTCGCCGCCCGGCTGCTCCGCCGGCGCGAGCGGCTGGAATTTTGAGCGTGCCGGCGCGGACGATCGCCCTGCGCAGCCTGCTCCTGGTCGGGCTCGCCGGCTACACGGCGTTCGCGGCCGGCCCGTTCGTCTGGGTCGCGATGATGTCGCTGCGCACCACGACCGAGATCACCGCCGACCCCTACGCGCTGCCCTGGCCCATGCACTGGGGCAAATACGCGGATGCCTGGTTCGGCTCCAACTACCAGACCTACTTCTGGAACAGCACGGTGGTCACGGTCAGCGCGGTCGCCCTCCTCAGCGTGCTCGGCGCCATGGCCGCCTACGGCCTCGCCCGCTACCGCTTCCCAGGCAACCGCCTGGTCTTCTTCGTCATCTTCAGCACCATCATCCTGCCGCCGCAGATCACGATCATCGGGGTGTTCCAGCTCCTGGTCGACTACCGCCTCTACAACACCCATCTCGGCCTGATCCTGGTCTACGTCGCACTGCAGATGCCGCTCACGGTCTACATCCTCGAGAGCTTCTTCGCCCGCATGCCGCAGGACCTGTTCGACGCCGCACGCATGGACGGCTACTCGGACTTCGAGATTTTCTGGCGGATCGCGCTGCCGATCGGCCTGCCGGCGGTCGCGACCACGGTGATCCTGAACCTGATCTACATCTGGAACGAGTTCCTGTTCGCGGTCGTGCTGCTGACCGACGACGACAAGCGCACGCTGCCGCTCGGCATCCAGCGCTTCATGGGCGATCACCTGGACGACAACGGCATGCTCGCGACCGGCCTGATGATCGCGGTCATCCCGATCATCGTCGCCTACGTCTTCTTTTCCGAGAAGATGATCCAGGGCATGACCGCGGGCGCGCTCAAATGAGCGCGGGCGGGCAGGCGCCCAAGGCAGGGGGATAGGATGGCGGTCGTGCGGCTCGAGCAGATCAGCAAGCGCTTTCAGGGGGCGGCAGCGCTGGCGGTCGACGACGTCTCGCTCCTGGTCGAGGACGGCGAGTTCATGGTCCTGCTCGGGCCGTCGGGCTGCGGCAAGTCGACCACGCTTCGCATGATCGCCGGGCTCGAGGCGATCAGTGCTGGCGAGCTCTGGATCGACGACCGGCTGATGAACCGGGTCCCGGCCAAGGACCGGGACATCGCCATGGTGTTCCAGTCCTACGCGCTCTACCCGCACATGAACGTCCAGGACAACCTCGCCTTCGGCCTGAAGCGCCGCGGCGTCCCGCGCGACGAGGTCCGCAGGCGCGTGCAGGCGGCGGCCGCCATGCTCGGCCTCGCGGACCTGCTCGAGCGCAAGCCCTACGCGCTTTCGGGCGGCCAGCGCCAGCGCGTCGCGCTCGGCCGGGCGATCGTCCGCGATCCCAAGGTGTTCCTGTTCGACGAGCCGCTCTCGAACCTCGACGCGGCGCTCCGCGTCCGCACCCGCGGCGAGCTGATCAAGCAGCACCAGCGCCTCGGTGCGACCATGATCTACGTGACCCATGACCAGGTCGAGGCGATGACCATGGGCAGCCGGATCTGCGTCATGAACCAGGGCCGGGTCATCCAGGTCGGGCGCCCGCTCGAGGTCTACCGCGAGCCCGCCGACACCTTCGTCGCTGCCTTCATCGGCAGCCCGCCCGCCAATCTGATCGAGGCCGAGGTGGCGGCCGCCGATGGCGCCGTCGTGGTCCGGGTCGGCGGTCGCGATCTGGCTCTGCCGCGCCACCGCGCCCCGGACCTCGGGACGCTGGCGGGCCGCCGGGTGGTGTTCGGCATCCGGCCCGAGGACCTCAAGATCGCCAGCGCCTCCTCTGGCGGCGGCGACGGTGCCGGATTGCCGGCGCAGGTGGTCGCGGTCGAGCCGCTCGGTGCCGAGACCATCCTGGTGCTGGCTCTGGAGGGCCTGGACGACGAGATCCTCGCCCGGGTCGGCCCCGAGGTCGCGCTGCGCCCGGGCGAGCGGGTCACGCTCGCGCCGAACCTCGCCGCCGTGCATCTGTTCGACCCGGCCTCGACCCGCGCGCTCCCCCGTTCCGGTCCGAAAGCCTGAGGTGCCCGCCATGACCAAGCCCGTCCCCGGCCCACTTCACCGCCCGCGCCGCCCGACGCTCGCGCTGCCGCCCGGCGCCACCGACTGCCATTGCCACGTGTTCGGACCGAGCGCCCGCTTCCCGTTCGTGCCTGAGCGCAGCTACACGCCGCCGGACGCCCCGCTCGAGGACTATCTGCGACTGCAAAGCGCCCTCGGGCTCGAGCGCACGGTGATCGTGCAGCCAAGCGTCTACGGCAGTGACCATCGCGCGACCGAGGACGCCATCCGGCGACTTGGCGCGAGCGCGCGCGGGATCGCCGTGGTGCCGCCCGAGGTCGACGAGACGGAGCTGCAACGCCTCGATGCCGCGGGCTTTCGCGGCACCCGTTTCAACCTCCTGCATAGCGGCGGCGGCGTAACCCTCTCTGCCCTCGAGACGGTTGCGGCCAAGGTCGCACCGCTCGGCTGGCACGTTCAGATCTACGCCTCGGCCGACCTGCTCGCGGACGTTCTGCCGCGCCTGCTTGCCCTGCCGACGCCGGTCGTGATCGACCACCTGGGCCAGATCGATCCGGCGGCCGGGTTGGGCCAACCCGGCTTTCGGGCCATGCTGCGCCTGCTCGAGACCGGCCGCGGCTGGGTCAAGCTCTCGGCCTATCGCTCGGATCTGGGGGGGCCGCCCTTCGTCCGCGCCGCCCCCTTCGTGCAGGCACTCGAGGCCGCCGCGCCCGAGCGCCTGGTCTGGGGCACCGACTGGCCGCATCCGAACCTGCCCGAGCGCGCGCCGGGCGTCCCGATGCCGATGCCCGACGACGGCGATCTGGTCGATGCGCTGGGCTTCTGGTTCGAAGACCGCGCGGCGTTGGAGCGCATCCTGGTCGCCAATCCGGCCCGGCTCTACGGCTTCGGCGAGCGATCGTGACGCACGCCGACCGGCGCCGGCGCCGCGCGGGCCGGCTCGACCGGAGACGGTCGCCAGGCTAGGCTAGTGTCCGTCCATAAACGCTAGATATTGATCCTGCTTTTGGTGATGGCACAGCATATTGTGCATACTGGGGCGCGGTTGGGAGCTTTCGGCGCAGGTGGTGGGGCTGTTGGGATGCGTGAAGGATGGGTTTGAGCGAGGTCGAGGCGTGCGTGATGGCACCGGCGCCGTGGGACCGGGTCGGCGGGACGCGCGGCGGTCGGCTCAGGCGGGTTTGAGGCGCGCGAACAGAGCGAGGTTGTAGGCGACCACCGCGGACCAGACGTAGGCCTCGAAGTGGCTGAGCCCGCGCCAGGTGCAGCGAGCCAAGCCGTAGGCGCGCTTGAGGCAGGAGATGTCGGCCTCGATGCCGGCGCGGAAGTTCCTGAGCTTGCGGTAGACCCAGCGGCTCCTGACCATGTCCTCGATCCGGAGGCCGCGTTTCTTGTGGAAGGCCAGGTCGCGGACGCCGCGCGCCTTGGCCTGGCTGAGATTGGCGCGGGTGGCGAAGCCGCCGTCGGCGGCGAGCTGACGCGGCGCCTCGCCATGGTGCGCGATGTGGCGCTCGAGCATCGGCAGCAGCCGCTCGCTGTCGGCCGGGTTGCCGGCTTCGACCACGAGATCGAGGATCAAGCCGCTCCGGCCGGTGGTCAAGTTGAGCTTGTGGCCGTAGTGAACGTCGCGGCTGCCCTTGACGATGATGTCGGCATGGGGCTCGAACAGGCTGACCAGCTTGTCCCCGGCCGCGACCGGCTCGCCGGCCAGGACCCGGCGCTCGGTCTGGGCGATGATCCGCTCGATCAACGGCTGATAGTGACGAACCTTGGCCTGCCAGAGCTCGACCGCCAGGTCGGCGGTCTTGGCGAGTTGCGCCGCTGCCTGGTGCAGATAGGCCAAGGTCACCCGGGTCGTCTTGAGAAGCTCGCGGTACAGCTGAACCCGTCGCGGCCGACCTCGGGTGAATTGGATCGCGCGGGCGCGCTTCTTGGCCGCGCGCCGGTGATCGCGCCATGACAACCCGGCGCCGCCAGCCAACGCGGCCGCCGCCTGCAACAGGCGCACCATCACCCGGACCGCGTCCCAGAGCAGGCTGCTGTCGCTCGGCTCGTGCACCAGCGCTGCGGTCACCGTGCTGTCGAGCCGCACGACGCGGCCGCGCTCCAGCTTCAGCTCGCGCGCACTCGTCAGCAGCGCCCGGTTGACCTGCTCCCAGCTGTCGGCGCGGATCGCGCTGATCGTCTTGTGCAGCACCGACTTTCTCGGACTCCACGACCACGGCAGCCGGGCGAACGCCCGAAACGACGCCGAGTCCTCGAGATGGAACGCCAATTCCTGGTAGCTCAACTGGCGATGTTGCTTGAGCACGGCGCAGCGCAGCACCGCCTCCGCCGGCAAGCCCTCGCGCCCGGTCTCCTTGACCCCATGTCGGCGCAGGTCGGTCGCGACCAGGCGGAGCAGCTCGCGATGGTCATCGAGCCACGCCGACATCGCCTTCAGCTCGCGGCCGATCTCGTGCCCGGCAAAGAGATCGAATATGCTGGCCTGGATGGTGCGTTCTTGGCGCATTGTCGGCTCCGGTGGCTGCGGGTTGGGCTTTGGAATCAGTGGCTTGATGCCAAAGCCTACTCGAAGCCGCCGGAGACCGCTCCCCAAAAAGCGGGGATTCCCACAACTATTTCAGCATGTTAACCTTTGTGGACGGACACTAGGCTAGGTTCCGAGCCGGATCGGCCAGCCTGCCGATGGCCGTGTCGCGGCCCGGGCCGTTGACCGGGACTGGTCGGCCGCGGACCTCCGGTCGAGCCGAGGGGGCGGGTCCTGTCGAGGGGTGACGATGGCGGTTGACGCAGCCGGGCTGACGCAGGCGGTGCCGCTCGATCACGCGGCGGTGCGCAGGATCGTGATCGGCATCCTGCTCGCGATGTGATCCAGGCAACTCCGTAGCCGACACTGTCGAGCCAGTTCATCCCTCGCCCGAGCGTGATTCCCGGAGGCGATCTACCGGCTGGTGAACGGCGCCAGGCGAAAGCCTGGCTCGTCCAGGGTGCGGGCGGGATGGCGTCCGCGGCCAGCGGTAGCCGGAGGCCGCCGGAAGCCCTTGATCCGTCGCTTCAGGGCATGAAGCCACTCAAGTCATGCCTTCTATCGCCGGTCCTCCACTCACGCACTACCTGAGATCGGCGTCGCCCTATCTTTCCCCTCGCCATTGGCGGGAGCTTCCCGTACATTGCCTGCAATCGCCATGTAGGGAGGGCTCCAAAATGGCTCGCGTGAACATGGTTGCCAAATCAGGCGCGATGGCAGCGGCTCGCGGCATTGCCGAGACACACAAGTCGACACTCTCGCAGCATCGAGGGAAGTCCCTGCCGCCGCGGACGTGCGGCCTGGCCGGCATCGCTTTCGCACTCGGACTGTCTCTGTCGCTCCCGTCGGCTCCGGCCTGGGCGCAGCAGACGGCCGAGGAGCTGGCCCAGCAATATGGCCGGCCAGCGGTGGAGCACGCGCTCGAGACCAAGCGTCACTACGACCTCTACGGAATCCACTTCGACTTCGACAAAGCGACCATCCAATCCGATGCGCAGCCGCTGCTCGACGACATCGCGAAGATGTTAGAGGACTTCCCGAACTGGCGGTTGGAGATCGTCGGCCACACCGACGCGACCGGCGATCCGGCGCACAACGAGCGGCTGTCAGGCGAGCGCGCCGCCGCGGTCAAGGCGGCGCTGATCGGCCGTGGCATCGAGGCTTCCCGACTGGAATCCGGGGGCGCCGGTGAGACCAAGCCGGTTGCCAGCAACGACACGCCGGAAGGCCGAGCGCTCAACCGCCGCGTCGAGCTCGTCAGGCTGGAGGCGGTCGCGACGGGGTACAGCCTCGTGACCGACGCGCGACTGACCAATCCGGAGCCTGAGAACTGGCTGCAGATCCGCGGCAACTATCAGGGCTGGATGTACAGCCCGCTCGACCAGATCAACACCAGCAACGTCAAGCATCTGACGCCGGTGTGGGCGTATGCGACCGGGGTGACCTCGGGCCACGAGGCGCCGCCGATCGTCAACAACGGCATGATGTTCGTGGTCACGCCCTACAATCAGATCCTGGCCCTGAACGCCGCGACCGGCAACCTGATCTGGAAGTACAAGCGCGAGCTGCCGGAAGGTTTCAGCGCGCTGCACAACACCACGCGCGGCATCGCCCTCTATGGCGACAAGCTTTACATGACCGGGCAGGATGCCGTGCTGGTCGCCCTCGACGCCCAGACCGGCAAGGTGGCCTGGGAAAGCCCGGTCGAGGACTGGCACACCGGCTATTACATGACCATGGCGCCATTGGTCGTGAACGGCAAGGTCATGGTCGGCCCCTCCGGCGGCGAGTACGGCATCCGCGGCTTCGTCCAGGCGTTCGATGCCAACAGCGGCAAGTCGCTGTGGAAGACCTACACCGTCCCCGGCCCGGGCGAGCCCGGTCACGACACCTGGCAGGGTGACACCTGGAAGCGGGGCGGCGCCTCGATCTGGATGACCGGCACCTACGATCCGGGCACCAAGCTAACCTACTGGGGCACCGGCAACGGCTCGCCCTGGTTCGGCGATCAGCGCCCGGGTGACAATCTCTACACCTCCTCGACGGTCGCGATTGATCCCGACAGCGGCGCGATCAAAGGGCATTTCCAGTACCACTGGAACGACTCCTGGGACTGGGACGAGATGAATGCGCCGATGGTCATCGACTTCCAGAAGGACGGCAAGGACGTCAAGGGGCTGATCAAGCCAGCGCGCAACGGTTATCTGTACTGGCTGGAGCGGAGCGACAGCGGCGCCATCAATTTCCTGGATGCCAAGCCGTACGTGAAGCAGACGGTGTTCAAGAGCATCGATCCGACCACCGGCCGGCCGACCTACTACGAGGATCACAAGCCCGGCACCGGCAAGTACGCCGACTTCTGCCCGTCGCTGTGGGGCGGCAAGGACTGGCCGTACGAGGCCTACAACCCGAAGACCGGCATGATCTACATTCCGGCCAACGACAACCACTGCGGCCATCTGGAAGGCAAGAAGGAAGAGTACGTGGCCGGCCAGTGGTGGACCGGCGTGTCGATCCCCGACATCGGCTTCACGGTCGACAAGAACGCGCGGTCGTTCGGTGAGATCCAGGCCTGGGACGTCAGCACCGGCCAGCGCGCCTGGACCCATCAGTTCAACGACACGATGAACTGGGGCCCGATCCTGACCACGGCCGGCAATCTGGTGTTCGACGGTGGCACCAACGACCGGATGTTCCGGGCGTTCGACGCCAGGACCGGCGAGGAGCTCTGGCACTTCAAGACCAACTCCGGGGTCGAGGCGCCGCCCTCCACCTTCTCGGTCAACGGTGTCCAGTACATCGCGGTGCAGTCGGGCTGGGGCATCGACGCCGCCGGCCAGCAGAACCTGATCAACAAGGTCCTCGGCGAGCACGTCGACGTGCCGCAGGGCGGCGTCATCTGGGTGTTCGCGCTCAGGTAGTAAAATCGCCGACCAGTGCGGCTGCAGATCCTTTGGGCAAGCCGGAGGTTGATCCCATCCGGGGCTGCAACCGTTGTCGCCCGGGGCGGGGATCATCCCGGCGGTCGACTTGATCCCTGCGCAGAGAAAGCGCCTTCGCCGGCTTGGCCGGCGAAGGCGCCAGTCCTTGTGGAGGCCGCCGGTGACGTTGATGCGGCCGGCGGTCGGGTAGGCAGGCGCCTCAGTCGCGAGCCAGACCCGGCCCGGATCGATGGCTTCGGCAACCCGCGGCGGCGGCGCCGGAGCGTCTCGTCTGGGACACCGACTGGCCGCATCCGAACCTGCCCGAGCGCGCGCCGGGCGTCCCGATGCCGATGCCCGACGATGGCGATCTGCTCGATGCGCTCGGCGTCTGGTTCGAGGATACAGCGGCCCTGGACCGCATCCTGGTCACCAACCCGGCCCGGCTCTATGGCTTTGGCGATCCGCAGTAATCCGCCTCGATGACACGAGCGATCGGCGCGGGCGCGCGCCCTGCGACCTCACCGCCGATCGATCGCCAGGTTTTCAACCCCGACGCCCCAGTGTTCTTGCTACATCAGGAAGCTGCCGCTGACGGACGGCGGAGATCGGGCGTTGGTCGACGGCTGCATCGCGGCCGGCGCCATTGATCGGCACCGGCCGGCCGCCAAGCTTCTGTCGAGCTGAGGGATGCGGATCTTGTCGAGGGGTGATCATGGGCGTTGACGCAGGCGGGGGGGTCGACGCCGCCGGGCTGACCCGGCCGGCGCCGCTCGATCACGCGGCGGTGCGCAGGATCGTGATCGGCATCCTGCTGGCGATGTTTCTGGCGGCGCTCGACCAGACCATCGTCGCGACCGCGCTGCCGACCATCGGCCGCGAGCTCGGCGACCCCGAGCACCTGCCTTGGGTCGTGACCGCCTACCTCCTGAGCTCGACCGCGGTGACCCCGCTCTACGGCAAGCTCAGCGACATCCACGGCCGCCGGCTGATCCTGCTCACCGGCATCGGCACCTTCGTTCTCGGCTCGCTCGCCTGTGCGCTGGCCCCCTCGATGACCGCGCTGATCCTCGCCCGGGCGCTCCAGGGGCTGGGCGGCGGCGGCCTGATCTCGCTCGCGCAGACGATCGTCGCCGACGTGGTCGCACCCAGGGAGCGGGGTCGCTATCAGGGCTACATCGCCGGCGTGTTCGTGGCCTCGAGCGTCGCCGGCCCGGTGCTCGGCGGCTTCATCGCCGAGCATCTGCACTGGTCGCTGATCTTCTGGATCAACCTGCCGCTCGGCCTGCTGGCGTTCCTGATCACCGACCGGGCGCTGCGCCGGCTGCCGCGCCACGAGCGGCCGCATCGGCTCGATCTCCTGGGCGCCGTGCTGATGGTGCTGGCGACCACCATGCTGCTGCTGGCCCTCAGCTGGGGCGGCCAGCGCTATCCCTGGGGCTCGGCGCCGGTGATCGGCCTGATCGCCGGCTCGGCGGTGGTGTGGATGCTGTTCGTGGTCCGCCTCTCGGACCGCGTTCGAGCCGCTCTTGCCGCTCGAGGTGATCCTCAATCCGGTGGTCGCCGCCGGCACCGCCACCGCCTGCTGCGCCATGGGCGTGCTGATCGGCCTCTCGGTCTACGTGCCGATCTATCTGCAATCGGTGCTCCGCCTGTCGGCCAGCGCCTCGGGCCTCGCGGTGGTCGCCCTGATGGGCGGCACGGTCGTGGGCGCGACCATCTCCGGCCGGTTCATGATCCATGTCCGCCACTACCGCCGCCTGCCGGTCGGCGGCCTGCTGATCGCGACGCTCGGCGTGCTCGTCCTGGCCGCGCGCCCTTCCGGCCTGTCGCTGACCCTGGTCGAGACCGCGCTGACGGCGATCGGGCTCGGGATCGGGACCGTGCTCCCGGTCACGACCGTGGCGATCCAGAACGCGGTCGAGCTGCACCAGCTCGGCACCGCGACCGCGAGCATGAACTTCTTCCGCTCGCTCGGCGGCGCGATCCTGGTCGCCGGATTCGGCGCCATTCTCCTGGGCGGCATCGGCGCCGATCAGCTCGCGGCCCTGCGCACCGCCGCCGCCGGCGCGGTGGCGGCGCCACCCGGTCTCGCCGGCGCCTTCGGCTGGCTGTTCCTGGCCGCAGCGTTCGGCCTCGCGGCCGCGCTCGGCTGCCTGTTCACCATGGCCGAGCGGCCGTTGCGCGGCCAGATCGCCGTGCCGGCAGCGGGCCCCGGGGCGGGCGAGCGAGCGCCGGCCGCTGCCGGCACCCCGAGCAGGGTTGCGGACCGTCCCGAAGAGCCCCGACCATGAGCGAGCGATCGGCCGGCGGTCGGCTGCAGCTGATCGCGGTCGCCAAGCGCTATGACCACACGAGCGTGCTCCAGGGCATCGACCTCGCGGTCGAGGACGGCGAGTTCCTGACCATCCTCGGCCCGAGCGGCTCCGGCAAGACCACGATCCTGCGCCTGATCGGCGGCTTCACCCTGCCCAGCGCCGGGCAGATCCTGTTCGACGGCAGCGACATCGCCGGCGTGCCGATCCATCGCCGGCCGTTCAACACCGTGTTCCAGGACTACGCCCTGTTCCCGCACATGACGGTCGGCCAGAACGTCGGCTATGGCCTCATGGTCCGGGGCGTCGCCAAGGCGGCGATCCAAAGGCGGGTCGGGGACGCCCTCGAGGTCGTGGCCCTCCAGGACCTCGGCCAGCGCTATCCGAGCCAGCTCTCGGGCGGCCAGCGCCAGCGCGTGGCGCTCGCCCGGGCGCTGATCTGCGAGCCCAAGCTGATCCTGCTCGACGAGCCCTTGGGCGCCCTCGACGCCGAGCTCCGCCGCCAGATGCAGGAGTTCCTGAAGTCGCTGCAGCGCCGGGTCAAGATCACCTTCCTGTTCGTCACCCACGACCAGGAGGAGGCGATCGCCATGTCGGACCGGATCTGCGTCATGAACCAGGGCCGGATCGAGCAGGTCGGCGCCCCGGACGAGATCTACTACCGGCCGCGGACCCGCTTCGTCGCGACTTTCTTCGGCGACAACAATCTCTTGCCTGGCATCAAGGCAACCGGCGGCGCGATCGTCACGCCGTTCGGCACGCTCGCCTGCGCCGATCCCCGCCTCGAGCAGCTCGCCGACGCGGCGGCGGTCACGATCGCGGTGCGACCCGAGGCGCTCCGCCTCGAGATGCCAGACGGCGGTATCGGCGGGGCCGACGGCGCGCCGGGCCTGAACCGCCTGCCGGTCGAGGTGCGCTCGGTCGACTTCATCGGCCCGACCAGCCGGGTTCGGGTCATCAGCGCTGCCGCCCCCGACCGTCCGCTCCTGGTCAAGGTGACAAGCCGCATGGGCGGGATCGCCCTCGGGCCCGGCGACCCGGCGGAGCTGGTCTGGGCCGCGGCCGACTGCGCCGCGATCCCGGGCGTCGCCGACGGCGAGCCGGCGTGACGGGGCGCGCGAGTGGCATTATCCGCTCTGGGCGGCGATCTCGTCGAGGGCGGCCAGGGTCGCCTCGAAGGGCAGCAGGATCGAGGCATGGCGGCTCTTGTGCACGCGCGCCGGCTGCAGGACCCTGAGCAGCTCGAAGGGCGCTGCCGGTGGCTCGCCATCCGCCTCGAGCATGGCGCGCAGCTGGTCGCGCGCGGCCAGGATCTCGGCGCGCGAGCGGCCGACGACATGGGCGCCGAGCACGGCGGCTGACGCCCGGCCGAGGGCGCAGGCCCGGACCTCCTGACCGAACGCCGCGATCCGCCCGCCCTCCGCCACCAGATCCACGGTCACCCGCGAGCCGCAGAGCGGCGACGACCGGACCGCGCTCGCCGACGGTGCCGGCAGACGCCCGGTCAGCGGAATGTGCGCGCCGAGCGCGAGAATCCGGTCGGAATAGAGCAGGTCGATCTCGTCAGTCACGGCGGTCACCATAGCGGCATCCCTCCGCAGGGATAAGTGGCATTTCGGTATCCGGCGCAAGCATGGTAGACTGTGCGCAATGCCACATCTTTGGCGTGGCCTTCTTCGAGGGGCCCGGGTGCCAGCCGTGCATCATGTCGCAAGCATCGCCTGGCGGGGCGCGGTCCGGCCAGGCGGCGCGCGCGCGGTCCCCGAGGAGGCGGCGATCGCGATCACCTACAACGGCACGGCGCATGCCGTGATGATGGCGACCCCGCAGGATCTCGAGGATTTCGGCTACGGCTTCAGCCTGACCGAGGGCCAGATCGAGCGCCCGGACCAGATCCTCTCGATCGAGCCGGTCGCGTTCGAGCAGGGGATCGAGCTGCGGATCTGGCTCGACGACCAGCGCGAGGCGAACCTCCGCCAACGCCGCCGCCGGCTGGCCGGCCCCACCGGCTGCGGTCTCTGCGGCATCGAGAGCCTGGAGCAGGCGCTGCCGGTGCCGCCTGCGGTCAACGGCGAGGACCGGATCGCCGCCCCGCAGATCCTCGCCGCCCAGACCGAGATGTTCAAGGGCCAGGTCCTGCACGCGGCGACCGGTGCCGTGCATGCCGCCGGGCTGTGGCTGCCCGGGCAGGGCATCGTCGCCGTGCGCGAGGACGTCGGCCGCCACAACGCGCTTGACAAGCTGGTGGGCGCCCTCGCCCGCGCCGGCCGGACCGGCGCCGGCGGCATGCTGCTTTTGACCAGCCGGGTCTCGGTGGAGATGGTGCAGAAGGCTGCCGTCCTCGGCGTCCCGGTCGTGGTCGCGGTCTCGGCCCCGACCGCGCTCGCGATCCGGACCGCGGAGGCCGCCGGCATCACCCTGGTCGCGATCGCCCGCCAGGACGGCTTCGACATCTTCACCCACCCCCGCCGGATCATCCTCGACGGCGCAGTGCCAGCCCCCTGAGGCGCCGCAGGGCCGCGCGCGGGCACGTGCTCAGAATTGTGATGGCGCTTGGCCGCTCCATAGCATTAGGGCGGCAATGCGGAGCACCGACCATGCGCAAGCACGGCGCCATTCGTCGCCTCAGGGATCATGCGGATGCCCTCAAGGCGATCGGTGCCACGTCCATGTATCTCTTCGGCTCGGCCGCCCGGGACCAAGCCGCCGAGGCGAGCGATCTGGACCTCTTCATTGACTACGGACAGCAAATTCTCGGCGATCGAACTCCTGCGGATCAAGCACGACCTCAGCGATGCCCTGGGAGATCGACGCCGACGTCACGACGCGGGAGGGTCTGCACCCGCTGATCCGCGATGAAGTTGTGGCTTCAGCAGAGCGGGTCTTTTAGCCGTGAAGCGGTCCGTCCGGCTCCGTCTCGCCGACATGCTGGACGCGATCGCGGGCATCGAGGCGACGGTCGTCGAAGCCACCTTCGTGGAGTACCGAGGCAGCTGGACGATGCGCCGCGCGGTGGAGCGCGGCATCGAGATCATCTCTGAGGCCAGCAGGCATCTCCCGGCGGAGATGAAGACACGCACCCGCGGGCCTATGGGCGAGAGATTGCTGCGCTCGGCACCCTGCTCCGGCACGAGTATGGCCGGACCGACGATCACATTATGTGGCGAATCATCGAGGAATATCTCCCCGAACTAATGGTCGTGATTGCCGGTCTGCCAACTGATGATGAATTGGGTGCTCGGCTCACGGCCAAGGGCAAGAACGACAAGAGACGGCAGTAGACGACTGGCGCGCCACAACGAAAAGGGGCGGCCGAAGCCGCCCCTCGAAAAACGTTTGAGCCTGCAGGCGCTGCCTGCCGCCGCCGGCGCTGCCGGCCCGGCTCATCCGGAAGGGCCGGCGCGGTAGGCCTGGCCCCAGCCCCAGGCGCCGGAGCCGAAGCCGCGCGCGGCGACCCGCTCGCGGTAGATCCCGGAGACCACGTCGCCGTCGCCGGCGAGCAGGGCCTTGGTCGCGCACATCTCGGCGCAGATCGGCAGCTTGCCCTCGGCGAGGCGGTTGCGCCCGTATTTGGCGAACTCCTCGGCCGAGTTGTCGGCCTCGGGGCCGCCGCCGCAGAAGGTGCATTTGTCCATCTTGCCGCGACTGCCGAAGTTGCCCGCCTGCGGATACTGCGGCGCGCCGAACGGGCAGGCGTAGAAGCAGTAGCCGCAGCCGATGCAGAGGTCCTTGCTGTGCAGCACCACGCCCTGCTCGGTCTGGTAGATGCAGTCGACCGGGCAGACCGCGATGCAGGGTGCGTCCGAGCAGTGCATGCAGGCGACCGACAGCGAGCGCTGGCCGGCCTCGCCCTCGTTCAAGGTCACGACCCGGCGCCGGTTGATGCCCCAGGGCACCTCGTGCTCGTTCTTGCACGCGGTGACGCAGGCGTTGCAGTTGATGCAGCGGTCGGCGTCACAGAGAAATTTCATTCGCGCCATGACTGATCTCCCCGCTCACGCGACCTTAAGCCGGCACATCGAGACCTTGTTCTCCTGGATGTTGGTCACCGAGTCGTAGCCATAGGTCAGGATGGTGTTGCCCAACTCGCCGAGCACGTAGGGACCCGTGCCCTCGGGATACTTGCCGCTCAGGTCGACACCCTGGAAATGCCCGGCGAAGTGGTAGGGCACCCAGACGTTGCCGACCGCGACCGCACCGGTGATCTTCGCTTTGACCTTGATCGAGGCGCCTTCCGGGCTCTCGACGAAGATCATGTCGCCGTCGCGGATACCGTGATTGTTGGCATCGCGCGGGTTGATCTGAGCGAACATGACCTGCTGGAGTTCGGCCAGCCACTTGTTGGCGAACGACTTGGCGCCGCCGCCCTCGTGCTCGACCAGGCAGCCGGAGCTCAGGACCAGCGGATAGTCCTTGGAGAAATCCTGCTTCTGGATGCTCGCGTATTTGATCGGCAGCCGCATCATCCGGGTGTCCTGGTAGGTCGGATAGTCGGCCACCAGATCGCGCCGCGGCGAGTACAGCGGCTCGCGATGGACCGGCACCGGGTCCGGGAAGGTCCAGACCACGCAGCGCGCCTTGGCGTTGCCGTAGGGGGCGCAGCCGTGCTTGATCGCGACCCGCTGGATGCCGCCCGAGAGGTCGGTCTTCCAGTTGACCGCGTCGACGTTGGCACCGCCGACCTTCGCGATCGCGGCCTGCTCCTCGGCGGTCAGATCGCCATCCCAGCCGAGCTTCTTGAGCATCGCCATGGTGAACTCGGGGTAGCCGTCCTGGATCTCGGAGCCGACCGGATAGGACACCCCCTCGACGCTGCCTTCGGCCAGCATGTCGCCGCCGCCCCACTTCTCCGGCCCCTCGACCCCGAAGCGGGCGCGAAAGCCCATGCCGCCCTCGGCGACCGGCTTGGACGGGTCGTAGAGGTTGGCCGAGCCCGGGTGCTTCATCTCGGGCGTGCCCCAGCACGGCCACGGCAGGCAGTAATACTCGCCGTCGCACGGCCCGCCGTTCGCCTGCAGCGTCGTCTTGTCGAAGGTGAACATGTTGGCCATGTGCAGCTTCAGCCGCTCGGGCGACTGGCCTGTGTACCCGATGGTCCACATACCCCGGTTGATTTCGCGCGTGATGTCCTCGATCAGCGGCTCGCCGCCATTGACCTGGATATGCTTGAACATCTGGTCGGCGTAACCGAACTTCTGTGCGAACAGATACATGATCTGATGGTCGGGCTTGGCCTCGAACAGCGGCTCGACCACCTTCTCGCGCCATTGCATTGATCGATTGGAGGCGGTGACTGAGCCCGAGGTCTCGAACTGGGTCGCCGCCGGGAGCAGATAGGTGGCGTTCTTGCGCTCGCCGAGCAGCGCCGACAACGGCACATAGGGATCGACGATCACCAGTAGCTCGAGCTTGTTCAGCGCCTTCGCGTGCTCTGGCAGGCGGGTCAAGGAGTTGATCGAGTGGCCCCAGAACACCATCGCCTTCATGTTGTCGGGCTGGTCGATCTCGCTCTTGTCCAGGTTGACCAGCTCGTACCAGCGCGAGACCGGGGTGCCGGCCGCCTCCATCAGCTCCTTGGAGTGAAAGCGCTTCTGCAGATAGTCGTAGTCGACGTCCCAGACCCGCGCCCAGTGCTTCCAGGCGCCCTCGGTCAGGCCGTAGTAGCCCGGCAGATCGTCGCACAGCACGCCCATGTCGGTGCAGCCCTGGACGTTGTCGTGGCCGCGGAAGATGTTGGTGCCGCCGCCCGCCCGCCCGACGTTGCCGAGCGCCAGCTGCAGGATCGGCATGGCGCGGGTGTTGTTGTTGCCGATCGTGTGCTGGGTCATGCCCAGCGTCCAGGTCAGGCAGACCGGCTTGTTGCTGACCAGCGTGCGCGCCACCCGATGCAGCTGCGCGCCGGGCACGCCGCTCACCCGCTCGACCTCCTCGGGCGTCCACTTGGCGACCTCGGTGCGGATGTGGTCCATGCCCCACACCCGCTGGCGGATGTACTCCTTGTCCTCCCAGCCGTTCTGGAAGATGTGCCAGAGGATGCCCCAGATGACCGCCATGTCGGTGCCCGGGCGCGGCTGGACGAACTCGGTCGCGTGCGCCGCCGTGCGCGTGAAGCGCGGGTCGACCACGATGTAGGGCGCGTTGTTGCGCTCCTTGGCGCGCAGGATGTGGAGCATCGCCACCGGATGCGCCTCGGCCGGATTGCCGCCGAAGGTGATCATGCAGCGCGAATTGTGCATGTCGTTGAAGCTGTTGGTCATCGCGCCATAGCCCCAGGTGTTGGCAACCCCCGCGACCGTGGTCGAATGACAGATCCGCGCCTGATGATCGACGTTGTTGCTGCCCCAGAACGCGGCATACTTGCGATAGAGATAGCCCTGCTCGTTGGAGACCTTGGCCGAGCCGAGCCAGTAGACCGAATCGGGACCGGACGTCTCGCGGATCTTGAGCATCTGGTCGCCGATCTCGTTGATCGCCGTGTCCCAGGGGATCCGCTGCCAGGCGCCGTCGACCAGCTTCATCGGGTAGCGCAGCCGGCGGTCGCCCGAGGTCTCGTCGCGGATCGCCGCACCCTTGGCGCAGTGGCCGCCGACGTTGATCGGGCTGTCGAAGGCCGGCTCCTGGCCGATCCAGACCCCGCCCTGGACCTCGGCCTTGATCGCGCAGCCGACCGCGCAGAACGAGCAGACCGTGGTCTTGACCTCGATGTCGGAAGCGACCGGCGCGGCGGCCTCAGCCCGCCGCTGGACCGCCGTGAACGGCAGGCTCGCGAGCCCGATGCCGCCCGCGGCAACCCCCGAGCGCTGCAGGAAGGCGCGCCGGTCCAAGGTGGCCGGGCGGCTGGTGGCGACCAGGCCGGACGGATGCCGCGCCGACGCCTGACCGGTGGCAATCTTGCTGAGCATGTCTTTCCCCTTCCGTCCCCGATGACGCCGCCCGCTACATCCTGGCGAGTTCGTAGTAGGCGCGGACGTGGTCGGTCTCGCGATAGCCGGGCTGCGGCTTGGCGGCTTGCTCGGCCTTGGCGGCACCGCCCGCGGCGAGGCTGACCGCAGCCACCCCGGCCGCGCCGACCCCCTGGCCAGCCAGCCGCATGAAGCTACGCCGGCTCACCGGCTGAGCTTCCGGTCGCTCCTGCGCCATCTCCTGCTCCTTGTCCTCTTGGCCATGCGGGCGCGCAGAACGGCCCGGTCCCGATGGACGACCGATCGATCCGAGAGCGCGCATGCCGATGTCACCCCACGACCCGTCGGATCCCCGCCAAGCCGCTCGGACCGACGCCCGAACGCGGCCGACGCCCTGCTCCCAACGGTATCGTCAGCTGTTTTTTACAAGTCTGCGCCGATCTAAGCACAATGCACATTAGAATGCATTAAAAAATCGCAATGATCGCAGGCCAGCGCCGCGAACCCAGCGGGGACGGCCGAGCCGGCCGGCGGCCGGAGGCGCAGCCCTCAGGTTGACGGGCCGAGCATCTCGAAGGCTTGGCGCTCGACCTCGAGGAAGCGCCGGCCGAAGGCGCCGACCCGCGCATAGAACCCGGCCTCCGCCTCGAGATCGCCGAAGAAGGCGGGTGTCCAGGTCCGGACGTGGGCCTCGAAGAACCGCCGCTGCTCGGCCAGCGGTGCCGGAGCGGCGCCGAAGCGGCCGAGGATCAGACCGGCCATGACCTCGAGGACACTCGCGACGTGGTCCTCGGGCTCGCGCGCCTGATCGCTCCGGACGGCCCCGAGATCGGACATCGCGATCCTGAGCTCGGCGAGCGGCCGGCCGAATAGCTTGCCGGCCAGATAGTGCGAGCCGTACGGCATGAGCTTCGCCTTGGGCATGCCCTCGAACAGCTCCCGGTACGCGGCCGCGACCCGCGTGGGCGTCGTCTCCCGGGCGGCGAGCGCCAGCGCGGCAAGCGCCTGGCCGAGCGCGCTGGCATCACCCTCGAGGGCGCCGAGGGCCCCCAGCAGCCCGGCCTCGGGTGGGGCGCGCAGCAGATGCGCCAGCAGCAGATAGAACTCGGCCCGGCTCCGCTCCTCGTCTGCGACCGCAGCGGCCGGGCGGTCAGACGGCATCCGAATCGGGTGCCGACGACGCGGCGCCGCCGGCCGTCGCGGGCGGGTCGGGCGCCGACGACGCGATGCCGGCCGTCGCGGGCGGGTTGGACTTGGGCGACGCCGCGGTTGCCACCGTGGTCGCGGGCGGGTCAGACGCGGGCGGCGCGGCGCTCCTGACCGTGGCCGCCGTCGCGTCGCGCCCAGGCGCCGCAGCCGGGCGGTCGGATGCGTGCGTGGACCGCTCCGGCCGCTCGGCGGCGCGGTCGCTCGCGGTCAGCCGCTTGGTGCCGCGCGCCAGGTCCTCGACCGAGCGGGCGGCGAGCGTCCGGATGTCGACGTGCCGGTAGTCGAGGTCGTGGTCGTTCAGGCCGTCCAGATTGGCCAGGATCGGGTCGGAGCGCCAGAGCTTCTTCAGCGCCCGGCTGCGGAGCGCCTTCGGCACCCCCTTGGCCAGGAACACGGTGAAGTCGGACTCGTAGGTCAGACTCTCGATGTCCGGCAGGTCCTCGACCCGGACCGCGCCCTCAGCCCCGGATGCCTCAACGCCAGGCTCGGGGCCGGTCGGCGCCCGCTCGATCGCCGGCGCCTCGTCCGCCCGCGGATCGTCCAGCGAAGCCGCCCCATCCCGCTCCCGTTGCGCCCGCTCCCGTTGCGCCCGCTTCCGGCGCGACCAGCGCGCCAGCACGCCTGCGCCCCGGTCTGCCCCCTGATCACGCTCCGCCATGCCGCGATCCCTCATCGCCGCCATGCATCTTTGGTCGTCATTTCCGAACGCGACCCCGATCCTGCCTCCGATCGCCTGCCCGAATCAAGCCGTCGGCGCATTGCCGATCCGGGCAACCCCGGGGATGCGGGACCGCAATTGTCGATCCTCCGACCAAGGACGGCCCGGCCGGGCGAACCGCGGTTCGTCTGGGGAAACGGGGTCTGGACTCTTTTCGTCGATCTCCCCCCAGGCCGATGTAGGAGCGCACGGAAGTGTGCCCTGTGTCGCATTGATCCTCCAGTCAACTCCAGATTCCGATCAATCGCTGGAGGACACTGCCGACCCCGGTGCGGCGGAGCTCGGGACCCGGACGGATCTCGAATATTCGCCGCGAATGCAATGGACTGACTTGATGCTGATGGCCTTGATTTGACCGATGAGCCAGTAAAACCTGTGTCACTTGTGTACAAAGATCGCGCACTTTAGCGCTATGCCCGTCCACAGGCTGATTTCTCCGGTGTCAATCTGGATCATTTTGAAGATCTGTCCGGAGATGATGGCGTGGAGTTGCCAGCCTGTAGTGAGCTGGTGCCAGCCGATATCAGCGATGGTGTCGACGGTATACTTGTAAAGAATCGTGAATTTCATTCACGCCTCTTGGCCTCGATGAGGCAACCGGCGGCTTTCGACAGGGCGTTGCGGCCGCCCTTGTATGTGGTCGCCAACGGGCGGCGGCTGTGCCATGGTGAGGCAAACACGGCAAGGGGAGGCTGAACCATGGAAGCGCTGACCATCACGCCCAATCTGGAGCTGCCGCCGGCCGAGCTCGAGCGGCTCTATGCCGACATGGTGCGCATCCGGCGCTTCGAGGAGCGGGTGGTCGAGCTGTTCCAGGCCGGGCTGGTCAAGGGCACCGCGCACAGCTACGCCGGCGAGGAGGCGATCGCGGTCGGCGCCTGCGCGCACTTGCGCCAGGACGACTACGTCGCGAGCTACCATCGTGGCCACGGTCACTGCATCGCCAAGGGCGCGCGCACCGACCGCATGATGGCCGAGCTGATGGGCCGTGCCACCGGCTATTGCCAGGGCCTCGGCGGCTCGATGCACGTGGCCGACATGGAGCGCAACATCCTGGGCGCCAACGGCATCGTCGGCGCGGCCATGCCGCTCAGCGTCGGCGCCGGCCTCGCGATCAAGCTGCGGGGCGGCGATCAGGTGGTGATCGCGTTCTTCGGCGACGGCGCCAACAACCAGGGCATCTTCCACGAGTCGCTGAACCTCGCGGCGGTCTGGCAGCTGCCGGTGCTGTTCGTCTGCGAGAACAACCAGTACGCGCTCAGCACCTCCTATCGCAACACGACCGCGGTCGCTTCGGTCGCGACCCGCGCCATTGCCTATGACATCCCGGGGGTGCGCATCGATGGCAACGACGTGCTCGCCGTGCATGCCGCGGTCGGGGAGGCGGTCCTGCGCGCGCGCCGGGGCCAGGGCCCGAGCCTGATCGAGGCCATGACCTGGCGCTGGGGCCAGCACAGCATGCGCGCCAACCTGCGCGATCCGCGCTCGGATGCCGACATGGCGGCCTGGATCGCGCGCGACCCGATCCCGGCGTTCGGCGACGTGCTGACCGCGCGCGAGATCTTCACCGGCGCCGAGCTCGAGGCTTTGCAGAGCGCCGCCCGCGCGGAGATCGACGGCGCGGTCGCGTTCGCCGAGGGCAGCCCCGAGCCCGAGCCCGCGGTGCTCGAGGCCGCCGTGTATGCGCCGCACGCGGCCCACCTCGAAACTTACGCCCAACCGGAAGCGCGCGGCACGCGCGAGCTGACCTTCGCCCAGGCGCTGAACGAGGCCATGGCCCAGGAGATGGAGCGCGATCGATCTGTCTTCCTGATGGGCGAGGACGTCGCCGACACCGGCGGCATCTTCCAGGTCTCCAAGGGCCTGCTCGAGCGCTTCGGGCGCGAGCGGGTGCGCGACACGCCGATCTCGGAGGCGACCTTCTGCGGGGCCGGCGTCGGCGCGGCGATCGCCGGCATGCGCCCGATCGTCGAGGTCCAGATCTTCGACTTCGTGACCCTGATGATGGACATGCTGGTCAACCAGGCGGCCAAGTTCCGCTACATGCTGGGCGGCCGCCCGACCGTGCCGCTGGTGGTCCGGGGGCCGCAGGGCGGCGGCATTCGCCTGGCCGCCCAGCACAGCCAGAGCCTCGAGGCCTGGTTCGCGCACGTCCCGGGCCTGGTGGTCGTCGCGCCGTCATCGGCCTACGACGCCAAGGGTCTCCTGATCGCCGCGATCCGGGACGACAACCCGGTGATTTTTCTCGAACATAAGCTCTTGTATCTGGGCCAGGCGGAGCCGGTCCCCGAAGCGCCCTACGCGATCCCGCTCGGCAAGGCGGCGATCCGCCGGCCGGGCACGGACGTCACGATCGTCGCGACCCAGATGATGGTCAGCCAGGCGCTGCAGGCCGCGACCCGGCTCGAGGGCGATGGCATCAGCGCCGAGGTGATCGACCCGCGCACGCTCAAGCCCCTCGACCTCGACACGATCGTCGCTTCCGTCAAGCGGACCAACCGCCTGGTCGTGGTCCACGAGGGCTGGAAGTTCGGCGGCTTCGGCGGCGAGATCGCGGCCTCGGTCACCGAGGCGGCGTTCGACTGGCTGGACGCGCCGGTCGCCCGGGTCGCCGCCCTCGACGTGCCGATGCCGTTCAACGACCGGCTCGAGCGGACCGTGATCCCGAGCGCCGAGCGGATCGTCGCCGCGGTCAAGGGCCTGTACGGCCGAGCCGCGGCGTGAGCACCCAGGTCAGCACCCAAGTCGCGCTGGTCACAGGTGGCGCGGGCGGCCTCGGGAGCGCCGTCTGCCGCCAGATGGCGGCCAGGGCTTGGACGGTCGGGGTCGCCGATCTCAGCGCGGAGGCCGCCCGGGCGGTCGTCCGGACCTGCGCCAGCAGCGCTTTTGCGCTCCCGGTCGATCTCGCGAGCGCCGACGGTCCCGCCTGGACCGTCGAGGAGACCGTGCGCCGGACCGGCCGGCTCGACGTGCTCGTGAACTGCGCCGCGGTCGCGCCGGTCGAGGCGTTCCTCACCATGACCGCGCAAGCGTGGGAAAAAACGCTGCTGGTCAATGTCCGGGCGGTGGCGCTCGCCATGGCTGCCGCCGGCCGGGTCATGCAGCGCCAGGGTGGTGGCCGGATCGTCAACGTCACCTCGGCCGCCGCGCGCATGGCGCTGCCCGACTACGCCGCCTACGCCGCGACCAAGGCGGCGGTGGATTCCCTGACCCGCACGGCGGCCGTGGCGCTCGCCCCGCACGGCATCCGGGTCAACAGCCTCTCCCCCGGCATGATGGACACGCCCCTCCAGGAGCGCACCGAGGCGGATTTCGGCCACCTCGCCGGCCGCAACGACCTCGCCGCCTTCAAGGCGGAGCGCACCGCGCGCATCCCGCTCGGCCGCCGCAGCGACCCCGAGGAGATGGCGGCCATGGTGGTCTGGCTCGCGACCGAGGCGCCCGCCTACATGACCGCCGCCCGCCTCAACGTCACCGGCGGCTTGGACAAGGACTGACGCTTCCGCCGGCCGTGCGGGCGCGCTTTCCCTTCCGGGCGATCGCGTCTACCCTCCGCTTGATTTCTCGACGGAAGCCTGACCATGAGCGGCTCAAGATCATTGATCACTGGCCTGATGATGCTCGCGGCGCTCGCGGTCGCCGGCTCGGGCCGCGGCCGAGAACGTGCTGCGCTTTACTGGCAAGGACGCCTGGCGCGGCGACCATGGATCCCCATGCCTATGCCGACGAAGACAACAAGGGCGCGACCTACCAGGTCTACGAGGCTCTGCTCGACATCGATTCCAACCTGGCGATCGTGCCGCAGCTCGCCTTGGCATGGCAGATCCTCGACCCGACGCATTGGGAGTTCGAGCTGCGCCAGGGCGTGCGCTTCCATGACGGCACGCCGTTCACCGCCGACGACGTCGTGTTCAGCATCGAGCGCGCGCAGGCGAAGACCTCGGACTTTCAAGGACCGGGTCGACGGCATCGCGGCCGTCGAAGCGATCGACGATCACACCGTCCGCATCACGACCACCGCGCCGGACCCGTCGCTTTGGCTGAAGCTCTCCGATGTGGCGATCATGTCGAAGGCCTGGGCACAAGGCGCACGATGTGATGGAACCCGCCGATTTCGTCGGTGGCCGCGAGGAGACCTATGCCTCGCGCCACGCCAACGGCACCGGGCCGTTCGTGCTGCAATCGTTCGAGCCGCGCGGCGGCTGGGTCATGGTCCGTAATCCTGACTGGTGGGGCACGGCGGAGTACCCGACACAACATCGACCGCATCGTTCACGTTCGCCAAACGCGATCCGGAGAACGTCGCCGCCCTGCTCGATGGCGAGCATCGATCTGCTCCAGACCGTGCCCTACTGGGCGCTCCCCCAGATCCGCAGCAACCCCGGGCTGAAGTTCGTCTACCGACCTAAGCTGCAGACGATCTTCTTCGGCCTCGATCAGGGCAGCGCCGAACTGCGCTCGTCCAACATCAAGGGGCGCAACCCGTTCAAGGACAAACGCGTGCGCGAGGCGATGGCCTCACGCGATCGACATGAAGTCGGCTCTGCACGACCTGATGGGTGATCTCTTCATCCCCGCCGGGATGATCGCCGCGCCGGGCGTCAACGGCTATATCGCCGGAACTGGATCAGCCGCCCGTCCGCGACCCTGAGAAGGCGAAGGCGCTGCTCGCCGATGCCGGCTATCCGGATGGCTTCAGCGTGACCCTCGATTGCCCGAACGATGGGGCGACGACGAGATCACCGAATGCAAGGCTGCCGCCCAGCAGCTCCTGCGCGGTCGGAATCGAGGTCGCCGTCGATTTCATGTCGACGCGACGACTACGAGGCGAAGGTCATACAGAGATCGACAGAGCGATTTCCGTCATCGACGGCTTGCACATGGATCTGGATTCCGAGCGCGTTCTGAGGGAATTGTTTCAAAGTCGAGGCAAGTGGAACCTGATCGGCTATGCCAATCCGCGGGTCGACGAGCTGATCGACAAGATCGACGGTGAGATGGTGACCTACGCCCGCGACGCCTATCTTGAGGAGGCCTGGAAGATCGTCACCGACGACTTCGTCTACCTGCCGATCCGGCACGGGGTCTCGGTATTCGCCATGCGCAAGAACCTGAACATCCCGCCCGATCCCTGGGACGTGCCGCGCTTCCGTCTGGCGCACATGGCACCCAGCGGGTAGAGGGTGGTGCTGGCTACGCGCTCGGAGGGGGAGATCTCGGGATGGATGGCTTGCTCGAACTCGGCGGAGCTGCTCGACGACCCTCGAGCGCTCGCCCAGCGCCTCGACGTCTACGGGTATCTGTTCATCAAGGGCCTGCTGCCGCGGGCGGCGGTGCTGCGGGTACGGGCGAAGTTCCTCGAGGCGATCGCGGCGGCGGGCTGGTTGAAGGCCGGCACGGACGTGGACACCGCGATCGCCGATCCGGCCAAGGCCTGCGTCGACCCCGAGGCGCCGTTCATCGACGTGCTTCGCCGGTTCTACCGCTACGAGGACGGCCATGCCTTGAAGCTCCATCCCAATGTCATGAGCCTGTTCGAGCGCCTGTTCGGCGAGCCGGTGCTCGCCCATCCGCTCCTGATCCCGCGCTGCATCTTCCCGCAGCGGCCGGAGTTCACCACGCCCGCGCATCAGGACTATCCGCACATCCAGGGCACGACCGAGACGCTCAGCCTCTGGCTGCCGCTCGGCGACTGCCCGGCCGAGATGGGCGGGCTCGCGATCGCCCGCGGCTCGCATGTCCAGGGCGTGCGCCCCTTCACCGTCAGCAGCGGGGCGGGCGGCATGGTGGTGATCGACCCCTTGGAGGGCGATTGGGTCGCTGGCCCGCTCAAAGCCGGCGATGCGCTGATCTTCCACAGCCTGACCGTGCACAAAGGGCTGCCCAACCTCTCCGACCGGCTGCGGCTGTCCCTCGACAACCGCTATCAGCGGGCGTCGGAGCCGGTCTCCGAGCGCTGCCTCCAGCCCTACGCCGGTTGCGGCAGCTGGGACGAGATCACCGCCGGCTGGACCGCGACCGATCTGCCCTGGTACTGGCGACGGCAGGCGCCCAGGATCGCCGACTACGACATGCGCTATTACGAGGAGCGCGATCGGATCGCCTTCGATCTGGCCGAACATGGCGACCCACTGGCCAGGGCGGTGCTCCTGCGGATCGTCCAGCGCGATCCCGATGCCGCCAAGCGCGAGCGAGCGACGACTCTGCTGGCCAGTCTCGAAGCTGCTGGTCGGACAAGCCCGCCCGCGGCGATCGCGTAACGCCGCCCGGCGGTCTCTTCGCTCAGCCGGGTCCCGCCGCTCGTCGCGGCCGCCGGCGCGCCGATCCACCGCTACCTTGCCGACCAGGCCGCGGGTCGGCAAGGCAGCGGATCAGCGGCGCGCTCGAGGCCCATGGGCCGGATTGGTGCGGCTCAGGTCCACCAGATCAGAATCGTCAGGGCGGCGAGGCCGTTCGTGATGTGCCGGGGCGGCCAGGAGCCGTTGGCTTTGCCCGCCGGCCGTCGCCGCAGCACGCTGCGCAGGCGCTCCGGGATCGGTTCGTGCAGGATCTCCTGGCCGATCTGCTTCAAGGCCTCGTTGTGGCGCCGCAAGGCCTCGATCTCGGATGCAGCCTTGGGATGAGCGAACAGATAGGCGGTCATCGCGGCGAGATCCCGTGTGCGCAGGCGGCCGTCGATGTAGTCCTGGATCTGCTCGTCGCTCGGGCGCTGGGGCGGGGTCATGACACGACGCTCGGCAACGGCGCGGCCTCTGCGACTAGCCCGCCGCCCTCCTCGAGGGCGCCGCGCAAGGCCTGGCGGGCCCGGGACAGGCGGGAGCGCACGGTGCCGACGGGGACCTTCAGGATCGCGGCCGCCTCGTCGTACTGGAGCCCTTCGATCGCGACCAGCAAAAGAACCTCGCGGTGCTCGTCGCTTAAGCGAAGATAGGCGTCGCGCACCTCGAGCAGCCTGACGTGCGCCTCCTGGTTGGCCTGCACGGTCAGCAGGGGATGTTCGTCCGGCATTTCGTCGGTCTGTCGCGCCCGACGGACGTCGTTGATGTGACAGTTCTTGAGGATCGTGAACAGCCAGGCGCGCAGATTGGTGCCCGGCGTCCAGGTATGCTGCTTCGCGATCGCCCGGGTCAGGCACTCCTGGACCAGGTCGTCGCCCCGGTCGACATCACGCGCCAAGTAGCGCGCAAACCGACGCAGATGGGGGATCTCGGCCTCGATCTGGGCCAGGACGTCGGGCATTGGCCTCATCCTCTCCGCGCCGGCGCGCTGGCCGGGCTGGCCCTCGCGGATCACAGGCGCCAGCAGGCTAGGCGGCAGCGCGGTCGGAAGATGGGCCAACGGCGTCACCGGTCTGCATGCCGAACTCGGGCAGCGAGACCAAGTCGCAGATGCGAAACCCGCCGTCTTCGTCGGGCGCGCCGGCGACCAGCTCTCGGATCTCGTTGCGCACGATCGGAGCCCCACGGCTGGAGTTGACGAACGATCGGAACGCCTTCCCGCCGGCGGCGTCCCCGGCGCTGGAACGGCGAAGCGCCCGCGGTCGGCCTACAACGGCGGCGGCCGGCGCCCTCTGGCGGCATACATCACGAGGCTCGCCACCAGCAGAATCAGGAAGACGACGAACAGGACCTGCGCGATGCCAGCCGAAGCCGACGCGATCCCGCCGAACCCGAACAACCCGGCGATCAGCGCAACGACCAGGAATACGAGCGCCCAATACAGCATCGCAGCTCTCCTTCATGGATCAGCTTGGGATGGCAGCGGCGCCCTCCAGCGAGGGGCAACCGGCCGCAAACCGCTTCGGAACCGGAGGTCAGGCGCGGACGCTCAAGGTCCGACGCCTACATCTTGCTCTTGGTGTCCTCGGCGGTGTTGTGCATAGCACTGCCCGCGGCTTGCACATCCTCGCCCATGCCGGACATGGTGTTGCAGCCGGCGATCGAGAGCGCAAGCATCCCAGCCACCGCGAAACCCAGCAGCCACGCGGCGTGCAACCTCACAGACGGCGCGCAGACCCGGTGTTCCAACATCTGATGGCTCCTCGGCCAGTGGATGACGGACGGTTAACGACTGGTGCCGGCGGAAAGTTCCCAAATCGAAGCTCGGGCCTCGGATCGGCACCGCCGTGCGGCCCCGGTCCGCCCGGGAACCATTTTGCAACCGGCGTTGTTGCTGGCGGCGATAGCCACTTCGATGGAAGCAGCGCATTGACCCTACGCCCGCTCGAGGCTCTGCCGATGGCTGGCGCCGGATGGACCAGGGCCGAAGCCGCGGTCGACCAGGAGCAACGGTCCGCGGACGCGCTCGCGGCCCGTGAGCCGAACGATCCGCTTGCCAACGAGGTGCTCGTGCTTGACGTCGACCGTGAGCACCTGGAGCAGGCGCCGGGCTTCTGTGCAGGCGCCTGTCCGGGCCCACAGCGGCCTAATCCGGACCCGGCGGCCGATCCGGACCCAGCGGATGCCGACTGGCACCGGAGCGTGTCCGCCCGCTACGAGGACGTCCTGCACCTCAAGGGCAAATCAGCCAAGACCCAGCCGGGCTGATCGAGTTCCTGTCTCCCTGGCCAACTCGGCCCCCGCCCCCCGCAGGGGCCATTTTTTTGTTTGCAAACCCTTGGCTGGTGATTCGCCCAGTGTCACCGATCCGGCCGCGACCCTGGTGATTTTTCGAGCCCTCGAGGTCGGGACCGGCCATCAGACCTTCTGGCCATGGATGAAGGCTGGACGTCGCTCCTCCCGGTCGTGGTCGAAAGCTTGGCGGCGAGGCCGGTATCGAGCGGCTCCGGAGCGCGCCCTCGCTTTGGAGACCGCCGATGATCAGGCCTTGACCACGTGGGGAAAGACCAGCCCTTGGCGCTTCGCCGAGCGCGTTGGCCGCGGGCGTACTCGCGTACAGGGGTTGCAACGTCCGCTGACCGCGCGGTCGCAAACCCGCGCTCATGGATCGCCAGGACGCCCGCCCAGCGGGGCCGCTGCGGCGGGGTCGGTCAAGCGATCAGGCGCTCGCGTCGGGGCGGTCGGGCAGGACCGCCCTCGGGGCTCAGGCCGCGGGATCGATCTTCGGCGTCGCCAACAGCTCCCAGGCCTTGCCGGCGCCGATCAGGCAGGCCATCCCGTCCGGCCGCATGCTGACCAGCGTCCAGGTGCTGGTGGTCGTGGCGGCGTAGACCTGGAGCAGGCTGCCGTCGGACTGCAGGCCGACCGCGACCGGGTGTTCGGCGTAGCGCTCGCCCAGATACTGGGCGACCTCCCGCCAGGGCTTGCAGGGCGCCTGCACGGCTTGCGGTCCGGTCTCGGCCGCGGCAGCCGTGGTGAGCAGGCTGGCGGCGATCGCCAACCCCGGCACGAACAGGCTGGTACGATGCATCCTAGGCTCTCCGTTTCCGGGCTGGGCCACGTCTGCGGGCTGGGCCACGCTTGGCGCCCCAGGTTCAGGTGTGGACGTCGGGCCAGGATAGCGGCGATACCTTTCACCTTACTTGCCAGGGCCGGGGTATTTTGTGGCGGGCGTAGCGCCTTGCCAGCCGGACGGGCGGCGACCTACAACGACCTCACGGCGATGGAGGGCGCCAGGATGGACTTGCCAGCGACCGAAGCTTTGGCGGCGATCGACCGGCCCGATGACGCCGAGCGCCTGGCGGCGCACGCCATCTCAGTCGCCTTCGGCGGGCTGACCGCCATCGAGGGCGTGTCGCTCAGCCTCGGCCGCCAGGAGATTCTGGGCCTGATCGGCCCCAACGGCGCCGGCAAGACCACGCTGGTCAACGTGCTCACGGGCTTTCAGCCGCCGAGCGCCGGCCGCGTCCTGCTGGCCGGCCAGGATGTGACCGGCTGGCCCGCGCACCGGATCGGTCGCGCCGGCCTCGCCCGCACCTTCCAGGGCGTGCGCCTGTTCCGGGGCCTCTCGGTGCTCGAGAATCTGGAGGCGGCGGCGGTCGGCAGCGGGCTCAACCGGCGCGCGGCCGAGCGGCGGGCGGCCCGGATCCTCTGCTGGATGCGCTGCGAGGACAAAGCCTTCGAGCTGGCCGAGACCCTGCCCTATGGCGGCGAGCGCCTGGTCGGGATCGGGCGCGCGCTCGCGATCGCGCCGCGCTTCGTGCTCCTGGACGAGCCCGCGGCCGGCCTGACCGACGCCGAGTGCGACGAGCTGATGCGTCTGATCGCGCGCATCCCGGCTGAATTTGGCTGCGGGGTGTTGCTGATCGAGCACAACATGCGCGTGGTCATGGGCGTCTGCCAGCGCATCCACGTGATCGCGAGCGGCAGGACGATCGCCGAGGGCACGCCCGAGGAGATCCAGCGCGACGCGGCCGTGATCGAGGCCTACCTCGGCACCAGGACCGAGGGCCGCCGGCGCCGCCCGGCCGCGGGAGGCTGAGCTGCTCGAGGTCGACAATCTGCACGTGCGCTACGGCCGGGTGCCGGCGGTCCGCGGCGCCTCGGTCCGGGTCGAGGCCGGCGAGATCGTCTGCATCGTCGGCCCGAACGGCGCCGGCAAGACCACGACCCTCGGGACGATCGCCGGAACCCTGAGCCCGGCGGAGGGCGCCATCCGCCTCGGCGGCGAGTTGATCGCGGGCCTCGCCCCGGAGACCATCGCGCGCATGGGCGTCTCGCTGGTGCCGGAGAACCGCCACGTCTTCACCCGGCTCACGGTCGAGGAGAACCTTCGCCTCGGCAGCCAGATGCGTCGCGACCGGGACGAGGTCGAGGCCGACTTCGAGCGCATCCTCGGCCATTTCCCGTTCCTGCGCGAGCGGCTCGGCACGCCCGGCGGCAAGCTCTCGGGCGGCGAGCAGCAGCAGCTGGTGATCGCGCGCGCGCTGATGACCCGCCCCAAGCTCATGCTCCTGGACGAGCCGGCGCTCGGTCTCGCCCCTCTGATCGTCCAGGTCGTCTACGACATCCTGCACACGCTCCGGGAGAGCGGGATCACGCTTCTGGTGGTCGAGCAGAGCACCCATCGCGCGCTCGAGAACGCGGACCGGCTCTACGTCATGCGCTCGGGGGAGATCGCGCTCCACGGCGAGAGCGACAGCCTCACCGAGACCGCCGTCGAGGCCGCCTACTTCGGCTACGACTGAGCTTTGGGCTACGACTGAGCTTTGGCGTGTTCGGGCGCGATCACCGCGGCCTCGTCTGCCGCCAGATCGACGCGTTCGCCGACCGGCCGCCCGGTGCGCTCCGGATGGGTCGAGAGCTCGACCCGGCCGCCGGACGCCTCGCGGATGGCGACGGTCTTGGGCCGGGACTCGAGGTTGAGGATCACGAGGCGGCGCCGGTCGCCCGAGGTTCTCGCGTAGGCGAGGACGTCGCCTTCACCCTCGACCTCGAGCGCCGCAAAATCGCCAATCGCCAGGGCGGGCTCGCGCCGGCGAAGCTCGAGCAGCGCGCGGGTCAGCGCCAGCATCGAGCCGGGCGCGCGCTTTTGCACCGCGACGCTCTGCTGCCCGCGGCCCTCGCCGAGCGGCAGCCAGGGCTCACCGGTCGTGAAGCCGCAGTTGGCGGAGGTGTCCCAGGGCATGGGCGTGCGCTCGGGGTCGCGGCCCTGGCCGGTGCCCGGCATGTTGAGGCCGAACGGGTCGCGCGCCTTTTCGGGCGGGATCGGCACGTTCTCGAGCCCGAGCTCGTCGCCGTTGTAGAGCGTGGGCGTGCCGCGCAGCGTCAGCAGCAGGACCATGGCGACCCGCGCCTGGGCGGGCCCGACCCGGCTCGCGATCCGCATCTGGTCGTGGTTGCCCAGCACCCAGCTCGGCCAGCCGCCGGCCGGCAGCGCCGCCTCGTAGTCCCGGATGAGCGCCAGGATGGCGGCGGGCTGCCACTTCGCCCACATCAGGTTGAAGTTGAACGGCAGCTGCAGCCCCGTGAGGGCGGGACCGTAGTAGGCGGCAAGGCGCTGGACCGGCAGATAGATCTCGCCGATCAGGACGCGCTCGCCCGGATATTCCGCGACCACGCGCCGCATCTCGGCCGCGATCCCGAGCACCTCGGCCTGATCGGCGCTGTACAGCGGCCGCACGCGGCGAAAGTCTGGCTCGCCCTCGCGATAGTCCGGGTTCAAGGGGTCGTCACGGAACGCTGCGTCCTTGATCAGGTGCCAGAACACGTCGAGCCGGAAGCCGTCGACCCCGCGCGCGAGCCAGAACCGGAGCGCGTCGTACATCGCCTCGCGCACCGCGGGGTTGCGCCAGTTGAGGTCCGGCTGCTGCGCGAGGAACGCGTGGTAGTAGTACTGGCGGCTCGCTACGTCGAGCGACCACGCGCTGCCGCCCGCCTGGCTGACCCAGTTGTTGGGCGGGCCGCCGTCCGGCGCCGGGTCGCGCCAGATGTACCAGTCGCGCCTCGGGCTCGTGCGCGAGGCGATCGCCTGCCGGAACCAGGGATGCTGGTCCGAGCTGTGATTGGGCACGAAGTCGAGGACCAGGCGAACTCCCCGCGCGTGCAGCGCTTCGACCAGCCGGTCGAGATCCGCGAGGCTGCCGAACAGCGGATCGATGTCGACATAGTCGGAGACGTCGTAGCCGAAGTCCGCCATCGGCGATGGATAGATCGGCGAGATCCAGACCGTGTCGACGCCCAGCCACTGCAGGTAGTCGACCCGCTCGAGGATGCCCCGGAGGTCGCCCACGCCGTCGCCGTCGCTGTCCTGGAACGAGCGCGGGTAGATCTGGTAGATCACCGCCTTCTGCCACCAGTGCTGCTCGCTCATCGTCTTCGACCTCCCGATCCCGGTCCTAAACGACCGCCGCTTCGCCCAGATGCGGGCTCGTAAAGCCCAAGCGGCGTAACCCGTTCTGGATTTCCGGGCAGCTCATGAACAAATTCCAGAGCAGACCCGTCCGATAATTCTCGATCATCACCACGATCGGCCCCTGGTCGATCGCGAGATACGACTGTGCATACCAGTCGTGCGCTTCGCTAAACGCGTCGACGAAACCATACTCGCCCCAGATCCGATCGCCGAGATCGTGATAAAAATGGTTCAGCGCGCGCAGGGAATGCTCCGGCGTATAAGGAAAGGAGGCGAGCGCTGCAGTCGGCGCGATCACGCCGACGTCGTGGTCGGGCGCGTGCCCGCCATAGCCTCGATCGTCATCGCTCGATGTCAGACCCCAGCAGTCGGGGCCATAGCCTTTGAAGCCATTCGGGTTGGCGATGCAGTGCTCGCGGTTGACGAGCGTATGATTGAGATTCTGTTGCCAATAGTCGGCATAGCGGTCGCTCAAACCCCGCGGGTCCAGACCCAGGAACGAATAGTGAGCAAAGAATAAGGGCCCGCCATAGTCCGGCCCGAGCGGCAATCGGATGCCGTAGAACTCGCGGCCATTCTTGAAATTGCGGCCCTCTGCCCAACCCCGGTGGTAGACGTCGGCGTCGATCGGATAGCGTGGCGCCGACGCCGCCAGGACGTAAGTCAGCAGACATTCGTTCCAACCGCGGATCTCGGCGTTGATGCTCCAGCCGTTGTTGGGACTCCAGTGCCAGTAGAGGACGTTCGAGCGATCCCGGGTGTGCCAGCTCCACTCGGCCTCTTCCCAAAGCCAGCCGATCCGGGCGCGCAGCTGGTTCTCGGGGTCGGCGTCCCGGTCAAAATACTGGCGGGCGCAGAGCAGACCGGCGAGCAGGAACGCGGTCTCGACGAGGTCGCCGCCGTCGTCCTTGCGGCTGAAGGGAATCGTCTTGCCGGTGTCGCCGTGCAGGAAATGCGGCAGGATGCCGTGATAACTGTCGGCCCTGAGCAAAAAGCGCACCATGGTCAGCAGGCGCTGGGCGGCTTGGTCGCGAGCGATCCACCCCCGGGCGACGCCGACGATGATCGCCATGACCCCGAAGCCGGTGCCGCCGGTGGTCACCACCTCCAGGCCGTACTCCGGGCGGAGGTTGCTGCGCTCGCGCGCGAGACCGCAGGCGGGATGGGCGAAGTCCCAGAAATAGCGGAGCGTCTGCCTCTGCACGAGGTCGAGCAGGGCGTCGTCGTCGAGCGCATTCTCGGCCGTCATGGTTGCCTTTGGGGTGCGAGCCGCCATCCGGTCAGGAAGCGACCGCGACCGGGGCTGGGGCCCGGGCCGGGCGCGGCCGGAAGCGCAGGCGCTCGGCGCTCGGCACCCGGACCAGGTGCAGGGTCCGGGTATAGAAGCCGTCCGGGTCGGGCGCGCGCGCGATCCTGACCACCGTGGTTCCGGCCAGCTCACGCTCGAACAGCGACAGCATCAGCTTCCGCTGCGCCGGATCGAGCGCGCCCATGGCGTCGTCGAGGACCACCCAGTGCGGCGCCTGCAGGAGGAGGCGTGCGAACGCCAGGCGCTGTTGCTCATCCAGGGACAGGACCTTGTCCCACCGGTCCTCGCGACCCAGCGACGGCAACAGGCGGCCGAGCTCGACCCGCTCGAGCGCGGCCCGGAGGGCGGCCTCGTCCATGCCGCCGGGCTCGGACGGATAGCAGACTGCGGCCTGGAGCGTGCCGAGCGGCAGGTAGGGGCGATCCGGCATGAACACGATCTCGCCTTCCGGCGGCAGGCGCACGGTGCCGCTGCCACAGGTCCACAAGCCTGCGATCGCCCGGAACAGAGCGCTCTTGCCCGCACCCGGCGCGCCGACGATCAGCACCCGCTCGCCCGGCGTCACCTTGACAACGGTCCGGTCGAGCGCGGCCCGGCCATCGGGGAGCTGAATGCTCAGATCCTCGAGCACGAGGTTGCCGGCCTCGTCCTCGACCCGCCGGATCCGGCCGATGTCCTCGCCGAGCGTGTCGATCGCCAGGAGCGCGTCGCGGAACATCGTGATCCGCTGGAGGGTCGCCCGCCAGTCGGCGATCTGGGAGACGTTGTCGACGAACCAGCGCAGCGACGATTGCACCTGATTGAAGGCGCCGACCACCATCATCAGGCTGCCGAACGAGAGGTCGCCGCCGAAATAGCCGGGGGCTGCGACCAGGATCGGCACCACGAGGGCGAACCAGCCATAGCCCGAGCTGATCCACATGACCTTGGCCAGGCCAAAGGCGATGCGCACCATGACGGTCACGACCCGGCCGACCGCAGCGGCCAGGATCTGGCGCTCGTCAGCCTCGCCGCCATAGAGGGCGATACCCTCGGCGAACTCGTTGGCGCGCACCAGATCGAAACGGAGGTCCGCCTCGCGCGCGTAGCGTTCGGCATTGAGCGCGATCAGCGGCCGGCCGACTCGCCAGGCGAGCAGCGAGCCGCCGAGCGAGTAGGCGAGCGCGCACCAGACCATGTAGCCCGGGATGGTGAAGCTGTGCCCGCCGTACGCGAACACCACCTGCGCCGAGAGCACCCAGAGCACGCCGACGAAGCTCACCAGCAGGAGGGTCGATTGCAAGAGGCCGATCGCGAGCACCGTCATGAGCTCGGTCAGGTGCTGGGCGTCCTGGTGGATGCGCTGGTCGGGGTTGACCCCGATCTTGCCGGCGAAGCCCAGCAGATAGGCGCGCTTGGGTACCAGCCACTGGTCGATCAGGTCGTGGGTCAGCCACTCCCGCAGCCGGACCTTGACGATCTCCTGCAGCCAGGTCTGGGCCACGACCAGGACCAGGAGCACCGCGACGATCGCCGTGAACACCAGGAGCTGGACGGCGAACGCCGGCACGTGCTTTTGCTCGAGCGCGTCGTAAAAGGCGCCCTGCCAGACGTTGAGCCGGAGCTGCGCCGCCGTGTTGGCGCAGATCACGACCACGATCCCGGCCGCGAGCCAACCGAGCCGGGCGCGGTAGCGCGAGCCTTTGAGCGCGCGCAGCAGGCTCAGGAGCTGGGCGAACAGGCTTTCGGGCGCCCCGTTGGCCGGTGCCGGTGACCCTTGCGGATCGTGAGAGTCATGCTTCATGGGCGACTGCGATTCCAGGCAGGGTTCAGACGGTTCGGGTGGTAGCGCCTCGTGCGGCGGCGGACTCCGCTACCATCCTACCATCTGAATCGGAAGGCTGCTGCGCTCAAGAGGTTCATCGAGCAGGTTGCTTGCCTCCGGGCCCCGGAGGGCCCAGGTTCCGGATATGCTGCTCTCGGTGCTCGATCTCTCCTTCGTCACCACGGCCACAAAAGGCGCCGCGGCGATCCGCAACAGCCTCGATCTCGCGCGCCTGGCCGACCGGCTGGGCTACACGCGCTACTGGGTCGCCGAGCACCACAATCTGCCATCGGTCGCGAGCGGCGCGCCCGAGATCATGATCGGCCAGATCGCCGCCACCACGCGCCACATCCGGGTCGGCGCCGGCGGCGTGATGCTGCCGAACCACGCGCCGCTCATGGTCGCCGAGCGCTTCAAGGTGCTCGAGGCGCTGCATCCCGGCCGGATCGACCTCGGCATCGGCCGGGCGCCCGGCACCGATCAGCTGACCTCGCTGGCGCTGCGGCACCGGCAGGAGGTGCGCGCCGACGACGATTTTCTCGAGCGCTTCGAGGAGCTCCTGTGCTGGAAGCTGCGGCGCTTCCCCGAGGGCCATCCGTTCCAGCGCATCCACGTCATGCCCGACGACGTCGAGGTGCCGCCGATCTGGCTTCTGGGCTCCAGCGATTACAGCGCCGAGCTCGCGGCCTCGGTCGGGATGGGTTTCGCCTTCGCGCATCACTTCGCCCACCATGACGCCAAGGATGCGATCGGTCGCTACCTCGCGGGTTTCCGGCCCTCGCTCTGGCTCGAGCGGCCGCATGCGATCCTGGCGACCGCGGTGGTCTGCGCCGACAGCGAGGCCGAGGCGGAGCGCCTCGCCTCGACGCTGGACTTCAACTACGTGCGCCGCGCGCAGGGCGACTACCGGCCGCTGGTCAGCCCCGAGGAGGCGCAGGCGTACCCTTACTCCCCCGCGGAGGAAGCGGCGCGGGTGGCCAACCGGGACCGCCTGTTCGTCGGCGGCCCCGCAGCCGTGAAGGCGCGCCTGACGGCGTTCGCGGAGGCGACCGGCGCGCATGAAGTGATGATCACCACGGCGATCTTCGATCACGCCGCCCGCAGGCGCTCCTACGAGCTGCTGGCCGACGCCTTTGGCCTCAGCCCACCCGGCGGTGACCGTTGAGCAGCGGTGACGCCGTCACTTGCCGGCGAGAAAGTCGAGCACCGCCTGGTTGAACGCCTCGGGTTGCTGCCACATCGCGAAGTGGCTGGCGTCCTTCAGGATGACCAGCCTGGCGTCCGGGATCAGCGCCGCGATCTCGGCGGTGTGCGCGGGCTCGATCGCCTCGTCGTGGTCGCCGTCGAAGACCGTGGTCGGCACCTTGATCGCGCGCAGCTGGTCCTTGGTGTAGTGGGGCTCGGTCGCCCACATCTTCGAGATCTGCTCGACGAAGGCGTCGAACTCGTCGGGGGTCGGCGACAGCTTGGCGTAGGCCTTGCCGGCGCGCTCGATGTAGGCGTTGAAGGTCGGATCGGTCGCGACGCTGGGCTTGACGCCCTCGGGCACGTAATTGGCGGCGAACGCGAACAGGCGGGTCAGGCGCTCGGGATGGCGGATCGCGATGTCGAGCCCGATGATGCCGCCGTCGCTCCAGCCGACCAGCGCGGCCTTGTCGATCCCCAGGTGATCGAGCAGGGCCAGATAGTCGTCGGCCATCAGCGCGTAGCCGAACGGCTTGTCCGAGCGCGTGCTGCGCCCGTGGCCGCGGCTGTCGGCGACGATCACCTTGTGGCTCTCGGCCAGCGCCGGCACCTGGAAGCCCCAGACGTCGGCGTTGCCGAGACCGCCGTGGATCAGCAGGACGGGCTCGCCGGCACCGTAGACGGCGTAATACATCTGGATGTCGTTGACCGGCGCCATGCCGCTCTCGACCGGCTTCGGCATCGCGGGCGGCGTCGGCAAGGTCTGCCAGACCTCCTCGGCGTGCGCCGTAGCGATGAGCAGCAGCCCCGCGACCAGGCCGATCCACAGCTTCCTCATCGACGTCCCTCCCTCCAGCTCTTCGGCGATGATGACCCTCACCCACCAGCCGGTCAATTGGCGCCCGAGTCGACGACTATCGCCTACCTGTGGCAACATGCCTGCTGCCATGGCCAGCGATTTCGAGACGATTGCACCCCCAGCGCGCGCCGAGCGCGAGCGAGTGATCGGACAACTGCGCGAGCAAGCGCCACAGCTGCGGCTGCGCGGCGTCACGAGCCTGAGCCTGTTCGGGTCGATGGCTCGCGGCGAGGCCGGTCCGGACAGCGACGTCGATCTCCTGGTCGCAACCGACCCCGATGCACGCCTCGGCTTCTTCGAATTGTTCGATCTCGAGCAGGAGCTCGAGACGCTCCTCGGGCGGCCGGTCCAGTTCGCGTTCGGCTCGAAGATGCGGCCCTGGCTTCGGGAGTGGATCGAGAACGACCGGATCGAGATCTTCTGATGGCGAGCAAAACGCCCCGCCTCCATCTCGAGCACATCCAAGAATCGATCGCGGCCATCGAGCACCGGGTCGCTGGCAAGACTTACGAGGACTTCGTCGCCGACGATGTCTTGCGGGACTCCGTTGAGCGGCGCATCGAGATCATATCGGAGGCCTCGCGCCGCCTGCCGGCGGCCATGAAGGCGCGCTATCCAGACCTGCCCTGGGCCGCGATCGCCGCGATCGGCAACGTGCTTCGCCACGAATATTACGCCATCGAGCTCGACGTCCTGTGGCGGATCGCGACCCAGGACATCCGGCCGCTGGCCGCCGCCGTGGACATGCTGCTCGCCGAGGTTCTGCGCGACTGGAAGAAGTGACGACTACTCGCCCGGAGCGGGGTCGGGTTTGGCAGCGCTTTGGCGCAGCGCTTCGAGGAAGCGGGCGCGGCGGCGGGCTTCGAAGGGTGAGGGGATCTCGCGCCCGCCCATGATCCCGGACGGGCGGAAGATCAGGATCAGCAGCATCAGCACCGCGACCCCGAGCTCCTCGGCGCCGAGCGGCACCGAGAGCGTGACCGCGCCGAGCTGGATGCCCTCCTCGAACTGGCGCAGCACCTCCACGATCGCCGAGATCGTGACCGCGCCCACGAGCGCCCCGGTCAGGCTCTGCTGGCCGCCCACGATCAGCATCGCGAGCGAGATGAAGGTGAGCCCGAGCCAGAAGTTCTTGACCGCGATCGAGCCGAGGAAGTGCGCCTGCAGAACGCCGCCGATGCCCATGAAGAAGGCGCTGATCACGAACGCGATCAGGCGTTGCCAGGGGATGTCGATGCCGGCGGCGCGCGCCGCGACCTCGTCCTCGCGCGCTGCCCTGAGCGCGAGGCCGAAGCGCGAGCGCTGGTAGAGGTAGGCGACGACCAGCGCCGCCACCAGCCAGCCGAGCGCCACCCACATGTCGACGTAGAGCGGGATGCCCGGCAGCGTCGCGGCACCCATCGTCCAGGCCGACCAGTTGGTGTAGAAGGTGTAGAACATCCCGAGCACGGCGAGCGATGCGATGCTGGCGGCGAGGCCCGAGAGGCGCATGATCGGGAAGCCCACGATCAGCGCGACCAAAGCCGCGAGCGTGGCCGAAGCGACCGCCGAGGGAAAGACCGGGTACTGATAGCTCGCGAGGATCGCCGGCAGCTTGAGCGCGAAGCTCTTCTTGAAGACGCTGAGCGTCAGCCAGGCGGTCGCATAGGCGCCGATCAGGGTGAAGGCGATGTGGCCGAACACCAGCACGCCGGCATTGCCGATGAAGATGTAGAGGCCGACCACCAGGACCGCGCGGATCCAGGCGTCGGTCACCGTGCGGGCGAGCACGCCGTCGCCGGTCGCCCGGACCACGACCGTGATCGCCAAGAGGATCAGGGCCAGCGCCAGCGGCGTCCAGTAGATGCGGACCAGCGCCAGGATCGGGTTCTCGCGCGCCACCTAGACGCGCTCCTCGACCGACCTGACCCTGACCAGGCCGGACGGGCGGAGCAGCAGGATCAGGAGGATCATGCCGTAGACCCAGACGTCGCGATTGGGCCGCCAGTCGATCGGCAGCACGACCTGGAAGAAGACGCTCGCCATGCCGACGATGAAGCCGCCGAGCACCGCGCCGGAGAGACTGCCCATGCCGCCGACCACGGTCGCGACGAAAGCGAACAGGACCAGCGGCACGCCCATGTGATAGGCGAGCACGCCGGTCTGGGCGACGTACAGCAGCGAGACCACCGCGGCCAGGAAGCCGCTGATGGCGAACGCGGCGGCGATCACCCGGTTCGCCCGCACGCCCAGCAGGCGCGCCATGCGGAAGTCCTCCGAGGCGGCGCGCATCGCGACCCCCATGGGCGTGCGCTTGAGGAACAGCACCAGCAGCAGGAGCAGCAGCATCGTGACCGCGATCGTGATCAGCTGCAGCTTCGGGATCCGGATGCCGGCGACGATGATCGGCTCGGCGAGCCCGGCCCAGATGTTCATGGCCTTGGGCCGGCCGCCGTAGACCATGATCACCAGGTTCTCGAAGAAGAAGCTGAGCGCGAACGAGGTGATCAGCAGCACCGAGGGCGCGGCCGCGCGCACCGGCCGGAAGGCCAGACGCTCGGTGCCGAGCGCCACCAGGATCACGAACAGGCAGATCGCGCCGATCAGGAGCGGGGTCGGCCAGGCGCCGATCAGAAGGGTCGCGGTGGCCGCGCTGGAGGGCACGATCAGGGCGTAGGCGCCGAGCATGATGAAGTCGCCGTGGGCGAAGTTGATCAGCCGCATGATCCCGAAGATCAGGCCGATGCCGAGCGCCACCAGCGCGTACAGGCTGCCGAGCGCCAGCGCGTCGATCGCGTTTTGAATGAAGCCGCTCACAGCGCGCTGCTCCGGTGCGGCGGGCGCGGCGTCGGCCGAACGGCGCCGCGCCCGAACCGATCAGTCAGCGATCACTTGTAGAGGTCGGCCTTGAACTCGGGGAAGATCAGCTTCAGATCCGGCGGGTCGTTGACGGTGATCAGGTCGGCGAAGCTGCCCTTGCCGCCCTGGATCTGGATCACCGCCATCGGATGCACGAGGTCGATGTGCGTCTCAGGCGTGAAGGTCGTCGCTCCCCAGAGCAGCGGCTGCTTGTCGAACTTGTTGAGCTCGGCGAGCACCGCGTCGCTGTCCAGGCTGCCGGCCCGCTCGGCGGCGATCTTGATCGCCTGGACCAGGCTGTAGCCGTTCAGCGGGAAGGAGCTCTCGGGGTCGCCATACTTATCCCTATAGCGCTTGAAGAAGTCGTTGACCGCCGGGCGCGGGTCGTCGCCGTACTTGGAGCCAAAGGTGACCGCATAGTGATCGCTGAGCCCGGGTACCCCCTCGACCCAGAAGTCGCCGTCCATGGAATCGCCGCCGATGATCGGCACGTTGATGCCCGCTGCGCGGATCTGGCGGATCGCGCTGACCGCGCCCGGGACGACAGAGCAGAGCATCATGACCTCCGGCTCGCCGTTGGCGGCCGCCGCCTGCTTGTAGCGGGTGATCTGGGAGGCGATCGAGGCGTCGTCCTGCATGAAGGTATCGACGCCCACCACCTCACCGCCGAGCTTCCGCCAGTATTCCAGGAAACCGTCGCAGATGCTCTTGTCGTACTCGTTCGAGGCGTCCAACAGGCCGTAGGCCTTGCGCCAGCCACGCTTCCAGGCGTAATCGGCACCGACCGCGCCCTCGCCCTGGCCGTAGATCTCCAGGGTGAAGGCGTAGGGGCCGATGCCCTGGACGCCCATCTTGGCATCCGAGGCGCAGAACGCGATCGCGATGATCTTGTTGTCGTTGGCGACCGTCGCGGCCGGCGCGCCCATGTCATAGTCGCAGGACACGCCCATGAACTGGGCGCCCTCGGCGATCACCTGGGCGGCCGCCTTGGCGCCCTGGACGGTGTCGGTCTTGGTGTCGGAGACCACCGCCCGGACCTGCTTGCCGAGGATGCCGCCCTTGGCGTTGATGTCCTCGATCGCCATCATGGCGCCCTTGAGCGGCGGGCCGTCGTAGGCGTTCATCCAGCCGCTCTGGGCGATCGCGAAGCCGATCACGACCTCGTTGTCCGCGGCCTGGGCCGCGCCTGCCAGAGCCAGCGTCACCGCCGCCGCCCCGAGGACGTGCCCTGCGATTTTGGTGCTCATTTCGTTCCTCCCGGTTGGTGTTGCGCGGCCGTTGTGCGCTGCACTCGACACCGGCAACTCATCCCATCACCGCGGGCGGGTGTAAAGGCGCCCACAGGGCGATCTCCCTCGGGGCTCAGGCAACCGCTTTGACGCCCGTCTGCCGCCGCAGCTCCTCGACCACCTGGTCGGTCGAGCGGGTCCGGCAATAGCCCTTGAAGCCGATCAGCGATTCCTTCTGGCGCTGATCGGAGAAGGTCGCGCAGGCGTCGTCGATCAGGGTCATCAGGAAGCCGCGATCGCAGCCGTCGCGGACCGCGGTCTCGACGCACTGGTCGGTCACGATGCCCATGACCATGACGTATTCGATGCCGAGATTGCGCAGCACGTACTCGAAGTTGGTCGAGTTGAACAGGCTCGACGAGGTCTTGGGGATGATGATCTCGTTGGGCAGTGGCTTGAGCTCGTCCAGCACCTCGGCATCCTTGGACCCCTTGGCGAAGAAGATGCCCGAGACCTTGTAGTCGAGGCTGCGGTCGCGACCGTCCAGGGTCAGGCATTCGACCACGGTGTAGATGACCTCGACACCGGCCGTGCGACAGGCGGCGAGCAGCTTCTGGCCGTTCGGGATCACGACGTCGCGGATGCGCTGGAGCAGATAGGCGTGGTCGGGCTCGACCGCCGCGAGCTTCTCGGCGCTGTATTCGCCCTTCTGCAGATCGACCACGAGGAGCGCGGTCTTGGCGGGCTCGACCGCGCGCTGGCGGAAGCTGACGTCGCCTTTGAGCGGGATGGCATCGATCTCACTGCGCTGCATGGTCATCCTCTCTTCTGATAGCGGGGCGCCACGAGGTCGGTGGCGGGTGGTGCCAGATGGTCGAGGCTGGGATCGGCAAGCGCCCCGGCGAGCAGCCTGCCGAGGCGGAGCGCCCAGGCGTCGCTGCCGGCCTGGTCGCCAATCAGGTCCTGGCGGATCTCGAACAGCACGTAGGGCAGGCCGCGCAACTCGGCGTGGACCGGAACCGTGTAGTCCTCGTCGAGCGCGACCGGATAGGGCTCGTTCTCGCCGACGCGGAGCGAGCTGTCGGCACCCAGGCCATCGAGCATGAGGGCGGCGAGGCGGCGGTCGAGCCGGTAGTGGACGCCGATCTGCCAGGGCCGCGCGCGGCCGTGGTAGACCGGCGTGAAGGAATGGACCGAAACCATCACCGGCGGCCGGTCGCCGCCCATCCGGGACTCCACCAGGGCATGCACGGCATCCTGGTAGGGCCAGTAGAAAGCCTCGGCGCGCGCGGCCTTCTCGGCGTCCGGGAGCGCGAGGTTGCCGGGCACCTCGACGTCCTCGCTGCGGGTGACGAATGCGGTGTCGACCTCGAGCGGCCGATTGCAGTCGACCACCAGACGCGAGTAGCCGGAGAGTAGCAGCGGCGCGTCGAGGATCAGGGACAGGCGCCTTGCGACCGCCGCGGCGCCGATGTCCCAGGCGACGTGGCGCCGGCGGTCGGCATCGCCCACACCGAGGCTGCCGAGCCGGCGCGGGATGCGCAGGCTCGCGTGATCGCAGACCAGGAGCGCGCGGCCGCGGCCGTCCGGGTTGACCAGCTCGAAGGCCGGCGGCTCGTCGGCCGCGATCCAGCCGGCCGCGTCTCCGGCGTCCAAGACCGCCTCCTCCCTCTTTTGAAATTCCCTGGATCGACGCTGCAGCGGCGGCGACCGGGCTTCGCCGCCCTTGGCCGCCATGCGACTTCCATGCCATCCTAGGCCAAAGTGCCGGTCAGCAAAAGCCTTGCCTGCCGGCGTCCTTGGACCGCGAAGGAGGCGGCATGCCGGCAACCCTCGAGGAACGCGAACGCAAGGTCATCGCCGAGATCCAGAAGATCCGCTTTTTCCCGCTCTCGGTGGTCGGCGGCGAGGGCTGCTATCTGATCGACGAGCGCGGTCAGAAGATCCTGGATCTCTCGGGCACCTGGGGTGCGGCGACCCTCGGCTACAGCCATCCGGCAGTCCAGGAGGCGGTTGCACGATCGCTGAGCAGCCTCGCCTCGGCGAGCAGCGTCAGCTCGACCAACGAGCAGGCAGTCGCGCTCGCCGAGGAGCTCCTGGCGATGGTCCCGGGCACCGCCGACCGGCGGGTCTGGCTCGGCCATTGCGGCTCCGATGCCAACGAGGCGATCGTGCGCGCGATCACGGCGGCGACCGGACGCCGGCGCTTCGTCTCGTTCATCGGCGGGACCCACGGCGGCCTGAGCTCGAGCCTCGCGGTCTCGGGCTACAACGCGCTCCAGCTCAACACCGTCTCGAGCGCCCATCCGGGCCAGATCTATCTGCCCTACCCCGACCCCTACCGGCCGGCCTTCCCCGGCGACGTCGGGCAGCAGGTGCTCGACTACTTCGAGTATCTGCTCACGACCATCGCCCCCCCTCACAGGTCGCAGGCGTGTTCCTGGAAGCGCTGATGTGCGATGGCGGCGACATCGTGCCGCCGGAGGGCTTCCTCAAGGGGCTGGCCGAGATCTGCAAGCGCCACGGCATCCTCCTGATCTTGGACGAGGTCAAGGTCGGCACCGGCCGGACCGGCCAATTCCATGCCTTCGAGGTGGAAGGCATCGTCCCGGACGTGATCTCCTACGGCAAGGCGCTGGGCGGCGGCCTGCCGCTGTCCGCGGCGATCGGGCCGGCCGAGGTCATGAACGACCCGCGCGGGCTCACCATCACCACGACCGCCGGCAACCCGATCTCGGCCGCGGCCGGGCGCGCCGTGCTGCGCACGATCCGGGCCGAGAACCTGATGGCCAACGCGGCCGCCCGCGGCGCCGAGCTGCTCGAGGGCCTGCGCCAGCTCGCCAACCGGCATCCCCTGATCGGCGACGTGCGTGGCCGGGGCCTGGTGATCGGGGTCGAGCTGGTCCAGGACCGCCAGAGCAAGCAGCCGGCGGCGAGAGCCTGCGCCAAGGTCGCCTATCGGGCGCGCGAGTTGGGTGCGGCGGTGTTCTATGTCGGCCAGCACTCCAACGTGCTCGAGCTGACGCCGCCGATCACGCTCAGCGCCGCCGAGGCCCAGGAGGGGCTTCAGATCCTCGACCGGGCGCTCGAGGACGTCGCCAACGAGCGCGTCCCGGACACGGCGCTTACCGGCTACGCCGGCTGGTAACCCGCTCGATCGCGTCGCTGGTGGCGCGCATGCGCGCGAACGCTTGGCGGACGCGCCGGTCGGCCGGGGACTCGACGCTGCCCGGCCCAGCGCCCGCCACTTTCACCAGCTCTCTGCCTCCGGGCATCGGAGCCGCGATCGGCGAGCGGGTCAGGAGCGCGCCCAGATAGGCGTAGATCGGCAGCGCGGAGGTGTAGAAGGAGACATTGTCGGTGATGCTGTAGACCGCGATCGCCGGGACCAGGGCCAGCAGGCAGGGGCGGTCGCCCGGTGCTGTCAGTTGCAGCAGCTGCCGGTACCACAAGACGATCGCGCCGGCGATCAGAATGAAGCCGATCACGCCGCCGTTGACCAGCACGTGCAGATACTCGTTGTGGGGCGCGGTGAGGCCAGGCAGCCAGTCGGCGGCCGCGACAAAGCCGGCGCCGAGGCCGCGTCCGACGATCGGGCTGAGCAGGAACTCCTGATAGTAGAACGGCCACAGGTTCTGGCGGCCGGACATGTTGAGCTCGCCGTCCGCCCCGGCGAACATGCGCCCCTCCACGCTCTGCCAGCAGACGATGAGGGCCCCGACCGCGACCCCGAGGATCAGCAGCCCCTTGGTGCGATGGGCGCGCCACTGCGCGCGCAGATCCTCCGACAGCATGACGTAGGCGAACGCGAACACCAGGCTCGCCAGGACCGCCATCCGGGTTACGGTGAGGAGAACCAGGGCGAAGTTGAGGGCGGCCAGGGGGCCGGCATACCAGCGGCCCGGCCGACTCGATTCGTGCAGGGCGACCACCAGGCCCGAGAAGCCGAGCATCGCGAACACCGCCGCGTTGCCAGTCGCGCCCTCGAAACGGGCGTAATCGCTCCAGCCCAGCAGGGACACGGGCCGGATGTCGGCGACGTCGAGCGCCACCGCCAGCACCACGCTGAGCAGCGGCGTCAGCATGATCACGGCGGCATAGGTCCGGCGCGAACCGGGTGCCAGGACCACCTGGGTGAACGTGAACGGCAGCGCCAGGACCGCCAGGCTCGCGAGCATGAAGGCGAGCGTCAGCTTCGGGTGCAGATTGCCAAACGCCAGGTTGAGGCCCAGCACCAGGATCAGGGCCAGGATCGGCCAGTTGATGGTGCGGCGCACGCCGTAGCGGAGCGCGTTGAGCGCCAGACCGAACACCACCAGGCTCTGGCTCAGGCCCCAGGCGGAGCCGAGCGGAGGTCCGCCCCAGAGCAGTTGCGGGCGGAGCGCGAGACCGGCGAGCGCGATCAGGAGCACGAGCGTCGGCTTGCGCCAGCTGAGCCAGGCGGCGAGGCCCAAGAGCGCGCCGCCGATGACCAGCGCGAGCGCCGGTTCGAGCACCGCGAGCCTCGAGAGAGCGTGCACGCTGCCTGGTTCCGGTTCGGCCAAGCCCGGCGCCGGGACGTTGACGAACGGCGGTTCAGGCCAGGCTTCAGACCTGGCCCCTTACGTGATCTCGCGCACCTTGTCGAGCCTCACGCCCGGCCGCCCGAGCTCACCTCGGCTTGAGGTCCATGCCGACCTTCTGGTTCACGAACTGCAGGGTGTAGGCCTTGGCGAGATCGAGGTCCTTTGGATAGAGGCCGGCATCGGCCGCGAACTTGAAGAAGTTCCGCCAGCGCTGGTCGGTCATGGCGCCGATCCCAAGCTCGAGCGCTTCCCGCGAATTGGCGATCCCGTACGCCTTGAGCTTGGCGATCGAATACGCGATCTGCTCGTCGGTCATGTCGGGATTGTCGGCCTTGATCAGCGCGTTGGCCGGCGCTGGATCACCGTACAGGTAGCTGTACCAGCCCTCGATCGAGGCGCTGACGAAGCGTTGCACCAGATCCGGCTTGTCGCGGGCGAGCTTCCAGCTGGTCTCGATCGTGGTCGAGTAGGTGTCATAGCCGGCATCGGCGAGCAGGAAGACCTTGGGCGTGAAGCCGCCCTCGCGCTCGACCGCAAAGGGCTCGGAGGTCAGATAGCCCTGCTGGATCGCGCTCGGGTCCGCGAGGAACGGCGCCGGGTTGAAGGTGTAGGGCCGGATCTGGTCGTCGGTGAAGCCATAGGCCGCCTTCAACCACTCCCAAAAGGTCGTGCGCGCATCCTGCGAGATCAGGATCGGGTGGCCCTTGAGGTCGGCGAGAGTTCTTGAAGCCCTGGTCCGGATGGGCCATCAGGATCTGCGGATCCTTCTGGAAAATCGCCGCGACCACGACCATCGGCACGTCGTTCTGGACGTAGTTGAAGGCCTCGAACACGTTGGCGCCCATGTTGAAGTCGATCTTGCCGGCGGCCAGCAGCTGGGCGTGGTTGACCTGCGGCCCGCCTGGCCGGATGGTCACCTCCAGGCCATACTTCCGGTAGATCCCGGTCGCGACCGCCTGATAGTAGCCGCCGTGCTCGGGCTCGGCCTTCCAATTGGTCCCGAAGGTCACGGGATCGAGCGCCTCGGCCGCGCCGGCCAGGGTCATCAGGCCCAGCGCCGTCGCCAGACCAAGCGCCAATGCGGTCGCGGTGCGCGCGCCGATCGTCCTCTCCCAGGCCATCGTCCTCTCCCAGGATTGCCGGCCGCGGTTGCCCGCCAACCGCCCCGCGGCTATTTCAGCAAATTCGAGGCCAGAGGCCTAGAGGCCGAGGGCTTGGTTGCCGCGGAAGGGTGAGGCGAATGCTGATTGCCCAGATCTCGGACCTGCACTTCATGCCCAGGGGCACGCTCGCCTTCGGCCGGGTCGACACCGCCGGCTGCCTCGAGCGCGCACTCGACCATCTGAACGCGCTCGAGCCGGCGGCCGATGCGGTGCTGATCACGGGCGATCTGTCCAACGACGGCGACGCTCCGGTCTGGGCCGAGCTGATGGCGATGCTCGGACGCCTTCGGGGCCCGGTCTTCCCGATCCCCGGCAATCACGACGACCGCGAGCTGATGCGGGCGGCCTTTGCGCATCGCGACCTGTTCCCGGCCGAGGGGCCGCTCCGCTTCGCGGTCGACCTCGGCCCGCTCCGCCTGATCGGGCTCGACAGCCTGATTCCGGGCGAGCCCGCAGGCCGGCTCGGCGCCGATCAGCTCGCCTGGCTCGACGGGCAGCTCAGCGGAGCCCCGGAGCGCCCGACGCTGGTTGCCCTGCACCACCCGCCGTTCAGGACCGGCATCGACCACATGGACGCCATGATGCTCGAGGACGGCGATGCGCTGGCCGAGGTCGTCGGCCGCCATCCGCAGATCGCGCGCGTCCTCTGCGGCCACGTCCACCGCTCGGTGCACTGCGGCTTCGCCGGCACGCTCTGCCAGATCGGGCCAGGCGTCGCGCACGCCGTCCAGCTGACCCTCGCAGGCGCGCCCTCGCGCTGGGTGCTGGAGCCGCCTGCGGTGCTGCTGCACGAATGGCGGGACGGCCGCGGCCTGGTCAGCCACCTCGATTTCATCGGCGACTTTGCGATCGGCCGGTTCAGCGACCCGCACCAGGCAGCGCCTGGAGGCTGAACAAGGGTCCAACGCATCGGTGTCAGAGCCCTACTCGGCCGCCCCCCGATAGTTGCCTGACAGGAAAAAGTCCCAGATCGCGTAGACGGACGCGCCCAGCGCCAGCCAGAACCAGATCCCGCCCGGCTCGTAGTAAGCCTCGAAGGCGACCCAGAGTCCGCAGGCGGCGGCCGTGCCAACCCGGCGCCCGAACGGCTTCAGCCACGGATGCGGTTGCATGGGCAGAAGGTAGCAGCCTCGGCAACCGCTCACCAAGGACCAACCGCCGACTCGATCGCAGGAGGCGCACGGCCAGTCCTTGACCGGGATGCGCGGGTGCCATATACGTATAGTACACGTATAGGAGGATTCGCGGTGCGCAGAAAGCTCACCATCACGGTCGATGAGGAGGTCTATGAGGGCCTCCACCGGGTCGTCGGCCGGCGCAGGATCAGCCGCTTCCTCTCCGAACTCGCGCGTCCCCACGTCGTCCAGGATGACCTCGAGGCGGGCTACCGCGCCATGGCCGCGGACGAGGAGCACGAGCGCGAGGCCCTGGAGTGGATCGAGGGCATCCTCGCCGACATCGCCGATGAACCCGGCTGATCCGCGCCGCGGCCAGGTCTGGTGGGTGGCCTTCGATCCAGCCTTGGGCGGCGAGATCCACAAGACCAGGCCAGCTGTGGTCGTCAGCAACGACGGCGCCAACCGGGCGCTCAACCGAATTCAGGTCGTGCCGCTCACCAGCAAGACTGCCAGGGTCTATCCTGGCCAGGCACTGGTCGCAATCGAAGGGCGGCAAAGCAAGGCCATGGCCGATCAGATCGGCACGGTCTCGAAGCTCCGCCTGCGAGGCTACATCGACGCCCTCGATCCCGCCGACATGGCGGCCGTCGACCGCGCGATCCGGACTCAGCTTTCGCTCTGAGAGCGGCGCGCTGCGTCACGCCAGCAGCAGGCCGCCGTCGATCACGATCAGGCTGCCGGTCATGTAGCGCGAAGCGTCGGAGGCGAGCAGGAGCAGGGCGCCGTCGAGGTCCTGGGCTGTGCCGAAGCGCCGCTGCGGGATCTGCCTGCGCAGGCGCTCCCCGGCCTCGGACGCCAGGAAGGCGCGGTTGATCTCGGTCTCGATGTAGCCCGGTGCGAGCGCGTTGACCCGGATGTCGTGGCGCGCGAGTTCCAGCGCCATCGCTTTGGTGACCTGGGCAAGGCCGCTCTTGGAGGCCGCATAAGCGACCAGATGTCCCACCACCTTGAGCGCGATCAGCGAGGCGACGTTGATGATGTTGCCGCCCCAGGCGGGCTTCGGGTCGCGCCCTACCATGCGCTTGGCGACCGCTTGGGCGGTGAAGAACGCGCCCTTGAGGTTGGTGTCGAGCACCCGGTCCCAGTCCGCCTCGGTCTGCTCGAGCACCCCCTTGGCGACCGCGACGCCCGCGTTGTTGACCAGGATGTCGATCGGCCCGAGGGCCGCCTCGATGGCGTCGATCGCGGTCTCGATCGCACCGTGGTCGGTAACATCCAGCGTCACGCTCGCGGCGTGGTGGCCGGCGGTCCGAAGCTGAGTCCGAAGGTCGTCGAGCTTGTCGATCTGGCGTGCGGCGAGGCCGACCGCGGCGCCATGCGTGGCCAACACCTCGGCAAACCGCCGGCCGAGGCCCTGCGAGGCGCCGGTGACCAGCGCGACGCGGCCGGAAAGGTCGAACAGATCGCTCATCGCGACGGCACCCGCCTCCTGCCGCCCGACCGCCGGGCGGAGCTGGCTCCCAGATAAGGACAGATCGGTCGAGGATCCAAGCGCGCCGTTGGTCCTCCAGAACGCGCGCCAAGGTTTCCATGCTTGCCGCGGTCGATGCCGGCGGCGCCGTCGCCGCAGCGGGCCGGGACGCATTTGTACGTCGCCGGGCCTTGATCCCGCCCACGCCGTGCGAGATATCAGCATTAACCGTGAACGATAATCGATGAAATCGCGGGCGCAGGAGGGGTGGGAGGATGCTCGATTCCGCAGCGCATTTGCGCGCCGTTCCCTGGGCGCGCGAAAGCCGGGCGGTCGCGGCCGCGCGGGCGATCGCCAACCGACCCCCGCAGGCAAGGCCCGTGGCGCGGGGCCACTGGCAGCGCACCCTGAGCAGCAGTGCCCTTGCCTGCGGCGCCTATATCGCGTTCGGAGCGGTCGTCTGGGCGGCGTATGGTGAGCTCGGGCGCTACGTGAGGCTGGATCGGCCGCCGCTGGTGACCGCGGACGCGACCCCCGTCAAGACGACAGCCGGGCCGCCGGAGTCAGCGAGCGACGGGGATGCCGCGGAAGGTCCGGCCGCCGCCACCCTCCAACCGGACCCGAGCCCGCAGGCCGACCGTCCGGATATCGCGCCCGTCACTCCCGATCGCGCGGTCGTCACCCCAGCTGCCACCTCCGCCACCATCGCTGGCACGCCCATCGCTCCCGCTCCCGCCGTCCCCGCTATCACCCCCGTGGCTACCGCTACCACGTTGGTCGCTCCCGCTACCACGTCCGTCGCTGCCGCTACCCCACCCGTCGCAGCCGCCGGCACGCCCGTCGCCCCCGCGACCGCGGCCGCCACTGCCGTTGGCGCGCCGGTCGCCCTCCCCTCGGCCACGGATATGCCTTCGATGCCAGCAACCGCGGCGCCGCTCGACAACCAGAGCCTGGCGCAGGCCGCGGCCGCGCTCGAGGCGCTGGTCGCGTCGACGCGCGCGTCGGCCGGGGGGCCGGTGCGGGCGCCGGTCAGCGAGCCGACGCGCGTGGCGGTCGCCGAGCCGCTTGCGGAAGCCCGGTCGACCGCAGCACCGTCCGAGGCGCGCCTGCGGACGGCGGTTGCGCCGCTGCCGGCGTTCAAGCCGGCCACCGCGGTTGCGGTCGATGCGCCGAGCGCTTCGCTCCCGGTTCGCCGATCCGCGGCGGCTCCCGGGTCCGGAACGATGATCCCGCGGCTGCCGGCCCCGAAGCCCGGGGCAAGCGTCCTCGCGGCGGTGGAGCCTCCCAATCTGGATGGCTGCGACGTGGCGACGACCGCGCACCGCCTTTTCCCGGCCGGATGCGGCGTGCGCCTCGCCCAGGCGCCCAACCAGGGCGTCCTCCGGTCCTTCTGGTCCCGTTTGAAAGACCTGCTGTCTTCAGACGCCCGACCGGTGAGCGTTGCCACCAACGGCGGCGGCCACGGCGGCAGCTCCGTCCCCGGTAGCTCCAACGCCGGGTCCGATCCAGCCGGCGCAACCGGTCAGGTCGCCAACCGCAGCGGCACCGGGAGCGGCGGCACCCGCTCGAGTGGCGACACCGCGGGTGCCGGCGGCACGGCTCCGACCGGCGGCCAGCCGAGTGCCGGCAGCACGGGCCCGGCCGGCGGCAACACGAATACCGGCAGCACCGGTCCGGCCGGTGGCAATACCAGTCCGACCGGTGGCAGCGGTCCCGGTTCCGACGGCGCAAGCTCGGCCGGCGACGGTGGTCCGGGTGGCGGCAGCGCGAGCAGCAGCGGCAGCTCAGACCCCGGCGGCGGCTCAGATCCGAGCGGCGGCACAGGTGCCGGCGGCGGCACGGGTCCCGGCGGCGGCACAGGTGCCGGCGGCAGCTCAGGTCCCGGCGGCGGCACAGGTGCCGGCGGCGGCACAGGTGCCGGCGGCAGCTCGGGTCCTGGCGGCGGCACAGGTGCCGGCGGCAGCTCGGGTGCCGGCGGCAGCTCAGGTCCTGGCGGCGGCACAGGTGCCGGCGGCAGCTCAGGTCCCGGCGGCGGCACAGGTGCCGGCGGCGGCACAGGTGCCGGCGGCGGCTCGGGTCCCGGCGGCAGCTCAGGTCCCGGCGGCGGCACAGGTGCCGGCGGCGGCACAGGTGCCGGCGGCGGCTCAGGTGCCGGCGGCAGCTCAGGTCCCGGCGGCAGCTCAGGTCCCGGCGGGCTCAGGTCCTGGCGGCGGCACAGGTCCCGGCGGCGGCACAGGTGCCGGCGGCGGCACAGGTGCCGGCGGCGGCACAGGTGCCGGCGGCAGCTCCGGTCCCGGCGGCGGTCATGGTGGGGGCGGGGGTAACGGCCATGGCGGTGGCGGTGGCGGCGGTGGCGGCCACGGCGGCGGCGGGGGTGGCGGTCATGGCGGAGGTGGCGGCGGTCACAAGTGAGTCGTCTCCGGCGTGGCCACCGATCGCGCCCGCTACGCCAGGTAGGAACCGCCGTTGACGGGCAGGATGATGCCGTTGGTGTAGCTGGCGGCCGGGCTCGCGAGATAGCGGATCGCGGCCACCACCTCGTCGATCCGGCCGAGCCGGCGGAGCGGGTTGGCGGCGGCGAGCTGCGTCCGCTGGCGCTCGGTGAACTGGCCGCCCATCGATCCCTCGAGCACCGAGGGTGCCACCGCATTGCAGAGGACGCCGCACTTCGCGCCCTCGAGCGCATAGGTTCTGGTCAGCGCGTGCACGCCCGCCTTGGAGGCGCCGTAGGCCGGATGGATGCCGGTGCCGCCGACCTGGCCGGACAGCGAGCCGAGGTTGACGATCCGCCCGAAGCCCTGGCGACGCATCACCTGGAGCGCGGCGGCGCAGCCGTGGAAGCTGCCGGTCAGGTTGACCGCGATGATTTTTTCCCAGTCATCGGAGGTCGCGTCCGCGACCTTGACCACGCGGACGATGCCGGCGGCGTTGATCCAGAGCTGCAAACCGCCCGCCTCGGCGGCGGCGCGCTCGGCAAGCGCGAACACGGCCGCCCGGTCGGTCACGTCGAGCTGGACCGGCGTCAGTCCGGGGCCCGCCTCGATCGGGACGATGTCTGCGGCAAACACGGAACAACCGTCGGCGAGGAAGCTTGCCGTCAGGGCCTTGCCGAGGTCGCCCGCGGCCCCGGTGATCACCGCCGCCGGCATCAGCTGGCGGCCTCCCGGGCGGCGCGCTCGCGCAACGCGTCCTTGACCAGCTTGCCGTTGGCGTTCCTCGGCAGCGGCCCGGCGCAGAAGGTGATCACGTCCGGGACCTTGTAGTCGGCCAGCGCCTCGGCGCAGAACGCCCGCAACTCCTCGGCCCGCAGGCCCGGCGCGCGCGCCGTGACGAACGCCTGGACCTTCTCGCCGAGCACCGGGTCGGGCCGCGCCACGACCGCGGCCTCGACCACGCCCGGATGCCGGCAGATCCGGTTCTCGACCTCGGCGCTGTAGACCTTGTAGCCGGCGCGGTTGATCATGTCCTTGAGGCGATCGAAGACGCGCAGATAGCCGCCCTCGTCGAGCGTGCCGATGTCGCCCGAGCGCCAGAAGCCGCCGGCGAAGGCGGCCGCGCTCAGCTCGGGTTCCCGCCAGTAGCCGGGCACGACCATGGGCCCGCCGATCCAGACCTCGCCCGGGAGCCCGGCTGCCACCTCGCGGCCGGCCGGGTCCATGATCCGGAGCTCGCCACAGGGCACGGCGAGGCCGACCGAGTCGGTGCGGCCGGCGGTGTGGTGCGCCGGCATCATGGTCGCGGGCGAGGTGGTCTCGGTCGCGCCATAGAGGTTCATCAGCCGGAGCTCGGGCAGCAGCTCGGCCAGCCGGGCGATCGAGGCTTCCGGCATCGGCGCGCCGCCATAACCGCCGATCCGCCAGGCGCCGAGGTCGAAGTCGGAAAACTCCGGCTCGAGCAGGCAGAGATTGTACATCGCCGGCACCAGGACCGCGTGCGTGATCCGCTCGCGCGCCGCTACCTCGAGGAACTGCCTGGCCTTGAAGGCCTTCAACAGAACGCTGCAGCCGCCGGCCTGGACCATGGCGAGCAGGACCGCGACCAGGCCGGTCACATGGGTCGCAGGCACCGCGAGCAGCGAGCGGTCGCGCGCCGAGAGGTCCATCGCGAGCCCATAGTGGAGGACCGAGTGGACGATGTTCAGATGGGTGAGCATGGCGCCCTTCGGCCGGCCGGTGGTGCCGGAGGTGTAGAGGATGACCGCGATGTCCTCCTCCCGCGGCTCGTGCCGGGGCGCCGCGGGCCCTGCCGCCGCGATCAGATCCGCGAGCCTGGGCGCGCCTTGCACGCCCCGACCCGCGGCGAGCCGGTGCGCGAGCTGCGGCAGGTCCGTGGCCGCGGGCAGGCGATCTGCAAGGCCCGCCTCATGCACCAGGACCCTGGCGCCGCTCTGCGCAAGCATGTAGCGGAGGCCAGGCGCCCGCTCGCGGGTGCTGAGCGGTACGGCGATGGCGCCGATTCTAAGGGCCGCCAGGACCGTGATCAGGAACTCCGGCAGGTTGCCGAGCAGGAGTGCCACCCGATCCCCGGCGCCGACGCCGAGGGACGTGAGGCCGGTCGCGGTGCGCAGGACCAGCTCGGAGAGCTCGCGGTAGGAGAGCCGCCGATCGGCCGCGACCAGCGCCTCGCCCTCGGGGTTGCGCTCGAGCGCGGCCTCGAAGATCGCCGGAACGTGCGGCGGCCGATCGGCGAAGCAGCGCAGCCGCCGGCCCTCGAAATGGACCTCCTGGCGGATCGGCGGCAGCGGGTCTTCCGGCCAGGCCATGGCGGTCAGGCCCGCTGCAGGACCTCGGGCGGGGTCAGGTAGTCCGCGGCGCGGGCATGATGGGCTTCCTGGCGCTTCATCTCATGGCGCGCGATCGTGCGCAGATGGACCTCGTCCGGGCCGTCGACGAACTGCAGCGCCCGGCCCCAGGTCCAGAGCAGGGCAAGCGGCGTGTCGGGGGTCAGGCCCATGGCGCCATAGACCTGCATCGCGCGCGTCAGCACGGTCGTCTGCAGGCGCGGCACCACGACCTTGATCATCGCGACGTCGTTGCGGGCGCTTCGGTTGCCCTCGCGGTCGATCCGCCAGGCGGCGCGCAGCACCAGGAGCCGCGCCTGATCGATCTCCTGGCGCGCGAGCGCGATCCACTCGGCGACCGTACCGTGCTCGTGCAGCTTCTTGCCGAACGTCTCGCGCTCGCGGGCGCGGGCGCACATCAGCTCGAGCGCCAGCTCGCACTGGCCGATCGAGCGCATGCAGTGGTGGATGCGGCCGGGGCCGAGCCGCGCCTGGGCGAGCGCGAAGCCCCTGCCCTCCTCCCCGAGCAGACTGTCCGCAGGCACCAGGACGTTGGTGAAGCGCATCTCGCAATGCCCTTCTGGGGCGGTGTGGTGCATGACCCTCAGGTTACGCACGACCTCGACGCCGGGCGCGTCCATGGGCACCAGCACCATCGAATGGCGGGCATGCGGCTCGGCGTCCGGATCGGTCACGCCCATGACGATGCAGATCCGGCAGCGCGGGTCGGCGGCGTTGGTGATGAACCACTTGCGGCCGTTGATCACATAGTGCTCGCCGTCCTTGCGGATCGAGGTGCGGATGTTGGTCGCATCCGAGCTCGCGACGTCCGGCTCGGTCATGGCGAAGCAGGAGCGGATTTCTCCACGCAGGAGCGGCAACAGCCATTGCTCGCGCTGTGCGGGAGTCGCGAACAGGTGCAAGAGCTCCATGTTGCCGGTGTCGGGGGCGGAGCAGTTGAAGATTTCCGAGGCCCAGACCACCCGGCCCATGATCTCGGCGAGCGGGGCGTACTCGAGGTTGGCAAGCCGGGTGCCCGGTTCGTCGTCCCGGAGCCCCGGCAGGAACAGGTTCCAGAGCCCCTGCCCGCGCGCCTCGGCCTTGAGCGGCTCGATCATCGAGGGCGGCCAGACGCCCGCCTCGACCTCGCGCTGCCAGGCGCCGATCCAAGGCACGACCCGCTGGTCCATGAAAGCCTGCAGCTCGGCCCTCAGCGCCTCGACCTTGGGCGAATAGGCGAAGTCCATGACCTGCTCTCCCCGAGCCCAGGGAAGCTAGACTGACATAGCGCCCGCGGCCTGGCCAGCCTCGGGCTCGGTGGAGGGACGGCTGGTCGGCGCTCGCTCGAAGCTCAGGCAGCCTGGCGCAGCGCGGCCAGGCCGTGGGTCACCTGGCGTTCGGCATGGTCGGCGAGTGCCTTGCGCGAGGCAAAGGCGGTCGCCGGGACCGGATCGTGGAAGCAGAGCTCGACCTCGGCCCCGGGCAGGCCCAGCGCCGCCCAGAGGTGCGGCGCCAGCGCCATGTCGCCGTACCAGGCATAGCAGGGGCGCAGCCAATGGCCGATCGCGAGGCCGCCTCGGAACCGCGTGTAGGCGATCGTCACCGGCTGGACCATGACCTGGGCGGCGAGCTCCGGCCGATCCAGCACGCCGAACAGGGCACTCTTAAACGGTCGCACGCGGGCGCCGTCGGTGCTGGTGCCCTCGGCGAACAGGATCAGGCTCTCGCCGGCGCCGAGCCGCGCCGCCAGCGCGGCGCACTGGCGGGCGCACTGCATCGTGCGCCGCTGCACGAAGACGGTGCGCCCGAGCCGGCCGATCAGGCCGATCAGGGGCCAGCCCGCGATCTCGCTCTTGGCGACGAAGGCCGCGTCGAGCACGCCGCCGAGCACGATGATGTCGAGGTAGGACACGTGATTGGCGACGAACAGCGTCGGCGCGCCGGTCGCCGGCCGGCCGACCCGCCGGACCTCGAGGCCGGCAATCGTGCAGCAGCCGCGATTCCAGAGCCTCACCAGGCGGCGCGGCAGGCGGCGGCGCACCCGCCAGATCGGCAGCGCCGGCAGCAGCAGGGTGACGGTCCAGAGCAGCAGTGCCGCCACCCGCCGACCAGCCATGAGACGGTCGTGCATCGTCAGGCTGCTTCAGTCAGGTCGGCGGGGCGCACGTCGAGGCGGCCGAAGTAGCGCTGCAGGTAGCGGCCGGCGACGCGCTCGGTGGGCAGCACCACGCACACGTCGGTGGTGTTGAACTGATGGTCGACCACGGCGCCGTCGCCGATCTTGGCGCCGAGCCGCAGATAGCCCTTGAGCAGCGGCGGCAGGGCCGCCCAGGCGGCGCGCGGCTCGATCCGGTCGGCCGGCAGAAGGCGCATGTCGACGTAGCGCGCCGGCACCGCCTGCGGCCGGCACTCGGGCGGGGCCAGGTGATGGTGGTAGAGGTAGGCGAGCGCCGGGGCCAGATCCTGCGGGCGGGTCCCCGGCAGGCTGGCGCAGCCGAACAAGAGCCCGATGCCGTGGCCCTGGACGTAGTCGGCGATGCCGCTCCACAGGCGATCGATCACCGCGCGCGAGCGATAGTCCGGATCGACGCAGGAGCGACCGACCTCGAGACATTCGCCCGGCTGCTCGAGCAGGGGCCGGAGATCGAACTCTTCGGCCGAATAGAAGCCGCCCTGCCGGTCGGCGACCGAGCGGCGCATCAGCCGGCAGGTGCCGACCACCTGGCCGAAGATTGCAGGCGGCCGTTTGCGACGCGCGCGGTCGACCACCAGGAGATGATCGCAGGCGCGGTCGAAGCGATCGATGTCCCGGCGCCAGACCTTGGTCCGGAGATTGGCGGCCGCCCCCATCTCCCGGTAGAAGACACGGTAGCGCAGCGCCTGTGCGGAAGCGACGTCGCGACGCTTGTGCGCCAGGCGGACGATCAGATCGCCGTTCGAGTCTGGGGTCACCGCCACCTCACCGGACTGATGTCCTGGCCCGCTCAACCCGGGAACGTCGGGTCCCGGCGCGGTCGGGGCCAGGAGGGTTCGCCGAATTCAACTAACCGGTGATCTCGACGGCGGCGTGACAGTTCCGTGCAAATCCCGTGGCAGCGCCGCCCTTCGGCGGTACCGAAGTGCTCGCCGCGCCCGAGCGTCGACCGGCTTCAGGCCGCCGGGTTCGGGGATCAGGGGGTCGATCGGGACCCGGGCGCGGCCGGGCGCTCCGCCCAGAACCCGAACACGGCCTCGGTGAGCTGGTCGATGTAGGCGCGCGCCGCCGGTCCGGTCGCGGGGCCGTCGTAGCTGCCGTCGCGCCAGGCGCCGTGGAAGAAGCCGTCGCCCGGCAGGCGGTCGGACTTGCGCACCACCAGGACCGCGAGCTCCGGCTCGCCGCGCGCCCGGTTGCGCTCGCAGACCGCGCCCAGGTCGCGGCAGAGGCCGTAGACCCGGCGCGGCGTGATCCTGATCCCGAACCGCGCCAGCACCTCGACATAGGTGAGCGTGCGCCGGTCGCACGCCGCCTCGATCAGCAGCGCCTCGAGGCGGTCGATATCGACCAGGCGCGCCCTCACGCCGCGGCTCCGACCGTCATCCTCAGCCCCCTTGGGCATGGCCGCGTTGCCCCGCTTGAGGGACGCGCGTCCCGCTATGCGCGGTCGCCCGCGCGAGCGTAGCCCAGGCGCTTCAGCGTCGCCTCGACCTCGGTCAGGATGAACGGGTCGTCGATGGTCGCCGGCACCTTGTACGCCTTGGCGTCGGCGATGCTCTTCATCGTGCCGCGCAGGATCTTGCCCGAGCGGGTCTTGGGCAGGCGCTGGACCACCGCGCACAGCTTGAACGCCGCGACCGGGCCGATCGCCTCGCGCACCCGCTGGACCAGCTCCTTTTGGAGCTCAATCTCGGCACGCTCGGCGCCGGCCTTGAGCACCACGAGGCCGAGCGGCAGCTCGCCCTTGAGCTGGTCGGCGACCCCGAACACCGCGCATTCGGCGACGTCCGGATGAGAGGCCAGAATCTCCTCCATGGCGCCGGTCGAGAGCCGGTGGCCGGCGACGTTGATGACGTCGTCGATCCGGCTCATGACGAACAGATAGCCGTCCTCGTCCCGATAGCCGGCATCGCCGGTCAGGTAATAGCCCGGGAAGCGCGTCAGATACGCGTCGACGTAGCGCCGGTCGGCCTGCCAGAGGGTCGGCAGCGTGCCCGGCGGCAGCGGCAGCCTGACCACGATGCTGCCGATCGTGCCCGGCTTCTGCTCGCGCCCGGCCTCGTCCAGGACCCGCACGTCGTAGCCCGGCACCGCCTTGGTCGGCGAGCCCGGCTTGACCGGCAGGCGCTCGATCCCCCAGCAGTTGGCGGCGATCGCCCAGCCGGTCTCGGTCTGCCACCAGTGGTCGATCACCGGCCGCTCGAGCTTCTCCTCGGCCCAGTGCAAGGTGTCCGGATCGCAGCGCTCACCGGCGAGGAACAGGGTCCGGAACCTGGACAGGTCGTATCTGGCGATATGGGCGCCGCCCGGGTCCTCCTTCTTGATCGCCCGGAACGCGGTCGGAGCGGTGAACAGGGCCGCGACCTCGTGCTCCGCGATCACCCGCCAGAACGCGCCCGGATCGGGCGTGCCCACCGGCTTGCCCTCGTAGACGACCGTCGTGTTGCCGTGCAGGAGCGGCCCGTAGCAGATGTAGCTGTGACCGACCACCCAGCCGACGTCCGAGGCCGCCCAGTAGACCTCGCCCGGCTCGACGTCGTAGACGTTCTTCATGCTCCAGTGCAGGGCGACCGCGTGGCCGCCGTGGTCGCGGACGATGCCCTTGGGCTGCCCCGTGGTGCCCGAGGTGTAGAGGATGTAGAGCGGGTCGGTCGCGGCGACCGGCACGCAGTCCGCCGGCTCAGCGCCGGCCAGACACTCGTCCCAGTCGAGGTCGCGACCGGAGATCAGCTCCGCCTTGGCCTCGGGTCGCGCCAGGATCAGGCAACGCTCGGGCTTGTGGCGGGCGGCCGCGATCGCGCCATCGAGCAGCGGCTTGTATGGGATCACCCGACCCGCCTCGAGGCCGCAGCTGGCCGAGACCACCAGCCTGGGCGTGGCATCGTCGATCCGGGCGGCCAGCTCATGGGCGGCGAAGCCGCCGAACACGACCGAATGCACGGCACCGATCCGGGCGCACCCCAGCATCGCGATCAGCGCCTCGGGCACCATCGGCAGATAGATGATCACGCGATCGCCGTAGCCGACGCCCCAGGCGCGCAGCACGCCCGCAAAGCGCGCGACCCGATCCTGCAGCTCCTTGAAGGTGAGCGTCCGGACGGTGTTCGTGACCGGGCTGTCGTGGATGATCGCGAGCTGCTCGCCGCGGCCGCCCTCGACGTGCCGGTCGACCGCGTTCTGGCAGGTGTTGAGCTGGCCGCCTGCAAACCAGCGGTAAAACGGCGGGCGCCGGTCGTCGAGCACGCGGTCCCAGCGCCGCTGCCAGTCGAGCGCCTCGGCCGCCTCGGCCCAGAAGCGCTCGGGATCGGTCAAGGCGCGCGCGTAGGTCTCCTGATAGCTGTCGCCCATGCCTGGCACCGCCGCTTCGGTTCGTCCGTCGTCGGACCGACTATACGTCGCCGCGGCCATGATCGACAACGACAGCGAGGCTTCCCGGCCCTGGGGTCGTGCGCCTATGCTGGCGCCGGTCCCGTAAGAGACACGCCTCATGCTGGCTCTCTACGTTCTGCTGCTCGGCGCGCTCGCCCTGTTCACGGCCTATACGCGCAACTTCCAGCGGACCATCGTGGCGATCGACGCCGAGCTCGGCAGCGGGGTCGGCGGTGCAGTCACGCCGCGGCTCCAGATCCTGCGCACGCTCGCGGTGCTGCTCGCCTGGCCGGCCGCGGTCGGCGTCGCCATGCTGGTCTTCGCCTGGTGGAAGGCCGTGGCGCTGGTGGTCGGCGGGTTCCTGATCCTGGTGCCGGTGCTCGGGGCGCTGACGCCGCGCGCCGGCTCGGCGCACTACGTCCGGCGCATCCGGGCCGATCTCGAACAGCGGCAGGCCGCGGGCGGCACCGATGCCGAGCAGCTCGACCGGGTTCTCCGGCAGCTCGATCGCCTCACCGAGCCGCGCTCCGCCTGAGGCTGCCGATCTGCCGCAAGGCGGCTTGCTGGACCAGCCGCTCTGCCGCGTCGGCGGCCGGGATCTGGACGACCGCGACCAGGCTTTGCAGCGCCTCGCGGCCAAGGCGCTCCGGATCCAGCTCGAGCATCGAGACGGCGCAGCCGTAGCGGAGCGCGATCGCCGCGGGCGCCCGCTCGGCAGCCTGCCGGCAGAGCCGCAGACCCTCCGTCTCGCTCGCCCCATAGAGCCCGGCCGCGAGCACCGCCGAGCCCTGGCGGACCAGCTGCAGATGCCAGATCCCAAGCAGGCCGTCCGGCCAGGGATCGTCCGGCGCCAGCATGCGCGCCCGCTCAAGCAGCTTGTGCCCTTCCGTGGCGTAGCCCTCGAAGTGCGCGGTGATCGGTCCCGCCCGCTCGGCTATCTGGCCGAGCGTCAGCGCGAGCTGGAGTAGCGCCGCCTCGTCGTCGGGATCGAGCGCCAGCGCCATGCGCGCATCCCGGGCGGCGCGCTCCAGGAGCATCGATCTGTCGGCCTCGGCCGCGAGATAGAGGGCGTCGACGAGGGTCGCCCTGGCGGCGAGGGTCAGGCCGTCGGCACCACCCAGCCTGCGCGCCGCCTCGGCGGCCGCGCGCATCTCGCCCCGCTGGTACAGCGCCCGCGCCGCCGCCAGATCATCCGCCGCCGCCCGCCCGTCGAGCCCGAGCACCAGAGCCAGCACCACGCCGAGTGCCGCCAGACCTGATCCCAGGCCCCGGCGCGGGGCCGGGACCTGGCCTCGCGCCCGATCGATCCGACCGCCCGAGCGCAACGGTTCGCCCTTCTGCTTGCACGCCTCGATCGCCTCATCCTCCGATATGGCTTCGCGGCTTCCCCGGCCCGATCAACGCCAAGCATACCAACGATCCGCTCCAAGCGGAGCGCAGCCATCGATCATCGGCGTTCGCGCCATTGCAAGGACCTCACCCCGAATGATGCCCAGGCGCCGGCCGGCGCTACCCCGAATGACGCCGAGGGATCGCTCGGCATTCCCCGTCCATGACCAGGGGGCGCGTGGCCTATTGCCGCGCGCGATGTCCTGACTGACAAGACCTGGGCTCTGGTCTCGGCGGGGGGTTCAATCGGCCTCGGTGCGGGTGCGGTCGGAGGTAGGACGTGGCGGCGCTTCGGTCCGCGCCCTCGGCACCGGCGACGGCGCCTCGGGCCAGCCAGGCGCCGTGCTCGAGCCGGTCGCGCCAGGCCACAGGCCTGACCGCTCCGGTGGCGATCGGCGACGAGGCCCGCGGCGGTCGCCTGAGGCGCGCTGGCGCCGGCCCGGCCGCGGCTGCAATCAACGCGCGGGAGGAGCCTCGCGGTTCAGCAATTCGGTCCGGGCAGGCCGGGGCCACTTTCCACTGGCGGCGGAACGATCGGCGGCCGGGCGTCGGCCGGGTGTCGGGCCTCGTCGCGGCGGCGCGTTTGCGGCAGGAGCGCCCAGACCCCGACGCGGGTGGGCAATATGCCGAGATAGGCGAACAGCGCCAGACCCGCCCAATAAATCAGGAGATCGACCGTGAAGGCGTAGAGTGCCAGAGCCGGCGCGAGCGCGAGCAGGAAGAGGCGGTCGTTCGCTTCCACGACTTGCAGCAGCTGGCGATACCAGAGCCCGATCGCGGCCAAGCAGAGGCCGAAGCCGACCACGCCGCCCTCGACCAGGAAGTGGAGATACTCGTTGTGCGGCGTGGTTCGCCGGAGATAGCTCAGATCCTCGGCTCCGGCGATGTAGCCGGCCCCCAGCCCGCGCCCGAACAGCGGGCTGAGGCGGAACTCCTGGAGGTAGAAGCGCCAGATGTTCCCCCGGGACGACAGCTCGACGTGGCCGGTGTCGCCTTCGAACAGGCGCTGGTACAGGAATGGCCAGTAGAGCGCCGCGACCGCCGCAACCGCGACCGCGGCGAGCCCGGTCAGCCAACGACGCCGCAACAGGAGCCCGCGCAGGTCTGCCGACAAGGCACCGTAGGTGAGCAGCAGGACGCCCGTGGCGAAGATCGCCATCCGGGTGCCGCTCAGGATCACCAGCATCAGGTTGACGACCGCGAGGGCGACCGCGTAGGGCCGGCCGGGTCGGCTGGTCTCGTGCAGGGCGACCGCAAGGCCGCAGAAGGCGAGGATCGCGAACGGCTCCGGATGGCCGGCCGCGCCGGCCAGCCGCCAGGGCTCGTCCTCCGTGCTCTGGAAGCCCCAGTGCGGCACCGGATCGCCGAGCTGCATGAGCGCGCCGACCACCGCGCTGAGCAGCGGCAGCAGCGCGATCACCAGCGCCAGGCGGCGGCGCGAGCCCGGCACCGGCGCGACGCTGGTGAAAGCAAAGGGCAGGGCCAGGACGGCAAGGCCCTCGAGCATGAGGAGCGGCGTCAACTTGGGGTTCAGGTGGCCGAGCAGGAGACCCTGGACCAGCACCAGGACCAGCGCCGCGACCGGCCAGTTGATCTGCCGGCGCACGCCGTAGCGCAGCGCGTTGACAATCAGGGCCAGGACCAGCAGGGTTCGCGGTATGCCCCAGTCCACTTGGCCGATCGCGCCGCCGAGCAGCAGCTCGGGGCGGACGCCCACGGTCAGCAGGCCCAGAATCATCAACAACGCCGGCTGCCGCCAGCTGAACCAAAGGGTCAGCCCGAGCAGGACGCCGCCGATCAGGATGCCAAGCGTCACCTCGTCACCACCGGCCACTTTGATCGTCCGCGGCGATCGGCTGGAGCCGGCGCGCTGCCGGCAGCCGAGGCTTAGCATGATCCGCGCCAGGGCACAGGAGTGAAATGTCCATCCCGGTAGCCGGGTGCCGGGCGGCCCGGCCGGACAACGTCGGCGGCGGGCTCGGCACGCCGTTGCGCGGGGCGTCTGCCGAAACTGTCTGCCTCACAGGCAGACCTGCGCTCGGACGGGATGCAAACCCATGCGTTATGTGTTAGCTGGGTGAGCCCACATTGTCGGGCGATGTCGCAGTCGGGCGCCGGTCATGAGTCACGTTTTCCATCGCCAGCCGAGACAGGACTACCCGGTCGCGGTCGCTGGCGAGGGGATCGTGCTGGTCGACCAGGCCGGCCGGCGCTATCTCGACGCCAGCGGCGGCGCGGCGGTGTCCTGCCTCGGTCACGGCCATCCGCGCGTGACTCAGGCGATCAAGGACCAGCTCGATCGCCTCGCCTACGCCCACAGCAGCTTCTTCACCAGCGAGCCGGCCGAGCAGCTGGCCGAGCAGCTGATCGCCGGCGCGCCCGAGGGCATCGACAAGGTCTATTTCGTCTCCGGCGGCTCGGAGGCGATCGAGGCGGCGCTCAAGCTTGCCCGCCAGTATTTCGTCGAGATCGGCGAGCCGCAGCGCCGGCATTTCATCGCGCGCCGCCAGAGCTACCACGGCAACACGCTGGGCGCGCTGGCGGTCGGCGGCAATGCCTGGCGCCGGCAACAGTTCGAGCCGCTCCTGGTCGAGGTCACGCACGTCAGCCCCTGCTACCCCTACCGGGGCAAGGCGGCCGGCGAGGATGACGAGGCCTATGGCGCGCGCCTCGCCGCCGAGCTCGAGGCCACCATCCAGCGCCTCGGGCCAGCGAGCGTGATCGGCTTCGTCGCCGAGCCGGTGGTCGGCGCCACCCTGGGCGCGGTGCCGGCGGTACCGGGTTACTTCAAGGCGGTGCGCGCGATCTGCGATCGGCACGGCATGCTCCTGATCCTCGATGAGGTGATGTGCGGCATGGGCCGCACGGGCACGCTGTTCGCCTGCGAGCAGGACGGCGTGCGCCCGGATCTGGTGACCGTCGCCAAGGGCCTCGGCGCCGGCTATCAGCCGATCGGCGCGACCCTGGTCGCGCGCCCGATCTACGAGGCGATCCGCGGCGGCTCCGGCTTCTTCCAGCACGGCCACACCTACATGGGCCATCCGCTCGCCTGCGCGGCGGCGCTCGCGGTGCAACGGACGATCGTCGAGGAGCAGCTGCTCGGCCGGGTCCGCCAGCAGGGTGAGCATCTGCGCGCGTTGCTGACCGAACGCCTCGGCCAGCATCCGAACATCGGTGAGATCCGCGGCCGCGGCCTGTTTCAGGGCCTCGAGTTGGTAGCCGAGCGCGCGAGCCAGCGGCCGTTCGCGCCCCAGCTGAAGCTACACGCGCGGATCAAGGCGGAGGCCATGGCGCGCGGCCTGCTGTGCTACCCGATGGGCGGCACGGTCGATGGCCAAAGCGGCGACCATCTGCTGCTGGCACCGCCCTTCATCGTCAGCGACGGCGAGCTCGAGGCGGTCGTGGAGCGGCTCGAGCAGGCGATCGTCGCCGCGGTCGCGAGCGCGACCAGAGCTGCGGCATGACCCCCCTGATCGTCACGGTCGCGCCGAACGGCGCCACCCGGACCAAGGCGGATCACGCGCAGCTGCCGATCACGCCGGCCGAGATCGCACGCGAGACCGAGGGTTGCGCCGCCGCCGGCGCGACCATCCTGCACCTGCATGTGCGCCACCGGGATGGCCACCATACGCTCGATCCGACGCTCTATCGGGCGGCGATCGAGGCGGTCAAGGCCGCGGTCGGCGAGCGCGTGGTGATCCAGATCGCGACCGAGGCGCTCGGCCGCTACAGCGCGACCGAGCAGATGACCGTGCTACGCCAACTGCATCCCGAAGCCGCGTCGCTGGCGCTCACCGAGCTCATTCCCGACGATGGCGCGGCGGGCGAGGCGGCGGCGTTCCTGAACTGGCTGAAGCGCGAGCGGATCGCGCCCCAGTACATTCTCCACACGCCCAACGACGTCGCCAAGTTCCACGGCCTGCGCCGGCGCGGGGTGATCCCGCAGCACCGGCCGTTCGCCCTGTTCGTGCTCGGCTCCGAGACCGAGGCGGCCGACCTTCGGCCGCGCGACGTGCTGCCCTACCTGAAGGCCCACGACGCCGAATGCCCGTGGGCGATCTGCGCGTTCGGGCCGGGCGAGAACGCCTGCGTGCTGACCGCAGCGGGGCTCGGCGGCCACGCCCGGGTCGGCTTCGAGAACAATCTCTGGCGGGTCGATGGCGGCCTGGCCGCGAGCAATGCCGAGCTGGTCCAGCAGGTTGCGGCCGGGGCGCGGCTGCTTGGCCGACCGCTCGCCGACATCGCGACCACGCGCGCCTTTCTCGCCGAGACCGCCTGCTAGCCCGCCGGCCCCGCGCCCGCCATGCGCCGATCTCCTGCCCAACGCCAGCCGAGCGCGCCGCCCCCGCCTCGCCAGGGCCGGATCCTCGCCTGCCTGGCCGCGGCGCTCATCCTCGCGATCCTGGGACCGTCGGTGACTGCCCGGGCACAGGCGGCCGGCGCCAGCCTGCCGGCGGAGCAGGCCGCCCGATTTGCCGAGCAGGCGCGCCTCTGGCAGCGCCAGCTGACCGATCAGGTCATGCCCTACTGGTACGACGGCGCGGTCGATCGCGAGAACGGCGGCTACGTGCTCCAGGACGCGATCACGCCGGCGAAGCTGGTGGCCACCCAGGCGCGCCTGATCTGGGGCTTCGCCCACGCCCATCGACTGGGGCTGGGGAATCCGAAGCGCGACTATCTCGGCGCCGCCGCACAGGGCTATCACTTTCTGCAGGATCATTTCCTCGACCGGGCCAACGGGGGCTATTTCTGGTCGACCAACCGGGTCGGCCAGGTGATCGACGACCGCAAGCTGCTCTACGGTCAGGCCGCGGTGGTCTATGCGCTGGTCGAATACTACCGCGCGTCCGGCGATCCGGAGGCGCTGCGGCAGGCCACGACGCTCTATCGCACGGTTCAGGCGCATTGCCGCGACGCCGAGCACGGCGGCTGGGGCGAGCACTTCGAGCACGACTGGCGGCCGGTGCTCGAGGGCGAGACCCGGCTCGACATCGGGATCGTCGGGATGAAGAGCGGCGATGCCCTGCTCAATTGGATGGAGGCGCTGACCGAGCTCTACAACATCACGCACGTGGTCGGCGGCGACACCGCCGTCCATGATCTCGGGCTCGAGACGGCGCTCGCCGAAGCCCTGGACCTGAACGCGACGTACTTCTTCCCGGCGAAGCCTGGCCAAGCCTATCCCTACCGATATCCCGACTGGCGGCGGCCGATCGGCGGGATCTTCAAGCAGATTTCCTACGGCCGCAACGTCGAGTTCGCCTGGCAGATGCTCGCCGCCGAGCGCGCGTTGGGGCGGCCGCCGTCCTGGGACCGCTTCGATGCGATCCTGCAGCACGCGCTCGCCCATGGCTACGACCACCAACGCGGCGGCCTGTATCAACTGGGCTTCGAGGACCGCCCGGCGGCGGTCACCGACAAGGTCTGGTGGGTTCAGGCCGAGCTGCTCGCCGCCCTGACCGAGAGCCTGAGCCGGCGCCCGAGCCCGGACTATGCCCAGGCGCTCGACCAGCTCCTGCGGTTTCTGACCGCGCACCAGATCGATCCGCGGGACGGCATCTGGTTCGATACCGTGGCCGCCGACGGCTCGCCACGACGCCCGGTCAAGGCCCACGACTGGAAGGCCAACTATCACGACCTGCGGGCAATGACGAAGTTCGTCCAGACCTTTGGCGCCGGCTTCGGGGGCAATCAGGCCAAGTCGCCCTGACGCCGGTCGCCGCGGTCGCCGGCGGCCGCCTGGCGACCGCATCGCCGATCCGCCGGACGATGATCTCGTTGCCGCCGGGCGACAGGTGACACCCGTCGACATAGATGTAGTCGTCGCGATCGAACGCTGGCCGCAGGTCACCGCCAGCCGTAAGATGCTTTGGCTTGCGGGTGCAGGGGCGACCGCGCATCCCTCGACCCCTTACCCGGCCGCTTCGTCCAGTATCATCACCGTTCCAGCTTGGCCGGTAAGCGCCCGCCCGATGTTGGGGCCCGGTGATCGGGTGCCGGCGACCCGGTTGGTCGGGATCGTCGACGATCGCGCGGATCTTCGGCGTCCTCCTGCCTTCGGCGAACCGGCCTTCGCACCGCCGCCACGTCGCGAAGGTCGCTTGCCCGGCCACGGTTTCATGAGTACCATAAGTTGTTATCGCAGGCCGCAGGCGCTCAAGCTTTGGTTTATAGAACTGGATTGAGCCGATGTTCCGGAAGGCGACATCCTCTGGGCAGCGAGACGCTTGGCCAGCGGGCAACGATGCGTTCTGCGGTCTGAGATCGGTTCTCCGAAGGTTCGGCGACGTCGGCCGGGAGGATGCCCGCATCCAGGCCGAGCTGTTCAGAGCCGTCTATGCCGCCGCACCAGCAGTGCTGACGGCGAACCTGGTGAATGGCGCTCTCGTTGTTCTCGTCTTGTGGAGTGTCGTGCCGCAGCGTCTGTTGACCGGTTGGTACGCGCTCCTGTGCACCGCGGTCGCGATTCGGATTTGGCTTTGGAGCCGCTATCGGCGTGGACGGCCGCCGCCCGAGCAAGCCGATCGTTGGGGGCGGCTGGTTGCGATCGGTTCAGCGGCGAGCGGTACGCTCTGGGGTGCGGCTGGCGCACTGTTTCTTGTGCCTGGCTCCCCCATTCACGAAATCGTCCTGGCGTTCGTACTGGGCGGCATGGCAGCCGGGGCGACGGTCTCCCTTGCCGCGCACCTGCCGACGTTTATTGCCTATCTCGTCCCGTCGGTCCTGCCTTTCGCGCTTCGGCTCGCAGTCGTCGGCGATGCCGAGCATCTTGCGATGGCGGGAATGGTGCTGATGTACGTCGGCGCCTTGCTGCTGGTTGGCTGGCGGACCCACGCGTCCTGGGCCAGAACGATTGCGTTGCGCTTCTCAAACGCCGACCTGATGCGCGTCGCCGCCATCGTCGATTCCTCGTTCGACGCGATCATCAGTATCACGCCGGACCTCAGGATCACGAGCTGGAACGCCGCCGCCAGTATCATGTACGGCTATGCGGCCCACGAGGTGTCAGGCCGCTCGATCGAGATCATCGTGCCGCCAGATCGCCTCGAGGAATTCAGAACGGTGTACGCGCGGCTCAAGCGGGGCGAAAGCGTCGAGCCGATCGACACCGAGCGCATCACCAAGGACGGACGGCGGCTGCAGGTCGCGCTCCGCTTATCGCCGATCGAGGATCCAAAGGGCACGGTGATCGGGTTTTCGGGGATCGGCCGGGACATCACCGAACGCAGCCGGGTGGAGGAGCGCACGCGTTATCTCGCCCTCCACGATTCCCTTACCGGCCTGCCCAACAGAACACTGTTCCACGACCGCTTGCAGCATGCTCTGGCCGAAGCCCAGCGGTACGATCGGCAAAGTGGGTTGCTGCTGCTCGATCTCGACCAATTCAAGGACATCAACGATATGCTCGGCCATACGGCTGGGGACCAGCTGCTGGTGGAAGTCGCGCGCAGGCTCGACGCCTGCGTGCGGGCCAGCGATACGGTGGCGCGCCTAGGAGGTGACGAGTTCGCCTTGATCCTGACCGAGATGCGACGGCCGGAAGACGCGGCGGCGGTGGCGTGGAAAGCCATGCAGGTGATCGCCAGGCCCTTCCGATTGGACGGCCAGGAGATGCACGCCACCACCAGCATCGGGATCGCGACCGGCCCGGCCGATGGCAAAGATCCGGGCCAGCTGCTGCGGGCCGCGGACATGGCGCTCTACCGGGCAAAGGCCGAGGGGCGCAACGCGTTTCGCTTCTACGCTGCCGAGATGAGCGCTCAGGTCGAGGCACGCAAAGCGCTCGAATGTGATCTCCGGCGGGCGCTTGAGCGCGGCGAGTTGACGCTGGAGTTCCAGCCGCAGTTCGAGTTCGCGGCGGGCCGTATTGTCGGCGCCGAAGCGCTCGCGCGCTGGCGGCACCCCCGGCTCGGACCGGTGCCACCGGCAGAATTCATTCCGCTGGCGGAACGTAGCGGGCTGATCGTGCCGCTCGGCGCTTGGGTGCTGCAGGAGGCCTGTCGACAGACGCGATTTTGGCGCGACGCCGGGCTGCCGCACCTCCCGGTGGCAGTGAATTTGTCGCTGGCGCAATGTCGCAGTGGCGATCTCGCCGAGTCCACCCGGCGGGTGCTCCTGGCGAGCGGGTTGGAGCCCTGCGCCCTTGAGCTGGAGGTTACCGAAAGCCTGTTCTTGAGCCCGGGCAACGGTCACCTCAACGATTTGCGCCGACTGCACATGCAGGGTGTTCGAGTTTCGATCGACGACTTCGGAACCGGCTATTCCAGCTTGGGGCGGCTGCGACAGCTTCCGGTCGACCAGATTAAGATCGACCAGTCCTTTGTCGCTGGACTTGGGCACAGTGCGGATGCCGAGGCAATCGTGTGCGCCGTGATTCGGCTCGGTCGTTCGCTTGGCCTGCGCGTGGTGGCTGAAGGCGTGGAAACCGGCGCGCAGTGCGCCTTTCTTCGCGCGGAGGGCTGCGACGCGGCGCAAGGTTTCCACATCGCCCGGCCACTGCCTCCAAGCGAGTTCGCAGCTCTTCTGAGAGAGAGCACGGTCACCATATAGCTTTCCTCGATCGCCTCGGCGGTGGGCGGATCGAGGAATGCCGATAAGCTTAAGGGCGGTCGGATTATTGAACCCGGCGCCGCGTCGTATGAGGTACGCAAGGCCATCGGTCAGCCGTATGCGAACCGCGCCGCGCCTGTCGCCTCTGCGGCGTCGGCCGGGCATTCTTATCGGCGCTGACCGCGACGATCGCCCGGGTCGCCAACGGTGGACAATCGGGCCTCGCGCGAGTTCGCCCCGGGCCGGCGCGGATCATCCCGACTGCAACGAGCTGGAGGCTCCCCATGACCGGCATTCCGGACCCGAAGCGGTCGAAATCAGGCGGGTCCGGACCCGCCCGCCGCGCGACCGGAAAGCTCGGTCCCGCCGCCGGCGCGGGCCTGGGGCTCGAGCCGTCGCTCGGCCTGGTCCGCCATCGGAGCAGGCATGCCCGTTTCCTGCTGCTCGCCCTGCTGCCGCCGATCGCCCTGACGCAGGCGGTCTGGACCGAGGGTGGGCTGATGCGCGAGGGGCTGGAATGGCTCGGCTACGTGGCGGTCATCATCTGCGTGCTCGGCCGCGCCTGGTGCTCGGCCTACATCGCCGGCCGCAAGAACCGCGAGCTGGTCAATTGTGGCCCCTACTCGACAATGAGGAACCCGCTCTACGCCTTCAGCATGGTCGGCTTGACCGGGATCGGGCTGCAGACCGGCTCGCTGACCTGGGCAGCGCTGCTGCTGATCGGCGGCGGGTTCTACTATCGCTTCGTCGTCAGCCGGGAGGAAAGCCACCTGCTCGGGGCGTTCCCGATCGCCTATGCCCGCTATCTGGCCAGCACACCGCGCTGGCTGCCCGACCTCCACCTCTGGCGGGATGTCGGTCAGACCACGATCCGGCCGACCCTGATTGCCCGCACCCTGCTCGATGGCGCCTGCTTTTTTGCCGCCTATCCCCTGTTCGAGGCGCTCGGCGACGCCCATGCGGCCGGCCTGCTGCCCGGCCTCCTGTCGCTGCCGTGAGGGCCGCGGAGGGCACGTTCAGGTCGGCTCGCCGGGCGAAGGCGGGATGATCCTGAGCAGCGTGATCTGATTGCGCTGGCGGCGCAGCACCTCGAAGCGAAAGTCGTGAAAGGCGAAGCTCTGCCCGACCTCGGGGATCATGCGCGCCTCGTAGATCACGAGGCCGGCGACGGTCGCGGCCTCGTCGTGCGGCAGCTTCCAGCCAAACTGGCGATTGAGGTCGCGGACCGTGACCGAGCCGCTGACCAGCACCGAGCCATCCGCCTGCGGCTCGATGCCGACCGTCTCGATGTCGGTCTCGTCGGTGATCTCGCCGACGATCTCCTCGAGGATGTCCTCGAGCGTCACCAGGCCCATCAGCGCGCCGTACTCGTCGACCACGAACGCCAGATGCGAGCGGCGCTGGCGGAAGGCGAGCAGCTGATGGAGCAGCGCCGTGGTATCGGGGATGAACCAGGGCGGGGTGGCGAGTGCTGCGACATCGAATCCCGCGAGGTTGGCCGGATTGCCGCGCACCCGCCCGAGCAGGTCCTTGGCGTGGAGCACGCCGATGATGCTGTCCGGGTCGCCGCGCCAGACCGGCAGGCGGGTGTAGGGGCTCTGCACGACCTGCTCGAAGATCTGCTCGGGCGGCGCGTCGACGTCGAGGCTGACGATGTCCTTGCGGTGGGTCATGACCTCGCTGACCTCGATGCCGGCGAGGTCGAGGATGCCGCCCAGCATGTCCCGCTCCTGCTTGCCGACCATGCCGTGCAGGCGCGACAGGTCGATCAGGTCGCGCAGCTCCTCGCTGGAGAAGACCTCGTGGTGGCTGACCTCGGCGACGTTGAAGACGTTGAGGACCGCGCGCGAGGCATGGTTGAGGATCCAGGTGAGCGGGAACGAGATCAGGTAGAAGGCGTGCAGCGGATAGGCGATCCAGAGCGCCATCGGCTCGGGCTTGCGGATCGCGAAGGTCTTGGGCACCTGCTCGCCGAGCACGATGTGCAGCGAGGAGAACAGCAGGAAGCCGAGCAGGAAGGAGAGCGTGTGCAGCTGCGGCGCGCCGATCCCGAGCGCCCGGAACAGGGGCTCGAGCAAGGCGCTGACCGCCGGCTCGCCGATCCAGCCGAGGCCGAGCGAGGCCATGGTGATGCCGAGCTGGCAGGCCGAGAGATAGGCCTCGATCGCCTCGAGGATGCGCAGGGTCATGCGCGCGACCTTGCTGCCCTGCTCGACCAGGGCGTCGATCCGGATCCCCCGGACCTTCACGATCGCGAACTCGGAGGCCACGAAGAAGGCGTTGGCGGCCAGCAGCAGGGCGACCTCGAAGGCGGTCAGGAGCATCGCGATCCGCCCCTGCGGCGCGCGGGCGGCACCCGCTCCGGCCGGCTGGCGGCGGCAGCGTCCGGATCAGGGTTCGGGCGCACTGAGCAGGGCCATGAGCTCCGCGGGCTCGACCTCGGCGCCGGCGAACGCCTGGCCGATGCCGCGCAGGAGCACGAACCGGGGCCGGCCGCCGAGCGCCTTCTTGTCGTGCCCCATGGCGGCGAGCATGGCATCGGCCGAGCGGACCGGCGCCGGCAGCGCGGCGCGCGTGATGGGCAGGCCGACCGCCGCGAAATGGTCGCGGATGCGGAGCGCGTCGGTGGGCGGGCAGAGCCCGAGCCGGACCGAGAGGGTCGCCGCCAGCACGATGCCGAGCGCGACCGCCTCGCCGTGGAGCAGCGCGTCGCCATAGCCCGTCAGGGCTTCCAGCGCGTGACCGAACGTGTGGCCGAGATTGAGCAGCGCGCGGGCGCCGGCCTCGCGCTCATCGGCCGCGACCAGGGCGGCCTTGGCGCGGCAGCTGACGGCGATCGCGTGCTGCCGGGCCATGTCGTCGCCGGCCAGCAGGGCCGGGCCTTGCGCCTCCAGCCAGGTGAAAAACTCCGGCTGGTCGATCAGGCCGTATTTGGCCACCTCGGCATAGCCCGCGCGCAGCTCACGGGCCGGCAGGCTCCTCAGCACGTCGATGTCCGCGAGCACGAGCCGCGGCTGATGGAAGCTGCCGATCAGGTTCTTGCCCTGGCGCGCGTTGATCCCGGTCTTGCCACCGACCGCGCTGTCGACCTGGGCGAGCAGCGTGGTCGGGATCTGCACGTAGTCGAGCCCGCGCAAAAGGATCGCCGCGGCGAACCCCGCGAGGTCGCCGATCACCCCGCCGCCGAAGGCGATCAGCGTGGTCTGGCGCTCGACCCCGAGGTCCAGGAGCTGATCCAGAAGCCGCTCGAGCCCGGCCAGGCTCTTGGTCGCCTCGCCCGCGGGCAGCACGACCCGGCGCGGCGCGATGCCGGCGCTGGCGAGGCTCGCTTCCAGGACCGGCAGATGCGCGCTCCCGGCCAGATTGGCATCGGTCACGACGATCGCGTCCGGACGGCGGAGCAGAGGTCCGAGCTCCGCGCCGGCGCGGCCGAGCAGACCCGGCCCGACCAGGATGTCGTAGCTGCGTGCGTCCAACGCGACCCTGAGGCGCGTCGTGGTGGTCCCGGGGGTGGTCACGGCGGCTTGCCGACCCGCAGGCCGGCCAGGGCCTCGAGGATGCGATCCACGACCGCGCCGATCGGACCCTTGCTACTGTCGACCACGAGGTCGGCCTCGGCGTAGACCGGCGCCCGTTGCGCCAGGAGCTTCGCCAGGGTCGCGCGCGGATCGCCGCCCGCGAGCAGCGGGCGCTTGCCCGGGGTGGCGGTGCGCCGGAGCAGCACGTCGACCTCGGCCCGGAGCCAGATCGAGACACCGTGGGCGCGCACCAGCGCGCGCGTCTCCGGATCCATGAACGCGCCGCCGCCCAGCGCCAGCACCTGGCGCTCGCCGGCCAACAGGCGCGCGATCACCTGCCGCTCCTTGGCCCGGAACGCCGGCTCGCCGATGTCCGCGAAGATATTGGCGATGGTCGTGCCGGCAGCCGCCTCGATGGCGGCGTCGGCGTCCTTGAACGGCCAGTTCAGAGTCCGCGCCAGGCGCCGCCCGATCGCGGTCTTGCCGACGCCCATCATGCCGACCAGGACGATGGTGCGGTCGAGGGCGGCAAGCGGTGCGGATGCGGACGGGACGACCATGGGGTTGCAAGTTGGAGATGATGAACCGCCCGGACGTTTGACCGAGCGTTGAAACTGCGCCACGCATCCCGATATAAAGCGGCGATCCGGGCGCGAGGCAACCCTTTCGCCTGGTCGCGGGCTCCGAGCGTCACTGGGAATCATGTCGACCATCAATCGGATTCTTGTGGCCGTGCTGTTGGCCGTCGTCCTGGGCGGTACCGTGTTCCTCGTCACCTGGGACATTCCGCCGCCGACGGCGCGGGTCGAGCGCGTCTTGCCCAGCGACCAGTTTCCGCGCTGAGCTCGCGTGTTCGAGAGCGCAGGCCGACCAGGACCGCGCGCGCCGCGCCACCTGATCTGCGCCCTGCTCGGCGGCGCCGCGCTCGGTCTGCTCGCAGCCGACGCGCTCGGCGCCCAGCAGGGGCCGATCCAGCTGTTTCCGCCTGCGCTGCTCCCGCCGCAGGGCGCGGTCGAGCCGTCGCCCGGCGCACCGGCGACCGGGACGCCGACCCCCGGGACACGGATCCAAGGGACACCGACCCAAGGCGCGCCGACCCCAGGGACACCGGCCCAAGGGACGCCGACCGCCGGCACGCCGCCCGGGGGCGGAGCAATCCCAGCGTCGCCCCAAGGCTTCCAGGTCGAGGGGCTGGCGCCACCGGAGATCGATAGCATCGGCCTGACCGGCGCGAGCGATGGCGGCTTCGAGCGCACGCTCTGGGCGGCCAGCGACCCGCAGCTGGTGTTGACCCTCCTGGCCGAATTGCCGGTCGCCACCCACAACCCGCCGCTCGCGGCCCTGACCCGGCGCCTGCTCGCCACCGGCGCCCCACTCGACGGCGGGCTGGCCGGCGGCCGCATGCTCAGCGCCCGGGTCGAGCGTCTCCTGGCCATGGGAGATCTGGATACCGCCAAGCGATTGCTCGATCAATTGCCGCCGTCGCGCGGCGACGGGGCGCTCGCGCGCCTCTCGGCCCAGGCGGCGCTGCTCGATGGCGACGATCCGGCCGCCTGTCAGCGCGCCAATGATCTGGCGCCGACCGGCGGCGCCGCGTTCTGGGCCCAGATCGCGGTCTACTGCCGGCTGGCGGCGGGGGACGAGGACGGCGCAAGGCTCGGTCTCGATCTGCTGCGCGACGCCAACCAGACCGAGGATGGCGCCTTCGTGAAACTCGCGGGCGCGGTCGCGGATCATCGGACGGGGTCGGCCGTGCCGTCCGTGCCGTCGCCTTCGGCGGTCGAGGTCGCACTGCTGCGTCTGGCCGGCTTGCCCTTGCCCGCGGCCTCGCTCGCCGACCCCGCGCCCGCGGTGCTGACCGCGGCGGCCCGCGAGCCAAGCCTGGGCGGCGACCGCGAGCTGGAGATCGCCGAGCGGGCGTTTCAGACCGGCGGCCTCTCGGCGTCCGCCCTTGGCGCCATTTACGGCGCCCGCGCGCCGGCCGGGGATGCGCTCGCCAGGGTGCGCACCGCCTGGGGCCCGGAGGCGCGGGCGATGGCTTATCGGGCGGCCGGCGAGCAGCAGAACCCGCAGGATCTGGCTGCGCTGCTGGCAGCGACCTGGCAGGCGGCCAAGGGCGACGAGCGGTTTCTGGTCGCCCAGGTGTTCGCCAAGCGCTTTGCCGACCTGCCGATCGACCGCTCGTTGCTCGCGGTCGCGCCGAGCGCCGCGCGGGCGCTGCTCGCGGCCGACCTGCCGCTGCCGGCGGCGCGCTGGTTCGCCTTGCTGAACGCCGAGCGGGCCCGGGACAGCCGCACGCAGGGGGAGTTCGCGGCGTTGACGCCCTTGTTCGCCTTGGCCGGGATCGGCGGCGGCGAGGCCGTGCCCGAGCTGGACGAGGCGGCGGTCACCGCCTGGCGGCAGGCGACCCCGGACGCCGATGCCAAGGCCGAGCGGCTGTTCGCCCTGCTCGAGGGCATCGGCTCGCCGGTACTCGCTTCGATCTGGTCGCAGGAGCTGACGCCGCCGTTGCAGCGCTCGATGAGCGTCCCGGTGGGCGCGCTCTGGCGCGGCCTGGACCGCGCCACCACGGCCAAGCGCCTTGGCGAGACGGTGCTGTACGCCCTGCAGATGCTGAATGGCCAGCCGGAGGCGGACCATCCCGAGGTGTTGGTCGAAAGCCTGCGCGCCCTGCGCGCCGTCGGCCTGGACCAGGACGCGCGCCAGATCGCGGTCGCGACGGCGCTGGCCATGGACCTCTGAGCGCCGACCGGGCGCCGCGCGATCGGTCGATGTCATGCGACGGATGCAATGACTTCTGCGGACGCCTTTCTCGAGATGATGGCGGTCGAGCGGGGCGCCTCGCCGCACACCCTCGACGCCTACCGGCGCGACCTCGCCGACTATGAGGGCTGCCTCGCAGGTCGCGGGGCCACGATTCTGACCGCCGACCGCACCGCCGTGCGCAGCTGGCTGGGCCAGCTGTCGAGCGCCGGCCTCTCGAACGCCACCATGGCGCGGCGGCTCTCGGCGATCCGACAGCTGCATCGCTTTCTCTATCTCGAAGGCGCGCGCGGCGACGATCCGACCCAGACGGTCGAGGGCCCGCGCCGCCGGCGGCCGCTGCCGAAGCTCCTGGACCCGCCCGAGATCCTGGCCCTGATCGAGGCCGCCGGCGCGCGCCCGGACGCCCAGGGGCTGCGCCTGCTGGCCTGCCTCGAGCTCCTGTACGCGAGCGGGCTTCGGGTCTCGGAGCTGCTGGCACTGCCCCTGTCCGCGCTGGCGCCGGACCGCCGCTTCCTGGTCGTGCTCGGCAAGGGCGCCAAGGAGCGCATGGTCCCGATCGGCCGCGCCGCGCAACAGGCGCTCGAGGCTTATCTTGCGGTCCGCGACCGGTTCCTGGCCGGGCGGCCGAAGGGCCGGCCCTATCTGTTCCCCTCACGCGCACGCACCGGCCATCTCACCCGCCAGCGCCTCACCCAGCTCCTGAAGGCGCTGGCGCCGGCCGCCGGCATCGACCCCGCCCGGATCTCGCCGCACGTGCTCCGCCATGCCTTCGCCAGCCACCTGCTCGCCGGCGGCGCCGATCTGCGTGCGGTCCAGGCGCTGCTCGGCCATGCCGATATTGCCACGACCCAGATCTACACCCATGTACAGGGCGCGCGCCTGGCGGCCGCGGTCCGGGCGCATCATCCGCTCGCCGCGCCGGCGGGCGACGCCGAGCCGGAGCCGGGATGAGCGGCCGTCCGGCCCGGTCCCTGGTGCCGCCATTGGCCCTGCGCATGCCGAGGGGACCCGTGCCTTGAGCTTCACCGTCGTCGAGGTCCGCACGCCCCGCCTGCACCGTTCCGAGCTGGCCGTGCCCGGGAGCTCGCCGCAGTTCTTCGAGAAGGCCGCGCGCTCGGCCGCTGACGTCGTGTTCCTCGACCTCGAGGACGCGGTCGCACCCGATCAGAAGGTCCAGGCGCGCAAGAACGTGATCCGGGCGATCCAGGACATCGACTGGGGGCCCAAGACCCTGACCGTGCGCATCAACGGCCTCGACACCCACTACATGTATCGGGACGTGATCGAGGTCATCGAGCAGGGCGGCGAGCGGCTCGACCTGATCATGATCCCGAAGGTCGGAACCGCCGCCGACGTCTATGCCCTCGACATGCTGGTCAGCCAATGCGAGGCCGCGGTCGGGCGCACCAGGCGCCTCGGCTTCTCGCTGATCATCGAGACCGCGCTCGGCATGGCCAACGTCGAGGCGATCGCCGGCGCCAGCCGGCGCAACGAGGCGCTCCACTTCGGGGTTGCCGACTATGCGGCCTCGACCCGCGCCCAGACCACCAGCATCGGCGGTCCCAACCCCGCCTACGCGATCCTGACCGACCCGGCCGAGGGCGGCGCGCGGGAGCGCCACTGGGGCGACATGTGGCATTATGCGCTGGCCCGGATGGTGGTCGCGGCGCGTGCCCATGGGCTCCGGCCGATCGACGGCCCGTTCGGCGATTTTTCCGACTCCGAGGGCTATCGCGCGGCGGCCGGCCGCGCCGCGGCGCTTGGCTGCGAGGGCAAATGGGCGATCCACCCGAGCCAGATCGCGCTCGCCAACGAGGTCATGGGCCCGCCCGCCGCCGAGGTCGAGAAGGCGCGGCGCATCCTCTCTGCCATGGCGCAGGCAAGGGCCCTGGGCAAGGGCGCGGTCAGCCTGGACGGCCGGCTGATCGACATCGCCTCGATCCGCCAGGCCGAGGCGCTGGTCGCCAAAGCCGATCAGATCGCGGCCGGCGCGGGCTGAACCGGGCGCTTGCCCGCTGACAGGGAGTGACCGGAGCTGCTGGAGTTCGAGAAACCGATCAGCGAGCTGGAAGGCAAGGTCAAGGAGCTGCGCCACCTCTCGAACGGCAGCGACCTCGACCTCGCCGATGAGATCTCCCGTCTCGAGACCCGGGCCGAGAAGCTGCTCCGCCAGACCTATGCCAAGCTCAACGCCTGGCAGAAGACCCAGGTCGCGCGCCATCCCGAGCGGCCGCATTTCTCCGACTACGTCGCCGGCCTGCTCGAGGACTACACGCCGCTCGCGGGCGATCGGACGTTCGGCGACGACCGCGCCATCCAGGGCGGGCTCGCGCGCTTTCGCGGCCGCTCGGTGGTCGTGCTCGGGCACGAGAAGGGCACCGACACCGAAGGCCGCGTGCGCCACAACTTCGGCATGGCCAACCCCGAAGGCTACCGCAAGGCGGTCCGGCTGATGCACCTCGCCGAGCGCTTCGGCCTGCCGGTCCTGACCCTGGTCGACACGCCGGGCGCCCATCCGGGGGTCGGCGCCGAGGAGCGCGGCCAGGCCGAGGCGATCGCGCGCACGATCGAGACCTCGCTGCAGCTGGCCGTGCCGCTGATCGGGGTGATCATCGGCGAGGGCGGCTCGGGGGGTGCCGTGGCCCTCGCGGTCGCCGACCAGGTGCTGATGCTCGAGCACGCGGTCTACTCGGTGATCTCGCCCGAGGGCTGTGCCGCGATCCTGTGGCGGAGCAACGACGAGGCGCCGCAGGCGGCCGAGGCGATGCGGCTCACCGCCCAGGATCTGAGCCAGCTCGGGGTGGTCGATCAGATCATCCCGGAGCCGCTCGGCGGCGCCCATCGCCAGCCCAAGGAGGCCGTGCAGGCGGTCGGCGATGCCCTCGAGGCGGCGCTCGAGCCGCTCTTGGTGCTGTCCGGCGCCGAGCTTCGCTACCAGCGCCGCCAGAAATTCCTCAAGATGGGCAACGGCGCCGCGATCTGATCCCGGGGCGACCGCCGGTTCTGCTCCCGCCTGCCCCGCTTGCTCTGATGCCGTATCGATCACCCGGCGCGCGCCGCAACCAGCGCGGTCGCCGGCGACGCTGGCGAGCCCCGGCACGACGGGCCGACCGGTTCCGGCGAGCGGACCCGTCCGAGTCCGGGCCTCAGCCCGCGCCGGCGGCAGCCGCCTTCCGCTTCAGCGCTTCGACATCGGCGTCATGATGGTCGGGCGGCGGCAGAATCGCGCGGGCGCGCATCTCCTCGACGATCGCCGCGACCTCGCCAGCGGCCGCCTCGAGCGCAGCCTCGCCCTTGGCCGCGGTCGCCTTCGAGGGATCGCCGCGCACGCCGGCGTAAGAGCCGGTCGCGAAATACTCCATCGCAACCAGCGGCACGGTCGAGTCCGGATCGGGTTTTTTCCCGGTAAGGTCGGCCCAGAAATGCGGACTGCGCCGAAAGGAATAGTCGGCGACCGCCTGGCTCATGTCGACCAGCCCGGGCTCGATCGCGAGGTAGGCCGCGGTCTCGAGCTCGCAGGCGTGGCTCGTGTGGTTGCTCTCCTGGAGCGGCTGGAAGGCTTCGGCGACCGCGCCGAGCGCGAACCAGGACTGGCCGGCGCACAGGATCTCGGGATGCCGCACCTGGGCCAGGCGCACGATCATCTCCATGATCGGCCGGTTCGAGCCGTGGCCGTTGATGATCAGGATGCGCTTGAAGCCGTGGCGGGCGAGCGAGGCGACGACGCAGACCCCGTAGCGGATCAGGACGTCCCAGTCGATGTCGATGGTACCGGGCCACGCCATGTGGTGCGGCTCGAAGCCGAACGCCATCGGGGTCATCACCAGGCAGTTCGGGTTGCGCCCGGCGGCACGCACGCAGACCTCGCGCGCCAGGCGCAGATCGACGTCGACCGGCAGATGCGGCCCGTGCTGCTCGATCGAGGCGAACGGGATCAGGATCACCTGGTCGGCTGCGGCCGCCGCCCGGATCTCCGGCCATTTGAGGCGCTCGTAGAAGACGTTCCGCTCGGCCATCGTTGCTCCCCTTTTTGCCGCCATGACCCGCGCCCGGCCGTGACCGGTCGCGAGGGATCAGATCGGCCCTCGACGGCCACCGGCCGCGCTGCCCCTCAGGTATAGGGGTCGGCCGCGTCGCGCAGGCCATCGCCGAAGAAGTTAAAGGCGAGCACGATCAGGATCACCGGGACCACGGGCAGCATCAGCCAGGGGTAGAGGGCCACGACATTGATGTTCTGCGCCTCGGTCAACAGCACCCCCCAGCTGGTGATCGGCGGCCGGAGGCCGAGGCCGAGGAAGGACAGCGCGGTCTCGCCGAGGATCATGGCCGGGATCGAGAGCGTCGCCGAGGCGATCAGATGGCTCATGAACGACGGCACCAGATGGCGGAGCACGATCCGGCGCGGCCGCGCGCCCATCAGCATCGCCGCCATCGCGAAATCCTCCTCGCGCAGCGCCAGGATCTTGGAGCGGACCGCGCGCGCGAGCCCGGTCCAGTCGATCAGGCCGAGGATGATCGTGATGCCGAAATAGACCCAGAGCGGGTCCCAGGTGATCGGCAGCGCGGCGCTCAGCGCCATCCACAGCGGCAGCTCGGGGAAGCTTCGGATCACCTCGATGGTCCTCTGGACCAGGCTGTCGACCCAGCCGCCATAGTAGCCGGACACGCCGCCCAGGATGATGCCCAGGGTGAAGCTGACGCTGATCCCGAGCAGGCCGACGGTCAGCGACACCCGGGCGCCGTAGACGATCCGCGAGAACATGTCGCGACCGAGCCGATCCGTGCCCAGAAGGAACAAGGTGCCGCCCTCGGCCGGGCAGACGAAATGAAAGCTGGCAGGGATCATGCCCCAGAAGGCGTACCGCTCGCTCGAGCAGAAGAAACGCAGGCGTTCGACCTTGGTCAGATCCGGCGAATATTCGCGCTTCAGGTTCTGCATGTTGAGCTTGAACGTGAAGCCATAGACAAATGGGCCGATAATGCGGCCATCGTGCCAGAAATGCACCGGCTGCGGCGGGAAATGAATGAAATCTGGATGGCGGGTATGCAGATCATAAGGCGCGATCCATTCAGAGATCAGAATCGATCCGTACATGATGGCGAGCAACCAGGCGGAAATCACGGCCAGACGATGGCGCCGGAACTTCCACCACATCAGCTGCCATTGGGACGCGGTGTAGAAGCGCTCCTGCTCCGGGGTCAGGCGCTCGGCCTCGGCCGGATCGAACGGCTCCGGGTTGACGTAGTGCAGGCTCATCGGGTCTGGCCGCCCTCGAAGCGGATGCGCGGATCGAGCACGGCCAGCGCCAGATCGGAGAGCAGAATGCCGACCACGGTGAGCAGCGCCAGCAGCATCAGGAACGAGCCCGCGAGGTACATGTCCTGGGTCTGCAGCGCGCGCAGCAGCATCGGCCCGGTGGTCGGCAGGGAGAGCACGATCGAGACCACCGCCGCGCCCGAGATCACCGACGGCAGCAGCGTGCCGATGTCGGCGATGAACGGATTGAGCGCCATGCGCAGCGGATATTTGCAGAGCGCCTTGAACGGATGCAGGCCCTTGGCCTTGGCGGTGACCACGTAGGGCTTCTGCAGCTCGTCCAGCAGGTTGGCGCGCAGCCGGCGGATCATGCCGGCGGTGCCCGAGGTGCCGATCACCACCACCGGCACCCACAGATGCGCGAGCACGGAGGCAAATTTGCCCCAGCTCATCGGCTGATCGAGATACTCCGGCGCCATCAGGCCGCCGATCGAGGTGCCGAAGATCACGTTGGCGAAGTACAGCAGGAGCAGAGCCAGCAGGAAGTTCGGGATCGCGAGACCGAGGAAGCCGATCAGGGTCAGGACGTGATCGCTCGTGCTGTATTTGTGGGTCGCGGAGTAAACCCCGATCGGAAACGACACCGCCCAGGTGAACAGGATCGTGGTGAACGAGACGATGAAGGTCAGGAACATCCGATCGCCGACCACCGCGCTCACCGGCAGGTCGTACTCGAAGGAATAGCCGAAGTCGCCGCGGAACAGGCCGCCCAGCCAGACCAGGTACTGTTGCCACCAGGGGCGGTCGAGGCCGTAAACCTGGCGCAGATACTCGATTTTCTCGCCCTGGATGTTTTCGCCCTGGGACTGCAGCTCGGCGATGTAGCTCGACAGATAGTCGCCGGGCGGCAGCTGGATGATCACGAAGGTGATCAGGCTGATCGCGAGCAGGGTCGGCACCATGATCAGGAGCCGATGGACCACGTAACGCAGCACGCCCGCCTCCCCGGTCGGCTTCTCGACCCTCGCGAATTCCACCGCTGCGCGGCACCCTGGTTCAGCCCGGGCTTCGTTCTTCAGAGCGTAGAGGCCCTGGCCGGCAATGCAAGAGGGCGATTGGCGCCGAGGCGTCAGACCGGCTCAGGCCGAGGCCGCTGCGCCGCCCGGGCCCCAAGACATACGCCGAGGACGGCGCGCCGGCAGAGCGCCGCCGCCGGCCAGCCCGTGGTCTTGCAGCCGATCTCGGCCTCGATCAGCCGGCCGAGCGCAGCGGCCGAGCGCGCCGCCGGCCAGCGACCCAGTGCCGCCCGGACGCTCGCCTTGCGTCGGAAATGGATCGGCGGCCGCGCCCGGTCGATCACCTGCTCGACGCCCTCGCCGGCCTCGATCCGGAGCGCCAGCGCGTACAGACGGGTGACGTGGTTGGCGAGCGCCCGCAGCAGGCGCACCGGCGCCTCGCCCTCGCCGAGCAGGCGGTCGAGGCAGCGCTCGACCTGGCGCGCATCGCCGAGCGCGGCGGCATGGACCAGATCGTCGAGGTCCAGGGCGGCGCTGTCGCCGACCACCTGGGCAGCCGCTTCCAGGGTCACGCGCGGCGCCGGCCGGCCATCGGCGGGCTGCGCGAAGTAGAGCGCGAGCTTGGCCACTTCGCTGCGCGTGATGCCGCGATCGGCGCCCAGATGCTCGACCAGATAAGCGCGCGCGTCGGGCTCGAGCTGAAGGTCGTGCTCCGCGACCAGACGGTCGACCAGCGCGCCGAGATCGCGGCCCTCGTCGCGGTAGCAGGCGATCGCGGCGGCCTTCGGAGCCCCTTCGATCAGCCGGCGAAGCGACGAGTTCGGGCCGAGCTCACCCGCGTCGATCACGATCAGCGCCGCCAACCCCTCGAGGCCGAGCAGGGCGCGGCAAGCCGCCGTCGCCTGGTCGCCCGCCTGGCGCACCCGAACCACCCGCCGGCCGCCGACCAGACACAGCGAGCGCGCCTCGTCGAGCAGCCGCCCTGGATCGGCGCGGAGCGCGTCGGCACCGAGCTCGCTCAGGCGGAACGGATCCCTCGGATCATCGAGCGCGGCGCCGAGCAGCCGCTCGACCCGCTCGCGAACCAACCCCTGGTCGGGCCCATAAACCAGCACCACCGGCAGGTCGGGTCCCGGCTGGCGCAGGAAACGCTCGAGCGGCTGCCCGGCGAGCTTCACGTCCGCGCCTCGGCCTCGCGGACGAAGTGGATCGCGAGCTGGGTGCGGATGTCGGTTCCGACCTCGCGAGCGGCGCGGCGCCCGGCGTCCTGCTCGGCGGCAAACTCGGCGTAGGGTGCCTGAATCGCGTTGTAGCTCGCGACCCGGCGCACGACCGACTTGTAGAGGACCTTCCGAGTGCTCGCATCGAGCAAACTGAACTGCGCCGTGAGCGTAAGGTTGAACCGCGTGGCGGTATTGTCGAGCTGAATTGCCAGGGCGCTGCTGCGCTGCTGGACGCTGACCTGGAGCACGTAGCGCGTCGGGACCTCGGCGCCGGTCGGGTTCAGCTCGTCCAGGAGGTTGTCGCGCACCAGAAAGCCCAGCCGGTCGGTCGAGGTCTTGACCTCGACCGCGGCCAGCTCGGACTGGACGCCGGTGTCGTTGACCTGTTTGAGCATGGGCCGGAAGCCGCAGCCTCCGAGCAGGGCGCCGAGCGCGAGGAGCAGGTTCCGGCGGGCCGGCATGGTGCCCTCAGACGACCAGATTGACGATCTTGTCGGGCACCACGATCACGCGCTTCGGCGGCTTGCCGGCCAGGCCGCGGATCACATTGGGCTCGGCCAGGGCGGCCGCGGCGGCCGCCTCGCGATCGCTGCCCGCCGGCAGGCCGATGGTCGCCCTGAGCTTGCCGTTGACCTGAACCGCGATCGTCACCCGGTCCTCGACCAGCCAGGCCCGGTCCGCCTCGGGCCAGGCGGTGTCGGCAAGCAGGACGTCGTGCCCGAGGTGCTGCCAGAGCTCCTCGGCCAGATGCGGCACCATCGGTCCAAGCAGCTGCACGAGCGTCTCCAGCCCCGCGCGCATCAGGGTGGGCGCCGCCCGATCCGCGGGATCGAAAGCTTCCAGACGGTTCGACAGCTCGCGGATCAGGGCGACCGCCTTGTTGAAGTGGAAGCGGCCGAGCTCGTCGGTGACCGCCTGGATGGTGCGGTGGATCGCCTGCATGAGCCCGGTCGCCGCCGGCGACAAGGGCTTCGGGACCGGCAGCCCGGCTGGCGCCAGCCGGGCCAGCTGGTCGTCGACCAGGCGCCAGACGCGGTTGAGGTAGCGCCAGGCGCCGTCGATGCCGGCCTCGGTCCACTCCAGATCGCGCTCGGGCGGGCTGTCGGACAGCATGAACAGCCGCGCCGTGTCGGCGCCGTAGGCCTCGATGGTCGCGGTCGGATCGATCGTGTTGCGGCGCGACTTGCTCATCTTCTCCGAGCGGCCGACGATCACCGGCCGGCCGTCGTCACGCGCCCGCCATACGCCCGCTTCGGTCTCGATCACCTCGGCCGGCTCGAGCCAGTTGCCGGCCGCGTCCCGGAACGTCTTGTGGCAGACCATGCCCTGGGTGAACAGGCCAGCAAACGGCTCGTCGAACGCGAGATAGCCGCAGCGCCGCAAGGCGCGGGTGAAGAAGCGCGAGTAGAGCAGATGCAGGACCGCGTGCTCGACGCCGCCGATGTACTGGTCGACCGGCATCCAGCGCTCGACCGCCTCGCGCTCGAACGCCGTCTCGGCCTGCGGCGAGCAGAAGCGCAGGAAGTACCAGGAGCTCTCGACGAACGTGTCGAAGGTGTCGGTCTCGCGCTCCGCAGGCCGGCCGCAGCTCGGGCAGGGCACGTGCTTCCAGGTCGGATGGCGCGCCAGCGGGTTGCCCGGCTGCCTGATCTCGACGTCCTCGGGCAGGGTCACCGGCAGCTGGTCGCGCGGCACCGGCACGATTCCACAGCTGCCGCAATGGATCACCGGGATCGGGCAGCCCCAGTAGCGCTGCCGCGACACGCCCCAGTCGCGCAGGCGAAAGGTGACCTCGCCGCGCCCGAGACCGTCGGCCTCGAGGCGCTCGATCACCCGGCGCTTGGCGCTCGCGACGTCCAGCCCGTCGAGGAAGCCCGAGTTGATCAGCCGGCCGTCGCCGACATAGGCCTCATCGGCGATCGCGAAGCGCTCCGGATCGGCACCCGGCGGCAGCACCACGGGGACCACCGGGCGGCCGTATTTGCGCGCGAACTCGAGGTCGCGCTGGTCATGCCCCGGGCAGCCGAAGATCGCGCCGGTGCCGTACTCCATGAGCACGAAATTGGCGACGTAGACCGGCAGCTCCTGGCTCTCGATCAAGGGGTTGCGGCAGCGCAGCCCGGTATCGTAGCCCAGCTTCTCGGCCTGCTCGATCGCCTCCTCGCTGGTGCCGATCTTGGCGCATTCGGCTATAAAGGCGGCAAGCTCGGGGTCGCGCCCGGCGAGCTCGACGCTCAGCGGATGGTCGGGGGCGATCGCCATGAAGCTCGCGCCGAACAGGGTGTCGGGGCGGGTCGTGAAGACCTCGAGCCGGTCGTCCCGGCCGATGATCGCAAACCGGACCCGGGCGCCCTCGGACCGGCCGATCCACTTCTCCTGCATCAGCCGGACCTTGTCCGGCCAGCGCTCGAGGCCGTCCAGGGCCTCGAGCAGGTCCTCGCTGTAGTCCGTGATCTTGAGGAACCACTGGGCAAGCTTCCGGCGCTCGACCAGGGCGCCCGAGCGCCAGCCGCGGCCGTCGATCACCTGCTCGTTGGCGAGCACCGTCTGATCGACCGGGTCCCAGTTGACCGAGGAACTCCTTGCGCTCGACCAGTCCCGCCTCGAGGAAGTCGAGGAACATCGCCTGCTCGTGGCGATAGTAGTCGGGATCGCAGGTGGCGAACTCGCGCGTCCAGTCGAGCGCCAGCCCCATCGACTGGAACTGCGCCCGCATTTCCGCGATGTTGGCCCAGGTCCAGGTCGCCGGGTGCACGCCCTTGGCCATGGCGGCATTCTCGGCCGGCATGCCGAAGGCGTCCCAGCCCATGGGGTGGAGCACATCATAGCCCTGGGCGCGCTTGCAGCGGGCGACCACGTCGCCGAGCGTGTAGTTGCGCACATGCCCCATGTGGATGCGCCCCGACGGGTAGGGGAACATCTCGAGCACGTAGTATTTGGGGCGGGTCGGCGCCTGCGACGCCCGGAACGTGGCGCGCTCGTCCCAGATCCGCTGCCACTTCGCCTCGGTCTCCTTGAACGGATAGCGCACCATCAACCGATCACCCTCCGCTGCCCCAACCGCGGTGGTTTAGAAGAGCCGGCCGAGATTGCCTAGCAGAAAGCCCCCCGCCCGGGAGCGGAGCGCGCCCGGGCGACCCGTCTGCCGCCGTGGCGTCAGCCCTCGGCGGTCCCGAGCGCGGCAATGCGCAGCTCGCGCGCCCGGGTCAGGATGCTGTCCTCGATGCCGGTCTTGGTGGCCGCGTCGACCGACGCGTCGGTCCAGCCGCCGGCGGCGTTGGTCTGCCGGAACACCGCGACCTTGACGGCGTCGGCGCGCAGCTCCCGGTCGAGGATGTAGACGGTGAGCTTGAAGCGCTCCGCGGGCGTCTCCGGGGGCGCATACCAGTCGGTGATGATCACGCCACCGAACGGATCGGCCTGGACCAGCGGCATGAAGTCGATCGTCTCGAGCGCCGCCCGCCAGAGGTAGACGTTGACCCCGATACCGGCCCCGCCGCCGCCGCCACCGCCACCGTTGTCCTTGGGCTTGTTGCCGCCGAACAGCGTGAAGCCGTCTTCGCCGTGCATCGTGCCGTATTCGGAGCGGATCGTCTCCTGCGGCGTGGTCGGCACCGGCTGGGTGGCAGGCCCGACGGTCGTGCCCGCACAGCCCGCGAGCGCCAGCGCCGCCAGACCACACCACATCCTCGAGACGCTGGGCACTGACATCGCTCGTCGCCCCGCCGACTGACCAGTCTCGGTCGGCAGACGAACCACCCCCGGAACCCGCGCCCCCGGCATCGGAATGATTAGAAGTTGAGCCGGAGGCTGACCCGCCCCGCGGTCGAGGCGTCGCCCTTCTTATCGTCGGCGTAGGCCACGTCGCCTTGCACGACCAGCCCGGGCGTCAAGGTCAGCCGGCTGCCGACCGTGAACAGGTTGGTATCGACCGCCGTCAGCCGGTCGACGACGCTGTAGCTCACGTGGGTGTCGACCGGCCCCAGGCCGTAGCTCACGCCCATGGTCTTCCGGGTGCCATCCAGGCCAAGTCCCATGAGCGCCGCGTCCTGGCCATAGGCGGCATCGAACCGCAGGCTCGAGATCGCCAGTTCGCCGCCGACGACCAGACCGGAGTCGCCGGTATCGCTGGGCGCCGCCGGCTTGACCATGCCGGCAGTGGCGGCGAGATCGACCGCCCAACCGGCAACCTCGGTGCCGCTCAAGCCGACCAGGAGACTCGGGGTCTCGGTCGACGCCGGGTCCGAGGCCGGCGCGGACCCGGCCTGATCCTGCAGCCGGTAGTCGGGCAGGTGTCCGGCTCCGCCCAGCCCCAGGACGCCGAACCTAGGGGTGAATGCGGTCAGCGCCGAGTTCTGTCCCGAACTCGAGCCGGATGGTATAGCGGCTGTCGGCGCCTGCGGGGCCCACCAGATCACGATGCACCGCTTCCAGGACCTGGTCCTGATAGCCGCCGACGCCGACATCGGACGCCGCCGTGGCCGGCGCAGCCCAGACGGCCAACGCCAAACCGACCGCGCCTGCCGTCCCGCCGATCCGAACCGCCTGCCACATCCTCGCTTGCCGTTACCGTGAAGACGCTCTGCTGAGTTGTTCACCTTATATTGCGCCGACCGGGCCGCACTTTCAAGCACCAACAGCCAAGCTGCTCGAAGCGGGATCACGGCCGGCGGTCGTGCCCGCGAAGCGGGGCGTTCGCCCCCTGGTAGCAAAAGGGGTGACGGGATCTGCCCGCCACCCCTCGCCGAGATCCGCCGCGGCTATGCGGCCGGACGCCTAGTAATCGAGCTGGACGCTGACCACGCCCGACGTCGTGTCGCCCGAATTTAAGCCGCTGGAGTGCTTGAATCGATCTTCGGAGTTGTAGGAGACGTCGCCCTTGAGGGTCACTCCCGGCATCAGGCCGACGTCGCCGCTGACGACGAAGAATTCCTGCGTGTCGCCGTGGTCGGGATCGAACCAGGCGGCGCCGACGCTGGCGCTCGCCGCACCGAATTTGTACTTCAGGCCGGCATTGGCGAAGTTGCCTTCGTTGAAGGCCAAGCTCTGGCCGGCGGTCACGCCAAAGGACAGGCCGCCTACCCCGATCAGGCCGCCCACCGCATATTGCTCCACGTCGCCGCTGGTCGTACCATTCGGAAGATCCTGGGGATCGGGGGCCCGGCCGGCATTCTTGATCCAGCCGCCGACCGCGCTCAGGGTCAGGTCGACGCCGCCGAAGGCGCCGACCCAGTTGCCGCCGAAGGCGAGGGCATTGGTGAAGTTGCCGTCACTGTCGAGACCGCCATTGTCGGAGTTGTCCGGGGTCGCGCTGACACCCAGCTGGAAGCCGGCGAAGCGCGGCGTGAAGTAGGTCGCCTTGGCGGCGTCGTCGAAGGACACGTGATAGATCGTAACCAGGTTTTGGGTGTCGCCGTCGATGCCGCCCGTGCCGGACTGCGCATCTTCGGCGCCGACGAACATGATGTCTTCGGCGCCGTCGTTACGACCCAGCTCGACCCGGCCGAAGCCGCCCGAGAAAAACAGGTTCGCCTCGTCGGTGTGCACGTTGCTGCCGCTGTCCTGATCTTCAGGCTGGAAGAGATCCATCGCGACGTAGGAGCCGTAGGTGAGGCCGCTGTCGGTGGTGGACTGCGCCTGGATATGGAGCTCGGTATCCATGAACCCCTTATAACCCTGGTCTTTCAGTAGATTTGTGTTCGTCTGGTCGGTCGAGGCGCGCACGCCGACCTCGGTGTAGCCGCTCAGGGTCACCGTCATCGGCGTTTTGCCCTGCGCCTGGGCTGGCGCCCCACCACCGAAGAGGATGCCGGCGCTTACGAGCGCGGTGCTGCTCAGCAACAGCCTTTAATTCATGATCCCGTTCTCCACTCGCACCCGCAAGGGCGTCATTTCTACTTCAGGATGAGCGTTTCGCCCGGTCCAAACCCGATAAGGCGAACCCTCAACACTCTTTGTTAACCACTTGAGCGCTCGGCCATCAACTGTGAATGATGCCCCAGCGCCACAAAAGCGCCGCAATGTGGCGAAAATGACACATCGAACCGTGGGGCTTTCGCGTCCGCCCGCGGTTGACCCGTCGCAGCTCAGACCGGCGCGATCAGACGCATGGCGCACAGGTCGCGCAACAGCTGACCGCGCTCGCTGGCCTGGCGGCCAGGAAAGGCTGCGGCCAGCTCGACGACGGAGAACTCGGGGCGCTCGAGCACCCAGCCAACCATGCCGCTGACCGCCGCCGGCACCTCGGTCGCCGCGCGCGAGCCCTCGCTGACCAGGCCGAAGCGCCCCCCCTTCTCGACCAGGCGGATACCCTTGGCGTGCACCCGGTAGCGGTCGTCATCGGTGCTGCTCAGGAGGCCGGGCAGGTCGTAACGGTGACGCGGATAGTGAAAGCTCCGCTGCAACGCCCTGATCTGCTGTGTCGTTTTGGGCTCACTCAGGACCTTCGCGATACCGTCCGCCAATGTCCCTAGATGCGCGGCGAGCTCGCGCTCGGCATCCGGCCGATCCGGCCGCGGCAGGTTGGCACGGAACTCGGGCAGGGCTACGACCCGATCGAACAGCATGCTCATGATGTCCATGCCGATCGGGTAGGTGACGCCGAAGGCGATGTGGACCGCACCCCCCTCGTCCGCGAGCGCGTCGTGATATTGGCCGCGCGGCAGATACAGGAGGTCGCCCGGCTCCATGTGGACATCCATGAGCTTGGCGCCCTTGGCCCGCTCGTGATGCTCGCGCGGCAGGCTCTTGAACATCACATGCGCGATCGGATCGACCGCCCGGCCCTCATAAATGTGCCAGGTCTTGGTGCCCTCGAGGTGCACGGCAAAGACGTCGTGGGTGTCGTAGTGGGCGGGGAAGCCCTGCCGACGCCGCGACGACAGGTAGAGATTGCCCTGCACCTTGCCGCCGAGCGCCTGCTCCATGGCCTCCGAGAAGGCGGTCAGGCCGGCGCTCAGATGGTCGATGTCGTTGGCGACCATGGTGGCGCCCCGCTTCAGAAAGCTCCGCACCTTGTCCGAATCGGGCCGCAGCACCTGACCGCCATCGCGGCCGACCGCAGACGTACAGAAACTGAGGGCCGGGATCGAACTCCTTGTCGAGCATGAGCTGCAGCGAGGCGTGCGACCAGATGGTCGCCATGCCCAGCAGATCGTTGAGCTTGGACCAGGTCATGACCGCGGCGAACTTGTCGGCGGCACCCTTGAGGTGCAGCGGCCGCTTGCCTTCGTACTCGGCGAAGAAGCGCTCGGCGCCGAGGGGCGCCATGATCTCGTCCAAGCTGAACGGCGGCGTGAGCATCCGGCCGGTCCTTCCCTCAGGCAGGTTGAGCCCAGGCGGCGCCCCGGCTAGGCGGGCCGGAGCAGATACATCGCGCCGAGGTCGCGCAGCAGCTGGTCGATCGCTGCGCCCTGGCGCTCGGGAAAGGCTGCTGCCAGCTCGGCGAGCGAGAACTCCGGCCGCTCGAGCACCCAGCCGACCATGGCGCTGACGTCCGCCGGCACCTCGGTCGCCGCGCGCGAGCCCTCGCGCACCAGGCCGAAGCGCCCGCCGTGCTGGACCAGGCGGATGCCCCTGGCCTGCACCCGGTAGCGCTGCTCCGCCAACTCGCTCAGCAGCGCGGGCAGATTGTAGCTGTTGCGGGGATGGTGAAAGGCCACCTGCATCGCCTGGACCTGGGTCACGATCGCCGGATCGGCCAGCAGGCGGTTGACCCCCTCGGCCAGCTCGGCCAACCGTTCGATCGTCGGTCGCACGCCGTCGGGGCCGCGCGGACGCGGCAGATCGGTGCGGAACAACGGCTCGGCCACCGCCCGTTCGCGCAGCAGGTCCAACACGTCCAGACCGTTCGGGTAGGTCACGCCGAAGGCGACGTGCATGGCACCGCCATCGTCGGCCAGCGCGTCGTGATACTGGCCGCGCGGCAGGTAGAGGAGATCGCCGGGCTCCATCTTGACTTCCATGAGCAGACGCTCCTTGGCCTGCTCGTCTTCGGCCCTCGAGGTCTTGAACATCGGATGCGCGATCGGGAACGCCGACCGGCCTTCGTACACGTACCAGGTCTTGGTGCCCTCGACGTGCACCGCGTAGACGTCGTGGCGGTCGCGGTGCGTGGCGAGCCCCTGCCGGCGGCGGGAAGAAGCATAGAGATTGGCCTGCACCTTGCCGAGGAGCGCCTCCTCCATGGCCGAGGCGAAGGCGGTGAGCCCGGCGCTCAGATGATCGATGAAGGTGGCCGTGAGCGTGGCGCCCCGCCGCAGGAAATCCTTGACCTTCTCCGGATCGGGCTGCAGCACCTGCTTGCGGCCGTCGCGACCGAGCGCCAATTCGCAATAGCGGGCGGGCGCGACCGCCTCCTTGTCGAGCCACAGCAGCAGGGAGGCGTCGGTCCAGATCGTCGCCTGGCCGAGCAGATCGTTGAGCTTCGCCCAGGTCATCACCTCGGCGAACTTGTCGGCGGCGCCCTTGAGGTGCAGGGGCCGCTTGCCTTCGTACTCGGCGAAGAACCGCTCGGCGCCGAGCGGCGCCATGATCTCCTCGAAGCTGAACGGGGGCTTCAGCATGATTCCGGGTTCCTCCTCACCCTTGCCATGCTCCGCCTTACCCTTGCCCCGCCTTACCCTTGCCATGCTCCGCATTGAGGCGGGATGGAGCGTTCACTATGCTGGCGAAGCTCGAGACCGAAGCAACGTGGCATAACCGTGAGCGCTGAACCGCCCGTCGTCAACGATTCGATCGAAGCCAACCTGCACGCGGTGCGCGCGCGGATCGAGGCGGCCGCGCGGGCGGGCGGCCGGGCGCCCTCGGACGTGACCCTGGTCGCGGTCAGCAAGGCGCAGCCCGACGAGCGGGTGCGAGCCGCGCTCGCGGCCGGCCAGCGGGTGTTCGGCGAGAACTACCTGCAGGAGGCGAAGGCGCGCTGGCCGGCTCTGCGCGCCGAGTACCCCGACCTCCGGCTGCACATGATCGGTCCGATCCAGACCAACAAGGCCAGGGACGTGGTCGCGCTGTTCGACGTGATCGAGACGCTCGACCGGCCGAAGCTCGCCCAGGCGCTCGCTCGCGAGATGGCGCATCAGGGCCGGCGTCCGGCCTGCTTCGTCCAGGTCAATACCGGCGAGGAGGCGCAGAAGGCCGGGGTCTGGCCGGCCGCGGCCGATGCCTTCATCAGGGCGTGCCGGGACGAGCTCGGCCTGCCGGTGGCAGGCCTGATGGCGATCCCGCCGGAGGCCGAGGAGCCTGCGCTGCATTTCGCCCTGCTGGCCAAGATCGCAGCGCGCAACCGTCTGGCCGAGCTCAGCATGGGCATGAGCGCCGACTTCGAGGTCGCGGTCCAGTTCGGCGCGACCCACGTCCGGGTCGGCAGCGCGATCTTCGGCGAGCGGCGGGCGAAGCCCGGCGCCTAGCTCTGGAAGGGTCGCGCGCGCTCAGAGGCGCCAGATCGGGTCCCGGAGCTGGGCCAGGAAGGCCTGGTGCGCGATCAGCTCCGCCGCGCTCGGTGCGTGCGGCCGGGGCGCGCGCGGCACCCGCTCGCGGACCAGGACCGTGACCCGCGCGGTAGCCGCCACCACGAGCCCGAGATCCGGCTGGCGGCCGCCGATCAGGGCGAGATAGACCTCCGCCAGGAGCTCGGCATCGAGCAGCGCGCCGTGCCGGGTGCGCGCCGTGGCGTCGACGTTGAAGCGCCGGCAGAGCGCCTCCAGGCTCGCGGGCGCGCCCGGGAAGCGCTGGCGCGCGAGCTGCAGCGTGTCGACCACGCGGTGCCGGCCGTCGAGGCCGGGCCGGCCAAGTCGCCCGAGCTCGCTGTTGAGAAAGGCGACATCGAACGCGGAGTTGTGCGCCACCAGCTGGGCGGGCTCGAGGCCATCCCCGCCGTCCGGGTCGAGGAACATCAGCAGATCCTCGACCACCTCGGCGAACACCGGCTGCTCGCCGAGGAAGGCCGCGGTCAGGCCGTGCACCAGCTGGGCGTCGGCCGGAATGTCGCGCTCGGGATTGAGGTAGCTGTGGAAGATGCGGCCGGTCGGCACGTGGTTGACCAGCTCGAGCGCGCCGATCTCGACCAGCCGGTGGCCCTCGCCCGGCTCCAGGCCGGTGGTCTCGGTGTCGATCACGATCTCGCGCATGTCCCTCCTCGTCCGGCCGCCGGCTTGCGCCGCAGGGTGTCGACGATGGCCGCGATCGCCTGGATCGCCAGGCGCCGCTCGAGGCCGGTCGGGATCACGAAGTCGGCGCGCCGGCGTTTTTCGCGATCGGGCAGCTGCCGGGACCGGATCGCGGCGAACCGCTCCACGGTCATGCCGGGTCGGCGGAGCACCCGCTGGGTCTGCAGGAAGGCGGGCGCGCTGACCACCGCGACCGCATCGACCCGGCGCTCGGCTCCGGTCTCGTAGAGCAGGGGGATGTCGAGCACCGCGACCCTCTCGCCGCGCGCGCGGCAGCGGGCGAGGAAGCGGTCCTGCCCGGCCCGGACCAGGGGATGAAGGATCGCCTCCAGTCGCCGGAGCGCGGCCGGATCGCCGAACACCCGCCGGCCGAGCTTCGACCGATCGATCGCCCGCGGGCCGGCGCAGTCGGGAAATGCCTCGTTGACCGGGCCGACCGCCGCCCCGCCCGGCCCGAGCAGGCGATGGACCGCGGCATCGGCGTCGAACACCGGCACCCCGAAGCTGCGAAAGGTCTCGGCCGCGGTCGACTTGCCCATCGCGATCGAGCCGGTCAGGCCGAGGACGACCATCCCTAGGCGACCATCCTTAGGCTCCGGCGCCCGCGAGGACCACCGCGCGCAGCTCCTGGTCGACCACCGGCTCGACCCCGAACCAGGCCTGAAAGCCTGGCCGCGCCTGGTGCAGCAGCATGCCCAGGCCGTCGACCACCGGGTTGCCGTGGGCGCGGGCGACCGCCAGGAGCGGCGTGATCAGCGGCGTGTAGACGACGTCGGCGACCAGTGCTGTGCGCGGCAGGGCGTCGAGGGACAGGACCAGCGGCGGTTGTCCCGCCATGCCGAGGCTGGTGGTGTTGACCAGCAGCGCGGCGCCGTCGAGCGCCGCGGCGCGTTCGGCCCACGGCACGACGGCGACCGGACCGTCCAGCCCGGCGGCGAGCTCCTGCGCGCGGTCGGGCGTCCGGTTGAGCAGCCGCACCTCGGGTGCGCCGGCATCGAGCAGGGCGACGGTCACCGCCCGCGCCGCGCCGCCCGCCCCGAGCAGGACCGCCGGGCCCGCCTCGGCCCGCCACCCGGGGCAGCCGGCGGCAAGGCTGGCGAGAAAGCCGAAGCCGTCGGTATTGTCGCCGGCGAGCGTGCCGTCGGGCGCGACCACGACCGTGTTGACCGCGCCGATCCGGCGCGCGAGCGGGGTCGCGCGATCGACCAGGACGAGCGCCGCCTGCTTGTGCGGGATGGTCAGGTTGCAGCCGCGCAGGCCGAGCGCCGCCAGGGCGCGCAGCGCCTGCTCGAGCCGCTCGGGCGGCACCGCCAGCGGGACATAGGCGCCATCGATGCCATGCCGGCGCAGCCAATGGCCGTGCAGGCGGGGCGAGAGCGAATGGCCGACCGGCCAGCCCATGATGCCGGCAAGCCGCGCCCGGCCGGTGAGATAGGCGACCGTGGTCATCGCGCCAGGACTCCCTGCACGCGCAGGAACTCCAGCAGCTCGAGCAGCGGCAGGCCCTGGATCGCAAACGGATCGCCCTCGATCCGGGCGAGCAGCTGCGCTCCCAGCCCCTCGATCTGATAGGCGCCGACCGAGGCCAGCGCCGTCTCGCCGACCGCGGCCAGATAGGCATCGATAAAGGCGCTCGAGCAGGGCCGGAGCCAGAGCCTGGCGATCGCGACCTGATGCCAGATGCGCGCGCCGTCGCGAACCGCGACCACCGCGGTCGCGAGCTCGTGCCGGCGACCCGCGAGCTGCTCGATCTGGGCGCGCGCCTGGGCGAGCGTCTCGGGCTTGGCGAACCAGCGGCCCTCGCAACTCAGGATCTGATCCGCGCCGAGCACGATCGCCTCGGCCGGCGCCTGGCTTGCGACCCGCCCGGCCTTCAGCTCGGCGAGAGCCACCGCAGCGTCCCCCGGCGCGACCTGCTCGGCCTGGAGGGCCTCACGCACGGTTGCCTCGTCGATCGCCGCCGGACGCACTTGCACGCTGATGCCGGCGGCGCGCAGCAGCCGCGCCCGCGCCGCGCTCGCGGAAGCCAGGATCAAAGGCGGCGCGTCCGCGGGTTGCAGGGCCTCTGCCGCCGAAGTCATGGGCGCTCGCGGCGTCAGCTCGGCAGCCGCACCAGGACGCGCAACCCGCCCTCGGGCGCCTCGGTCAGCTCGATGTCGCCGCCGTGGCTCAGCACGATGTCGCGCGCGATCGTCAGGCCCAGCCCGACCCCGCCCGTGCTCGGGTTGCGCGATCCTTCGAGCCGGTAGAAGGCCTTGAACACGGCCTCGCGCTGCTCGGTGGGGATGCCAGGGCCGTTATCGTCGATCGCGATCCAGACGTGATCGCCCTGGGCCGCGACCCGGACGCCGACCCAGGTCGCGTAGCGGGCCGCGTTCTGGACCAGATTGGCCAGGCAGCGGCGGATCGCGATCGGCCGCAGCGGCAGGGTGATCGGGCTCTCGAGCTCGACCTCGACCGCGGTCTGTCCGCTGGCCGCACGCTGCGCGACGTCGTGCAGCAACGATCCGAGATCGGTCGCGACGATCGCCTCCTGGCCCTCCCCGCGGGCGAACGCCAGGTAGCCGTCGACGACGTTGACCATCTCCTCGACGTCGCTCTGGAGGTCCTCGAGGTCGCCCGGTTGCGCCTGGCCGTGGGCGAGCATCTCCAGCTCGAGCCGCATGCGCGTGAGCGGCGTCCGAAGATCGTGCGAGACCGCCGCCAGCAGCTCGGTGCGCTGGCCGATGTGGCGCAGGATGCGCTTGCGCATCTGGTTGAACGCGGCGCCCGCCTGGCGGATCTCGGTCGGCCCGGCGATCTTGAAGTCGCCGACGTCGCGGCCCTTGCCGAAGTTGTCGGCCGCCCAGGCGAGGCGCAGGATCGGCTGCACCTGGCGGGTCATGAAGTAGATCGCGAGCGCCAGCAGCAGCAGCGACAGGCCGACCATCCAGCCGATGAACACCTGGGTGGTCGTGCTGTCGACCCGTTTGCGCGGCGCCAGCACGCGCAGCAGACCGTCCTTGGTCTGCACGTAGACGGCGATCCTGCTCGGCTGGTCGACCGGCCGGGTGTCGATCGAGAACGGGCGGTCGAGCTCGCCGGCAAAGGTCAGGGCAAGCCGGTGATCGAGCGTGCTGCTCGGCTCTTCGGGGTGGAGGACGCCGGCCGATTCCAGCGACACGGTGAAATCCAGATGGTCGCGGGCGAGATCCAGCACCCGGCTCTGCTCTTCCGGGGTCCGCGCGGCTTCCAGCAGCTCGACCACCATGCCGACCTCGCCGGCGAAGCCGGACGCCAGCCAGCGGGTCACCGAGTCCCAGTGGCGCTCGTAAAAGATGTAGGCGAGCACCGCCTGCAGGATCAGAAGCGGCATGATCACGATCAGCATCGTACGGCTGAACAGGCTGCGCGGCACCACCCGCGGGAGGCGCGCAACCGTCGCCGCCGCCTCGCTCGGGCGGCTAGCTGCCAGGCCGGAGAACATAGCCTTCGCCACGCTTGGTCAACAGATAGCGGGGTCGGCGCGGATCGGGCTCGAGCTTGCGCCGGAGCCGGGCGATCTGAGTGTCGATCGCCCGATCCGAGCCGTTGATCCGGCTGCGCTGGCCGAGCTCGCGGCGGCTGATCGCGAGGCCCGGCTGGGCCGCCAGGATCTGGAGCAGCGAGCGTTCGGCATCGGTGAGGTGGATGCGTTCGCCGGCGCGCCGGAGCTCCTGACCGCCGGCATCGAAGGTGAACGGCCCGAACCGGAACGGCTGGTCGGAGGGCGCGGCCGGTGCCACCCGACGCAGGATGGTCGCGATCCGCAGCAGCAGCTCACGCGGATCGAACGGCTTGACCAGATAGTCGTCGGCGCCGGCCGACAGGCCGCTGACCCGGTCCTCAGTCTCGCCGAGAGCGGTCAGCAGCAGGACCGGCAGGTCGGTCGCGGGGCGCAGCTCGGTGACCAGGCTGATGCCGTCCTGACCCGGCATCATGACGTCCAGCACCATCAGATCGAACGCGAAATTCTTGAGCGCCGCCTTGGCCTCGGCACCCTCGGCGGCGGTCGTCACGTGGTAGCCGTACTCGGTCAGGTAGCGCTGCAGCAGCCGCCGCAGGCGGGCGTCGTCGTCGACCACCAGGATGTGGCGGGCGGGCTCAGCCCGGGCACCCGTGGCGGCGGTCATGCCGCCGCACCGGTCCGCCGGCGCTGCCGGCGCGTGTGCTCGTCGAGCAGGCCGAGCAACACCTTGTGATAACCGGCCACCGCGTCGGCGCCCGCGGCGCGATAAGCATCCGCGAGCCGGCGGTGCAACCGACCGTTGAGCTGCCCGTCCAGATCGCGGCCCGCGGGCGTCAGCTCGAGCAGGCGCTGGCGCCGGTCGCGCCGGCATGGGGTCCCGCTGACCAGGCGCGCGCCGACCAGCTCCTTGAGCAGCCGCGAGAGGGTCTGCTTGGTCAGCTCCAGCCGTCCTTGCAGCTCGGCCATGGTGATCCCCGGCTGGCGACCGACGACGTACAGCACCCGTTGATGATTGCGGCCGAGCCCGAGGTCGGTCAGCAACCGGTCCGGCCGGTCGATCAGCCCGCGCCAGGCGGCATCCAAAAGCTCGATCCCGCGGGTCAGCTCCTCATCGCGCAGGAACAGCGGATTCGGCGCGCCGGACGGCAGGCTGCGGGCGACCTTCGGCTCGGTCACGTTGACACTCATGGGCGCTCGATGCTACGCGCTGTCTCTTAGCACAAGGCACCCGGGAAAGGCAGCGTTTCATGTCTCTCGTCCCGTACGACGATCGCGACGGCTTCATCTGGATGGACGGCGTCATGATGCCGTGGCGGGACGCGAAGGTACATGTGTTGACCCACGCCCTGCACTACGCCAGCTGCGTGTTCGAGGGCGAGCGGGTCTATGACGGCCGGATCTTCAAGCTCGCCGAGCACAGCCAGCGGCTCGCCGTCTCGGCCAAGGTGATGGGCTTCGAGGTGCCCTATGATCTCGCGACCGTCGACCAGGCGTGCAGGCAGGTCGTGGCCGCCAACGGCATCGCCGACGGCTACGTCCGACCGCTCGCCTGGCGCGGCGCCGAGATGATGGGCGTGTCGGCGCAGAAGACCAAGATCCACGTCGCGATCGCGGCCTGGACCTGGCCCGCCTACTTCACGCCCGAGGCGAGGCTCAAGGGCATCCGCATGACCCGGGCGCGCTACGCCCGCCCGGCCCCGAACACGGCCCCGACCCAGAGCAAGGCCGCCGGGCTGTACATGATCTGCACGCTGTCCAAGCACGAGGCCGAGGCCAAGGGCTACGACGACGCGCTGATGCTCGACTACCGCGGCTATCTGTCCGAGGGCACCGGCGCCAACCTGTTCCTGGTGATCGACGGCAAGCTCCACACCCCGACCCCGGACTGCTTCCTCAACGGGATCACCCGCCAGACCGTGATCGAGCTGGCCAGAGGCCGCGGCATCGAGGTCGTCGAGCGGCATATCCAGCCGGACGAGCTCGCCACCGCTCAAGAGGTCTTCCTGACCGGCACCGCGGTCGAAGTGACGCCGGTGCGCGAGATCGACGAGCACAGCTTCCAGGTCGGGCAGATCACCCGCAAGATGGTCGCCGACTTCGACGCGCTCACCCGCGAGCCCGCGCAACGCCAGGCGGTGTGAGCCCGCCGACCGGTTCGAAGGACCAGCCGCACCGGATCAGCCGGCCGAGCCCATGCCCGGCGGAACCTCGAACACCTGGCCGGGATAGATCAGGTCCGGATCTCGGATCTGCGCCTTGTTCGCGTCGTAGACCTGGACGTAGCCCATGCCGCTGCCAAACAGACGGCGCGAGATCCGCCAGAGCGAGTTGCCGGGCTGCACGATCACGTAGTCGACCTGGGTCTTGCCCTGGATCGGCGGCTGGCTGACCCGGGTGAAGGGAGTCTCCAGCCTGGCGACCGGCCGGCCCTGCTTGCCGAGCTGATCCAGGCGCAGGGTATAATCCCCGGGCGCCAGGTCGTGGCCGAGGACCGCGGTCCAGCGGCCGCTCGGCTCGGCGACCGCCTCGGCGGCCGGCTCGTTGTCGACGTAGATCCGGAGCGGCGCGCCCGGCGGCGCCTCGCCGGTCAGCCGGGTCCGGCCGCTGTCGTCGTAGTCCAGCACCAGAAGCGCCAGCTGACCGTCGCTGCTGATCCGCCCCGGCGCCTGCAGGATCCGGCCGGGTGCCCGGCCGGACTGCGACAGCAGCACGGCGAGCGGCCCACTCGGGGCGTCCGCCAGCCTGATCTCAGGCGGCTGCGGCGGCGGGCCCTGCGCGCCGGCGACCGGCGGCGGCTGCGGCGGCGGTCCCTCGGCGAGCGCGACCGGCGGCGGCTGGGGCGGCGGCGGTTCGGGGACCACGACCACCACGACCTGCTCGGCCGCGACCGCGGGCGCGCCCTCCTTGACCGCCCGCAGGGTCAGCTCCAGGCCGCCGGGAGCGAACGGCTCGGCCGGGGTCGAGATCCACTCGCCGCGCCGGTTGGCGCGCACCCGGTCGAGCACCCGGTCGCCGGCCAGCAGCTCGACCTCGGCGCCCGGCGCCGCCCGCCCGGCGACCACCGCCCGGCCGCCAGGCTCGACCCGGACGATGTCGAAGCTCGGGCGGACGACCTCCGCCGCGCCGGCTGACGGCTCGGTCGCCTTGGCGAGGGCTTGGGGCTTGACCGCCTGGGGTTCGGGCCGGGGCTTCTCGGCCTCGACCTTCTGCCCGGCCGCACCCTTGGGCTCGGACTCGCCGCCGAGCAGCGCCGCGAGCGCCCGCCGGATCGTGTCGAGGCTGAGCGACCGCCCCGGCGCCGGCTCGGCCGCCGCGGCAGCCGGCCTCCGGCGCCGCCGGCTCGGTCGACGGCAGCGTGGTGGCTTTGGCGACCTCCTGGGCGGCGCTCGGGCGGGCGATCGGGGCCGGCGGCGGCTGAGGCACCTCCGGGATCGCCTCCGGCGCCACGGGAGCGGTCGCGGCCGGCGGTCCCGACGGTTCGACGACCGGGGCGGGCGCCGGCGCCGGCGCCACCGGCGGTTCGGGGGTCGGCTCGAGGGCTGTCAGCGGCCCAGGCGGGGCGGGTGGCGTCACGGGCCCCGCGGCCGGCGTCGGCTCGCCGAGCCGGGTCTCTTCGGGGGCGCCGGCGACGGCTGCGGGGCGCGGCGGCGCCGGTTCGGGCACCGGCGCGCGCGCCTCGCTCGGCACGACGGCCGGCGTCACCGGCGCTCCGGCCGGCGCGCTCGGGGCCGCCGCTCGCTCGGGGCCGCCGCCTCGCTTGGGGCCGCCGGCGCGCTCGCACGCGGCGGCTCGCCCGGGGCGGGCGGGGCCTCGAGCGTCGCGGTCGAGCCCTCGGCAGGGGAGGCTGATGGCGCCGCGGGCGACGCCGGCGGCGGGCTCGCGGGCAGACCGCCGGTCTCCGCGGGGCCAGCCGGGGCGGGTGCGACTTGGCCCGCCTCGGCCGGCGGCGGCGGCGCGGGCTCGGACGTGACCGCCGCGACCTCCGGCGCCGCAGGCACCGGGGTTGCCGGCGGCGCAGCGGCCGGCCGTTCGGACGGCGCGCTCACCGGCGGAGCGGGGGACGGGGCCGGCGGGGGGCCTTCGGCGGTGGTCGCGCGCGCAACTTCGGGGCTGCGCTCGGCCGTCTCCGTGGCCGGCTGCAGCGCATGCCGCAGCGGCCCATAGGCCGCCCAACCGCCGCCGAGCAACGCCAGCGCCGCGAGCAGCCAGACGAGGGGCCGATACGCCATAGCCGTGAACATTTGCGTAACCTTAACGGCGCACCATAGGTCGGTTCGCGCGCGTTTGCAAAGACATGGCGAGTTGGGGGTCAGCGTCTCGCCAATCTCCCCGCGCGACCGGTGGGCGCCGCCCGACCATCGGGGGCTGCCTCCGGCTGCGCCGGTTCGGCCTTGTCCCCGTGGCCCGGAGACCGCAGACTGACCCCCGTCCCGCTCCTTGGAGGCCCGAATGGCAATCAGCATCTGCGTCTTTTGTGGCTCGCAATATGGCGCGAAGCCGCGGTTTCGAGCCGCGGCGACGCGCTTTGGCGAGCTCGCGGGCGCAGCCGGGGCGAAGCTGATCTACGGCGGCGGCCACGTCGGTCTGATGGGCGCGGTCGCCGATGCCGCGATGGCCGCGGGCGGCGCGGTCGTAGGCTTCATTCCGACCCGCCTGCTCGAGCGCGAGATCGGCCACCGCGCGATCACCGAGCTGGTGGTGACCGCCGACATGTGCGTGCGCAAGCAGCAGATGATCGAGCGCGCCGATGCCTTCGTCACCCTGCCGGGCGGGCTCGGCACCCTGGACGAGCTGCTCGAGGTGATCACGCTGCGCCAGCTCGGCTATCACGACAAGCCGATCGTGCTCCTCAACCTCGCCGGCTACTGGGATCCGCTGCTGGCCCTGGTCGATCGGGTGATCGAGCAGAAATTCGCCGCCCCCAGGGTGCGCGCCCTGGTCCGCGTGGTCGGCGCGGTCGAGGACATCCTGCCGGCGCTCGGCGTCGGCCAACCGCCTGCGGCCCGGCTGCGGGTCGCCGAGGCCGACTGACCCGACCCGCCCGGCCCAGGCGTCGGCGGTCCGGGGATCAGACGTTGAAGCGGAAGTGGATCACGTCGCCGTCCTGGACGAGGTAGTTGCGGCCTTCCTGACGCAGCTTGCCGGCCTCGCGCGCGCCGCTCTCGCCGCCGGCGCGGACGTAGTCGGCGTAGGCCACGACCTCGGCGCAGATGAAGCCGCGCTTGAAGTCGCTGTGGATGCTGCCGGCGGCATCGGGCGCCCGGGTGCCGTGCCTGATCGTCCAGGCGCGCGCCTCCTTGGGGCCGGCGGTCAGGAAGGTGATCAGGCCGAGCAGCGCATAACCCGCCTCGATCACCCGCTCCAGCCCCGGGCGCTCGAGACCGAGCGCCGCCAGGTATTCGGCCCGCTCGGCCGGCGGCAGGCTCGCGAGCTCGGCCTCGATCGCGGCCGCGACCACGACCCAGCCCGCACCCTCCTGCGCCGCCCGCTCGGCGACCTGCGCGCTTTGCGCGTTGCCGCGGGCGGCAGCCGCCTCGTCGACGTTGCAGACGTACAGGAGCGGCTTGGCGGTCAGCAGCTGGAGCGTCTGGAGCAGCGGCCGGTCCTCGGCCTCGACCCTGAGCCTGCGCGCCGGACTGCCCGCCTGCATCGCCGGCAGGATCTGCTCGATCAGCGCCAGCAGGTCGCGCGCCAGCTCGTCGCCGCCACGGGCGCGCTTGGTCAACCCCTCGACCCGGCGCTCCAGCGCGGCGAGGTCGGCCAGCAGCAGCTCGGTCTCGACCAGCTCGGCATCGCGCAGCGGGTCGACGCTGCCCTCGACGTGGGCGACGTCGGCGCTCTCGAAGCAGCGCAGCACGTGCAGGATCGCGTCGACCTCGCGGATCGCGCCCAGGAAGCGGTTGCCGAGGCCCTCGCCGCGCGAGGCCCCGCGCGCGAGGCCCGCGATGTCGACGATCTCGAGCTGGGTCGGGACGATCTGCGCCGAGCCCGCGAGCCTGGCGACCACCTCGAGCCGGGGATCGGGCACCGGCACCCGGCCGAGGTTCGGCTCGATCGTGCAGAACGGGTAGTTGGCCGCGGCCGCCGCGGCGGTGCTGGTGATGGCGTTGAACAGCGTCGACTTGCCGACGTTCGGCAGACCCACGATGCCGCAGTTGAAGCCCATGATCGTCGCCGCTCTCACTCGCTCGCGGAAGATTTGCCGCGGCCGCGCTCGGGCGGCTGGTCACGCTCGCTCTCGGCTTTACCCGGCTCGCCCGCGACCGGCGCGGGCTGGGGACCCGGCTCGCCCGCGACCGGCGCGGGCTGGGGACCCGGCTCGCCCGCGACCGGCGCGGGCTGGGGACCCGGCTCGCCCGCGACCGGCGCGGGCTGGGGACCCGGCTCGCCCGCGACCGGCGCAGGCCGGGGACCACGCTCGCCCGCGACCGGCGCAGGCCGGGGCGGCCGGGTCCGGAGCACGATCCGGTTCATCGCCCCGGCATCGTCGCCGGCCGCGATCAGGGGCGCCGCCTCGGCCACCGCCTCGAGCAGCGGCTCGAGCCAGACCCGGTCCGCGGCCGCGAAGTCGCCGAGCACATGCCCGATCACCCGCTCCTTGTCGCCCGGGTGGCCGACCCCGAGGCGGACCCGGCGAAACTCCCTCGAGCTCAGATAGTCCGCCAGGGAACGCAGCCCGTTGTGGCCGGCGACCCCGCCGCCCGCCTTGATCCGGACCTTGCCGGCCACGAGGTCGATCTCGTCGTGGACGACGACCACATCGGCGAGCCGCAGCTTGAAGAAACGGACCGCTTCGGCGACCGCCCGACCGGCGAGGTTCATATAGGTCTGCGGCTTCAGCAGCAGAACCCTCTCCGAGTCGAGCTGCCCCTCCGAGGCCAGGCTCGAGAAGCGCGAGCGCCAGGCGCCGAACCGGTGCGCCCGGGCGATCGCGTCGACCGCCATGAAGCCGATGTTGTGGCGGTTGCGGGCGTGGCGGGCGCCGGGATTGCCGAGCCCGACCAGCAGCAGCATGCGACCGTCGGCTAAGGCCGCGTCGGCGCCTGCGTGCTGGGAGCCTCGGGCTGGGCCTCGGCTTCGGTCGCCGCTGCCGCAGCCGCCGCCTCCTCGGCCGCGGCCTCGCGGACCACGGTCGGCGCCGCGATCGTCACCACCGTGAAGTCACGGTCGGTGATGATCGGGCGCACCCCCTCGGGCAGGGTGACGTGGGAGATGTGCACGCTGTCGCCGAGATCGAACGGCGCGAGGTCGATCGCGATCTCGGCCGGGATCGCATCGGCCGGGCAGCTCAGCTCGAGATCGCGGCGCACGATGTTCAGGACCCCGCCGCGCTTCAGCCCGGGACAGATGTCCTCGTTCCGGAACACGACCGGGACCTCGACCGTGACCCGGCCGCCGGCCGACACCCGGACGAAGTCGGCGTGGACCGGATAGTCGGTGACCGGATGCAGCTGGACATCGCGCGGCAGCACGCGGACCAGCTCGCCGTTCACCTGCAGGCCGCAGAGCGTATTGAAGAAATGCGGATCGCCGAGCTGACGGCGCAGCGCGCGCGCCTCCAGCGACACCATCTCCTGGGGCTTGTTTTCGCCGTAGACCACCGCCGGCACGCGGCCGGCGCGGCGCAGAGCCCGGGCCGCGCCTTTGCCCGCGAGCGCGCGGACCTCGGCCGCGAATGTCACCAACTCGACCATGCTCTCTCGTCCCCACCCAGCCGCCGCTCCGGCGGCTGCCCGTCTCTACTCGAAAGATGGCCGCCGCTCCGGCGGCTGCCCGTCTCTACTCAAAAGATGGCCGCCGCCTCAGTCGAACAGGCTCGATACCGAGCTCTCGTCGCTGATCCGCCGGATCGCCTCGCCGATCAACGGCGCCACCGACAGCACCCGGATCTTGTCGCTCACGCGCACCGCCTCGGTCGCCCGGATGCTGTCGGTGATCACCAGCGTCTCGAGCCGGCTGGCGCTGATCCGGGCGACCGCGCCGGCCGACAGCACACCGTGGGTCACGTAGGCCACGGCCGCGGTCGCCCCGGCCTCAAGCAGCGCCTGCGCCGCATTGCAGAGCGTGCCGCCGGAATCCGCGATGTCGTCGACCACCACGCACAGCCGGTCCTCGACGTCGCCGATCACGTTGACGACCTCGGACGCGCCCGCGCGCTCGCGGCGCTTATCGATGATCGCCAGACCGACGTCAAGCCGCTTGGCAATGCCGCGGGCGCGGCCGACCCCGCCGACGTCGGGCGAGACGATGATCAGGCCCTTGGGATCGTAGCGCTGCCGGAGATCGGCGGCGATCAAGGGCGCGGCGTAGAGGTTGTCGACCGGGATGTCGAAGAAGCCCTGGATCTGGCCGGCATGCAGGTCCATGGTCAGGACCCGCTGCGCGCCCGCGACGGTGATCAGATTGGCCACCAGCTTGGCCGAGATCGGGGTCCGGGGCCCGGGCTTGCGGTCCTGGCGGGCGTAGCCGAAGTAGGGCATGACCGCGGTGATCCGCCTGGCCGAGGCGCGCCGGAGCGCATCGATGCAGACCAGGAGCTCCATCAGGTTGTCGTTGGCGGGATACGAGGTCGACTGAAGCAGGAAGACGTCCTCGCCGCGGACGTTCTCGTGGATCTCGACGAACACCTCCATGTCGGCGAACCGCTGGACGGTGGCGTCGGTCAGCGGCATGCCGAGGAACGCGGCGATCGCCTCGGCCAACGGCCGGTTGCTGTTGCCGGCGAGAAGCTTCATCAGTGCGCCCGAGTGGAGCCAGGGTCCATCCCGCGCGGAACCTACCAGCCGAGCCGGACGAAGGCAACGGCGCGGCGCAGATCCGCGGACGAGGTGGCAGGCCCACGGTGGCGAGCAGGCTGGCGAGATCGAGCACCTGTGGTGTATTGGGAGCGTTGCCAAACCCTGGGATTGAAGAATGGTTCCGCTTTCGACGCTCGATGACATCGCCCTGTTGCGGGAAACAGTCGACGTGGAATGCAAGCTAGCCGCGGGCCGCGATGGCCGAGGGAAGCTGCCGAAGGACTTCTGGCCGACCTATAGCGCCTTCGCTAACTCACGAGGCGGGACCGTCATCCTCGGATTGCAGGAAAAGCATGGCGGATTTGATGTCAGCGGCGTCCCAAACCTGGATGGCGTTCGTACCGACTTGTTCAATCAGCTGAACAATCCCCAAAAAGTTAGCGTAAATCTTCTTACCGATCAGCACGTCCAGGTGTGGCTGATTGAGGGGCGAACGCTTCTTGCGATCGATGTGCCAGCGGCCACCCGCAAAGACAAACCCGTTCACATCAACGGAAACCCGATGACGGGAACCTATCGCCGGCTCCACGACGGCGATCGGATATGCGACGCAGAGAGCGTGAAGCGCATGTTGGCCGAGCAGACTGATGATACCCGTGACAACCGGGTCCTCACGGGTTTTGGCCTTGCCGATCTGAGCGAGGAAAGCGTCCGCGGCTATCGGCAGATGATGCGCGACCGCTTGCCCACGCACCCATTTTTGGATGCCAACAATCCGGACTTCCTGCGCCAAATCGGCGCCATTCGCCGTGTCCGAGAATCCGGCCTCGAAGGCCTCACGGTAGCAGGTCTTCTCATGTTCGGGAAGGCTGAGAACATTCTCGATGAATTCCTTATGCCGTTGGTTCCGGTGCGATCAACATGTTGTAGGTGGCGGGTTTGAGGGCGAGGCTGATGGCGAGCAGGGATCGGAAGGCGGCAGGTCGGGTTCGGCGGCGGTTGAAGCGGAACACGAACTCGTCGAGATAGGCCTGGAGGTGCGGGCGGCGCAGGCCGTGGTAGACGCCGAGCGCCCAGGTCTTGAGGTTGGCGAACACACGGTGCACCCAGGGCAGGACGACGTGGGCGGCCATCGGGCCGATGACGTGCGGCTCGTGATCGACGCCCGGGGCGCCCGGATAGCCGGACCAGCCGTCGGTCTTGGCGGTGGCGCCGGGCGCGAGGTCGGCCTTGAGGAAGGCGTGCAGGCTCCTGGCCGAGAAATCCTCCATCGCGGCGAGCCGGATGCGGGCTGGCCCGCCAGTGCGGACCTCGACCGCGCCGGCGATCAAGAGCTTGCCCTGGCGCGAGCGGCCGCCGCCGGCGGTCGGCGGGTCGTCCTTGGCGCGGCAGGGGATCTCGGTCTCGTCGACCTCGACCAGGCCGGCGAGCGGCTGGCGGTCGGGCGCGACCAGGGCGCGGCGCAGCTTGGCGCACAGAAGCCAGGCGCTCTTGTAGGAGCCGAGGCCGAGCTGCTTTTGTAGTTGCAGCGCCGAGATGCCATTCGAATGGGTCGCCATCAGATAGGCCGCCCAGAACCATACGGTGAGCCGCAGCTTGGAGCCGTGCAGCACGGTGCCCGCGGTCACCGAGGTCTGGCGATGGCAGGCGGCGCACTCGAAGGTCCAGGCCTTGGTCGTCAGTGCCCACCCCTTGAGGCTGGCGCAGGCAGGGCAGACGAAGCCGTCCGGCCAGCGCGCGGCGGCCAGATAGGCGACGCAGGCGGCGTCATCCGGAAAGCGCCGCTGGAACTCGAGCAGCGAGCGCGGAAAGTCGGCCATGAGAGCCTCCGGGGTGGCGTTTGTTCTCTTTTTGTTCTGCCATACCCGGTGCCCCCTGTCACCACATATTGTGCCGCCGGACCCTCTAGGGATAAGCTAGTTTCCCTAATTATTTCCTCGACTATCAAGAGCGGCCGGAACCGAGGACCGAACGTCGCTGGGTGGATCGCATCACGCTGGATGGCACCTGGTCGGGCAATCTCTTCGACTTCTATCGCCGGGTCTATCGCAAGCTGGTCGCCGACCTGAAGGTTCCCTTCGCCCTTCAAAACGGGCAACGGCAGGATGAGACCCCGGTCCACGAGGCCCTACGCGAGGCTTTGGTGAATACCATCGTACATGCCGACTATACCGGCCGCGCCTCGGTGCTCGTGGTGAAGCGTCCAGACATGTTCGGCTTTCGCAACCCCGGCCTCATGCGGGTGCCGATCGCGAAGGCTATCATCGGGGGCGAAAGCGATGGCCGAAATCGAATGCTACAGAGCATGTTTTTGCTGGTCGGTGCGGGAGAGCGAGCCGGATCGGGCGTGCCAAAAATCCACAAAGGATGGGCCGATCAGCACTGGCGGCCACCTGCCCTCTATGAGCGGGAGCAATCTTCGGAGCAAACGCTCCTCGAACTGTGGACGATTGACCTGATTCCGAAAGACGCGCTCGATCGGCTTCGCGCGCAATTTGGCAGCGAGTTCGAAACCTTGTCGCGAACTCAGCGGCTTGTCCTAGCTACCGCCGCGACCGAGCAGTTTGTTACACATTCCCGTATGCTTTCCATCTGCGACCTGCACCCGACCGACCTAACCCGGGTGCTCCAAGGCCTCGTACAGGATCGCTACCTCGAGCAATCGGGGCGAACCCGGGGAGCAGTCTACCGGCTACCAGGAACGGCCCTGCCAAGCCCAGACATGGTCTTTCCCCCGCCAGCTGCCGAGAGCGGCGGCGTAGTGAGCGCAGGGAAAGGTTCGGAGTTCAAGGGCAAAGGTTCGGAGCTTGTCGGCGAAGGTGTGGACCTCAACTCCGAACCTTTAGCGAATGCCCGTGGCAGGTACGTCGAAGGCTTGGCCCACCCGTTGATCGACTCCCTGGAGTCGCTCGACCGGAGGTTGCTGCGCGAACTCCAAGACATCTCGAGCCTCGTTCGAGTTAGCGGGAAGGTCCCACGAGATATCAGCCAAAAGGTGGTCGTGCTCCTCTGCACAAGCAGATTTCTTACCATCAGAGTGCTCTCGGCCCTGCTGAAGCGGGACGAGGACTATCTCAGACAGCGGATTCTGAACCCGATGGTCGAGAAGAAGGCGCTTGCCCGTGCCTTTCCGCAGGCTCCGAACGATCCCCGGCAGGCATACACTGCCACGACAACCGTGGACGCCACTTAGAGCATCGAGGCGGAACGAGGGGATGATGATGGCTGGCTCGCGCCAGAAGTTCCTCGATCAGGCGCTCGAGAGCTACCGCGCCGGCGCCAGGGCCTGGAGCCGCGACGCGCTCCTGAGCGGGCTCGCGCTGCTGTCCGCGGGCGTGTTCGTGGTGGCACCTTTCGTCGGCTTGACCGGCGAGCGGCGCACGGTCGAGGACGAGCGCGCGCGGGTGCAGCAGAACCAGGACCAGGTCGTCGCCGCGACGCGCGGCATCGACGGCCTGCTGGCGGCGCTCGGCAAGGAGCAGGAAGCGGCCTCGACCACCGCCAATCAGCTGGCCGGAGCGCTCCCGGATCGTCTCAGAAGGTTCGCGAGCCTGGTGCGAAGCCTGCAGCCGGGGGCGGCGCTGGCCCCGCCCGAGCCGGGCGCGCTGCCCGCGACGCCCGTGCAGCCCGACTTCCCCGGCGCCGCGATCGTCCAGCAGTCGGCGCCGCCGCCCGCAGTTTTGCCGACCCTGCCCGCGCCGCCGGGCCCGGCGCAGGCCGCGGCCGCCCTCCAGGACGAGTTCGGCCTGACAGCGGACGATCTCGAGCAGTTCCGCCAGGCCTTCGAAGACGGATCGGGCTCGGACGCCTGGGCGAGCGCGTCGGCGACCAGCGAGCGGCTGTTCAAGGCCGAGATCGAGCGGACCTATGGCCAGCTGGAGCACGCGATCGAGGACCAGCTGACCGGGCTCCGCGCGACGCTCGCGAAGGGTTTGGCCGACCTCGCCGCCAAGGACCCCGAACTCGGCTCGGGGCTGCCGAAAGCCGACGAGCTCCTGCCGCCCACGGCGGTGGTCCGCCTGCCGGCCGAGGACAAACTGTTCCGGAGCGTCGCGGGCAAGGCCGAGGCGTTCAACCAGGTCGGGCTCTACCAGGTCAACCTCGACCTGGATGCCGCGAGCGCACCTTTGCATCAGGCCGCCAATGGGTTGGCCGAGGCCGCTACCCGCCTCAGGGATCAGCGCGCCAAGCTGGAGGCGAGCAGGACCGGGATCGACCGGCAGCTGCACGAGCTGGATGGCCGGCTCGAGGCCATCCGCGGGCAGCTCGGCGGGCTCGGCGCACCGCTGCAGTGGCTGGCGATCGATACCGGCAGCTTCGTGCAGCTCTATCCGACCCTCCTGGGACTCGCGGCCCTCTGGCTGGCGCTCCGCTTTCGGCGGCTGGACGACCTCCGGGGGCGGCTGGAGGCCGGCTACCGCGAGCTCGACGTTCCGGAGCGGGACATCCGGCTCGCCCTCTACGTGCCGGAAGCGGCGCTCGGCTGGCTGCAGGAGCCGCCCGCGGGCCTGGCCGGCGCGCTGCGCTTCCTGCGTCCGGCGCTGGCCCTCGGTCTGGCGCTCGGCCTCGTCCTGGTCACGGTCTGGCTGCAGCGCGCCGGCGAGGAGCCGAGCCTGGGATGGGCGGCGCTGCCGCTGGCGCTCGGCCTCGCGGCCTGCGCCCTGATCCTGGCCGATCGCCGCCACCCGGCCGGCCAGCTCACTTGAGGATCAGCTCGAGCGAGGCCCTGGAGAGCGGCTCGGGTCCGTCGGCGGTGATCAGCGAGGTGCGCCCGAGGGTCATCGCGAGCCCGGCCTCGCTGTCCATCAGGATCATGTGCAGAAAAAACACCATCCCCGGGCCGATCTCGACCGGGTTGGCCGCGAAGAACATCGGCCAGTCCATCCAGCAGGGGGCGTAGACCGTGCCGAGCGAGTAGCCGCAGGCGTTGAAGCGGTGCGCGCGCATGCCATGAGCGTCGAGCACCCGGGCATGGGCATCGAAAACCTCGCCCATGGGCGTGCCGGGCACGAGCTTTGCCTCGCAGGCGAGCAGCGCCTCGCGGCAGGCCGCGTGCATCGCCAGCTGCCGGGGCGAAGGCTTGCCGACCACGAGGGTGCGCATCAGGCAGGCGTGGTACTGGCGCCAGACGCCCGCGAACTCGAGGGTCAGCTGATCCACGGGCTCGAGCTTCCGGCGTCCGGACTTGTAGCGGCACAGCAGCGCATCGCGGCCGGAGCCGATGATGAACGGGTTCCCGGGGTAGTCGCCGCCGCCCCGGAACACCGCCCCCTGCATCGCGGCCAGGATGTCGGCCTCGTCGGCCCCCGCGCTGGTCTCCGTGATCGCCGCCTCGAGCGCGGCATCGGCGAGCTCGGCCGCCCGGCGGACGCAGGCGAGCTCGGCTGGCGACTTGACCAGGCGCAACCGGTCGACCAGGTCCGACGCGTCCGCGGTTTTGGCGAAGCCGTCGAGCGCGGCGTCGACCCGCTTGCCGTTGGCCGCGGTCAGGCCATAGCTGTCGTATTCGATCCCGAGCCGCTTGCCCGCCAGGCCCTTGTCGGCGAGCAGCTCGCACAACTGCCTGGCCGGGTCGCTGTCCGCCCGATCGACCCAGATCCGGATGTCCTCGAGCATCGAGGTATGCTGCGCCTGGCGCAGATCCGGCGCCCGGGTCAGCAGCACCAGATCGCCATCTGCCCGCAGCACCAGGCACTGGAAGAAGCAGTAGCCGAAGCTGTCGTAGCCCGTGAGCCAGTACATGCTCTCCTGCTTGAACATCAGGAGCGCATCCAGCCCCCGCGCGGCCAGCCCTGCCAGGGCCCGTTGCCTTCGTTCGAGGAATTCCTCGCGGGCGAAGTGAAGCGTCATGACCGGCGTTCCGCGGGGCTGCGCTCGGAAAAGAAAGATCCTCTATCATGCCTCGAGAGTCGATGGCCGGGTGCAGGCGGTATCCGACCAGGATCATCCTCCACCGGCGTGCCCCACCAGCTCCAGGAAAACCCGTGGCGTCAGGATGCGCAGCCCGTTGAACGGATCAAGCGCCAGCAGGTCGGCGTCGCCGGTCACGATACAGTCCGCTTCACCGTTGATCGCAGTCTCGAGGAACTTGTCGTCGTCCGGGTCGCGGCAGGCATGAACCACTCCCGTGATCGTGATCCATTCGCCCACGCTCGCCAGATCGGACAGAAACCGCTGCCGCAGGATTTGATCAACATAGCGGTCGAACTTGGGCCGGATCAGCCGTGACGCCAGCTCGGCGAACGTCTCATTCGAGAAAAGAAAAACGCCGCCCGCCGCGTGGATGGCGTCCAGAACCCGGGCGGTCGAGCCACTCGGCTGCAGGAGCGCGCTGATCAGGACGTTGGTGTCGATGACGCAGCGCTCAGCTGTCATCGGCGAGCAGCTCGGCGAGCAGCTCGTCGGTGAGGCCTTGCCCGGCAGCGTCCCGGCGCGCGGTGTCCATGGTCTCGAACAGCCGCTGCCAGGCAGCCCCGCGCAGCCGCTCGTAGTCCCCAACCGACATGACGACGGCAGCCGGCCGGCCCTTCCTGGTGACGGCCACCGGGGCGCGCTCGGCGGCATCGAGGAGCTGACCGAAGCGGCTCCTGGCGTCGATGGAGGAGATCGTCCGCATCGATCGATGATAGCCTATTCGGCCGTCCTCGTCTCAGTCCTCGATCACGCGGTCCGAGGCTTGACCTCCCTCACGGCCGTTGAGCGCCGTTGGCGTTGAGGTAGACCGCGTAGAGCGAGGTGGTGGCGGTGATGAACAGGCGGTTGCGCTTGGGGCCGCCGAAGGTGACGTTGGAGACGCCCTCCCCGATCGGGATCCGGCCGAGCAGGTCGCCCGCGGGGTCGTAGCAGTTGACCCCCGCGCCGGCGCTGGTCCAGAGGTTGCCCTCCGTATCCAGGCGGAAGCCGTCGAACAGGCCGTGCTCGCAGACCGCGAACACCCGGCCGTTGCGCAGATGCCGGCCATCCGCGACGTCGAACGCCCGAATGTGGCGCGGCCCGTCCGGGTCGTGGGTCATGCCGGTGTCGGCGATGTAGAGCGTCTGCTCGTCGGGCGCGAACGCGATGCCGTTCGGGCGCACGAAGTCGTCGGCCACGACCTCGAGCGTGCCGGCCGCCGGATCGAGGCGGTAGACGTAGCAGGCGCCGATCTCGCTTTCCGACTTGTGGCCCTCGTAGTCGGCATCGATGCCGTAGGCCGGATCGGTGAACCAGACCGTGCCGTCGGACTTGACCACGACGTCGTTCGGCGAGTTCAGCCGCTTGCCCCGATAGCTGTCGGCGAGCACCGTGATGCGGCCGTCGACCTCGGTGCGGGTGACCCTCCGGGCGCCGTGCTCGCAGGACACCAGCCGCCCCTCGCGGTCGCGGGTGTGGCCGTTGGTGTTGTTGGCCGGCTGGCGGAACACGTTGACCCCCAGCCCCTCGACCCAGCGCAGGATGCGGTCGTTCGGGATGTCGCTCCAGATCAGGAACTCGCCATCCGCAAACCAGCAGGGGCCCTCGGCCCAGAGCGTCCCGGTGAACAGCTTGCCGACCACGCAGTTGGCGAGCAGATAGCGGCGAAAGGTCCGGTCGATCAGCTCGTAGGTCTCGAACATCGGCAGGCCCACCCCCCTGTTCAGCCCTGGACCCGCTCGCCGCGGCCGTAGACCAGCAGCATGACCACGATCACCACGCCATAGATCACCTGGCGGCCGGCCTCGGGCATCTGCATGACCGAGAGGATGCTCTGCAAGAGGCTGATCAGGATCACGCCCGCGACCGTGCCGAGATAGGTGCCGCGGCCGCCCAGGATGTTGGTGCCGCCGAGCACGACCGCGGCGATCGCCGGCAACAGGTAGGGGTCGCCCATGGCCTGGTAGGCCTTGGTCGAGTAGCCCGCGAGCAGGACGCCCGCGAGCGCGCTGCACATGCCGCTGATGCCAAAGCAGGTGATCAGCACGGCGCGCGTGTTGACGCCCGAGAGGTAGGTCGCGCCCTCGCGGTTGCCGATCGCGTAGATGTAGCGGCCGAGCGGCGTCTTGGTCAGGATGAAGACCACGACCAGGCCGACCGCCAGCCAGACGAAGACCGCGTTCGGGATGCCGGCCGTGTGCGCGGTCGCCAGCCAGTGCATGAAGTCGGTCGCGTGGTCCTGGGGCGCGAAGCCGCCGGTGTGCAGGACCATGAGCCCTTGGGCGACCGCGTTCATGCCGAGCGTGAAGATCATCGACGGGATGCGCAGGAAGGCGACGCCGAGCCCGTTCGCGAGGCCGAAGACCAGGCCGCAGAGCATCGCGAACGGCATCGACAGCACGACCCCGGGCTCGCCCCACCAGCCGGCGGCCGCGGTCGACATCATGCCGCCGACCGTCACCACCCAGGGGATCGACAGGTCGATGTGGCCGAGCAGGATCACCAGCATCACCCCGGATGCGATGATGCCGAGGAACGCGGCCACCTGGAGCTGCTGCAACAGATAGGTGGCCGACAGGAAGTTGCTCGAGTAGAGCGAGCCCGCGACCAGCAGCACGACGATGAAGCCGAACGCGATCAGCACCGGCTTGTCGACCGACTTCATGACCGCCTGCATAGTCTCACCCGATTGGGTCTCACCCGATTGGGCCTCACCCGATTGGGCCTCACCCGAACAGCTCGAGGCGGTTCCGGATCCGGAACACGCGCGCGGCGCCGAGGCTCACGGCCAGCAGCAGGATGACGCCCTGGAACAGGGGCTGCCAGAGCGGCGGCAGGTCGAACACGAACAACAGGTCCTCGATCGTGCGCAGGACGAAGGCGCCGAAGATCGAGCCGACCGCACCCCCGGAGCCGCCGTAGAGCGAGGTGCCGCCGATCACCACGGCGGCGATCGAGTTCAGGGTGTAGGTGCCGCCGATCGCAGCGCTCGCCTCGCCGGAATAGGTGATGAAGGTCAGCATCAGGCCGGCGACCGCGCAGAGAAAGCCGGCCAGCGTATAGGCCGCGAGCTTGGAGCGGCCGATCCGCACCCCGGACATGTAGGCCGCGCCCTCGGCCGAGCCGGCGGCATAGCAGCCGCGCCCGATCACCGTGCGCCGGAACGGCATCCAGATCAGCACCACGATCACGACGAGCAGCACGAGCGTGGTCGGCACGACCCCGAACACCTCCCCGGTCATGAAGTCGGCGAGCGCCTCGTTGACGTCGCCGCTCGGGATCGGCCGGATCAGGAGCGCTATGCCATAATAGATGGCGCCGGTCGCGAGCGTCGTGATGATCGGCTGCAGGCGGCCATAGACCACGATCGCGCCGTTGATCAGCCCGGCCGCGGTGCCTGCGAGCAGCACCGCGACGACGCCGAGCGCGGTCTCGAGCGGACTGCCCTGGACGATCGCCGAGGCGATGCAGTTGGTCATCACGAAGATCATGCCGACCGAAAGGTCCAGGCCGCCGGTCAGCACCGGCAGGGTCTGGGCCATGGCGACCAGCGCGAGCAGCACGCCCTTGTTGGCCGCGGTCTCGGCGACCGGGACCGTGAGTCCGGCCGAATAGTTGCCGATGTAGAGCGTGAACATCAGCCCGAACAGCACGACCGAGAGCAGCAGCCCGTAGTTCTGGACCAACCAGAGCCGGAACTCGCGCATCAGCCGGCCCTCTGCTCGGGCAGCACGGCGTCGATCGGCAAATTCAGGGCGCTGGCGACGATGTTGCGCTCGGTCAGCGCCTCGCCCTCGAGCTCGCGCACGATCTTGCCGTCGTAGAGGATCGCGACCCGGTCGCAGCAGCCGATCAGCTCGTCGTAGTCGGTCGAATAGAACAGGATCGCGGCCCCGGCGTCGGCCAGGTCGCGCAGCAGCTGGTACATCTCCTGCTTGGTGCCGACGTCGATGCCGCGGGTCGGATCGTTGAGCAGGATGATCCGGGCATCGGTCATCAGCCACTTGGCGATCACGACCTTCTGCTGATTGCCGCCCGAAAGGGTCGCGACCGGGTCGTCGACGTCGCCCACTTTGATCGCGAGCTTCTCGATCATCTGATCGATCTGTTCGGTCTCGCGGGCGTGATCGACCATGATCCCCCTGGTCAGCCGGCTGATCGAGGCCATCGAGATGTTGTCGCGGACCGACATCGGCAGCATCAGGCCCTCGGCCTTCCGGTCCTCCGGGATCAGCGCCATGTCGAAGCCCGCGGACTTGGCCTGCTGGGGGCTCGTGATCCGGACCGGGTGGCCATCGATCCGGACCCCGCCGTCGACCCCGCGCAGCACCCCGAACAGCGCCAGCAGGAGCTCGCGCTGGCCCTGGCCGTCGAGGCCGCCGAGCCCGACGATCTCGCCGCGCCCGACGCTGAGCGAGATGTTCTGCAACTCGTCGCCCCAGCTCAGGCGCTCGAGCTCGAGCGCCTTCTCCGGCGCCGCAGCGCGCGCGGGCTTGGCCGGGAACACCTGGGTGTACTCGCGGCCGATCATCAGCTGGACGATCTCGTCGCCGGTCTTGCTGCCCGCGGCGAAGGTCTCGATGTGCCGGCCGTTGCGGAACACCGAGCAGACGTCGGCCAGCGCCTGGATCTCGTGCATGCGGTGCGAGATGTAGAGGATCGCGAGGCCGTCGGCGCGCAGCCGGTGGAGCATCGCGTAGACCTTCTCGACGTCGGCCGCGGTCAGCGCCGAGGTCGCCTCGTCGAGGATCAAAAGCTTGGGCTCGCGGCCGAGGGCCTTGGCGATCTCGACCATCTGGCGGCGCGACAGCGAAAGGTTGCGGACGCGCTCCATCGGATGCACGTCCTCGCAGCCGATCCGGGCCAGCAGCTCCTCGGCGCGCCGGCGCTGCGCGCGCCGGTCGATCAGGCCGAAGCGCTGCGGCGGATCGGTGATGCAGATGTTGTCCGCGACCGAGAGGTCGGGCAACAGCGAGAGCTCCTGGAAGATGCAGACGATGCCCGCCTGATTGGCCGCGACCGGGGTCGGAAAACTGATCTGCCGGCCTTCGAGGAACAGGCTGCCGGTGGTCGGCTGGACGACGCCCGCGATGATCTTGATCAGGGTCGACTTGCCGGCGCCGTTCTCGCCGAGCACGGCGTGGATGCCGGGCTCGCAGGCGAAGTCGACGTCGGCCAGCGCCAGCACGCCGCCATAGCGCTTGCTGACGCCCTGCATGCGCCAGAACGGCGCCTCGCGCTCTGCCATCGACCCGTCCCCGCGACCGCGCCCGGCCGATCGGCCAAGCGAGCGACGCCGCCGGTCTTGAAACCGGCGGCGTCTGCCCTCAACCGATCAGTTGCAGCCAATCAGTTGTTGGCTTCGCTCTTGCCCATGATTTCCGTCGCCGTGACGTTGACGCCGCACGGCTTGAACTCGTTCGGGGTGAAGAAGTTGTCGCTGAGGTCGGGATAGTAGTTGACGCCCGGCTTGAAGTCCGGGTTCTCGGTCAGCGGGATCGGCACCGACACGTACTGCGGCAGCACCTCGCCCTGGAGGGCGTGGATCGCGGCCTTGGCGGCGATCGCGACCAGGCCCGGCGACTGGCCGGCGGACGAGCAGAGCAGACCGTCCTTGGCGTGCTCGGCGCACAGCTTGCGGAAGCCGTTCTCGGCCTCGCCCGCGACCGGGATGAACGGCTGGCCGGCGTCCATCAGCGCGCGCACCGCACCGGTCGAGCCGCCCTGGACGAACATGCCGTCGAACTTGCCGTGCACGGCGACCGCGTCGGCGGTCACCTTCTGCGCCGTGCCGTCGTCCCAGTTGCCGACGACCTCGATGATCTCGAACTTGTTGCCGGGCGCTTCCATGATCTCGCGGAAGCCCAGATGCCGGTCGCGATCGACCGAGTTGCCCGGCAGGCCGCGGACCTCGAGGATCTTGCCCGACGTGCCGACGTTCTTGGTCAGCCAGCGGCCCATGATCCTGCCCATCTCGAGCTGGTTCTCGTTGACCTGCATGATGTCGGTGCTGTCGAGGACGTTGTCGAACGGCACCAGCACGACGCCGGCCTTGTTGGCCTTCTTGATCACCGGCGCGAACGCGGTCGGGTTGACCGCGATCGTCAGGATCGCGTCGTAGCCCTGATTGATGAAGTTCTCGATCGCGCCGATCTGCGCCGCGACGTCGGTGCCGGTCGAGACGACCTTGAGCTCCTTGACCATCGGCTTGACGTCGGGCTGATCGACGTAGGCCTTGAGGGTCTTGATCATCTGGATGCGCCAGGTGTTACCGACGAAGCCGTTGGCGAGCGCGATCCGATAGGGCCCCGGCTTCTTGGGCCACTGGAAGTACTTGGTGTCCTGCTTGAAGGGCGCGAAGCATTCGGGCAGCGCCCCCGGTCCCTGGACGACTTGCGGGCCGGCCGCCAGAACCGCGCTCGACAGCGCCAGAAGACCCACCGATGCGAGCGCCAAGGCTTTGAGCTTAGGCATGATCAGCACTCCCTGCTACATCTCTAGGGTTGGAAGCGGCACCACCGAACCGCCGGCTTTAGCACGGCCGCCAGGTCGGCGCCCCCGCGAACCGGCGGGCCCGCCTTCATTGGTCATGGAAGACGCTTGACCAGACGCTCGAGCGCTGCTGCCTCTTTTGACCCTATTGTCACTGCTTTTAGCACGAAGTCGGACGGCCGTCTCGGGTTTCGATCGGGCACCCCAAGCGTCTCAGCGACAAATTCGCTCTGCTTGGAGGGAAGGGGGCGCCGGCGGGCGGCGCCGACCCGATGTCCCCTCGGATGGCCGGACGGACGACTGCCCCCCGGGCCAGCCCGGGGGGAGTCGCCGTCGCAGGAGCCGGCGTCAGCTGCCGGGCTTGGTGCAGGTATCGACGTTCTTGGGCGTGCAGACGTCGAGGCCGGTATAGGTCGGGTCCGTGAGCTTCTTGCCGTTGTGGGCGGCCATCAGCATCTCCATGGACTTGTAGCCCATCTCGAACGGCCGTTGGCCGACCTGGCCGAGCGAGAGCCCCTCGCGCAGCAGGTCGAGCTGGACCGGCAGGGTGTCGGCCACGACCAGCGCCAGCTCGTGCTTCTGGATCTTGTCCTTGTACTTCGTGGCGACCCGCCGGTAGGCCTCGGGCACGAACTGCGGGAAGCCGCCGGTCGGCACGAACGCGTCGAGGTTCGGGTACTTGCCGAGGATGTCCTCCATCTGCTGGACCGCGAGCACGAAGTCGTCGTTGGTATAGAGCGGGCAGCCGTCGACCTCCTTCCAGCCGTTCTGGCCGGTCAGCTTGTCGCCCGGCGACTCCTTGCTCTTCTTGCCGGACAGCGTGTCGCGGATGCCCTGCATGCGCTCGTTGTGATTGGCCGCGGCGGCGCCGCCGGACTGGATGCAGATCGTGCCGCCCTTGGGCTTGATCTCCTTCACGATCTTCGCGAGGTTGACGCCGATGTCGTAGTTGTGGGTGCCGACGTAGGCCAGCCGCAGCGCCTGATCCTTGGGCAACAGGTCGCTGTCGAACGTGATGACCGGAATCCCCGCCTCCTTGGCGCGCTTGAGCGGCACCGCCATGGCGGCAGCGTTCGAGGGCGACACCGAGATGCCGGCGACGTGCTTGGCGACCAGGTCGCTGACGATCTGGATCTCCTCCTCGCCGCCGCCGTGCTCGGGCGGGCCGATGTACTCGCAGGTGATCTTGCCCTTGGACTCGGCCTGGGCCTTCATGCAGCCGTCGCGGGCCTGGTCGAAGAACGGGTTGTTGAGGTTCTTCGGCACCAGCGCGAAGGTGAGGCTGTCGGCCGCCTGGCTGCCCGGCGCGCCGAAGGCCGCGAGTGCCATCCCGGCGGCCGCACACAAGAGAAGCTTTTTCATCGAATTTTGACCTCCCTTTGGGTCGTTTGCAAAGCCGGACCGAGACCGCCTCAGTCCGTCCGTCGTCCGCGGAAGCGTTGGAGCAAGACCGCGAAGATGATGAACAGGCCGACGAAGGTGCCCTGCCAGTTGGAATCGACGCCGGCCATCAGCAGGCTGTTGCGGATCACCTCGATCAGGGCCGCGCCGATCAGCGCGCCGTAGGCGCCGCCCTCGCCGCCCATCAGGCTGGTGCCGCCGATCACGGTCGCCGCGATCACCCGCAGCTCCCAGCCGATCCCCATGTTGTTGAGCGCCGAGCCCTGCCACCCGGTCAGCATGACCGAGGCGATCGCCGCGGTCAGGCCCGAGACGATGTAGGCCTGCAGCTTGATCCGATCGACCGGCACGCCGGTCAGGCGCGCCGCGTTCTCGTTGCCACCGATCGCGAACAGGTAGCGGCCCCAGCTGGTCAGGTGGAAGACGAAGCCGAACAGCAGCGCCAGGAACACCAGCATCCAGACCGGGTGCGCGATGCCGAGCGTCTGGCCGCCGCCGATGTTGTTGAACAGGTCGCCGTCCGGCCCGAACTCGTAGATCATCTTGTTCTGCGACAGGACGATCGCGATCGAGCGGGCGATCGACAGCATGCCGAGGGTGACCACGAACGGCGACAGCTGGAGATAGGCGATCAGGGCGCCGTTGATCGCGCCGGCGATCACGCCCGTGACGAGGCCGACCAGGATCGCGACGAACGCAGGGTAGCCCGCCTGCAGAACCAGGCCGGTCGCAACCCCGACCACGCCCATGATCGAGCCGACCGACAGATCGATGCCGCCGGTCAGGATCACCGCGGTCATGCCCATCGCCATGATGCCGATGAAGGCGAAGTTGCGGGTGATGTTGTAAAAATTGTCGACCGACGGGAAGGCGTCCGGCTCGAGCCAGCTCATGCCGAGGCAGATGACGACGAGCGCGACCGTGATCCAGAACGGCTGGCTGGCGAGCACCCGCTGGCCTAAGGTGCGCTCCTTGGTGCCGGTGACGTCTTCGATCTCGACGCCGGTACGGACGGTCTCGGTCTCACGCATCGCGGCACCTTCAGGCGGTACGGATCGCGCCGGTGATCAGGCCGGTCACTTCTTCGGGCGAGCTGTCGGCGATCGCCTTCTCGGCGACCTTGGTGCCGCGCCGGAGCACGGCGATCCGATCGCACACGGCGAACACGTCGGGCATGCGGTGGCTGATCAGGACGACCGCGATCGCCTGGTCGCGCAGGCGCCGGATCAGGTCCAGCACCTCCGCCACCTGGCGGACGCTGATCGCCGCGGTCGGCTCGTCCATCAGCACGATCTTGGCGTCCGACAGCCGGGTCCTGGCGATCGCCACCGCCTGGCGCTGGCCGCCGGACATCTGCTTGACCAGATCGCGCGGCCGGGTTTCCGACTTCAGCTCGCCGAACAGCTCGGCGGCGCGCTCGTACATCGCCGGGTAGTTGATGATCTTGAGGAAGCCGAAGCTACGCCGCGCCTCGCGCCCCAGGAACACGTTCTCCGCGGCGCTGAGGTTGTTGCAGAGCGCCAGGTCCTGGTAGACCACCTCGATGCCTTCGGCGCGGGCCTCGATCGGCTTGTGGAAGCGCTTGACCGCGCCGCCGAGCCGCATCTCGCCCTCGGACGCCGGGAAATTGCCGGCGATGATCTTGACCAGGGTCGACTTGCCGGCGCCGTTGTCGCCCATCAGGCCCAAAACCTCACCGGGCTCGAGGTCGAGGTCGACACCCTTGAGCGCCTCGATCGCGCCGAAATGCTTGGCGACGCCGCGCAGCTCCAGAAGCGCCATCCATTGCCTCCGCTGACCCGCCACGGCCCGGATCCGATCGGATCGAGCCGGTTTCTTGCGCGCACTATGGCGCGATCCAGCTCGCTTGACCAGAGGGCCGAGATCGCCGGCCGGCGCGCATGCCGCACCAGCCTACGACTCAGGGCCAGGCGAGCGCACGGGCTGGTCAGGGCGGCAGCCCTCCGGCCATAATCGGTGCGGGCTCGAAACCGCGGGAGGCGCGCCATGGCCGGGGACCGGAGGAGGATCGGCTTCATCGGCCTCGGCCTGATGGGCCAGGCGTTGACCCGGCGGCTGGTCGCCTGCGGCCATGCCGTGACCGGCTATGACATCGTGCCGGACAAGGTCGAGGCCGCGCGTGGCCACGGGGTCGAGCCGGCCGGGTCGGCGGCCGAGGTGGTGCTCGCGAGCGATCAGGTGCACGTCTGCGTGATGACCGGCAGCGACCTGGAGGCGGCGGTGTTCGGCCCGGATGGCGTCGCCGCCGGCGCTGCGCCCGAGCAAGCTGCTGGTCGACCACTCGACCACCGAGGTCGGGACCACCAGGGCGTTCGCGCAGCGGCTGCGCACCGAGACCGGCATGGGCTGGGTCGACGCCCCGGTCTCGGGCGGCCCGCCCGCGGCGGCCGCCGGCACGCTCGCGATCATGGCCGGCGGCAGCGAGGCCGACCTCGCCCGGGTCCAGCCGGTCCTGGCCGACCTCGGCCACGTCACCCACATGGGGCCGCTCGGCGCCGGCCAGGTCACCAAGATGGTCAACCAGGTCCTGGTGCTGAACACCTACTGCCTGCTGGCCGAGGCCCTGGCGCTGGCCGAGGCGGGCGGGGTCGACGCGGCCCGGATCCCCGAGGCGCTCGGCGCCGGCTATGCCGGCAGCAGGATGCTGGAGCGGCTCTACCCGCGCCTGGTCGCGCGCGACTTCGCGCCCGCCGGCTACGCGCGCCAGGTGCTGAAGGACCTCGACATGGTCCAGGGCCTCGCCAAGCAGCTGAACGTGCCGACCCCGATGAGCGCCCAGGCGGCCTCGCTCTACCGCATCCTGGTCGCCAGGGGCCAGGGCGAGCTCGACGGCCTCGCCGTGCTCAAGCTGTACGACCCCAAGGAGCGGCTCTAGAATGCTCTGACCACAGCAGGGGCAGTCGCGCCATGGCCGCGTCGAAGTCGAGGCAGCTCGGGTTCACAGCCGTATTCCGCAAGGTCCCCGAGGGTTATATCGGGTTCGTCGAGGGCCTTCCTGGCGCCAACACCCAGGGCACAACGCTGGCAGTGACCCGACGCCATCTGCGCGAGGCCATACGACTGGTTCTCGAAGCCAATCGGGCGAGGGCGGAGCGCGATCCCAGCGGTCAGGATATCGTCGAGCCCTGAAGGCCGCGGGGACGGCCCGATTGTCGCGATGCGCGGACAGATGGCCGGAGGCCATGGCGAGCCGGCGGCGCCGCCGCTGCGCAAGATCATCCACGTCGACATGGACGCGTTCTATGCCTCGGTCGAGCAGCGCGACCAGCCGGAGCTGCGGGGCAAGCCGGTCGCGGTCGGCGGCGGCGGACCGCGCGGCGTGGTCATGGCGGCAAGCTACGAGGCGCGCGTCTTCGGCGTGCGCTCGGCGATGCCGGGCTTCCAGGCGCGCCGCCTTTGTCCCGAGCTGATCTTCGTCCGCACCCGCTTCGACGCCTACCAGGCGGCGAGCCGCCAGATCCGCGAGATTTTTTCCAGCTATACCGAACTCGTGGAGCCGCTCTCCCTGGATGAGGCCTACCTCGACGTCACGGCGCCCAGGCGCGGGCCGCCGTCCGCGACCCTGATCGCGCGCGCGATCAAGGCCGAGATCCGGGCCGCGACCGGGCTCACCGCCTCGGCCGGGGTGTCGTTCAACAAGTTCCTGGCCAAGGTCGCCTCGGCCATGGACAAGCCGGACGGCCTGTTCGTGATCCGGCCGCAAGACGCCCAGGGGTTCATCGCCCGCCTGCCGATCGCGCGCTTCTTCGGCATCGGCCCGGTGACCGCGCGCAAGATGCAAGACGCCGGCATCGCGACCGGCGCCGACCTGCGCGAGCGCTCCGAAGCCGAGCTGGTCCACCGCTTCGGCAAGGTCGGGCGGCACTATTTCAGGATCGCGCGCGGCCAGGACGAGCGGGCGGTCAGCCCCGACCGGCCGTACAAATCGATCGGCGCCGAGGAGACCTTCGCGGTCGATCTGCGCGCACCGGAGGCGATGCTGGACGCGCTCCGGCCGATCGCCGAGCGGGTTGCTGAGCGCATGGCGGCCGCCGACCTGTTCGGCCGCACCGTCACCCTCAAGATCAAGCACGCCGACTTCACGCTCAACACCCGCCGGCATACTCTGGCCGACCCGGTGCACTCGGCCGAGGAGCTGATGACGCTCGCCCGCTGGCTCCTGCACACGCCGGCACCGCCCGCCAAACCGGTCCGCCTGCTCGGCCTCACCGCCTCGAACTTCGGGCCGTCGGCCGTCGACGCGCCGGTCCAGCTCATCCTCGGCATCGGCGACCTCGCGGCGCCCGCGCCGGCCCCCGGCGGCGCCCAAAGCGTGAGCGCCGCGGCGCAGTCATCAACCCGCATCTTGACGAGACCGATCAGCCCACATAAATCCGTGATATCGTGAGCTGGTGGAGCACATGCCCAACCTGACCGTGACCGTTGACGCCGATCTGTTGCGCTCCGCCAAGATCTACGCGGCGCAGCAGGGAACGAGCATCAGCCGGATCGTCCGCCAGCACCTCGCCGAGCTGGTCGCGCGCGCGTCACCCCCGGCGGACGACGACGTCCTGGCACGGTTCGCACGGGATCAGATCGGCCGCCAGGAGGCGATGCGCGCGCTGGGCGTCGACTACGGCACGCTGCTCGAATTTCTGGTAGCGCGCGGTCTCGCCCTGCCGCGCGTGCCCGGCCAGCAGGCCGAAGCAATGGCCGCGACCTTTGCAGAGGTCTGGCGCAGCGCCGGCGAGGAATGAAGCGGATCGCGCTGGTCATCCCGGATGCCGGGCCACTGATCAGCCTCGGGCGCGCCGACCGGCTCGATCTGCTGCTGCGGCTGGATGTGCCAATCTTCCTGGTCGATCAGGTCGTCTTCGAGGCCACCCACAGCCGGCACCACCAGGACGCCGCCCAAATCCGCGTCTTCATTCAAGCGCACGCCGAGCAGGTGCGGGTGGTCACCACTTTCGTCGGCGCTGCGGCCGCGGCCGCCCGCCAGCGAAAGCCGGAAGCTCGCCCGAGGGGGCTCGGTGAGGCCGCGATCGCCGAGTTCTACAGCCGGATCGACGAGTTCATCGATCCCAACCGGCCGGTCCTGGTCCTGTTCGAGGACTCGGACATTCGGCGGATCACGGCCCTGGTGCGCGGCAACGTCCATCTGCTCTCCACCTGGGGTCTGCTGATGGGCATGGAAGAGGTCGGCCTGATCGAGTCCGCGGCGGGTGTCTGGGAGGCGATCAACCGCTCGGGGCGCCATCCGCCCACGCACGCCGTCGATCAACCGGCCGAGGCCCACGGCGGCAGCACCTGGAAGCCGAGCCCATGAGCTGCCGCCGCGGCGAGCGCTCGCCCGCAGCGGGCGCCGTCGGCTCTTCGCGCGCTGCTGCTTGCGAGCAGCAGGATCACGCCAGCCGCGACCGCCTGCCAGCGGCGCTGCGTCCAGGCGGGTCGGCGGCCTGAGGCGCGACCTGATACGTCCAGGTTGATGCGGCAGACCGTGACCGGCTCGGCGATGTTCTTGACCCGGTGCTCGCCCATCGGCTCGAACGGCAGACCGAGCTTCGCCTTGATCGTGGCGCTCAGGGCATCGCCCGCGGGCGGCTCGACCGCGTCGGGCCGCCCCGCTCCGCAAGCAATCCCAAATCGGCACGTCGTCCGGGTTCGGATACGCCCCGATGCTCGTTGTCGGGAGCATGTGAGCCCATTCACAGCTTCGCTCGCGAGTTTCGCCTAACTTGGCTCGTTAACCAAGACTTAACGATTTCGGCCTCATCTGGGGTCTGGCACCGGGATTGCATGAGCACAAAGCAGGTTGAAAGGCGGCAACGAGGGAGACGGTTCCGAGGCTCGACATGGGTCCAGAAGGGATCGCGACGATGATGATGCAGACCTTGGTTCTGATTTGCGCCCTCGCTACGCCGCAGGCCGACTGTGGCCCGGAGACCGCGGACACCGTGGTCCAGGGCCCGGAAGCCATGAGCCTGGTCGAATGCGGCCTGCACGGTCAGGCCTACATCGCCGCCGGCGCGCTCGCCGGCTATCTCGACAACGAGCACTATCTCAAGATCAGCTGCTCCTCGGGCCGGCGCCTGCGGGCGGCCGGACCGGCGCCGGCGCAGCGGGACGCGCAGGTGTCGGGCAAGATCGAGGTGAGCGACTGATCGCGCCCGGGGCGTAGCCGCCGGCGGCTCGGCCGGCGGCCGCGGCGCCCGCTCGGATCATCCGGCCCGACCGGTCACCCCTTTGCGGCCGGCAGCTCGCCGCGGATCCGGTCGAGGTAGGCCCGGATGCGGGCGGCGTTGGTGCCGATGTCGCTCCTGCCGACCCTCGAGACCGAGCGGACGTCGATCCGGCTGCCCGCACCCTCGGGACTGATCCGGACCACGATGTCGTCGACGAAGCCGAACCAGAAGGTCTGGTCGCTCGCCTCGATCCGGCGATCCTCCGGCGCGGTCGCGACGATCCGCCAGCCGAGTGCCCGGGCCGCATCGAGCGCCAGGTCGAAGGCGCGATCGGTCGGCAGGTCGACCACCAGCGGCTGGATGTCCGGATAGGCCTGGCGCTGCTGCGCCGCGACCTCCGGGCCGCCGTAGGCGGCGGGATTGGCAGCGCCGGCGCGCAGCGGCAGGATCGCATCGAACGCCGGCGGGTCGTCCGGATCGGTCGTGATGTCGTGGATCGGCGGCACCGCGCGCGCCGCCCGCAAATGGCTCCAGGGCAGCCCGAGGACGACCAGCCCGATCAGCAGCCCCGCGAGCGCCTGCCAGATGGCCCGCCTCGGCCCGCCGGCGAGCGCGCAGGCCAGGCCCGCCGCCGCCACCACCGCCGCCGCGATCCCGCCGTAGGCCGCATAGCGGAGGATCGCGAAGCCGCCGGCGAGCGGCCAGAGGCCAAAGCGGTATCCCGGGCCGGCGGCCAGGAGCGCCAGTCCCGCCAGGATGCCGAGCGCCAGTCCCAGGCTGGAGAGGGTCCGGGCGATCCTTGTCATGCTGCCGCTCCGATGTTGCGCTGCCGCGGCCACGCTGCCTGAGGCTAGGCCGGCAGCCCGGCGCGTTCGGCGAGCAGCGCCTCGAACTCGCGGTCGGTCCGCGGCCCGAAGGTCTCGAAGGTCGGCTCCGCCCGCCCGCGATAGGCCGTCTTTTTCTGGCCGATCGGATCGCTCTCGGCCTTGCGCCGCTGCGCCGGGACCGCGACGCCGTAGACCCGGGCCCCGTTCAGGCCGAACACCTTGGCCTTGAGCTCCGGGGTCAGCACCGGATAGCCGTGCCGCTCGACCAGCGCCTCGGCGATCTGGAAGCTGCGGAACGCCTGGATCTGGTCCTGGGGCGAGCCGTACCAGATCGAATCGGTGCCCCAGAGCACGTTGTTCTCGCCGACGTGCTGCAAGAGCTTGCCGAGCAGATGCGCCGCCGTGGTCGGATCGCGCATCACGAAGCGCCAGGTGCTGCCGAGCTCGGCAAAAACATTGCCGTTCGGGCCGATGTCGTTGTCCAGCACCGACTTGATCAGGACGTCGACGCCGCGCTCGGCGCGGTCGGGATCGAACGGCCCTTCCGCCCTGCCCGCTTCATAGCCCGAGTGGTAGACGATGAAGTTCATGTCCGGATAGCGCCTGGCGACGCGGCCGACGTCGGCGCAGCGACCGTACCGATCGGGAAAGCCCGAGAACAGCAGGCCCTTGTGGATGCAGATGGTGCGCACCCCAAGCGCGCGCGCCTGCTCGATGAACGGAATTCCGACCGCCGGGTCGTCGAGCTCGAAGCCGACCCCGTCCGGGCCCCACTGGGTGTAGCACTTCCAGGCCGCGATCGGATAGCGCCGGACCGCCTCCGCCATCAGCTCGAGCGGCCGGATCGCGGGGGCGTTGGGGACCACCATGGCATGCAGGAAAAGGCGATGCGCCCCTGCCATCTGCTCGACCAGCACGCGCACCCGCTCGGCCTCCTCGAGCGACAGGGGATTGCTCTCCGGCAGCTCGGGCACGAAGCTCAGCACCGCGAGGTCGGTGTCGCTGTCCAGGAACACGTGCTTGATGAACTGCTCGGCCGAGAAGCAGTCGACCGGGTCGGCGTCGCCGCAGGACCCTTGCGGGAAGCGCGCCAGGATCTGCTCCCAGTACTGGCCGGCGTTGGCCCGCCACTTGCCGGCGGGATCGACCATGTGGGTCTGGACGTCGAAGATGAACTCGTCGCCGGCAAGCGCGCTCTCGGCGGCCGCCAACTCGAACGCCGCCTCGGCCGGCAGGCGGAAGGCGCCGCCGGTGTTGCCGCGGGCGGCGAACGCCTGGTTCAGGGTCATGAGCGTGGTCGCGGCGCCGCACAGCGACTGGAGGAACGCGCGGCGCGCGAGGCCCAGGCGCGCCGCATGCTCGGTCAGCCGCTCGGCGGCGAGCGCGTTCGCCCGGGCCACCGTCTCGGTCAGCGGCACCGGCCGGAACTCGCCGTTCGAGGTCGGATCGATCTTGATCGGCAGCCGGTCGGAGCTCGAGCTGATCATGACCTCCCCCTGCCTGGCATCCGTCTCATTGTGCTCAAGCTATCCCTCGGCCGCTGCCGATCAAGCCGCAGCGGCGCACCCCTGCCAGGTTTACAGCCGGGGCTCGAGCCCGTACACATTCACTCGTAATCATGATCGAGCGGTCGCGGCCAGACCGCAGCCGGTCGGCGGCCTCGGCGGCCGGGCCCGGCGCCGGGTCGAGGAGGGTTGGCGGTACGGCTTGACCAGCGATCGGGAGGGGCGGATCGACCAGACGGCCGGTGATCACATGCGGCCGCCGGTGGCTGGCGCGCTCGACCTGTCGGTGATCGTGCCCGCGTTCGACGAGGAGGCGAGCGTCGGCCCGCTGTACGAGGCGATCGTGCACGCCGTGACGCCGCTCGCGCTCGCCTTCGAGATCATCTTCGTCGACGACGGCAGCCGCGATCACACCTTCGCCCGCTGCGCCGCCCTGGCCGCCGCCGATCCGCGGGTCAAGGTGATCAAGTTCCGCCGCAACTGCGGCCAGACCGCCGCCATGGTGGCCGGCATCGAGCATGCCTCGGGCGCCACGCTGGTGACCATGGACGCCGACCTGCAGAACGATCCGGCCGACATCCCGAAGCTGCTCGTCAAGATCGGGGAAGGCTACGACCTGGTCGTCGGCTGGCGCTACCAGCGTCAGGACAAGCTGCTCTCGCGCCGCCTGCCCTCGGTGGCGGCGAACCGGCTGATCGCCAGGGTCACCGGCGTCGACATCAAGGACAACGGCTGCTCGCTCAAGGCCTACCGCGCCGAGCTGATCAGGCGGGTGCCGCTCTACGCCGAGATGCACCGCTTCATCCCGGCGATGAGCTCGCTGGCCGGTGCCCGGATCGCCCAGATCAAGGTCAAGCATCATGCACGGCGCTTTGGCCGCTCGAAATACGGCCTGTCCCGAATCTACAAGGTGCTCGCGGACATGCTCGCGATCAAGACGCTGCTGCTGTTCGCCGCCCGGCCGCTGTCGTGCTTCGTCGGCAGCGCCGCGCTCGCCGGCGCCCTCAGCCTGCTGTGCGCCCTGGTCGCGATCTATCGCGCGCTCGAAGCCTCGTCGGTCGTCGTCCTCATGGGCGTCTCGATCATGTTCGGCGCCCTGTCGCTGTTCCTGGCTTTGATCGGGCTGATCGGCTATCTGATCTATCAGATGGCGCCGGGCAGCTGGGACCTGCAGCCCTTCCAGGCGTGGAGCCGGCAGGCGCCCGATGCGCCATCCCGCCCCGAGATACGGTAGCCCGCGTCCGGCGCATCCGAGACAGGGTCCCCGGCATGCATGCCAAGCAGCGAATCGACGAGTTCAGCGCGATGGCTCCGGACCGCCCGGATACCACTGAGCCCCCCGGAGCCGCGGCCCCGCCGGTCACCTTGTCGGTGATCGTGCCGATGTTCCAGGATCGGACCGACGTGGTCGAGGTCTACGACGCCTACAAGGCGGCGGTCGCCAGCCTCGGCCAGCCCTACGAGCTGGTCTACGTCCTGAGCCGGCAGAGCGCGCGGGCGCTCGCCGACCTGAAGGGCCTGCAGGAGCGGGGAGAGCGAGCGCTGGTGCTGGTGCTCGGCCAGCAGCTGGACGAGGCCGAGGCGCTCCTGAGCGGCTTCAGGCATGCCCGGGGCGAGATCATCCTCACCCTGCCGCCCGATCTTCAGGTCGAGCCGGCCGACATTCCCCGGGTCGTCGCCGCCCTCGATCACTGCGAGGTGGCGGTCGGGCGTCGGCCGCCGGTCAGCTCGAGGCTGCAGCGGCTCCAGGCCAAGGCCTTCCACTGGCTGCTCCGGCGGCTGTTCGGTCATTCCTTCACCGATCTGGTCTGCCGGGTCCGTGCCTGGCGCCGGCCGGTGGTCGGGGAAATCGCCCTGCACGGCCTGCAGCCTCACTTTCTGCCGCTGGTGGCGAGCGAGCGGGGCTTTCGGATCAGCGAGGTCGACGTGCGCGCCGGCCGCACCGGGCGCGCCGGCGTCAAGCTCACGCTCTGGAATCGGATCGGCGTCGCCCTCGACATTCTGGCGCTCTATCTGGTCCTCAAGTTCACCAAGAAGCCGCTGCGATTTTTCGGCATGATCGGCCTGCCGATCCTGCTCCTCGGGATTCTGTCCACGGGCGGCCTGGTGGTCGCCAAGCTGGGCTTCGGCGTGGCGCTTGGCGACCGTCCGGCCCTGATCGTGGCGGTCCTGCTGATCGTGCTCGGCATTCAGATCCTGGCGCTCGGCCTGATCGGCGAGCTCGTGATCTTCGCCGCGAGCCGGCGGATCAAGGAGCACCCGATCGAGCGGATCGTCGGCACGGTCCGAACCCCCGACCCGTGACCGCGCGGCAGCCGCAGGGCAGCACCACCCGGTCAGGGCCGGTACGGTGATCTAAGGGTCTGCGGGCCGCGCGCTTGCGCTGCCGGGGCCGTGCGGCTGGCGGCCCCGTCCCGGACGTCCTCGGGAAGCTTATGACCTCGCCGGCTCAGCGGGTCGGGACCGGCGCTTCGCCCCGATAGTCGTAGAAGCCGCGCTTGGTCTTGCGCCCGAGCCAGCCGGCCTCGACGTATTTCACCAGCAAGGGACAGGGCCGGTACTTGGAGTTGGCGAGGCCGTCGTAGAGCACCTGCATGACCGCAAGGCAGGTGTCCAGGCCGATGAAGTCGGCGAGCTCGAGCGGCCCCATCGGATGATTGGCGCCGAGCTTCATCGCGTTGTCGATCGACTCGACGTTGCCGACCCCCTCGTAGAGCGTGTAGACCGCCTCGTTGATCATCGGCAACAGGATCCGGTTGACGATGAAGGCCGGGAAATCCTCGGCGGTCACCGCGGTCTTGCCGAGCGTCTCGGTGACCGCCCGGATCGCCCGGAAGGTCGCCTCGTCGGTCGCGATGCCGCGGATCAGCTCGACCAGCTTCATCGCCGGCACCGGGTTCATGAAGTGCATGCCGATGAAGCGCTCGGGCCGGTCGGTGCCGGCTGCCAGGCGGGTGATCGAGATCGACGAGGTGTTGGTCGCGATCAGCGCGTCCTTGGGCAGGTGCTTGATCGCCTCGGCGAAGATCTGGCGCTTGACCGCCTCGTTCTCGATCGCCGCCTCGATCACCAGCTGGCAGTCGGCGAGCCGCTCGTAGCCGGTGCCGACGACCACCCGGGCGAGCGCCGCGTCCCGCTCGGCCGCGGTGATCGAGCCCTTGGCGACCCGGCGGTCGAGCCGGCTGCCGATCCGCTCCAGCGCCCGGTCGAGCTGCTCCTGGCTGACGTCGAGCAGGCAGACCTCGAAGCCCGCGAGCGCTGCGACCTCGGTGATGCCGCCGCCCATCTGGCCGGCCCCGACCACGCCGATGCGGCGGATCTCCGGGACCGGCAACAGATCGTGATCACGGCTCGCTTGGGGCATGGCTCGCCAATCGCGCGGCACGGGCGGCTCAACCGGGCTTGCGGAGCTCGGCGGCGAGCTCCGGCACGGCTTTGAACAGGTCGGCGACCAGGCCGTAGTCGGCGACCTGGAAGATCGGCGCCTCCTCATCCTTGTTGATCGCCACGATCACCTTGCTGTCCTTCATGCCGGCGAGGTGCTGGATCGCGCCCGAGATGCCGACCGCGACGTAGAGATCGGGGGCGACGATCTTGCCGGTCTGGCCGACCTGATACTCGTTCGGCACGTAGCCGGCATCGACCGCGGCGCGCGACGCGCCGACCGCGGCGCCGAGCACGTCGGCCAGCTCCTCGATGATGCGGAAGTTCTCGCCACTGCCCATGCCGCGGCCGCCCGACACCACGATCCGGGCCGAGGTCAGCTCGGGCCGCTCGCCGCCGCTGACCTCGCGGCCGACGAAGCGCGAGAGACCCGCCGGATCGGCCGGATCGCGCGCCTCGATCGCCGCCGTGCCGCCTTCGGCCGGCGCCGGCTCGAAGGCCGTGGTGCGGACCGTGATCACCTTGATCCGGTCGCTGGTCTGCACCGTCGCGAGCGCGTTGCCGGCGTAGATGTAGCGCTTGAAGGTATCCGGGCCGAGCACCTCGACGATGTCCGAGAGCTGCGCCACGTCGAGCAGCGCCGCCAGCCGCGGCATCACGTTCTTGCCATGGGTGGTCGAGGCCGCGAGCACGGCGCCGTAGCCGCCGGCCAGGGCCTGGAGAAGCAAGGCAAAATCCTCGGCGACCGGCTCCGCATAGGCGGCGTGCTCGACCTGCAGCACCCGGGCGACGCCCGCGACCTTCGCGGCGGCTGCCGCGGCCGGCCCGCAGCCTTGCCCCGCGACCAGCAGATCGACCGATGGGTCGAGGGCGCGCGCGGCGGTGACCGCAGGCAGGGTCGCCGGCGCCAGCGCCCGATTGTCGTGTTCGGCCAGGACCAGGACCGCCATCAGATCACCTTCGCCTCGCGCCGCAGCTTGTCGACCAGCTCGCCCACGTTCGCGACCTTGACGCCCGCCTGCCGCCTGGCCGGCTCCTCGACCTTGAGGATCTTGAGTCTGGGGGCCACGTCGACGCCGAGCTCGGCGGGCGTCAGCACGTCGATCGGCTTCTTCTTGGCCTTCATGATGTTGGGCAGGCTCGCATAGCGCGGCTCGTTCAGGCGCAGATCCGTGGTCACGATCGCCGGCAGCTTGAGCACCACCTTCTCGAGCCCGGCGTCGACCTCGCGGGTCACCTGCAGCTCGCCGTCCGCGAACACGAGCTTGGAGGCGAAGGTGCCCTGGGGCCAGCCGAGCAGGGCCGCCAGCATCTGCCCGGTCTGGTTGCTGTCGTCGTCGATCGCCTGCTTGCCGAGGATCACCAGGCCCGGCTGCTCGCGCGCCACCACCGCTTTCAGGAGCTTGGCGACCGCGAGCGGCTGGAGCTCGGCCGAGGTCTCGACGTGGATCGCCCGGTCGGCGCCCATGGCGAGCGCCGTGCGCAGCGTCTCCTGGCACTTGGCCTCGCCGAGCGAGACCGCGATGACCTCGCTCGCGGTCCCGGCCTCGCGCAATCGGATCGCCTCCTCATTGGCGATCTCGTCGAACGGGTTCATCGACATCTTGACGTTCGCGGTCTCGACCCCGGAGCCGTCGGTCTTGACCCGTATCTTGACGTTGTAGTCGACCACACGCTTGACCGCGACGAGGACCTTCACCGCTCGGCAGCTCCTTGGTGACCCGACCCGTTCCACCCGCGCCCGCACAGCTCTCGCGTGGTAGCCCGCACAGCTCTCGCGGGTAGCATTGTGCGCTGCACACGAACTAGGCGTCTGCCCAGTCTTTGTCAATTGCGTGACAACGCCCGGCGGCCAGCGGCGATCACGGGCACAACAGGGCCCTCATGGCGACGCGGGCGGCTCAGGCCCCGGCGAGCGGCAGGCTGCGCAGCTGGATCCCGGGGGTGACCTCGAACACCGAGCGTTCCGGGACCTCGGGCCAGGGCTCGTCGGTGATCGGCTCGGACGCGATCATCAGCGCCCGGTAGTCGGCCGCCGCCGAGGCGGCGTGCGCCCGGCCGCAGACCGGGCAGGCGCTCCGGCCGGCGCGCTCCGCGTAATAGAGGGTGCGCTGCCAGCGGCTGCCGACCATCTGCACGCCGTCGCTCAGGAGGACGTTCAGGCCGAGGTGCGGCTCCTGGCCGATCTCGCGGCACCAGCCGACCACCCGGCGAAGCGCCTGCTGCAGGCTCGCGAGCAATGGCCGCGCGGGCGCCTGCGCGTGGGTCGAGAGGATCAGGTGGAACAGGTGCTCGCTGTCGGTCGTGCCCCGGATCGCCGCCCGGTGGGGGGCGCTCATCGCCGCCAGCAGGCGGTCCCGGACGTCGACGAAATAGGGCACGGTGCCGTTGTGCACGAAGCTCCAGCCGGCGTGGCGGAACGGGTGGGTGTTCTCCAGCGCGACGGTGCCGACGGTCGCGTGGCGGACGTGGGCCAGCACCGTGGTCGCGAGCGTCCGGGCGGCCGCAACCTTGAACAGATGGCCGTCATGCGCCGCGCGCGGGTGGCGCTCGATCACCCAGTCCTGGAGACTGGCGCCGCCGCCGCCGCCAGCCGCGTCCGGGAGCCCGCCCGGGGCCATCCCATCCCCGCCGGATGCCATGCCGCCCCCGCCGGGTGCCACCCCGCCCCCGCCGGATGCGCCCCCAAAAGCCGCGATCCCCCAGCCGTCGGCGTTCTCGAGGCCGCGCAGATCCTGCCGGCTCTGGGCGAGCAGCGAGTTCGGCGCCTGGACCAGGCAGCATTCGACCCGGGTCGGGGCGGTCGCGCGCAACGCGTAGAAGCGGCACACCGCGGATCTCCCAAGCTTGCCGTCGCGCCGCCCGGCCGCCCGGCTCAGCGGATCACGAGCGGCGGCGCGCTGAGCGCACCGGGACCGAGCCAGCGCAACCAGGCACCGAACGCACCGGCCCCGATCGAAGTGCCGCGCAACAGGTCCAGCACCTCTTCGAAGGGCGAGCGCGGCGGCGGGAACACCCTGAGCTCGACCGGCCGGTCGGGGGGCGCGCCGATCGCCTCGCGCGCCAGCTCGAGCGCGCGGACGAAGCCGCCGAGCTCGTCGACCAGGCCCAGCCCCTTGGCCTGGGCGCCGGTCCAGACCCGCCCCTGGGCGGCCTGCTGCACGGCCGCCTCGGGCAGGTTGCGGCCGCGCGCCACGCCGGCGACGAAGGCGCCGTAGATCTGGTCGAGGAACGCCTCCAGCCGCGCCCGGCCGCGCGCGTCGTAGTCGAGCCCGGTGCTCCACATGCCGGCATTGGCGCCGCGCTGCACCCGGCCCCAGTTGACGCCGATGTCCTGCCACAGCTGGGTCAGCACGGGCTTGCCCGCGAACACCCCGATCGAGCCGGTGAGCGTGCCGCCCTCGGCGACGATCTTGGAGGCGTTCATGGCGATCCAGTAGCCGCCGGAGGCCGCGACGTCGCCCATCGACACGATCACCGGCTTGCCGCGCTCGACCGCGCGCCGGACCTCGTGGCCGATGGTCTCGGAGGCGACCGCCGAGCCGCCGCCGGAATCGATCCGGAACAGGATCGCCTTGACCGCCGGGTCGTCGATCGCGGCGGTGAGCGCGCCTGCCACCGTATCCGCCCCCATCACCCAGCCGCTGGTCGGGCTGGCTTGGCTGTCGCCGCTCTGGATCAGGCCGATTCCGCGGATCAGGGCGACCACCGGCGCACCGGCCGCCGCCGGCGAGGCCGCGCGGGCGTAGTCGGCGACCGCGACCAGCTCGCTGTCGCCGCCGGCCTTGGACTTCGCCCGCTCGACCACGTCGTCCCAATAGCTCAGGCGATCGACCAGCCCCGCGGCCTCGGCTTCGGTCGCGAAATACGGGCCGTCGTCGATCAGCCGCGCCACCCGCGCCGGGTCGAGCGCCCGGCCGGCGCCGATCCCGTCCTTGATCTGCTGGTCGAGGGAGTCGGCGAGCGCCTCCAGGGACTCCCTGCTCGCCGGGCTGAGCTCGGTCTCGGTGAACATCTCGGCCGCGCTCTTGTAGGGCCCGCGCTTGTCGCCGCTCGGCAGGATGCCGAGCTTGTCGAGCAGGCCGCGCAGCAACGGCGTCTCGAGCAGGAGCCCGGTCAGGCCGAGCGAGCCGATCGGCTGCAGATCGATCTGCTCGAAGGCGGTCGCGAGATAGTAGCCGCGGGTGCCGGGGCCGAACTCGCCGAAGCTGTCGGCATAGGCGTAAGCGAACTTGCCCTGGGCCCGAAACCGGCCCAGCGCCGCGCGCAGTTCCTGCGCCTGGGCGAAGCCCGGCCCCTCGCCGCTCAGCTGCGCCACCAGCCCCTTGACCCGCGGGTCGCGGCCCGCCTGGTCGAGGGCCAGGATCACGTCGGTGAAGGTCGGCGTGGTCGCCAGGCCGAGCAGGTCGAGCGGATCCCGCGCCGGCACCTCCTCGAGGCCGTCGCGCAGATCCAGCGTCAGCACGATCTGCCCGGGCAGGGCGGGCTTGCCCGGCAGCAAGAACCAGACCGCGACCAGCCCGCCACCCGCCAAGAGGAGGGTCAGCAACCCGACCACCGCGAGCAGGCCGACGAGGAAGCGCTTCACGGATCGGGCCGCGGGGCTCAGGCCGCGAGCGCGGCCGCCCGGGGCCGCCGCGCGCTGGCCGTCTTCAGCTGGCCGCAGGCGGCCAGGATGTCCGGTCCGCGCGGCGTCCGCACCGGCGCGGGATAGCCGGCCCGGCTGACGATCGCGGCAAACGCCCGGATCCGCTCCGGCGGCGAGCAGCCGTAGGGCGCGCCCGGCCAGGGATTGAACGGGATCAGGTTGACCTTGGCGGGGATGCCGCGCAGCAGCCGGACCAGCTCCCGGGCATCGCTGTCGCTGTCGTTCACGCCATCCAGCATCACATACTCGAAGGTCAGGTGTCGGTCGGCGCCGGCGGCATAGGCCCGGCAAGCTTCTAGTAACGCGGCAATGTTCCATTTTCGGTTAATCGGCACGAGCTGGTCGCGCAGCTCGTCCCGGACCGCATGCAGCGAGATCGCGAGCCCGACCCCGAGCTCGCGGCCGAGCGCCTCGATCTTGGGCACGACGCCCGAGGTCGAGAGCGTGATCTTGCGCCGCGCGAAGCCGAGACCGTCCGCGGCCATGGCGATCTGCAGCGCGGCCGCGGTCTGCGGGTAGTTGAGCAGCGGCTCGCCCATGCCCATGACCACGAGATGGCTGAGGCGACGCGCGCCTTGGGGCGCCGGCCATTCGGCCAGGGCGTCGCGGGCGATCAGGATCTGAGCGACGATCTCCGGGGCGCGCAGGTTGCGCACCAGGGGCATCGTGCCGGTGTGGCAGAAGCTGCAGGTCAGGCTGCAGCCGACCTGGGTCGAGAGGCAGAGCGCGCCGCGATCGGGCTCGGGAATGTAGACGGTCTCGACCGTCTGCCGGTCGGCGAAGCGGAGCAGCCACTTGCGCGTGCCGTCGGCCGAGACCTGCTCCTGCACCACCTCCGGCCGCGCGATGCTGTAGGTCTGATCGAGGCGGCGGCGGAGCTCCGCCGGCAGGGTGGTCATGGCCGCGAACTCGCGAGCCCCCCGATGGTACAGCCAGTGCCAGACCTGCCGGGCGCGCAGCCCGGCCTGCCCCTCCGGCTCACCCAGCGCCCCGATCAGCGCCCTGAGCTCGGCCTGGGGCCGGCCGATCAGGCTCGGGCGCGCCGCGGACCCGGATGGTGGCGGCAGCGGCGCGCCGGGGGTGGTCATGCGCAGCTCGCGGGCTCGACTACTTGGCGCAGGCCTCGGTCATGGCGTCGTAGGCCGCCGCGAAACCGAGCAGGGAGTAGGTGTCGAGCGAGTAGGTGTTCCTCGATGAGTTGCCGCGCACGGTCATGTTGGTGCCGCGCTTCATGGCGGCGATCAGGTCCTTGTCGTCCGCCTCCTTGGGCGTCCAGGCGTGCTCGCCGCGCGTGAACAGGAGGAACTTGCGCTTGTCGATCTCGATCTCGACGTTGCTGCCGTCGAGATAGGTGTAGCCGGGATCGACGCTGACCTCGTAGACCACGTGCGCCCCCGGCCGCCGGGTCACCAGGACCGCCGGGCTGCCGCGGCGCGTGTAGTTGCCTTCCTGCTTCTTGGGCTCGCTCGCCATGTAGCAGATGGTCTGGTCGCCGTCCTGGAACTTGTACACGTTCCAGTCGCGATGGCTGCCGACGAACTCCGGCACCGGCGCCTTGCTCCCGGCCTCCTGGGCCTGCGAAGGGCCGAGCGCGCCGACGCCGAGAAGGGCAATGAGGAGGAGATGGCTGATGGTCGCGATTCGAGTCGGTACGCTCATGATCCCTGTCGATCAGCTCTGCAGATGGCCCCGCCGGTCGATATGTCGGCAAGTTTGAGCACAAAAGCAAGGCCCGTCGTGGCCGGAGGCCGGCGCGCCCTGCGCGCGCGCCGCCGCCCGGGATCGCCACCGGCGCGCCCCGCGCCGCCGCCAAGATTGCCCTCCGGCGCGTGCCGCTTCAAGAGCCTCCCGGCGCGCACGCGCCGCTTCAAGGCATCGGCTTCCGCCGCCCACGCGCCGCTTCAAGGGATTGCCCTCCGGCGCGTAGGCGCCGCTTGGAGCGGGACGGCCTTCCGGTCTAAGCTGCGGTGCTGGCCGCAGGCCGGCCGAGGCGGAGGGCATCGCGCATGAATACGTGCTGCTGGGCAGCCTCGGTCCCGAGTGGGCGACGCGCCACGGCGAGCGGGTCGAGCGCGCCAAGGCCACGTTCGCCGAGCTCGGGATCAAGCTGGAATCGGTCTGCGACACGCAGGCCATGACGCGGCCGTGCTCAAGAAGAGCTGAGCCCGGGCCGGCGCAAACGGGAGGACGGTGACCACCATGGTGAAGAAGGCTGCCGAGCTGGTCGCGGAGGCGAACGCCGCGGTCGGCACGCTCACGGTCGAGGAGGCGCAACAGCTGTTGGGTCGCGACGACGTGCAGTTCGTCGACGTCCGCGACGCCGCCGAGCTCGCTCGCAACGGCAAGATTCCGGGCGCGGTCCATGCGCCGCGCGCCTTCCTCGAATTTCACGCCGATCCGACCACGCAGGCGCACAAGCCGGAGCTGGCTTCGGGCAAGCGCCTCGTGCTGTACTGTGGCTCGGGCGGGCGCTCGGCGCTGGCCGCCAAGACGCTCAAGGACATGGGCGTCGACAAGGTCGCCAACCTGATCGGCGGCTTCACCGCCTGGTCGCAGGCCGGCGGCCCGATCGAGCCTTAGCCGGCCCGACCCGCTGGCGATCGCCGGTCGTCGCCAGGCTCCGGTCGCCACCGACCGCCGATCGATCGACGCCCGCCCGCGGGCGCACCCGGGCGCGCGCTTTCCGGACCCGGGGCTTGAGAAGGGACCCGGGACTCAGAAGGGACCCGGGGCTCAGAAGGTCAGGGTCGTATAGATCTCGAACAGGTGGGAGGTGTCGTTGTCGCCGAACGCGTCCTTGGCGGCGTCGCCCGGCCAGGCCACGCCGTAAACCGCGCCGATCGAGACGTTGTCGTTGATCGTCCAGTCGGCGTAGAGGTCGACCTCGTCGGCGAAGTCCCGATCGTCGACCGCCGTGCCGAAATAGTTCTTCTCGGCCAGATCGAAATGGAAGTAGAGCGCGCCGATCTCGACCGCGTCGGTCGGGCTCGCCGACAGCCGCACCATGTGGTTGACCTGGTTGCTGTTGAACAGCAGGTAGTTGCCGACGATCTCGCCCTGGGTCCAGGTGCCCCAGCTGCGGTCGCCCTCGTAGAACAGCGGATCGAAGTCCTTGCGGTTATCGTCGTCGGGATCGGAATCGCCGGAGAAATAGGCGAACCGGTAGGCGAGCGTCGGCGTCCAGGGCAGCGACGAGAAGGTGTAGGCGGGCTCGACGTAGAAGGCGTGGGCGTTGAAGTCGACGTGGTCGCCGTCGCCGAACTCCTGGACGTATTCGGCGTACAGCTTGGCGTCCTCGAAATCCGGCAAATGCGCCTCGTTGAGCCTGAGCGCGGCCACCTGCATGCCTTCGCGCGGGGTATCCGCCTCGAAGCTGGCGTCGGCGTCGAGGATCTGGAGGTAGGTGGCGCCGATCGTGCCGAAGCCCGACTGGTAGTCGAAATTGATGCCGGCCGCCTGGGTATTGCCCTGGTCGCCGTCGGCCTCGAGATAGAACAGCTGGCCGCTGTACGGGTCGGTCTTCAGCCGGGCCAGGCCGGTCATCTTGAAGGCGCTGCGCGGCGACAGCCAGTAGGCGCCATCGCCCGCGGTGTCGAAATTGCCATCCCAGATCAGGAAGCCGTCGCCGACGTGGAAATCCTGGCGGCCGAGCGACAGATCGAGGGCATCCTCGCCCAGCGAGTCCGAGAACAGCTTGGCCGACCGCCAGCCGGCGTAGAGGCCCTCGACGTCGAGCTGCTTGTCGCCGCCGTCGGTGAAGCCGCCCGCATCGCCGTCGCCGACCGTGACCGCGCCGACCGCGGAGGCGCCGCCATAGACCGTGCCGGCGGCATCGGTCTCGTAGGTCAGATCGAGCGACGGCTTGAGATAGCCCTCGCCCCATTGCGCGTCGCCGGTGTTGTCGCCGCTCTTCAGATCGACCCGGCCGGCGCCGAAGTTGGTGTTCTTGGTGTACAGATAAGCGGCGCCGACCTCGAGGCCGGCGCCGACCGTGAGGCCGCCCTTCTGCACCAGCTCGACCGCCTCGCCAAGCCCGCTGCCCAGCACCAGCGCCAGGGCACCGACCCCAAACACGATCATGCGTGTCATGCGCTTTCCGATCACCAGCGAAACCTGCGCCCGCTCTTTAGTTGAATATTGCAAGATGTAAATAGATTTCAGGTTGGCTAGCGGACTGCGCGCCGCCGACCCGCCCTGGACAGCGCCGCCGGGGGCGCCAGTTTCATAAGGCTATGGCAAGCGCTTGGAGGAGACGCATGCGCCGGCTCGACCGCCGTCACCTACTGGGGACCATGGGCACGCTCGCGACGCTTGCCGCCGCGCCGGCGCGCACGGCCACGGCTCTGCTGGCAACGCCCGGCCAGACCGAGGGCCCGTTCTACCCTTTGACCCTGCCGCTCGATGCCGACAACGACCTGGTCCAGATCGACGGCCAGGCGCACCGCGCGGCCGGCACGATTTTGCACCTCGCGGGCCGCGTGCTCGGCCTGGACGGCCGACCGGTGCCGGGCGCCCGGATCGAGATCTGGCAATGCGACGCGCTCGGCGTCTACCACCACTCCCGGGACCGCCGCGGCCCCGCCGATCCCAACTTCCAGGGCTTCGGCGCGACCACCGCGACCGCGGATGGAGGCTATCGTTTCCGGACCATCGAGCCGGTGCCCTATCCCGGCCGGACGGCGCACATCCACTTCAAGATCCTGGGCCCGGACTTCGCGCCGCTGACCACGCAGATGTACATAGCCGGGCAGCCGCTCAACGCCCGCGATGCCATCTACCAGGGGATCGGCGATCCGGCGGCCCGCGCGGCCGTCACCGTGCCTCTGGAGCCTGCCCCCGGGCTCGAGCCGGATGCCCTGCGCGCCAACTTCGACATCGTGCTGGGCCTCATCACCTGAGCCCCCGCCCAGCGCTGACGTAAGGCTCCCGGAGGCGGCACCGCCTGCTCTGAGCTCCTCACGGCGATGACCAGGCTGGCGGCGATGACCAGGCTGGGGATCATCGTCCGGCCGGCCCTGGGGACGGCGGCTGAGCCCGCGCTGGACGTTCTCGCTCGCTCCGGATAGAAAACCACCCCCGGTTCCCGTCCGACGACGGCAAGCCGGGCCTTCGCGCCGTCGGGCCGCAACGGGCCGCAAGTGGGAAAAAACGCATGGCTGGCTATGCCCATCCCGAGATGCTCGTCGACACGGCCTGGGTGGCCGCCCATCAGGACGATCCGAAGCATCCGGATCGCCGAGGTCGACGTCGACACCGCCGCCTACGAGCAGGGCCACGTGCCGGGCGCGGTCGGCTGGAACTGGACCACGGAGCTCTGCGACACCGTGCGCCGCGACATCATCCCCAAGGACGCGTTCGAGAAGCTGATGGCGGCCGCCGGGATCGGCAACGGCACCACGGTCGTCCTCTACGGCGACAACAACAACTGGTTCGCCGCCTGGGCGCTCTGGCAGATGAAGCTCTACGGCCACAAGGACGTCCGGCTGATGAACGGCGGCCGCAAGAAGTGGCTGGAGGAAGGTCGCGAGCTCACGACCGACGCGCCAGAGATCACGCCCGGGAGCTACCGCGCGTCCGGCCCGGACCTGTCCTTGCGCGCCTTCCTGGCCGAGGCCATGGAAGCGTCCAGGAGCCGGACCAAGGCGTTCGTCGACGTGCGCAGCCCGGACGAGTTCAGCGGCAAGATCCTGGCCCCTCCGGGCCTGCCCGAGACCTGCCAGCGCGGCGGCCACATCCCGGGCGCCGCCAGCATCCCCTGGGGCCAGGCGTGCCGGGAGGACGGCACCTTCAAGTCCTACGACGAGCTCAAGGCGCTCTACGGCGGCAAGGGGGTGACCGGCGATGTGCCGGTGATCGCCTATTGCCGGATCGGCGAGCGCTCGAGCCATTCCTGGTTCGTGCTCAAATACCTGCTCGGCTACGACGACGTGAAGAACTACGACGGCTCCTGGACCGAGTGGGGCAACCTGGTCGGCGTCCCGGTCGAGCGCGGCGCTTAAAAGGGGAGCGCCTCGCCCGCTGGCCGATCCGCCTGATCAGCGATCAGCCTGAGCGTCGCGGACCGCAGGAAAGTGGGAAAAATGCGCACCGAGGACTACCAGCGCCGCCAGGAAAAACTGGCCGGCTGGCCGGTCGGGATCGTCTCCTACAAGCTCGGCGACAAATGGTTCTGCGAGATCGACAACGTCAGCCCCGGCGCGCGGATCGCGCGCGCCGAGGGCGCCACGCGCGAGGACGCCGAACGCGACGCGATCGCCGCCGCCACCCGCCGCCTCGCCCGCACCAAGGTGCACGAGATCGATTAGGGCGGGCCGCGGGCCTGACGAGGGTGAGGCGGCCGGTGGAACGCTACGGGAATTGCCCGCGCTGCAACCCAACCGCCCGTTTTCTCGATAGCTTCGCGTGGGCGACGGAGGCGCCGTCCGGTTATCGCGCTGCGCGCACCTCGAAGCGCACGCCCTCGCATTTTTGCAGCTGGGCCAGGAGCTGGAACAGGTTGCTGGCCTGCGGATTGCCCCCGGGTCCGAGCATGCGCATCAGGCTCTCGGGCTTCTTGTCGATCAGCGCCGCCAGCTCCTGAAACCCGACGGTCGCATTGACGTAATCCCGCAGGAGCACCTTGCCGGCGTCAATCTCGCCGCCGAGCAGGCACTCGACGGCTTCAGCCAGCAGTCCGGCGCGAAACGTCGGATCCGCCTCCGCGCGTTGCCGCACCGTGTCCTTGAAATCTCTTGTCAGTGGCATCAGCGCCCCTCTCTCGGTTTGCGCGCCTTGTAGTCCCGCCAGCATTCGATGGCCTGCTCGATGTCCCTCTGCTGCCGCTTCTTGGTACCTCCGCCGAGGAGGACCACCAGCCGTTCACCGTCACGACCGAGATAGATGCGATAACCGGGCCCAAAATCGACCCGGATCTCAGAAACCCCTCGCCCGATCGCCTTCAAGCTGGATAGGTTGCCTGCTTCGATGCGCGCCAAGGCTGTGCGTATCTTCAGCGCGGCAGCCGTGTTCAGCCGACCGAACCACTTGAAGAACGGTCGGCCGCCATCACTGTCCTCGTATTCGACGATCTGAAGCACGAAATAATACTAACACAAACGTTATCAAGCGGCCAAGTGCTCGCCGCTGCCCGCCAGCGACGGCAAGAGCTTCGGGCGCGAGTAGCGCGAGCGGAGCAGGGCACCGGCCGCTTGGCGCGAGCGGTTGCCGGCGTTGCGTATCGGCACCATCATCTTGCCCGCAGCGCCGGCCACGGCCTCGGCCCGTGCTCAAGGGGCGTACTCGTCGGCAGCGCGGACATCGACTAGGATCGATCGTAACGAGCGAGCCAGTCCTTCCAGGTCTCCGGGTCGACATCGCGGAGCGCCGCAGGCATGGCCGGGAAATCGCCGCGATGGAGGAGCAAGATGAAGCCAGAGGTCACCTCGTTCTTCCATGAGGACACCAGCACCGCCTGCCACGTGGTGCAGGAGCCCGCGGGCGGGCGCTGCGCGATCATCGATGCCGCGCTCGACTTCGACGAGGCCGCCGGCCGCACCATGACCGCGTTCGCCGACCGGGTGGTCGCCTTCGTGCGCGCGCAGGGCCTCGTGGCCGACTGGATCCTCGAGACCCACGCCCATGCCGACCATCTGTCCGCCGCGCCCTATCTCAAGCAGCAGCTCGGCGGCCGGATCGGCATCGGCGAGCACATCACCGAGGTCCAAAAGCTGTTCAAGGAGCTGTTCAACCTCGAGAAGACGTTCAACACCGACGGCGCCCAGTTCGACCATCTGTTCAAGGACGGCGAGCATTTCACCATCGGGGCGCTGGACGGCCAGGTCCTCTATACCCCTGGGCACACGCCCGCCTGCGTGACCTATGTGATCGGCGATGCGGCGTTCGTCGGCGACACCCTGTTCATGCCCGACGGCGGCACCGCGCGCGCCGACTTTCCGGGCGGCGATGCCGCCACGCTCTACCGCTCGATCGAGAAGATCCTGGCCCTGCCGCCTGAGACCCGGCTGTTCGTCTGCCACGACTACGGCCCGGGCGGGCGGGCGATCGCCTGGGAGACCACGGTCGCCGAAGAGCGCAAGCGGAACATCCACGTCCACGAAGGCACGCCCCTGGCCGAGTTCGTCAAGACCCGCACCGAGCGCGACAAGACCCTGAAAGTGCCGAAGCTCCTGATCCCCTCGATCCAGATCAACATGCGCGCGGGCGAGCTGCCGCCGCCCGAGGACAACGGCATCTCCTACATCAAGATCCCGCTGAACCGGATCTGAGGCCGATCGGCTCCGAGGCCGATCGGCTCCGAAACCGGGCCGGGGCCGATATCAGTACCGAGCCTGCGTCCGCGAGCGGCGCGAGCGGGTCGAGGCCCAGCCGGTGTGCTGGATCGAGATCAGCTCCTCGACCCGCTCGGCGAGCTGGGCGCGCTTGTCCTCGGTCGCGCCGTACGCGCCGGCATCGGCCAGGAACAGGAACTTCTCGCGCTCGAGCGCGGCGCAGGTCGAGCGGCAGCTGAGCCCGAGCTGATGGTATTGGTTGAGATGCTGCAAGCCCTCGAGGACCACGATCGCGACCCCCAGGAGCGCGATCAGGACCGCCGGCAGCAGATGCAGGGCCGCCGGCAGCACGGCCGCCAGATTGTCCTGAAAGCCGGCCAGAAACGGGATCAGGGCGGCGAGCACGACCTCGACCACCTTGAGCCGCCGGTAGACACGCTGGGCCTCGGCTGCCCGACCCTCGTACCACTCGATCTGACCCTCGAGCCGGGTCCACGTCGGATCAACCCACCCCTCGTCCGTGCTGGGGGCATCCATGAGGCCGCCTCCGTATCGTCTCCCCCCAGGGTCTGTATCATACGGAACCCTATGCTGCCGGGACTGCGATCGTCAGCACCGGAGGTCCGGATATCACGGACGCGATTTGGGGTATACCGATTTCCGTGGCGCGACCGCCTTTTGATTGAACGACGGTCGCGCTGCGGCGGCGCTCAGGGCGAGTCGCCCGCGTCGGCCCTGCGGCCGGCGGGCGACGCCGGGCCGCCGAAGCCGGCCGGTGACGCCTGCGCGAAGGCCTGCGCAATGACCGGCTGACCGGGCTCGGCCGCGCGTCCGTGCAGCGCCCTCAGTCGGGCGATCCGCTCCTCGGTCGGCGGGTGGCTGCGCAGCAGCGAGGGCTCCGGCAGCCGGTAGCCCGGCATCAGGATCTGCTCCCAGACGCCGCGCTGGTAGCGCTCCAGCTTGGCGAGCGCCGAGATCGGGCCCTCAGGGCGGCAGGCCGGCCTTGAGATAGCCCTCGATGAAGTGCTCACGATCGGCGTCGCGCCGGAACGGCTGCGCGCGTCCCACTCAGAGGCGGAGAACCGTGGATTCTCCATCAGGAAGATTTGCGCTTCGTTGCGGGCGTCCTCGACCTCGCCGAGCTGGGCCAGACTGGCGGCCAGGATTCGCCGCGCCGAGCCGGCGGACGTCATCCGCCTGACCGATACCGCAGCGTCCTCGTAGCGGCGCGCCGAATATTGCGCGAACGCCAGCGCCCACGAATAGTAGTCCGGATGATGCGGATTGAGCCGAATCGCGCGCGCGACGCAGCGGATGGCCTCCAACGGCCGCCCGTCCATCGACAGCGGTTCGGTCAGGAAAGCGAGCACGTCCGGCTGGTTCGGCTGCAGCCGGAGCGCCTGCTCGAATTGCCGGATGCTGTTGGTGAAATCGCGCGCGTAGAGCAGCGTCAAGCCAAGGATGGCGTGCGCCAGGGGTTCGCTGGCGTCGAGTTCGAGCGCCCGCGCCGCCGCCGCGGCGGCCGCGTGAAGCACGTCCTGGTCCGCGGTCGACCAGCACTGCCAGTCGACCCAGTGGCAGAAGGCGAGCCACACATGCGCCGGGGCGTAGTTCGGGTCGAGCTCGCGCGCCCGCAGCAGCCACTCCTTGGCTTTGGCGTTGTCCTCGAAGGTGAAGCGCTGGCTGAGATCCCGCCCATGCAGAAAGCATTCGTACGCTTCGAGGCTCGCCGGCCGTTCACTCTGGACCTTGCCGACCTCGCCCAGGGGCAAGCGTCGCTTGAGGACGTTGACGATCTCGCCGACCACCTGATCCTGGACGGCGAAGATGTCCTCGACGTCGCGATCGTAGCGCTCGGCCCAGAGATGGGTGTCGGTCGTCGCCTCGATCAGCTGCGCATTGACCCGGATACGCTTGCCCGCGCGGCGGACGCTGCCCTCGAGGACATAGCGTGCTCCCAACTCTTCGGCGACCTTGCGTACGCTCTGCACCCGGCCTTTGTAGGCGAACGACGAGATGACGCGCGACCACCAGCAGTCCCTGGATCTTCGACAGGTCCGTGATCAGATCCTCGGTCATGCCGTCCGAGAAGTACTCCTGCTCCGGGTCAGCGCTCATGTTGGTGAATGGCAGCACCGCAATGGATGGTGCTGCGGCCGACATCCCTGGCCCGGATCTCGTCTGCGAGCTTTCGCGGGCGGGAGCAACGCGGTACACTGCAACCGGCTCCGCGATGTTCTTGACCGCGTGCTCGCCCAGATCATCGAAACTCGAGTTTGACCTTGCCCCGGATGTGGTTGAAGACTGTGCGCGAGATGCAGATCGCGCCCGGCTCGGCCAGCGCCTCCAGGCGCGCGGCAATGTTGACACCATCGCCGTAGATGTCGTCGCCATCGATGATGACGTCGCCGAGGTTGATGCCGATCCGGAACTCGATCCGACGCTCGCGCGGCAGGTCGGCGTTGCGCTCGGCGGTCCCGCGCTGGAGTTCGACCGCGCACTGCACCGCATCGACGACGCTCGAGAATTCGACCAGAGCGCCGTCGCCCATGAGCTTGACGATGCGACCGCGGTAGGCCGTGATCGTGGGATCGAGGAACTCGCGGCGGAGCGCCTGCAGCCGGACGAGGGTCCCCGCCTCGTCCTGCGCCCATGAGCCGCGAGTAGCCGACCACGTCGGCGGCCAGAATTGCCACCAGACGGCGTGCGACTCCTTCTCGTTCCATCGCTCGGGGCTCGGTCCGGTGCGCACAGATGATCGTCGTTGGCCTGAAAGTGTAGCATGCGCCATTGGTATGAGCGAGTTGTCTCGACCACCGTCCGTCGACCTCGGTATGCTGGTTTCCTGCTGGCAGCTGCCACTACCGGAGCGGCCCCGCCATGGTCAGCAGTGATCCCCTCCTGCAGCCGTTCCGGCTCAAGCATCTGGTGCTGAAGAACCGGATCATGAGCACCGCGCACGAGCCCGCCTACTCCGAGGACGGCCTGCCCAAGGACCGCTACCGGCTCTACCACGTCGAGAAGGCCAAGGGCGGGATCGCGCTGACCATGACCGCGGGCTCGGCGATCGTGGCCGAGGATTTGCCGGCCGCATTCGGCAATCTGCACGCGTACAAAGATGAGATCGTGCCCTGGCTCAGGCGGCTCGCGGACGACTGCCACGAGCACGGCGCCGCGGTCATGATCCAGATCACCCACCTCGGGCGGCGCACCAACTGGAACAAGGCCGACTGGCTGCCGGTGCTCGCCGCCCTCGCCGATCCGCGAGCCCGCCCATCGCTCCTTCCCCAAGGAGGCCGAGGACTGGGACCTCGCGAGGATCACCAGGGCCTACGCCGCGGCCGCGCAGCGCATGCAGGCAGCCGGCCTCGATGGCATCGAGATCGAGGCCTACGGCCATCTGCTGGACGGCTTCTGGTCGCCCGCGACCAACCGGCGGACGGACGCCTACGGCGGCAGCCTCGACCATCGCCTGCGCTTCACCTTCGAGGTCCTGGCTGCGATCCGGGGCGCCGTCGGCCCGGATTTCATCGTCGGCATCCGCATGGTCGCTGACGAGGACTGGGAGCGCGGCCTCTCGAAGGCGGAAGGGATCGAGATCGCAAGGCGCCTGGTCGCGAGCCGGCAGGTCGATTTCCTGAACATCATCCGCGGCCACATCGAGACCGATGCCGCCCTCGCGAAGGTGATCCCGATCCAGGGCACGCCCGCCGCCCCCCATCTCGACTTCGCGGGCGAGGTCCGGAGCGCCACCGGATTCCCGGTGTTCCACGCCGCAAGGATCAACGACGTCGCGACCGCCCGCCACGCGATCGCCGCGGGCAAGCTCGACATGGTCGGCATGACCCGGGCGCATCTCGCCGATCCGCACATCGCCATCAAAGTCGCCGCCGGCCTCGAGCAGGACATCCGGCCCTGCGTCGGCGCCACCTATTGCCTCGACCGGATCTACGAGGGCCACGAGGCGCTCTGCATCCACAACCCCGCGACCGGCCGCGAGGCGACCATGCCGCACACGGTCGGCAGGGCCGACGGCCCCTACAGGAAAGTGATCGTGATCGGCGCCGGCCCCGCGGGCCTGGAGGCCGCCCGGGTCGCGGCCGCCCGTGGCCATGAGGTCGTGCTGCTCGAGGCCGCCGGTCAGCCGGGCGGTCAGATCCGGCTCGCGGCCCGGGCGCGGCGGCGTTCCGAGCTGATCGGGATCGCCGACTGGCGGATCGCCCAGTGCCACAAGCATGGCGTCGAGATCCGCTGCAACCAGCTCGCCGAAGCCGAAGACGTCCTGGCCGAGAGCCCCGAGGTCGTGATCGTCGCGACCGGCGGCCTGCCCAACACCGGCTTTCTCGAACGTGGCGAGGACCTCGTGGTCTCGAGCTGGGACATCCTCTCCGGCGATGCCAGGCCCGGCGCCCCTGGCGCGCAAAGCGCCTCCGACGCCGAGGTCCTCTTGTTCGACGACAACGGCGCCCATCCGGGCCTGCAGGCGGCCGAGGCGCTGGCGGAGGCCGGCGCCAGGCTCGAGATCGTCACCCCCGAGCGCTTTTTCGCGCCGGAGATCGGCGGCCTCAACCACGTCGCCTATGCCCGCTGCTTCAAGGAGCGGGGCGTGCGGATCACGATCAACACGCGCCTGCTCGAGGTCCGGCGCGAGGGCAACCGGCTGGCGGCCATCCTCGGCAGCGACTACAGCGACCGGACCGAGCGGCGCCTGGTCGACCAGGTCGTGGTCGAGCACGGCACCCTGCCGCTGGACGATCTCTACTTCGCGCTCAAGGAGCGCTCCTCCAACCGCGGCGAGGTCGATTACCAGGCGCTGATCGCCGGCCGGCCGCAGGCCGTGGTCAGCAACCCGGATGGCCGTTTCCAGCTGTTCCGGATCGGCGATGCGGTCTCGAGCCGCAACATCCACGCCGCGATCTACGACGCGCTCCGCCTGTGCAAGGACCTCTGAGCGATGGCCGGCCCGGGCAGAACCGGGCTCGAATCGAGCGCGCATCCCTTGCGCCCGGCGCGCGCGCCGAAAGTGGCATCGGCGCCGGCCGCCGACGACGATGAGGACGTCGCCCTGGGGACGGGAGCGGAGTCCGCACGGATTTGGGGCAGCGCCGGATCGCTGGCTGTCATTGCTCTCTGAACGTCGTTCATGCCTGGCAGCCCCTGGTCCGCTATTTCCTTCTGGCGGAGCATTCTCGCCGGGCCGGGTCGCGGCCGGTCAAGGCCAGCGTAGCTGCCGGCTTCGCCGCTTGCGGCCTTGACCGGCCGCGCCCGCCCGCATGCTCGCCACCAGGAGGCAATGCCGGCAGAACCCGGCGAAGCGCGGCGCGACGCGATCGGCGCTCGAGCATCTGGAACCATCGGCCATCCATCCGGCCCCGAATCACCGGCCATCCATCCGGTCCCGAATCATCGCTCATCCGTCCGGACCCGAACCATGGCCATCCATCCGGACCCGAACCATCGGCCATCCATCCGGACCCGAATCACCATCGGACCCGAACCTCCATCCGTCCGGACCCGAACCATCGGCCATCCATCCGGACCCGAACCATCGGCCATCCATCCGGACCCGAACCATCGGCCATCCATCCGGACCCGAACCATCGGCCATCCATCCGGACCCGAATCACCGGTCATCCATCCGGACCCGAATCACCGGCCATCCATCCGGACCCGAATCACCGGCCATCCATCCGGGCCCGAACCATCGGGCATGCATGCAGATCCGAACCTCGGCGATTCACCGAAAAATTAACCTTACGGCGTGAGGCTACCTTCGCGTGGTCCCTGCGATCCTCGGACTCTGCGCCGGCCAAATCGGTGGGGCGCATGGAGTCCCACGGTCGCATGGACCCTTGAGCCCGGACAGGCTAGTGACCCATGGTTGACGAAAGGTTAACGGGAATCGGATCGATCCGAGGCCGGCGCTCGTCGCCAGGGTCCGTGACCGGTCCGAGGCACGTGCAGGAGGCTCGGCAGCGTGGCGCTCTATGCCATCCGGCGGCTTGGTCTTGCCCTGGTGATCGTGGTCTGCGCCATGGCCGTGCTGTTCGGCATGATTCATCTCGTCCCCGGCGATCCGATCACGATCGCGCTCGGGCCGCGTGCGACCGAGGCGATGCGCCACGCCTATCTCGCCAAGATGCGCCTCGATCAGCCGGTCTATGCCCAGTTCCTGGCGTTCGGCGGCGGCGTCCTGCGGGGCGACCTCGGCGCCGACGTGTTCAGCAACCGGAGCGTCACGACGATCGTCCTCGAGCAGCTGCCCTACACGCTGGCTCTGACCGGCGCCGGGCTCGGCTGGGCCGTCCTGCTCGGCATCCCGCTCGGCTGCTACTCGGCGGTTCATCGCAACAGCTGGTTCGACAAGCTCTCGGGCGTGATCACGGTCGGCGCGATCGCGGTGCCGTCCTTCGTGGTCGCCCTCTACACGCTCCTGCTGTTCGCCGTCTGGCTGCGCTGGCTGCCGGCGATCGGCGCGGGCGAAGCCGGCGACCCCGGCGACCAGCTGCGCCACCTGATCCTGCCGGCGTTCGCGATCGGGCTCGGCTGGGTCGGCTACCTCGCCCGCCTGGTCCGCGCCTCGATGCTCGAGGTGATGGGCGAGACCTTCATCCGCACCGCCCGCGCCTTCGGCCTGCCCAGGCGCATGATCACCTACCGCTACGCCCTCAAGATCGCGATCCTGCCGACCGTGACGCTGCTGGGCGTCGGGATCGGCAACCTGCTCTCGGGTGCCGTGTTCGCCGAGATCGTGTTCGCGCGGCCGGGCATCGGCAAGCTGATCTACGACATGGCGCTGACCCGCAACTACCCGGTCGTCCAGGGTGCCGTGCTGGTCACGACCATCCTGTTCGTGCTCTGCGCGCTCTTCGCCGACCTGCTCAACGCCTGGCTCGACCCCCGTGTCCGCGCCGGCCTCTGAGTTTTTCCCACGACTGGTCCCCGAGGCGCGTCCGCAACGCCTGCAGCACCTGCGCCGCCTGCTCCGCGATCCGCTCGGCCTCGCCGGCCTGATCCTGGTCGCCGCTTTTCTCGCCAGCGCGCTCTTCGCCCACTGGCTCACCCCCTACGATCCGAACGCGCTCGACGTCCGGGCCCGCCTCGGGGGGCCGTCCCTCGCCCATCTCGCCGGCACCGACCAGCTCGGCCGCGACACCTTCGCGCGCGTGCTGTTCGGCGGCCGCGTGGCGCTCCAGGTCGCCGCCTGGTCGATCTCGGTATCGCTGGTGCTCGGTGTCCTGCTCGGCATGCTCGCGGGCTACGGCCCGCGCTGGCTGGACAGCGCGCTCCTGCTCCTGTTCGACACGGTGCGCGCGTTCCCGACCATCATGTTCGCGCTCGCCGCGGTGACGCTCGCCGGCCCCAGCCTCGAGATGGTGATCCTGATCCTGATCGTGACCTCGGTCCCGGTCTACGGCCGGATCGTGCGCACCCAGACGCTTTCGCTCAAAGCCACCGAGTTCATCCTGGCCGAGCGCGCGCTCGGCGCCGGGACCGCCCGCATCTTCGCCGTCCACGTGCTCCCGAACGTGATCGGCCCGCTCCTGATCCTGGCCAGCATGGACGTGCCGGTCGTGGTCACGGTCGAGGCCGGGCTCTCGCTTCCTCGGCCTCGGCGTCCGCCCGCCGACGCCCAGCTGGGGCAACATCCTGGCCGACGGCTACGCCTTCATCCGCTCGACCCCCTGGCTCGTGCTCGCGGGCGGTTTTCCCCTGATTCTCACCACGCTCGGCTTCACCTTCTTGGGCGAGACGCTCCGCGACATCTTCGACCCCAGGCTCCGCCGGACGCCTTGATGCGCGCCGGGCCCGAGCACGTCCTCGAGATCCGGGACCTCTCGGTCGAGTTCGCGACCCCGCGCGGGCGGGTCCATGCGCTCCGCCGGGCGAGCCTCGCGGTGCCGCGCAACCGGATCGTCGGCGTGGTCGGCGAGAGCGGCAGCGGCAAGACCACCTTGATCCTGGCTGCCCTGGCGCTGCTGCCCGAGAACGCGGAGGTGACCGGCGGCGAGGTGATTTTCGATGGCAGGAGCATGCTGACGCTGACGGAGTCGGAGCTCCAGAAGCTGCGCGGCCAGCGGCTCGCCGCGGTCTTCCAGGACCCGATGAGCGCGCTCAACCCGGTGCTCAGCATCAAGACCCAGATGATCGACATCCAGTATCGCGCGCCGATCGGCGCGCGGGCGAAGCGGGCGCGCGCGGTCCGGATGCTGCAGCGGGTCGGCATCCCCGACCCGGAAACCCGGATCGACGACTATCCGCATCAGCTCTCGGGCGGCATGCGCCAGCGGGTCGCGATCGCCATGGCGCTGCTCGGCAACCCCGATCTCCTGATCGCCGACGAGCCGACGACCGCGCTCGACGTCACCCTCGAGGCGCAGATCATCCACCTGCTGCGCGAGCTCAAGCAGAGCTTCGCGGGCGGGGTCCTGTTCGCCTCGCACAACCTCGGCCTGATCGCCGAGCTCTGCGACCAGGTGGTCGTGATGTACGCGGGCGAGGTGGTCGAGGAGGCGAGCGTCCTCGATCTCTTCCACCGGCCCGCGCACCCCTACACCCGGGCGCTGCTGGCGTGCGATCCGGCGAGCGAGGCCGCGGCCGGACCCGCGCTCGCGACCATCCCGGGCGAGGTCCCGGACCTGATCCGGCTGGCGCCGGGCTGCGTGTTCGCGCCCCGCTGCCCGAAGGTGTTCGAGCGCTGCCGGCGGATCTCACCCGGCTGGTCCGAAGTCGGCGACGGCCATCGCGCCCGCTGCCATCTCCTGGCCGAGAGCTAGGTGGTGCTGGAGGTCGAGGGCCTCCGGGTGCGCTTCCGGCGTCCCGGCCGGCTCGGCGCCTGGCTGCGCGGCGCGGGCGCGAGCCTGGCTCGAGGCGGTCGCCGGGCGTGTCGCTGACGATCCCGGCGGCGACCACCTTCGCCCTGGTCGGCGAGAGCGGCTCGGGCAAGACCACGCTCGGCCGCGCGATCGTCGGCCTGATCGCCCGCGCACGCGGGCTCGATCCGCTTCGAGGATGCCGAGCTGCTCGGCCTCTCGGACCGGGCGCTGAAGCCCTACCGGCGCGAGATCGCGATGATGTTCCAGGACCCGGTCGCCTCGCTCAGCCCGCGCCGGACCGTGCGCGCGCTGATCACCGAGCCCTTCCGCATCCATGGGCTCCGGCGAGCGCGATCTCGACGCCGAGAGCCGCCCCGCCTGCTCGCGATGGTCGGACTCGGCGCCGACTTCCTCGAGCGCTACCCGCACGAGCTCTCGGGCGGCCAGGCGCGCCGGGTCGGGGTCGCCCGCGCGCTCGCCCTCTCGCCCAAGCTGATCATCGCCGACGAGCCGACCGCCGGCCTCGACGTCTCGGTCCAGGGCGAGGTCCTGAACCTGTTCTCCCGACTTCAGGCCGAGCTCGGCATCGGCTACCTGATCATCACCCACAACCTCCCGGTCGTGCGCCGGGTTTCCCCACTCATCGCGATCATGTATCTCGGCCGCCTCGTCGAGGTCGGCCCGACCGCGCTGGTCTTCGCCCGACCCGCGCACCCCTACACCCACGCGCTCCTGGCCGCGACCCCCAGGCCCGACCCGGCGCTGCGGCGCACCGCGGTCGAGCTCGTGGGCGAGATCCCGAGCCTCGCCAACCGCCCCCAAGGATGCGAGTTCCACACCCGCTGCCCGTTCGCCCAGGCCCGCTGCCGGGCCGAAGCCCCGGCCCTCCGCGAGCTCGCCCCCGGCCACTGGGCGAGCTGCCATTTCCCATTCGTCGCCGCCTCATGACGCTCCGATGCAGCGGAATTTCCACACCGGTGGGGCAACGGCGTATCGCGACGAGGGACAGACCGTCGCGTATTTGCTAGTGTCGACCGCATGAGCGTCAGACGCGATGATCGACACGCTGCAAGTTGCGGATGAGCTCGCGGACGGCGGCGTGTTCACCCGCGATCAAGCCGAGCGACTGGCCCGGGTCAGGGCCAGGGCGGCGGGCGAAGCCCTTGCGACGAGGACCGACGTGGCCGCCCTCCGGAGCGACATGGCCTTGCTCGAGAGCAGGCTGGAGACGGCGATCGAGCGTGCCCAGAAAAGCCTGGTGATGTGGTTCGCCGGCATCATGGTCGTGCACGCGACCGCGGTCGTCGCCCTCACCGTCGGCCTCGTCAAGCTACTCTGATCGGTTCACGCACCGTCATTCCGCGAGCGCACGCTCGGCGGCTTGGGCGAGAGTCTCAGCAATCCAGGCGTTCATGCTCTTGCCCGCAGCGGCGGCCGCGCCGGCGATCTGGGCATGCTCAGCGGGCGAGAGACGGACGTTGAATTTCCCGCTGTAAGGTCGGCTCGGCTCGATACCCCTGGCGCGGCAGGCCTCGAGATGAGCTTCGATCGAGGTCGCCAGCTCCCGCTTCAGCTCCTCCACCGAGCGGCCATAGAAAGTGATCACGTCGCTGGTGTTGATCACCTCACCGAAGAAGCTGTCAATCTCCTCGTCGTAGGTGACGCGAGCAACGTAGTCGCCGTGACGCATCAGGGTCATGGGGCACCCGATTTGTTCTGCTTGGCCTCCGGCCGAACACCGGCCTGAAGGAGAAAACGCCGCACCGCCCGCAGCGCTCCCTTGCCCGTCTCCGGCCGCGGGTGCGGGCGATGGAAGGTGGCCTTCGCCTCGTTTAGAAACACCGTCACGCGCGACCCCGCGCCCCTCAACCAGCTCCGCGCCGAGCGCCAGTACCATAAATTGGTATCGAAATCCAAAGGAAAAGTGACGTTGCACCAGGAGCCTGTGCGGGTTGACAATCGACTCATGTCCCGGGCTCACTCGGATTCCCGCAACAAAGGCCCGGCTGCCATGAAGATCGTCACCGAGGTTCCGCGGCGGGTGCGCGAGATCGAGAACGCGCGGATCACGCTCGCGGACGGCTGCCGGCTCGCGGCGCGGATCTGGCTGCCGGAGGATGCGGAGCAGGACCCGGGCGAGCGGCCCCGGCTGGCAGTCGCGCATCAACGAGGCGCTGCGCAAGGCCGCCGGTCTGTGACCGCCGGCCCTGATCGCTGAAACCTCCATCGATGCTCGAGCTCTCGCGGCGGCATTGGCTGCAGGCGGCCGGCGCGCTCGGCGCGGCGGCGATGGTGCGGCCGCGGCTCGGGGCGGCGGCCGGGGAGCCGCGCGTGCTGCGGGTGCGCGCTGCGGCCGATCTGCAGGTGCTCGATCCCGCCCATCGCAAGGGCCAGCCCGAGGGCGACATCCTGCGCTGCCTGTTGCCGCGACTGATCGAGTACCGGACCGGCGACCGGTGGGGCTGGCGGCCGGGTGCTGCCCTGATGATCGAGCCGGACGGGCCGACCCGGGTCCGCTTCCGGCTGCGGCCGGGGTTTTTCTTTACCGGCGGCTTCGGGGAGATGACCGCCGACGACGTCCGGTTCAGCTACGAGCGGATCGCCGATCCGGCGCAGGCCTCGGAATATCGCGACGACTTCGCCGCCCTCGACCACGTCGAGGTCCTCGACAAGTCCTCAGGCGTCATCGTCCTGAAAGAGCCGTTCGCGCCGCTCTGGACCAGCACCCTGCCGTCCGCCTCGGGCTGCATCGTGAGCCGGCAGGCGGTCATGCAGGCGGGCGGGCGGTTCACGACCCAGCCGCCGGCCACGGCGGGCCCCTACCTCATCGAGGAGTGGCAGCCCAAGCAGCGCCTGACGCTCGCGCGCAACCCGGACTGGAACGGCGAGCCCGGTAAGTTCGAAAAAATCCGGATCCTGCCGATCGAGGACGAGAAGGCGGCCGAGATCGCGTTCGAGGCGGGCGAGCTCGACTATACCGCGATCGGCGTCAGCTCGATCCCATCCTACCGGACGGCGCCCCCCGCCGGCGTCCGCCTGGTGGAAAAGCCATCGCTCGACTACGTCTGGCTCGGCATGAACACCGCAGCACCCCCCTTCGACGACCTCCGGGTGCGGCAGGCGGTGCAGCGCGCGGTCGACGTCGACCAGGTGCTGGAGGCCGCCTATTTCGGGGTCGCGACCCGCGCGACCGGGATCATCGCCCCCGGGCTGATCGGCCATCGGGACAAGCTCCTGGGCGACCCGCGCCCCGACCCCGAGGCGGCCAAGGCGCTGCTCGCCGAGGCAGGCCTCGCGGGCGGCTTTGCCTGCACCCTCGACATCGAGGCCAAGACCGAGCGCCTGCTCGCCGCCCAGGTGATCCAGGCGAACCTCGCCGCGGTCGGCATCGCTGTGGAGATCAACCAGCACGACAGCGGCACCTTCTGGTCCCTCGGCAGCGAGAAGGACGGCGATCAGTGGCGCACACTGCAGCTGATCCTGCAGAAATACGGCATGCAGCCGGACCCCTCGTTCGCGACCGCCTGGTTCACCCCCGAGCAGATCGGCATCTGGAACTGGGAGCGTTTTTCGAACGCGGAATTCGGCGCGCTGCACAAGCAGGCGCTGACCGAGACCGACCCGGCCGCGCGCGACCGCATGTACCGCCGGATGCAGGACCTGATGGAGCAGTCCGGCGCCTACGTTTTCCTCACCCACGAGGTCAACGCGGCGGTCTACCGGGACACCCTGGTCCCGGCGCTGCTGCCGGACGCGACCCCGGTGTTCCCTGAGTTCCGCCCGGCCTGACCGTTTTTCCCGACCCCTTGCCTCACCCGCGCCGATATGGCTTCCTGGCCCCGGCGATCAACCTCAGATCGCCCCGCGCCGGATTTGAGCCATGGCCGACCTGCCCAGCGTTTCATCAGCTACAGCCACCTCGACGAGGGTGGAAGGACCGTGTCGTCCGCCAGCTGAGAGTTTCAGTCAAGCAAGGCCATTTCGCCGAATGGAACGATCGAGCAGATCGGAGCCGGCGAAGGACTGGTACGCGGAAATCAGCACCGCGATGAACGCCGCGAGCGTCGCCGTCTTTCTGATCTCCGCCGACTTTCTCGGCTCCGACTTCATCCTGAAGGACGAGGTCACCCGCCTGATCGAGCGGCGTGATGGCGGAAGGCCTGCACATCGTCCCGATTCTATCTGCGTAGCTGTGACTGGGGAGCAGTTGACTGGCTTGCCCGAATGCAGATGCGGCCCGGAGGTGATCGGCCGATCGCTCGCGATCGAGGCGAGCGAGCCGACGATGAGTTCGCCGAGATCGTCAAGGAGATCCGGCTACTCCTGGAGACGACGCAAGCCGAAAGACCCGTCGCTCGTGCAGCCGCAGGGCTGATCAAGCCGCCCGATCTCGCCCGCGCTGCCGCGCGCGGGCGAGCACCTGTTCGGGCGCGAGCGTGAGCTCGACCCTGCTCGATGGCGCCTGGGCGGACGAGCAGACCAACATCATCAGCCTGATCGCCTGGGGCGGGGTCGGCAAATCCGCGCTCGTGAGGCGCTGGCTCGACGGCATGAGGCGCGATCAGTTCCGCGGCGCCCGGCTCGTCTACGGCTGGTCGTTCTACCGCCAGGGCATGCGGGAGGAGGAGGCCTCGGCCGACGAGTTCTTCGCCGATGCGCTTCGCTGGTTCGGTGAGCCGAAGCCTCGAGGCATTTCAACAGACGGAGCGGGCGCGGCGCCTCGCCGAGCTGATCCAGAAGGAGCGCACGCTCCTCGTCCTGGACGGTCTGGAGCCGCTGCAGCACACGGCGAAGACCGGCCCCGAGGGTCAGCTCAGGGACCAGACGCTCGGCCGAGCTGATCCGCCTGCTCGCCTGGCACAATCCGGGGCTGCTCGTCGTCACCTCGCGCCTGGTGGTGGACGACGTGCGCGACCAGCGGGCGAGCGCCGCGCCGATCATCGAGCTCGGCCATCTCTCGCCACGGGCCGGCGCGCAGCTCCTCCAGGCGCTCGGCGTCGATGGCGAGCAGGACGAGCTCGAAGCCGCGTCCCGCGAGTTCGGCGGCCACAGCCTCGCCCTCAACCTGCTCGGCATCTACCTGCAAGGACATCCTCGGCGGCGATGTCCGCAGGCGGAGCGAGGTCCGGCTGCTGGAGGCCGACGAAGACCAGGGGCGCTACGCCCGGCGGATCATGCGCTCCTACGAGAAGCAGTTCGCCGGCTCGCCGGAGCTGGCCATCCTCCACCTCGTCGGCATGTTCGACCGCCCGGCCAAGCGCGAGCTGATCGACGTGCTCCGCAAGGCGCCCGGTCATCGACGGACTCAACGACACGCTGGTCGGACAGACGCGAACGGGACTGGCAGCGCACGCTCGCGCGCCTGCGCCACGCCAAGCTGCTGTCGGAGGAGACACCCCGACGAGATCGACGCGCATCCGTTGGTGCGGGAGCATTTCGGGGAGCGGCTGAAGGACGGAAAAACCGGAGGCGTGGCGGGCGGGGCACGGGCGGCTGTACGAGCATCTGAAGCACGAGCGCCAAGGAGCTGCCCGACACGCTGCCCGAGATGGCGCCGCTGTTCCAGGCGATGCATCACGGCTGCCAGGCCGGGCGGCATCAGGAGGCGCTGGACGAGGTCTATTGGGCGCGGATCGCGCGACGCGATGAATTCTACGTCGACCAAGAAACTCGGCGCGTTCGGCGCGGATCTGGCGGCGCTTGCGGGCCTGTTCGATCCGCCCTGGGACAGGCCGGTCGCGACGCTGACCGAGGCCGATCAGGCGTTCATCCTGAGCGCAAGCCGCCTTCGATCTCCGCGCGCTCGGGCGGCTGCGGGAGGCGGTGGCGCCGATGCGGGTGGGGCTGGAGCGCGCGTGTCGCGCAGGAGAACTGGAAGAACGCCGCGATCAGCGCCAGCAATCTCTCCGAGCTGCATCTGACGCTCGGCGATGTCGCCCTGGCGGTGGCGATGGGCGAGGCGAGCGTCGACCATGCCGACCGGAGCGGGGACGCCTTCCAGCGCATGGGCAACCGCACCACCTTTGCCGATGCCCTGCACCAGGCGGGCGAGGCGGCGCGCGCGCAGGCGCTGTTCGAGGAGGCCGAGGCGCTCCAGGCGGAACGGCAGCCCCAATACCCGCGGCTCTATTCGCTCCAGGGCTATCGCTATTGCGATCTGCTGCTCGCCCAGGGCCGCGCCGCCGAGGTGCGCGAGCGGGCGCGCATATGCCATCAAGGTCGCCGAGGCCGAAGCAATTGGCTGCTCGACATCGCCCTGGATCACCTCTCCCTCGGCCGGGCGGCGCTGGCGCTGGGCGAGCCTGGCGAGGCCAGGGCGCAGCTCGACCAGGCGGTCGACGGCCTGCGCCAGGCGGGCACGATCGATCAGCTTACCCCGCGGCCTGCTGGCGCGCGCGGCGTTGTTCCGGGAGACCGGCGATGCTCTGGCGGCCCGGCGCGATCTGGACGAGGCGATGCGGATCGCGAGGCGCGGCGAGATGCGGCTCTTCCAGTGCGATGCCCATCTCGAATCCGCCCGGCTCGCGCTCGCGCAGCGCGATCGGGAAAACGCTCGCAAGGATCTCGCCGCGGCCAGCGACCTCGTGCAAGCAACCGGCTACGGCCGCCGCAAGCCCGAGGTCGCCGAGCTGGAAGCCAGGCTTCGGCAGGCGTGAAAGCCTTGACCGGCGGATTTTTGTAGATACATGAATTGAGGATCAGCTGGGGCGAGGCCAAGCGGCGGGTCACGTTGGCCGAGCGCGGGCTGGATTTCGCCGAGGCCGGGCTCGTGTTCGCGGGGCGGACCATGACGTTGCCGGATGAGCGGCGGGACTATGGCGAGCCGCGGTTCGTCACGGCGGGATGGCTCCGGGATCGGTTCGTGGTGCTGGTCTGGACCCCGCGCGCCGGCGGGCGGCGGATCGTCAGGGTGAGGTACGGGCATGAGGGCGAAGAAGGCTGGTGGCGCGAGCAGATGGGTTGATCCCGACGAGGCGCCGCCCTTGGGCCGGGACTGGTTCGAGCGGGCGGAGATCCGGGACGGCGAGCGCCTGATCCGGCCGGCGCGGGCGGTCGGCCGGCCGAAGAAGGCGGCGCCCAAGGAGGCGGTCAACATCCGCCTCGATCCGGACGTGCTCGCGCATTTCCGGGCGAGCGGGCCGGGCTGGCAGTCGCGGATCAACCAGGCGCTGCGCAAGGCGGCAGGCCTCTGACGGCGCGCTCTCTTACGTGGGAAAAACCTGGAGCGGGCGAAGGGATTCGAACCCTCGACCCCAACCTTGGCAAGGTTGTGCTCTACCCCTGAGCTACGCCCGCGCGGGTCGCCCCGGCGCGACCTCTCCAAGAGCCGCTACATAGGGGAAGCGCCCGGCCTTGGCAAGCGCCACGGGCGCCGGCCCGGACGCGAAAGCTCGGGGGCTGCGCCGGCGGCGCGCCGGTCGCAAGCCGGGGGCTCCCCTTGATCGGCGCAGTGCCTTTCGCCATGTTAGTGCCAAGGCTGCCAACCATCGGTCGCGCAGGGGCGAAGGGATCGCTATGGCTCTGTTGTCGGGATTGCGGGGCGCGCGGGCACAAGCCGCGACCGAGGCCGAGGTGGTCAAGGACAGCGACACCCGGAGCTTCATGCAGGACGTCATCCAGGCGTCGCGCAGCCAGCCGGTGATCGTCGATTTCTGGGCGCCCTGGTGCGGGCCCTGCAAGCAGCTGGGGCCGATCCTCGAGCGCGTGGTCAAGGCCGCCGGCGGCAAGGTCAAGCTGGTCAAGGTCGACATCGACCAGAGCCCGGAGCTCGCCCAGCAGCTGCGCATCCAGTCGATCCCGATGGTCTACGCGTTCAGCAACGGCCAGCCGGTCGACGGCTTCGCGGGCGCTTTGCCGGAGAGCCAGATCAAGGCGTTCGTCGAGCGCCTCACAGGCCCGCTCGGGCCGGCGCCCGAAGAGGTCGCGATCGAGCAGGCGAAGCACTTGGCCGAGGCGGGCCAGCTCGACCGGGCGGCCCGGATCTACGAGCAGATCCTGGACGCCGAGCCCGGCAATCCCGAGGCGCTGGCGGGGCTGGCGCGCGCAAGGATCGGTCTCGGCCGCCTCGCGGATGCCCGCAAGCTGCTCGAGCAGGTCGCCAAGGAGCACGCCAACCACGTCGAGATCGACGGCGCGCGCGCCGCGCTGAGCCTCGCCGAGGAATCCGGCACGCTCCCCGACCCGAAGGCGCTGAACGCGCGGCTCGAGGCCAATGACAACGACCACGAGGCGCGCCTCGACCTCGCGACCGTCCTGTTCCTGCGCGGCCAGGTCGACCCGGCGATCGAGCATCTGCTGACCTCGATCCGCAAGGATCGCGACTGGCAGGACCAGGCGGCGCGCCGGCAGCTGGTCAAGTTCTTCGAGGCGCTGGGACCTAAGCACCCGGCGACCGTCGCCGGCCGGCGCAGGCTTTCGGCGGTGCTGTTCTCGTGAGGGCGCAACGGCGCGGCTGAGCGCAGGCGATGACCAGTTGCGGCGAACCCGGCCTGAGCGGTGCCCTGCCGATCCGCTTCCCGATCTTCCCTTTGCCGGGCGCGATCCTGCTGCCGGGCGGCAACCTGCCGCTCAACATCTTCGAGGCGCGCTATCTGCAGATGACCCGGGATGCCATGCGCACCGACCGGGTGATCGGCATGATCCAGCCGACCGGCAGCGGCCCGAGGGAGCTGCCCGACATCTACCCGATCGGCTGCGTCGGCCGGATCACGAGCTTCACCGAGACCGACGACGGCCGCTATCTGGTCACGCTGACCGGGGTCTGCCGCTTCGAGGTGGTCGAGGAGCTGCAGGTCGGCACGCCCTACCGCCAGGTGGTCGCGAGCTTCGAGCGCTGGCAATGCGACCTCGAGCCGCCGACGCCGTCGGACAGCCTGCGCCCGACCTTGACCGGGGCGCTGCGCGGCTACTTCGAGGTCTGCGAGATCAGCGCCGACTGGAGCCAGATCGAGGCCGCACCGCTGGCCGGCCTGGTCACCTCGCTCGCGATGATCTGCCCGTTCGAGCCCTGCGAGAAGCAGGCGCTCCTGGAAGCCGCCGACCCCGAGCAGCGCGCCAAGGTTCTGATCGCGCTCCTGCAGATGGGCGCGCTCGGCGCCCGGGACCGGGCGGCCGGGCCCTGGCATTGACGCGGCGCCCGGGGACGCGGCGCCCGGGGACGCGGCGCCCGGGGACGCGGCGCCCGGGGACGCGGCGCCGCTGGAAAGACCGCCGCTGGAAAGACCGCCGCTGGGGCGCCCGCCGCCGGGGCGGCCGGCGACAGGAAGGGGCTGGCGCATGACCGGGGCTGACGGCATGAGGGAAGGGTTGGCGGCATGACCGGCGCGCCTGCGGTCGATCCGAACCTGCTCGATCTTCTGGTCTGTCCCTTGACCAAGGGCCCGCTGCGCTACGACCGCGAGCGCCAGGAGCTGATCAGCGAGCAGGCCGGGCTTGCCTATCCGATCCGCGACGGCATCCCGATCATGCTGGTCGACGAGGCGCGCCCGCTCGACGACGACGACGCGATCCCGGACGTGGTCCGGGCGCGGCCCAGGAAGACGGACCGGTCATGAGCGCAGCGCCGCCGCCGCGACCGCCTGCGGACCGCCCGCCGGACGACCGCCCGGTTGAGCGCCGCCCGCCTGCCGCCGACCCGACGCAGCCGCAGCCCTGGCCGACCGAGCTCCGGGTCGACCGCGCCGAGAAGCGGCTGACCGTGACCTTCGACGACGGCGCCGGCTTCGTGCTCCCGGCCGAGCTGTTGCGGGTCGAGAGCCCGTCCGCCGAGGTCCAGGGCCACGGCCCCAGCCAGAAGACGATCCTCGCCGGCCGCCGCCACGTCGGCATCCTGGAGCTCGAGCCGGTCGGCAACTACGCGGTCCGGATCCTGTTCGACGACCTGCACTCGACCGGCATCTATTCCTGGCGCTATCTCTACCACCTGGGCAAAAACCGGGAAAAGCTCTGGGCCGAGTACCTCAAGGCGCTCGCAGCAGCGGGGCCTGTCGCGCGATCCTTGAGTTGCCCTTGACAAGCCTGCTCCATTAGATCGAAAGAAGCGCAGGTCTTCAACTTTTGCGCTCGCGCCGGAGCTTCGCCTGGACCGAATTCAGGTAGAGAGATGCGAGATGGACGTATTCGATCTCGACGAAAGGGCCTTGGATCAATACGCGAAGTTCGCGCGCTCGTTCACGAAGATCCGCTCCAGTGAGATCCAGGACAAGGTCGACAGATTGTATCAGGAGCGGCGGTTCTGGCCCGAGCCGCTGATCCAGCTGAATCCCCATTACGAAGGTGGCGGCTCGATCCAAGACCTTGTCGGCGAAGGCGGGCTGGCGCCGGAATGCGCCCAGATTTTCTGCGACCAGCGAGCCCGGCCCGACGATCCGGACCGGAGCCTCAAGCTTCGGCGACACCAGGAACAGGCGATCGGCCTTGCGCTCGCCGGCAAGAGCTTCGTGGTGACGACCGGTACAGGGTCCGGAAAGTCGCTCTGCTACTTCGTTCCGATCGTCGACGCAGTTCTGAAGGCGAAGCGCGCTGGCGAAGGGGCCCGCACACGCGCGATCGTCATCTATCCCATGAATGCGCTCGCCAACAGCCAGCAGGAAGAGCTCCGGAAGTTCCTGGGCGACTCGGATGGCTCCTCGGCTGTGACCTTTGCCCGCTACACCGGCCAGGAGGGCCAGGAGGACCGCGAGCAAATCAAGAACAATCCGCCGGACATCCTGCTGACGAATTTCATGATGCTCGAGCTGCTGATGACCCGGCAGTCGGAGCTTGACAAGAAGGTCGTCGAGAACTGCTCTGGTTTGCGCTTCGTGGTGCTCGACGAACTGCACACCTATCGCGGGCGCCAGGGCGCCGATGTCGCCATGCTGATGCGCCGTCTGCGTGCGCGGGTCGGCGATCCCGACCGGCCGCCAGTCTGCGTCGGCACCTCGGCGACGATGGTAAGCGGGGACGATGAGGACGATCGAAACCAGCTCGTCGCCGAGGTCGCGTCCAAGCTCTTCGGAACCACGATCTCGAGGGACGCGGTCGTCACCGAGACGCTGAAGCGTGGGACCGATCCGAGCCGCTCGGCCGATCGGGGCCTCGCGGATCTCGGTGCTGCCGTGGACGCCGCCGCGAGTGGCTCGCCTTACCTCGGGCTGCGCAATTCGGAGATCGCTGACGATCCTCTCGCGATCTGGATCGAGACTCGCCTCGGATTGGCGAACGTCGACAGCAAGCCGATCCGGGCGCGCCCACGATCGCTCGAGGACGCCGCCAAGGCGCTCCAGGAGGAGTCGGGACGACCGCTCGACCGAGCTCGGGCGGCGCTCAAGTCGGCGTTGCTCGCTCTCAGCCTGCGGGAGAAGGATCGTGGCGTCGCAGACGGGCTCGACGAGCCGCTCTTCGCCTTCAAGCTCCACCAGTTCATCTCGGGCGCAGGCCGACTGTATGCCACCATCGACGATGCGGGCCATCGCACCCTCACCTTCGATGGGCAGATCTTCGATCCCGATGATCCCGAGAAGCGCCTCTTTGCTACCCACTTCTGCCGCAACTGCGGGCAGGAGCATCACCCGGTCATGCTGCGCGACGCCGATGGCACCCCTCGCTTCGAGAAGCGCGAGATCGACGACGTGCCGCTGAACGAGGACGACGATCCCGACGGGTCCGGCGGTCGCTGGGGCTTCCTGATGCCGGAGCCGGTCGATGGTCAGTTCGATTTCCAGGGCCGCGATGAGGACTACCCCGATGCCTGGCTGGAGGAGACCAAATCCGGCGAGACGCGGCTGAAGGCGACCTATCGGCGGAGCCGCGCGGAACTCTTGTCGGTTCAGTCGGACGGCTCGTGCGATCCAGGCGGCCGGCGTGCCTGGTTCATGCCCGGGCGCTTCAAGTTCTGTCCCGCGTGCCGCGAGCATCACAGCGATTCCACCCGCGACATCAACCGCCTCGCCTCGCTCAGCGCGGAAGGCCGGAGCTCGGCGACGACCATCATCATCGCTGCCATCCTGCGCTGGATGAGTGGCGCCGAGGCCGACCTCGGTCCTCACACGCGAAAGCTTCTCGCGTTTACCGACAACCGGCAGGACGCCGCGCTGCAGGCGGGTCACTTCAACGACTTCATCTTCGTGACGCTCCTTCGCGGGCGCCATCCTCGCGTCGCTCGAGGACGCCGGCGACGACGGCCTGCTCGAAGACCAGATCGGCCCGGCAGTCCAGCGGGTGCTCGGCTTTCTCGCTGCGAACGTGGGCCGCCGGGCCGAGTGGCTGGTCGAGCCCGAGCTGAAGGGCGCCAACTTGCTGACCGCCGAGCGGGCCATGCGCGAAGCGCTCGCGCACCGCTTCTGGATCGATCAGCGGCGCGGCTGGCGCTTCACCAACCCTAACCTGGAGCAGCTCGGACTGATCGAGGCGCGCTACGTCTCGCTGGACGAGTATGGCGCAGGATGGCGCGGCGTTCGAGTCGGCGCCAGCGGCGCTCCGCCGAGCCACCCCCGAGGAACGCGGAAAGGCGGCGCGCGCTCTGTTCGACGTGATGCGCAGAGGTCTCGCGGTCGAATGCGATGCGCTCGATCGTCTGAAGATCGAAGGTCTCGCGATCGCGCATGCGAAGTCTGATCAAGGCGCCCTGGAGCCTGAACGAAGAGCAGTTTCGCTCGGCCACGACGTTCATGCCCCGGCCGCCGTCGCGCCGGGATCTGAAGCTCAGGGATGAGGATCTCATCCTCCGTGGCAGCCCACAGAGCACTATCGGGCGCGCGCTCCGCAGCATGACGTTCGGCGACGAGCGGCCGAGCGGTCAGGAGATCGCCGGTATCGTCGAGGGCTTGCTTCAGGCAGCAACCAAATACGGCCTCGCAACCCAGGCGGCTGCTCCTGTAGGCGGAATGGGATGGCGCCTGATCGGCTCTGCGATCACCTTCCACCGTGGGTCCGGCGACGCCGAGGTTGGCCGCAATAATCCGTATTTCTCTGGGCTCTACGAGGAGATCGCCCGCTTGCTCGCCGAAGGCGGCGCTGCCCTCTTCGGCTTCGAGGGTCGGGAGCATACGGCGCAAGTCGAGGGCGAGCTTCGCCAGATTCGCGAGGCTCGCTTCCGCTTCGGCCCGGACGATCGAAAGGCCCTCGAGGACAAGGCGGATCAGCTGAAAGAAATGGGCGAGGACGGTCGTTTTCTGCCCACGCTCTTCTGCTCGCCGACCATGGAGCTCGGGGTCGACATCTCGGCGATGAATGTCGTCTACATGCGTAACGTGCCGCCGACGCCCGCCAACTACGCACAGCGCAGTGGACGTGCGGGACGTAGTGGGCAAGCCGCGTTTATTGTCGCCTATTGCGCCGCTCAGAGCCCGCACGATCAGTATTTCTTTCGCCAGCCGAAGGAAATGGTTGACGGCGTGGTTCGTCCACCGTCGATCGATCTGACCAATCCCGATCTCATCGAAAGCCACCTGCACGCGGAGTGGCTGGCCGCGAGCGGTGTGGACCTGAATTCATCGATCGCCTTGAACCTCGACATGGCCGAGCCCAGCAAACCGCTGCTGGCAAAGCATTGGAATCTGGTTTCGTCGGCGGAGTCAAAACGCGCCGGTAGCGAGAGGACGCGTGCCGTCCTCGAGATGCTTGCCGCGGACTTCAGGGCAGAGCCCCCGGCGTGGTTCTCAGATCCCGAGACCCATGCGCAGAAGGTGGTCGACGAGGCGCCACAGCGCTTCGCGCGGGCGTTCGATCGCTGGCGCGACCTTCTGGCGGCCGCCGAGCGGCAGGTCGACGACGCTGCCCGCGCGCTCAGGGACTATTCGATCTCGCCCCAGGAGCGTCGCGCCGCCGAGATGCGCCAAGCCGCCGGCAACACCCAAACCAAGCTCTTGCTAAGAGGATCGGAGAGCCAGGGCTCCGACTTTTACGTCTATCGCTATCTGGCCACCGAAGGCTTTCTGCCGGGGTACAACTTCCCCCGCCTGCCGCTCATGGCATTCGTACCAGGCGCACACGGCGGCAAGGGCGAGCGCTATATCCAGCGCGCACGTTTCCTTGCCATCTCCGAATTCGGCCCGTACAGCCTCATCTATCACGAGGGACGGGCCTATCGGGTCGACCGGGCGCTGCTGAAGGAAGCAGGTAGCGGTCCCAACGGCGAGTTGCCAACCTTCAGCGCCGCCATCTGCCCGATGTGCGGTGCCGGGCACGAAGGTGAGGCGCCCGAGGAATGTCACGTCTGCCGTCACCCGCTCGCAACGTCCCACATCATTGCCCAGCTGCACCGGATCGAGAACGTCGGGACGCGCGAGGCCGAGCGTATTACGGCCAATGACGAGGAACGCCGCCGTCAGGGCTTCGATCTGCAGACCACCTTCTCGTTCGCCCAGGCCCGGGCCGTGACCACCCGCGCGCTGGAAGACCAAGAGGGTGAGGTGCTCACGGCCACTTTCGCGCCCGCGGCCTTGGTGCGCCGGATCAACAAGGGCCTCCGCCGGCGCCGGAGCGAGAGCGAGATCGGGTTCTGGATCGATCCCAAGTCCGGCTACTGGGCCGCCGCAGGCGACGCTGGGGATGCCGACGAAATCTCGCCAATCAAGGCGCGGCAGCGCATCACGCCGGTGGTCGAGGACCGGAAGAACGCCCTTTTGATCCGCTTTTCTACGACTTTGCGGGCGGCCGCGGGCGCCGATGCGGATAAGGTGACGGCCACGATCCAGCACGCGCTCGCCCGCGGCATCGAGACCGTCTACCAGCTCGAGGAAGGCGAGATCCTCGCCGAGCCCACGCCGACCAGGAAGGATCGCCGGGCGCTGTTCTTTTTCGAGGCGGCGGAGGGTGGCGCCGGCGCCTTGTCCCGGTTGATCAACGAAAAGGACGGATTCCCATCCATCGCCCGCGCGGCGCTCGAGAACATGCACTATTTGCCTAGTACGTTCGAGTCGGCGCTTGCCTCGGGGCCGTCCGAGCTGGCGAGTGTGCCCGACGCCCGCTGCGTCGCCGGCTGCTACCGTTGCCTCCTGTCATACTACAACCAGCCGGACCACGAGCTGATCGACCGCCGGAACGAGCTGGCGCTTCAGTTTCTCCTACGCCTGGCCCATGCGGAGGGCCGCCCCCCTGCTCAGGACGCCCGGTCCGCCGAGGTGCCGGACGGTTGCCCTTCTCCAGATCCCGAGCCGCTCACCGTCGACGGGGTTCGCATCGATCTGATCTGGCGCGCAGCCAGGCTCGGCGCGATCGAAGAGGATCTCGCGTCTCACGATCTGGTGGAGCGTTTGGCGGCCAAAGGCGTCGAGCTGATCGTCCTGCCGCGCGCCGCTGAAGCGCGTCGCGCCGCGCTGGCACGCCTCGCAGAGGCTCTGAGGGGCGCCGCATGACCGTCGCCGCAACCTTCTCACCAGGGGAGCTGGTCCGGGCGCGCGGTCGCGAGTGGATTGTTCTCTCGTCCGGCGATGAGCTGCGGCTGCGTCCGTTGACCGGCTCCGAGGACGAGGCGGAAACGCTCATTCCCGAGCTTGAAACCGAGCCCGTCGACTTCGCCGCGTTCGCACCGCCCAGGGGCGACCGGCCCGGTCCACGTGAGGCGGCGCTGCTGCTGCGCGATGCCCTCAGGCTTTCGTTGCGGCGCGGCGCAGGTCCTTTCCGAGGCGCCGGCCGGATCAACTTCGAGCCGCGCGCCTACCAGCTCGCCCCTCTGATGATGGCGCTCCGCCAGGAAACCGCGCGGCTCTTGATCGCGGACGATGTCGGCGTCGGCAAGACGATCGAGGCCGGCCTGATCCTGCGCGAGCTCGTCGATCGCGGTGAGATCGAGCGGTTCACCGTGCTCTGTCCGCCGCACCTGGTCGATCAGTGGACCGCCGAGCTGGACGCCAAGTTCGCCCTCGCCGCGACTCCGGTCACGGCTTCGGGCGCGGCCCGGCTCGAACGCGACCTGCCGAACACGATGAGCGTGTTCGACGCCTATCCGTTCACCGTCGTCAGTCTCGACTTCATCAAGAGCGATCGCCGGCTCGACGACTTCCTGCGCGCCTGCCCCGAGATGGTGGTGGTCGACGAGGCGCACGCCGCGGTCTCCGGCGGTCGCGCGCGGCACCGGCGCTTCGAGCTGCTGCGCAAGCTTGCCGAGCGCACGGACCGGCACCTCCTGATGTTGACCGCGACGCCGCATTCGGGCGACGAGCAGGCCTTTCACAACCTGCTCGGTCTCCTGCATCCCGACTTTGCCCGGCTGCACGATCTCACGGGCGACGCGTACCGCATGTTGCGCGAGCGCCTCGCCGGCTACTTCATCCAGCGCCGCCGGCGGGACATCGACGACTGGCACGAGCCCGGCCTGTTTCCCAAGCATGAGAGTGCCGAGCGCAGCTACCGCCTGTCTGGCGACTTCGAGCGCTTTTACGGCGGGGTGCTCGACTACTGCGCCGAGGTGGTGGAGGCTCAGGAGGGGGAGCAGCGGCGCCGCCTCGCCTTCTGGGGCACGCTTGCCCTGATGCGCTGCGTCGGCTCGAGCCCCGCGGCCGCGGCACGGGCGCTGCGCACGCGCGCCGCGCTGGACGTCGATGACCAGGAGGCCGAGCTCATCGCCGCCCGCACGCTCGACGACGAGGAGGTCGCCGAGGACGACCTGGAACCCGGCGCGGCGATCGATGATCCGCGCCTCGCGGCGTTGATCGCGCAGGCCGATGCGCTCGCAGCCAGTCCCACGCGCGATCCCAAGTTCGCGCTCCTCAAGGCAGTCCTCGAAGACCTGCTCGAAGGCGGCTTCGCACCGGTCGTCTTCTGCCGCTACATCGCCACCGCCGAGGCGGTGGGTGCAGCGCTCGCCCACGCTTTCAAGCAACACAACGTCGAGGTCGTGACCGGCCTGCTGCCGCCCGAGGAGCGCGAGAGGCGGGTCGAGGCGCTGGGCGAGGAGGAGAAGCGCCTGCTGGTCGCGACCGACTGTCTGTCCGAGGGCATCAACCTCCAGGCCTGCTTCGATGCCGTCGTCCATTACGACCTGTCCTGGAACCCGACCCGCCACCAGCAGCGCGAGGGCCGGGTCGACCGCTTCGGGCAGAAGAGCCGCACCGTCCGCACGTTCCTTCTCTATGGCGAGAACAACCCGGTCGATGGCGCGGTGCTCGAGGTCATCCTCAGGAAGGCGCGCGCGATCGAGCGGCAGACCGGCGTGCGGGTGCCGATGCCCGATCAGGGCGGCAGCCTGACCAAAGCGCTGATGTCGGCGGTGCTGCTGCGCGCGCGCGAGCAGCGCCAGTTCACCCTCGACCTCGACGTCACCGAGATCCCAGCTGCCAGGGACATCGAGATCGCCTGGCAGAACGCGTCGGAGCATGAGAAGGCATCCCGCACCATCTTCGCCCAAAGGAGCCTCAAGCCTGAGGAGGTCGTCCCGGAATGGGACGCGAGCCGCAACGCGCTGGGCGGCTTCGAGGATACTGAACGGTTCGTCTCGCGTGCCTTGATCCGGCTCGGCGCCGCGCTGACCCCGTTCAAGGGCGGCGGCTACGGCGCGCCCTTGCACCTCGTGCCCGCCGTCCTCAAGGAGCGGCTCCAGGCCGAAGGCCTGCTCGACGACAGCCCGTCGCCCAAGCCGCTCCGGATCGCCTTCGAGGCACGCCCGCGCGCGGGCTTCCTCTCGATCCATCGCGCCCACCCGCTGACCGGCGTGCTGGCCGAGGCCTTCCTCGAGAACGCGCTCGATAGCGGCGCACGCCAGGACGATCCTGCAACCCTGCCGCGCTGCGGCGTCTGGGACACCGACGCGGTCGATGCAGTGACGACGCTGCTGCTCCTGCGTATCCGCCATCGCCTCAACTCGCGCGGGCGCCTCGGCCCGGTGTTCAGCATGGCAGAGGAGGCGGCCGCGATCGCCTTTGCCGGCGTGAAGCGGATCGCCGCTGGCGATGACGCCTTCTTCCTTTTGGAGGCAGCGAGCGGGGCGGTGATCGACCGCGTGCGCGACGCGAGGCTCAAGGATGCCGTCGCGGCGCTCCCTGCGCTGCAGCCCGCGCTCGATGCCTACGCCGCGGAGCGCGCCGCGGCGTTGGCTGAGGACCACACCCGCGTGCGCCAAGCGCTCGGCTCGCGTGCGGCGGTCACGGTCGAGGCGGTCACGCCCGTCGACGTGATCGGCCTCTACGTCCTTCTGCCGCGCCTTTGAGGCGAACATGGCCCCCAGGCCCAGGCACCGCCGCCGCTCCCGCACCGACGCCCGCCTCGATCTCGGAGCGCTCGAGATCGCAGGCGCCCTGCTCACCCCCGACATCGTCGTCCGGATCGCAGCGTTCGACGCCGACGACCAGACCGAAGCGAGCTACAGCATCCCGCCCGGCCTCAAGATCCGGGACGACATCGCTCGCTACTTCCGCATCGGCGAGGCGCTCTGGTCGCGTTTCGAGGCCGCCCGCGGCGCGAGCATCACCGCTTCCGAGCGCTTCGTGCTCGATCTCCTGCGCCAATGCTTCGGCTTCGATACCATCGCCGGGCAGGCCCCCGTCCGCATGGGCGAGCGCGTCTTTCCGATCCGCCATGCGGCGCTCGAAGGCCGCGTCCCGATCGTCATCGCCCCGGCCGCGGCCGAAGATGCGCGCCGAACGGGCGTCGACGAGAGCCTCGCTCAGCTCGCGGACGGCACCCGCGGCCGCTCGGCGACCCTCCTCCTGCAGGAATACCTGAACGCCCACCCGACCGCGCTCTGGGGCCTCGCAACCGACGGCCTGACGCTCCGCCTGATGCGCGACAACATCAGCCTCACCCGCCCGGCCTGGATCGAGGCCGACCTCGCCAAGATCTTCTCAGACGCCCTGTTCCCCGACTTCGCAGCACTCTGGCTCCTGATCCATCAGAGCCGCTTCGGCGCCTCGGGCGCCGCGATCACCGACTGCCCGCTCGAGCGCTGGCGCGAGCGCGGCCGGACCGAGGGCACCGCCGCGCGCGAGAAGCTCCGCCTGGGCGTCGAGGCGGCCCTCGGGGAGCTCGGCCAGGGCTTCATCGAGCACCCGGCCAACACCACGCTCCGCCAGGCGCTGACTGGCGGCGAGCTGACCCCGCAGACCTACTTCGAGCAGCTGCTCCGCCTCGTCTATCGCCTGATCTTCCTGTTCGCCGCTGAGGACCGCAACCTCCTGCATCCCGACGGCGCCACGGCCGCATCGCGCCGCATCTATGCCGAGGGCTACGGCGTCGGCCGCCTGCGCGAGCGCTGCATGCGCCGCACCGCCTGGGACCAGCACACCGACGCCTTCGAAGGCCTGAAGGCAACCTTCAAGGCGCTCTCGCGCGGCGAGCCGCGGCTTGGCCTGCCGGCGCTGGGCAGCCTGTTCGCGTACGACCCGAGCAAGGATCTCGCCACATCCCGGATCGCCAACCGCCGCCTGCTGGCCGCGATCTGGCGGCTTGCCTGGCTCCGCCCCGAGGGCCAGCCGCTCACCCGGGTCAACTGGCGCGACATGCAGACCGAGGAGCTGGGCTCGGTCTACGAGGGCCTGCTCGAGCTGACCCCGCGCGCCTCCGCCGACGCCCGCAGCTTCGCTTTCGCCGAAGGCGACGAGACCAAGGGCCACGCCCGCAAGACCACCGGCTCCTACTACACCCCCGAGGCGCTCGTGAAGCTCCTGCTGGACGCCACCCTCGACCCGGTCCTGGACGCGGCCGAGGCGCGCAACCCCGAGGACCCGATCGCCGGCATCCTGAGGCTTGCGATCATCGATCCCGCCTGCGGCTCGGGCCACTTCCTGCTCGGTGCCGCCCGCCGGGCGGCCGCCCGCATCGCCAAGCTCCGCAGCCCCGGCGCGCCGTCCCAGATCGAGTTCCAGCACGCGCTGCGCGAGGTCGTCTCGCGCTGCATCCACGGCGTCGATCGCAACCCGCTCGCGGTCGAGCTCTGCAAGGTGGCGCTCTGGATCGAGGCCCTCGATCCCGGCAAGCCGCTCACCTTCCTCGACGCCCGCATCCGCTGCGGCGACAGCCTGATCGGCGTCTTCGACTACGACATGCTGCGGGACGGCATCCCGGACGAGGCCTACAAACCCTTGACCGGCGACGACAAGGACGCCGCCAGGGCCTGGGGAAAGCTCAACCGCGGCCAGCGCGACGGCAAGGCCAAGGACAGCATGCTCGCCGAGATCCGCCCGCCCTCGGGTCTGCTCGATGCCGCGCGCGCAATTCACCAGATGCCCGAGGACACCCTCGACCAGATCGCCGCCAAGGAGAAGGCACTCGCCCGCCTGCACGCCGGCAGCTGGCTCCACCTCAAGGCCGCCTGCGATCTCTACGTCGCCGCCTTCTTCGCCCCCAAGACCGAGCCGCCGCCCTCCATGGTTCAGCTCGGCACGGCGACCATGCCGCTCACCGACCACGTCTGGCGCGCCGCCGCCGGCCACCAGATTTTTTCCAGACTGTTCACCGAAGCGGACCGCATCGCCCACGCCGTCCACGCCTTCCACTGGCCGCTCGAGTTCCCCGACATCCTCGCCCGCGGCGGCTTCGACGCCGTGGTCGGCAACCCGCCGTGGGAGCGGATCAAACTCCAGGAGCAGGAGTTCTTCGCCGCCAGCTCGCCCGACATCGCGACCGCCCCCAACGCGGCTGCCCGCGGCAGGCTTATCCATGCCCTCGCCGACGCTGTGGAGGGATCGCCCGAATGCCGGCTCCACGCCGATTTCGTCTTCGCCAAGCGCGCGGCCGAGGCGGCGAGCGAGTTCGCGCGCAACTCCGGCCGCTTTCCGCTGGCCGGCACCGGCGACGTCAACACCTATGCCCTGTTCGCCGAGCTGTTTTCACGGCTCGCCCGCGCCGCCCCGAGCACAGCGCCGGTGCGGTCGATTGCCCAGGCGATCGTGGACCGGCCCTCACGGGACGATCCGCCACCGGGCCGCGCCGGCGTCATCGTGCCGACCGGCATCGGCACCGACGCTACGACAGCCGATTCTTTGGAAACCTCGTCGAGATTCGACGCCTCGTCGCATTCATTGACTTCGAGAATCGGGATACCTATTTGCGGACGTGTACTTTCGGGCGGCTGTATTCTGTGAGGGGCAGGAATTAAAAGAACTCGATTTGCTTGTCTTTTGACACACCAAGCCAGCTGGAGGACGAGAACGAAGCTTCGAACTGACTCCTGATCAGATCGCGCGCATCATCCTGCGCTCCTTTGCTCGCGCGCCGATGCCGCCCTGAGCGCCAAGATCTACGATCGCGTCCCGGTTCTGATCGAGGAGCGTCCGGAGGAGGACGGCAAGTGACCCTGGGCATCACGTTCAGCTATGTTCCACATGTCGAACGACTCGGCCTGTTCGCGACGCCGGCGCAACTGCGGAGGCGGCTGGACCGCGACGGGCGGACTGGGTGCTGGAAGGGCAGAGGTCAGCGCGCGTGCCGCTGTACGAGGCCAAAGACCATCCTTCATCATCGATGGCGATTCGCAGATGCCGCCCGAGCGCGAAGATACGACTATCGAGTACCGCGGCGGATCAGCGCGTTCCGATCGAGTACGAACTGAGCCCGCTATGGGTGCCGGAGGACGAGGTGACGCTCCGCGCCGCCCGCGTCCCGAGCGGCTATCGGCCTGGCGCGGCGCCGACGCAATCCCGAGGGCGGCGGGTCCTCGGCGAATGGCTGGCCGGAGCTTCGCGGACCTCGAAGGTCGGCCGCTCGCCGAGGACGATCTCGGCGCGTGCCGCTCTACGAGGCCAGGATCGTCGAAGCCCTTTTCCGTCTGGCTCGTCGCGGCGAACGGCGGAGAGATGCAGTCGGAGACGCCGCTCACCTGGGACGACCTCGTCTTCTGCGCGAGGGCCCATCCGACCCGCTGGATCTCGCCTGGGCGATCATCGCGCGCAAGCAGCCGCGATGGCTCATGGGCTGGCGCGACATCACCAACGCGACCAACGAACGACGGTGATCGGTGCCACTTTTCCCAAATGGTGTCGGCAACAACCTTCCCGCTGGTACGTCGGCCAGCCGATCAGCGCTCCACATGCCGCCGCGTTCGTCGGGCTGATGTCGACGTGGTTCTTGACCTCTCGGCGAGGCACAAGATCGGGGGTACGCACCTCAACTTCTTCACCGCGCAACAGCTCCCGGTCCTACCGCCTCTGCTTTCAACCAAGCGATCTCGACTTTATCACTCCCCGCGTCCTGGCACTGAGCTACACCAGCCACGCGATGCGCCTGTGGGCTGAGGATCTCGGCCATCAGGGGCCGCCGTTTGCCTGGGACGATGAGCGCCGCGCGCGGCTGCGCGCCGAGCTCGACGCCTTCTTCGCCATGAAATACGGCTCAGCCGCGACGAGCTGGTCTACGTCCTCGACCCGGCCAAGGCCAAGGGGCCGGACTACCCGTCCGAGACCTTCCGCGTGCTTCAGAAGAACGAGATCGCCCGCTTCGGCGAGTACCGCACCGAGCGCCTGGTCCTCGCCGCCTTCGACCGCCTTGGGCGTTAGGGCAGTGATCCCGTCGGCTCTTTCCGTGGATGCGGCGTGCGGAGAATCACCGCAGAGGCGCAGAGGGCGCGGAGATGGAAAGACGTGAAAGAGTTGACCAAGCCAATCATCGGGGCCGCGATCAAAGTTCACACCGCGCTCGTACCGGGACTGTTCGAGAGCACGGTTCTGGTCTACGAGAGACATCTCAGCGTCCTCTGCGCCTCTGCGGTGAAACCGTGTGACGATAGGAAAATCACCGCAGAGGCGCAGAGGGCGCGGAGATGGAAAGACGTGAAAGAGTTGACCAAGCCAATCATCGGGGCCGCGATCAAAGTTCACACCGCGCTCGTACCGGGACTGTTCGAGAGCACGGTTCTGGTCTACGAGAACATCTCAGCGTCCTCTGCGCCTCTGCGGTGAAACCGTTGTGACGATAGGAAATTCACCGCAGAGGCGCAGAGGACGCGGAAACGAAATGGCATGAGAGACCTGACCGAGAGAATCATCGGGGCGGCGATGGAGGTGCACAGGGCGCTCGGCCCGGGATTGCTCAAATCGACCTACGAGGAATGCGTGGCGCGTGAGATGCAGTTGAGTGGGCTGGGCTTCGAACGCCAGGTCTCGCTGCCCGTCGCATACAAGGGCGTGCAGCTGGACTGCGGCTACCGCCTCGATTTTCTCGTCGAGCGGGCCGTGGTTCTCGAGCTGAAGGCGGTGGACATGCTTCGGCCCATCCACGAAGCGCAACTGTTGACCTATTTGAGGCTCGGAGGCTGGACCGTCGGTCTTCTGATAAACTTCAACGTTCCAATTCTGAGAAACGGCATCAAACGCCTCGTCCTCAACTACGAGGACGTCTCCGCGTCCTCTGCGCCTCGGCGGTGAGACGATGCCATCATGCCGCTGAGCCCCTTCGAGCGCATCCGCCTCGACAAGGCGGCGGTCGACGAGGGCTTCGGCATCCGCCGCGCCGATGAGTGCGACTGGCTCGCCTACGAAAGCCTGGGCGCGCCCGCGGCGATCCGCCTGACCGCGGTCCAGGGCGGCTACGTCGCGGCGATCGATCACGCGGGCGTCGCCGCCGACCTGGCTCTCCGCTGGCCGCTCTGGGATGGCGCCTCCCCACCGGGCTTTACCGCCTTCGCCGTGAACGATACGGCGCCATTGCAAGAGCTGGTGCGCGAGATGTGGCGCCTCGCCCGGGCGCTGCCGCTGGCGCCCCTGCGCGCGTTCGAGAAGCAGACCCGCGGCCTGCCGCGGGCCACCGAGGCCGAGCGGCTGGTCGTGCAGCGGGTGGGGCAGGACGTGTTCCGCGCCGCGCTGATGGATTACTGGGGCGGCCGCTGCGCCGTGACCGGCTGCGCCGAGCCGCTGCTGCTGCGCGCGAGCCACATCAAGCCCTGGGCGCGGTGCGAGACCGACGCCGAGCGCCTCGACGTCAAGAACGGCCTGCTGCTCGCGGCCCACCTCGACGCCGCCTTCGATTGTGGCCTGATCGACTTCGACGCTGCCGGCCAGATCCGCTTCTCGGGCCGCTTCGCCCCCACCGACCGTCTCGCCGCAGGCCTCGACGAACGCATGACGCTCGCCAAGCTCACTCCCGAGCACCAGATCTTCCTCGCCTGGCGCCGCACGCATCTGCTGGTGCAATAATTTCGGCGCACAGCCGGGCCTGCGGCTTGGCAGGTCCGTCCCATGAGCACTTTGGCGCCCGAAAGCAGCCTTCTTGCGCCCGAAAGCAGCGGTTCTTACGGTCGGATTCAACGGCCAAGTCGCGAGTGCGGCGGAAAACGATTTCTCCACAAAGGCTTACGCGTAGCGACACTTCTGTCGCCTGAGGCTACACAAGTGTCGCATGGGTGTGCACTCGCCGGCCCCGCCGAAATCACGCCGGAGCCGGGGAATTGCCGGAAATTTCGGAAATTCGTCCGCTCGCGCCGGAAATTCGCCCTTAATTCAGGAGCCCCTTGCCGATGTCGCGCTGCTTCGGGCTGACCTTGGTGGCTTCGCTGGCTCCCAGCGCCGATATCGGTGATCCGCGCGGAGCGCGAAGGAAAGCCAGGCGCGCTGCTTCGGGCTGACCTTGGTGGTCTGGCGCTGGAAGCCAGGCGCGCTGCTTCGGGCTGGCGGGCGCCTCCTGCATCGACTATATCCGGTAATAATTCCTATATGCAAGGATTTTTCTGCGCGCTGGTCGCATCCGCAGAACGCGGCCGCATCGCGGGTCGATCCGGCACCGGACCTGCTCAGGGGCGTGCCGGGCTGAGCGTGCCCTTGCATATGTTCCTAATCTCGGGTAGGATTGCGCGTTCGCTTCCCAGCGGCGCCGATGACGCCCACGAAGGCAGGACCTCATGACCAGCGAGCCGCGAAACCTCGCCCGCCGGCCAGGCCACGCCCGCCTCGTCCTTCGAGGGTCTGGTGGTCGTGCCTTAAGCGAGCCGCGCAGCGCCCCCGCGACCCTCGATATCCGCGCGAGCCGCTCGACCGCGTGGGGCAGGACCGGTGCGGCAGGCGGCACGCGCCTGTGCCGAAAACCAAACGAACCCGAGCAGGCTTGCCCATCAATGACTTAGCCCTGCAGACAAGGGCAATTGGTCGCCAAAGCGAGCTCGAAGGTCGGCGGTGCGAGGCGTGTGCCCGGCGGCGCCGGGAGCGTCCGCATGCTCGGATGATCTTGGCCTCAACCGCCCTCCGTCACCGCAACGCAGGAGCTGTCGTGCCGGGCTTCGATGCCACCTCGAACACCGCGCCCTCGCGGCCGCCGGACACGCGCAACGCCGGCTTGAAGCGGCGCAGCGCGTCCGCGAGCAGGCGCTCGAGCATCTCGTCGTCGTGCGCGGGGTCATGGTGGAACAGGACGACCTCCTTGGCGCCGACCCGTGCTGCGAACTCGAAGGCGTGGCGGTAGGTGCTGTGGCCCCAGCCGACGCAGCGCGCGTACTCCTCGTCGGTGTATTGCGCGTCGTGGATCAAGAGATCGGCGCCGGCCGCGATGTCGTAGCCCGAGGTCCATGCCGGCTCGAGCCATCGCCCGCCCTGCAGGCCGAGCGCGGGCTCGTGGTCGGGCAGGTAGGCCACGATCGCGCCCTGCTCCTCGATGCGGTAGCCGACGGTCGGGTTCGGATGGCAGACGAGCGCGGTCAGGATGCGGAACGGGCCGATCGCGAACGGCGGCTGTGGGATCTCGTGACAGACGATGCCGGGCAGATCCCGCAGATGAACCGGGAACAGGGGCGGCGACAGGTAGCGCGACAGGCGGGCCTCGAGCGAGAGCGTGCCGCTCGCCGGCCCCCAGATGTGGACGTCGATGCCCGGGTTGTAGAGCGGGCCGAAGAAGCCCAGCCCCTGGATGTGGTCCATGTGCAGATGGGTCAGCAGGATGTCGACCCGCCTGGTCGCCTTGGGGATCTGCGCCCCGAGCCGGCGGATGCCGGTGCCGGCGTCGAGCACCAGCAGCGTGCCGTCGTCGCCCTGGACCTCCACGGTCGAGGTGTTGCCGCCGTAACGGGCGGTCTCGGGTCCTGGTGCGGCGACCGAGCCGCGGGTGCCGAACAGGGTCACGCGCATGGTCGCTCGATCTCCCAGAACAGCGCCGCCGCGCCCAGGAACTCCCCTTGCAGACCGACGATCGGGATCGACGCGACCTCGATCTGGCGCCGGACGCCGTTCATGCCCTGGAGGAAGAACCGCCTGGTGACCGGCCGGTGCTGGGCGACCGTGATCATCAGCGGCCGGTCGGCAGCCGGGATCGGCTGGCCCTGATCGTCGACCGCGGGCAACATCGCCGACCAGACCGCCGCCGGCATGGCACCGGTCTCATCGAACCGCCGGCCGAGGATCGCCTCGGCGGGCTCGTTGTAGAACAACAGATCGCCCTTCGGATCGACCAGGAACAGCGGCACGCTCAGATAGCCGGCGAGCTGCCGGGTCAGGATGATCTGGATCGGCAGCGCCATCTGCCCCTCCTTCGGCGGAGGCCAATTGTTCGCCCGAACGTGCCGGTGCGCAACCTTAAATCAAGCTTGGCTCGAGGGGCCAGGGCTCGCGGCAGACACTTGACGCCACGCGGCGCGATCTTGGCTTCGAGCCACCGCGCCTCGACTCCGAGCCGTGACTGAGGGTCGCGAAATCCGGAAATTCTGACTTTGCCATCAGCCCGAACTTAGTACTATTTGCGTGCCCTCGGATCACCGCGTCTCTGAGGACACCGTCATGATCAGGAGCTTCCGGCACAAGGGTCTGGCTGCGTATTTTGCCACCGGCGACCGGGCCGGGCTGCCGCAAGCCATGATCCGGCGGGTCGCGAGCCGCTTGGCCGTGCTGAACGCCGCTACCGAGCTGCGCCAGATCGGGCTTCCCGGCTACCGGTTGCATCCGCTAAAGGGAGACCAGCACGGGCGGTGGTCGATCTCGGTGACCGGAGCCTGGCGATTGACCTTCCGTTGGGAGAGCGGCGATGTCCTCGAGCTCGACCTCGAACAGTACCATTGAGGCATCGCCGGTGCCGGGCATGCCGCCGGTTCATCCGGGCGCGGTGCTGGCAGGAGATCCTGGTCGACCACGGCCTGAGTGTTGGTCGATGCGGCAGCGCGGCTCGACCGTATCGCGGCACACGCTGCATCGGCTGCTGGCCGGGCAGCAGCGAGTGAGCGCCGAGATGGCGCTCCGGCTCGGACGGCTGTGCGGGAACGGCCCGGAGATCTGGCTGAACCTCCAGGCGCAGTACGATCTGGCCCAGGCGCGGGCGCGCTCCGGCGCCGAGCTCGAAGCCGTCGAGCCGCTGATCTAAGCCTTGCGCGTCTCGATCGTGAGCTCGGCGATCATCGGGGCGTTGCCGGCGGTCAGGCCGCCGTCGACCACCAGGTTGGCGCCGTTGACGAAGGCCGCCTCGTCGGCGGCGAGGTAGGCGATCGCGGCGGCGATGTCGTCGGGCCTGCCGACCCGCCCGACCGGGTACCAGCGCGCGAGCTTCTCGAACACGTCCGGATCGAGGGCGAGCCGCTTCTGCCAGCTCGGGCTCCCGGTCCGGATCGTGCCCGGGCTCACCATGTTGGCGCGGATGCCGCTTGGCCCATATTCGGTCGCGAGCGCGCGCGTGAAGCTCAGGAGCCCGGCCTTGGCGGCGCTGTAGCCCGGGTTGCCGAGCGCCAGCAGGCCGTTGACCGAGCCGACGTTGACGATCGCGCCGGCGCCTCGGGCGACCATGCCGGGCAGCACGAGCCGGGTCACCAGGAACGCGCCGGTCAGCGTGCCGGCGAGCTCGGAGGCCCAGTCCTCGGGCGTGGTCTGCTCGAGGTTGCCCTTGAGCGCCCGGGCGGCGTTGTTGACCAGCACGTCGATCCGGCCGAAGTGCCCGAGCGCCTGCGCGAGCGCCGCCTCGAGCGCCGGCTGCTCGGTGATGTCGGCCGCGAGCGCCAGGGCATCGGCGCCGGCTTCGCGCAGCGCCGCCGCGACCGCATCCGCCGCCGCCCCGTCCCGATCGAGAATCGCGAGCGCCGCCCCTTCGCCCGCCAGACGCTCGGCCGTCGCCCGGCCGATGCCGCGGCCGGCGCCGGTGATCAGCACGACTTTGCCCGCGAATCGCACCTCAGTAGCCCTGGACCGTCACGCGACCTCGCTCAATCCGATGACCGACGCGGCCATGGGGCCGGAGGCCACGGCATTCTGCAATCGGCGATCCGCGGTCACCACGCGACAATCCTCCCGATCGGCAAGCGCCAGATAGATGCAATCGTAGATGCTGTGTCCGATGGCGAGGGCAATCTCCAGGGCCAGCGGCAAGAGGGGGAACATGGAATGGGTCTGGACCGGAACGGCCCGCAGCGTGAGCAGCATGCCGCGGGCATCCAGAGGGCTGAGCTCGCCCAGGCGCTGTCGGCGCCACAGCACGTTGCCGAGCTCTGCCCAGAGCAGGTCCGGCGCCAGCATTTCAGCCTCGCGGGCGACGCGCCGGGCGGGCTCCGAATCAAGCTCTTTCAGCACCCATTTGGCCGCCACGCTGGCATCGACCACGAGCCGCATCAGTGCTGGTCCCGATCCTCGCGGATCATCTGGGTGCTGTCGGAGAAGACGCGGTCACCCCACTTGCGCTGCCATTTGTCGATCATCGCCAACGCCTCGTCGCGCGTGGCGCGTTCAGCCGCCGCCACCAGAATCGCTTTGACTTCACCCTGCAACGAACGGTGGTTCTGGCGCGCCTTCTCTTTCAGGCGTGCCACCACCGCGGGGTCCAGGTCGCGGACCAGAAGCTGAGCCATTCTCGCTCTCCAAGAGCCATGCTTGAAAAATGATAGCATGCCTGGAACGAGAACGCCATCGGCTTCCGCCAGCGACTACTCCAGCACGGCGAGGGCTGCCTTGATGCGGTCCAGACTGGCAAGCCGGAGGTGGCCGTAGTTGTAGAAGGCGAGGCCGGCCATGCCGACCTCTTTCAGGCGGAGCGCGGCCGCGACCGTCTCGGCGCCGTTCGCGAGATCCGGGAAGCTGGGGCGCAGGATGAAGTTCAGGGTCGCGGCCTCGCCGGCGTGCGCGCGGACGTGCCAGGCGCTGAGAAACGCCTCCTCGGCGCTCGCCTGGTAGGCCGGAACTTCGAGCGCATCGGCGGCGCCGGCCAACAGGGAAAAATCGCTGCCCTCGAGCCAGCAGGCGGCGGGCGGGCGCTGCACGGTCGGGATCACCGCGAGGCGCGTGGTCGCCGGCAGGGCGGCCTTGACCGCGGCGACGAGGTCGGAAACCACCCGGCAGCGCCAGTGCAGGAAGGCCGCGAACTCGGGATCGCTCACCACCTCGGCGAGCCACCACTCGGTCGCGAGCGCGTCCGGCACCGCGAGATCGGCCTCGAAGTAGCGCTCGAGCAGGGCTCGCGTCTTCGCCTGCAGGCGCTCGGCATCGATCCCGGCGGCGTGGGCGGCACGCCGGGTGGTCTCGGCGAAGCAGAGCGCCAAGAGCGTCTTCGCGAAGCGATCGAGCGGCAGCAGCGCGAACTCGTGGTGGAAGCCGTGGTCGTAGGGCAGCCAGCCCGGGGTCTCGAGCGCGATGCCCGCGAGGTCGTAGCGATCCGCGAGATCGGCGCAGAGGTTGACCACGTAGTCGCGGACCGCCGGGTGGGCCGGGCAGAGGCTGTAGGGGTAGGCATCGCCGAAGGCGTTGCGCGCGGTGAGGTCGGGGTGCAACTCGCCCAAGGGCGTGTTGTGGCAGCAGACCACCCAGGCGACCCGGTCGAGATCCGGCGCCTGCTTCTCCAGCAGGGCAAGCGCGTCGAACTCGGCGACCAGCGGGTTGATCAAGGGCTTGATCTGGCCGTAGCGCTCGGGCCGGGCCCGGAAATAGACCGTGCCGTCCTTGGGGAAGTAGACCTTGCCGCCGACCCCGTGCGGGCGGACGAACTTGCCGGCGTGGTAGCTGGCCGCGAGCGTGATGGTGGTGATGCCGGTCGGCCGGATGCGGCCGAGCGCCGTCTCCAGGCCCTCGTCGGCGAGGTCCCAGGCGTAGGTGTAGAGGGCCCGATAGCTCCGGCTCATCCGAGCGCGTCGTCCCCGGACCAGAGCTTGCCGCCGAGCACGATCGTCTCGACCTCGAGCCGGCGGTCGCCGGTGATCCGCTCGCCCATGACGTCGACGTAGTCGAAGGCGCCCGAGGCCTGGTTCAAGACCACCGCATCGCCGGCCGCGCCCGGGGCGAGCGTGCCGAGGTCCGGGCGTCGGAGCGCCTCGGCCGGCCGCGCGGTCGCGGCCCGGATCACCTCGATCAGCGGCACACCCAGGCACATCAGCTTGGACATGCAGTGCAGCAGGTCGAAGGCCGGGCCATGCTCCGAGAGGATGTGGACGTCGCTGCTGATCACGTCCGGGAGGAAGCCCGCCTCCAGCATCGGCCGGGTCGAGGCGAAGCCGAAGCCGCCCATGCCGTGGCCGATGTCGAAGATCACGCCGCGCTCGCGCGCCGCCCACATCTCGGGCCGGATCTCGCCCCGGACCACGGGCGCGTTCGGGAACGGCCGGTAGCAGTGGGTCAGCACGTCGCCCTTGCGCAGGCGCTCGAGCATGTCCTTGCGCGAGGGCGGCGGGAAGTCGATGTGGGCCATGACCGGCAGGTCCAGCTCCTGCGCGACCTCGATCGCCAGCTCGAGCGGGAACACGCCGTAGCCCTCGCTGGTGTTGCGCCCGATCCGGACCTTGATGCCGACGATCAGATCCCGGTTCTGCTTTGCGACCTCGAGGCACTCGCGCGCATCCAGCAGGCGGACGTCGCTGCATTCGCCGACCATCACCGACTTCGAGAAGGCGAAGATGCCGGCGAAGGAGATGTTGAGATAGGGCAGGATGCGCACCGGCGAGCGCTCGATGACGTGGGCGCGAAAGCCGTGGAAGTTGCCGGGCCCGGCGCTGCCGGCATCGACCAGGGTGGTGGCGCCCGAGCGCAGCGCGACCGGCTCCGGCTTGACGCTGAGGCTGGTGCCGCCCCAGTAGACGTGGGTGTGCAGGTCGATCAGGCCCGGCACCACGAGCCGGCCGTCGGCGGCAATGACCTCGCGGGCCGCTCCGGCATCGATCGCCGGCTCGACCGCGGCGACCTTGCCGCCCTCGAACGCCACATCCAGCCGGGCGTCCCGCCCCTGGGCCGGATCGATCACCCGCCCGCCCCGGATCAGCAGATCGTACATCGGCCTCCCCATGGTCCCTGATGCTTTGGCTTTGGCTTTGGCTTGCCGGTCCGGCTGCGCCGGCAGTCAACCGCCCGGTCAGAATAAGCACGCCGCCCGTGGCTCGCCAAGGGCTTGCCAGCCCCGCGCCGGAGGCACGTCGAACGGCGGTTCGAGGCTGCCGACCTCCCTTCGGTCAACCCGGGCGCGAGCCCGCGCCCGGCGCGCCAACCTGAGACGGCGGTGTGGCCGGCCGGCCACGCTCACCCCTTCGAGAGTTCGGCTGAGCTGAGAAATTAGATTAACAGTCGACATCAACCATTTCACAAGTTGATCGACCCCCGCCCACAATAGCGTGACCGAGGGGGCATGGCCACGGGCTTGCTTTTTCAACTGCAAGACGAATATTATTGTCCCTAGGCGCGCATAGCGCGCTCGGACCAAACCGCCAAAAAGCCCTGGGGAAGAAGGCCATGAGCGCAACAGTCGAGGTCGAGAAGCAGGAGATCCAGCGTCTGATCGCGTTGATGAAGAGTCCGGGCTACTGGCGCGACCGCGACCCCGAGGTCGTGCGCGCCGTCCGCGCCGGGTTCCAGCGGCTGTACGGCAAGCCAACCAGGCCTGCGGCGGCGGCGCGGCAGAGCTCCACCGAGGTCCAGACCGCGGCCTGAGACCAGGACGCGGCGCGGCATCGCGCGGGTCGCAACGCGTGAGGAAGCGGACCGGGCGAGGCCTGCCCCGCGAGCTCGTGAATGCCCCGCTCGCCGCCTGGGAGCGGAGCGCCGCGGTCGGCCGAGATGATCCCCGACCGGCACGACCTCAGCGCCGCCGCCATCCGTTGACCTTTTGCCGACAACGGTCCTTGATGTCAGCAGGACGAAGCGAGCCGGGAACCGTACATGACCGGCCAGGTTACCCTCGAGCGGATGACGGTGGCGTCTTTCCTGGAATGGGCGAGCCGGCGCCCGGAGGGCGAGCGCTGGGAGCTGATCGAGGGCGAGCCCGTGCCGGTGCGCGGGCCGACACCCGCTCACGCCATGGCGGCGGAGACGGTCGCGCACGCCCGCATCAAGCGCCGCCTCGACCACGCGTTGACCAGGGCGCTGGCCGAGGCGGGCCAGGACTGCGAGGTGTTCGTCTAGGGCCCGAAGGTGCGGATCGACGCCGACACGGCCTTCGAGCCCGACGTGGTCGTGACCTGCGCCAAGGTGCCCCCCGGCATGCTCGTGCCGGAGCCGCTGATCGTGGTCGAGGTCCTTTCGGTCAGCACGCGCGACCGGGACTTCACCATCAAGCTCGCCGGCTACGCCGCATTGCCGAGCCTCGCGCACTATCTGCTGGTCGACACCCAGCGCCGCCTGGTCGTTCACCACCGGCGCACCGTCGGCGAGCAGGAGTTCCGGACCTCGATCGTCAGAGCCGGCGTGGTGCGCCTCGAACCGCCAGGGCTGGATCTCGACATCGACGCCCTCTACGCCGGCAGCGGCGCCTGATATCGTCGCCGGGGCGCGCGCGTCCCGCACGGGAACGGCGTCGGCAGGCGGCGTCACGCGCCGCGTCGTCATGCCAGCAGGTGCGAGAGCGGCATCGCGACGAACCAGAGGATGTAGGTCAGAGCCACCACCATCAGGCCGTCGATGCGCTCTGCCCGCGGCTCACGGCGCGCCTGGCGGGCGAGCAGGAGCAGCAGCAGCAGGGCGTGCGGCAGGACGCCGTAGCCGATGCCGCCGAGCAGGGGGGCGAGCGCCGGCAGGCGCTCGAGGCCGAGCGCGGCGCCGGCCGCCAGCACGGTGCAGAGCGCGGCAATCCCATAGGCACCCCGGATGCCCGCCCGGACCGCGAGGGTGCGTTTGCCGACCGCGCGATCGGCGTCGTGGTCGGGCACGCCCGAGAGCGTGATGCCGGGCAGCACGGCCAGGAACAGCGGCAGGCTCAGGAGCCAGGGCAGGCCCATGGACCACGTGCCGCCCTGAAACACGAAGCCGGCGAGGATCGCACCCGCGCTGTGGGTGAGACCGACATCGAGCTCGCCCAGGCCCCGGTAGCAGAGCCTGGCCGGCGGCACCGTGTAGCCGAGCGCCAGGACCGTCATCGCGGCGAGCAGCGGCGCGGCGGTGGCGCCCGACGCCCCGGTGCCGGCGATCAGCCCGAGCGCGCAGAGCAGCGCCAGCGCCAGCGCCGCGGCGAGGCCATGGCGGACCTCGCGAAAGCTGAGCGCGCCGGTCGTCAGCACCCGCGAGCCGCCGGTGAACGGTCCGAAGTTCTGGTTGAGGCGGTCGGTCTCGAAGTCGAACTGCTCATTGGCCAGCACCGCGCCGACCTCGATGAAGAACAGGCAGAGCAGCCCCCACCAGAAGGCCCCGGCATCGAAGCCGCCGGTGATCGCCGCCGCCGCGAGCGCGCCGATCGTATAGGCGAGCCAGGTCATCGGATAGAACTGCAGCCGGATCGCCCTGAGCCAGGCAGCGAGCTTGCGGCGGAGGCGCTGAGCGCTCGAGAACGGGCCGGCGTGCAACCGGGCGCCCTCGGCCTCGGCAACCCCGAGCCAGGCGCGCCGCTGCTCGGGCAGCGAGCCCCGGACCGGGCCGAAGCGGCCGATGCGCACGACCCGGATGCCGCAAAAGCCGAGGATCGCCCGCGCCATCGCCTTGTCGCCGGGGGCGCCGTACAGCCAGCGCCAGACCCAGCCGGGGGTGTCGGTGGTGGTCAGGAGCTCGGCCGTCCTGCCGGTGAGCAGGGGCAGGTAGCCCGACCTGGCGGCCTCCGCGAACGCGAAGCCCGGCGCCAGGACCCGGTCGAGGAAGCCCTTCAAGAGCGCCGGCATGGTGCCCCACCAGGTCGGGTAGACGAACACCAGGTGGTCCGCCCAGGCGATCAGCGCCGCCGCCCGCTCGAGGTCGGCCTCGACGCTCTGGTCCGCGAACACCCGGGTGCGGACGTTCGGATCGAACTCCAGCCGGGCCAGCTCCAGAAGCTCGACCACCGCTCCCGCCCGCCTTGCCCCGGCCGCATAGGCAGTGGCGAGCGCGCCCGCAAGGCTCGCCCGCCGCGGGTGGCCGACCACCACCAGAACCCTGAGCGGCGCGCGCTCGGAACGGCCGTGGGTCCCGGCCGCGCCGGCCGAACCCTGGCCGGGCGTCCGACCGGTCACCGCCTCATCGTTCACGTCCCGACGCCCCCCTTTGGCCCGCCGCGGGCTGCGGTCCGCGCCCCGGGACAACAGTCCGATCACAAGCTGGGTTCCCCCGGCTCCGGCCCGATGGTCGGCGAGCGCCCGGCCGAGCGAATGCGCGTCAGCGATGGCCCGGCCCGCCGAACGATGGCGCGGCCTCGGGGTCCAGGGCGCGGGTGACGTAGGCGTCCAGCTGCGGCGCGTATTCGGTCCAGAGCGCGCGCAGCGCCGCGATCGGCCGCGCCGCCCAGTCGACCCGGAGATCGACCACCGGCCAGGGCTGGCGGTCGGCAACCAGGAGGCCCGCGGAGCGGACCGGACCGGTCTCGCCGCCGGCGGCGAGACCCGCCTCGAGGGCGCTGACCAGACGCTCGGCAAGCTGACCGGACATTTCCTCGAACGCCGCGATCATCGCGGCCGGCACGCCCGGGTTCACAAGCAGATTGCCGATCGCGACGCAGCCCTCGCCCTCGGCCGCGGCATGGCTGCCGAGCGCTTTGGCGCCGCTGAAATGCGCCCTGCCGCCCTGGCGATCAACCGCCGCGAGCTGGCGCCAGGCGATGTGCCGGGCCTCCACCTGAACGCGGGCGAGCGCGGCGGTCGCCGACAGTCCGCCTGCGATCAGGTCGAGCGTCCGCGGCCCGAGGCGCGGGTCGGTGACGTTCTGGCTCAGCGCCGCGCCGACGCCCGCGCGCACGAAGGCGCAGCGGCTGGCGACGCAGATCGAGGACGAGGTGATCGCGACCCCGAGCGCCCCGGTCTGCGGATCGAGGGCGGCGATCGAGAAGGTCATGGCCCGGGCTCCGCTTCGCGCTCCGGCGGGATCACCGCGATCACGTCGATCTCGACCAGCCATTCGGGCCGGGCGAGCGCCGTCACCACGAGCCCGGTCGAGACCGGGAACACGCCCTTCAGCCACTTGCCGACGGTCCGATAGACCGGCTCGCGATAGCGCGGATCGGTCAGGTAGATCGTGACCTTGCAGACGTCCTCGAGGCGGGCGCCGGCCTCGGCGAGCAGCGTCTCGACGTTGGCCATGGCCTGCTCGGCCTGGCCCGCGGCATCGCCGATCGCGACCGAAGCGCTGGAGCTCAGGTCCTGGCCGACCTGGCCGCGCAGGAACACCATCGTGCCGCGCGCCTTGACCACCTGGCACAGGTCGTTGTCGAGCCGCTGCTCGGGATAGCTGTCGCGGGTGTTGAACTTGCGCAGACGCTCGTGGGTCATTCCGCGTTCGGCGCTTGGGTGCGTGGGTCGGCTGTCGTTAACCCTTTCTTAACACATCCGCGTTACCTTGTCTTCGGGTGGTCCATGGGACCGTGGGAATCCGTCTCGTGGCCGGGGCGAAGCCCGACACTCCCGGATCCGGACCGCGCGCGACCGCGGAATGCCTTCGACGCAGGGTGCATTGAACGCGGGGAAGGTAACCGTTGACGGCACGGCAATGAGGCTGTGAAAAATATTCCCACGGCAGGGTGGAGATGAAATCATGACATATAACCTGAGGGAGGCCGTCGCGACCTTTGAAGTCGACTTTTCGATCCCTTTACCTTGTGCTTACGACAGGACATTCGCCTATGCAAAGCATTCGGCTTCACTCATTTCTCGAGATGCTGGAGAATGGTGACACAAGCGATGAGGAACGGATCATGATGGAAGACGAACTCTTCAAGCACGGGTATCTGGATGATTTTCAGTTCGATTGATAGTCACTCTCTCCCTCGCGCTTTGTCGGACAAGCCGGCGGCCTTCTGGACCAGATCGAGCGGGCGCTGCCAGTCGAAATTCGTGTAGACCGCGTTGAGATGGGCGAACGGCGGCGACTGGGCGAACAGCTCGAAGGTCACCCGGTGGCCGGCGTAGTCCGAGTTCAGGAGGTCGCGCGCGAACGCCAGGAGCTTGAAGCGGTCCTCGGCCACCCAGGCCTCGTTGACGCTGTAGAACTTGTCGAGCCAGGGCTTGGTCTCGGGGTTCTGAAAGCTCGCCCAGTCCGGGGTCAGGCAGATCTGGCCGCCGCAGAGCTCGCGCGCGAGATGCATCATCGCCGGCAGCTGCGAGCAGGCCTGCACCCGGCCCGTATAGAGCAGCGCCTGGTTCGGCATCAAAAGGCCCGCGGGGCTGGGCTCCGCGGCCGCGATCGCCGCGGTCAGATGGGCGTTGATCGTCTCGCGGTAGCAGGCGAGCTGGGCGAGCTTCTCGCGGACCGCCGGCTGCTTCTCGAGCCCGGTCTGGCGGAGGTTGAACAGCGCCGCGCCGATCATCAGCTCGGCCAGCCGCTGGATCCGCTGCACGAACGGGAAGGCGCTGTAGCGGTGCAGGCAGGAGCGGATGAAGCTCGCCGCCCGGGTGTGCCGGTAGAACAGCACGTCCTCCCAGGGGATCAGCACGTCGTCGAACACGAGCAGCGTGTCGATCTCGTCGAAGCGGTTGGCGATCGGATAATCCACGGCCGGGCGCCTGCCGGCGAAGCCCGCCCGGCAGATGTGCTTCATGCCCTTGGCGTTCATCGGCACCACGAAGCCGACCGCATAATCGGAAAGCTCGGCATCGCCCCAGTTCGCGATCGTCGGCTTGACGAACGCCTGATGGGCATAGGCCGCGGCGGTCTCGTACTTGGCGCCGCGGACCACGATCCCGGCATCGGTCTCGCGGACCGTGTGCAGCAGCATGTCCGGGTCCTGATCCTGCGGCCGCTTGGAGCGATCGCCCTTGGGATCGGTGTTGGCCGAGACGTGGAACACGTCGCCCTGCTCGACCCGCCCGACGTGGCGGCGGATGTTGTCGGCGAACCGCGGGTCGACCTCGTTCAGCACGTCCTGGCCGTCGTAGAGCGACCAGAGCTCGCCCACCGTCTCGTCACCGACCCGGATGACCACGCCCGCGAGGTCGTCGAGGGTCGCCTCGACCGCGGCCCGCTTGGCCTGCCAGTGTTCCCGGGTCCGCGGCAGCTGGTGCGCGACCAGCCGGCGCTCGCCACCGTCCGGGGCAAGGCAGGTCAGAAGATCCTTGAGCGCCGGCTCATGCGCCAGGTCATAGATCCTGGCGCGGGCATCGACGATCGGCTTGAACGCCGGATGGCTCGGGACATCCTCGACCCGCTCGCCCTCGATCCAGACCGCGCGGCCGTCGCGCAGGCTTGCCCGGTAGTCGTCGCCGGTCCGCAGGCTCACGAGCGCGGTACCTCGGGGACGGCGGTGCCGATCATGCAGTCGCGGGTGACCAGGGCCGCAAGTTCGGCCTCCCCCAGACCCTCGCTGCCCGCGGGCCGCATCGGCAGGACCAGGAAGCGCAGATCGGCGGTGCTGTCGTGGACCCGGATCTCGACCTCGTCCGCAATCTCTGTCCCGAACTCGGCCAGCACCGCGCGCGGCTCGCGGATCGCGCGTGAACGATAGGCGCGCGCCTTGTACCAGTCGGGCGGCAGGCCGAGCAGGCCGCGCGGATAGCAGGAGCAGAGCGTGCAGGTGACGAGGTTGTGCAAGGCGGGCGTATTCTCGAGCGCCCGGATCGGGATCGCGCCCGCCTCGATGCCGAATTCCAGGGCGGCGGCATTGACGTCCGCGAGCAGCCGCGCCTTGAAGCCCTTGTCGACCCAGGCGCGCGCGACCAGCTTCGCGCCATCGGCCGGCGAGCGCGCATCCACCGCCTCGAGCGTGCGGCGCAGATCGGCGGCCCCGAACACGCCCTTCTCGATCAACAGCTCGCCGATCGCCTCGGCCATCAGCTGGTAGTGGTCGAAGGGCTGGTCCTCGAGGTCCGGCTGCTTGGGGTGCGGCGGCTGCCGGTGATCGTGCGGATGCGAATGGGGATGGGAATGGGGATGGTGAGGCTCAGCCGTCATGCTGGCGCATCCTTTGCGGGCTCGAGCCAGTGCTCGAACAGGTCGACGACCGCGCTGTCCGCGGCCGGACCCTGATAGTCGGGCCAGAGCTCGGCCTGGCCAAAGCGCACCCGGTAGAGCGTCTCCTTGGGCAGCCCGTCCCGGCCGTAGGCGAGCTCCTCGGGGTTGCCGAAGCGGCCCGCGACGGCGTCGATCACGCCCGCCCGGCCGCGCACGTAGTGGGGGGTGCGGACGTGGCCCGGCGGAAAGGCGCGCCGCACCCGCACCCGCTGGCCAATGGCGAAGCCGTCGCTCACGGGCCGGCTCCGGGCGCCGCCCGCCCCGGCCGCCCCTCGGCGCGCCAGCGGGCCTCGACCTCGGCGAGCCTGCGGCCGAGCTCGTCGACCGTGATCACGCCCTTCTCGAGCAGGTTGTTGCCGATCGAGGCGATCCAGCGCTGGTAGTAGCTGAGCTCGTCGTAGGCCCCGGGCCCGAGCTCCTCGACCCCGCGCCGGAGCTCGTCGACGGTCATGACCTTGCATTTCGGGCTCACGAGCAGGCGCATGATCGCATCGACCCGCTTCTCCCAGAGCGCGTAGTCGTGCTCGACCCGCTCGACCGGCCCCGCCGCCTCGCCGCCCATGTCATGGTGCCGCCGCATGCCGCCCTCCTGCGCCCGTTCCCACTATCGCGCGCCACGACGGCAACGACAAGACCGCTCGGACCAGGGCCGCAGAGCCGAGGACCGCTGAAGGGCCGCCCGGCGCCCGGATCAGTGCGACATCAGCACCGGCACGGTCATGTCGGACAGGATCGTCCGGGTGACGCCGCCCAGCATCAGCTCGCGCAGGCGCGAATGGCCGTAGGCGCCCATGACCAGGAGGTCGGCGCTCTGGTTGGCGAGCTCCGAGAGGAGCGCGTTGGCGATGTCGATGTCGTGCGCGTCGATCCGCTGGACCTCGACCTTGATCTCGTGGCGGGCGAGGTGCAGGCCGATGTCGGCGCCCGGCTCCTCGCCGTGGCCGAACGTCTGGTTGGAGGGGTTGATCGTGACCACCTTCACGCTCCTGGCGCGCTCGAGCAGCGGCAGGGCGTCGTTGACCGCGCGCGCCGCCTCGCGCGAGGCGTCCCAGGCGACCATGACCCGCTCGCCGAGCGTCGGCGCCGCGCCGATATAGGGGATCACCAGCGCCGGCCGGCCGCAGCCGAGGATCACCTCCTCGATCAGATAGCGCGGCCCTGTCCCCGGATCCTCCGGATCGACCTGGCCGAGAATCGCGAGATCGACGTAGCGGGCGTGGGTCGCGAGCGCGTCGGCGACCTCGGTGTACAGCACCCGGTCGATCCGGCCCTCGAACGCGACCTCGTTGCCCGCCGCGACCTTGCCGAACCGGGCGAGCGCGGCCTCGGCCCGGGCGCGCAGCTCCTGCTGCAGGTTGGTCAGCAGCTCGACCGGCAGATAGCCCTCAGCGAAGCTCGCGGGCGATGGCTCCGAGACGATGTAGACGCCGGTCAGATGGGCGCCATGCGCGGCCGCGAGCGCGACCGCGGCCTCGATCCGGCCGGCGCAGCCCCGGGTGTCGTCGACCTGGACCAGAAGATTCCTCAAGGCCATCGCGCTCCACTCCTTCGCTTGCGCTCTGCGCGCGGGTCCGGTTGCCCTCGCCTTGGTCTCAGTCCGGCCAGAACGCCCGGATCGGCCGCGGCAGGATGCTCTTCACGTCCTCGATCTCGCCGCCGCTGATGCGCTCGGCGAGCAGGCCGAAGACCGCGCGCACCGCGGGCTCCGGGTCGAAGTCCGGGTCGTGCGCCTCGGCCCTGACGTGCGCGAGGAAGGCCTCGCCGGTCCGCTCCCGGAGCGGCTTGCCGGCGGGATGCCAGTCCTCGTAGTAGATGCCGCGCACCAGCATCGGCAGCTGGGCCCCGAGATGCGCCGCCTCGTCCACGGTCAGCCGGTCGCGGAGCGCGTGCAAGGTGGTGCGCAGCGCCAGATAGGCGAGGTGCCGGTCATCGGTCTGCAGCCGGCCCATCAGATGCTTGAGCCAGATGTTGGTCAGCTGCACCGAGCGCTCGAACGCCTCGATCCCGGTCGTGGTCATCGCTCCACCGCTCCTTTGGGCTCCACCGCTCCCTTGGGCTCCACCGCTCCTGGGCTCTTCTTCTCCTGCGGCTGCACCGCTCCGCCTCATGGCACCCCTTTTGTGCGAAACCCTAGGCAGCGACCGGCAGCCATGCCTTGATCTGGGTCAACGCCTGCCGGACGCGCGTGCCCGGGCGGCGCCCTGCCGAGCGGGCCCGCCCGGCGACCGCCGCGGTCCCGGGGCTCAGTCCGCGCGCAGCGCCTCGAGCCCCTGCCAGTCGAGCTCGACCCCGTGGCCCGGGCGCTCGGGCGCGATCGCCAGACCGTCTCGAATCCGCAGCGGCTCGGCCATGAAACGCTCGAGGCCGAAGCCGTGCACCTCGAGATAGGACGCGTTCGGCACCGCGGCCAGCAGATGGACGTGGAGGTCGTGCACGCCGTGCGAGGTGACCGGCAGATTGGCGGCCTCGGCCAGCCGCGCGACCTTGAGCCAGACCGAGACGCCGCCGCAGTTGGACAGGTCCGGCTCGGGGAAGGCGACGGCGCCCGCCTCGATCAGCGCCTGGAACTCGTAGAGGCTGTGCAGGTTCTCGCCGGCCGCGATCGGCAGGCCGCCCTCGCGCGCGATCCGGACGTGACCCTGGACGTCGTCCGGGATGGTCGGCTCCTCGAGCCAGGTGACCTGATGCGGGGCCAGCGCGCGCGCCGCCCGGATCGCCACGTCGGCGCGCCAGCGCATGTTGGCATCGACCATCAGCGCGAGGTCGGGCCCGAGCAGCTCGCGCATCGCGCCGACCCGTGCGACGTCCTCGGACAAACGCTCGCGCCCGACCTTCATCTTGATCGCCCGGAAGCCCTTGGCGAGGTTGTCCTCGGTCTGGCGCAGGAGCTGCTCGAGCGGGAACTGCAGGTCGATGCCGCCGGCATAGGCGGGCACCTTCGGGTCGTGGCCGCCGAGCAGCCGCCAGAGCGGCAGGCCGCGCCGCTTGGCCATCAGATCCCAGAGCGCGGTGTCGATCGCCGAGAGCGCGTGCACGGCGAGCCCGCCCCGGCCGACGTAGTGCACCGCCCACCAGAGCTGCTGCCAGAGCGCCTCGATCCGGGTCTCGTCGCCGCCTTCGAGCAGCGGTGCGAGGTCGCGCGCGATCAGGTTGCCGATGGCGCCGCCGCCCCTGCCCACCGTGTAGGTGTAGCCGAGCCCCTCGGCGCCGTCCGCGTCCCGGATGCGCACGGTGACCAGCTCGAACGCGCTCATCGTGCCGTGGGTCGAATCCGACAGCGCCACGGGCAGCGGCACGCGGTAGTGGTCGGCTCGAACCGATGCGATCGCCATTGTCGCCGCCTCCCCAAACCCGGCTTCAGCTATGGCACAAGACGCCGCTCAGTCCTACCCCGAGGCCGTCGGCCTACGAGCGTGGCGAAGCGCACGCTTGGCGGCGGGGCATCACTTGACGCGCCGGCATCCGAGATGCATGTTTTGCACATGTCGAAGATGATCCAGATCCGACACGTGCCCGACGGCGTGCATCGCCGGCTGAAGGAGCAGGCGGCGCGCGAGGGCATGAGTCTGTCCGGGTTTCTCCTGCGCGAGGTCGGCAAGATCGCCGAGCGGCCTTCGCTCGCGGAGATCATCGCCCGTGCCGAGCAGAGGAAAGCGCTCAAGCCCGCCGAGGAGCCGACCAAGGTGATTCGAGAGTTGCGCGGCCGTTGACCGCAATCGTGGTCGACGCTGCCGTGGTCGTCGACTTCTTGGTCGACGTCTCGCCGCAAGCACCGGCCGTGCGGGCAAGGCTCGCACGCGAGCCTGCTCAGTGGGTGGCACCGGAGCTCATGGATGCCGAAGTCGCCCATGTGCTGCGCCGCCAGGTTCTACGCGGTGAGGTTTCGTTAGCGGCGGCCGGTCTGGCGCTCGCGGAATTGATCTCGCTGCCGGTGCGGCGCTACCCGCACCTGCCCATCCTTGCCCGGGCTTTTGAGCTGCGCCACAACGCGACGATCTATGACGCGCTGTATCTGGCCCTGGCCGAGGCGCTCAACGCGCCCCTCCTCACGCGCGACGCGGCGCTGGTTGGCGTCCCGGGGGTTGGCGCGGTGGTCGAGCTGATCGCACCCGTGCACTAGATGTGGTTGCTATGAAGGTTGTTCATCCGGGCAGGCCCGGTCAGGCTGTCGGTTGCGACACTGTCAGCGTTGATCGGGAGATCGCCCGGATGAACATGCACAAGAATGCCCGTTTGACGCCGCAAGGTCGACTCCTGCTGGTGCAGCGGGTCACGGACCAGGGCTGGACAGTCGGGTCGGCCGCCGGCGCTGCGGGGCTGTCGGAACGGCAGGCTTATCGCTGGCTCGCGCGCTATCGCGCCGGCGGCACGGCGGCGCTGAGCGACCGCAGCTCGGCACCCAAGCACTGTCGGCACGAGGTACCGGCCGCGCGCGTGGCCGAGATCGAGCACCAGCGGCGCCAGCGCCTGAGCGGACCGGCGATCGCGCGCCAGCTTGTCATGCCCGTCTCGACGGTCGGCAGCGTGCTGCGCCGTCTCGGGCTCGGCAAGCTGGCAGCGCTTGAGCCGCGGCCGCCGGTCGTGCGCTACCAGCGCGAGCGGCCGGGCGAGCTGATCCACGTCGACACCAAGAAGCTCGGGCGGATCGAGGCGGTCGGCCATCGGATCACCGGCGACCGTCGCGACACCAGGCGTGGTGCCGGCTGGGAGGCCGTCCACGTCTGCATCGACGATGCCTCGCGCCTGGCCTACAGCGAGGTGTTGGCGGACGAGCGCAAGACCAGCGCGGTGCCGTTCCTCGAGCGCGCGGTCGCCTGGTTCGCGCGCCACGGCGCGCGCCGCTCCGGGCCGACCTCGGTGGTCGGCCCTGGGAGCCAGGCGCGGGTCGAGCGGGTCATGACCGACAACGGCTCGGCCTACCGCAGCGATCACTGGCGCCACGCCTGCGGCGCGCTGGAGCTGCGCCACGTGCGCACCCGCGGCGCTCCGGGCCGCCCACCGCGGGCGGCCCTGGGAGCCAGCCGCGCGTACACGCCGCGGACCAACGGCAAGGCCGAGCGCTTCATCCAGACCAGCCTGCGCGAATGGGCCTATGCCCGCCCTCATGCGACCTCGCACGAGCGCACCGCCGCGCTCATCCCCTGGCTCGACCACTACAACACCGCCCGGCCGCACACTGCCCTGGCCCATCAGCCGCCGGCCAGCCGCCTCTGCCAACCGCCGTTCCTTGGTTCGATCGACGGCGCCGTTCCTCCGTCCCGACCTGCCATCACCCACGACCGGCCCGCCGGGACGGCGCCAGGAGCGCCACAGGCGACCGGCGCCAGCCGGCGCGCAGCGTCCTTGCACCGACCCGCCGGACCGGTCACGCTCCAACAGGAGGAAGCCCAATGCTCGGTCACATGAACAACGTTCCTGGAAACGACACTAGATCGCAGGCGCAGCCCTACGTCCGAAATCGGCAACCCCGGTTGGGCCCAAGCGCCGATCACCGACGCAGCCAGCGCCAGCCCGGCGCTTGGCAGGGCTTCAGGGGCGAAGAGCCCCGCCGAAGCCAACCGCCCGGCACAACCACACAGCCGACGCCCTCCGCTGCAGCGTCCGGTCGCCGGCAGCACCGCCGCTCCGAGGAGCGGCGGTTGGCCGTCCGGGACGATCGTCCCGCTCAGCCGTCCTTCTTGCCGCTCGGCAGGAAGACCGGCTTGCTCGACTTGCCGTCGGTCGATGCCACCGTCTGCTTGGTGTCGTTCTTGACCTGCGTGTCGGGGCAGGCGAACGCGGTGCCACTGCCGGCCGCCAGGGCCAACAGCGCGGCGAGGGCCAGAACGCTACGGATCATGACGTCACTCCCCGCTGGAGAGGGATCGACCTTAACGGCCGGCGGTGCAGGCTGGCAAACCCTTTCTGCCCGGTCGCGATCACAGCAGGTTGAACAGGGCGCCGAGGGCACGCACGTCCAACAGGACCATGAGCCGACCCTTCCGCCGGGTCGGGTCGCGAGACGTTCGCGGCCCTGGCGAGCGGTTCAGGCCGGCCGGGTCTCGGCCTCGATCCAGCGGAGATAGTCGGGATTGCCGCCGATGATCGGCAGCGCCACGATGCCGGGGCACTCGTAACCATGCAGCTGTCTGACCCGGACGGTCAGCGCCGGCACCAGCGCGGCCCGGGTCTTGAGGATCAGCAGCGCCTCGCTCGCCTGCTCGAGCGTCCCCTGCCACCAATAGAGCGAGGTCAGGCCGTCGACGACATTGGCGCTGGCGGCAAGGCGCTCCTCGACCAGCACGCGGCCGACGCGGACCGCCTCCTCGCGCGAGCCCGCGGTGATGTAGCAAAGGCAGGCGGCGATCGCTTGCTGAGGCTCGGAAACCTCAACCAAGAGCTCAACACCGATCTTTAAAAGTTTGAAAGATGGTCGGAGCGCCGAGATTCGAACTCGGGACCCCCAGTCCCCCAGACTGATGCGCTACCAGGCTGCGCTACGCTCCGACCGGTTTCGAGGCGAGGCCCGCGCGGGGCAAGGCTCCAGCCCCTTTATAGCGAGCTCGCGGCGGCGCGACAACGCCGTCCGCAGGCGGCCGCGTTCGAGGCCCGCCGACAGGAATGGCGGCAGCCGCGGCGCCAGCCACCTCGCAATACCATTTAGCTAATCGGCGGCTTCCTTCAACGCCGCGCGCAGCGCGACCAGCTCCTCGCGCAACTGGCGCAGCCGGCTCCGGACCTCCGGCGCCAGGGCCACGGCTGCCGCCGGCTCGCCCGCGGCCGCCGGGACCGCGCCCGGCTCGGGCCGCCGGACGATCACGTCCTCCGGGCCGCCATCGTCCTCGGGCGCCGTCGTCGCCGGGCGCACGCTTTTGGCCGCGCAGCAGCTTCTGGGCGCCCTTGATCGTATAGCCCTCCTCGTACAGGAGGGAGCGGATCTGGCGCAGGAGATCGACGTCCTCGGGCCGGTAGTAGCGGCGGCCGCCGCCGCGCTTGAGCGGCCGGACCTGGGGAAACTTGCTCTCCCAGAAGCGCAGCACGTGCTGGGCCACGTCCAGCTCGCCCGCGACTTCGCTGATGGTCCGGAACGCCGCCGCCGACTTCGGCGGCCTCGCCCCGGCGCGCTGCCGGGTCGTGCCGTTGGTAGCGCCTTCCGCCGAGCCGACCATCAATCATCCTCCGCGTCGGGCGTGGTTTCGCCGTCGCCGTTGATCCGATCCTTGAGCAGCTGCGAGGGACGGAACACCAGGACCCTGCGCGGCATGATCGGGACCTCCTCGCCGGTTTTCGGGTTGCGGCCGATCCGCCGACCCTTGCGGCGCACCGAGAAGGTGCCGAAGGACGAGATCTTGACGACGCCGTCCGCGATCAGGGAATCGCCGATTTCGGTCAGAATCAGGTCGACCAACTCGGCGGACTCGCTGCGCGACAGCCCGACCTCTTGATAAACCGCTTCGGCAAGATGTGCCCTGGTCAGGGTCCTGCCCTTCATGTCTCCGGAACCTCGATCAGCCCTGCGAGGAAAAAACCTAGCGGTTTCAGCAGGTTCCGTCAACAGGCGAAGATCGAGCCTCGACCCGGCCAAACAGCGCCCAAGTTGGCCCTCGCGGCTACCAGCGAACCAGCGCCGCGCCCCAGGTAAATCCGCCCCCCATGGCGTTCATCACGATCAGCTGCTCGCCCTGCAAACGCCCGGCCGCGGCCGCCTCGGCGAGCGCCAGCGGGATCGACGCGGCCGAGGTGTTGGCGTGCCGGTCGACCGTGACCAGCACCCGCTCGTCGTCGATGCCGAGCCGTCTGGCGACCGCGTCCAGAATCCGCCGGTTGGCCTGATGGGGCACCAGCCAGTCGACGTCGTCGATCGTGAGGTCAGCCGCCTCGAGCACCCTTTGGCTCGCCGTGGTCAGGGTCTGGACGGCGTGCCGGAAGACCTCGCGGCCGTGCATGCGCAGATGACCGGTGGTGCCGGTCGAGGACGGGCCGCCATCGACGTAGAGGTCGTCGTAATGGCGGCCGTCGCCGCCCAGATGGGTCGCCAGCACGCCCCGGTCGAAGGTCGTGCCGGTGCCGGTCTCGGCGCGCAGGACGACCGCGCCCGCGCCGTCGCCGAACAAGACGCAGGTCGTGCGGTCCTGCCAGTCGAGCAGGCGCGAGAAGGTCTCGCTGCCGATCACCAGCGCGGTCTTGGCCTGGCCGGTCACCAGGAACTTGTCGGCGACCGCGAGCGCAAAGATGAAGCCGCTGCACACCGCCTGCAGATCGAAGCCGACCGCGCGCAGGGCGCCGAGCTTGCGCTGCACCGCCATGGCGCAGGCGGGAAAGGTGTGATCCGGGGTCGAGGTCGCGACCACGATCAGATCGACCCGCTCGGCCCCGATGCCGGCGTCGGCGAGCGCCGCCGCGGCCGCCGCCCGGGCCAGGTCCGAGGTCATTTCGCCCTCGGCCGCGATGTGGCGCTGGCGGATCCCGGTGCGCTCGACGATCCAGGCGTCGCTGGTGTCGACCGTGCGCGCGAGCTCCTCGTTGCTGACCACCCTGGCCGGCAGATAGGCGCCGCTGCCGATCACCCGCGCGCGGATCATCCTCGGCCGCGCGCGTCAGGAGGCCCGCGCCGGCCGCGCGCGCAGTGCCTCTTGCTCGAGCTGGCGCAGCTCGGCGGTGATGCGCTCGTTGGTGCCCTGCTGCACGAGGTCGACCGCGACCCCGATCGCGTTGGCAAAGCCGAGCGCGTCGGTGCCGCCGTGGCTCTTCACGACGATCCCGTTCAGGCCCAGGAACATGGCGCCGTTGTAGCGCCGCGGGTCGAGCCGCTGGCGGGCGAGCTGCAGGGCCGGCCGCGCCAGAAAGTAGCCGAGCTTGGCCATCAGCGAGCTCTTGAACGCCTCGCGCAGGCATTGCCCGTAGAGGGCCACCGTGCCCTCGGCGACCTTGAGCGCGACGTTGCCGGTGAAGCCGTCGGTGACCACGACGTCGACCTTGCCGCTGGTGAGGTCGGTGCCCTCGACGAAGCCGCGGAACTCGATCGGCAGGTCGCTCGCGCGCAGCAAGGCCGCCGCCTCGCGGAGCGTGTCGTGGCCCTTGACGTCCTCGGTGCCGATGTTGAGGAGACCCACGGTCGGCTTGGCAAAGCCGAGCACGGCGCGGGCGAACACCTCGCCCATGACCGCGAACTGGACCAGGTTGGCGGCGTCGCACTCGGTGTTGGCGCCGAGGTCGAGAACCACCGCCTCGGCCCGCCGGGTCGGCATCAGGGTGGCGATCGCCGGCCGCTCGATGCCGGGCAGGGTCTTGAGCGCGAACTTGGCGAGCGCCATCAGGGCACCGGTGTTGCCGGCCGAGACCGCGGCGCTGGCCCGGCCGTCCTTGACCGCGTCGATCGCGAGCCGCATGCTGGTGTTGCGCCCCTGGCGCAGCACCTGCGAGGGCTTGGCGTCGGCGCCGACCTGGTCGGGCGTGTGCTCGACCGTGGACCGGGCCGCCAGAGCGCTGCGGCCGTCCAGCCAGCGCCCGAGCTCCTGCCGATCGCCATAGAGCAGAAAGCGCAGGCCGGGAAACCGCTCCCGCGCCATGTCGGCGCCCGCGATCACCACCTGCGGCGCATGATCGCCGCCCATGGCGTCGAGGGCGATGGTCAGCGCCATGGCTGCCGACCGCTCAGGCGGTCGCGCCGTCCGCGACCCGCGCCGTCACCTCCCGCCCGTTGTAGTAGCCGCAGGCCGGACAGATGTGATGCGGCCGCTTGAACTCGCCGCAGTTCGAGCACTCGCCGAGGGTCACCGGGCGCAGACGGTCGTGGGAGCGCCGCATGTTGCGCTTCGATTTCGACACCTTCGCTTTAGGTACTGCCATCGGTCTCGACCTCGGCTTGCGCGCAGGCCGTCAGCTTGCGCGCCTCTGCTGGAGCTGCGCGAGCGCAGCCAAGGGGGTCTCGGGCGGCGCGGCCGCGCCCAAGCTGATATTGGGGCCCAGGCGCTCCGATACCAGAGCCAAGGCATCGGCGGCGCGCGGATAGGGATCGAGCGCGAGCGCGAGCTCTTCGGCGATCGCCTCGCCGAGGTCGAGGGTCCGGCCGGTCACCAGGTCGACCTCGTCGTCCTCGGGCCGCCAGATCTCGGGCCCGGCCGCGGTCGCTGCGAGCGGCCCCTCGACCCGGCGCCAGCGGCGCTCGATCGGTTCCCGCAGCGTCGCCGGCACCGGCTCCAGGCTGAGCACGCAGGCCTGCACGACCGAAGCCTCGAGCCAGCCCTCGAACGTGATCTCGCCGCCGGGCGCGTGCCGGTCCAGGCGACCGGTCGCCCGCAGGGCCTCGAGCTCGAGCAGATCGAACCGGCGCGCGAGCGCCCGCCGCTCGGCCGGATCGGCCGACAACGCCACCTCGACCCCGCCTTCCGGCCAGGGCTCGATCACGACCGGACGGGAGAACTCGCTCGCCGACGCCACTTAAGGAACTCCGCTCCGCGCCAAGGCCGGCCGCGCAGGAAAAACCGCGGCCACCTTAGGGCGAAGGCCACCCGAGGGTCAATGGGCTTGCCGCTCCCCGGCAAGGCGATCGCATTAGGCGGAGGCTAGGAGGTTGAGGAGGAAGGCGTCGTCCCAGCCGGCACGTTTGATCTTGCCGCGGGTCGATCCTTGGTTGCGGTTGGCGCGCAGGAGGTTGAGGGCGAAGCGGCGCAGGCGGGCGAGGTTTTCGGGCGCGTGATCCTTGCGGGCGCGGGCCTGATCCTCGTCAAGGACCACGTCCAGCACCCAGTGCAGGGAGTTCTCGATCTGCCAGTGGGTGCGCACGACCTCGAGGAAGCGGGCGGCGGTGAGCCGCCGGGAGAGCAGGTAGTAGCGGGTCGCGGTGGTCGCCCGGCCGTTCTGCTCGCGCGTCGCGGTGACCTTGCCGATCGCCTTCAGGCCGGGAAAGCCGTGGGTTTCGGCGAGCCAGGCGACGTCGTGGACGAGCTCGGCGCGGCGGCTCTCGATCCGGCCGTGGTCGCCGTCGGTGGTGATCGCGACCTCGTCCGCCGGGACTGCGGGGCCGTCGAGGAGCAGGCGCACGTCCTCGAACAGCGCCGGCCGGTTGGCCTTGAGCGCCAGCACATAGTCGCCGCCGCCGTCGAGGATCGCCTGCGCCGTGGCCTTCTGGGCGTGCATCGCATCGGCGGTGACGATGCAGCCCGGCAACGCCAGCAGGGCGAGCAGCTCGGGCACGGCCGGGATCTCGTTCGATTTGCCGTCGACCCGCAGCTGGCCCAGCACCAGGCGCGTCTCGCACGCCCAGGCGCTGATCAGATGCAGCGGCGCGCGGCCCTGCTGGCGGTCGAAGGAGCGGCGCGCCGTCTTGCCATCGACCGCGACCACGCCTTGGACCCGTTCCGACAGGGCCGCGAGGTAGCGGCCAAAACAGGCCTCGAAGCCCCGCGGATCGAGCCGCCGGAAGACCCGCGAGAAGGTGTCGTGGCTCGGAATCCCGCCCGGCAACTTCAGAAACTGCCGGAGCAGCGGCTCCTTGCTGCGCCCGAACAGCGCCATGTCGACGCAACCCTCGGCGCCGCACAACGTCGCGAGCAACGCGATCATCACGATCTCGTCGAGCTCGTGACGCTGGGCGTTGCCGGTCCGCGGGTCCTCAAGCTCGGCAAAACAGGCCCGAAACCACTCCATGCCCTCCCCTCTGCAACCAAGACGGCAAGATCAGAAGCATCTTTCTACATAAAAAGAATCAACAAATTTCTTATGCGATTCCCCTGGACCATCGGCCTGGTCCCGTTGGCAAAGCGTGTCGATTGCGCTAGACTTCGGCTGTATCGCCTGCAGCGCGCCGGAACTGGCATGCAAACGGCCCTCGAACGACGCGTCCGCGCTCGTCTTCAGGCGAGCGCCCGCTTGTGGCTCGCGGCGCGGCAGGCGCGCAGGGCCGCACGATGGCCGCTGGTGGCGGCGAAACGAGCCCTCCAGCGACCTGAGCTGCGGCGCTATGTGGCCAGCCACGAAATCCCGAAGATCATTCTCGGCGCCGGGCCGCATCGCCGGCCGGGATGGCTCAGCACGGACCTGGAGCCGACGGACTGGTCGGTCACCTACCTCGATGTGAGCCGGGCTTTTCCCTTGCCGGACCGGAGCGTGGCCTACTACTTCACCGAGCACGTGATCGAGCACGTCGGCTACTACGCTGCCGGCGCGATGCTGCGGGAGATCCGGCGCACGTTGCGGCCGGGCGGTAAAGTGCGGATCGCCACGCCCTCGCTCGAGCGGATCTGCGGCCTGCTGCCCCCGCATGCGGACGCCGCGGCAGATTACATCAGGATCGGCAATGCTGAGTGGGCGGATTTCCCCGAGGCCCGGCTGAACGAGTCGATGCCGGTGCCGCGCGGCAACGGGGTGGCCTTTAGCATCAACCGATTGTTCTACGGTTGGGGCCATCGGTTCATCTTCGACCGGGAGTCCTTGGGCGATCTTCTGAAAGAGGTCGGCTTCACCCGGACCGAGTTCGTAGAGATCGGGCAGAGCGACGATCCCGAGCTCCGCGGCATCGAGGTTCATGGCGAAATAATCGGACGGGAGCTCAACTATTACGAGACGATGGTGGTCGAGGCGCAGGTCTAGGCGCGGCCGCGCGTGATCGCGAGGGCCGCGGGTCAACGCCCGGACCAGCGCGGTCTCACTTACCCGACCGGCTCGGCACCATCCTGCCCAGGCTGGCAAACATGCGAACGCGAAGACCGGCAACATCCAGGAGGACCACCAGCAGCCCGTAAACCACGGCACCGCCCAGCACCTGGCCGGCCAGCGCCGCGGGACCGGTGAAGCCGTTCAACTGCCAGACCGCGAGGGCCATTCCGCAGGCTGCCAGCGTCACTTTGAGCCCGTCGCCGTTGAGCCCGGGCAAGCGGAAGACGCTCAGTCCCGCGATCGCGCTCAGCACGAGCGCCACGGCATAGGCCGCGATCGTCGCGTAGGCCGCGCCGACGATGCCGAAAACCGGGATCCACCAAAGATTCAGACCGACATTGAGCGCGATCGCGACCACCGTGACGGACATCTGGGGAACCGTGTTGCGACCCAGCTGGAAGGCGAGGTCGAAGTGAAAGGCCTTGAGATCCCGGAGCACGGCGGCAAGCGCGATCAGCGGAATGAGGGTGACGGCGGCGTCCTGAAACGCCGGGCCCACCAAAACCTTGGCGATCGGCTTGGCCAGCATCGCCAGGCCGACCGCCGCCGGGATGCCGACCGCGAGCAGCGCCGTCAGGTTGGCGGCAAGCTCGCCGCGGGCGTGCTCGGCGCCGTGGTCCTGGAGCGCGCGGATCACGAGCGGGTAGGCGGCAAGATTGACGATCGTCAGCAGCAGACCGATCGAGAAGCTGGTCAGGTCGTAGGCGACCGCGTACTCGCCGACCGCGGCATCGTTGAGCAGCCAGCCGATGATGAAGCGGTCCGAGCTGTCGATCAGGAAGCTGAGGGCCGAGGTGACCGCGAGCGGGCCGCCGTACCGGCAGAACTGGACCATCAGATCCCATTCGCGCGCGCGCAGCCGGAGACCCCTGAGCCGGTCGGCGAGCGGCTTGCCCAGCACGATCAGCATCGCCGCGATCAGTCCGAGGAGCAGCCCGAGGGCGCCGAGCCCCTGGGTCGCGAACAGAACCCCCAAGGCCAAGGCCAGCGCCGCCCGTGCGAACGCCATGAGACCGTAGCGCTTGGGCAGCAGCTCGCTCCTTGCGCGCTCGAGCTCGAGGTCGAACAGCGTCTGGATCCAGAGCAGAGCGATGCCGGCCGCCAGGAGAGAGCGCGGCAACAGCTCGCTCCCGGCCAGGAGGGCGATGCCGCCCAGCACCGCGGTCGCGCCGACCATCGCAAGAAGGGCCGCCGCGATCGTGGCCTCGAAGACGTCGAGCCGGTCCCTGAATCCGGGGCGGAAGCGCAACAGGGACAATCTCAGCCATTCGAAGAACAGCTTGTTGCACAAGCCGACGCCGGCGATCACCAAGGCGTATCTGCCGTACTCGCCGGCCCCGAGCAGCCGGGTGTAGACCGAGATCGCGGCGAGGCTGAGCAGTCCCGGCAAACCGCGAGCGAGCAGATAGGATGCGCTGTGCCGCCAAAGCATCAAGGGATCGGACCGGTTGCGGGGCCCCTTCTATAACCGCCGAGGCCGGCTCGCGCCACCCCTTGCCCTCTCGCGAGTGCCGATGGTCGGGAGCCGCGGCGTTGATCGGTCGGATGATCGGTGGCATGCTGGTGGCCGCTTCTCTGGTTGTTTCGCGCTGGTGGCGCCGGCAAACGGCTCCGGGCGATGATCAATTGGGTCGCGGCCGTGCGGGGCGGGTGCCCGCCGCCGACACCGGGGGCGTACACCACCTCGCGCCGTGGGCGCGCTCGCATGGGAATCGATGTCGATGCTCGACCAGCGGCCTCGCGCTCTGGCAGGCTCGCCTGAGGAAGAGAATGTGCGGGCGCCGGGCCTGGTCCGCCGACCGCCGCGACGCATCCTGCACGTGCTTGCCGGCCTCGCGTACGGCGGCATCGAGACCTGGCTGCTCGACGTGATGCGGGCGTCCGACCGCGGATGCTATCCCATGGACTTCCTGGTCCTCGCCGATGAGCCGGGAGCGCGTGAGCAGGAGGTCCGGGCGCTCGGAGGACGGGTGATCCCGTGCCCGCAGCCGCGGCAGCCATGGCGGGTCGCCCGCCGCTTCAAAGAGGTCTTGCGTACGGAGGGTCCCTACGCCGTGGTGCACAGTCACGTACACCACTATTCAGGCTTCCTGATGCGGCTGGCCGCGCAGGCGGGCGTGCCGGTGCGCGTGGCGCACAGTCACTACGATACCCGGGCGATCGAAGCGCGCCGGCGCTGGCCGCGGCGGCTCTACCGCTCGCTCATGACACGCTGGATCCGCCGCCATGCGACCGATCGGATCGCGGTCAGCCGGGAGGCCGCCGAGGACCTGTACGGTCCAAGCTGGATGGCCGAGAAAAAATGTCAGATCATCTACTGCGGCCTGGATTTCACCCCGTTTGCCGTGACCGGCGATCGACGCAAGCTGCTGGCCCAGCTCGGTCTGCCGGCCGACGCCCTGGTGATCGGGCACGTGGGACGCTTTTTTTGGGGCAAGAATCACGCATTCCTGCTCGAGATCGCCGCCGAGACGTTCGTCCGGGAACCTCGGGCCCGATTGCTCTGCCTGGGCGATGGCCCGCTGATGAACGAGATCCAGGGCCAGGCCAGTGCGATGGGGATCGCCGACCGGGTCGTTTTCACGGGATCTCGGACCGATGTTCCTTTGCTCATGACGACGGTCATGGACGCTCTCGTGCTGCCCTCGCACCACGAGGGACTGGGCTTGGTCCTCGTCGAAGCCCAGGCCGCCGGACTCCCCTGCCTGATGGCCGCCCATTTGCCGGCGGCGGCGATCGTGCTGCCACAACTGGTCCACAGATTGCCGCTCGATGCGCCGGCGGCAAGCTGGGCCGAAGCCCTGCTCCAGGTCGCCGGCCGAGCCCCGATGCGCCGGGAGAGCGCCCTCGAGGCCATGACGGACAGCGAGTTCAGCATCCAGAAATCGATTGCCAGGCTGCTCCAGGTCTATGGCGCGGGCCCGAACGGCCGGGTAAGGTAAGATCGGAGAGCGCCCAGTGTTTGCCAGCATTCTCGATCCGCAGGCGGCCTATCCGCTGGCGCCGTTCGCACCCGGTGAGCCGTTCCCCGAGCTCGCCGGCGTCGCTGCGGACTGCGATCCGGGCAACCGGCTGTTCGGCATGTTCCGCCTCCTCCTCCGGCGCGCCGGATGCGATGCCGACCGCTTCGGGTCGCCGGATTGGAATCCGCTCGCGCATCTGGTGCGGGGGCGTCGTCGGATCGTGATCAAGCCGAACCTGGTCCTGCACAAGGTGGGCGAGCTGTCCTGCTCGATCCACGGGCTCGTCGTCCATGCCTCGGTGATCCGGCTGCTGGTCGATTACCTGCTGCTCGCCGCGCGCAAGCTGCAGCAGCCGCTCGAGATCGTGATCGCCGATACGCCGCTGCAGAGCGCCGATTTCGATCTCCTGTGCGCGCAGAACGGGCTGGTCGAGCTGATGCGCCACTACCGCGCGGCCGGCGAGCCGGTCTCGTTGCTGGACCTCCGCTCCGAACACGCCGTGATCAATGACAGCTTTCTCATTCTGGAGCGGCGGCCACTGGCCGGCGATCCCGCCGGATCGGTGGTCATCGACCTCGCGACCCGCAGCCTCCACTACGACAGCAGCCGCGAGACTGTCCGGTACTCGGTCCAGGACTATGACGCCGGTATAACTCAGCAGAATCATTGCGGCCGGGTCCACCGATACCGCTTCTCCAGGACGATCCTCGAGGCCGATCTGGTCATCAACTTATGCAAACTGAAGACGCACGGCAAAGCCGGGGTCACGCTGGCCATGAAGAACATCATCGGCGCCAACGTCTCCAAGGATTACCTGCCGCATTTCGTCCCCGGCAGCCCGCGGCGGGGCGGCGACGAATTCTCCTCGGATTCGGTCCATCAGCTGGTCGTGCGCGGCGTGCGCGACTTCTTCAACCGGCATCCGGCGCTCGCCTCGGCGCACCGCGTTCTCAAGCGAGCCGCGTATTCGATCGAAGCGCAGCGGGGCCGGGCCGGCGACGTCAGCGCCTATGCCGGCGCATGGCATGGCAACGACACGGTCTGGCGAACCATTGTCGACATCAATCGCGCGCTCACCTTCGCCGACTCCGCCGGGGAGCTCGCGTCGGCACCGCAGCGCAAGGTCGTGTACTTCGTCGACGGCATCTGGGGGATGGAGGGCGAGGGTCCGCTCAAAGGCGACGACAAGCGCGTCGGCCTGCTGGCGATGGGTGACGATCCCGTGGAGTTCGACGCCAAGCTCGCGTATTTCATGGGCTTCGATCCCCTGGCGGTGCCCCACATCGGCTACTGGCGCGAGCCGCGCGATCTGGCGATCGGCGGCTATCCCACCCGTCTCGAGGCGGGCCTGCCCGAGGGCCCGCGATCCGATTTTCGCGAGCCGGCCGGCTGGCAGCGCAAGCTGCGGCCAACCCTGGCCGCCTGATCTCGACAGGCCGGGAGAAGGCAGGGGTCTCCCGGTGATCCAGGTTCGAACTGGCGGAGTTGCACGAGCATGCGCATTCGAGTGACTCCCGCGGACCTCAGAGCCGAGAACACTCAGCGCGTCGCGGTCGCGCAGAAGCTCTATCTGCTCCCCCCGCACCTTTCGCAACTTGCCAACGACCTCGCTGGCCGGTCGCCCACGGCGCTCGAGCACGACTTGCGTGACCGCGGGATTTCCTACGTCGTCGAGGAGGACCGCAGTCTACGCGTCGTGGCCGACTTTCGCGGCAACCAGCACCTGTATTGTCATCGGACCGAGGGTGCCACGGGGCCCGAGCTCACGATCACCGACGATCTGCTCGCGTTCGCCGGCAGCCTCGCGATCGACGACGACGTGGTGCGGCTGGTTCCGCTGATGAAGTTCGTGCCGCCGTCGGTCTGCCTCCTGCGAGGGGCGGACCGCGTGCCGCCGGGGATGGCCCAGGTCTACGATCGCCGGACCTTGCGGCCGATCAGCAACGAGAGCTTCCTATCCGGCCTGTTCGGCGGCGGCGCCACCCCGGTCAGCCAGGACGACGTTCGCGACACGCTCGCGGCGATCGTCGCCGACGAGGCGCGGGCTCTGCCGGCGACCGTGGTCTTCCTCAGCGGCGGGAGCGATTCCGCCCTTCTGATCCATCTGCTCAAGCAGTGCGGTCACCGGCCGCAGGCGTGGACCGCGGCGTTCGACACGACCGCCGGCCGGCGCGAAGCCGGGCTCGCGGCCTCGACCGCATCGCGATACGGCGTGACCTGGCGTTCCGCGACCGTCAACAAGGAGACGACGCTGCGCCACCTGCCTGCGGTCCTGGCGGCGATCAGGGAGCCCTTCGCCGACGTCGCGCTGGTGGCCGAAGCGACGCTCGGTCTCGCCATGAGACAGGAGATGGGCGATCCCTCCGGCCCGATCCCGGTCTTCGAGGGTGAGGGTATGGATTCCCTGATGTGCGGATCCTACAAGTTCATCGTCGAGCGCTACCGGGGCCTGCTGGCGCCGCTCCTCGCCTGCGTTCCCCAGGCGGCCCTGGCGGGCGTCGACCGGCGCACGCACTGGGGGGCGCTGAAGCTGAAGGTCGCGCAGACCAAGGCGCTCCTTCAAGGCGGCGCGCTCTTCGAGCGCCACCTCCGCTTTCTCGTCGACGAGGACTTCTCGACCTATGTGCCGTCAGGGCTCCGGGACAAGGTCGGGGCGGCCTTCGGCTCCCTCTACGATCTGCTGCCGCAGCTGGAGCCCCTCAATCGCGTCGCGATCATGACCTTCGAGGGCAATATCCCCAATCTCGAGAATCGCAAGCTCCGGGTGGTCGCGGAGTGCGCCGGCATCGACTTTCGTCTGGCGTTTCAGGACCCGCGCTTCATCCGGCTGGCGATGTCGATACCCGTCAAGGACAAGGTCGGCATGGGTTACGGCAAGCGCATCATCAAAGAAACATTCCGCGACGACCTGCCGCCCCACGCGTTGACGCGGCGCAAGGGCAGCTTCGTGCCCCCGGTGTTCGATTGGATCTATCCGGAGCACGAAGAGCTGCTGCTCTCGTCACGGTTGTTCGAGCGGGACGAGATCCAGCGCCGGATCCGTCAGCACGTCGCCGGCCGGCAAGACCATCTCTCGTTCCTATGGGCCCTCCTGGTCACCGAGAGCTGGATCCGAAAATACGAGACCCAAAGGGCCAAGGTCCGGGCGAGCGTGGCCGGCTGAGCCGCCGGTCACGCCCGGCCCGAGGCCCCGGTTGGCGACGATTCGGCGTCAGATCCGCCCGGGCGTGTCAATGGCACGCAGAGATGGCCGTTGCTGCTGCCCGGCGAATGCTGCTGCCGGCCGGTTCGGGTTGCCGGCAACGCCGAGCGCTGCCGGGCAAGTCCGGCGGACGCGCCGGGCAGCGGCTTCGGCGTCGGGGGTTTGACCCTGCGCTCGCCATCCGCCGGTCGCCCGCCGGGTTCGCAGCGGCCCAGACAGCCCGGGCCCGCGCGGGCGGCGGACCCGGCCGTCCGCGCGGGCCTCCACCCCCAGCTTGACCTTGACGACGTGGGCTCGCTGGCGTTGCGGTGGAATTGACGCCTTCACTGGCGCGCCAACCCCTGTCCGGCATCGCCTGCGCCGGTCCGCCACCCGACCAGCCGGGACTCAGGCTAGGCGCCCGACAAGGCTTGGCGCCCGACACGGCTTGGCTTGGCGCCCGATCTTGACGGTCTGCCGTGCCTGTGGTTGTTGGGCCGGACGCGCGTGACCAGCAGACCGGCCACCGGACCGGCGCGGCGCGCAGCCCTCCTCCGGGCCCGGGCGCGTCTGCCGCCCCGTGCAGGACCGGCTTTTCCAGAAACGTCAGGCCGCACGTCTCATGAACCAAGTCATCGCTGAGCGCATCGCCATGTGGGGCGCGCCCGCCACCCGGCGGAAGGACGGATTGCAGCGCTTCGTGGCCGGGTGGGCGGCGCTCGGCATCACCCTGAGCGGGGCGACCCAGTTGCGAACTTCAGGCCTGCCCATAGGCCTGTCCGAGCTGATGCTGGGTGGCTGGATCTGCTTCGTCGTCTTCCTGCTGTTGCGGGGCGTCCCGTTCACGGCCGGTCGCGTGTTCTTCGGGCTCGCCGGCTACTGGCTGCTGGCGTGGGTCTTGCTGGGGCTCGGAGCCATGATCGCCATCCAGGCGCGCAAGACCAGCACCGAAGCGGCTCACGATGCGGTGGCCTTCCTCTATCTGACGGTGCTGACGCCGATGCTCGCGCTCGGCCTGCAGGACCAAGGAACTGGAGACTACCATTGGCGCCTCGCGCGCATGTTCTTTCTGTTCAATGCTGGCTCGGCGGGCCTGCTGTTGGCAATCGCGCACGTGACGCCCGAACTGGGGCCGGTCGGCTTCTGGTTCGGACCTCGTCTGCGGGGCTGGGCGCTGAACCCCAACCAGCTGGCGATCGCGATGGCCGCGATGCCCTTTCTCGGCTGGTTGCTGTTGCGACGGACCTCGAGCTTGTTCGGCAAGATTGTCTGCGCGCTCGGCATCGCGGCCAGCATCGCCGCGGGCATCGGGACCCAGAGCGATGGCCTGCGCGCCGCGTGGCTGGCCGGCTTTGGCGCGGTCAGCGCCTTGCTAATTTGGCGGGTGACGGTGCGCGGGCGCTCCAGATGGCTGTTCATCTCGCACGCCATCATTCCCGCAACCATCGTCATCATCGGCCTGTTCTATGGCAATGCCCTGATCCAGCAGTTGTCCCGGGTCGGGGAAGGCGTCTACGACGAGGGGAGCCAGGGGGATATCCGGCTGACTGCGTGGCGACACGGTATCGAAGCGATCAGTCAGTCGCCCCTGGTCGGGTTCGGTCCGGGTGCCTACTCCGGCCTGCTCGGCCCCTTCGAAAACTTCGAAGCTCACAGCTCGCTGATCGACTGGGGCATGAGCACCGGCCTCATCGGCATCATTTTGCACCTCCTGCTGTGGGGCTGGTGCCTCTGGCGGGCGCTAAGATCCAGGTCCCCCGCGTTCTTCGGTATGATGGTCTCGATCATCATGGCCGTCACGTTCGGCTATCTGTTGCGGCACCCCATCGTACTGGATCATTCTGCTGCTCGTGCTCACTCTGAAGGAACGGCGGCCGGAAGTGAGAGCCCGGCCGGCTGTTTCGCCAGCGCTGGGCGGCGGCAGCAGCCGGCTTGGCGCCGCGCAGCCTGCCGATCCATCGGCGAAAGCGAAGCAACGAGGACCGCGGCGCCAGCAGGAGCAGCAGATTGGCCGCGATCCCCAGATAGGCGTGGACGGACCTGGGATCGAAGTAGCTGGTCAGTAGTTGCAACCGACTGATCAAGTTCCGCTGCCGGTTCGACGACAACGAATCCGGGCGGACGTCCATCCATACCAAGGCAGTGGCGAGATTAGCCAGCTGCCAGGTCTTGCCGAGACGCATGTACAGCTCGTAATCCTCGCCGTGTAGGAAGGTGTCCCGGTAGAAACCGGAAATGAGCAAGGCCTGGAGCCTGATCATGATCGACGGATGCGCCAAAGCCGCGCGGTAGCGAAGCATGCGCATGATGGCGTCGTGGTCGGTCGGAGGATGAAAATCGAACAGGAAACGGCCGTCTGGATCGACATAGCGAATCGCCGTGCCGATGACCGCATGCCCGGGATGATCGTCCAGGAACGCCATCTGGGCCGCAAATCGACCCGGCAGACTGAGGTCGCCGGCATCGAGGCGGGCGACGTAGTCGTAGCCGCCGCCGGCGATGGTCGCGAGGCCCGTGTTGAGCGCGGCCACGATGCCACGATTGCTGTCCTGCCTGAGGAGGCGTGCGCCGATAAGGCAGATCAGGCGGCAGACGGAGCGGCGGGTCACTGCCGTCGTCCACGACGAATGCTTCGAACCGCGCGCCGTCCAGCGCTAACGAAGCCAGCGATTTCTCCAGACCCCGCTGATCGTTCAGCACCGGGATCAACACGGCAAGCCGCACCTGCGCCCGGTTGCCCGGGCCATCGCCATCCTGGCGGCCGGCTGGACGATCGACCAACGCCCCGGCCCTCACGGCAGCGCCGTGCGGCGCACGGCCGCAGACCGACCGCAGCCCCCCGCGAGCCGGTCAGTCACCGCCCCGGGACCGGTCAATGTCCGGAGGCGCCGTCATCAGTCTGAGGACCATGACGAAGGTTTCGGCGGCCTGGTCACCCCGCACGGCCCGAAACAACAGCACCCAGAGCCGCCACAAAATATGCAGAGGCACCAGAAACCCAAAGTAGAAGCTCATGAAATAATGCTCCTGCCGTTCGATCTGAAAGCCGTGCCCGCGCGCCAGATCGGCAAACTGGCGCGGGACGCAGCGGTCATAGTAGGCCTTGTGCCCCTGGTGACCAACCTGCTCGTAAGGGAAGATGTTGAACAGAAGAAACCGCTTGATCGATTCCGGCAGCAGCAGGTTGAGGCGGGCAAAGACGGCGTTGCGCGATGGCACGAAGATCGCCACGCGGCCGCCGGGCTTGGCAAGGGTCGCGAGCGCGGCGAACGCCTGCTCGGTATCGCGGACGTGCTCCAGGGTCGCCTGGCAAATGACCAGATCGCCATCGTTGCGGCCGCGATAGCGCGTCAGATCGGCACAGATCGTGGCATCGTAGGCCCCGGCCGGCGCACGCTCCAACTCCCTGGCGTCGATGTCGAGGCCGATCACCCGGAGCCGCTGCCGGCGCTTCGAGACCGGCGTGACGTAAGGCCGCGCGCCGCCGCCGACGTCGTAGATCAGCATGTCGTGACCGATGTACTCCGGCAGAATGCGATCGCGGAAGTCGTCGTGGCCGTCCACGCGATAGGACTCCGGCAGGAGCCGGTCGAACCCGCGGCTCAGGCGGATCTGCCAGTCGACGAAGGTCCTCAACGCGCGGCGCATGACCACTCCAGCTGTGGGAACAAGGCTGTTGCCGCGGCGCGCCGGCATCTTCTGCGCCCCCTGCTGCCTGCTCGAGGCTCGGTCCCCGGGGCGTCACGTCCCGACCGCTCCAGGCTCTGGCAGATCAATATCGCATACCGTTCGCTCCCCGCCGGGTTCGGATGCGCAGTGTCAAACTCGTTCCGAGGTGGCGGTCGGGGCGCCCACCGATCGCTGAACTCTGTCTCGATAGACTTGCGAAACGTCCGAGGCCCGCGAAACGGTCAAGGGTTTTGCACCCCAATCGGAGTCGTCGATCCGTTCGGGTCGAGCGCGCCGATCCATGGTGACGGCTTGACTTTCCAGCTCGCCATGCTTTGCCCGGCCGGCGAATTGACGGTCCCGGGGTAGCCGTTGGCAGCCTGCGAGGCGGCTGGCCGATAGTTCCGCCGCGTGTCGAAGTTGGGCACGAAGCCGCCGGATGGGCAACTCGGGATCGACGGGTTCACCTGGTAGCTGTTGGCGAAGAAGCCCGGCGAATAGATCCCCTTGGACGCCGTGAACTTCGCCGACGCAAGCCAGGCTGCCAGGGATGCGTAACTCGCCGCGCCGTGCGCGGACGCGGCTTGGCCAAAGATCGGGGTGTCGACCATGTCGTGGAAGAGCGAGCTTACCGGGTTGGGCACGTCGCGGTGCAGGATGGTGTAGTCGTAGATCTCCTTGGACCCGCCGCCGCAGACACACCGGCTGACGATCTCGTCGTTCTGGCCGATCCAGTATGCACCGTTTGCGTCCGTGCCCGTGTAGCGCTGATAGTCGGTGCGGACGAAGATGTTGTTGAAAACCTCATGGAACGGGCCAAGGACGGCGGGATTGTCTCCTCTGATGTGGTGCATGCCAGACGTCGTCAGGGCCACTGGTGTCGGGCGGAGAGATATAGGTATTGTTAAACAACTTAATGGGCTGCTCGCCACCGCCGGTACATGTGAGTTGAATCAGCGGCATGAAGAACGGCTCGCCCTGCGGATTGGTGCAGTCGACGAGGCGCGGGCAGCGTTGATCGAAGATGCAATGGGAGATGTAGGAGGCGCTCGGCGCGTTCCCGCTTTGCTCTGGGCCGCCGAAGACGCTATCCAGGAAGTAGCAGTAGTGGAGGTTGAAGTTGATGAACGTCGAGGGCACCACCTGGAAGCCGTCATCCATGATCTGCACGAAGGTGCATTGCTGCATGTCCCAGCCGCTGCCCAGGCTGACGCAGAAGTCGTGCCAGCCGTGAAAGGTGCAGTCGCGGCAGATCAGGTCATTGATGTAGAAGCCGGACCAGGGCGCCCAGGAGCCGCGCCAATTCGCCTCGAGCGGTCCCCCGAACTTCCACTTCACGAGCGGCTGGTGCTTGATCGAGCCATGCGACATGCGGCGCCGGGACAGGGTCAGCGGGCCATTCTCGTGCGCACCGGTTGCGACGATGCCGTACTGCAGGCCGATGTCGGTCCCGCGCCCGATCGTGACGTTCGAGAGGCCGCCGACCTCGAGGCAGATGCCGTAGCCGAAGGTGTTGATGCCCTCGCCGATCGTGACCCAGCTCCGGCCGCTCAGGTTGAGGCCGCGCCCGCCGTTGGCGCCGCCGCCGGGCGAGTACGCGAGCCAGATCTCGTAGTCCCGGGGGTCCTGGGTCGCCGGGAAGTTCAGCCTGCCGGCCGTACCGCCGGCCTTGCTGATCCAGCCCGGCATGTAGTCCAGGCGGCCGTCGATCGGCCACTTGTTGTTGACGGACATCTTGCCCGCGAAGGGGATCTCCCAGCGCGCGTAGATCCGGCCGTCGGTGTGGACGAGCGCCGCCGGGCCGCCGTAATTCGACCAGATGTTGGAGAGGCCGTCGGCCGCCTGGAGGTGCGCGAGGCTGTCGCAGGGCAGGATGTAGTGCGGCCAGCCGCCCTCGAACCAGACGCCGCCGAGCGGCCGCACCGTCGAGCCGAACCCGTTGGCAACGGAGCGCCAGATGTGCTTGCCCGCGTCGAACAGCTCCCACTTCGTGCCGAGGCCGGAGCTCGGCGAGCGGTACGCAGCGAACTCCTGCCCGCGGTCGATCACCACCGTGTCGCCGGTCCGGGCCATCAGCGTGATCGGGTTGCCGGAGGTGCCCGACTTGGAAAAGGCCAGGCCGCTGGTCCGATTGTAAAAGCTTTTGCCCCCCGGGGAGGCTGCAATCGCCACCAGCGTCTGGCCAGCCACCGAGGCATTGAGCGCGGCCTGGATCTCCCTGGCGTTGGCCGGGCTCGACCCCGAGCCGTTGCCCAGGTTCGTGTCGTAGACGTAGACGAGGTTGCTCGCGGGCAGGGTGCCATCCGAGGCCAGGAATTCCATCGCCGGGATCAGCGGCAGGCCGCCCGGCAGCGCGCTCGACTGCGCCGGCTCGAGCGTGGCGATCTGGGCGCTGGTCAGCTGCTGGTCCCAGATCCGCACGCCGTCGAACGCGCCGTTGGCAGGACCGCCGACGCCATCGGTGAAAATGCCGAGATACTTGATCCGGCTGTTGTTCCAGCCGTTCCGGTTCGCCAGGATGAAGGCGTCCCTCAGCTGCGCGCCGTCCAGGTAGATCCTCGCCCCCAAGGAGCCGAACGTGACGTCGATCCGGTGCGCGGTGCCGACCTCCAGATTGGTGCCGGCGATGCCGTTCGTGCTGCCGAAGAACCGGAGCACGCTGTCCTGGCCGAGGTGGTAGCCGCGCAGCCTGCCATTCGCCAGCACCTCGATCGAGAAGTCGCCGGCCTGCGTGCCATCGCCAGCCGCCAGCAGAACGTGCTTCGCCGCCTCCGAATTCCGCTGGTAGTAGAAGCTGATCGTGAGCTTGGAAAGATCGTGACCGGGCTGGTCGGCCGGGATCGTCGCATGGGCCGAGCCGTTGGTGTAAGCCGACGCTCCGTCGACCCCTTGCACCATCGAAGGGGTCGCTGCCCAGCTCCCGGCGACGGTCATCGCCACGTCGGCCGGGCCGATATCGGCGAAGCTCAGGGCGCCGACGTCATCGAAGGTCCAAAGGCTGACCAGTCTCGGCCATGTTTGTGCGTAGGCGGCGCTTGGCAGCACTGCCCGCAGGACGCCCAGCATCAGCTGAAGTCCTGTCCGCCGGGAAAACCGTACCAAGTCGTCCCCCCATCCCGGGTTATCAATGCATAGATGTCTACGGCATTCGGCGCTGGGGTGACAAGGGGCGGCAGGCCGCCGGCCCAGCGCACCGAGCTCAGCCAGGCGAGCGTCCGGCCGCCGGTGGCGTCCTGCCTGAGGATCAGCGTGGCGGCGCCCGCCCTCCCGGCCGCTGGCGCATTGGCCAGGATCAGCGACGTCACGTTCTCCGTCAGGACGACCTCGAACACGCTGGCGGCCGCGAAATTGAGGGTGAGCGTGCCCGCGCTGAGGACCGCCGAGGGGCTGCTCTCCGAATAGCCCGCGAGCTCGGGGCCGCTGAGCAGGGCGCCCTGCATGTTTATCGGAATGCCATTCTGCAGCTGTGCGGCACCGACCGCGGCGGGCGCCAATTTCGCCTGGGTGACTGCCGCGTCGGCCAGTTTGGCCGTGATCACCGCCGCGTCGGCCAGCTTGGCCGTGGCGACCGCTCCGTCGGCCAGTTTGGCCGTGATCACCGCCGTGTCGGCCAGCTTGGCCGTGGCGACCGCTGCGTCGGCCAGTCTGGCCGTGATCACCGCCGTGTCGGCCAGCTTGGCCGCGGTGACCACTGCGTCGGCCAGTTTGGCCGTGATCACCGCCGTGTCGGCCAGCTTGGCCGTGGTGACCGCTGCGTCGGCCAGTCTAGCCGTGGTGACGGCTGCGTCGGCCAGCTTGGCCGTGGTGACCGCCGCGTCAGAGAGTTTGCCTGTGGTGACCGCCGCATCCCCAAGCTCGTTGGCGGTGACGACGCCGCTGGCGATGTCCCCGGCTTCGACGACATCCTTGGCTGCCAGGGCGCCGGCGTCGGTCAGGTCGCCGAGCAGATGCTGATGGCCGAGATCGGCTTTGCCCGTCTGCAGCGACTCGATCTCGGTCTTGGCGGTCTGAAGGTTGCTCCGGAGATCGACCTTGACGGAGGGCACACCATCAACGGGCTTGGTCGGATCAATCGCGCTGGCCATCTCGTTCCCGTTCCTACTCGAACCATCGGAACGGGACTATAATCCTATCAAAGCGCGATCGTCAAGGACTCCCTTTCAACCGGAGCGCGTTGATGCTGGCGGACAGTTGTGGGGGCCGGCTGGACTCTACTGGCCCGCCGACCGGGTCGCGGCCGCGCGCGCGCTCAGGGCGCGCCCGCAGCCCGGCCCAGCGCGATCGGACGGGACCCGTGCAGGTCGGCGCCGAGGGTGGCGACGGGAGCGGCGACGGGAGCGGCCGCCGACAGTTCGGCGAGCTCGGGCGGCGGCGCCCATTCCTCCGGGATCAGAAACCAGCCGCGCCGACGCATGGCCGCGCCGAGATCCGACCGGCCGGAGAGCGCCGCGAGGGGTATGGCCAGGAGGCAGCCCGCGAGCACCGGACCGAGCCACAGCAGGAGCTCGGGCGCCACCACGTAAGCGGCCGCCGCCCACAGGCACCCGAGCAGCGTGATGTCGCCGTAGCTCAAGGCGACCGCGGCCCAGCTCTCGGTCTGGCCGCCCCGCTGCTGGGCGGTCCAGGCGACGCCGCGGCCGAACAGGATGCCGAGCACCGCCTTGCTGTGCTGGATCATCAGGACCGGCGCGAGCAACACCGAAAGCGCGAGCTCGGCGCTGGCCGCGCGCAGCAGACGCAGCCCACCGCCGAATGCCCGCCGGCGCGCACGCACCGCCAGCACCAGACCCAACGGCAGCAGCTTGGGCAGCAGCAGCATGGCGGCGGTGATCCAGACGAGGCCGATCAGCTGGTGGGGATCGGCCGCCGGCCAGGCCTGGAACAACAGGCTGGCCTCGTGAATCGTCGCGCCTGCCCCGAGATGGCTGCGGATCGCCTCGACGGTCGTGAGCGCGAGCAGCAGCAGCCAGAGGAGCGAGACGATGTAGGACATGGCGCCAAGCGCCAGATGCAGGCGGCTGACCGCGGCGAGGCCCTTGGCGGCGAGCAGCCGCGTGTGCTGGAGATTGCCCTGGCACCAGCGCCGGTCGCGCGCCAGATAGCCGCGCAGGGTCGAGGGCAGCTCCTCGTAGCTGCCGCCGAGCCCGGGCACCAGCCAGACCGACCAGCCGGCCCGCTGGAGCAGCGCCGCCTCGACGAAATCATGGCTCAGGATCTCGCCGCCCAGCGGCGGCTTGCCGGGCAGGGTGGGCAGCCCCGCGGCGGCCATGAACGCCTGGGTCCGGATGATCGCGTTGTGGCCCCAGTAGTTGCTGCGGCCGGGGTACCAATAGGCGAGGCCGGCGGCGTACACCGGGCCATAGAGGCTGGCGGCAAACTGCAGCGCCCGGGCGAACGGGGTCTCGCCGCCGACCGGCTGCGACAGGGTCTGGATCAGCCCGGCGCCGGGATTCGCCTCCATCAGCCGGACCAGCTGGACGAGCGTGCTGCCGCTCATCACGCTGTCCGCGTCGAGGATCACGAAATAGGGGTAGCACCGGCCCCAGCGCCGGCAGAACTCGGCGATGTTGCCGGCCTTGCGGCCATGATGATCGACCCGGTTGCGATAGAACACCCGGCCCGCGGTACCGCTCTCGCTGCAAAGCCGAGCCCAGACCGCCTCCTCGGCGCGGATCCGGGCAGGCTCGCGACTGTCGCTCAAGATGAACAGATCGAACAGCGCCAGCTCGCCGGTGCGCTCGAGCGAGCGGACGATGGCCCGCAGCCGCGCCGCCACCCGTTCCGGGTCCTCGTGGTAGACCGGGACCACCAGCGCCGTGCGCGCGCTGTCCGACAGCTCGCCTTGCGCGGCATCCAACGCCAGGTGCTTCGGGCCGGCGAGCATGACAAAGAAGCCCGCCAGCGCGGTCCAGAAGCCATAGGCGAGCCAGCCGAAGGTCAGGCAGAAGAGCAGCAGGATCCCGGTCTCCGGGATCGACAGGCCGTCGACCGCCAGCACGGTCTCCACGAAACGGGTCGCCCAGGCGCTGCCGCCAAGCACCAGCACCGCCAAAACCAGCCGCCGCCGCAGCCCGGGATCGTCAATCATGTGTGTCGGGCTCGCTGTCAGGTTGCCGGCGCGGCCGGTCCGGCGAGACCGCCGCTCCAGCGGCCCAGCGCGCGCACCAGCAGCTCTTTGACCGACCAGGGCTCCAGCTGCTGCTCGAGCATGCTGCCCGGCAGCTCCGCCGGGGTCGGCACCACTTTGGCCGCGCGCATCGCCTCGACGAACGCTGGCGGCAGATGGTCGTAGCTCAGGAGCACACCCGGCCAGTGGGCGGGCGCCTGACAGATCTCGAACGCCGCCTGACCGATCAACAGCGGCGCCTGCTCGCTCACGTTCTCGGCCCCGAGGACGAAGGAGAACCAGCGACCGAGCGCATCCTCGACCTCCGCGAGCGCCAGCGCGCTCAGATCGCCGCCGCGCGCCTCGCGCCAGCGCCCGATCGCGCGGGCCATGCAGTTCTGAATGATCAGCTCACGCCGCCGGTCGCGGGTCATGCCGAAGCGTTCGAGCACGCGTTCGACCCTGCGCACCGCCAGCCACTGCGCAATTGGCTCGGGCTCGGGCCCGCCCGATAGGACGCCCGCCGAAGCCGCCCACCGGGTGGTCGCCGATGCCCGCCCCGTTTCGCCAGGCGGCAACTCCTCCCGTTCCGACAGCGCTACGACTGCCAAGCTTCCGCCCCCCTCCGTCAACTTGTGCCTCCCTCAGCAAGCCACGAGCCGTTCCGAACCTCACCCCCGACACAAGACACTCCACCAAGTCCGCTGTGAGCAAACCCGCTCATGCTGCCGCGGCACCCGCCTCGCAGCCTTGCCAGTGGCTCCATCGCCAGGTTTCGGATCGGTCGAGGGGTATTTGCTCCGTTAACACGCGAAGGGCCATTTCGTTCCCACGACGAACCCCGGGCATCCCCGGATCCGGGCGGTCGGCCGCGTCACGCTAATCGCCAACTGGTTTCGTAGTCTTGGACGTCAATCAACCTCCTATCCACCACGCACCGCTCCGCGGCCTCTTCCCTGCTGGCCGTGCCCGCCGCCGGCCCGCCTCGCTCGCGCCCGTCATCCGCCGGTGCTAGCCTTTCGTCTCAGGCCCAGCAAGAGCGAGTCTCTGCGCCATGACCAGCGTCGGACCAAGGCCAGCGCCGCCCGGCGAGGGTGACTCCAACCGCTCGCTGCGGCGCCGGGCGTTCCATCAGGGCCTCGACCCGGCGGTCCGGGCGCTGGTCGAGGCCGACGCGCACCACTTCCTCCATCAGGCCTTGTCATCGCCATGCCTCTCGGCGATCCGCCGGGCGGATGGACTCTGGCTCGAGGACCTCGCCGGCCGCCGTTATTTAGATTTCCACGGCAACAACGTGCATCATCTGGGCCACGGCCATCCGCGACTGATTGCCGCGCTGAAGGCGCAGCTCGACGAGCTGACCTTCGCGCCGCGCCGCTTCACCAACCAGCCGGCCGTGGCGCTGGCCCAAAAGCTGGCGGCGATGGCGCCGGGCAAGCTCGACAAGCTGGTGCTCGTGCCGGGCGGCTCCGAGGCGATCGAGATGGCGCTCAAGCTCGCCCGCGCGGTCACCGGACGGCACAAGACGATCTCCTTCTGGGACAGCTTCCACGGCGCCGGCTTCGGCGCCGCGAGCGTCGGCGGCGAGGCGTTGTTCCGCTCCGGCCCGGTCGGACCGCTGCTCGCCGGGACCGAGCACGTCGCGCCGTTTGCCTGCTATCGCTGCCCCTACGGCTACCCGGACCGCGCCGGCCGGCCGCAGCTCGAGATCTGCGGCATGCGTTGCGCGAGCTTCATCCGCTACGTCCTGGACAAGGAGCGGGACGTCGCGGCGGTGATCGCCGAGCCGGTCCGCGCCGTGCCCTATCTGCCGCCGCCCGGCTTCTGGGCGGAGGTGCGGCAGGCCTGCGACGCGTATGGCGCGCTGCTGATCTTCGACGAGATCCCGACCGGCCTCGGCAAGACCGGCCGCATGTTCGTCGCCGAACACTTCGGCGTCGTGCCGGACATCCTGGTGCTCGGCAAGGCGCTCGGCGGCGGCGTGCTGCCGGTGGCGGCGCTGCTGACCCGGCCCGAGCTCGACGTGATGGGCGACCACGCGCTCGGCCACTACACCCACGAGAAGAACCCGGTGCTCGCCCGCGCCGCGCTCACCACGCTCGAGATCATCGAGGACGAGCGCCTGGTCGAGAACGCCGCCCGGGTCGGCGCCTATGCGCTGGCCAGGCTCCAGGAGCTGCAGGCACGGCACCCGCTGATCGGCGACGTGCGCGGCCTCGGCCTGCTGCTCGGCATCGAGCTGGTGCGCGATCCGGCGACCAAAGAGCCGGCCATCGACGAGGCGGATGCGGTGCTCTACCGCTGCCTGGAGCGCGGCCTCAGCTTCAAGACCACGCTCGGCAACGTGCTCACTTTGACGCCACCCCTGATCACGCGCGAGGCAGACATCGACCAGGCGCTCGCGATCCTGGACACAGCACTCGGCGAGACCGAGCAGGAGATGCTCGGCGGCTAGCTGGCCGAGGCGCATGGATAAGGACCGAGGCCGTGATCGCGCGCCTGGAATCCGGGCGCATCCGCCCATCGACCCTCGCCCTCGAGCGGTTCGCGCGCGCCACCGGCACGCGCCTCAAGATCAGCTTCGAGCCGGCCGACGCTGGCCCCGCTGTTGGTTGAACGCAATACCCGGGCCGAAGCGGCCAAAGATAGCGAAGCCCGCCCCTCACGGCGGCGGCGGTGCAGCACTGAGCTGGTCGGACGTGAAGGCGGACTCGGCCTTGGTGGATCCGTCATCGTCGATGAACTCGACCAGATAGGCAGGATAGGGCCGTTCCAGGGTTTCCACGATCGTGCCGCATTCGCCCTTGACCAAGCCCAAAGCGGGATAAGCCTCGCGCACATACACCACCTGCAGCAGCTCGAAGCGCGGCGGCGGAGTGCGCTGCCCGCGGCGTTCATGTGATCGGGTAGGCCGATGTGAGCCGTGGGACATCTTCGTCCGTCCTGATGATCCAGAGGGTGCGCACGATGGCCGATCCCGCGGGACCCGTGATGGGGATCTCGACCCGAAACCGCGCGCCGTAAGGCCCGCGATCGATGGGCACCGCCTCGTGCCTCAAGATACCCTCCGTGATCTGCTTGATCAAACGCGCGTGATCGAATTGGCGATAGCCGAGCGCGGCCGAGAACATCCGAGCTTTGTGTCTGCCGCGCGCGTGGAGAGGATTTAGGAGATAGTCCCTGACCTTGCGCTCGTCGATCATGGCCCGGTCAGCGTTCCTGAGTATCGGCATGGACGGTACAAAAAGGCCGTGATTGTATCCCCATCCGACCTCGGCTGCGTCTTTTCCCCTGACGCAACGACCCTTTGAGTACTCGTCAATCCACCGGCGAGCGTCGTCGTCGTTGGCGATGCCCTGCTGAACCAAGCACTAAGGCAACTCCTGTGGTCGTCGTGGATGGGCCAGAGCGTTTGAGCTCTTTCTCCAAATGAACGACCGTACTCAAGTGAAAATCGCTTTATGATTGAGTGCCGGTACCAGCGAAGCACCCCGCGCCCACTCCGTGCGGCGGCCCGACACGGACCGGCGAACTCCTACCGCTCCTTGACGTAGGGTACGCCGATCGCCTTGGGGGCGATCGCGCGGCCGACGAAGCCGGCCAGCAGGAGCACGGTCGCGAGGTAGGGGAGGGCCTGGATCGCCTGGGTCGGGACCGTGCCGATCAGGGGCAGTGGGATCCCCTGGAGGCGGATCTGGACCGCGTCGGTGAAGGCGAACAGGAAACAGGCGAGGATCGCCGGCAGCGGGCGCCACTTGCCGAAAATCAGCGCCGCCAGCGCCAGGTAGCCCTTGCCCGCGGTCATGTCGCGGATGAAGGACGCGTTGTGGCCGATCGAGAGATAGGCGCCGGCGATGCCGCAGAGCAGGCCGGTCACCACCAGCGCCTTGTAGCGCATGCCGGCGACGCTGATGCCGGCGGTGTCGACGGCGCTCGGGTTCTCGCCGACCGCGCGCAGCCGCAGGCCGAACCGCGTGCGGTAGACCACCCACGCGACCAGGGGCACGATCAGGGCGGCGGCGTAGACCAGGAGGTTGTGGCCGCTGATCACCTCGTAATAGATCGGGCCCAGGATCGGCACCCCGTGCAGGGCGTCGGCGAGCGGCAGGGTGATCGGCGTGAAGCGCGCCTCGTCGCCTAAGAGCGGCGTCCGCCCGCCCTGATGGAACCAGGCTTCGGCCAGCGTCGGCCCGAGGCCCGCGACCATGATGTTGAGCGCCATGCCCGAGACCACCTGATTGCCGCGATGGGTGATGCAGGCAAAGCCGTGGACCATGGCGAGGCCGACCGCGAACAGCATGCCGGCGGCGAGACCCAGCCAGGCGGAATCGGTGACCGCGGCGGTCGCGGCGGCGGCGAAGGCGGCGCCCAGCATCTTGCCCTCGAGCGCGATGTCGACCACGCCCGAGCGCTCGCAGAACAGGCCGGCGAGCGCCGCCAGCACGAGCGGCGTCGCGAGCCGGATGGTCGAGTCCGAGAGCAGCAGGGCCTGGAGGAAGAGGTCGCTCATCTTCGGCAGCCCCCTTGTCAGGCGACCGCGCCCGCGGGTGCGGGCCTCGCGAACAGCGCCTCGAGATAGGGCCGGAACATGTGCTCGAGCGCGCCCGCGAACAGGATCACCAGGCCCTGGATCACCACGACCAGGTCGCGCGAGAGGGCCGGCATGTCGAACGACAGCTCCGAGCCGCCCTGGTAGAGGGCGCCGAACAGGAGCGCCGCCAGCAGAATGCCGACCGGGTGGTTGCGGCCCATGAGCGAGACCGCGATGCCGACGAAGCCGAAGCCGCCGGTGAAGTCGAGGGTCAGGCGGTGCTGCGCGCCCAAGACCATGTTGAGCGCGACCAGGCCCGCGAGCGCGCCCGAGAGCGTCATCGCGAGCATGATCTGGCGGGCGGGCGAGATGCCGCCATAGACCGCGGCCGCCTCGTTCTGGCCGACCACGCGCAGCGCGTAGCCGAAGCGGGTCTGCCAGACGAACAGCCAGACCAGGAAGCAGCAGACGAGCGCGATCAGGAACGAGAGGTTGAGCGGCGAGCGCGCCACCTCGATGCCGAATGCGGACAGGATGTCGTGCAGCTGAGGTATCCAGGCGCTCTCCGGGAAGACCGCGGTCTCCGGAATCTGCTGGCCGGGCCTGATGATCACGTTGACCAGGAGATAGGTCATCAGCGCCGCGGCGAGGAAATTGAACATGATCGTGGTGATCACGACGTGACTGCCGCGCCTTGCCTGCAGCCAGCCCGGGATCAGCGCCCAGGCACCACCGAACAGCGCGGCCGCGGCGATCGCGAGCGGCAGCACGAGCGCGAACGGCAGCCAGCCGAGATGGAGCCCGACCAGGGCGACGCCGAGGCCGCCAAGGTAGGCCTGGCCCTCGCCGCCGATGTTGAACAGGCCGCAATGGAACGCGATCGCGACCGCGAGCCCGGTGAAGATGAAGCTGGTCGCATAGTAGAGCGTGTAGCCGATCGCCTCGCCGTAGCCGAAGGCGCCGTAGATCAGGAGCTCGACGGCTCTGAGCGGGTTCTCGCCCAGCAGCAGCACGAGCAGGCCGGAGACGAAGAACGCCGAGGCCAGGTTCAGGAGCGGGAGCAGGCCGAGGTTGACCCAGGCCGGCAGCTCGCCCGCACGCATGGCCATCAGGAGCGCGCCTTCGCGCCGCGTCTTGCTTGACGCCCGTCCCGGCCGCCCACATCATCCGCGCGATGGACAGCCGGACGATCATCCGAAAGCTGCGTGACGCCGGATGGGTCCACTTCCGAACGACCGGAAGTCACCATCATTTCATGCATCCGGATACGAAGCAGGTCGTGACCGTTCCTCATCCCAAGAAGGATGTGCCAATCGGCACGATCAAGAATATTGAGCGGCAGTCCGGCGTGAAACTTAGGAGGAGATAGCTGTTGACCACCTACATCGCTCTCCTGCGCAAGGATCCCGACAGCGACTTCGGCGTCGACTTTCCGGATTTCCCGGGGTGCATTACCGCCGGAAGCACGCTTGAAGAAACGCGCTGGATGGCTCAAGAGGCACTCGAAGGCCATATCGAGTGCATGGTCGAGCTTGGTCAGACGATCCCCGAGCCTTCGCTGCTGGAGGCGGTGATGGCCGACCCGGAGAACGCCGAGGCGATCCCCTTCCCGGTGGCGGTGCCGGACCGCCTGGCCGGCGTCGGCCAGATCGAGGTCACGCTTGCCGCCGCGGATCTCGAAAAGCTCGACGCTCTCGCGAAGAAGCGCGGCAAGACGCGGCAGGCTCTCCTGGGCGGGGCGGTCCAGCGGCTGCTCGCCGCGAAAAAGGAGCATCACGCCGCCTGAGGCTGGTCGGTGATGCCGGCCATGAGCAGGCCGATCCGGCGCTCGTCGGCCTCGTCGCCCTTGAGCTCGCCCGTGATCGTGCCGTCGAACATGACCAGGATGCGGTCGGCGAGCGAGCGGATCTCGTCGAGCTCGACCGAGACCAGGAGCACCGCCTTGCCGGCGTCGCGCATCTCGATCAGGCGCTTGTGGATGAACTCGATCGCGCCGATGTCGACGCCCCGGGTCGGCTGGCCGACCAGCAGCAGGTCCGGGTCGTGCTCGAGCTCGCGGGCGAGCACGAGCTTCTGCTGGTTGCCGCCCGAGAACGAGATCGCCTTGAGCAGCGCGTCGGTCGGCCGGACGTCGTAGCCGCGCATCCAGCGCAGACAGGTGCCGACGATGCCGCGCCGGTCGAGCAGGCCGTGGCGGCTGTACTCGGGGTCGAGGTGGTAGCCGAGGATCGCGTTCTCGGACGCCGAGAACTCGCGCACCAGGCCCATGCGCAGCCGGTCCTCCGGCACGTGGCCGAGCCCCGCGGCGCGGCCGAGATGGGCGGCGTCGACCGGATGGCCCTTGATCCGGATCCTGCCGCCGGCGACCGGCCGGATGCCGGCCAGCGCGTCGAGCAGCTCCGACTGGCCGTTGCCGGCGACGCCCGCGATGCCGACGATCTCGCCGGCCCGGACCTCGAAGCTGATGCCTTTGACCCGGGTGACGCCGGCCACGTCGCGCACGGTCAGGCGCTCGACCTCGAGCACCGGCGGACCGGGCTTCGCTGGACCTTTCTCGACCCGGAGCAGGACCTTGCGCCCGACCATCAGCTCGGCCAGCTCCTCGGTCGAGGTCTCCGCGGTCCGCCGGTTGGCGACCATGGCGCCCTGGCGCATGACCGAGACGTTGTCGGTCGCGGCCATGACTTCGCGGAGCTTGTGGGTGATCAGGAGGACCGTCCGGCCCTGGTCGCGGAGGCTGCGCAGGATGCGGAACAGGTGGTCCGCCTCCTGCGGCGTCAAGACGCCGGTCGGCTCGTCCAGGATCAGGATGCGGGCGCCGCGGAACAGCGCCTTCAGGATCTCGACCCGCTGCTGGATGCCGACCGGCAGCTCGCCGACCGTGGCGTCGAGATCGACATCCAGGCCGTACTCGCGCTCCAGCGCCGCGATCTCCGCCCGGGCGCGCGCGGCGCCGGCGGCGAGCGTCGCCCCGCCCTCGGCGCCGAGCAGCAGGTTCTCGAGCACCGTGAACGGCTCGACCAGCATGAAATGCTGATGGACCATGCCGATGCCGGCCGCGATCGCATCCTCGGGGCTCTGGATCTGGCGGTCCTGGCCGTCGACCCGGATGACGCCCCGATCGGCCTGGTAGTAGCCGTAGAGGATGTTCATCAGCGTCGACTTGCCGGCGCCGTTCTCGCCGACGATGCCGTGGATCGTGCCGGCCGGAATCGCGAGGTCGATGCTCTGGTTGGCGTGGACCGGCCCGAAGCGCTTGTCGATGCCGATCAGCTCGACCGCCGGGGGCCGGTCCGCCGCTCGCCCCTCCGCAGGCGGCGGGGCGGTCGGGCCCGCGGCTTCGGTCATCGTCGGGCGGGACGGGCTCACTGGGTCGTGTACGGGCTCACCTTGAGCTCGCCGGAGATGATCTTGGCCTTGGCGTCCTCGAGCTTGGCCTCCATCTCGGGCGTGATCAGCTTGCGGTTGTTGTCGTCGAGCGCGTAGCCGACCCCGCTCTCCGCGAGGCCGAGATTGTGCTCGCCCGGCTTCCAGGTGCCGTCCTTCGCGGTCTCGAAGGCGTTGTAGACGGCGACGTCGACCCGCTTGAGCATCGAGGTCAGCACGCTGCCCGGATGCAGGTAGTTCTGGTTGCTGTCGACCCCGATCGAGAGCTTGCCGGAATCGGCAGCCGCCTGGAGCACGCCGATGCCGGTGCCGCCCGCGGCCGCATAGACGACGTCGGCGCCGCGGTCGAACTGGCTCTGGGCGAGCTCGGCGCCCTTGGCCGGATCGTTCCAGGCGGCGGGCGTCGTGCCGGTCATGTTGACGAACACCTCGGCGTCAGGATTGACGTACTTCACGCCCTGCTCGTAGCCGTGGGCGAAGTTGCGGATCAGCGGGATGTCCATGCCGCCGACGAAGCCGACCTTGCCGGTCTTCGACGCCATCGCCGCGGCCATGCCGACCAGGAACGAGCCCTCGTGCTCCTTGAACACGACCGACTGGACGTTGGGCGCGTCGACCACCGAGTCGATGATCACGAATTTGGTGTCCGGGAACTCCTTGGAAATCTCCTCGAGCGGGGTGGCGAACGAGAAGCCGACCGCGATCACCACGTTGGCGCCACGTCGGGCCATCCGGCGCAGCGCCTGGTCGCGCTGGGATTCGTTGGTGACCTCGAACTCGAGGTAGGGGATACCGGTCTCGTCCTTGAACTTCTCGGCGCCATGGTAGGCGGCCTCGTTGAAGGACTTGTCGAACTTGCCGCCCATGTCGAAGATGACCGCCGGCGTGAAGTCGGCGGCCATGGCGGTCGTGGCGGCGAACAAGCTCACCGCGAGCGCCGAGAGAAGGCTGCGCATGGTCCCTGCCCCCCAAGCTGATCCGAGGTTCAAGTCAGGGTAGGCGAGGCCGGCCGAAATGCAACAGGATTGCCGCAGGCCGGCATGGGAACAACGGACGTCACGAAGCAGCTGTTGCACCTGGTGTTCGGCGGCGAGCTCAAGAACCCGGACGGCACCGAGTTTCTCGACCTCGAGCGGCTAGGCTCGTCGGCATCTTTTCAAACTATCGGAAGGCCTACCAGACCTGGCAGGCGCAGCAGACTGCCGACGAGGCCCAGACGCGCTACTTCGTGGTCCCATCTGCACCGGCTGCTCGACCCCGAGACCGACCGCAGCAAACGGTGACCTTGCCCTCGCGAATCCAGCGGTCGCACAAGCCGCTCATGCGTCCTTGCCGAGGCGCTGCAGCTCTTTGTAAACGGCCTCGTCGTTGCGTTTGCCGACGAGGATGACTTGCAGATTCTGATTGTCGAACCGGTAGATGATCCGGTACTCACCACTGTCCGCCCGGTGGTACGGAAAGCCCTTGAGCGGCCGCGCGTCCGGCGGGACAGGCTCGTCGAGCAGTGCAAAGATCTTGGTCACGAGTTGCCGGAAGTGCTTCGCCGGCAGATCCGCGAGGCTCTTTCTCGAGCGCGGCGTGAGGTCAAGCAGTCTCATTCATTCTAGCGCGCAAGAAGGCCATGGCCACCTCTGGGCCCAGGTAGCCCTCCTTCTCGGCGGCTGCCGCCTGTTGTCCCCAGTAGGCATCCTCCAGCGCCGTCAATCGCTCGTACTCCTCCCATGACAGGAGGACCGCCACCGGCCGGCCGACGCGCTGGATCGCGACCGGCTCCGAACCGGCACGATCGAGAAAAGCACCGAAGTGGTTCTTGATCTCGGTAGCGCTCGCAGCTTTCATCGATCGGCCCTCAAGGTTCAATTTAGCCAATATGGTCGATCGGCCCGTCGGGTCAAGATTTGCGAACGGACCGTCCCGTGGCGTAGAGTACGACCGGACTTGGGTGGGAGAACCGACGTGAAGGTCGCGCTGATCCAGATGAACTCGCAAGGCGACAAGGCCGCCAATCTCGAGCAGGCGCGGGCTCTGATCGAGCGGGCGGTCGCCGAGGAGCGGCCGGACTTCGTCGCCTTGCCCGAGGTCTGGACGCTCCTCAGCGAGGACGCCGCCGCCAAGCGCGCCGCCGCCGAGCCGGTCCCCGGCGGCGAGGCCTACGGCCTGCTCCAGGAGCTCGCGGCCAGGCACCGGATCGTCCTGCACGGCGGCTCGCTCATCGAGCGCGACGGGGGGGATCAGAACGGCGACGCGCTCTACAACACCACCGTGGTGTTCGATCGCGACGGCCGCGAGCTCGCCCGCTACCGCAAGCTGCATCTGTTCGACATCGTGACCCCCGACGGCAAGGAATACCGCGAGTTGGCGACCTTCGCCCGCGGCGCCCGCGTGGTCACCTTCGATGCCGAGGGCACCCGGTTCGGGCTGTCGATCTGCTACGACCTGCGCTTTGCCGAGCTCTATCTCGAGCTTGCCAAGGGAGGCGCCAAGGTGATCCTGGTCCCGGCCGCGTTCACCCTCCAGACCGGCAAGGACCACTGGGAAGTGCTGCTGCGGGCGCGCGCCATCGAAACCCAGACCTATGTGCTGGCCCCCGCCCAATGGGGCCGCTACGCGAACGGCGCCCGCGCCAACTACGGCCACAGCCTGATCGCCGATCCCTGGGGCCACGTCATCGTCAAGGCCCAGGACAAGGTCGGCTACATCTGTGCCCGCCTCGATCTCGAGGAGGTCGAGCGGGTCCGCGCCCGCATGCCCTGCGCCCGGCACCGCGTGCTGTAGCCCAGAGCCTGACCCGGTCGCTGACTCCTGGCCCGCCTTCCCCACGACCCGGCTCGATCTGCTGCGGCGGATCCAGACGCCGGTCATGCTGATGCCGGTTCGGTCAACCGGGTGTTCACCGACAGCAACCTCCGCCGTCACCGCGAGCTCGAGGGGCGCGATCCGGGCCGGCACGAGCTCGCGATCTTCGAGCGCTACGGCCATCAGGACGTGTTCATGGGCAACCGGGTGCACGAGGACAGCTTCCCCCGCCTCATCCGGTTCTTCGATCGCTGCCGCCTGGAGCCGGAGCAGCCGGTCCTGACCCGGGCGGCCCGGCCGCTCTTGGCGCGGCGGCTCGCCGGGGCTAGAGTTGAGCCCCAAGTCAGTCAAGCCGGAGGGTGTCGCGCATGCGCCGCTTAGAGCCAAGGGATCGGGAGGGAAGCATGGTCACAAGCGCGCGGCTCGCCGCCATCCTCGGGCTCGGGCTGCTCGGCGCCTGCACGCGGCTGGTCGACGATCCGCTCGCGGTCCATGACGTCTACTGGGGGCTGGCGCCCAATCCGACCTATCGCGGCGAGCTGCCGCTGGTGCTGTTCAGCGCCCCCGAGACGCCGGCCAAGCAGGGCCTCTTGTACACCGCGATGTTCGAGTCCGAGGTCGCGACCCAGTATTCCGGTCTGGCGGCGGCGGCCGACACCCCGGGCGACGTGCGCAGCGCCCTCGGCGAGGTGCTGTACGCGGTCGATCCCGCCGAGGCGCCGGACTGGGGCGGCAAGTCGGCCGGCCTGGTGTCGGGCTGGGCGGGCGGCGGTTACGGCGTCCGCCGGTCGGCGGGCGAGATGGCGACCGCGATCCGGGACGCCAGCGCCTCGGGCTCGCCGGCGCTCAAGGACGCCGCGCCGCAGGCTGCGGCCTGCGCCGACAACACGCTCAGCCGGGCGGACCAGATCGCGACCCTCAGCCGCCAGGCGCTCGACGCCGCCACCGGCCAGCCGGCGCTGCTGGAGCAGATCCATGACATCGCGCGCCAGCTCCACGAGGGCGCCGGCACTGCCTCCGACAACGCGACCTGCGGCCTGCAGCAGGCCAAGCGCGATCTCGACCGGCTGGCGCGCCCGGCCGAGGGCGGCTGACCGCCGCGGCCGACGCTCTCATACCGGTCGCGCGAAGACTTCACCTTCGCGGGCGCGCCCGCCGCGCCACCAACCCAGGCGCGTAGCCCAAGCGCGAAAGTCGAGACTTTCTGCGCTTGGTATCAGACGCCGGCGGCGCGCGCCGGCTCGGCCTCGATCGCGGCCAGGAAGGCGGTCTCGAGGGTCGCCGCCTGGGCGCGCCGCTTGAGCTCGCCCGGCGCACCGACATAGCCGAGCCGGCCCTGGTGCAACAGGGCGACCTGGTCGCAGAGCTCGTCCTGGTCGGCGAGCTCGTGCGAGCTCATGAGGATCGTCTGCCCGCGCGCCCGCGCGGCGGCCAGCTCCCGCTTGAGCCCGATCCGCGCCTTGGGATCCAGCCCGCTCATCGGCTCGTCCAGGATCAGGAGCGGGCGCTCGGTCAGGAGCGTCGCGAGCAGGCCGAGCTTTTGCGCCATGCCCTTGGAGTAGCTCCGGATCGGCCGGGCGAGCGCGGCCGGTTCGAGATCGAGTGCTGCGGCGCGCGCCGCGGCCAGGGCGGGATCGTCCGGCAGCTGGTAGAAGGCGAGGCTGAGACGAACGAAGTCGTGGCCGCTGAGATGGCCGGGCGGCTGAAAGCGCTCCGGCAGGTAGGCGAGATGCGCGCGGCTGCCCGGCGCCTCGTGCGGCAGGCCGAACAGGTGCACGCTGCCGGCGGCGGGCGCCACCAGCATCAGGATCGACTTCAGGAGCGTCGTCTTGCCGGCGCCGTTCAGGCCGATCAGCCCCAGGGTCTCGCCCTGACGCAGCGTCAGCGTGATGTCGTGCAGGACCGGGGTCCGGCCGTAGCCGGCGGCAAGCCCCCGGATCTCGACCGCGGGCGGCGCCGGGTCGGTCAAGGGCGTGACTCCACCTTGCCTTCGACGATCCGGCCGCTCGCCGCGAGATAGCTCTGATGGGGCTGCAGCCTGACCCGGGTCGGGCTGGCGCCGGGGCCGGTGCGCCAGGCGAGCACCACCGCCTCGGCGGTCACCTGCAGGATCTCGATGGCGCGCGGGCGCATCGAGGGCGTGAAGCTCTGGCCGTTCAGCCAGATCCGCCAGTCATCGGGCCCGCGATAGACGATCGCCGCGAGGTGAAGACTGGCGGCCGGCGCTGCCGGGGCCGGGCGGGCCAGGGGCAGCGCCGCGGGCTGCTCGCCGGCCCGGGCGGCCTCGATCAGGCCGAATGCCTGGCTCGAGAACAGCAGGGAGTTGCCGTCGGCCTTGTGGGGCATGGCATCGGCGGCGGCCGCGGCCGCGGGCGCCGCCCCGGCCGGTTCCGCGGCGAGCGGCGCGGCGGCCGGCGTCGCCACGAGCAGCAGTGCCGCCGCGAACCGCCAGCCTGTGCTCATGACGTGCCCGCCGGCAGGGGCTCGCGGCTCTGCCAGCGCAGCGCCCGCCACTCGAACTGCAGGCGGCCGTCGACCAGGTCGACGCGCTCGCCGGCACGCAGGCGCGCGAGCACGCCCGGCTCGACCGCCGAGCGCCGCTGCAGGCTGAAGCCGACCACGCGGACGTTGCCCGGGAAGTCCGTCACGACCGCGCGGGCGAAGGCCAGCAGGTCGGCATCGGTGATCCCGGTCATGTCGATGGTCACGTCGGTGCTGAGGAGCGTCATGCGGGCGAGCCCGCCCGGGCCGACCGGCGCCTCGCGCTCCGGGCTGAAGCTGTAGCGGATGCCGTTGACGCGATGGCGGGCGCGCAACCGCTCGAGCAGCCGGGCGGCGGCCAGCCGGTCCGGCGCGGAGAGCAGGCCCCCGTCGAGGAGCCTCTGGTAGCCGGCCTGGTTGGCCTGGAGGTACGCCAGGTCCTCGGCGACCGTGGTCCGCTCGTCGTTGAGATTGCGCATCGCCGAGGTCAGCTGATCGCGTAGCGAGGCCTGATTGCCGGCGAAGCCGTAGACCACTCCGGCCGCGAGCACGCCCGCGATCAGGTTGACGCCGAGCAGGATCAGGGGGGTCCGCAGCGTGCCCCGCCAGCGGCTGGTCCAGCCGGTCGTCCCGCGGGTCGTCCCGCCGGCCATCCAACCGGCCATCCAACCGGCCATCCAACTGGCCATCATGGCACCCGCGCCCCGACGTGCAGCTCCGCGCTCAGGCGCGCGTCCGGGTCGCTTGGCGCATCGAGACCGGCGCTGCCGACGAACGCCTGCTGGGGCAGGATGTCGATCGCCTGGCGCACGATCGCGACCGACCGGTCGGGGAAGGCGGCGGTCAGGCGATCGGCGAGGTCGGCGGTCGCCGCGACCGCCGCCGCGGGGTCGGCGCCGGGGCCGAGATCGAGGGTCAGGTCGAGGGCGAAGTCGATACCCTGCGCCGGCGCCGGGCGCCGCGCCTCGACCGGCTCGATCAGCTGCCAGGTGAGCGCGGTCAGCTGCTCGTCCCGGGTCATCGCCTGACGCAGCGCCGCGAGCGCTTCGAACGGGCTGGCGGCGGTCGCCTCGAGCCGCCCCCCGGCCTCGATGACGGCGCGCATCGCCTCGGCGCGGGCGCGGATCGCATCGGCATCGCCCTCGGATCGCTCCAGCTGCTGCCGGGTCGTGCCCTGCCAGGCGCTGAGCCAGCTGACCTCCTGGCTGACCTGCAGCGCGGACACCCCGGCCAGCGCCGCGTAGCTGGCGAGGCCGAGCGCCGAGGCGGCGAGAGCGGCGCTCAGCCAGCGCAGCGCCTGGCCGCGCAGCATCCGCATCCGCAGGTCGGGCGGCAGCAGCTGCAGGACCGGGCGGCGCCGCTGGCCGGCCCAGAGCGCGCCGAGCAGGGCACCATCCGCGGCCTCGACCTCGGCCGGGACGGCCAAGCCCAGCGCCCCGGCGGCTGCGGCCGCGGCGATCACCGTCAGGCGCCCGGGGATCGAGCCGGGGTCGGCGAGGGCGGCGGCGAGCGCCTGATCCCCGAGCGCCAGGATGTCCAGGCTGCCGCCCGCACGATAGCCGAGGCGGGTCATGTAGCCGAGCGTCGCCTTGAGCTCGCGGCGGATCTCGGCGGCGACCTCGGCGGGCCCGGCATCGCCGGCCAGGCTCGGCGTCAGCCGGGTGAGCACGAGCTCGCCCCGGTGGACGACGATCTGGCGAAAGCCGCCGGTCACCTGGCGGCCGATCAGGATCGCCCAGCCCGGCGGCGGGCGGTCGGCCGGCGCCAGCGCCCGCGCCAGACGATCCACCATGACGGCCGCCTCGACCGGCAGCAGGGTCAGCGCCTGGACCGGATTCTCGATCTGGCGCAGGAAGCCGAGCCAGCGGTCCCAGTCGGTTGCCGGCGGCAGCCCGACCAGGAGACAGGTCTCGCTGCGCAGCTCCTCCGGGTCGTCGGCGAGCTTGAGGGCGGCCTTCAGCGGCGTGTCGGGGAAGGCGCGCTCGAGACGCCGGTTCAAAACCTTGGCGCGATCGGCCCGGTTCAGCCGCGGCACCGCCTCCTTGCGATAGGACTGCTCGAGCAGATCGGCGACCACCAGGAGCGGACCGCTGGGAGCCTTGGCGAGCGCGGCGGCGAGCGTCCGCAAAGCCGCATCGTCGTGGCCTTCGACCTGCCAGCGCCCCTGGATCGCGCCGCCGGCGAGCTGGAGCAGCAGGCCGCCCTCGTTGCCGATCGCGAGCACGAACCGGGGCGGTGGCGGGAGCAGGCGGCGGAGCATGGCGTCAGCCGCCGATCTGCCCGAGGTTGTCGTAGATCGGTCCGAACACGGCGAGCGCGATCCAGGCCATGACCAGCCCCAGGATCGCGGTCAGCCCCGGCTCGAGCAGACCGATCATGGCATCGATCGCGGCGTCGACCTCCTGGTCGTAGAGCTCGGCCACCTGGCCCAGCGTCTCGGTCAGGTTGCCGGTGTCCTCGCCGATCTTGACCATCCGGGTGACCCGGGTCGGGAACTCGCCCGTGGCGGCGAGCGCGGCCGAGAGCGAGCTGCCCGCCTGGACCTGCCGGCCGGCCAGCGTGAGCGCCTCGCCGAGCACGCGATTGCCGATCACCCGCCGCCCGGCGTCCAGGCAGGTCAGGATGTCGATCCCGCTCCGGAACATCACCGCAAAGATCTGGGCGAAGCGCGCGAGCGCCAGCTTGCGCAGCACCTCGCCGGCGACCGGCAGGCCCAGGAGCACGGCATCGAAGCGATAGGCGAACTCGGGCGAGCGCTGCACCAGGAGCCGGATGCCGACGAACGCCGCCGGCGGCAGAGCGAGCAGCAGCGGCCAGAAATTCTGGACGAAGGCCGAGGTCGCGATCAGCGCCAGGGTCCAGACCGGCAGCTCCGCGTTGTTGGCTCTGAGGAAGTCGACCACCTGCGGCACCACGCCCGCGAGCATGAACACCGTGACCCCGGTCACCACGCAGCCGACCACCGCCGGATAGCGGGTCGCCTTGCGGACCTTGGCGATCATCGCGGCGCTCCACTTCAGGTGCCGGGCGAGCTCCTGGAAGCTGTCGGCGAGCTTGCCGGTCTCCTCGCCGGCCGCGATCAGGGCGGTGAACACGTTGCCGAACACCTTGGGGTGGCGCCCGAGGGCGACCGAGAGCGGCTGGCCCTCGCTGACGTCGCGATGGATCTCGGCGGCGAGATCGCGCAGGCGGACGCCGTCGGCGGAATCGCGGACGTCGGCCAGGCCCTCGAGCAGCGGCACGCCGGCGCGTTGCAGCTGCTCGAGATGGACGCAGAGCTGGACCAGATCGCGGCTGCCGACCCGCTTCGAACGCGCGCCGACCGGGCGCCGCCTGGCGGCCAGCCGGCAGTCGATCAGCTCGAGACCGACGGTGCCCAGCGCCTGCTGCAGGTCGAGCTCGTTGGCCGCGGCGAGCGCGCCGCGCAGCTGCCGGCCGTTGGTGTTGATCGCGCGATAGGCGTATTGCGGCATGGGCGCGGGCCAGCCTCAGAGCCGGGTGGTGAGGTCGACCGCGCGTGCGAGCGAGGCGAGCGAGAGCTCGCCGGCCAGGACCTTGGCGATGCCGTCCTCGGCCATCGTCCGGTAGCCCTTGCCGAGCGCCGCTGCCTTGAGCGTGGCGCGGGTGCCGCCCGCGGCGATGATCTCGTCGAGCTCCTCGTCCATCGGCAGGACCTCGGCGACCGGCACCCGGCCCTTGTAGCCGGTCTGCCGGCAGGCATCGCAGCCGACCGGGTCGAAGATCCGAGGTGGCCGGTCCGGGTCGACCGCAAGGATCCGGCAGTCCTCAAGGCCGGCCGGGCGGCCGGCCTTGCACGCCGGGCAGAGCCTGCGGGCGAGGCGCTGGGCGAGCACGCCGACCACGTTGCCGGCGATCATGCCCGGGTGCAGGCCGAGCTCGGTCAGGCGGTTGATCGCGCTCAGCGCATCGTTGGTATGCAGGGTCGTGAACACCTGGTGACCGGTCATCGCCGCGCGCACCGCCATGGCCGCGGTGTCGGCATCGCGCACCTCGCCGATGAACACGATGTCGGGGTCCTGGCGGAGCAGGGCGCGCACGCCCTCGGCAAAGCCGAGCCCGGTGCTCTCCCGCACCTGGGTCTGGCGCAGCAGCGGCAGCTGATACTCGACCGGGTCCTCCAGGGTCACGACGTTGACCTCGGGCGTGCTGACCTGGCCGAGGATGGCGTAGAGGGTGGTGGTCTTGCCGCTGCCGGTCGGCCCGGTGACGATGAAGATTCCGGCCGGCCGCATCAGCACGCGCTCGATCAGGGCGATGGTCGGGGCGCTGATGCCGAGCTGGTCGAGGGGCACCAGCGAGTGCGTCTTGTCGAGCACGCGGAGCACGATGTTCTCGCCGTGCACGGTCGGCAGCGAGGACACCCGCAGGTCGATCTGGCGATTGCCGAGGTTGAGGTCGATCCGGCCGTCCTGGGGCCGGAGCCGGTCGGCGATGTTCATGCCGGCCACGATCTTCAGCCGCTGCGCGATCGCGGTCCAGTGCTCGCGGTGGAACGAGCGGATCTGGCTGAGCGCGCCGTCGATCCGGTAGCGCAGGCGCAGGAACAGCTCCTCGGGCTCGAAGTGGATGTCGGAGGCGCCGACCTTGACCGCATCGAGCAGGATCGCGTCGACCAGGCGGACCAGGGGATGGGCGTAGCCGGCGTCGATCGCGTCGAGCTTGGTGAGATCGTGCTCGCCGGTCTCCAGCTCCTTGACGATGCCGTCGATCGACATCGCATAGCCGTAGGCGCGATCGATCAGGTCGCCGATCTCGGCCGGCGGGCAGACCTTGGGCACGACGGTCACCCGGTTGCCGAGCTGGCGGCGCAGCTGGTCGAGGGCGAGCACGTCGTAGGGATCGCACATCGCCACGAACACGTGGCTGCCCTCGCCGGACAGCGGCACGACCCGGTGCCGGAGCGCCACCTCCTTGGAGATCCTGGTGACCACCTCGGGGTCGATCAGCGCGGTCTTGGGATCGAACTGCTCGTAGCCCGAGGCCTCGGCGAGCAGGGAGGCCAGCATGTCGTGGCTGATGAAGCCGAGGTCGACCAGCACGGTGCCGAGCATCCGGCCCGAGCGCTTCTGCTCGAACAGCGCGACCTCGAGCTGATCGAGGGTGATCAGGCCCTGCTCGAGCAGGCGATCGCCGATCCGGGCCGCGGGCTTGGGCTCGGTCCCGGATTTGACCTGGAGCGCGCCGGCAGCTCCGGCCGGGGCCGGGGCGAGACCGCCATCGAGGCTCATGCGTCACCGGTCATGGGGGTCACCGCTCACGAGGCGTCGCGGCCGGCGGGGCGGCGCGCAGGCTTAGCCAGCGTTTGCGGATTGCATCATCGGATGCTTGAGAAACAGTTAACGATCGCCGAAGACAGATGCCGCTTGCTCCGGCGCGGCCGCGCATCTCGACGCCACGGCGCTCGGCAGCTATGGTCTCCGGCCATGGCAAAGGCGATCCGCGCACCGAGCCCGATGACGGTCGAGGAGTTCGTCGACTGGGCCCTGGCCCAGCCGGAGGGGCGCTATGAGCTCGTCGACGGCGAGGTCGTCGCGATGGCGCCCGAGCGCATCGCGCACGCGCGCCTGAAAGCCCGGATCTGGCGCGCGCTTGAGGATGCGATCACCGAAGGCGGCCGGCCTTGCGAAGCCTTGGTCGACGGCGCCGGGGTCCGGATCGACGACCGGACGCTCTATATCCCCGATGCGCTCGTCTACTGCGGCGACCAGCTTGCCGGCGATCAACGCGTCGTGCCGACGCCGTTGATCGTCGTCGAGATCCTGTCGCCCTCGACCCGCGACGTCGATACCGGCGGCAAGCTCGAGGGATATTTCCGGCTGGCCAGCGTCCGTCACTACCTGATCGTGAAATCCGATCGCCGCGCGATCATCCACCACCGGCGCGGCGACGACAACTCGGTGGCCACGCGCATCATCACCCAAGGCACCGTCGAGCTCGATCCGCCGGGGCTGAGCCTGGAGCTCGACCGCCTCTACCGTTGAGGCGGGCCGCAGCTGCGCTTGCGCGGGCCCGCGGCAGGCGCCATTTTGAGCTGCAGGAGGCCCCATGGCCAAAGCGCTCGACCAGCCGTCGCTTTATGATCAGGACTACGTCGCCTGGCTCGACCAGCAGGTGCGCCACCTGCGCGCCGGGCGCCTCGCAGCGCTGGACATCGAGAACGTCGCTCTGGAGCTTGAGAGCCTCATGAACGGCCAGCGACAGCAGCTGGAGAACCGGCTCGAGGTCCTGATCCACCATCTGTTGAAATGGGACCATCAGCCGGACCAGCGCTCCAACCGCTGGCGCGCGACGGTCCAGGAGCAGCGGACGCGCATCCGGCGTCTCCTGCGCTTCAGCCCGAGCCTGAAGCCCGAGGTCGAGCCGATGACGCAGGAGGTTTACCCCGACGCGGTCGAGCAGGCCGCGATCGAGACGGAACTCAGCGAAAGCGCCTTCCCGCAGACCTTGCCCTACACGATCGAGCAGATCTTCGAACGCACGCTGCCGGCCGAAGAGCTGGCCGTGCCGCGAGCCACCCGAAAGAGGCCCCAATGACCCTGCACCAGAACTCTGACCGTCCGCCTGAACCCGAACGACAACGTCGTGACCGCGCGGATCGCGCTCATGCCCAACACTGCGCTCGACGGCGAGGGCCTCGCCGCGGCGGCGCGCATCCCGGCCGGCCACAAGATCGCGACCCGGCCGATCGCCAAGGGCGAGCCGGTGCGCAAGTACGACCAGATCATCGGCTTCGCGTCCGCCGACATCCAGCCCGGCGAGCACGTCCACGTGCACAACGTCGAGATGCACGACTTCGCCCGCGACTACGCCTTCGGCAGCGAGGCCAAGCCCACCGCCTTCGTGCCCGAGAGCGAGCGCGCGAGCTTCGAGGGTTTCCTGCGGCCATCCGGCAAGGCCGGCACGCGCAACTTCATCGGCGTGCTCTCGACGGTCAACTGCTCGGCGACCGTCTGCCACCACATCGCCGAGACCTTCCCCAAGGACGAGCTCGCGGCCTTCGGGAACGTCGACGGCATCGTCGCGCTGACCCATGGCACCGGCTGCGGCATGGCGGATCGCGGCGAGGGCTTCGCGACCCTGCAGCGCACGCTCTGGGGCTACGCCCGCCACCCGAACTTCGCCGGCGTGCTCCTGGTCGGGCTCGGCTGCGAGGTCAACCAGATCGACTTCCTGCTCGAGGCGTACCAGATCCAGCGCGGCCCGCATTTTCGGACCATGACCATGCAGGGCCTGGGCGGCACCCGCAAGACGATCGAGCGGGCGCAGGGCATGATCCGCGAGATGCTGCCGCACGCCAACGAGGCCAGGCGCCAGCCGGTCGCGGCCTCGGAGATCGCGCTGGCCCTGCAGTGCGGCGGCTCGGACGCCTATTCCGGCATGACCGCGAACCCGGCGCTCGGCGCCTGCGCCGACCTTCTGGTGCGCCACGGCGGCACCGCGATCCTGTCCGAGACCCCCGAGATCTATGGGGCCGAGCACCTGTTGACCCGGCGCGCGGTCTCACGCCAGGTCGGCGAGAAGCTGGTCGAGCGGATCCGGTGGTGGGAGGAGTACTGCGAGATCAACGGCGGCGAGATGAACAACAACCCCTCGCCCGGCAACAAGGCGGGCGGCCTGACCACGATCCTCGAGAAGTCGCTGGGCGCGACCGCCAAGGGCGGCACGACCAACCTCGAAGGCGTCTACAAATATGCCGAGCCGATCACCGGGCGCGGCTTCGTGTTCATGGACAGCCCCGGCTACGACCCCTGCTCGGCGACCGGCCAGGTGGCCTCCGGCGGCAACATCATCGCGTTCACGACCGGCCGCGGCTCGTGCTTCGGCTTCAAGCCCGCGCCCTCGATCAAGCTCGCGACCAACAGCGAGATGTACCGGCGCATGGAAGAGGACATGGATGTCAACTGCGGCGGCATCCTCGACGGCGAGGCAACCATCGAGCAGATGGGCCAGAAGATCTTCGATCTGGTGCTCGAGGTCGCCTCCGGCCGGCGCTCCAAGTCCGAGCAGCTCGGCCTCGGCAACCACGAGTTCACGCCCTGGCAGATCGGCGCCGTGATGTAGGGCGTCGCCCTCGAGCCGGATGCAACGACCCGGCCCGCCGCCGCGATAGTGCGGGGTCGGCCAGCCGCGAGCGGTCGAGCAACTGCAGTCTTGGCGTCGGCGCCGGCGCATCCGCCGACGACCGGCGGACGATGTGGATTTGCCAAAATTCGGGAAAACTGTCCTGGCGCGCGAAGACCGCGCCGGCGAGCCCAAGACCAGGACCCTGACCAGGCCCGAGAGCCGGGGGCCCGCCGCGGCCCGTGCTGCCGGCGACCGGCCTCCGACTCCTCCGGCTTTTCAGCCGGGCACGGAGTCCCACGGTCCCATGGACCCCCCATACCAAACCCTAACCGCCGACCGTTAAGATTGCGTTAACGCCCCGACAGCAATGCCGGAAGGGCCCGACACCTATGCCGGAAGGGAGGTCGCCTGGGCTCGGCGGGGGCGGGCGTCGGGCGCGCCCTGCTAGGGCCGGCCGGGCTCGGCGCCCTTGGCGATCCGCAGGTAGGGGGCATCGGCGTCCGGGCTGACCTCGAGGTGCACCCACATGCCGCTCTGGGCGTGGCCCGGGACGCCGCACAGCCAGAGGAACTTGCCCGCCGTCTTGGCCTTGAACGCGATCAGGTCGTGGTCGCCCTCCGACAGCCCCTGCTCCGGGCTCTTGGTGTAGGCGCGCGCGAACGCCGCCTGGTCGTGCCCGGCCTGGAGCGGCAGATCCTTGGCGCCGGGGTCGGCCGTGACCACCAGGCTGTGCGGCACGTCGGCGTCATGGTTGGTGAAGGTCATGCGCACGTTCCAGTCGAGCGGCAGGACCACGGTCAGATCGCCGTCGTGATAGCCGTTGTAATTCCAGTTGCTGTTGTTGGGGTTGAAGCCAGCGACCACGTCCATGGTGACGGTCTTGGTCGCGGCATCGATGGTCATCCAGGACGGCACGACATGCTTCTCGGCGGCGCCGGCGCCGCCCGTCGCGCCGCCGAGCCAGCCGCTCGCCAGCAGGGCCAGCGCGATCGTCCAGGGTCGCATCGTTTCGGCATCCTTTGCAACGAGGGGGCCGCCTCGCGACGGCCCCCGGTCGGTGATCGTGACAGGAACTTAGTTCGGGCGGTCGCCCCGGACCACCTCAGTCGAGGCCAAACACCAGGACCGAGTTCGCCGAGCTTGTAATTGAGCTGGAAGTTGCCGCCGGCCGCGACCGCGATGTACTGCTTGCCGTCGATCTGGAACGACATCGGCGCCGAGTTGACGCCGGCGCCGGCCTGGAACGACCAGAGCTTGGCGCCAGTCGCGGCGTCGTAGGCGTTGAAGCTGCCATCGCCCTCGCCGGCGAAGGTCAGATTGCCGGCGGTCGTGAGCGTGCCGCCGATCATCGGATCCTCGCTCCGCGCCTGCCAGACGATCTTGCCGGTGTCGACGTTGACCGCGCTGACGTTGCCCCACTGGTCCTCGCCCGGGATCGCGGTGAAGGCGCCGCCCAGCCAGAGCTTGCCCTTCTGCCAGGGCTCCTTCTTGACCGTGTAGGTCATCGGCTGGTGCAGGTTGGAATAGTAGACCAGACGGGTCTCGGGATTGAAGGCGCCGGGCGACCACTCGACGCCGCCATTGGCGCCGGGCAGCATGCGGACGCCCGCCTCGGTCGGCTGGGTGAACAGGTTCTCATGCGGGATCATCGCGTCCGAGCGCCGGATCAGCTTGCCGGTCGCCCGGTCGTGGACGTAGACCCAGCCGGTCTTGCCGCCGGTGATCACGGCCGGAACCGTCTTGCCGTCCGCGCCCCTGACGTCGGCCAGGATCGGCGGCGACACCGCGTCCAGGTCCCAGGGATCGTGGGGCACGTACTGGTAGCCCCAGACCAGCTTGCCGGTGTTGACGTTGAGGGCGACCAGGGATTCGGTCCAGCGGTTGTCGCCCGGCCTGACCTCGGAGTAGAGGTCGGGCGAAGGATTGCCGATGGTGGCGAACAGCAGGCCGCTTGCGGGATCGATCGCGTTGGTCATCCAGTTGGAGCCGCCGCCGCGCTTCCAGGCGTCGGCGTATTTGGCCATCGCCGCCTTCTCCGCCGCGATGTTGCGGTGCAGCGGGTTCATGCCGTCGGCCGTGTTGGCGAAGGTGCCGTACCAGCCCTTGGTGCCGTCGGGCATGACCTCGGAGGGCTCGGGGATGGTATGCCAGCGCCAGATCAGCTTGCCGGTGTCCTTGTTGTAGGCGCTGATGAAGCCGCGGATGCCGTACTCGGCGCCCGAGATGCCGAGGATCACCTTGTCCTGATAGATGGTCGGGGCGACCGTCTCGGAGTAGCCGAACTCCGGGTCGGCGATCTCGGTCTCCCAGAGCACGCTGCCGGTCTTCTTGTCGAGCGCGATCAGGTTCGCGTCCAGGGTCGCCATGTAGAGCTTGTCGCCGGCGAGCGCCACGCCGCGGTTGTTCGGGCCGCAGCAGAAGATCGTGGTGCCGAGCTTGTGCTCGTAGTGCCACAGCTGCTTGCCGGTGCGCGCGTCGATCGCGAACACGTGGTTGTAGGGCGTCGTGATGTACATCACGCCGTCCTCGACGATCGGCGTGGTCTCGAACGAGCCGATCACGCCGGTCTGGAAGATCCACTTGAGACGCAGGTTCTTGACGTTGTCGGCGTCGATCTGGCCGTTGGCGGCGTAGCGCGTGTTCGAGAGATCGCCGCCGTAGATCGGCCAGCCGGTGTTGGCGCCGGCCATCGACTTCGTCTTTTCGGCCTGCATGTGCGCGTCTTGGTCCGTCGTGCAGGCGGCCTGGCTGAACGCCAGGGCAAGGGCAGTGGTCAGCAACCAGCAGGTGTTTCGCATAGTCTTTGCCCCCATGACAGCAATCTTCACGACCGTCCGGTTGCGGATCGGCCGGCCTCCGAAAGGCTCACCACGCCGCGCGGATCGCGGCGCTCAGACGACGTAGCTTCTCCTCCAGATAGCCGTAGCGTCGGCAGAGGAACCGGGCCCCGTCGAGGGCATCGTCCATGTTGCGAGCATTCCAGAAGCGCGCCTCTTGATGGCCCTTGCGCTGCTGCTCGACCTCGGGGCCCGCATCCGCGGGCAACGCGGCGAGCGCGGCTTCGTTCTTCTCGACCGATTCGCGGATGATCTTAGCGCGCACGATCAAGTCGCGCACCCCCTCAATTACAATTTCGCGCTGGGTATCAAATTCCTCGAGAAGACCGGCGAACACACCGAGCAGCGCCGCCCGCCGGCCGGCCCCGAGCGGTTCGGCGAACGCCTGGATCTCGGCGCCGCCCTGGGCCGGCGTGTTCTCCGGGTCGCTCGCGAAAGCGACCACGCGCGCGATCCCGGATCGGCGCGCCAGCCATCGGGCAGCGGCCCGGGCAACCGCCCGCCCCAGATGTCCTTGGCGACGAAGCGTTCGGCATACGGCTGATGGCAGGGCCAGTCTCGGATCTCCTCGGTCGCCGCCGCCGGCGCGACCAACAGCCACGTGCCCGCGAGCACGATCCCGGCGCGCGCACCCAGACCCGACATGTCACCCCCCTTCACGACTGCAGGGGGCAGCCTCCCGCATCCTCGCGGGGCGCAAGGGCAGGCCCTGGTCGAGCGTCCGAACCGCGGGCGCGATCAGCGCGGGCGGTCGCCCATCAGCGTGACCCGGTGCATCACCCGCCGGTAGCCGTGGTAGTCGTTCAGGGGATAGTGCTGGCTGGCGCGATTGTCCCAGAACGCGAGCGAGCCCGGGCGCCAGCGGAACCGGCAGGTGAACTCGGGCTGGACCTGCCAGGCGAACAGATAGTCCAGCAGCGGCACGCTCTCGGCCTCGGTCATGCCCTCGAAGCGGAGCATGTGAGCAAGGTTGACGTAGAGCGACTTGCGCCCGGTCTCGGGATGGGATCGGGCCACCGGATGGGCCGTGCTCACCGCCTCGACGTCGGCCGCCGTGGCGCGCTTGCTGTACATCTCCTTGCGGGTCTGCAGCGCGACCGCCTTGCCGGCGACGTTGACCGCGCTCAGCCGGTCGAGCAGCCGCCGCATGCCCTCCGACAGGGTCTCGTAGGCCTGGTACATGTTGGCGAACATCGTGTCGCCGCCCGCGGGCAGGGTCTCGAGCGCATCGAGCAGGCTCGCCATCGCCGGGCGCTCCAGATGGCGGTGTCCGAGTGCCAGACGCCGCAAGTCGGCGCGCTCCTCGGGCTCCTTGATCACCGGCAGAACCAGGGTGCTCCGGCAGGCCCTGGTCAGGCGGATCTTCGACCACCTCGCCGAAGCGCTCGGCCAGCGCCAGCAGCTGCGGCGGCGACGCTCCTGGTCGCGGAAGAAGATCACGACGTGCTCGAGCAGGCGACGCGCAGCGCCCGCACAGTGCCGTCATCCAGCGATCCCCCCAAGTCGACCCCGAAGATCTCGGCGCCGAGCGCGCTCGAGAGCGGTCTTGCCTCCAGACGCGAAGCGGCCATGACGGTCATGGTGCCGTCTCTCCTTGTGAACCTGCCCTGTCCGGCACTGTAATCGAGGCCGGCGCCAAGTCGTGCGTCGCGGTGATCGCAGCTTGACGGAGGGCGGCCACCGCCACCATCGTGGCCGATGACCGTCCGAGCCTCCGTGTCGTGAACGTGGCTCGCCCTCCGGCGCCCCGCTGGCTGCAGCCGGCGATCGACTACGGGCCGCTCGCGATCTTCTTCCTGGTCTATGTCGGCGCCGGACTGATGGCGGCGACCGCCGCGGTGATCGCGGCCAGCCTGACCGGGCTGGCCCTCGCCTGGACCCTGCGACGCCGGGTGCCGCTGATGCCCCTGATCACGGCCACCGTGGTCGAGACTTCAACAGCCTCGCCCTGTGGCTGCACAACGAGACCTTCATCAAGATGAAGCCGACCATCGTCCAGGCGCTGTTCGCCGCCATGCTGCTCGGCGGGCTCGCGCTGGACCGGCCGCTCCTGGAGCCCCTGTTCGGGCGCATGATGCCGCCGCTGAGCAACACCGCCTGGCGCCGGTTCAGGCTCCGCTCGCCCTGTTCTTCATCGCGATGGCGCTGCTCGACGAGCTCGCTGGCGCACCCAGTCGACCGATCTGTGGGTCTCCTTCAAGGTGTTCGGCCTGACCGGGCTGACCTTCCTGTTCATCCTGACCCAGATGCCGTTCGTCAGCCGCGCGGCGCGCGCCGCCGGGATCGCGGAGAACACCAAGCCGCCGTCGTGATCGGGCCTCTGCCGGCGCCAGCGGCGCCAGGGCGGAGAAGTCGACGGAACCTTCGTTCGAGCCCGGCGTTGCCCAGGTATGGTGGCAATCACCTGAAGGAGCGAGGTCCATGGACCAGGACCGCAAGGAAGG
>CAVTFM010000022.1:0-118831 GCA_963733965.1 uncultured Alphaproteobacteria bacterium
TCTGCAGGAACACGATCACCACCAGGACGACCAGGATCGCCGCCTCGTAGATCGTCTTGATGACCTCCTTCACCAACTCGGCGATGAACTCGGTCGGGTTGTAGATGATGCCGTATTGCAGGCCCGACGGGAACGCTTGGCCAGCTCGGCCATGGTCGCTCAGGAGCTCGGCGGTCGCGAGCGCGTTCGACCCCGGCTGCTGGAAGATCACAGCGGCACCGCCTAGCGGTAGTCGAGATAGCCGTTGGCGGCGTAGTCCTGGGCGCCGAGCTCGACCCGCGCGATGTCGCGCAGACGGGTGACCCGCCCGCCCGGCTCGGTCTTGACCACGATGTTCTCGAATCTTGGGGTCCTTCAGGCGGCCGAGGGTCTCGACGTTGAGCTGGAAGGCGCCCTGGTCGGGCATCGGCGGCTGGTCGAGCGTGCCCGAGGCGACCTGGACGTTCTGGCCGCAGCGCCTCGACCACGTCGCCGCGGTCAGGCCGCGCGCCGCCACCTTGTCCGGGTCGAGCCGATGCCATCGAATAGTTGCGGCGCCGAACACCCGCACGTCGCCGACGCCGTCGAACCGGGACAGCACGTCCCGGATCTGCAGGTCCGCGTAGTTGAGACGTAGAGTGGTTGCGCGAGCCGTCGGGCGAGCGAGGTGGACCACCATCGACAAGTCGGGCGAAGTTGCGCACCGTGACGACGATCAGGCGGGCCTGTCGGGAGCCGGGAGGGCGATCGCGACCCGGTTCTGGACCAGCACCTGGGCGATGTCGTACCGGTGCCGAGCTTGAAGGTGACCGACAGCGACAGCTAGCCGTCGGCGGTCGCCGGCTGACCATGTAGAGCATGCTCTCGACGCCGTTGATCTCCTGGTCGAGCGGGGCCGACACGGACCCGCTGACGACCTCGGCCGAGGCGCCGGGATAGCTCGCGGTCACCTGGATGGTCGGCGGCGCGATCCCCGCAACTGGGCGACCCGCAGGCCGAAATAGGCGGCGGGCGCCAAGCAGGGTGATCAGGATCCCGACGACCGCCGCGAAGTCGGCCGGTCGACGAAGAAATGACCGAAGCGATCGCAGGCGGGTCCGCTCAGCCCGGGGCCGGCGCCGCGGGCCGGGGCAGCTCGATCCGGCCCTCCTTGGCCGTCCCCTGCATGCCCGGGCGGACCCGCAGAGGCCGTTGATCATGATCCGGTCGTCCGCCGTGGAGGCCGCTGCGGACCATCCGCAGGCGAAGCTCGTGCGGCCCGGGCGGACCACCTGTATATCACCTTGTTGTCCGTGCCGACGGTCATGACCAGCTTTTGCGACTGTCGGTGACGATCGCCTCTTCCGGGATCAGGAGCGCCGGGTATCCCGGCGAGCCCGGTATCCGGATGGTGCCGAACTGGCCGGGCTGGACCAGATGGTCGGGGTTGAGGAACTCGCGCGCGCGCGCACCTGCCGAGTCCGGGTCGACCACCGGGTCGACGAAGTCCACGGGCCCTGCCGGTTCCAGTCGTCCTTGTCGACGAGCTTGACGTCGACCAGGGTCGAGCGTCGGGGGTCGAGGGCAGCTGCCCGGCCAGCACCGCCCGCTGATAGCCCAGGAAGTCGGACTTGCTCACGTCGAAACACGAAATAGATCGGGCTCGGCGACATGATCGTGGTCAGAAGGGTCGTTTCCGCGACGAGGTCGCCGATGTCGACCCGGCGGTCGGAGATCCGCCCGGCCATCGGCGCCGCGATCGCGCGTGAAGCCGAGGTCGAGCTGGGCCCGCTCTATGGCCGCCTCGCGGCGCCCACGCTCGCCTCGGCGCCCTGGCGCTCCTGCAGCCGTCATCGTAATTGTTCTGGCGAGGCCGGGCCGCCGATCAGCTGGGCGATCCGCCGGAACTCCAGCTTGGCGAGCTCGAGCTGCGCCTGGGCGCTCGAAGATCGGCGCTGGCGCGTCCAGCGCCGACCTCGAAGGGCGCGGGTCGATCAGGAACAGGTCCGGCCCTTCTCGACGATCTGCCCGTCGCGGAAGCCGATGTGGGAGATAGCCGGGGAACCGTGCCCAACGTCGACCTGCTGGACCGCCTGGAAGCGCCCGGTGAAGCTGGTCGACTCGACCAGCTTTCGACCCGCGGAGGGCGACCGCGACCTCGGGCGGCGGCGGTGCCGCCGCGGCCTTCTGGTCGGCGCCGCCATCGCAGCCCGCGAGCGCAGCGCGCCCAGCACCGTCAAGGCCAGCACCGGCCGCCGGACCGGCGCCGTCGCGGTGCGCACCAGGGCTCGTCGCACCCGTCACTCCTTCCCCCCCGCCGACCGGTCGTCGGACGGCGAGGCGCCCCCCCTCGTCAGCCGGGCCGCGGCAGCTTAGATAGGCTCGACCGTGGTCAGCGGCAGCCTGGCCGCTCGGGCCGTTTGCGCGCGGCACCCATGCGCGGGCAGCATAGCCCGACCAACCGGGCGCGTCACCGCCGGTCCGATCCAAGCAAGGACCGGACCAGGAGCGCGCGCCGCCGCCGGCGCTCAGAAGTAGGGGTGGGCCGGCGCGTCGACCGGTCGCAGCAGGAAGCGGCGGAGGACCTCGCGATAGCCCCGGTAGAGCAGGCCGCCGTTCTCGGCGAGCAGCTCGCCGCGCCGGGCCCGGTAGTAGGCCGGCAGCGCGTGCCAGGGCAGGTCCGGGCGCTTGTGATGGGCGAAGTGCAGGTTGTTGTTGAAGAACAGCAGCCCGAAGAAGCGCCCGGCCTCGACCACCGCGGTCCGCTCGTAGGGCGTCCGGGCCGCCTTGTGCTCGGCGAACGAGCGCACCAGCGTCAGGCTGGCGCCGGGCAGCACGAACAGGAGCAGATACTGCCAGAGCGGCAGGCCGCAGACCAGGGCCACCCAGAGCAGGACCAGCGCCACCGCCGGCAGATGCCAGAGCCAGATGCCGAGGTTGCGCCGGTCGCCCCGCCGCAGCGCCTGGCCCTCGGCGAACAGGAACTGGCCGATCACCAGGAACGGCCCGAGCAGGAGCCGCCCGAGCAGGGTGTTGTGCACCCGCAGCACGCCGCGCACCGGCGCGGGCAGCCGCCGCCAGGTCGCCTGATCGACATAGAACGATTCGGGATCGCGCCAGGGCTCGGTCAGGATCTCGAAATCGTGATGCGCCTCATGGGTCGCCCGGTAGATCGGGAACGGCAGCCAGAGCGCGAGCGGCGGCAGCGCCGGCAGATCGTTCAGCCAGCGCCAGGGGGCGAGCTGGCCATGCACGGCCTCGTGCTGCAGCGACCCGTGCCAGGCGATCAGCACGCCGCCTGGCACCACCAGCAGCCACCACGGCAGAGCGGCGTGGAACCAGGTGGTCAAACTCCAGCCGCCGTAGATCAGGACGGCCACGATCCAGGACGGACCGGCCCGTCTCAACCAGGTCAGTCGACCTGGGGCGCCATCAATTGTCGACACGCCACGAACACCTCCAAGAACACGCCGAAACGCATTCCTTCGAACGCTCGCGACTACGCGAAGGACGTCAGGCCAAGGCTGGTTCCCCGTACCGAAACAGCCGCGCTCCGGGAACACGCCCTTCTTGGTGCCTGCTTTGACGACGCAGCTTAGCGGATCGGCCGCGGTTCGGCCATCGGAAATTTGAAGGAGACCGCCGGAGCCGGCGACTCACCAGGGGTTGAGAGCGCGGCCGGCGCGCCGGACCGGCCCGGCCCGCGGGCGGCGCCGCGGGGAGCGGCGGTTGACAGTCCGGGGTGATGGACTACTGTCGAGCCTAGAGGCGGATTTCGGCGGCGTAGCAGCTTTTCGGCCAGCCCGGCTGGCCCGGCGTCGGAATTCGACGGAGGCAAATCAACAGGGCGGAGAGCGACCGTGGCCGACCATCGCAAGATCCATCCCTACATCCCGAAGCTGGTCGAGCAGCTCGAGGCCAGGCGCATCGACCGGCGCGAGTTCCTGCGCACCGCGACCCTGCTCGGCCTGTCGGCGACCACCGCCTACGGCATCGTCGGCCGGGTGTTCGGCGACAGCGCGATCCCCCGCGCCCGCGCCCAGGGCAAGCCCAAGATGGGCGGCATCCTCAAGGTCGGGATGCAGGTCCAGAAGATGGAGGACCCGGCGACCTACTCCTGGACCCAGATGTCCAACCAGAGCCGGCACACCGTCGAGTATCTGGCGATCACCGGTCCCGACAACATCACCCGGCCGATGCTCGCCGAGAGCTGGGAAGCCTCCGACGACCTCAAGACCTGGACCCTGAAGCTGCGCCAGGAGTGGTCTGGCACAACGGCGAGCCGTTCGTGGCCGAGCACGTGGCCTGGAACTTCAAGCGCTGGCTCGACCCGGACCTCGGCTCGTCCAACAGCGGGCTGTCGACCTTCTCGTCGATGGCCGAGGACAAGGACGGCAAGAAGACCATGCTGCCGGGCGCGATCGAGGTGGTCGACGACCACACGATCCGCCTGCACCTGACCAAGCCGGTGCTGTCGGTGCCGGAGGACTGCTACAACTATCCGACCGCGATCCTGCATCCGTCGTTCAAGGCGCCGTTCTCGGACAACCCGATCGGCACCGGGCCGTTCACGCTCACCGAGCTCGCGGTCGGCGACAAGTGCCTGCTCAAGCGGATCACCAAGACCACCGATGGCAAGGACTTTAAATACTGGGGTGGCGACGTCTATCTCGACGAGATCCACTACTACAACTACGATGCCGACAATCAACTGACGGCGTTCGCGTCGGGCGACGTCGATGCGATCTACGAGTTCGGCATCGAGCAGTACGAGTTTGCCAAGTCGCTCGAGGGCCAGATCGTCCAGGCGCGGACCGCCCAGACGCTCTGCTGCCGCTTCCAGGTCAGCCAGAAGCCGTTCGACAACCCCAAGCTGCGCCAGGCCCTGGTGATGGCGGCCGACAACAACATCTATCGCGACCTGGTGTTCCAGGGCGGCGGCGACGTCGGCGAGAACCATCACGTCGCGCCGATCCACCCCGAGTACTTCAAGCTGCCGCCCTTGGTGCGCGACGTCGACGGCGCCAAGAAGCTGCTCGCCGAGGCCGGCTATGCCAACGGCCTTGAGCTCACGATCGACGTCGGCAACACCGACGGTCCCTGGCAACAGACGGTCTGCGAGATCTGGCGCGACCAGCTCAAGGACATCGGCGTCACCCTCAACATCAACGTCATGCCGGCGTCCAAGTACTGGGAGATCTGGGACAAGACGCCGTTCGGCGCGACCGCCTGGACCCACCGACCGCTCGGCACCATGGTGCTCTCGCTCGGCTACCGCACCGGCGTGCCATGGAACGAGACCCACTACGCCAACCCCGAGTTCGACGCCGCGCTCAACGACGCCGAGGCGACCCTCGACGTCGAGGCGCGCCGGGTCAAGATGGAGAAGGTCGAGAAGCTGCTGCAGGACTCCGCGGTCATGCTGCAGCCGGTCTGGCGGCCGGTGTTCACGATGATCACCAGCAAGGTGAAGGACTATCCGGCCCATCCGACCCAGTATCACCAGTTCAACAAGGTCTGGCTGGACACCTGATGCTCACGGCGCGCGCTCCGGGCCCTGGCCCGGAGCGCGCGGCCATCCTGCCCGGCCCGGGCATCCGGCGCCGGCTGCATCGCCAGGCGCCGGCCCCGCACCAGGCTTGAAGAGCGCAAGGGCCCGCCATGCTGCCGCTGATCCTCCGCCGCCTGGTCCAGATGGTGCTGATCATGGTGGTGGCGTCGTTCATCCTGTTCCTGATCTTCGACACCGACCAGTTCAAGAAGAAGATCGCGGTCGCCGAGCTCGGCGGCTTCGCGGTCTCGGCGCTGACCGAGGAAGCCTACCACAACTGGCTGGCCCAGAAGGGCCTGGATGAGCCCTTCTACCAGCGTTACGCCCACTGGATCGGCGACGTCCTGCGGGGCCAGTTCGGCAAATCGTTCGAGAAGAACACCGCGGTCGGCCCCTGCTCGCGACCCGGCTGCTCAACACCGGCATCCTGGCGTTCTGGGTGTTCGCCCTGATGATCCCGCTGTCGCTGGTCACGGGCGTGCTCGCGGGCATGAAGGAGGGCTCGGTGCAGGACCGGGTGATCACCGTCCTCTCGGTGGTCACGACCTCGATTCCCGAGATCGCCACGGCGATCATCCTGACCGTCGTGTTCGCCCTCGGTCTGGGCTGGCTGCCGGCCAAGGCGGCGATGATCAACGGCTTCGACTGGAGGCAGCTGGTGCTGCCGGTCATGACTCTGGTGCTCTACGACTTCGGCTATGTCGCGCGCATGACCCGCGCCTCGATGGCCGAGGTGATGACCGCGCAGTACATCCGGACCGCGGTCCTCAAGGGCATCCCCTACCAGCGCGTGATCATGAAGCACGCGCTCCGCAACGCCTTGATCGCGCCGTTCACGGTGATCGTGCTGCAGCTCAACTGGCTGCTCTCGGGCGTGGTCGTGGTCGAGGTGTTCTTCGAGTACGACGGCTTCGGCAAGCTGCTCCTGCAGGCGGCGCTGTTCGGCGATGTCTACGTCGTCCAGGCCTGCACCCTGGTCGCGGTGATCGTGGCGGTGCTGTCGCAGATCATCTCGGATGTCGGCTACACCTTCCTCAACCCGCGCATCCGGTTCGCCTGAGGAGGCCGAGCACCATGGCCACGGCCATCGCTGTCGCCCCGCCCGCCCCCGCCCTGATGGACCGGCTGACCACGCCGCGCGCCCTGATCCTGCTGGTGCTCCTGATGTGGGTGCCGCTCACCCTCCACGTCATGTTCGGCCACCTGCTCGGCGGCGCCCGCAACTTCGTGCTGCTGCCGGCGATCCCGGCGACCGTGCTGCTCTACATCATCGCGATCCGGGCCTGGCGGGAGTCCTGGATCGCCATGATCGGCATCACGCTGGTGTTCTTCTGGCTGCTGATGGCGGTCACGGCGCCGTTCCTGCCGCTGATCGACCCCAACAAGCCGATTGCGCCCTTCGTCTCGCCGTTCACCGCGAAGAAGGACCTGTTCTTCTGGCTCGGCACCGACTTCAAGGGCCGCGACATGCTCTCGCGGGACATCTGGGGCTGCCAGCGGGTGCTGGTCTGGGGGGTGACCGCGACCCTGGTCGCCTATGTCGTCGGCACGCTGTTCGGCCTGCTCGCCGGCTATCTGGCCGGCTGGTGGGACGAGGTCATCTCGTTCTTCGCCAACGTGCTGCTGTCGTTCCCGGTCATGGTCCTGTTCATCGTCATCCTGAACTATCTGGGCCCCTCCGGCTTCAACATCGTGATCGCGGTGACCTTCGCCTCGGCGCCGGCGATCATGCGGATCGTGCGTGGCCTGACTTTGGACATCAAGACCCGCGACTACGTGTTCGCGGCCCAGACCCGGGGCGAGAGCCCGCTCTACATCATGATCGTCGAGCTTTTGCCGAACGCGCGCGGGCCGATCATCGTCGATGCCTGCCTCAGGCTCGGCTACACCACGGTCGCGATCACCACGCTCACCTTCCTCGGCCTCGGCCTGCAGCCGCCCGGACCCGGACTGGGGCCTGATGATCAAGGAGTCGGCCAAGACCGCGATGCTGTTCAAGTTCTCCTACATGCTGATCGTGCCGGCCTTGTCGGTCTCGAGCCTGATCCTGGGCTTCAACCTGCTCGCCGACGGCCTGCGCGAGATGAGCCTGCGGGACTGAGGGAGCCGCCGTCATGACCGAGCCGACCCCGGTCCTCGAGTGCAAAGACCTCTGCATCTCCTACTTCACCCGCGCGGGCGAGATCCCGGCGGTGGTCGACTTCAACCTCACGGTGATGCCGGGCGAGGCGGTCGGCGTCGTCGGCGAGTCGGGCTGCGGCAAGTCGACCGTGGCGCTCGCGATCATGCAGTACATGGGCAAGAACGGCCGGATCATGTCCGGCGAGATCAGGTTCAAGGGCCGCGATCTGACCGCGATGAGCGAGCAGGAGCTGCGCCAGTTGCGCGGCTCCCAGATCGCGATGGTCTATCAGGAGCCGATGGCCTCGCTCAATCCGTCGATGAAGATCGCCGAGCAGCTGATGGAGGTGCCGCGCTTCCACGAGGGGGCATCGGACCAGGACGCCTACGCGCGGGCGCTCGAGATGCTGGGCCTCGTCCGCCTGCCCGACCCCAAGCGGATCATGGAGAGCTTCCCGCACCAGATCTCGGGCGGTCAGCAGCAGCGGGTGGTGATCGCCATGGCGCTGCTCTCGAACCCGGCGCTGTTGCTGCTCGATGAGCCGACCACCGCCCTCGACGTCACGGTCGAGGCCGGCATCGTCCAGCTGATCAAGGAGATCAGCGGCCGCTTCGGCACGTCCATGATCTACATCTCGCACAACCTCGGCCTGATCCTCGAGACCTGCGACCGGATCACCGTGATGTACTCGGGCGAGGCGGTCGAGGTCGGCACGGTCGGCGAGGTCTTCGACCGGATGCGCCACCCCTATACCCGCGGGCTGTTCAACTCGATCCCCTTGCCGGGAGCCGACAAGCACGAGCGCCCGCTGGTCGCGATCCCGGGCCAGCTGCCCTTGCCGCACGAGCGCCCCGAGGGCTGCAACTTCGGCCCGCGCTGCGACTTCTTCCGGGCCGGGACCTGCGATCACGGCTTCATCAAGATGGAGGCGGTGCCCGGCCAGGCGGGCCACATGACCCGCTGCCGGCGCTTCCAGGAGATCGACTGGCAGACCCGGCCCAAGGCGGCCGAGGCCGGCGCGGCGGCCGAAGTCGGCCCGATCGTGCTCCGGGTCGAGGAGCTGAAGAAATACTACGAGATCCGCGACAGCTCCCTGATGGCGATCCTCAAGGGCCAGCGGGTGCGGACGGTCAAGGCCAACGAGAAGATCGACTTCGTCGCCCGCGAGGCCGAGACCGTGGCCCTGGTCGGCGAATCCGGCTGCGGTAAGTCGACCCTTGCCAAGGTGCTGCTCGGCCTCGAGACCGCGACCGAAGGCAAGGTCGTGCTCGACAACCAGGATCTCAGCCAGGTGACGGTGCAAAAGCGCCGGCCGCAGGTGGTGAGCCACCTGCAGATGGTGTTCCAGAACCCGTTCGACACCCTCAACCCGAGCCACTCGATCGGCGGCCAGATCGCGCGGGTGATCCGCAAGTTCGGGGTCGAGCAGGACCCGGCGAAGGTGCGCGAGCGGGTCATGCAGCTGCTCGACATCGTCAAGCTGCCGCGCGATTTCTACCAGCGCCGGCCGCGCCAGCTCTCGGGCGGCCAGAAGCAGCGGGTCGGGATCGCGCGCGCCTTCGCCGGCAACCCCCGCGTGGTGGTGGCCGACGAGCCGGTCTCGGCGCTCGACGTCTCGGTCCAGGCGGCGGTCGCCCAGCTGCTGATGGAGATCCAGCGCGAGAACCGGACGACGCTGCTGTTCATCAGCCACGATCTGTCCCTGGTCCGCTATCTGGCCGACCGGGTGATCGTGATGTACCTCGGCACGATCGCCGAGCAGGGCACCACGGACGAGGTGTTCCAGCCGCCCTATCACCCCTATACCGAAGCGCTCCTGTCCGCGATCCCGATCGCCGACACCTCGGTCCACAAGAAGGAGATCGTGCTCGAGGGCGACATCCCGTCGGCGATGAATCCGCCCTCCGGCTGCCCCTTCCAGACCCGCTGCCCGCGCAAAATCGGCAAGATCTGCGAGGAGCAGGCGCCGCCGGTCCGGGTCTTCGGCAAGGGCCACAAGATCGCCTGCCACATCGCGCCCGAGGACCTCCTGCGCATGGAGCCGGTGATCGTCATGGGCGCCAAGGAAGCCGCCGAGTAGGCCTGCCACCACCTGATCGCACCCGGGTTCTGAGCTCGCCGCGCGCCAGAGGATTCCGCCAGCGTCCGGGTCACGCACGCGGCATCAGATCGCCCGGCCTTGATGCCGCGTGGCCCCGCGCCAGATTCGCAATTGACGCCGCCGACCCGGCTTGGCCCGGGCCGCTCATGATGGCCGCGCGCTCGATGAGGAGAAACCAGCCATGAGCGAGGTGCTCGCCGTCGCCTTCGACGATCGGGCTGCCGCCGCCGACGTCCTGCACAAGCTGCGCAGCCTGGGCGCCGGGCATCTGGTCGAGCTCGAGGACGCCTGCATCGCCCAACGCTCTGCCGACGGCCGGCTGCAGCTGACCCAGGCGATCGGCCATCGGCTCACGCTGCACGGCCGCTTCTGGCACGACCTCGTCCATCACGTCCTGCACCACGGCCGGCAAAGCGTCCCGGCCGGCTGCGACCAACCCGACTGCAGGCTGGACGCGAGCTTCTGCCGCGAGCTCGCGGACGCGCTCCGGCCGGACACCTCGGCGCTGTTCGTCCTGGTCCGCGAGGGCTCGGCCGAGGCGCTGACCCAGAGCCTGGAGCAGCACCAGGGCCGGATCCTGCGCTCGACCCTGCCCGAGACCGAGGAGGCGGCGCTCGAGGTCGCGCTCGGCCTGCGGCCGCCGACCCCGCCGCCGGCGGCCGAGCTGCAGGCGATGATCGTGCAGGAGGAGGCGCAGACGACCCATGCCACGCTGGACAAGCGCGCGGCGGCCGAGCAACGCCGCCGCCAGGAGATCGAGCGCCTGCGCCGGGGCGAGCTGAGCCCGGATGACATCCGCGCGGTCATCCAGCGCTGCACCGACGCCGCCCGGAGCGGCCAGGCGAGCGTGCTCGCCTACCGCTTCCCGAGCGAGGTCTGCCTGGACGGCGGCCGGGCGATCAACAACAGCCTCCCGGACTGGCCCGCATCGCTGACCGGCCAGCCGCGCGCGCTCTACGACTACTACCAGAACGTGCTCCACCCCGCCGGCTATCACCTCCGCGCCACGATCCTGAACTTCCCCGGCGGCATCCCCGGCGACGCCGGCCTGTTCCTCAGCTGGGCGAGCTGAGCCGGCGGCCGCCGGCTTTGCGGGCCGAAGCGCATCGGGTGTAGCTTCGATGCCATGGCTACCCAACCCGCCGACCTCAGGATGACGCTCGCCGAGTTCCTCGACTGGGACGACGGCACCGATACCCGTTACGAGCTGATCGACGGCCGTGTGCTGGCCATGGCGCCGCCAAGCCCGCGTCACAGCGTCATGGCTGGGCAGCTTGCTCGGATCATCGGCAATGCGCTCAAAGCGCCATGCCACGTTTTTGTCGAAGCGGGCATCGTCACGCCCGATCGGCCCGACAGCTATCTGCAGGCTGATCTAGCGGTCAGCTGTCGGCCACTCGACGAGCAGGAGCATTATCTGGCCGAGCCGATCCTGGTCGTCGAGGTCGAATCACCGGGCACGGTGCGCCACGACCGCGGGGTCAAGGTCGACCGCTACCGAGAGCTTCCGTCAGTCCAGGAGATCCTCCTGGTCGCGAGCCAGGAGCGCCGCGTCCAGCTCTGGCGCCGCCAGGGCGAGCGCTGGAGCGTCGAGGACGTGATCGGCGACGCCACGCTCAGGCTCGAGAGCTGCCCCCTCACGATCCCGCTCGCCGATCTCTACGCCGGCCTCTGAGGCCGCGGCCGCTAAAAGGTTCCTGACACCATTATCTCGCTAAAAGGTTCCTGACACCATTATTTCTGACACCATTATTTGCTCCTCACACCATAAGCCCATCCATTGGGCTCGTCAGCCTTGCATACTCAGGCCCAGCGCTTTCTCTCCCAGCCCAGCGAGCGCGTCTTGAAGTTTTCCCTGCTCAGCCAACTCGGATGCCGCTAGAAAGCGGGCCCCAAAAACGAACAACTCGGTGGCGGTCATCTCGTCATCAGGTCGCCCTGGCGGTGGCGGCGGTGGCGGCCACCCCTTAGGCCAGTGCGGCCACCGTGGGCAAAGTTCATCGATCTCAGCCACCAGACGCAACGACCGATCTAGCGTGCGTTGCGTGACCTCGCCCCCCACAAGGGGCCGATGCGATCGAGGGCGAGGACTTCCTGGATGTGTGCATCCGCGAGGGTGAGCGCGCGGAACTCTCGTGGAGGCAGGCGCCAGGGCACGGGATTCCCCCCGCTGACGACCAGGCGCCAGGGGTCGGGTTGTGGCCCGCTGAGGTGCCAGGGCTCGGGGTGTGGCCCGCTGACGAAGTCGACCAGGCCACGTGGACCAAGATCGCCTCGACCAAAGCGGGGGAGGTCATAGAAGGACGGACCAAAGATCCGAGCCAGCAGACTGACGACGGCTCTCGCGGACAGCTGTAACCCATCTCCAGCCATGCGATACTCCATACATTGCTATTTTGTCTCGACGCTAGATTTACGTCACGGACACCATTGATTGCGGGGAAACTACACCACTAACGAGCGAGCATGCTCGTTCGACAACTACACCAAACGCTAACCCATCCTGCGGCGCGTGTCCAGATCATTATCGCGAGGGAAACGCGGCCAGGGGACGAAACGTGGCTCCGAAGGAAGAAAAGGTGTCAGCGACTGTCAGCGACTGTCTTGATTGGTCAAGCTGGTTGTGGTGCGCGCCATGGCTGGCGATCCCTGAGGATGGCGTTGAGGGTGACCAGGAGCTTGCGCATGGCGGCGGTGAGCGCGAGCTTCTTGGCTTTGCCGGCGGCGACCAGGCGCTGGTAGAGGGTTCGAGCGCGGGGTTGTGGCGGACCGCGACCAGGGCCGCCATGTAGAGCGCCGCGCGCACCGGCGCGCGGCCGCCCCAGATCGTGCGCCGGCCCTTCATCAGGCCACTGTCGCGGGCGAACGGCGCGACCCCGACGAGGGCGGCGATCGCATGGCGGTCGAGCTGGCCAAGTTCCGGTAGCAGACCCAGCAGGGTGGCCACGGTGACCTTGCCGACGCCCGGCACGGTGGCCAGCAGACCAGCACGCTCCTGCCACACGGGGTGCTCTCGAGGCGCTGCTCGATCGCCCGCTCGAGCTCGCCGACCGACTGCCCGAGCCAGCTCAGATGCGCCGCGATCGAGGTCTGGACGACCGGCTCGTCGGTGCGCCGGGCGCGGTTGCGTTCCGCCTCGATCTCCTGCACGAGCTGGCGCCTTCGGAGCACCAGCGCCGCCAGCGCCTGGTCGGCCGCCGAGCGCGGCGGGCGCGCCACCGGCCGCAGCCGCTCGCCGTACAGGCCAGCGCGTAGGCATCGAGCCGGTCGGTTTTCGCCAACAGCCCGGCCGCCCGGGCGAAATCGCGAACCTGGCGTGGGTTGATCACCGCGACCGCGATCGCGGCCTGCGCGAGTGCCACCGTCAGCACCCGCTCGAGGCCGCCGGTCGCCTCGACCACCACCAGCAACTCTGCCCGACTGGCCAGCCAGGCGACCAGCCGTGCCACGCCGCGCCGGTCGCGCGCGAAGCCAGCGGCTGCGCCATCCGGCAGCAGGTCGACGTCGAGCCGATCCTGGCTGACATCGACCCCCACAAATTGTTTGATCCGTTCGAGGCTGTTGGTCATCACCGTCCTCGTATGCGGGCTTGCAGCCCGATCGACTGTTCGGCTTGAATGGCAGAGCGAGCGGGCGCCGAGCTGACACACGGTCTGTCGGGACCCGGGAACCTCCGGCGTCCCGCTCGCCGGTCTGGTCCCGGCCGCGGCCGGGACCAGACCATCTCACCCCGACACTCGCCCGCCTCAACCACACATGTCGAGAGATACGAGGAACCTTTTCGCCCGACGGGTGGAACGGGGCCTGGACTCTTTTACGAAGCGCGTCTCCATTGCCGGAGCCAGCGGCACGCTCCCCTGCCTCGCGTCCAGCATCGCAGCCACCGCACACAAGTGACGCATATGTGTAGCATGCTGGCGCGCCCGTGCGTGGGTCCCGGGGTCAGGGTCCCGGGGTCAGGGTCCCGGGGTCAGGTCTTGCATTCAAGCAGGTCACTGGGTCCCGGGGTCAGGTCTTGGGTCCCGGGGTCAGGTCTTGGGTCCCGGGGTCAGGTCTTGGGTCCCGGGGTCAGGTCTTGGGTCCCGGGGTCAGGTCTTGCATTCAAGCAGGTCACGGCTTAGCGCACGTCACCGCAGGTTGCACTTGGATGGTCGTGGGTCCCGGGGTCGTGGGTCCCGGGGTCAGGTCTTGCATTCAAGCAGGTCACGGCTTAGCGCACGTCACCGCAGGTTGCACTTGGATGGTCGCGGCCTCACGGCCGTTCTCCGCGACCGCGGATGCTGACATCGCAATCGAAGGCGGAGGAGCCTTGGCTCCGGGGTCAGGTCTTGCGTTCAACCATTTTGGGGCGGCCATTAGGAATCACTCGGCGCGGGCGACCTCGGCGCGATGCGGGCGCCGTGGTCGCGCTCGGCGGCGACGAGGTCGTAGCGGCTCTGCAGGGTTCATCCAGAACCGGGCGCTGATGCCGAGGAGCGCCCGGAAGTGGAGCCTGTGTCGCATTGATCCTCCAGTCAACCCGCTCGCTACACCCCGTGTCCTCCGCAGTGCAGCGTTGGCTGGCCGGCCGCTCAAAGGTCACGTCCCAGGTGGTGGTTTAGGAGCTGTGGGTAGGTGGCCTGCCGAAGCGACCGCCACGAGTCTGGCGGGGGCAGGCCAGCTATCCACAGCGGGTGGCCATCGCGTGATCTCCGGTAGGGCTCGAATGCCGGCTCGCAGCAGTTCCGCCTGGCGGCCCAGGTGCTTGAGGCCACCCGAGGCTTTGCCGCCGGCAGTCTCGATGCGCTTCAGGCTCTGCTCGCCGCTCCGGCCGACCGAGACCAGCTCGGCCTTGACCTGCCCGCCGCCCCGACCGCCGGGCGGATGGCGTAGGTTTGACTTCTGCTTGCCATCGTTCAAGAGTTCATCCATGGCGCGGGCGCACAACCCGAGCAATTGACACCTGTGACAGGTCAGGCTGATGCTCGAGAACACGGAGTAGCGGGAGCCAACTCCGGGCTTAGGCTAAGGTTCTGCGTTCACCACGCTCGAGGCCGATCATGGCGAAGCCGATGCTGATCCCGACCAGCACCCACTGGGGCAACTTCAACGTCGACACCCGGAACGGCCGGCTTGCGGCAATTCATCCGGCCGAGCACGACTCCCAGCCCTCGCCGATCGGCCAGTCGCTGCTCGCCGCGCAGGATGCCGGGTGCCGCATTCCGCGACCCAGCATCCGCGCCGGCTATCTGAGGCGGCCGGGAAGGAGCGATGGCGCACAACGCGGCGTCGAACCGTTCGTCGCCGTGCCCTGGGACGAGGCGCTGGACATCGCGGCGGATGCGCTGAGGCGCGTGGTCGCCCTGCACGGCAACCAGGCGATCTTCGGCGGCTCCTATGGCTGGGCGAGCGCCGGTCGTTTCCACCATTCGCAGAGCCAGCTGCATCGCTTTCTCAATCAACTCGGCGGCTACACATACTCCGTCCAGTCCTACTCCACGGGCACGGCCCAGGTGATCATCCCGCACGTGCTCGGCGTGGCGGCCCTGAAGCTGATGGACGAGGCGCCGACGATCGAGGACGTGCTGGAGCATACCCGCCTGGTGGTGAGCTTCGGCGGCATCTCGATGAAGAACACGCAGATCAACCAGGGCGGCATCGGCGACCATTCCGCGCGCGGCCACCTTCAGCGCTGGCGCGATGCCGGCGTCGAGGTGGTCTGCATCAGCCCGGTCAAGGACGACGTCGCCGATTTTCTCGATGCCGACTGGTGGCCGATCCGTCCCAATGCCGATGTCGCGCTGATGCTCGGTCTGGCGCACACGCTGCACAGCGAAGACCTGCACGACAAGGATTTCCTGAGGTCCCATTGCGTCGGCTACGAGCGCTTCGTCCCCTATCTGCTCGGGGAGAGCGACGGCGTGCCGAAGGATGCCGGCTGGGCGGCGGCGATCTGCGACATCGAGCCGGAACGCATCCGGGCGCTTGCCCGCCGGATGGCGAGCGAGCCCTGCCTTCTGTCGATCAGCTGGTCGCTGCAGCGGACCGAGAACGGCGATCAGCCCTATTGGATGATCGCGGTGCTGGGCGCCATGCTCGGCAATCTCGGCCTGCCCGGCCAGGGCGTCGGCTACGGCTATGGCTGCATCCACAATTTCGGCTTCGCGGGCCGCCGGAGCCTGCCGTTCAAGGTCGGCGCGCTGCCCCAGGGCGACAATGCGGTCGGGGCCTTCATCCCGGTCGCGCGCATCGCCGACATGCTGCTCGATCCCGGCGGCACGGTGCCGTTCAACGGCCAGACCCTGACCTATCCGGACATCCGCCTGATCTACTGGGCGGGCGGCAACCCCTTCCACCACCATCAGGACCTGAACCGCCTCCGAAAAGCCTGGGCGAAGCCCGAGACCATCATCGTCAACGAGCCGTTCTGGACCGCGACCGCGCGCCATGCGGACATCGTTTTCCCCACAACCACGGCGCTCGAACGCGAGGATTTCGCGTGGGGCACCTCCGAGCTCTACGCCGCGCCGATGCACCAGGCCCTCGAGCCGTTCGAGCAGTCGAGAGACGACTACGCGATCCTGACGGGCCTTGCCGAGCGCCTCGGCTTTGCCGAGCGCTTCACCGAGGGGCGAACGCCCAGGGAGTGGATCGAGCATCTCTGGAAGGTGACGGTGCAGCGCGCCGCCGAGGCCGAGATCGACCTTCCGGACTTCCAGACCTTCTGGCAGGGCGGCGTGTTCAGGCTTGATCCAGAGAAGGTTCCGGCGCGGACCTTCACCCTGGAGCGTTTCCGGGCGGACCGCGAAGGAGCACCACTAGCGACGCCATCCGGCAAGGTCGAGATCTTCTCGGAAAGGATCGCGTCCTTCGATCTCGGCGACTGCAAGGGGCATCCGATGTGGTTCGAGAAGGAGGAGTTTTTCGGCAGTGCCCGCTCGCGGCGCTTTCCGCTGGCGCTCAACTCCAACCAACCCGTGACCCGGCTGCACAGCCAGTACGACTTCGGCAAGACCAGCCGCGACGCCAAGATCGACGGCCGCGAGGCGATCCGCATCCATCCGCGCGACGCCGAGGCCAGAGGCATTGCCGACGGCGACATCGTCCGCGTGTTCAACGACCGCGGCGCGGCGCTCGCGGGCGCGGTGGTCACGGACGGGGTGCGGCCGGGCGTCGTCGTGCTGCCGACCGGCGCCTGGTACGATCCGGCGGATCCTGCCGAGCCCGGCAGTCTCGACGTGCACGGCAATCCGAACGTGCTCACGCGGGACCTTGGCACGTCCACGCTCGCCCAAGGCACCAGCGCCCACAGCTGCCTGGTCGAAGTGGAGCGCTACGAGGGGCCGCTACCCGACTTGAAGGTGTTCCGTCAGCCGCCGATGACGACCAGGGCCGATCAGTCAGCGGACATTACTGGGGGCTAATCAAGGCCGGTCATCCCGAACTCGATCGCTACACAACGCCTCGACCAGACCCGCCTCGGCGGCTGGCAGCAGTTCCGAGAGCTTGGCTAGGTCAGCGCCGCGGGCGGCGCCGATTTTCAGCGCTGCGTCCATGTCGATCCCGATCACGTGTCCGCTCGGCGCGAGCCGAACCTGACCCTGACAGGCGAGCAGCACGTCCCAGGCCTCGTGCTCCTGGCGGCTGACAAAGCGTGCTCCGCGGTAGGGGCAGAGCCGCCCGTCGGCACCGGGCTCGCCCCGGGCGCAGGGGAGCCCTGCCTCTTTGCAGGCTTGGCAGTATTCGGGCCCTCCGCCCTCCTGGAAGTGCCAGCGGCAGAGAGCCCGCATCCGTTTTTTGCCGCGTTCAGCAGCACTTGGCGAAGCGTGAACTCCTGCAAGAACCGCTTGCCGACCGGGTCGAGTTCCATCACCGCGGCGATGTTCTCGGACGTCGGCGGTGCGGGCCGCCTCCAAGCTCGAACTCCGCTCCAGCTCGTGACGTGCCGGACCGCGAGCTCGCGAATCAGCTGCGCCTGATAGAACTCTCCTTCTCCTGTCCAAGGAGCAGATGGCGGAGAAGCAAATCAACGTCCTCTGGAAGGCGTACTTTGTCGACCGTCAGGTTCGAGAAGCCGTCTCAGCGATCTTCAGGGAGCCTGACGCAGCGCTCGTGCGGATGATCGTCAAGAGGACCCAGGACCTGCAGCATGGCGAGGTGCGCGACCCGTTGCGACGGGCGGATCTGACGGCGCGGTTTCCGACAACGGTATCTCTCCAGACGCCCGCACCTCAGACGGAGCTCCAAGAGCCACCCGCCACGTTCAAGCATGATCATCGTCGCGCTGCGGTGGTCAGGAACGGCCGTACCAAAGTTGGGGAGCTGATTTCGGCGGGTGTAGTCAGCGCGCCTGCAGAGATCGAGGTTACGTTCAAGGGGCAGCGGCTCACCCCGACGATCGACGCCGGTGGCATGATCCGAAACAAGGTCAACGGACCGCCGCCCGACGGGCGGCCGTACTGGTCGACCAACGGATGGACGTTCTGGCACTACAAGGATCCAGTGACCGGCCACCCGGAGCCGATAAGCAAATGGCTGGAGAAATTGGGATGACCTTCCCCAGGTCCGTGAGTCTCGGATCATTCGCTGATGCGGAGAGATCGGGAATTCGGGTGCTGGGTTCTAGGTGCGATCCAGGCGCCCGGCGTGCCTGGTTCCTGCCTGGGCGCTCCACTCGGCCTCCTCCCACAGCCAACTGATCCGGGCGCGCAACCGGCTTTCGTCGTCATCTTCCCGATCGAAGTACTGCCGCGCGCAGAGCAGCCCGGCCAGCAGAAACGCCGTCTCGACGATGTCGCCGCCGTCGTCTTTCCTGGTGAACGGAACCGTCTTGCCACTGTCGCCATGCAGGAAATGCGGCAGGATACCATGATAGCTGTCGGCCTTCAGCAGGAAGCGGACCATGGTCAGCAGGCGCTCGACCGCCGCGGCGCGCCCGATCCAGCCGCGCGCGACGCCGACGATGATCGCCATGATGCCGAAGCCGCTGCCGCCGGTGGTCACGACTTCCAGGCCGTACTCCGGTCGGACATTGCTGCGTTCTCGGGCGAGGCCGCTCTCGGGATGGGCGAAGTCCCAGAAATAGCGGAGGGTCTGCCTCTGGACGAGGTCGAGCAGGGCATCGTCGTCGAGATCGACCGAGCGCGCGGCAGGCTGCGGAGCCTTCCCGGGCGGGCGGCCATCCTGGCGCGGTTTTGTTTTCATCTTGGACCGCATTCGTCACCTCCCCTGCCGATCCTCCTTCATGTCGCCGAGCGTCCGTCCTTCGCCGCGCTGCCCTCCACGAGCCTGCCGGCAGCCGAGCTCTGGCTTGAACCGGTGGGCAAAGCATCTACCACCCCAGCCCGGGGCGGTCGGTCGGCGCGTAGATGCGGCCCCCCGGGACGCTCGATGGTGTGCAGCGTTCGGCTCCAGAAGCCGTCCAGGACGGGGTCGCGACCGAGGCGGATCAGCGTTACCCCGACCAGCTCGCTATCGCAGAACGAGAGCACGCGGCGACGATGCAAGTCGCTAAGCGCGCTGAGGGCGTCGTCGACGACCACCCAACGCGGCGCGTGCAGCAGGAGGCGGGCAAAGGCCAAGCGCTGCTGCTCGTCGAGCGGCAGTTGTCGGTCCCAGCGCTCCGTACGATCGAGCGAGGGCATGAGGTGGCCGAGGTCGGCCCGCTCGAGCGCGGCGCCCACGGCGGCCTCGTCGAAGCGCCCGGGCTCGGCGGGATAGCACACGGCGGCGCGCAGCGTGCCGAGCGGCAGATAGGGCCGTTGCGGCATGAACGTCATCGCCTCGCGTGGCGGCAGCCGAAGCGTCCCCCCGCCCCAGGGCCACATGCCCGCGAGCGCCCGGAACAGCGTGCTCTTGCCTGAGGCGGCCTCGCCAAGGATCTGGATGCGCTCGCCGGGGCTGATCTCGACCCGGCTCTGGTCCAGCGTCACGCAGACTTCGGGCAGCGCGAGCTGCAAATCGTCGAGCTCGAGCTTGTCGGACGCCGAGTTCGATGACCTCGATGCGACCCGTGTCCGTGCCGATCGTGTCGACCGCCGCCAGCGCATCACGAAAGGCCACGACGCGCTGAAGCGTGGCGCGCCAGTCGGCGATCTGCGGCAGGTTGTCGACGAACCAGCGCAAGGAAGCCTGCACCGTATTGAAGGCGCCGACCACCATCATCAGCGTCCCGAAGCTCATATGGCCGCTGAAATAGCCGGGCGCCGCGACCACGATCGGCACCACGAGCGCAAGCCAGCCATAGCCGGACGTGATCCAGGTGAGGCGCGCGAGGCCGCCTGCGAGGCGGATCATCATGGTCACCACGCCGTCGACCGGCTCGTCGAGAAGGCGGCGCTCATCCGCCTCGCCATCGTGGAGCACGATACCGTCGGCGTGCTCGCTGATCCGCACGAGCGCGATGCGCAGATCGGCCTCGCGGGCGTAGCGCTCGGCATTGATCGGGATGAGCGGACGGCCGACGTGCCACGCGAGCAGGGAGCCGCCGAGCGAATAGGCGAGCGCGCACCAGACCATGTAGCCCGGGATCGCAACGGGGCCGTTGCCGAGATCGAAAACGACCTGGTCGGAGAGGACCCAGAGCACACCCGCGAAGCTCGCGAGCAGCAGCGAGGACTGCACCAGGCCGATCGCAAGGATGGTTGTCAGTTGGGTCAGTTGCTGAGCATCCTGCTGGATGCGCTGATCGGGATTAACGCCGATCTCACCCGCGAAGCCCAGCATGTAGACGCGTTTGAGGACCAGCCACTGGTCGAGGAGGTCATGGGTCAGCCACTCGCGCAGCCGGACGTTGACCATCGCCTGCAGCCAGGTCTGGCTGACGACCAGCACCAGCAGAGCGCCGGCGATCGCGGCGAAGATCATGAGCTGGGTCGTGAACCCGGCCACGTGCCTTTGCTCGATCGCCTCGTAGAAGGCGCCCTGCCACCTGTTGAGCCAGACCTGCGCGGCCGCGTTGGTGCAGATCACGGCGACTACGCCGAACGCCAGCAGCCCAAGCTGGCGCCGCCGGCTCGAGGTCGCGAGCGCCCGCAGCAGGGTTGCAAGCTGAGCTATGACACCGTCGCTCCTCAGGGCCGGTCGGGGAGCGGCCGGCGCCTGCGAGCGGCGCTTCTTTTTGAACATCCATGTGCCCCATCCCGAATTGATCTGGCTTCCGGCGACCCGCCGCACTGCTAAGGGAACACGCCTCAGCTTGAAAACAAATAGGGTCAGCGAGGCGCAGCCTAGAAGGCCCATGATACCGCTGTAACGCGCGAAAATCCGAATAGAATTGCCCGGCGTCGGTGTCCTATCGCCTGCCGCCAAATAGCTTCACGATGGCAATTTGGTCCGTCATCTGCGAGGTGTCGGGTCCTGAGCGCCTGCGGTGCGCCGTTGCGCGCGCGGGGCAAGCGTCGCGGGCACTAATATCCAAAGACGCCGGTCGTAGGCGCCGAAGGTCGGCTTGGGCGCTGCCTCATGCGCCGGCTTGCCAGCTGCACCGGAAAAGCGCACAGTCGACCCGCGTCTGAGAATGTCTGTTCATAAAGGTCAAAAGCGAGGCGGGCCATGAGCAGTCCCGTGATCGCGCTCGCGGCCGACCACGCCGGCTTCGAGCTCAAGAACAGCATGAAGGTTGTGCTCGATGAGCACCGGCTTCCGCTCGTCGACCTGGGGCCCGAGACCGCCGATCCCGTGGACTACCCGGACATGGCCGGCAAGCTGGCCGCGGCGCTCCAGGATGGCCGCGCGCAGCAGGGGCTGCTGGTGTGCGGCACCGGCATCGGCATTGCCATCGCGGCCAACCGCTTTCCCTGGATCCGGGCCGCCGTCTGCCACGACGTCACGTCGGCGAGGCTGGCGCGCGAGCACAACGATGCCAATGTCCTCGCGTTTGGCGCGCGCCTGATCGGGCCGGAGGTTGCGCGCGATTGTCTGTTGACCTTTCTGAAGACGCCCTTTGCCGGGGGCCGCCACGCGCGCCGTGTGGCCAAGATGTCGTCCGTGGCAGCACTCTGAGCCGCGGCGGCCGAGCCCCGTCGCGTCCCGCCACGGTCCGGCAGCTTTCGGGCGTAGCGGCTGCATGACATCAGCCAGGAGGATCCGCAGGATGAGCGAGGATCTGGAGAGCATCGCCGCAACGCTGGTCGCCACCGAAAAGGGCATTCTCGCGGCCGACGAGAGCGTCGCCACCTTGACCAGGCGGTTCGACACGCTTGGGATTCAGTCCACCGAGCAGAGCCGGCGCAGCTATCGCGAGATGCTCTTCACCACGACCGGTGTGGCCGAGTTCATCAGCGGTGTCATCCTAGTACGACGAAACCATCCGTCAGAAGAGCTCCCGCGGAACGCCGCTCGCCGAGGTTCTCCTGAGCCAGGGCGTCATTCCCGGCATCAAGGTTGATACCGGCGCACGAACTTCTCGCCGGCTCCCCTGAGGAGAGGGTCACCGAGGGGCTCGACGGGCTGCGGGATCGCCTCGCGGAATACCACGGCATGGGCGCGCGTTTCGCGAAGTGGCGGGCGGTGATCAGCATCACCGAGACGCTGCCGAGCGTCGCGTGCGTGAGTGCCAATGCACACGCGCTTGGACGGTATGCCGCGCTCTGCCAGGAGCAGCACCTCGTGCCGATCGTCGAGCCTGAGGTGCTGATGTACGGTGCGCATGCGATCGAGCGTTGCGAGGAGGTGACCGGCATGGTGCTCCATGCCGTGTTTCATGCGCTCTTCGAGCAGGGAGTCGCATTGGAGACGATGTTGCTCAAGCCCAATATGGTCATCGCGGGCAAAGACTATTCGCGGCCGGCTTCGGTGCAGGAGGTCGCGACTGCGACGCTCCGCTGCTTGCGCCGGCACGTGCCCGCGGCGGTGCCTGGGATCGTGTTCCTGTCGGGCGGCCAGGCGGATCGGCTGGCGACCGCGCATCTGAACGCGATCAACCGCCTGCCGGGGCCCAAGCCCGGGAAGATCAGCTTGTCCTACGGGCGCGCGCTTCAGGATGCGGCGCTGGCGGCGTGGCACGGGCGGGAAGAGAACCTGAAGGCCGGCCAGCAGGCCCTGTACCAGCGGGCCCGCTGCAACGCAGCTGCCACTCTCGGGAAATATGGCGATGAGATGGAGGCCTGATCGGTGGCTGCCGGCTGTTCACGGCATCGCCGCGAGCGGCACGACGACTGACACGCAGGACAAACCCGCCGCATAGTCAAACAGACCTGGCGCGCGCTGCAACGCGCAGCTCAATGACACGGGGACCAGAGGAGGCGATCATGGCGAACGCGCTGTCGGACCAGGAACGGGCGTTGATGGACGCGTACTGGCGCGCCGCCAACTATCTGTCGGTCGGTCAGATCTATCTCTACGACAACCCGCTGCTCAAGAAGCCCCTGGCCAAGGAACACATCAAACCGCGGCTCCTGGGCCACTGGGGAACCACACCCGGTCTGAATTTCATCTACGTCCACCTGAATCGGCTGATCAAGAAGCGCGATCTGGATGTGATCTACATCACCGGCCCAGGACATGGCGGGCCCGGCCTGGTCGCGAATGCCTACCTCGAGGGCACCTACAGCGAAGTCTATCCGAACATCTCCGAGGACGAGGAGGGCATGAAGCGCCTCTTCACCCAGTTCTCGTTCCCCGGCGGCATTCCGAGCCACGTGGCGCCCGAGACCCCGGGCTCGATGCACGAGGGTGGCGAGCTCGGCTATGCCCTCTCGCACGCCTACGGCGCCGCCTTCGACAACCCCGACCTGATCGTCGCCTGCGTGGTCGGCGACGGCGAGGCGGAGACCGGGCCGCTCGCGACCAGCTGGCACTCCAACAAGTTCCTGAACCCGGTGACCGACGGGGTGGTCCTGCCGATCCTGCACCTCAACGGCTACAAGATCGCCAACCCCACCGTGCTCGCCCGGATCAGCCATGAGGAGCTGGACCAGCTGTTCAGGGGCTACGGCTACACGCCGCATTTCGTCGAGGGGCACGAGCCGGAGACCATGCACGAGCTCATGGCCGCCACGCTCGACACCGTGTTCGGCGAGATCCAGCGCATCAAGGCCGACGCGCAGCGCAATGGTTTTACCGGACGCCCGCGCTGGCCGATGATCGTGCTCCGCACGCCCAAGGGCTGGACCTGCCCCAAAGAGATCGACGGCCGGCGCACCGAAGACTACTGGCGCTCGCACCAGGTGCCGATGGGGGCGATGCACGAGAACCCGGCTCACGTGCGCATCCTGGAGCAGTGGATGAAGAGCTATCGGCCGGGGGAGCTGTTCGACGACAGCGGCCGCCTCCGGTCCGAGCTGGCCGGCCTCGCGCCTGCGGGCACCCGGCGCATGAGCGCCAACCAGCACACCAACGGCGGCTTGCTGCTTCGCGACCTGCGCCTGCCCGACTTCCGCGACTACGCCGTCGAGGTCCCCGCCCCGGGCGCCGCCACGGCCGAGTCCACGCGGGTCATGGGCGCCTTCCTGCGCGATGTCATGAAGCTGAACATGGAATCGCGGAACTTCCGCCTGTTCAGTCCGGACGAGAGCAACTCCAACCGCTGGCAGGACGTGCTCGAGGTCACCAATCGCGCCTGGGTCGCGGAGACGTATCCGTGGGACGACCACCTCGCCCCCGACGGCCGGGTGATGGAGATGCTCAGCGAGCACCAGTGCCAGGGCTGGCTCGAGGGCTACCTGTTGACCGGCCGGCACGGCTTCTTCTCCTGCTACGAGGCGTTCATCCACATCATCGACTCGATGTTCAACCAGCACGCCAAGTGGCTGAAGGTGTGCAACGAGATTCCCTGGCGGCGGCCGATCGCCTCGCTGAACTACCTCTTGTCCAGCCACGTCTGGCGGCAGGACCACAACGGCTTCAGCCACCAGGACCCGGGCTTCATCGACCACGTCGTCAACAAGAAGGCCGAGGTCGTCCGCGTCTACCTGCCGCCGGACGCCAACTGCCTGCTCTCGGTCACCGACCACTGCCTGCGCAGCCGGAACTACGTCAACGTCGTCGTCGCCGGCAAGCAGCCGGCGCCGCAGTGGCTGACCATGGACCAGGCGATCAAGCACTGCGCCGCCGGGCTCGGCATCTGGGAATGGGCCAGCAACGACCGGGGCGAGGAGCCTGACGTGGTGATGGCCTGCTGCGGCGACGTGCCGACCCTGGAGACGCTCGCGGCCGTCGACATCCTGCGCCGGCACGCGCCCGAGCTGAAGATGCGCGTGATCAACGTCGTGAACCTGATGAAGCTGCAGCCGCAGAGCGAGCATCCGCACGGCCTTGCGGATCACGACTTCGACGCCCTGTTCACGACCGACAAGCCGATCATCTTCGCCTTTCATGGCTATCCGTGGCTGATTCACCGCCTGACCTACCGGCGAACCGGTCACCGGAACCTCCACGTGCGCGGCTACAAGGAGGAAGGCACCACCAGCACGCCGTTCGACATGTGCGTGCTGAACGACCTCGATCGCTTCCACCTGGTGAACGACGTGATCGACCGGGTGCCAAAGCTTGGCGCGCGGGCCGCCTACGCCAAGCAGGCGATCCACAACAAGCTGATCGAGCACAAGGAATACATCTGCCGCTACGGTGACGACATGCCCGAGATCGCGGGCTGGAAGTGGGGGGAGGCAGCGGCGTCCGCAGCGGTCCACTCGACCGAGGCCGACAACGTCTGAGCCGGGAGGCGGGCGTGAACCTGTTCGCGATCCGACACGGGGAGACCGCGTGGAGCCTGAGCGGTCAGCACACGGGCACGATCGATATCCTGTTGACCGACAACGGGCGCAAGCTCGCCGAGCGGCTGCGGCCCGCGCTGGCCAGCACTTACGGGGTCCCCACCGTGAGGGTCTGGAACGGGCCCCTGGTCGGCTGACCATCCCGGCATTCCCGGAAGGAGGACGCCATGAGCAGCGACGTGACGGCGGGTCAGCCGGAGATCAAGAAGCTCCTCGAGCGGTACGGGTGCGGCCCGATCCAGTTCACTGGGACCGGCGATGCTCTCTACGAGCGGCATCTGATGTTCGACAACGTCGTCGCTCCCGCGGCCGCGGGTCCGCGCGAGCGCTACGAGGCCGTCGCCCGCGCCGTGCGCGATATCCTCTCGCAGCGGTGGCTGCGCACGCAGGCCACCTACGAGCGCGAGAATCCGAAGCGCGTCTACTACCTGTCCATGGAGTTTCTGATCGGGCGCTCGCTCGCCAACAACGTCATGAACCTCCTGCTCGGGCCGGTCGTGCAGCGCGTCGCCGAGGACAAGGGCCTCGACTGGCTCGCCCTGCTCGAAGAGGAGCCAGACGCGGGCCTGGGCAATGGCGGGCTCGGCCGGCTCGCCGCCTGCTTCCTCGATTCGCTGGCGACGATGCAGATCCCAGCGATGGGCTACGGGCTGCGCTACGAATACGGCATCTTCAGGCAGACCATCGAGGATGGCTGGCAACGCGAGCAGCCGGACAACTGGCTGCGGCGGGCCGATCCGTGGGAGGTCGCCCGGCCGCAGGAGGTCGTGGAGGTCAGGCTCGGCTGCTCGTTCGAGGTGCGCGGCGGCACGCTCAGCGCGGTCCTCGGCCAGCCGTCGCGCCTGCTCGGCCTACCGTTCGACCGGCCGGTGGTCGGCTACGGCGGCAAGACCATCAATACGCTCCGGCTCTGGGCCGCCGCCGCACCCGATGTCTTCGACTTCCAGGCATTCAGCGCCGGCGAGTTCGTGAGCGCGCTGGCCGAGCGGCTCACGGCCGAATCCCTGACCCGCGTCCTCTATCCCGACGATACAACGAGCATGGGGCAGGGACTGCGCTTCGTGCAGGAGTATTTCCTCGTCGCCTGCTCGCTTGCTGACCTGGTGCGGCGCTTCCGCCGGCACAATGCCGACTGGAGCGCGCTGCCCGACAAGGTCGCGATCCAGCTCAACGACACCCATCCCAGCCTGGCGGTGACTGAGCTGATGCGGATCCTGCTCGACGAGGCGCATCTCGGATGGGACGAGGCGTGGGACCTCACCCGACAGGCGCTCGCGTACACCAATCACACGCTCCTGCCCGAGGCCTTGGAGAAATGGCCCCTTCGGTGGTTCGAGGTGCTGCTGCCACGTCAGCTGGGGATCATCCTTGAGATCAACCGCCGGCTGATCGAAGAGGTCCGGACCCGCTTTCCGGGTGACGAGCGCCGTGTCGAGCGCGTGAGCCTCGTCGAGGAGAGCGGCGAGCGCAAGATTCGGATGGCCAATCTCGCAATCGTCGGCTCGCACAGTACCAACGGCGTCGCCGCGATCCATTCTGAGTTGCTGCGCACTGTCACGGTCAAAGACCTGGCCGAGATGTTCCCCGAGCGCTTCAGCAACAAGACCAACGGCGTCACCCCGCGGCGCTGGCTTCTGCTGGCGAACCCCGCGCTCGCCGCCTGTATCACCGATGCGATTGGCGATCGCTGGATCACTGACCTTGCCGAGCTTTCGAAGCTCGCGCCGCTCGCCGGCGATCCGGGCTTTCGCGATGCCATCCGCAACGCCAAGCGCGAGGCCAAGTCGCGGTTCGCGGAATGGCTCGGATCGACATCCGGCGTGACCGTCGATCCCGACTCGATCTTCGACAGCCAGGTCAAGCGCATCCACGAGTACAAGCGCCAGCTGCTGAACGCGCTGCGCGTGGTGGTGCTCTACGACCGGCTCCGCCGAAACCCGGATCTCGAGATGGCGCCGCGCACCTTCTTCTTCGCCGGCAAGGCGGCGCCCGCCTATCACCTGGCCAAGGTCATCATCAAGTTTCTCAACAACCTCGCCGGCACGATCGACGGCGACCCGGCGGTGCGCGGCCGCCTCAAGGTCGTGTTCCTGCCGGAGTACTGCGTGTCGCTCGCCGAGCGGCTGATCCCCGCCACCGACGTCTCCAACCAGATCTCGACCGCGGGCTACGAGGCGAGCGGCACCAGCAACATGAAGTTCATGATGAACGGGGCGTTGACGATCGGCACCCGCGACGGCGCCACGATCGAGATGGCCGAGGCCGCCGGCGAGGAGAACTTCTTCCTGTTCGGGCTGACGGCGGAGCAGGTGGCCGGCAGCCGAAGCTGGTACAGCCCGCAATGGCACTACGACCACGAGCCGGAAACCCGCGCCGCGCTCTGGATCTGATCTTCTCGGACCACTTCAGCCGCAACGAGCCGGGCGTCTTCGAGCCGCTGCGCGAGACCCTGCTGACGCAGGGCGATCACTACATGCATCTGGCGGATCTTGCGGCCTATCTGGAAGCGGACCGGCGGCTGCTCGCGCTGTACGCCGACCCGGAGGGCTGGGCGCGGAAGGTCATCCTGAACATCGCTCACTCCGGCAAGTTCTCGAGCGACCGCACGATCGCCGAGTACGCGGCCGAGAATCTGGGCGCGAAGCCATGCCCGGTGCCATAGGACGGACCGTCGATGCCGCGATCGGCGATCTCGAGGCCGATGCCGTCGGGCGGATTCGACCCGAGGGCACCAGCTCGCCGCTCGGGGCGACGCCCCGCGCCGACGGGGTGAACTTCAGCGTGTTCTCCAAGTACGCGACCGGGGTCGAGCTGCTGCTCTTCGACCGCGTCGACGACCCGCAGCCAGCGCGCGTGATCCGGATCGACCCGGCCGCCAATCGCACCTACCACTACTGGCACGTGTTCGTCCCCGGCCTGAGGCCGGGCCAGATCTATGGCTATCGCGTCGACGGGCCGTTCGAGCCCGCGAACGGCCTGCGCTTCGATCCCACGAAGGTCCTTCTCGACCCCTATGGCCGGGGCGTCGTGGTGCCGGATCGCTACGGCCGCGCCGCCGCCGGCCAGCCCGGCGACAATACCGCGACTGCGATGAAGAGCGTGGTCGTCGATCCGGCCGCCTACGACTGGGAGGGCGACGCGCCGCTGCTGCCGGCCATCGGCGCAGACCATCATCTACGAGATGCACGTGCGCGGCTTCACCCGCCACCCCAGCTCCGGGGTCGGCGAGCGGACCCGCGGCACCTACGCCGGCCTGATCGAGAAGATCCCCTATCTCCAGGAGCTCGGCATCACCGCGGTCGAGCTGCTGCCGGTGTTCCAGTTCGACGCCCAGGACTGCCCGCCGGGCAAGGTCAACTACTGGGGCTACGCGCCGGTCTCGTTCTTCGCGCCGCACCAGGCCTACAGCTCGCGCCGCGATCCGCTCGGGCCCGGTCGACGAGTTCCGCGACATGGTCAAGGCGCTGCACCGGGCCGGCATCGAGGTCATCCTCGACGTCGTGTTCAACCACACCGCGGAAGGTGACCACCGCGGGCCGACGCTCTGCTTCCGCGGCCTGGACAACGCCGCCTACTACATCCTCGAGGACGACCGCTCGCGCTACGCCAACTACACCGGCACCGGCAACACGCTCAACGCCAACCATCCGGTCGTCCGCCGGATGATCGTCGACAGCCTCCGCTACTGGGTCGAGGAGATGCACGTCGACGGCTTCCGCTTCGATCTCGCCTCGATCCTGGCGCGCGACGATTCGGGGCAGCCGCTGCCGAACCCGCCGGTGCTTGTGGGACATCGAGTCCGATCCGGTGCTCGCCGGCACCAAGCTGATCGCCGAGGCCTGGGACGCGGCCGGCCTCTATCAGGTCGGCAGCTTCATCGGGGATAGCTGGAAGGAGTGGAACGGCCGGTTCCGCGACGACGTTCGCGCCTTCTTCCGCGGCGAGCCGGCTTCGGTCGGGCGGGTCGCCGACCGGCTGCTCGGCAGCCCCGAGATCTACGGCCACGAGGAGCGCGAGGCCGAGCAAAGCGTCAACTTCGTCACCTGCCACGACGGCTTCACCCTGAACGACCTCGTGTCCTACAACGACAAGCACAACGAGGCGAACGGCGAGGACAACCGCGACGGCGCGAACGACAACCGCAGCTGGAACTGCGGCGTCGAGGGGCCGACCGACGACCCGGCGATCGAGCGGCTGCGCAACCGGCAGGTGAAGAACTTCCTGACCGTCACGCTGCTTTCGCTCGGGCATGCCGATGATCCTGATGGGCGACGAGGCCCGGCGCAGCCAGCGCGGCAACAACAACGCCTACTGCCAGGACAACGAGATCAGCTGGTTCGACTGGACGCTGGTCGAGAAGCATGCCGACCTGCACCGGTTCGTGAGCCTGCTCAACGCCAGGCGGCTCCTGCGCGATGCCGAGCACGAGCGCCAGCGGCGTGACCCTGAACCAGCTGATCGGGCAGGCGAGCAAGGCCTGGCACGGCGTCAAGGTCGGGCAGCCGGACTGGGGCGAATGATTCCCACAGCCTCGCCTTTGAGGCGGAACTCCGGCAGGAAGGGCTTCGCGTCTATGTGATCCTCAACGCCTACTGGGAACTCTTGGAGTTCGAACTCCCACTGGCCGGCGAGAGCCCCACCAGGTCATGGCGGCGCTGGATTGATACCGCGCTCGCCGCTCCGCAGGACATCGTCGATTGGCACGAGGCCCCTGCGCTATCCGGTCAGACCTACCCGGCGGCCGCGCGCTCGGTCGTAGTACTGTTCCGAGACATCGCGCAGGCAAACTCCAGCATGACGCTGATTGCCCCATCTTGATCGACCGTCCCGGCGGTCCGAATTCCGAGCAGCTCGGCCAATACTGGCGCGCCACCTGGCGGCTGCGGCACGGCTGCGGCCTTCGACCCCTGACAGGCGGCAGTAAAGCCCATCTTCGACAGTTGGGAGCGTCAGGTTGCTTTGGAAGCCGCGGATTTCCTAGGATCGAAGATGGATCAGACGAGAAACGTAGTGCCACGGTGCAGCTAGATTTCGCTTGATTTGTATGGCGTGTGGCATGAGTTTGTACGCTCCTCATGGGAGCGCCGATGTACTTCCGCAAGAAGGTCTCGGGCGGGCGGGTCTATCTCCAGATCGCGCAAAGCCAGCGGGTCGGGGGCCAGGTCCGCCAGCGGGTGATTGCCACCCTCGGGCGCCTCGACCAGCTCGAGGCGAGCGGCCAGTTGGAGCGGCTGGTGCGTTCGGGGGCGCGCTTTGCGAGCCGCGCGCTGGTGGTGCGCGCGGCGCAGGACGACCCGACGGCCGCGGTGCGGCGGATCGGGCCGGCCCTGGTGTTCGAGCGCTTGTGGACCGAGACCGGCTGCCGGGCGGTGATCGACGACCTGGCCAAGGAGCGCAAGCACGGGTTCGCGCTGGAGCGGGCGATCTTCCTCAGCGTGCTGCACCGGCTGATGGGCGGCGGCTCCGACCTGGCGGCCGACCGCTGGCGCGAGGACTATCGGATCGCCGGCGCCGAGGCGCTGGAGCTGCACCATCTCTACCGGGCGATGGCCTGGCTCGGCGAGGAATTGCCGGCGCAGGAGCAGGACGACCGCGTGCCGCTCCGGGCCGACCTCGGTGGTCGGCCCTGGGAGCCAGGCACCCCGTTCGCCCCGCGCTGCACCAAGGACCTGGTCGAGGAGCGGCTGTTCGCCCACCGGCGCGATCTGTTCAGCCGGCTCGATCTGGTGTTCATGGACACCACCAGCCTCTACTTCGAAGGCGCGCCGCTCCGCGCCGACCACCGAGGTCGGCGCTGGGAGCCAGGCGCGGGCGGGCAGACCCTCGGCCGCCACGGGCACAGCAAGGACCATCGCCCGGACCTCTGCCAGGTGATCCTTTCGGTCCTGATCGATGGCGACGGGCGGCCGGTCTGCTCGGAGATGTGGCCCGGCAATACGGCCGACGTCACCACCCTGATCCCGGTGATCGACCGGCTGCGCCGGCGCTTCGCGATCGGCCGGATCTGCGTGGTCGCCGACCGCGGCATGATCAGCGCCGAGACCGTGGCGGCGCTCGAGGCGCGTAAGCTCCTGTATCTGCTCGGCACCCGCGAGCGCACCGACAAGGTGGTGCGCGACGTCGTCCTCGCCGACCCCGCGCCCTGCGTGCCGCTGACGATCACCAAGCGCGGCCACGAGATCGACTACGAGGCCAAGGCGGTGACCGTGGGCGGTCAGCGCTACATCCTCTGTCGCAACCATCAGGAGGCTGCGAGGGACAAAGCCGCACGTCAAGCCATTCTGGCCAGCCTCGAACGTCAGCTCGCCAAGGGCGACAAGGCGCTGGTCGGCAACACCGGCTTCCGCCGCTTCCTCAAGACCGAAGGCCATGGCCACTTCGCCATCGACCCCACCAAGGCGGAGGCGGACGCCAAGTTCGACGGCGTCTTCGTGCTGCGCACCAACACCGACCTCGATCCGCTCGCCGCCATGCTGCGCTACAAGCAGCTCTGGACCGTAGAGGCGACCTTCCGCACCGCCAAGCACCTGCTCGCCACCCGGCCGATCTTCCACAAGCTCGACGCGACCATCCGGGGCCACGTCTTCGCGAGCTTCCTCGCGCTCGTGCTCAAGGCCGAGCTCGAGCAGCGCATCGCCGCGCTCGATCGTACGGTATCCTGGACCGAGACTCTCGCCGACCTCGATTCCCTGACCGAGACCGAGATTGCCCACGACGGCAAGCGCTTCCTCGTTCGCTCGACCCCGCGTCCCGCAGCCAGCCTCGCGCTCCGTGCCGCAGGCGTCGCCCTGCCACCGACCGTCCAGCCCCTCGCCGGCGACTGATCCACCCCCCGAATGTAGTGCCACGCCGCCACCGCGGCGGCGATTACCGTTCGCGTCCAGCTACTTAGCAAAACCCACTGTCGAAGATGGGCTAAGCTAAGGTTCGGCGGCGATCTGGCGGGGCTCAGCGACCCTGCCGCCTTCGCCGCGCGCCTGCGACCGTGGCGCCGGGTCGATTGGGTCGTCTACGCCAAGCGCCCGTTCGGTGGGCCCGAGCAGGTGTTGGCCTATCTCGGTCGCTATAGCCACCGGGTCGCCATCGCCAACAGCCGGCTGATCGGCCTCACCGGATCCGGATCCGGTGTGATGTTGGCCGCCCGGCCATCGAAGCCGTCGGGATCGACCGGCTTGACGACGTAACCGCGGTCGAACGGCCCCTGGAAGGAGACACGCGGCGAGCCGGTGTAGAGGCAGGCCCCGCGCCACTTGTTATAGGCGTTGTAAGTGTTGGTGCCGAGAACGAGCAGGGTCGCGGTATCGCGGCCGGGCTTCGCCGCGCGGACGACGAGGAAGGCGTGGCAGGTCGCCTCGGGCCCATCCAGACCGTCCGCCGTGAGCGCGACCTCGTAAAAGCCCGAGCGCCAGGCAATGGAGGGCGACCTCCTCGCCCTGGCTGTAGCTCAGCCGACTGGGGTAACCCTCCACCGCTAGCGAAAGCGTGTTGTACTCGATCATTCCAGGCTCTCGTCGAGTTTCGGTAACGCAAGATCCTCCGGTAGACGGCGCTCCGCTCGCGACGGCCCTGGTCAGGCCGTCAGTGCACGCTCGTCTTTCGGCTCGCCCGCAATCCGTCTCGAAGCGCCCTCATCCCGATGACGTCGAGGCCGAATTCCTTAACCCACTCGCCGATGCGCGGCGTCATGAAGAGGGCATATTCTTCAGTTCGAATATGTGCCGAATCTGGCGCGATCACCTCAAAGTCGCCGGGCTTGTTGAAGTGCATCGACAGGAAGGTCAGGCCCACCGGGATCTCGGCGAAAATCGCCCGGTAGGCGGTTTCAGCATCGGTCCGCCGGGTCCAAGGTGTCTCGAACACGATGTCGAAGATCGGATCGCCTTCTGCCAGCGCCGCCGCCACCTCCGCATCGTATCCGGTCGTGTCTAAGGGCCCGGCATAGGTCGCCGGATTGTAACGGCTGAGGTCCTTGACCAGCAGCACCGGCAGCCGGTAGTCCCGCCCGAGCTTCCGTAGGATCCTGACGAATTCCGGCATCTGGGCCGTACCCATATGGGCGTCGAGGTGGGTGGGCTCGATACCGGCGGCGATCGCGGTCTCGAGCTGGGCGCGGAGCTCAGCCTCGACAGCCTCCGGCGCGGCGCGGCGGGCCCGCGGTACGTCGGGCCAGAAATAGCCCGAACCGTCGGTGAGCCCGGCCGAGCGTGGTGGCGAGGTCAGCGGGCGCCAGCGATAGGGCTTCTGTTCGCTGGTGAGCGTCAGGTGGACGCCGAGGTCGAGAGCCGGGTCATTGGCGGCAATCTCCGCGGCCTCCGGGAACCAGGGGCAGGGTACCATCACGGAACCGGAACTGCAGGTTCCGAGCCTCGACAGCTCGACGAAGGCTGCGTTGGCGCCATGGGTCATGCCGACATCGTCTTCGTGGATGACGACGCGCTTGACCCCCTCACGATCCTTTGCGGTCATTGTCCTTCTGCTCCTTCCCGGTGGGCCCTCGGCGCCTCAGGCGACGCGGGCGACGAGGTCGGTCAGGTCTTCGAGCTCGATCTCGTCGCGGCGGAAGTGGGCCACCACCCTGCCTTGGGCGAGCACGGTCAGATCGTCGGCTACCGACAGCGCGTGGAGAAAGTTGTGGGTGATGAGAATGATCGCCTGGCCGCTGTCGCGGGCCTGGGCGATGTGATCGAGGACGCGCCCGGCCTGGCGCACGGCGAGTGCTGAGGTCGGCTCGTCGAGCACGAGCAGCGACGATCCAAAGAACATCGCGCGGGCGATGGCCAGCGACTGGCGCTCACCGCCGGAGATATTGACGCCGCGCTCGTCGAGGCCGCGTTCCCAGCGCACGCCGAGGTGATGGAGGGCCGTCCGGGCCATCTCGTCGGCGCGCTCGAGATCGAGCCATTTGAGCGGGCCGATGCCTTTCTGCGGCTCGCGGCCGAGGACGATGTTGCGGGTGACCGACAGCAGCTCGCAGACCGCGAGGTCCTGAAAGACGGTCGCGATACCGAGCTGGCGCGCCTCGGCGGGATTGCTGAAGACGACCGGCTCGCCGCGAAAGCGGATCTCGCCCCGGTCCGGCGGGAAGACGCCGGAAAGGATCTTGATCAGCGTCGATTTGCCAGCGCCATTGTCGCCGAGGAGCGCCAGAATGCGGCCGGCATAGGCCTTGAGCGACACATCGACCAACGCGGTCGTGGCGCCGAAGGCCTTCGAAACGTTGAGCGCCTCGATCACCGGAACGGCGTCCTCGGCAATGGGCGCGATCTTGCGGATGCGTCTGCGGGCCTCTTGGGAACCGCCGGTGGGGGGCAAGCTTTCGAGATCCGTACCGGTCCGAGGCGTCCTGCTCATCGTCCGGTCTCTCCCGGCCGACACCGCCAGGCCGTCGCCAGCTTCGCTTTCGTCGTCGTCGCGCGCACGCGTGGCCAGCGCCGCGATCGCCGCATCGGCGGCAGCGCTGCTACGCTGAAAGCCGCCGAGAGGTCTGGACCTCGCCATCCGCCGCGCCACGTCGGTGTTAAGGATCACCGCCGCGACCACGATCAGGCCCGTCAGCGTTCGGAAGAAGTGGCCGGGGGCTCCGGCCAGGACCAGGCCGACCTGGATCATGCCAAAAGTGATGGCGCCGAGAATGGTGCCGACGACGCTGCCATACCCGCCGGAGAGAAGTGTCCCGCCGATCACCGTCACCGCCACGGCCTGCAGTTCCATGCCCTCGCCGCGCAGCGCGTCGACCGACGAGAAGCGCGCGACCTGGATGACGCCGGTGACGGCGGCGAGGCTGGAAGCGATCATGAACAGGATGATGGTGACCCGACCCACCGGCACGCCGAGATTGCGCGCAGCCTGGATGTTCTGTCCGATCGCCTGGACCCAGTTGCCGAACCTGGTGCGGGTCAGCAGGAAGGTGACGAGGCCGCCGGCGACCAGGAACCAGAACAGCGACATCCTGAACCCGCCCAGCAGCGGCCCGGCCATCATCGCCTTGAACGAGTCCGGGATCTTGACCGTGAGAGGAAATCCGCCGGTGAGCGCGATCAGAGACGCCGCGCCAGATCAGCATCGTGCCGAGCGTCACGACAAAGGAATGGATCCTGAACTTTACCACGATCGCCCCGTTGATCGCGCCGAGGATCGCCCCGGTCGCGATCGCGGCCGGCGCGGCGACGATCGGCGGCATGCCGAAGTCGCGCATCAGCACCACGGCGACATACGAGGTGAGGCCGAGGACGGCGCCGACCGAGAGATCGAAGTGTCCGCCGATCATCAGGAGAGTGACGCCAATGCTGAGAATACCCAGCTCGGCCGCGACCGACATGAAGCTGATATAGGTGAGCTTGGTCGGAAAGAGGTCCGGACTGAGGGCGGTGAAGATCGCGAACAGCACGACGACCGCAGCCAGCGCGGTCGCCTCCGGGCGCAGCATAAACCGCCTGGCCGCCTCGCCATAAATTATGGCCCGCGAGGGCTGTGCCACGCCCGCCGCGCCTTCGTGGCTTTCTGTCATTCCGACCGCTCGCCGCGCCTATGATTGTCCTGATAGGAGAGAGGGTCCATGCCCCCTCTCCTTGGCTCAGGCCGACTAGCGATAGCCTTCCTCAACCAGCTTGGCGACCTGGTCGACATTGTTCTTGTCGACAATTGTCGGCCCGGTGAGAAAGTAGTTGGCCTCGACCAGGCCGTACTTGATGTAGTGAGTGAGCAGCAACACCGGCATATAGCCCCGCCAGAACTGCTGCTGGTCGATGGTGAACGCCTCGCGACCATCGCGGATGGCGGCGAGCGCCTGCGCCACGATGTCGTAGCCGGTCAGGACCAAGTTATCACGACCGCTGTCGGCCTTGGCGCTCAGGAACCCGTCGATCACGTCGCAGACGCTGGTGGCGGCAGCGGTGTCCGGATTCTTTCTGAGATAGTTGAACAAAGCTTCGGACTGCTGGCCGGGATCCATGGTGAGTTCGAGGAAGTCGGCCTGGATGCCGGCGGCCTTCAAGGTCTCGATCTCGGCATCGGCGCGATCGCGGCAGGTGGCGTCGCCGGGCTGCTGGTCCCCGACCACGACGCGCCCCTTGACGCCCATCTTGATCAGGGTCTGGGCGGTGAGCTTGCCGGCAGCCCGCTCGTCGGAGCCCGTGCGGAACAGGAAGATGTCGTTCGGGTCGCGAACCTGCGAGCCCGCTGGCGGCGCGGCGGCGCTGCCGAAAGCGATCCCCGCCTCCTTGGCGCGCGCCGCGACGTCGGCATAGGCCGCGTCCTCGGCGAACTCGCAGAGCGCGATGCCGTCGGCCTGCGCCGCAATGGCTTCCTCGATCTTCTGAACCTGATTGGGGATCGTGAGCTGGTCTGGGTAGATATAGGTCACCTTGACGCCGAGGTTCTTCCCCGCCTCTTCGGCGCCGCGGGCGAGATAGCCGTGGAAGCCGGTCGGCGCCGCGCAGCCGACGAAGTAGATCGAGATATTGTCGCCTTTCGCCATCGCGGCTCCTGCCGAGAGCGGCAGGGTGAGCGCGGCTGCCGCCAGCGCGATCAGCAGCGGCTTGCGCCGTCTCGCGCCGGGCTCCTGCAGTCCAGTCTCTCGTGCCATCAGTGTCCCTCCTCTTTGAACGTTCCGCCGCTCTTCTAGGGGGGTCTAACAAGGGTGTTGTCGTGGGACGCGGAAGGGGTGACCCACCGCCTCGAACGGAATCCCAGCTCCCTGTCGTAGTCTCCCCGCGGCGACCAGCTGTATCACCATTGCCGGAGAGCGCACAGGGCCAGTTGGGCGACATCGGGGCGACATCGGGAGGGTATCTGGGTCGCCGCGCCCGCAGCTCGGGTTGAATCAGCTGATGATGTGATCCGGTCGGAAGTCCTTGCCAAAGCCGTCGGCGACGAGGTCGGCATAGGCATCCACCTGACGGTGCGGCGCGCCCCAGATCGCGTTGCGGCGGTACCGGCGAAGCTCGTCGAGATCGACGACGAAGTCGTAGATGCCAGCATCGCCGCCAGCCTCGACGAGCACCGTATCCCGCCAGGGGGCCTGGCGGTTGGTCGGGGTCGTGGCGGGACGGCGCGGTATCGCCAAAGGCCATCGCCGATATGCCGAGCGAGCGGCCGTCGCAGTCCGGATGGCTGTCCGGGTAGTTGGTCATGGCGATGACGACCTTGTTCTCGAAAGCCCGCGTCTTGAGCTGAGCGCGGCGATGATCGTCGAAAAGGCAGGCGTTGGGAACCAGGACGACCTCGGCGCCTTTCAGGCCGAGGATCCGGGCGCTTTCGGGAAATTCCCGGTCGTAGCAGATCATCGCGCCGACGACGACGTCGCCCGGGGCGGTCGCAAGGGTCGCGACCGGGAAGCGGTCTCCAGGCACGCAATGGCGCTCGACCGTATGCAGGCAGATGTGAACCTTGGAGTAGCGAAGGACGATCTCGCCCCGGCGATCGATGAGTGCCAGGCTGTTTCGCGGTCCCGCGGGGCTTGCCTCGAGATACGTGCAGCCGATTGCCAGACCAAGCTTCTTCGCCGCGCGCCGGTGCTCGCCGACAAAGGCCGACGCCTCGGCAAGAGCCGAGGCACGCCACGCCGCTTCTCCTTCCGCGCTGCCGGCTGAGAAGAAGCGATAGCCGTGGCTCCAGATTTCCGGCAGGAGCGCGATATCGGCGCCGCGGCCGGCAGCGGCCGCGCAGGCTTCCAGCCCATGCTCGAGGTTTGCTTCCGGCGATCCCTGATCGGCGATCTGCAGGAGTGCCAGCTTCAAACTAGCCATGACTCCTCACAGTCTCCTTGTTTCCCGGTCGATCTAGCCGCCGCCTGATGCCCGCTCATTCTCGCTCCTCGCCCCTCGCACGCTCAGACCTTTGGCAGGTAGGCTTCGCGAAGCTGCGGATCCGCGATGAGTTTCGTGCCCGGACCCGACATGGTCGCGTAGCCGTCCTCGAGCACGTAGGCATAGTCGCAGATCTCCAGCGCGAAGTTCACGTTTTGCTCGACCAGCACGATGCTCACCCCCGATTCGGCGAGCTTGAGCACGATCTCCAGGATCTGGTTGACGACGCGGGGCGCCAGGCCGAGCGACGGCTCGTCGAGCAGCAGGAGGCGGGGCTGCGCCATGAGGCTGCGCGCGACGGCGAGCATCTGCTGCTGCCCGCCCGAGAGACGGCTCGCAAGCGTGGCGCGACGCTCGGTCAGGATCGGGAAAAGCGCGAACGCTTGATCGCGCAGCTCGGCGTAGCTCCGCCCGCGGTCCGCGATGTAGCCGGCGACGAGATTGTCCTCGACGCTCAGGCGCTGAAAGATCCGCCGGCCTTCCGGGCAATGGCCGATGCCGCGACGCGCGATTCGGTGGGCGGCCATGCCGGTGATCGTCTCGCCATCGAACCGGATCTCGCCGGCGTGCACGGTGCAAAGGCCGCTGATGGTGTTGAGCAGCGTGGTCTTGCCGGCGCCGTTGGGGCCGACGATGGCGACGATCTCGCCCTCATGCAGCGCCAGGTCGACGCCTTTCAATATCCGCGTCCGCCCGTATCCGGACTCGATTCGCTCGATTTCGAGCAGCTTCGCGGATGTCGTGGATCTCTCCGGGACTGCCAAGATAGGCCTCCTGCACCGCGAGGCTGGCCTGCACCTGCGCCGGCGTGCCCTCGAACAGCAGCCTGCCCTGGTGCAGGACGAGGATGTGATCGGACAGCGACATCACGAGGCTCATGTCGTGCTCGACGACGATCATGATCAGATCCGGGCGCACCAGCTCGCGCAGCTTCTCCTTCAGTCGGTCCGTCTCGCCGTCATTGAGCCCCGCGGCCGGCTCGTCGAGCATGAGCACGCGAGGGCGGAGCATCGTGGCGCGGGCGATCTCCAGGAGCTTCTGGTTGCCGTAGGGGAGGTCGGCGGCGAGCTCGCCCGCGTGCGCGGCGAGGCCAAAGCGCTCCAGCGCCGCCCGGCAGCGTTCGATCCGCTCCGCCTTCATCCGACGCGATGCGCCGGGCACGAGGACCTCCACGAGAGTCCGGCCGAACAGCTCGGGGAAGAGGCAGACCTCGAGGTTCTGCAGCACGGTCATGCCGTCGAACAGGCGGATGTTCTGGTAGGTCCGCGCCACGCCGTGCTGCGCGATCCGGTGCTTCTTGAGCCGTTGCAGCTCCACCTCGTCGAGCCTGATGCGCCCGCCCGTCACCTTGTAGGAGCCGGCGCACATGTTGATGAGCGTCGACTTCCCGGCTCCGTTCGGGCCGATCACGGAGGTGATCATGCCGGGCCGGAACTCGAGGCTCAGCGCGTCGATCGCGAGCAGCGCGCCGAACCGCTTGGTCACGGCTTCGAAGCTAAGGATCATCGCCAGCCCAGCTTGCGCATGAGCCAGGCGGGATCGTAGCGCCGGTCGATCAGGCCGCGCGGGCGAAGCAGGATCATCAAGACCAACGCGCAGCCGTAGAGGAGCATACGGTATTCGGAATACTCACGGAGCAACTCCGGCACCACGATCAGGACAGTGGCGCCGACCACGATGCCGACGAGGTTGCCGAGCCCGCCGATCACGATGATGAGGACGATCGTCAGCGATTCCCAGAAGCTGAAGCTGACCGGATCGACGAAGCGCTGCAAGCCCGCGAAGACGACGCCGGCAACGCCACCGAAGGTGGCGGAGAGGCCGAAGGCGAGGAGCTTCGCGACGGTCGTGTCGATGCCGATCCCACGCGCCGCATCCTGGTCCTCGCGGATCGCGGCCCAGGCGAGGCCGAGGATCGAGCGCTCCAGGCGCCAGGCGATCGTCAGCGCGACGATCACGAGCGGCAGGAGCAGCGCGAAAAAGTCCTTGGGCGTATTGAGGCCGAACCCGAAGAGATGGGGCTGGTCGATGCGCGATATGCCCTGCGGGCCGTTGGTCATCCAGCCCAGATTGTTCAGGAGCAGGCGGACGATCTCGCCGAAGCCGAGGGTGACGATCGCAAGATAGTCGCCGCGCAGACGCAAGACCGGGATGCCGAGGAGCACGCCAGCGAAGCCCGCCAGGCCGCCGCCCATGACCAGCACGAGCGAGAACGGCAGATGGATGTCGAACTGCCCGCTGGCCAGGATCGCATAGCAATAGGCGCCGATCGCATAGAAAGCCACGTAGCCGAGGTCGAGCAGCCCGGCGTAGCCCACGACCATGTTGAGCCCGACGCCGAGGAGCACGTAGATGAGCACGGTGTCGATCACGCGCACGTAGTAGGTCGGCAGGCCAGGCACGCCGTAGAGGAGGATCGCGAGCGCGGCCGCGATGATCGCGAAGGCCCGGATGCGGCCGGCCCGGGTCTCGGACCGGCGTTGGAGCACAGGGGCCGCCGGGCTGACCGCTTCAGAAGTCACGCTTGTACACCATCCCCTCTTCCGTCACGGTCTCGCCGAGGAACCCTGCAGGTCGGAAGATGAGCACGATCACGAGCACCGAAAACGCAAAGATGTCGCGGTACTCCGAGCCGATGATGCCATAGGTCAACTTCGGCAGCAGACCCGCCCCGAAAGTCTCGAGGAGCCCGAGCGCGAAGCCGCCGAGCATGGCGCCGGGGATGTTGCCGATGCCGCCGAGGATGGCGGCGATGAAGGCCTTGAGGCCGACGATGAAGCCCATGCTGAAGACGACGATGCCGTAGTAGCTGGAGTACAGGATGCCGGCGATCGCACCGAGTCCGGGGCCGATGAAGAAGATCAGGCTGATCGGCGTGTTGACGTTGATGCCGAGCAGCCGCGCGGTCTGCATGTTCTCCGACACCGCGCGGATCTTGATGCCGAGCGCAGTCGCGTTCACGAACCAGGCGAGGCCGAGCATCAGCGCCACGGCGAAAACGACGATGAAGATCTGGGTGAGCGTGACAATCGCGCCGAAGATGTTAAAGGAGGTCGCCGGTACCAGGGCCGGGAACGGCAGCGGCCGGCGGCTGACGAACAGCATAACGACGTTTTGCAGGATGATCGCGACGCCGAGCGCGCTCAGCATGGGTGCCAGCCGCGACGCGCCCCGCAGCGGGCGGTAGGCGGTCGCCTCGATGCCGACGCCGAGGAGGCCGACGGCGACGAAGGTTGCGACGAAGATGGCGGACATCGCGAGCACGCCGACCGCGCTGCCCGCGAGGCTCGCCGTCGCGGCCAAAAGGAAGAAGGCCACGTGACCGCCGACCATGAACATCTCGCTATGGGCGAAATTGATCAGGCGGAGCACGCCGTAGACCATGGTGTATCCGAGGGCGATGAGCGCGTAGAGCGCGCCGACCGTCAGCGCGTTGACCAACTGCTGGACCAGGAATCCGGTCATGACGGCACCCTGGTTGAGGCGAACGGCTGCGGATTGCGCGAGACGGCGCGCCCGCGCGCGCCGCCCCGCGTTTCCGGTGAGCGACCCGCTTGGGTCAGCTCCTCGGCCATTCGAGCACGAAGCCGTTGCCTTCGACCTTGTAGAGGAACAGCGAAGGCTGCTTCAGTTCGCCCTTCTCATCGAATTCGACCGGGCCCATGAGGCCGTCGAGCTTGGTGTTGCGGAGCTCGTTCACGATGCTCTCGCGCGTCACGTCGGCACCGGCCCGCTTCATCGCCGCGATGATGACCGAAGCCTCGTTGTAGCCATAGGCGGAATAGGGGCCGGGCTCCTCGTTGAACGCCTTCTTGTAGTCTTCGCTGAACTTCGCGAGCCGCGGCGTCGAGTCGTAGGGAGGCGCCTGGAAGGAGACGATCGCCCCGGCGGCGTTCGCCGCCCCCGCCGTGGTGATCAGGTCCGGCAGGAACGCCGGATCGGCGGCGAAGAACGCGCTCTTCAAGCCGAGCTCGCGGAGCTGCTTCAGGAACAGCCCGACGCCCGGCATCGTGCCGCCGTAGTAGACGACGTCGGGATTCTCAGTCTTGAGCTGCGTGATGATGGCGGAAAAGTCGACGTCGGTCGCCGTGACGCCCGAAAAGGACGTGACTTTGCCGCCGCCCTTCTCGAAGGTATCGCGGAACACCGTCGCGACGCCCTCGCCAAAAGCCTGCTTGTCGTGGACGATCGCGGTGGTCTTCGCGCCAAGCGTCTGCAGCGCGTATTCCGCCGGAGCGCCGCCCTGCATGAAGTCGTTGGCGATCGGCCGGAAGAGATTCTGATAGCCTGCCGCCGTCACTTTCGGGTTCGACGAGTTGGTGACCTGCGGCAGGCCGCAGCGATTGTAGACGTCGGACGCAGGGATGGTGACGCCGCTGTTGAAGTTGGCGATCACCGCGGCGATCGAATCGTCGTCGCAGAATTTCTGCGCGAGCAGCGTGCCCTGCTTGGGGTCGCCCTGATCGTCCTGGCGGACGAGGACGAGCTGCTCGCCGTTCACGCCACCGGCAGCATTGGCCTCGTCGATCGCGAGCTGCATGCCGTTCTGCCAGGTCGTGCCGAACAGAGCCTCCGCGTTGGAAAGCGGTCCCGCGGTGCCGATCTTCATGTCGGCAAAGGCCGGCGCTGCGCCTGCGAGCACGATCCCCGCGAGCGTCGTTACCCATAGGAACCTCTGCATGTCTCCCTCCAGGCTTGTGGCGACAGTCTTCGATCAGATGTCGTCGTTAGCGAATAGGCTGCCTCGGCATCCGCCGCGGAGTCAATATGACCGGCCTTTTCAGAGCAAATCAGGCTTGAGGGAACAAGGAGCCTGCAGCGATGCCCGCTCCTTCCGGTACCTCAGCTGCTTCCCAAGGTGATCCGCCTCGCCGGATCGTTTGGCACCTGGTCGGGCCCCGCCATGGTCGCGCCAGCGAAATATGGCGGTCTCGACCCCGATGAGACCATCCGCCAAGCGCAACGAGAACCCGTTGTTGATCGGCGTGGAAGAAGGACCCTGCTGAGGGGGTGATCGGCGTCCAATCGGGACCCCGTCGGCATCGGGTCCCAGAGTGCTCCCGTGATTACGGGAGCGGGGTTCAGGATGGCGACCGGCAGGCCGAACTCGATCTCGAAGTTGGTCGAATATCCGATTCGGCCGCCGCGGATCAGGCCGACATCGCAGCTCGTGCCCCCCATGTCGAGGGTGACGAGGTTGTCGAGCCCCACGTGCTGGCCGAAGAAATGCCCGGCGATCAGCCCGTCGGCCAGGCCCGACAGCAGCAGCTGAATCGGTTCCGCTTCCGCGAGCTCAGGGGTCGTCCTGCCGCCATTCGACTTCATCAGAGCCCACGGCATGTGGAGCCGCTTGGCCGCCAGCTCCTGACGGGTGCTGCTGACATAGTCCTGGATCACCGGTTTGACGTAGCTGTCGGCGATCACGGTGCTGCCGCGCTCGTACTCCCGCCAGAGCGGCGCGACCTCGGTGGGACAGCGACACCGGGATCTCGGGAAAGCGCCCGCGCAGGAATGCGCGCACCCGCAACTCGTGGTCCGCATTGACGTAGGAGAAGAGAAGGCAGACGTCGATCGCGATGCTGCCCGCCGGCTAGTCCGGCAGGCGCGCCTCGATCTCCTGCGCCAGCTTTTGGAGCGCCGGTTCCTCCAGCGGGGTAAGCACGGAGCCGTGGAAGTCGAGGCGCTCGGCGATGCCAAGGCAGTTGCGACGCTCGACGAGCGGCTTCGGCTTCCGCCATTTCAGCGAAAAATGGTATTTCCGATTCATCCGCTGGATGTAGGGGATGTCCTCGAAGCCCTGGTCGTGACGTAGATGACGTTCGCGCCCCGGCGCTGCAGCAGGGCATTGGCGGCGACGGTCGTACCGATGCTCAGCGCGGCGATCGTGTCCGCGGCCACGCCGCAGCTCCCGATCGCGTTCATCACCGCCTGCGCGGGTCGGCGCGGCGTCGAGGGGGTCTTGGCGATCACGAGTTGATTGGTCGCCTCATCGATACCGATCAGATCGGTAAAGGCGCCCCCGGTATCGATCCCCATGCGGACTGCCATCCGGTCCTTCTCCATGCTCTTTTCTGATGGGCCCGCCGTCACTCGGACCTTGGTTCGTCCTCAGAGCGCCGGCGAGCCTGATCGTGAGGAGGCACTCGCGGTCGACGCTCTGCAGCAGAGCCGCCAGGCGCCGCCACAGCGGATGCTGACCGATCGCCTGCTGGAGCCTGTGCTCGAGGTCGGCGATCTCCTTGCCCATCCAACGGATGTGAACCGCGATCCGGCGCACCACGCCGCGCTCGCGCACCCGCGTCAGGCGTTGGCGCTCGCCGGTCTGCATGGCGATCAGCTGGCGGCGGCGGGTGGTCAGGGCGGCGAGCTCGGCGCGCGCCGCATCGGGCACGACCCGCGCCTCGGGCCGCACCGCCTGGGCGAACGCGGCGATCACCTCGGCATCGATCCGATCGGTCCCCTGGGTCCGGCTACGCCGGCCCGAGGACAAGCTTGGCCAACCGGCCGGTGGCGCTGCTCCAGGGCGACCACGTGGTTTCCGGGGTCAGCGATTGTCTTGGCGGTCAAGGGCGAACTGATGCTGGTTGCCACGGTTTTTGCTCCCGGACGATGGCGTTGAGGATGGTCAGGAGCTTGCGCATGCAAGCGACGAGCGCTTCCTTGGGGTTCCGGGGTCATGGGCGTTCCGGGGTCAGGTCTTGCGGTCCGGGGTCATGCGGTCCGGGGTCAGGTCTTGCAAGCAAGCATTCTCGGTCCGGGGTCAGGTCTTGCAAGCAAGCATTCTTGTTTCGGGGTCGCCCCGCCTCACTCGGCGTCCCGCTTCGAGATCGCGTCGAAGCGGCCGCAGCCCTGTTGGCGCAGCCACTCGTGGTAGGTTCGCACCTTGCCTGACGGGTCACCTGTCCGGCCCAGAACACTGTCGCACTCGCACGACCGCACCCATCCATGTGCACGATTCTGTGCCTCAATGCGACGGAAGTGTGCTCCCCTCGAATTAGGGCGGAACATCAATGGCTTGGGGCGCGGAGGCGGTCGCGGAGGCAGTAACGGCGGGTTTTGGCGAAAAGGCGAGCGAAGGGTGGTATCGAGCGCTGGCAAAGGGTTGCGTGCGGATCTTGACGCCTCCATCAGCTTGATCGGGCTTGAGATTTGTTTCAGCTTACCCGGCTGCGCACGCTTCTGAATTAGCCAAAATCCAGCAGGCCGCACTTGTGCCATCTCGACCCGCCACGCCGGCGCGCATGCGTAGTTGCCCTAAGATCGACCGAGGGCATTTTATTTGACGGTTGACTGTCCTGGCGCGGCCATGGATTGATGCTCCGGGTCCAGAGGGCGGCTTCGTTGTTCGCTTCGGCGAGCAGGCCGCTCGGATTCTTAGTCTTTGCTGGCGTCGGCGGCGATGCGGCGGGGCTTGCGGCCGGCACCCGAATCTTGGCCGGCGGCGAGGTGGAGGTCGATCTTGATGCCGTTGAGGCCTATCGATCCGGCCGCAGCTCGCCCGCGAGCAACCGAAGCACCGAGCGGATCGGGTTGGGGGCGGCCTGGCCCAGGCCGCAGATCGAGGCGTCGGCCATGGCGCGGCAGAGCTCCTCGAGCAGCGGCGCGTCCCAGACCTCGCGCTCCATGAGGGCCACCGCCTTCTCGCAGCCGACCCGGCAGGGGGTGCACTGGCCGCAGCTCTCGTCGGCGAAGAAGCGCAGCAGGTTGAGGGCGACCGCCTTGAGGTCGTCCCGGTCGGAGAGCACGACCACCGCGTGCGAGCCGACGAAGCAGCCGTGCTTTTCCAGCTGGCCGAAATCGAGCGGGATGTCGGCCAGGCTGGCGGGCAGGATGCCGCCCGAGGCGCCGCCCGGCAGATAGGCCTTGAACGTATGGCCTTCGGCCATGCCGGCGCAGAACTCATGGATCAGCTCATTGGCCGTGATCCCGGCCGGGGCGAGCTTGACGCCCGGCGCCTTGACCCGGCCCGAGACCGAATAGCTGCGCAGCCCCTTGGAGCCGTGGCGGCCCTGGGCCGCGAACCATTCCGGGCCGTGCTCGACGATGTCCCGGATCCAGTAGAGGGTCTCGACATTGTTGATCAGGGTCGGGCGACCGAACAGGCCGACCTCGGCGGCGTAGGGCGGGCGGTGGCGCGGCAGGCCGCGCTTGCCCTCGATGCTCTCGAGCATCGCCGACTCCTCGCCGCAGATGTAGGCGCCGGCACCGCGGCGCAGGACCAGATAGCCGGGCTTTGCGAGGCCGTTCGCCTCGAGCTTCGGGATCTCGCGCAGCAGGACCTCGCGGATGCCCGGGTATTCGTCGCGCAGGTAGATGTAGACCGCCTCGGCCTCGATCGACCAGGCGGCGATCAAGGCGCCCTCGAGGACGCGGTGCGGGTCGCGCTCGAGATAGTGGCGGTCCTTGAACGTGCCGGGCTCGCCCTCATCGGCGTTGACCGCGAGATAGCGGGGCTTCGGCCCCTGCCTGACCAGCTCCCATTTGCGCCCGGTCGGAAACCCCGCGCCACCCAGGCCACGCAGGCCCGAGGTGTTGAGCGCTCCGACCAGATCGAGCACAGCCTGATCGGGGCGGGAGCCGGCCGCCTCGAGTCCGAGGTAGCGCTGGAGCAGGCGGTAGCCGCCACCCTCGACGTAGCGCTCGAAGGGGCTGGCGTTCGGGACGTCGGCGTGGCTGTGACCGGCGCCGATCGCCTCGCTGACCATGGCCGCGGTGGCGCGGTCGATGTAGTGGTGGCCGACCTCGGCGACCGGCGCGCCATCGCAATGGCCCATGCAGGGCGCGCGCACGACCCGGACGGCCCCGGGATCCAGGCCCTGGCCGAGCGCCGCGATCAGCGGGTCCGCCCCCATGAGCTCGCAGGTCAGGCTGTCGCAAACCCGGACCGTCAGCGCCGGTGGCGCCGGCTCGCCCTCCTTGACCAGGTCGAAATGGGCATAGAACGTCGCGACCTCGTAGAGCTCGGTCTGGGCCAGGCGCATCTCCTGGGCGAGCGCCGCCAGATGGGCGGCCGAGAGATGGCCGAAGCGGTCCTGGATCAGGTGCAGGTGCTCGATCAGGAGATCGCGGCGTCGGGGCCGACCCTCGAGCAGGGCCCGCACCGCCTCGAGGGCGGCGGGATCGACCTGGCGGCCCTTGGGCCGCGCCGACCCGCGCGCCTGGCCCCGGCCGGGGTGACGGTGCTTGCGGATCTCGCCTCCGGTCTCAGCCATTCCTGGATCTCACCAGCTGGCGCCTCGGGTCGGCGGCCGGTGCCCGTACCACTCGGTCCCCTCGCAGCGAGACCCGCCCGGCGCGCCGGGGCCATCGGTCTTGACCATAGATAGGGCCGCGGCTCCAGGCAACCTGGGGCGCCTCGCCGTGCTCGGATCAGCGCACACCCCCTACCGCCGGCTCACCGACCGTGTTAGATTTGCGCGTCTGCCGTTGCGATGGCGGCCGGCTCGGCACCGCAGGCAGGCAGCCCCTCCTTCGGAACGTGTGCCACGATCGGAGCCGCAGGATGAGGCGTAGTGTGGACGGGATGGTCCGGCCCCGGTTCCGAGCGCTGCTTTGGGCCTGCCTCCTCGTCCTGGTTCTAGGTACGCTCCGGCCGGGCACGGCCGCAGAAGGGGAGCCGCTCGGCCTCGATGCCGCGGCGAGCGAGGTGCGGGCGGCGCTGGACGACATGGCGAACGCCCTCAGCGGCGCCCCGCATGAGGTGCAGACCACGATCGGCGCCGATCTGCACCTGATGGGCCAGGCGATCGCGCGTGCCCTGGACCGGCTCGAGGGTGGCGCCGCGTCGATCGCCGATCCGAGCCTGGTTTACGATCTCAATTTCCTCGCCGACGTGGCCCACGCCGCCACCGACGAGCTGCATGCGATCACGGCCAAGCCTGACACCGACCTCGATCCGGATCGAGCCCGGCGGATCGATCGGCTGACCGAAGCGGCCGCCGCCCGGCTCACCGAGATCAATCTGGTGCTCGACGGCTGGAGCGAGCGTAGCCGGAATGCCATGGTCGAGCTGCAGGACGACGGCGGCGTCCTGGTGGTGAGATCGACCGACCGGCTGATCTACAATGGTATCCGCTACGTTAGCATTGCCCTGCTTGCGATCGGCCTGCTCGCGGTGGGCCTGCAGTTGCTGCGAACGGGTCAGGAGCGCGTCGATGCCCGGGCCCGGCCCAGCAGGAGCCCACTGCTGTCGGGATTGGCGGGCGCCGCTCTGGCGGCGTTCTTCGCCGGCTGTGCCGCGTTCAGCCTGCGGCCTGGGATGCTCGCGGCGCTGTCGGCGGAGGTGCGGGTGCAGGCGCAGGAGCACCCGTGCGAGCGCCTTGAGGCGCAGCGCGACCGGCTGATCGCCGCCCAGCAGGCCGACCATCCGGGCCTGATCGAGGCGACCAAGCAGCGGATGCGGGCCGCCGCCCAGGACTGCCTCGGCCTGCCGTCCGAAGCGCTGACCGCCGAGGCGATCGAGCGCCTGGCCAGCAAGACCGCGGTCGCCCACAATGAGCCGACGCCGGCCCAGCGGCGGCCGATCGGGCTGGCCGCCGCCGAGCCGGGTGCGACCGACCTTGCCGTCGCGACCCCGCCCGCGGTCGCCGGGCTGGAGCCGGCGGAGACCCAGGCGCGTGGTGGCTTGGCAGACCTCCTGACCAGCATCCGGGACACCGAGGAGGCGCCGGCTTCCAGGCCGGCCCAGCCGGGCGGACCCGTGGCGACTCCGCCCGAGCCCGCCGCCCGGCCGGTCAGGCCGGCCGCCGACCATGCCAGCCCCACAGCCGAGCCGGTCGAGCCGGCGGCCGAGTCGAATCGAGCCCGCGGTCGATTCGGTCGAGCCCTCGGCCGGGCCGGTCGAGCCCGCAGCCGACCCGGTCGAGCCCGCGGCCAAGGCGGTCGATCCCGCTGGCGGATCGGCGCCGACTGCGGCCGTCGAGACTCTACCGGAACCGGGCCCGTCGAGTCGGCCACCCTCCCCCAAGCCGACGCTGTTCGTCACGACCGCGGCGCTCAACTATCGAGAGGGCCCAAGCGTCGACGCGCGCCGCCTCGGCACCCTCACCCCGGGCGCCCGGCTGCGGGTGCTGGGTGAGGATGCGGGTTGGGCAGAGGTGCGCCTCAGTGACGGCCGGGAGGCCTACGTCGCCAGCGAATTCCTCGAGCCCGCTCGTTGAAGGTCGACGCCCGGCGGACGCACGCCGCTAGATGCCCCTGACGGCGCGCGGGCCGAACAGCAGCCAGATCAGGAAGCCCAAGACCGGAAAGATCAGAATCAGCACGGTCCACCCGACCTTGGCCCCGACCGGGCGCTCGCTGCCGAACACATGCACGATCGCCCAGACATCGGCGATCAGGACGATCAGGCCCAGGAGACCGCCGATTTCGATGCGCATGGTAGCTCCTTTCTCGAGAGTCCCCGTCGGCCCGGACCGCGAGCGCGCCGCGTCTGCTAGATCAATTAGCGCAAGACGACCGGCCTGTGCAGCGTGCTCGTGCGGCGGCTGATCCGCCTTCGCGCCGCGTCTAGAGACGGTAGATCCGAACCGCGTTGTCGTGGAACAGACCACGCTGGTCAACCGCGGGGAGGTCCCGGACGATCGCTTTAAAGCCCGAGAAGATGGCATCGAACGTCGCGCAGAGGCCATCGACCGGAAAATTGCTCGCGAACATGCAGCGCGGGGCGCCGAAGATCTCGATCGTGGCGCGCACGACCTCCCGGTTAGCCTCAACTGTCCAGGGCTGTCCGGGGTGGCCCAGGCCCGAGATCTTGACCGCGGCGTTGGGGCAGGCGGCGAGCGTCGCCATCGCCCGGCGCCAGCCTTCGAGGCCTTCGGCGCTGCGGTCCGCCGGCAGGCCGGTGTGGTTGAGGATGATCTGGGTGTTCGGGAAATCGAGCGCGAGTGCTGCCGCCTCCTCGAGATGCCACCACGGCGTCTGCAGGTCGAACGACAGGCCGTAGGTCTCCAGCAGAGCAAAGCCGCGCCGCCAGGCGGGATCGCCCATCGAGCCCGGCGCGTTCTTCTCCACGTGATCGGGGGAGGATGCGGACCCGCGGTTTGTGCCGGATGCCGCGCACCCGGGGCAACCCGGCATGGCCGGCGAGCACGCTCTCGACGTCGGGATCGTCGAGCCGGGCCCCGGCCACGATGCCGTGCGGGAAGCCGCTCTCGGCGATGATCTCCTGCAGCCAGCGGGTCTCGCCGACCGGATCGCGCGGGTCCCACTCGGTCTCGACGTAGACGGTCTTCACCACCTGGTGCCGGCCGGCGTCGCGCAGGTAGTCCGGGGGCAGATAGTTGCGCCTGAGCGCCCGGTAGTCGCCGTAGCGGAACGCGATCGGCGGCTGGTCGCAGAGCCAGGGCAGGTAGTTGCGGCCAAGATCCCAGAAATGCTGATGGGCGTCGACGATCGGCAGATCGGGCATTGCCGACGGTGCTCCTGACTTCGTAGGCGCTACGTCCTACATTGGCGCTCGATGTTTTACATGAGGTCGCGATGCGCTACACGACGGGCTGCGCGAAGCCAACCATCACCTCGCCAAGCATATCAAAGCGGTCGAGGAAGGCCACGAGGTGATCATCACCCGCCGCGGCCGCCCGGTCCGCCCGGCTCACCCACGAGCTGGCAAGCGAGCGCTCCCAGGACCCGGAATGGCAGGCCGCCTACCAACGTATGGTGCGGTTGATCGAGACCGCGCCGGTGACCGGAGGTGATCTGCATTGGACCCGTGACGAGATCCATGAGAGATAGGCTTCGCTTCACATTCGATGCCAATGTTCTCATCTACGCAGGCGTGGCGGACGATCCGGAGCGGCATCGGATCGCTGGCGCGCTGATCCGACGCGCGGTCGGCTGCGACCGCATTCTGATCGCGCAGGCATTGGCCGAGTTCTTTGCGGCATCGACCCGCAAGGCCAAATTGCCGGTGGCACGAGCATCCTCGCTGATCGAGTTGTGGCTGCGCCTGTTCCCTTGCCACGCGGCGACCACCGAGACATTGCGCAGCGCCCTGCAGACCCGAGCGAGGCATGGCGTCGGGTTTTGGGATGCCATGCTCTGGGCGGTCGCGCGGGAGGCGGGCTTGTCGTTATCTGCTGAGCGAGAACCTCCAGACCGGCCGCACGCTCGGCGGCGTGACCTTCGTCAATCCGTTCGCGCGCCCGCGGGCCTGCCGCAGGAGGTCGAGCGCCTGCTGGGCCCGGCTCAAGGCTAGGGATCGGCGCGCACCCCTGCTAGTCTTGCCGACCTTCGAAACATTGGCGGCGGGATGCGGTGAGGGCGAGACGCGAGCAGCGGGACGGTAATGGCGCGCCGGTCGATCCGGCGGCGAGCGGCCCGCCGACCACGTCGCCGATGATCGCCCAGTATCAGGCGCTCAAGGCCGAGCACCCGGACTGCCTGCTGTTCTTCCGCATGGGCGACTTCTACGAGCTGTTCTTCGAGGACGCCAAGCGCGCCGCGCCCGCCCTCGACATCGCGCTGACCAAGCGCGGCCGCCATCAGGGCGACGACATCCCGATGTGCGGCGTGCCGGTCCACAGTGCCGAAAGCTATCTCGAGCGCCTGATCCGCCACGGCTTCAAGGTCGCGATCTGCGAGCAGACCGAGGACCCGGCTGCCGCCCGCAGGCGCGGCGCCAAGTCGCTGGTCGAGCGCGCGGTGATCCGCGTGGTCACCCCGGGCACGCTGACCGAGGACAGCCTGCTCGAGGCGAGGCGGCACAATTTCCTCGCCGCCCTTGGCCGCAGCCAGCAGAGCCTGGCACTGGCCTGGCTCGACATCTCGACCGGCGATTTCCTGACCGGCCCGGTCGAGGACGGCGCGCTCGCGGCCGAGCTCGCGCGGATCGGGCCGGGCGAGCTGCTCCTGCCCGAGGGTCTGCTCGCGGCGGAGGCGCTGAGCCCGGCCTGGCGCGACCTCGGCGAGCGGCTCACGCCGCTGCCCGACCGCGAGTTCGATTCGCTCACCGGCGAGCGCCGGCTCAAGGCGAGCTTCGGAGTCGCAGCACTCGATGGCTTCGGCGCCTACTCACGTGCCGAGCTCGGCGCGAGCGGGGCGCTGCTCGGCTACGTCGAGCTGACCCAGAAGGGCCGGCTGCCGCGGTTGGCACCACCCAGGCGGGTGGCACCCGGCACCCACCTCCTGATCGACGCCGCCACCCGGCGCAATCTCGAGCTTTTGACCAGTCTCGCGGGCGAGCGTCAGGGCAGCCTGCTCGCCGCCATCGACCGGACCGTGACCGGGGCCGGCGGCCGGCTGCTGGCGGCGCGTCTGGCCGCACCCTTGGCGCGCGTCGAGCCGATCCGGCGCCGGCTCGAGGCGGTCCAGGCGCTGGTCGACGACCCGGCGCTGCGCGCCGATCTGCGCCAGGTGCTCAAGGGCTGCCCAGATCTCGAGCGGGCGCTCTCGCGCCTCTCGCTCGGCCGCGGCGGCCCGCGCGACCTGCTCGCGATCAAGACCGGTCTCGCCAGCGCCGGCCGGGTCAGGCAGCGCCTCGCGGGCAGCGGCTCGTCGCTCGCCGCGAGCGGTCAGGCGATTGAGGGTCACCCTGACCTCGTGGCCAGGCTCGACGCGGCACTGGTCCCGGACCCGCCGTTCCTTGCCCGCGACGGCGGCTTGATCGCCGCCGGCTGGCAGGTCGAGCTCGACCGGCTGCGCACCCTGCGCGACCAGGCGCGGCGGCACATCGCGGCGCTCGAGACCCGCGTCCAGCAGGAGACCGGCATCGGCTCGCTCAAGATCCGGCACAATAACCTGCTCGGCTACTACATCGAGGTGACCGCGACCCACCTCGCCAAGGTGCCGGCGCATTTCGTCCAGCGCCAGAGCATGGCGGGCGCCACCCGCTACAGCATCGCCGAGCTCGCCGAGCTCGAAAGCCAGATCGCGAGCGCCGCCGAGCGGGCGCTGACCCTGGAACTGGAGCTGTTCGAGGAGCTCTGCCAGACGGTGCTGGCGCAGGCCGAAGCGATCGCCCGGACCGCGCAGGCGATCGCCCGGCTGGATGTCGCCGCGGGGCTCGCCGAGCTCGCGGCCGAGCAGCGCTACTGCCGCCCCGAGGTCGACGACGGCGACGCCTTCAGGGTCCGGACCGGCCGCCATCCGGTGGTCGAGCAGGCGCTGGCGCTGGCCGGCGAGGCCAAGCCCTTCATCGCCAACGACGCGGAGCTGTCCGGCAGCCAGCGCCTCTGGCTGCTGACCGGGCCCAACATGGCCGGCAAGAGCACCTTTCTGCGCCAGAACGCCCTGATCGCGGTGCTCGCCCAGACCGGCTCGTTCGTGCCCGCGGAGTCCGCCCGGATCGGGGTCGTCGACCGCCTGTTCTCGCGGGTCGGGGCGGCCGACGATCTGGCGCGCGGCCGCTCGACCTTCATGGTCGAGATGGTCGAGACCGCGGCGATCCTGAACCAGGCGACCGCGAAGAGCCTCGTCATCCTGGACGAGATCGGCCGCGGCACGGCGACCTTCGATGGCCTCTCGATCGCCTGGGCGGTGGTCGAGCACCTGCACGAGATCAACCGCTGCCGCGGCCTGTTCGCGACCCACTTCCACGAGTTGACCGCGCTCGCCGCCAAGCTCGACCACCTCGTCTGCCGGACCATGCGGGTCAAGGAATGGCAGGGCGATGTGGTGTTCCTGCATGAGGTCGCGGACGGCGCCGCCGACCGCTCCTATGGCGTCCACGTCGCACGGCTTGCGGGCCTGCCGGCGCCGGTGCTCGCGCGCGCCGAGGAAGTCCTGCATCACCTCGAGCAGGGCGAGGCCAAGGGCGCGCCCGCCCGCCTGGCTGAGGACCTGCCGCTGTTCGCCGCCGCGGCCGCCCGCCCGCGCTCCCGAGGTCATGCGCCGACCGCCCCGGCCGAACCCTCGCCGCTCGAAACCGCCCTACGGGCGGTCAACCCCGACGAGCTCACGCCTTTGGCCGCGCTGGATCTGGTCTATCGCCTCGTCAGGTTGCTCAAAGAGGTGCCACCGTCGTGATCGCTGGCAGCAGTCGGCGGAGTGCCGCGAGGGCCGAGCCTGCATCCGGTCGGGGCCACCTTGGCTTGGTAGCCGAGTCGCACCATAATCACAGATCAGACGATAGGGGTATCGCGCCAACCGCTGGGGCATCGATGCGCGCTCGGTCCCGCCTGTCTTGGTTCCTTGGCGGCCTGCTGCTCGCCGGCTGTGCGACGCCAACCCCCTACCAGCCGGCGACGGGCGGCTTCGGCTATACCGAGCAGCAGCTGGAGAGCGACCGCTGGCGCGTCACCTTCGCCGGCAACTCGGTCACGCCGCGCGATACGGTGCAGAACTATCTGCTGTATCGGGCTGCCCAGCTGACCGTGGCCAACCACCACGACTACTTCACGGTGGTCAACCAAGACCTGGAGCGCTCGACCGCCTATCAAGGGACCGGCTTCGACGACTTCGGTTTCGTGCAGCGCCAGCACTCGACGAACGGCTTCATCGGGGGGTTCGGCCCCTCGAGCTATTCCGCCTATCCGATCGACAGCTACACCGCGTTTGCCGACATCGTCATGGGCGACGGCGAGAAACCCGCCGGGAACGTCAAGAGCTATGACGCCCGGGACGTGATGCGCCGGCTCGGCCAGACGATCTCGCTCCCCGAGGACAAATCGTGACGACCCTGGCAAGACGGTTCGGCGTCGGCCTGGCAATCCTGCTGGCCCTCGCCGCCTGCACCACATCGCCGACGCCTTATCAGGCAGCGACCGGCAATCTTGGCTACCGCGACCAGCAGCTCGAGAGCAATCGCTACCGGGTCTCGTTTGCCGGCAACTCGGCGACGGCGCGGGACAAGGTCCAGGACTATGCGCTCTACCGCGCCGCCGAGCTGACGCTCGCGAGCGGCAACGACTATTTCAAGGTCGTGAGCCGGAACACCGATGCGCGCTCGGGAGGCGGCAGCGGACCGAGCTTCGGGGTCGGAGTCGGCGGCGGCTCGAGCGGCGTCGGCGTCGGGCTTTCGAGCATCCTCGGCGGCGGCTATGGCGAGAACGACTACACGGTCTCCATGGACATCCTGGTCTTCCAGGGCACCAAGCCGCCGAACGACAGCGAGGCCTACGACGCCCGCGAGGTGCTCCGGCGCCTGGAGCCGACCATCCAGCGCCCAACCGCCTGATCATAGCGGCTCGGGCGGAGCCGCTTGAGCCACCCGGTCGGCCAGCCGGTAGTCGCGCACCACCTCCGCGACCGAGATCCGGAAGTCCGCGAAGATCTCCTGCTTGCCCCTGGCCTGCGCCGCCCGGTGGCGACGCTGCGTCCGCCAGGCGTCGATCGCCGCCTCGTCGCGCCAGAACGACAGCGAGACGTATTTGCCGGGCTCGGCCAGGCTCTGAAAGCGCTCGACCGAGAGGAAGCCGTCGATCTGCTCGAGCTCGGGCCGGAGCGCGGCCGCGAGATCGAAGTAGTCCTGCGTCCGGCCTGCGCGCATCGTGACCTGGAACACTACGACCATCATCGGCCCGCTCCCCAATCCTGTCCGCTGACCATCGGATCGCCGCCAGCCATTTTCGCCGGCTTGGCTTACGGCGTCGATCGGGGAGCGGAGCCATCCGGGACAGTCCCGCTTCGTGACCCGAAGGCCACCGCCAGCGGATTGGCGGTCAGACCGTGGGCGAGAACGCTCAAAAGGACGGTGCAGACGACCGTCATGCCGAGCGTAGCGCTCCCGGGAAGGTGCTCATCGAGCACGATGATGATGAACACGATACTGGCCAGCCCCCGAGGCCCGAACCAGCCGATGAACAACCGGGCGCGGAGTGGCAGGCCGGTCCCGGTCAAGGAGATCAGGACCGGGATCATCCGGATGAGGGTCAGGCTCAGGAGCGCATACAGGACCACCTGCCAGGACAGTGCGTCCCGCGGCAGCGCGACGACCACCGCGCCGAACGCGACCCAGGTCACGAGCGCGAACGCATCGCCGATCCCTTCGGCCGCCCGCAGCATCTGATCCTTCCGCCGCCCGGCCAGGGCACCGGCGGTCAGGCCGCCCACGAAGCACGCGATGAAGCCGCTGCCGCCGGTCGCCTGAGCGGTAGCGAAGCACAGCAGCGTCAATGCCGGAACCGGGATCTGGAGCCAGATCTCGCTGGTCCAGCCGCGCCCGACCGCGAACCGGATCGCCATGGCGGCGAGCGCCGTGCATGCCAGCCCTACGGCCGCGCCGATCCCGATCTGCCCGGCGAAGTGCCCGAGGATCAGGCGCGTCGTCGGTTGCCCGCCGACGGTGTCAACCGCGAGCGTCAGGAACAGGAGCAGGACCGGGACGCAGATCCCGTCATTGAGGCCGCTCTCGACGTTGAGCCCTTCGCGAATCGTCGCCGGAACCGATGGGTTGGTCACGACCGCCTTGCCAAGCGCGGCGTCGGTCGGCGCCAGGATGGTCGCGAGAAGCGCGATCTCGAGCAGATCGAGCCGGTCGAAGATCGCAGCGCCGACGATGAAGCCGAGCACGATGGTCAGCGGCAGGCCGACGAGCAGGAGGCGCTCCGGAATCGCGAGACTGCGCCGCAGAACCTTGAGATCGGCGTTGGCCGCGTCCGTGAACAGGACGAGCGCCAGGGTGAGTTCGGCAAGCAGCCGCAGCCCTTCGGCGTCGACGTCGAGTTCGAAGGATGCCGAGCCCCGGCGGGGCCCGAGACCATGCCAAAGGCGATATAGGTGATGGCACCGCCGACCACCGTCCGCTCGAGACGACCGGCGAACACGCTGTAGACGAAGACGAACCCAGCCAGCACCGCAAGATTGCCGTACACCAGGAGCTCCTCTTCATGGTCCGCGGTGGGCCTCGTCACCGGGGCACCAGCAAGTTAGACGCTTACGCCGCCACCGGACAGCACGGGCGCCCCGGGCCGCATCCTCGCCCGTGGTTCCATGAGCCCACGGGCGGATTGTCCGCGATGCAGGCGTACCGTCACGCCTCAGTCCAGACGTCAGCGACCGGAGGTCACGGGTGAGCAAGCCCGCCGCGCGCTCCCGGCTCGGACGGGCCGCCTCGGGATCGGCAGCTCAGACCTCGCGCCAGCGGTGGCAGGCGACCCCGTGGCCGGGCCCCACCTCCTCGACCGCCGGCACCTCCTCGGCACAGCGCTGGATCGCGAGCGGGCAGCGGGTGCGGAACACGCAGCCCGACGGCGGCGCAAGCGGCGATGGCAGATCGCCGCTCAGGACGAGCCGCCGCCTCGCGCGCTCGACCCTCGGGTCCGGAATCGGCACCGCCGAGATCAGCGCTTTGGTGTACGGATGGCGCGGCGCCGAGTACAGCATGTCGCGGCCCGCGACCTCCATCATCCGGCCGAGGTAGAGCACCAGCACGCGGTGGCTGATGTGGCGGACGACCGCAAGGTCGTGGCTGATGAACAGCAGCGCCAGACCGAACTCGCGCTGCAGGCGCATCAAGAGATTGATGATCTGCGCCTGAATCGAGACATCGAGGGCCGAGACCGGCTCGTCGCAGACGATCAGCCTGGGTCTCAGGATCATCGCCCGGGCGACCCCGATCCGCTGGCACTGGCCGCCCGAGAATTCGTGCGGGTAGCGGTTGATCATCTGCGGGGCAAGCCCGGTCCTGGCCAGCATGTCCCGGACCCGGGCCCGCACCTCGGCACGCGCGAGCAGGGGCTCGTGGGTGAGCAGCGGCTCGGCGATCGTGTCGCCGATGGTCATGCGCGGGTCGAGCGCTGCGAGCGGGTCCTGGAACACGATCTGCATCGCGCGCCGGTGCCGGCGAAGGGCCTCCGGCTCGAGCGCCGCAAGGTCCTCGCCCTGCCAGATCACGCGTCCCGCGGTCGGCTCGATCAGGCGGAGGATCGCCCGCCCGAGGGTCGACTTGCCGCAGCCCGACTCGCCGACGATGCCGAGTGTCTCGCCGGGTGCCAGGGCGAAGCTCACGCCATCCAGCGCCCTGAGCGACCGATAGCGCCGCCGCAGCAGGCCGCCGACCGCGACCCTGAAGTGCACGGCCAGATCCTCGACCGCGAGCAGCGGCGCGCTCACGGCAGCCGTTCGAGATGGCAGGCCTTGTGGCGAGCGCCCGCAAATCCGCGCAGCTCGGGCCGCTCTGCGCAGCGCTCGAAGGCGAAGTCGCAGCGCTCGCGGAACGCGCAGCCCGCGGGCAGGGCCTGGAGGTTCGGCGGTTGCCCCGGGATCGCGCTGAGCTCGCCGGCCATGGCCGCGTCGAGCCGCGGCATCGAGCTCAGCAGGCCAAGCGTGTAGGGATGCTGCGGGTCGTCGAAGATCGGCAGAGCCGGACCCTGCTCGACGATCCGGCCGGCGTACATCACCAGGATGCGGTCAGCGAGGCCGGCGACCACCCCGAGGTCGTGAGTGATCAGCGCGATCGCCATGCCGAGCTCGCGCTGGAGCTGTCGCAAGAGTTCCAGGATCTGCGCCTGCACGGTGACGTCGAGGGCGGTCGTCGGCTCGTCGGCGATCAGAAGCTCGGGCTCGCACAGCAGTGCGGTCGCGATCATCACCCGCTGGCGCATGCCGCCCGAGAACTCGTGCGGGTAGAGGTCGATCCGCTGCCGCGCGGCCGGCATGCCGACCCGGTCGAGCAGCTCGAGCGAGTGCCGGCGCGCCGCCTGCTCGCTCAGGCCCCGGTGCTCGATCAGGACCTCGGTCATCTGGCGCGCGATCCTGAGGTGGGGGTTGAGCGAGGTCATCGGGTCCTGGAAGATCATGGCGAGCTTGACGCCCCGGACCCTGTTCAGCTGCCGGGCCGGCAGACCGAGCAGCTCCTGGTCGCGGAAGCGGGCGCTGCCGGTACAGCGGCCGTTCCTGGCGAGCAGCCCCATGATCGAGAGGAAGGCCTGGGTCTTGCCCGAGCCGCTCTCGCCGACCACACCGATGCTCTCACCGCCATCGACCCGAAAGCTCACGTCGCTGACGGCCGCCACCTCACCGTCCGGCGTCGCGAACCGTGTGGTCAGATGTTCGACCGCGAGAACGGTAGCCATGCTCCGGGCGACCTCTCCCCTCATGGACCCGCCAGTCTAACAGACCACCGGCCGCTGGCGCTCCCTTTGCGATCCAGCCCAACTCTCACCTCCAGCGCCGGCGCATAGGACTGGCCTCGACGTGCCGCGAGGACCTGTTGCCCGGCAGCACTTTCGTCGCATATCGGTGATTGCCCTCAGGCCGAGACGGAGATGACCCGTGCCGAATCCATGGTTGAGTTTATGGCTCAGCGCCGCCAACAGTTGGGCGGGTGCCACGCGCGGCTTCTGGACCGCGGAGCTGCGCCGGCAGCAGTCGGCGATGGTCAATGAGATGATCCGCCAGACCCTGCGCTTCTGGACTGAGGCTTGGGCGCTGGCGGGCGCCGACGCGAAGACCACGCGCCGCCGACGTTAGCGCCGCGGGGCTCACAGCCGCAGTCTTGACCTCGGGAGTCGCGGAACTGCTCCGCCCGCCCGGATGCCGTCTTCCGCGCGGATGCTGTCTTCGAGGAGTTGTCCGTCGGCATCGCCCACGGCCTCGAGCTGGCTCAGTTGCCACTCCTCCACCGCTATCCCTTCGACCGTCTGTCAATCGCCCAGGCCCGCCACGACCGGCTGACCCCGGTGAGCTGCGACGTCGCGATCCGCCGCTATCCCTTCGCCACGCTTTGGGATTGAGCCGGCTGGTCCTCCCACCGCTTGACGCATGGACGCGCGGCGGCGCTGGCTGCGGGCTGGTGCCGGCGGCCGGAGCGCTGCCACTCAGTAGAGATTGCGCACGACGTGCATCGCCTCGAGGCCGTCCTGAACACCCTTGGGCCGCGGCTCCGCTTTCGGCAGCTTGGGCAGCTCGACGCTGGTTTTCTGGTACGGGATCTGGCTCAGCATGTGGCTGATCAGATTGAGGCGCGCCCGGCGCTGGTCATCGGAAGGAACGATGTACCACGGTGCGTAGGTGGTGTCGGTGGCCCGAATCATCTCCTGGTAGGCCTTGGTATAGGCCCACCAGCGCCGGACCGATTCGGTATCCATCGGGCTGAGCTTCCAGTGCTTCACCGGCTCGGTGACCCGCGACTCGAACCGGCGCCGCTGCTCGTCCTGACTGACGTCGAGAAAGTACTTCAGCAGGATGATGCCGTTGTCGACGATCTCGCGTTCGAATTGCGGGGTCACCTGCAGGAACCGCAGGCTTTGCTCTTCGGTGCAGAAGCCCATGACCCGCTCGACCCCGGCGCGATTGTACCAGGAGCGGTCGAACAGGATGATCTCGCCCGCGGCCGGGAAGTGCGCGAAATAGCGCTGGCTGTACACCTGAGTCTTCTCGCGGTCCGAGGGCTTGGGCAGGGCGACGTGCTTGAAGACCCGCGGGCTGACGCGCTCGGTGATCCGACTGATCACGCCGCCCTTGCCGGCGGTGTCGCGGCCCTCGAAGATGACGATGATCCGGGCGCCTTCCGCCACCGTCCAGGCCTGAAGTCGGGTGAGCTCGACCTGCAGCTTGGCCAGCTCCCGATCGAAGTCCTTGCGCGCCATCTTCGGCGGGGCCACCTCGCTGCTGGCGGCCGCCTCGGCTGCCTCGAGCTTGCGTTTGACCTTGGTCTTGCTCTTGCTCTTGGCCATCACGCCCATCCCCCTCGCTGCCACAATCGCCATCGGCCGCTGCAGTGTGCGGACCGCAAGCCCTCCCGGCAAGCCTCTTGTAGGGGGGCGATCCTCCTCATCCGCTCCGTCGCCACGTCTCCGCCGCCCGTCTGCCGGACTACCGATCCCTGGGATCCAGGGCGTCGCGCAGGCCGTCGCCGATGAAGTTGAAGCAGAACAGCGGTGATGGCGAGGAACGTGGCCGGGAAGATCAGGAGCCAGGGGGCCGATTCCATCTGGGCAGCACCCTCCGAGATCAGGACGCCCCAGGAGGTCAGCGGTTCCTGCACGCCGAGGCCAAGGAAGCTGAGAAAGAACTCGGTCAGGATCACCTGGGGCACGGTCAGGGTGACGTAGACGACCACGGGCCCGAGCACGTTCGGGATGATGTGGCGGGTGATGATCTTGCGGGTGGGAACGCCGGCGGCGCGCGCTGCCTCGATGAACTCCTTGGCCTTCACCGAGAGCGTCTGGCCGCGCACGATCCGGGCCATGGTCAGCCACTCGACCGCGCCGATCGCGACGAAGATCAGGAAGATGTGGCGGCCGAACACGACCATCAGCAGGATCACGAAGAACATGAACGGCAGCGAGTACATGACGTCGACGAAGCGCATCATGAGGTTGTCGATCCGGCCGCCGACATAGCCGGCGACCGCACCCCAGCTGACGCCAATGACCAGGCTGACCGCGGTCGCCAGCAGGCCGACCAGGAGCGAGACCCGGCCGCCGTAGAGGGTGCGCACGAACAGGTCGCGGCCGTTGCCGTCGGTCCCGAACCAATGGCCGGTCGCGAGGTCGGGCGGCATCTGAACCCGGTCCCAGAAGACCTCGTCATAGGCGTAGGGGCTGAGCCAGGGGGCGAGCAGGGCGAGGATGGCGATGATCGCCAGCACGACCATCGAGACCACCGCCGCCTTGTTACGAAACAACCGGCGGCGGGCATCCTGCCAGAGCGAGCGGCCCTCGGCCTCGGCAGCCGCCTCGACTGCCTCCGGGCGGAACGCCACCCTCATCGCTGCTGCACCTTTGGATCGAGCAGGCCATAAAGCAGGTCGACCACGAGGTTGAGCAGGATGATCAGCACCGCATAGGTGATCACCGTGCCCATCACCAAGGTGTAGTCGCGGTTCAGCGCCCCCTGGATAAAGTAGCGGCCGATCCCGGGGATGCCGAAGATGGTCTCGATCACCACCGAGCCGGTGACCAGCTGGGCGGTCGCCGGGCCGAGATAGGAGACCACCGGCATCAGAGCGGGCTTGAGGGCGTGGCGCACGACCACGATGCGCTCGCGCAGGCCCTTGGCGCGCGCGGTCCGGATGTAGCTGGCGTGCAGCACCTCGATCATGCTGCCCCGGGTCAGGCGCGCGATGTAGGCGATCTGGGGGGCCGCCAGTGCTATCACCGGCAGGATCAGATTCGAAGGCGCGCCGCCGTTCCAGCCGGCGACCGGCAGCCAGCGGAGCCAGACCCCGAAGATCAGGGTCAGGAGTGGCGCCATGACGAAGTTCGGGATCGTGATCCCGGTCATCGCGGTCGCCATGACCGCGTGGTCGAAGCCCGTGTTCTGGCGCAGCGCCCCGAGCGTGCCGAGCGTGATGCCGAGCAGAATCGCAAGGCCGATCGCGAGGCCGCCGACCTCGAGGCTGGCCGGAAAGCCGGTCGCCAGCAGCTGGCGGACCGTGAAGTCCCGGTATTTGTAGGACGGCCCGAAGTCGCCCGCGAGCACGCCCAGCAGGTAGTCGCGGTACTGCAGCAGCAGGGGCTGGTCGAGGTGGTAGGCCTTGAGGACGTTCTTCTCGATCTCGACCGGCAGCGCCCGCTCGCGGTCGAACGGGCCCCCGGGGGCGATGCGCATCATGAAGAAGGCGATCGTGACGATCGCGAGAAGGGTCGGGATCCCGGTCAGGAGGCGGCGGATGGCGTAAGCGCCCACGGGGCCGTTGCCTGGCGATCCGGGAGCGCCGGCCCGGCGCCGCCCGCCGGTCAGCGCTCGACGCTGAGGAAGCGGGTGCGGTGGATGTCCTTGGTGTTGTCGACCCAGCCCTTGACCGACTTCGCCACCAGGTCCTTCGAGACGTAGTAGAAGATCGGAATGTTGGGCATGTCCGTCATCGCGACCGCCTCGGCCTGGTGCAGCAAGGCCGCCCGGGCCTTGAGGTCGGCGGTCTTCGAAGCCTCGGCCATGAAGCGGTCGAACTGCGGGCTGGCGTAGCCCGCGTAGTTCAGGACCCCGGTCCCGCTGTCCATCAGATAGAGGAAGTTCTGGGCGTCATTGTAGTCGGCGATCCAGGCGGCGCGCGCGACCTGGAAGTTGCCTTCCTGAAGGTCGTTGTAGTGAACCTTGACCTCGCTGTTGAAGAGCTCGGTGTCGACCCCGAGCTGCTTCCACATGGCGGCGACCGCGATCGCCACCTTCTTATGGGTCTCGGAGGTGTTGTAGCGAAGCGTCACCTTGAGCGGATGGTCCGGACCAAAGCCCGCAGCCGCAAGCAGGTCCTGGGCCTTGATGAGACGATCCGGATAGGGCGTATCCTTCCAGTCGACATAGGCCGGCTCGCCGTAACTGCCGGTGCCCGGCGGCACGAAGCCGTAGGCCGGCAGCTCGCCGGTGCGCAGGATCTTGTCGGTGATCGCCTCGCGGTCGATCGCCAGCGCCAGCGCCTGACGTACCCCCTGGTTGTCGAATGGCGCCTTCCGGGTGTTGATCGCGTAGTAGTAGATGCCAAGATAGGGCGCGATCCGGGTCTCCTCGGGCAGGTTCTCCTTGAGCCAGTCGATCTGATCAGACGAGAAGTCATACTGGACGTCGATCTCGCCGGCCCGGAAGCGCTTGGTCGCGGCGTTGCGCTCCTCGGCCGGATAGAAGATGACGCTGTCGATCGCGACCTTGCTGGCGTCGTAGAAGGCCGGGTTCTTGACCGACTTGATGTGGTCGTTCGGAACCCACTCGACGACGGTATAGGGCCCGTTGCCGACGATGTTCCCGGGCTTGACCCAATCTTTGCCGAGCTCTTCGACCTTGTGCCTGGGCACCGGGAAGGCGGTGTAGTGGGTCAGCTGCTCGAGGAAGTAGGCGGTCGGGCTCTCGAGGGTGACCTCGAGCGTCTTAGGGTCGAGCGCGCGGACCCCGAGTTCGTCCATGTCGGCGATCGCGCCCTCGTTGATCGGCTTGGCATTCTTGATCGTGTACAGGAGCGAGGCATATTCGGCCGCGGTCGCCGGGTCGAGGATGCGACGGAGGGCAAACACGAAGTCATCGGCGGTCACCGGCACGCCGTCCGACCAGGTGTGATCGCGCAGCTTGAAGGTGTAGACCAGGCCGTCGTCGCTCACCTGCCAGCTCTCGGCGGCCCCCGGAATCACGCTGCCATCGGCCGCCTCGGTGGTCAGGCCCATGAACATGTCGCCGATGATCCGGTTCTCCCAGGTCCCGGTCACATGATGCGGGTCGAGGGTGTCGGGCTCGCCGGAGTTGGCGATCCGGAGCTCGCTGGCGTGCACCGGCGCGCGCCCGGGACCAAGAGCCAGAACCAGACCGAGGGCCAGGGTCGGGCCGATTGCGGCCCAGCGCGCGTCGATGCGATGCAGCGACATGGCAAAACTCCAGGCGCGCCGGTGGGCCAGCGGAGGAGTTTGCTCGCCGACGGGCGCATCGGGTGCGAGTTTGCGCAGGAGCCTAGCACGCGCGAATGCGGTCACAACCCCAAACGCGCGGGCCGCCGCGAGGCGGGGCTTGGCGACTTGGCGCGCCGACCCCGAAGGGTCCGGCCGCCGCTAGATGGAACCCGGGGTCGAACGGAGCGAGCTGCTGCCGTCTAGAAGTACCGTTCGGGTACGGTGATGACGTCGCCCGGCTGGACGCTGGTATCGACCTGCGTCGGGAACGCGCAGCCGCTGCGCTCGATCGTCGCGCCCGTCTGATTGGCCCGATAGGTGTAGCCCCCGGCGAGCGCCACAGCGTTGGTCAAGGTCATGCCGTCCCGATATTCGTAGCTGCCCGGCTTGTTGACCTCGCCGAGGACGTAAAAGGCCCGGTAAGTGAGCAGCTGGATGCTGACCTGCGGGCTGACCAGGAACTGATCCTTCTTCAGGCGCTCCTCGATCTGGTCCTCGAGTTCACGCGTGGTCAGGCCGCCGGCTTTGAACTCGCCGACCAGCGGCAGCGCCAGGAAGCCCTCGCCGTCGATCACGAACTGGCCCGACATGTCCGTCTGCCGGAAGATGGTCACCTGAAGACTGTCGGCCGGGCCGAGCCGGTATCCGCTTATACCGTCGCCGGGCGGCACGCCGCCTTTGCACGCCGGGACGTTGCTGCTGGAGCACGCCGCCAGCCAGCTCACGCCGAGGAGCACCAGAGCGAGCCGCTTCACGTGCTCGGCCGATCGCGACGCTGCAGCGCATCGAGCGCGAAGAACAGTCCGCCAAGCAGCATGAAGACCATGGGCGACCATCCGACCGACGTGAGCGGCACGCCGATGAAAGAGCTGGCGAGATCGAGTACTGCAAGCAGGAAGCACAGCAGACCGAGGAGTGACATAGTTCCGGTACCTCGTTGGTGCTAGCGGATTGATGGTCGGTGGGCAAGCCCTTCGAGCTGATGGGCGCACCATAGGCCGCATCGCCGGTGGCCCATGCCCATTCGCTGCGGAGGTGGCCGGATCAGGGGGATCCATTCGATGGCGGGCTCGCGATCGGCGGTTCGGTCGGGCCGAGGCGAGCGGAGCGTGCTCCGGTCAGCGCGGTATCGGGACCGCGCACCACGCTGAAAGTGGCAGTCTCCCGGTCGGTACCCTGGTAGCGCACCGACCCGAGCAGTCCGTCCCGGCAGTTGATCGTGATCTGCTTCGGCGCCACTTCGTCCTGTCCGAACAGGGTCGGCAGATGGAGCGTGGCGTCGACCAGCCGGACATCGCGCCGCTTGCCGTCGGCCGTTGGATCGAACAGCAGATAGACCCGCCCCCCGCCCTCCGGCACGTCGACCGGCCCGACGCCGAAGGGTAGGTCACCGACCGCCGCCAGCACGGCCTGGAGCGGCACCCCGAAGCTCGCGGTGAGCGGCGGCACGCCACAGGCGATGCTGCCGATCTCGACGATTTCGGGCTGGCTCACCATCCGCGCCCATGCATAGCCGCCGCCGAACGCGACGGCGATGGTCAGGGTGAGGCCGGCAGCGACCTTGATCCTGGCCGTGGTCATCTCGGCCTCCGTCACTTCGCCCGATCGCGGAGCCTGCTTCGTCCGCTCCGGCCCGCCTCTATAGGTGGTCGGCGGGCTCCTCCGCCCCGAGTTCCGAGGCGATCGCGACCAGCTGCGAATTGGGGGTATCCCCGACCAGCGCGTAGGTCAGATCGCCATCGTGCCAATAGCCGGCGGTGAGGTCGCCGACCTCGACCAGCTCGACCTCCTGTCCGAACGCGGCCGGCTCCGAAGACAGGCAGAGGGTCAGCCGGTGGCCGCTGCCGTCCTCGTAGATCAGCTGCGCCATCGGCCGATCGCCCTCGGCCAGGAGGCGCCCGCCGACCAGCCGCAGACCGAGCGCGTCCAGGACCGGGATCTCGACCGGCTCGCCCAGGCGGCTGGAGAACCAGGCGGCCATCTCGACCCTGGACGCCGCGGTCAGCTCGACCGGCCGCCGGGTGTCCTGGCCGAACACCTGATGGGCCCCGGCCGCCTTGATCACCAACGCCGGGATCCGGTACTCGAGATAGCTCTGGTACAGCTCGTGGCCGGACCACCCGGTGACCAGCAACAGGGCGACGGTCGCCACCCGGCGCAGCCAAGCGCCGTAGCGGGGCCGGGCCAGCCGGTCCGCGAGCGCGCGCTGCAAGCGCATCGTGGTCGGATCGTCGGCGGCCACGCCGACCGCCTCCAGCCGGCGCCGGAGCTCGTCCTTGTCCCGGGCATAGTCCGCCACGCGCTGGAGGTCGTCGGCATGATAACCGAGATACGCCAGCACGGCGGTGCAGCGGCCGTCGGACAGCTGGCCGTCGACGAACCCCTGCAGCTCGTCCTCGTCGATTTCGGGCGGCTTCATCGCTTGCCTCCGATCACCCGCAGCGGCACCCGCCACTCCTCACGCATCATCTGACGCAGCGCCTCGCGACCGCGGGCCAGGCGCGACATCAGGGTGCCGAGCGGGATGCCCTGGACCCTGGCCGCCTGCTCGTAGCTGAAGTCCTCCAGCGCGATCAGGCTGAGCGCGGCCCGCTGCGCCTCGGGCAATCGGGCCAACGCCGCGAGCACGTCGCGGACCTCCAGCCGGATCAGCTGCGGCGGTGGCTGGGCGACCGCCGAGGTCTCGTCGTTCAGGTCCACCATCGTCGGGCGCCGCTGGCGCACGTCGCTGATGAACGCATTGTGCATGATCGAGAACAGCCAGGCCCTCAGATTGCCGCCGGTACGGAACGAGGATGCCGCGGCGAGCGCGCGGACCAGGGTGTCCTGCACCAGATCCTCGGCCTCCTGCCGGCCGCCGGTCAAAGCGAACGCATAACGACGCAGGCCGGCGATCTGCTCGGCGAGGCACTCGCTCACGCCCTGGCTGGTCATGGTACTCCTTCGAGCTCTTGTGCCGGATGTACGAGAAAGCCGCGAGCATAATCCGTCCGTGGCGGGAAAATTGGCTTGACGGTCGGGCCGGGTCGACCGGTCGAGCAGAGGGCGGCGCCCTGCCACCTTCGGTGACGGCGACTGACAAGGCGTTCCCGGTGGCCGACGGCTGGCGTTCGGCGACGCCGGACGTCGGGTGCGGGCTCCGGCCGAGCCGGCAAAAAGCTTGGCCTGGTACCTTGCCGGCCCGGCTGGCGCCGCCAACCTGTTGGCCATGCGCGCTCGCCCCACTTCGGGACCGGATCGCCGCCGGATCGGTCGGTGGCTCGTGGTCGTCGGGCTGACCCTGGTCGCATCCGCGTGTGCGCCCGGCGGACCCTGGCAGGAAAGCGGCGGTGCCGAGCACCCGCTGGTCGGCCGGATCTACCAGCCCGCGACCGGCCGCTTCGTCGACCAGGCGACCCTGGTCGACGACCTCGCGCGCGCCGACTTCGTTCTGCTCGGCGAGCGCCACGACAACCGGGATCACCAGCGCCTGGAGGCGCTTCTGGTCCAGGCTCTGGAGAGGGCGAGCGAGCGCCCGCGCCCGGTCGCGTTCGAGATGATCCCGAGCGACCGGCAGCTGGCGCTGGTGGAGTACCGGCAGGCCCATCCGGGTGACGTGGCCGGGCTCGGCCAGGCGGTCGGCTGGGCGGCGCTCGGCTGGCCCGACTGGGCGCTCTACGCCCCGATCGCAGAGGCTGCGCTGGAGCGGGGTGGCGAACTCGTCGCCGCGGATCTCTCGCCGGCCCAGAGTGCTGCGGTGTTCCGCGCCGGGCCCGACATCCTGAAGGCGACGATGGTGCGCCGGACCGGGCTCGACCAGGACCTGCCGGCGGAGCTGGCGGAGAGCCTCGCGGATGAGCTGCGCGCCGCCCATTGCGGCCAGATCCCGGAGCCGGTGGTCGACGGCCTGTTCCGTGTCCAGCGGGCGCGCGATGCGATGATGGCGGATCGCCTGGCGATGGTCGCCGGCCGGTCGGGCGGGGTGCTGATCGCCGGCAATGGTCACGTTCGCACCGATCGGGGCGTGCCCTGGTACCTCGCCCGCGTGCGGCCCGGGTCCAAAACCATCAGCGTCGGTCTGCTGGAGGTCTGGGACGGGGTCGAGAGCGCTCCAGCCGACCTGCCGTTCGACTACGTCTGGTTCACGCCGCGGGCGGGGGGCGATCAGCCGTGCACCGGCGCCGAAGAGGCCCCCCGCTCCGGGTGAGCGGCGGCTGCCGCGCCAGGCGCCGCTGAGCCTTGCTTCTCGAGCCAGAGACTGCTGGCCAGGCCATCGATCCTGGGTAGCTCGGCGAGGATGCCCGCGCCTAGCCGCTCGGGCCGCCGGCTGGCGACATAGTGACTGGCGAAGCGGATTCCGTAGCCGCCGCCCCCCGATCCGCCACCCGCCGATCCCGCAGCGTGGAGCAGGGCGGCGATCGCCTGCTGCTCGTTGTAGCCGCGCCATGCCCAGGCTTCGGGGTAGGGATCGGGCAGGAAGACGTCGTGGACCTGAACCAGGACGCCCGTGGCAAGCACCGGCAGGATGCGGTTCAGGAGCCAGTCGACATCGGTACCCGGCATGAGGATGTGGCTGGAATCGACGAACAGGAGGTCGCCCGCGGTGAGCCCCGCAAAACAGCTCTCGGGCGCCTGTTGCAGCGTGCACTCGAGCCAGCGCAGATCGAGCCCGCGGAGCGTCGCCCGGGGCGCCGGGTCGATGCAGAGCAGGTCGGTCGCGAGCCCCCGATCGGCGATCGCACGCGCCAGAAACCGGGTCGAATGGCCGGAGCCGACCTCGACGATGCGGCGCGGGCGCAGGGTTGCGACCAGGGCGTAGGCGGCCGCCGCGTCGAGCGGGGGGAACCAGTCCTGATCGAAGCGCGGCGCCGGCGCCGGTCCGCCCAGACGACGCAGCTCGGGCGCCAGAGCGTCGATCGCGGCCAGGACCCGCTCAAAGGCCGGCCAGCTGGCGGCGAAGGTCGTCTCCAGCGCCGGATAGGCGCAGGGCGTCACCCGATCGGCATAGCGATGCGGGATGAAGAAGCCCCGGGGCCGGCCGCCGAGCAGGGTTGCAAGGCCCATGACCAGGCGCCGGTGCCGGCCGCGCCGGCTCTCCGTCGCGCTCGATCCGGACCGCTTGGCCACCCGCGCCCGCCCCGGCTCAGGGTCTGTGAATCGATCGAGCCCGCGAAGGAACGCCCGTTGCAATCATGGTCGTGTCCGGCGCGATCGCGGCGTTTCGGGCATTCCTTCACAGGCTCAGGGGTGGAGGACCAGGCCCTCCTGGGCCACCCGCGAGCCCGGCAAGGCGCGCCCGAGCTCCTCGGCGATCCGGTCGAGGGCGGCATCGTCGTGGTCCGGATCGTGGTGGAAGGCGATCAGCCGCTCGGCCCCGGCCGCCCGGCACAGCCGCACGCCCTCGTTCCAGGTCGAGTGCCCCCAGCCGCGATAGCTCGGATACTCCGCCTCGGTGTAGGTGGCATCGTAGATCACGATCTGGCTGCCCCGGATCAGCTCGAGGATGGTCGCGTCGAGCTCGCCCTCGCGATGTTCGGTGTCGGTGACATAGCAGATCGCCTTGCCGGCATGCTCGATCCGATAGCCGGTCGCACCGTTCGGATGGTTGAGCGGCGCGGTGCGCAGGACCACGCCCGGCACCGGCTCGAACGCGGCGCCGGCGGCGAAGTCGTGAAACGCGATGCAGGCGTGCATGATGTCGAGCGGCACGGGGAAGATCGGCGCCCGCATCAGATCCTTGAGCACCGCCTGGAGCGCGCCCGTCTGCCCGCCAAGGTGGCCGGCCCAGAGCTCGAAGCGGTTCTTCTTGCTGTAGGCCGGCCGGAAGAACGGAAAGCCGTTGATGTGATCGATGTGGGTGTGGGTCAGGAAGATCTGAGCGTTCAGGCCGTACTGGCCGTTCAGGCTGACGCCCAACGCGCGCACGCCGGTGCCGGCGTCGAAGATCAGCCGCTGGTCCCCGCACATCACCTCGAGGCAGGCGGTATTGCCACCATAGCGGAGCGTGTCCGGTCCGGGGCATGGCACCGTGCCGCGGACCCCCCAGAAGCGCAGCCAGAACTCGTCCTTCACCGCCATCAACGCCTGCCTTGGCGATCAGCAAATAGGAATTTCCGGCCGAGGACAAGGGCCGACGATCGCACCGGGGTCCGCTCTCGCAAACTTCACGTTTATTCAGACAACTATTCAAGCACGTATCGGTAGAGAAAATAGCGCTCCCGCGCGACCGCCTCGGGCGGTGGCAGCGGCCGAAGCGCTGCCGCCCGCATCGGCTGATCGGAAATCACCCAGGCGCCCTGCGCGAGCAGGGCGGGCAGAGCCGCCGCCAGCCAGGCGGCGAGCTCGGCGTTCTGCGCGCCATCGCCCGTCCCGATGTCGCTGTGCACGAGCACAGCCGGCGCGCCCAGGCGGGCGCCGACCTTGGGCAGGGTCTCTCGGATGTCGCCGAGGATCAGATGCTCGGCATCCGGCATCGATGCCGGATGCGCCGCGAGCTGTCGCTCGAACACGAAGATCGCGCGCCCCGGCAGCAGCTCCCGCAGATGATCATAGGTGCGCCCGTTGCCGAGCCCGAGCTCGAGCACCGGGCCGGGCAGGTCCGCGATCGCTCGCGCCGCCTGGTTCAGGCAGGCGCGCTGCGCCTCCAGGCGGCGGATGAAGCTGTCGAGACGGCTCATTCGGCAACCGCTCCCTGTCGGGGCATAATCGCGTCAGGCGCTAACCGCCCGACGCATCGCCTCAGCCGTCGAGGCGGAGGATCGCAAGGGAGAGGGCTTTGGCGCGCGGGATCAGGCTGTCGAGGTGGCAGGCCTCGTCCGGGCTGTGAGCCTTCTCGCCGATCGGCCCGGTACCGCAGACCGTCGGCGCCCCGAGCGCGGCGGTGAAACCGGAATCTGCCGAGCCGCCAGTGTATTCGCCGCCGATCGTCTGAGCCGAGCTCGGCCGCGGCCGCGACGTAGTGCTCGAACAGGGCGCGGTTCGCCGGGCTCGGCTCGAAGGGCAGGAAGGCTGCCTTCTCGGTCAGTCGCGTGGTCGTGCCCGCGAGGTGGGTCTCGGCCAGGACCCTCTCGATCGCCGCCTCGGCCGCCGCCATCGCGGCCATCGTCTTGAAACGCACGTCGACCCGTGCGCTGGCAAAGGGGGCGACCGTGTTGACCGACTGGCCGCCGCTGATCAGGCCGACGTTGACCGTGGTGCCGGTCGCGTAGTCGGTCAGCGCGTGCAGGGCGATCACCTTGCGGCAGAGCTCCTCGATGGCACTCACGCCCTGGTCGTGCGAAGAGCCCGAATGGGCGGCCTTGCCGGTCACCTCGACGGTCAGGAACATGGCGCCTTTGCGGCCGGAGACGATGTTGCCCGAGGGGCGCCCGGGCTCGGCGTTGAAGACCGCGCGGGCGCCCCGCGCCGTGGCCTCGATGGTCGGCCGCGAGGCGGGCGATGCGATCTCCTCGTCCGAGGTCACGAGCATGACCAGCGGCCGGGCAGCGCCGCCGTGCCGTGCGAACCCCTCGAGCACGAAAGCGTTCATCACCAGGCCTGCCTTCATGTCGGCGACGCCCGGCCCGTAGGCCCGGCCATTCTCGACCCGGAACGGCCGCTCCGCGACCGTGCCGGTCGGAAACACCGTATCGCGATGGCCGAGCAGGAGGACATGGGCATTGCCGGCCGCGAGCTGGCGTGGTGCCACCATCGCCTTGAGCGAGACGCTGCCGTCGGCCTGCGAGATCGCCTCGCAGGCGATGCCTCGGGCCCCGAGATGGCGGCGGATGACCTCGCCGGCCCGCGCCACGCCGGCTGCGTCGAACGAGCCGGAATCGACGTTCACCAGCTCGCCGAGCAGCCCGACCATCGGCTCGTACTGCCGATCCAGCCACGCTAGCAGCTCGGCCTCGCGCGCGCTGATCGCCATCGGCACTTGCTCCCCTCGACGTCACTCCGACCCGCGGCCGGTTCGTCTTGGCGCGATCGGTCCGCTTGGTCATACTGCCGCTCCAGCACAGGGCGCGGCGACCAGCGGTGGGAGCAGCAAGAAGATGAGGGCGGCGGTCGTGTCAAGGCTCGCGGGTCTGGCGCTACTGATGGCGGGCGGATCCGGCGACGCCGCCGAGGGGACGGTGTCCGGGATCGCGCTCTACCGCGAGCGCCTCGCCCTGCCGCCGGGCGCGGTGTTCGAGGCCACGCTCGAGGATGTCTCGCGGGCCGACGCTCCCGCCGAGGTCATGGTCCGAGCCCGCGCGGCGCCAGCCGGGCAGGTGCCGATCGCGTTCAAGATCAGCTACGACCCGGCGCGCATCGACCCCGCCCGCAGCTATGCCGTCCGCGGCCGGATCCGGGTCGACGAGCGCCTGTGGTTCACCACGACCGAGGCTTATCTCGTGCTGACGCGGGGTCGCGGCGATCAGGTCGAGCTCATGCTGCGACGGGTGAGCGAAAGCGCCGAGAAGCCGGCGCCCGGCGCCCTCGGCGAGCTGCCCGCGACCTTCACCGGCGATCTGCCCTGCGCGGACTGTGCCGGCATCCGCTATCAGCTCGACCTGTTCCCGGACCAGGCCTTCTACCTGCGCCAGACCTATCTCGGGCGCGGGCCCGACCACGACTTCGATCTCATCGGCGGCTTCCTGATCGCCGCCGACGGGCAGACCCTGCTCCTGTACGGCGGCCGTGAGGCGCCGCTTCAGTTCAGGATCGAGAGCCGCGACCGGCTGAGCCAGCTGGACCTCGAGGGGCGAAGGGTTGCTTCCGAGTTGAACTATGACCTCACCCGCGCGGAGAGCTTCAGCCCGATCGAGCCGCGTCTCGCGATGCGTGGGATGTACCGCTACCTGGCCGATGCCGGGTTGTTCACCGAATGCCTGACGCGCCAGCGCCTGCCGGTCGCGCAAGCGGGCGACAACGCCGCGCTGGAGCATGTCTATGGAGAGGCCAGGCGCCAGCCGGGCGAGGAGCTGCTGGTCACGCTCGAGGGCCGGATTGCGCGGCGTCCGAAGGTCGAGGGCGGGGGCGAGGCGCCGACGCTCGTGGTCGAGCGCGTAACCGGGGTCTGGCCAGGCGAGACCTGCGGCGCGCGTTTCGATACCGCACCGCTCGAGAACAGCTATTGGAAGCTCACCCGCCTTCGGGATCAGCCGGTGATCGTCGCCGAGCAGCAACGCGAGCCCTATCTGATTCTCAGGCCGCAGGACCACCGGATCGGCGGCTCCGGCGGTTGCAACCGGATGGTCGGCAGCTATCGGGTCGAGGGCGGGAGCCTGACGCTCGGCCAGATTGCCGGCACCATGATGGCCTGCCCCGACGGCATGGCGACCGAGCGCACCTTCTTCGAGGCGCTGGGCCAGGTCAGAAGCTTCAAGATCCTGGGTGAGCACCTCGAGCTGTTCGACGCCGGCGGCGCCCTGCTCGCCCGCTTCGAGCGCCGGCTGATGTCGTAGAGCGCTGGTTCGACGCGCAGGCGGCGGGTCTCCGGATTTGGACGCTACCTCCCGGCCAATGCGGCTGGAGCTTGGAGGGCTATCGATGACCTGGCGGGACCTCGACCCGGACGAGCTCGAGCAGCAGTTCAACCCGCGGCGCTCGGTCCCCGATTTCGAAGCCTGTCAGACGGAAAAGGCGCGGCTCAGCCTCGCGGTCCGGGCACGGCTTAGGGGCCATCTGGACGTGCCCTACGGCGACATGGCCCTGCAGAAGGTCGACGTGTTCCCGGCCGAGCCCGCGGGTAGCACGCGGGCACCCATCCACGTCTTCTTTCACGGCGGCTACTGGCGCGCGCAGGATAAGGCGAACTTCGCCTTCATCGCCGAGCCTCTGGTCAGAGCGGGCATCTGCACGGTGATCGCCAACTACGATCTCTGTCCTGCGGTGACCCTGGATGGCGTGGTCGCCTCGGCGCGCCGGGCGATCGCCTGGACCTTCCGGCACGCGGCCGAGTTCGGCGGCGATCCCGCCCGCCTCACGCTCTCCGGCAGTTCCGCGGGGGCCCATCTGCAGGCGATGGCGCTGGCCCACGACTGGCCGGCCGAGGGGCTGCCAGCGGATCTGATCAAGGGGGCGGTGCCGATCAGCGGCATCTACGACCCGGAGCCCGCGCGCCACATCTCGGTCAACGCCGAAATCCGGCTGACCGAAGCGATCGCCCGCGCAAACGACGCGCTGACGCTCGATCCCCGGGTCCGCTGCCCGGTCGCCCTGTTCGTGGGTGGCGACGAGCCGTCCCTGTGGCGCGGGCAGACCGAGCTTTACGCCGCCCACCTCCGCCGCCACGGCCTGGAGCCGACCCTGACCGTCGTGCCGGGGGCGCATCACTTCAGCATCCTCGACCAGTACCTCGACCCGGCGAGCGGCGTGGTGCGCGCAATTGTCGCCATGGCCGCCTGAGCCTTGGTAGCGGAGCAGCCGATGACCACCAGGCCGCTCGCGGGCCGCGCCGCGATCGCGTTCCTCGCCGACCCGGCGTCCTCCTTCATCACCGGGGCCGTGATCCCGGTCGATGGCGGCTACACCGCGCGCGGCGACCCGGGCGAGGGCCTCGGCCCGAGGCCCCTGGCTGAATCCGCCGCCGCACCTTGACGCTGGACCTGACGCCCTCGGGCCGATCTCAGCCTTCGGGCGCGTCGGGCGCCAGCTGGTTGACCATCTGCGGCGGGGTCGCGTGGTCGTCATGGCCGAGGTCCACGATCAACCCGGGGGCCATGATCAGCAGCGCCAGGCCGAGCAGAACGACCAGCGGCGCGATCAGTCGGAGGCGGTGTGCCACCGGCGTGTCATAGGCGATCTGGCTGCTCATCGTCATCGGTCGCGCTCCTTCGAGCCGACCTTCCAACGGCCGGCGCGTCTCTTGTGCCACCGTTGCGGAGCAGCAACGTGTGAACTGCATCACAGCAAGGTCGATTTTCTGGTGGCGCCGAAACGACGGTGAGGCGCTGAGCTGCTGGCGAATTTCGAGCCCGGCTGCGGCAAGCCGAAGGCGATTGCGCAAGGCTCCGAGGACCGCATGGCAGCCGCTGTGCCGCCGCCACGCGGATCTCGGGGTTACCGTAGGGTCAGGCCTGCTTCAGAGCCTCGTAGAGGCCGCGCTCGAAGTCGGCGTACAGCTTCAGCACTTGGCCATCGGCGAACGGCAGCAGCTGGGTCATGATCGTGCCGGTCACGCGCTTGGTCGGGTCGATCCAGAAGTAGGTGTTGAACAGCCCGGCCCAGCAGAGGCTGCCGGCGCTGCGCCCGGCCGGTCCCGGCTCGGTGTTGATGTCGAACGACAGCCCCCACTTGTGGCTCATGCCGGGGAAGAAGTTGGCATCGTTCGAGAGGTCCGGGCGGACGGTCTTCAAGGTCACGACCTCGAGATCGCCTATGTGGTTCTGACGCATCAGCGCCACGGTCTCGGGCTTCAGCACCTGGGCGCCGTTGAACGTGCCATTGTTCAGCAGCATCTGCAGGAAGGCGATGTAGTCCCGGGGCGTGCTGAAGAGCGCGCCGCCGCCCATGAAGAACTCGGGGCGCTGCGGCATCTCGAACGGCATCGAGGCGAGCGAGCCGTCCTCCTTGCGGCTGTACATCGTCGCGACCCGCGCCTTTTGCGCCGAGCTGATCAGGAAGCCCGTGTCGACCATGCCGAGCGGCTGGAAGATGTGCTCGCGGAAATAGACCTCGAGCGACTGGTCGCTCACCGCCTCGACCGCCTTGCCGACCCAGTCGATGTTGATGCCGTACTCCCAGCGGTCGCCCGGGTCGAACATGATCGGGGCGAGGAACGAGCCGTTCTTGCACTCGCCGACGAACGGGATGCCGGTGACCTTCTCGTACTGACCCATGGGCGCGTCCCAGATGCTGTAGACGAAGCCCGCGGTATGGGTCAGCAGGTGGCGGAGCGTGATCGGCCGCTTGGCCGGCCGCAGCATCGGCGCACCGGAAGCATCGAAGCCTTCGAGCACCTTCGGCGATGCGAGCTGGGGCAGCAGCTCGCCCATGGTCTGCTCGAGCTGCAGCTTGCCCTGCTCGACCAGCTGCATGCAGGCGGTCGCGGTGATCGCCTTGGTCATCGAGGCAATCCAGAACAGCGTGTCCGGGCTCATGTCCGGCCCGCCGTCGATGGCGCGCTGGCCGAACGCGCCCTCATACACGATGCCCTTGTCGGTCGCGGCGATCGCGACGACGCCCGGGACGGTCTTGGCCTCGACCGCCTGGCCGAGCGCCTGGTCGATCGACGCGACCGCACCGCCCGCGAGCTTCGCGTCGGCGGCCGCGGCGCGCCGGCCCGCGATGCCGGCAACCGACGAGACGGCGACCATAGCGGATGCCGTCTTGAGCACGTCACGGCGACTTTGATGCTTGAGAGTCATTGGTTTTTTGCTTCTCCCAGAGGGTCCGGTATTCCTCGACCGGCGCTTTCCGGAGCGCCGGTTGATGCGGCCACCCGGGCTGCATCCTAGGCGGCCGAGCCTGGCTCAGGCAACCCCGGCTTGTCTTGCGGTCGATGCAGGGCAACTGAAAATCGACCAGGTCGCGTCCGCTGTCGCCGCGAGATGCGGCAGACTCTGGCGCGCGGGCCGGTGCCGTTCTAAAAGGCTTTTCAAGGCGTTCTCGGAGAGGCGGGAGATGGCGACGCTCATTCGACTCGCGGATCAGGACAACGTCGCGGTCGCGACTGCCAACCTCGCCAAGGGCATGGCGGTCGAGGTCGAGGGCCTGCGGCTCGTGACCCAGGACCCGATCCCCTTCGCCCACAAAATCGCGATCCAGCCGATCGCGGCGGGCGCCCAGGTCTTCAAATACGGCGTGCCGATCGGACGTGCCAAAATGATGATCGAGACCGGCCAGCACGTGCATGTCCACAACATCAAAAGCGACTACGTCAACAACGAGGTCGACTTCTTCGAGGAAGCGGCGATCGACGAGCGAGCCACGGGAGCGACATCATGATGCTGGGCTATGAGCGCCAGGACGGACGCAAGGGCATCCGCAACTATGTGCTGGTCGCCTATCTGGTCGAATGCGCCCACCACGTCGCGCGCGCGATCGCAACGCCGTTCGAGGAGAGCGGGGTGCAGCTGATCGGCTTCCCGGGCTGCTACCCGAACGCCTATGCCCAGCGCATGATGGAGGCGTTCTGCACCCACCCGAACGTGGGCGCGGTGCTCGTGATCTCCCTGGGGTGCGAGCAGTTCAACCGGCCGCGGCTGATCGAGCTGGTGCGCGCCTCGGGCCGCCCCTGCGAGCTGCTGGTGATCCAGAAGAGCGGCGGCACCCGCTCGACCATCCAGGCCGGGCGTGACTGGGTCAAGGAGACGCTGGGCGAGATCCACCAGCTGCCGCGCCTGCCGCTCGAGGTTTCCGACCTCATCGTCGCGACCGAGTGTGGCGGCTCGGATGCCACCTCGGGGCTGACCGCCAATCCCGCGATCGGGATCGCCTGCGATCATGTGATCGAGGCGGGCGGAACCGCGATCTTCGAGGAGCTGGGCGAGCTGTTCGGCTGCGAGGCGCACATGGCGGCGCGCGCGCTGACCCCGGGACTCGGCGAGGAGATCAAGCGCGCCATGGCCAAGGCGACCCGCCACTATGCGGCGCTCGACCAGTCGAGCTTCGGCGGCGGCAACATCACGGGCGGACTCAGCACGATCGAGGAGAAATCGATTGGCGCCTACGCCAAGAGCGGCACCAAGCCGATCGTCGGCATGCTGCGGCCCGGCGTGCTGCCGCCCCGATCCGGCCTCTACCTCATGGACATGGTGCCGGACGACGTCAGCAAGTGGGGCTTTGCCAACATCAACGACAACGCCACGATCGTCGAGCAGATCGCCTGCGGCGCCCACATCGTGCTGTTTTCCACCGGCCGCGGCTCGGTGGTGGGCTCCGCGATTTCTCCGGTCATCAAGATCTGCGCCAACCCGGAAACCTATCGCCGCCTCGCCGACGACATGGATGTCGATGCCGGCCGCATCCTCGAGGGCCGCGGCACGCTCCAGGAGGTCGGCCGCGAGCTCTTCGACCTGGTTCGGCAGGTGGCCGCCGGCCACCCCACGAAGTCCGAGGCCCTCGGCCATCAGGAGTTCATCCTCGGCTACAAATCCTTCGAACCCCTTGGCCCCAGCTGCCTGCCGGTATGATCGGTCCCGCGGAGCAGGCTTCGCGATCTGCCTGAGGAGTGGTCGAAGGAGCCTACGTATCGAGAGGAGTGCCAGCGGCTCGGGCCGGAGTTCGAGCTGGCGCGCGCTGATCGAGGCGCGAGCCCCGCCTCGCGCGCGCGACCCGTACCCGGCTCGGGATCGCCTTCGAATCGGTTGGCGCCGAGAGCTGATTGGTGCGAACTCAAGACCGCGATACGATTGCTGTTCAGAACCGCGGAGCTTGGGCTCCGCCAACATGAGGGAGGGTTGGATGACGGGTCGGCATGGTCGGCTGCGAGGCTGGCTGTTCGGGATCGGGGTCGGCGCGCTGGCGCTGGCGCTCGCCGGGCCGGGGGCGGCGAAGGACCTGGATAAGGTGACGCTGCGAACCAACTGGCTGTTCTACGGCTCGCACGCGATCTTCTTCCTCGGCATCGATCGCGGCTACTACGCGGACGAGGGCATCGACCTCGTGGTCAAGCAGGGCAACGGCTCGTCCAACGCCGTCCGCCTGGTCGCCAACAAGGACAGCGACTTCGCCTACGGCTCCTCGGCGACCATGATGAACCTCGCCGCCCAGGGCGCGCCGGTGATCTCGGTCGCGGTGATCGACGCCCAGGGCACCGAGGCGATCCTGGTCCGGCCCGATGCCGGCGTGAAGGAGATCAAGGACCTCGAGGGCAAGAAGATCATGACCACGGCCGGCGCCGGGGTGAACACCTTCTTCCCGGTGGTGGTCAAGAACGCCGGGCTCGATATGAGCAAGATCGAGCTGGTCAACGTCGCCGAGGGGGCGCTGGTCTCGAGCTATTTGCAGAACCTGGCGCCCGCGATCCTGGGCGGCATCGACGACAAGCCGGCCGAGATCGTCGCCAACGGCGGCGCCGAGCCGGTGATCTTCCCCTACAGCGACTACGGCGTCTATCAGCCGGGCTACTCGATCGTCGCGCGCAAGGAGATGGTCAAGGACAACCCGGACTTGGTCGGCCGCTTCGTGCGCGCGACCCTCAAGGCGACCCAGGCGGCCAAGGACGACCCGGATGCCGCGATCGCCTCCTTGATCAACTGGTCGGCCTCGGTCGAGGACCAGAAGGCCCAGGCGCGGCGCGTGCTCGACGTCACGCTTTCGGTGCTCGAATCGCCGAACGGTAAGGGCGAGCCGCTCGGCGCGCATGTCGCCAAGGACTGGCAGAGCGCGCTCGATCTGCTGAAGCAGTACAAGGAGCTGAAGACCGACATGGCGGCCTCCGACTTCTACACCAACCAGTTCGTGCCCGGCGCGAAATAGACAGCCGGCAGCAGCGGCGGGCGCGGGCCGGTTGCCGCCGGTCCCAGCCCTGCCTTCACGATCTGACGCTGCCCGGACCGATGAGCGTCTCGGTCGCGCTGAAGGGCGTCGCCAAGGTCTACGAGTCGCGGGCCGGGCCGGTGCACGCTTTCGGTCCGGTCGATCTCAGCGTCGAGGAAGGGCGCTTCGTCGCCCTGGTCGGCCCGTCGGGCTGCGGCAAGAGCACGCTGCTGCTGATGATTGCGGGCCTGCTCGAGGGCAGCGCCGGCGAGATCCGGGTCGCGGGCTCGCCCGTGCGCGGGCCCCAGACCGACGTCGGCGTGGTGTTCCAGAACCCGGTCCTGGTCGACTGGCGGACCGTGCTCGGCAACGTGCTCCTGCAGATCGACCTGCGCGGCCTCAGGCGGCGCGATTTCCTCGAGCGGGCACACGAGCTGCTAGCCTCGGTCGGGCTTTCGGAGTTCGCCAACCGGCACCCCTACGAGCTCTCCGGCGGGATGCAGCAGCGGACCGCTTTCTGCCGCGCCCTGATCCACGACCCGCCTCTGATCCTGATGGACGAGCCGCTCGGCGCGCTCGATGCGATGACCCGCGAGCAGCTGCGCGCCGACCTCGAGCGCCTTTGGATGAAGTCCGGAAAAACCGTGCTGCTGGTCACCCACTCGATCGAGGAGGCGGTCCAGCTCGCCGATGCGGTCGTGGTGATCTCGCCCCGCCCCGGGACGATCGTCCGTGAGATCCGGATCGACCTCCCCCGCCCGCGCACCCTCGAGGTCTGCGAGACGCCAGAATTCCACGCCCATGTCGCGGAGATCCGGCGTATCTTCTTCGGCTACGGCGTGATCTGAGGCGGCCGAAGCCTGCGACGGGCGAGCCGCGTCAGGGCGCGGAATCCGGCGGCAGACCGGCGCGCGGGTCGACATAGCGAACACGCATCGGCGCGAAGTGGCGCGCATTGGCGGTCAGCACGGTCATGGCGTGGAGATCCGCGGTGGCCGCGATCAGGGCGTCCTCGGCCCCGACCTCGACGCCGGCGGCGCGCGCCTTGGCCAGCAGTTGCCCGGCTCGAAGCGCCACATCGTCGTCGACCTTGAGGATGCGGCTCCTGTGGAAGGTCGTCACGTCGTCGAGCCATGCCTGGAGGAGCTCTGCCTTGCTCCGCGCCTGCCGGTGCCGGAGCCAGGCGATGCCGTAGCTGATCTCCATGAGCGAGACGACCGAGAGGTACAGATGCTCTGATTTCCTCTCCAACCATGACGGCAGGCCGGCGATGGCGCTTGGCGCGGTCGGCGAGGTGGTCGAGAGGACGTCCGTGTCGACGACATAGCTCATTCGGCAAGCTCGCCCCGGAGCGCCCGCGCCGGTGGCCGCTTCGGGAGGTCTTCCGGGTCGAGCGGGCACTGGGCGAGCAGCCGGCCGAACGACGGGATCTTCCGGGTGACCTCCTGCCATTCGGCCTCGGACACGACGATTACCGCCGCTTTGCCGTGTCGGGTCACGCGCTGCGGCCCGCGCGCCAGCGCCGCGCTCACCAGCTCGCTGAACCGGCTTCTCGCCTCCTGCAGCTGCCACGTCCGCATTTGACCGTCCTTTCTGCACAGACTGTGCAGAATCTGCGTCGTCGTCGCCAATGCGTCAAGGGCACTCCCAGGGACCATCTGCCTATCGGATCGTTGCCGCACCCGCCGAACGGGAGCATGCTGGCGCCACATTTCGGTCGGGGGAGGCGGTTGATGCGCTCGGATGCTGTCGTTCTCGCCTTGGCACTCGTATTGACGCCCCTCGGCGCCCGCGGCGCGGATCTGGTCGTCTGGTGGGAGAAGGGCTTCTACCCCCAGGAGGACGAAGCGGTTCGGGAAATCATCGCCGCCTTCGAGCAGAAGACCGGCAAGCAGGTCGAGCTCGTTCGACCCGCACAAGATGAGCTGAGGTCCGAGGCAGCGCTGGAGGCCGCGCAGCCGCCCGATTTCCTGTTCGGCACCGGCCCCGCCAACCGCTGGGTCGCGCAGTGGGCTTACGAGGACCGGCTCGTCGACCTCAAGGGCGTCCTCGCCTCCGTCCTGGACCTGTTCGATGCCGACGCGATCGAAGCGTCGACCTTGCTCGACGGCAAGACCGCCCAGCGCGGTCTTTATGCGCTGCCGATGGGCCGGTTTTCCAACCACGTCCATGTCTGGAACAGCCTTCTGGAGCGGGCCGGCTTCACGCTCGCCGACATTCCCAAGGAGTGGGAGGCGTTCTGGTCGTTCTGGTGCGACCAGGTGCAGCCCGCCGTGCGTAAAGCCCTGGGCCGCGACGACATCTGGGGCGTGGGGCTGCCCATGTCCGCGGCGGCAGAAGACACTGACGACGAGCTCTTTCAGTTCCAGCTTGCATACGGCACGCCCTGGCTCGACCGCGACCACCGACCTCAGATCGACGATCCCGCGGTGCGGGCGGGGATCATCAAAGCGCTCGGCTCCTACACCGACATCTGGCGCAAGGGCTGCACGCCGCCCGATTCGACGAGCTGGACCAACCTCGGCAACAACAAGGCGTTCCTGTCCCAGACCGTGGTGATGACGGCGAACACGACGCTCTCGATCCCGAGCGCGCTGCGCACCGCGCGGCCCGACGACTACTACAAAAACGCCGCGACCATCGACTGGCCGGACGGCGCCAATGGCCAGCCGCTGGTCATCGACGGTTTCATTTTGCGCGCGGTGATCTTCAAAGCGGGCAGAAACCCGGCCCTCGCCGAGGACTTCGTCCGCTTCCTTGCCGAGGAAGGCTGGCTCGCCCACTGGCTGGACTTCGCCGGCGACCGCTTCATGCCGCCGATGCGCAAGCTGGTCGAGCAACCGTTCTGGCTCGACCCGAGCGACCCGCACCGCATGCGCGCGGCGATCCAGATCCTGACCCAGCCACATCTGATGAACATGGAAGTGCGGGGCAACGAATGGCAGTCGGGCCCGATCTGGAACGAGAACGTCTGGGGCAAGGCCGTGCACCGAGTCGTCGCCGACGGCATCACGCCCGAGCAGGCGGTCGACGAGGCGATCGCCCGGATCAGGCAGATCCTCGGCGAGCCGGCGCAAAAGTAGAGCGGGCGGGGTGGCGATGGTCGGTGACCTGCTGGCGATCCCGCGTGACTGGCTGGCGCGCTCCTGGGTCTCGATCGCCTTCGCGCTCGGGTTTTTCCTGGCTTGGGAAGGGATCGTCCAGGGCTTCTCGGTGCCGCGTTACATCATCCCGGCGCCCTCTGCCATCTTCTACCAGTTCTTCCGCAACCTGCCGCGGATCTGGGAGTACACGCTGGTGACCGGCGGCGAGACGCTCGCGGGCTTCGCGGTCGCGATCCTCCTGGGCGTGCCGCTCGCGCTCACCGTCGCCTTCTCGAGCCTGCTGCGAAAGACGTTCTATCCGGCCGCGGTCACCCTCGAGATGGTGCCCAAGATCGCCTTCGCGCCGTTGTTCGTGACCTGGCTCGGGTTCGGCTATCTGCCCAAGGTGATCATCGTTTTTCTCGTGTGTTTCTTCCCGATTCTCCTCAACGGCATCCTGGCCTTTACGTCCTTGACCGAGGACCTGGGCCGCTTCTGCCGCTCGACCGGGGCGGGCGTGCTGCGCACGTTCTGGTACGTGCGCCTGCCGGCAGCACTGCCGCAGCTGTTCGTCGGGATCAAAGGGGCGGCGGTCAACGCCACCGTCGGCGCCACGATCGCCGAGTGGATCGGCGGCGATGCGGGCCTGGGCTACTACATCCAGATCGCGACCGGCGATCTGCGCATGGACCTGGCGTTTGCGATCATCATCATGCTGGCCGCGCTCGGCCTCGCTCTGTTCGGGGCGGTGGTCCTCGTGGAGAAGCTCCTCATCCCCTGGCACATCTCGCAGCGCGCCCCGGTTCAGGGCCAGCGCTGAACGAGCCTGGGGCAGGCGGCACCGGGGCGTTCCCCCGGCACGCGGGCAGTTCCCGACCACGGTCCGCTGATCGCCGGCAATTCAGTTTGACGGCGGCCGGCCGACGGGATTGACTCCAGGCCCTTCGCAGCCAGCGGGGACGCGCCTTGATGGCCGAGCCGAGCCACATCATCGTGGTCGACGACGAGCCGGAGATCCGCAGCATGCTTGCGGACTATCTCGGCCACGTCGGCTTCGCGGTCAGCCAGGCCGAGGACGGCGCCGCGCTGAGGCGGATCCTCGAGCGGCGGCCGGCCGATCTGGTGATCCTGGACATCAACATGCCCGGCGAGGACGGCCTGTCGCTCGCCCGGCACCTGCGCGCCACCACCCGGGCAGGGATCGTCATGCTGACGGCGGCCGGCGAGGTGGTCGACCGGATCGTCGGGCTCGAGATGGGCGCCGACGACTACATCGCCAAGCCCGTCGACCTGCGCGAGCTCCTGGCCCGCATCCGCGCGGTGCTGCGCCGGGCGCCGGCAGGCACCGCGGACGGCGCTGCGGCCGAGGCGGCGCCGATGACCCGCAAGGTGCCTTTCGGCGGTTGCCGGCTCGATCTCGATGCCCACAAGCTCTATGACGCCGATGGCGAGGAAGTGCCGATCACCAGCATGGAGTTCGACCTGCTCAAGGCGTTCGCCGAGCACCCCAACCGCGTGCTCAGCCGCGATCAGCTGCTCGATCTCGCCCACAACAAGGAGTGGGAGCCCTTCGACCGCTCGATCGACATCCGGATCGCCCGGCTCCGGCGCAAGATCGAGGCCGACCCGGGCAAGCCCCAGGTGGTCAAGACCGTGCGCGGCGCCGGCTACATCTTCGTGCCCAAGGGCGAGTGACCGGCTTGCCCTGCTGACGCGGGAGGTGTCCTCGTGAAGGCGATGGTGCTCGATCGACCGGGGGAGCGGTTGCGGCTCGCGGAGCTGCCGATGCCGGCTCCCGGCCCGGGGCAGGTGCTGGTGAGGGTCACGGCCTGCGGCGTCTGTCGGACCGATCTGCACGTGGTCGATGGCGATCTCACCGAGCCGAAGCTGCCGATCGTGCCCGGCCACGAGATCGTCGGCCGGGTGGTCGAGGTGGGCCCAGGGGTGGAGAAGCTCGGAAAAAACCAGCGGATCGGCATCCCCTGGCTCGGCTGGACCTGCGGTCGCTGCCGCTTCTGCCGCTCGGGGCGGGAGAACCTCTGCGACGACGCGCGCTTCACCGGCTACCAGATCGACGGCGGCTACGCCGAATACACGGTCGCCGATGCCCGCTACTGCTTCCCAATCCAGGGCGCCTATAGCGATGCCGAGGCCGCGCCGCTGCTCTGCGCCGGGCTGATCGGCTATCGTTCGCTCGGCATGGCGGGCGAGGCGGAGCGGCTCGGCATTTACGGCTTCGGCGCGGCCGCCCACATCGTGGCCCAGGTCGCCAGGCATCAGCGCCGGCGCGTGTTCGCCTTCACCCGCGCGGGCGACACCCAGGCGCAGGAGTTCGCCCGCGAGCTCGGCGCGGTCTGGGCCGGCAGCTCGGACCAGCGGCCGCCCGAAGAGCTGGACGCGGCGATCATCTTCGCTCCGATCGGCCCATTGATCCCGGCGGCACTGGCGACAGTCGCCAAGGGCGGCATCGTGGTCGCGGGCGGCATCCACATGAGCGCCATCCCGAGCTTTCCGTACGCCATCCTCTGGGGCGAGCGGGTGGTGCGCTCGGTCGCGAACCTCACCCGCGCCGATGCCGAGGCGTTCCTGACGCTCGCCCCCGAGGTGCCGGTCCGGACCACGGTCCAGCCCTATCCGCTCGCCGACGCCAACCGCGCCCTCGCCGACCTGCGCGCCGGCCGCCTGCGCGGCGCCGCCGTGCTGCTGCCATGATGAGAACCGTGAACCGGGCCGCGGGCTATCCTATCTTTGCATTTCACTCGTCACGTGCTGGACGAGCTCGATGGGCGAGGGATCGAGCGTGATGGGTCGAGCAGGTGGCTACCGATCCAGAGTGGATCGAACCCTCCCGCTGGCGGGCAGATGTGGCTCTCCGTTTGGACGGATCGTTGAGGCTGGCGGCAAGGTGTTGCGCGTAGCGACCATCGACGAGAACGACACGCGCGTTGTGATTACCGCCCATTTTGACCGCAGAGTCACGAGGACTGAGAGGAAGACGGATGCGACTGACCGTATGACCCGGAGGCCGATGCGCTGAGCCTGCGGCTGAGCGACGCGGCCGTGGAAAGAGTGAAGAAGTCGCCTCGAACGTCGTCCTCGACCTCGATGCCGAGGGCCGCGTGGTCGGCAAGGTCCATCGCGAGCAGGCAGAGCGGGCGGCGTGAACTTGGCGCCGGTCAGTCGACCCGGTAGCGCTTGATCGCCTCCCGGTCGAGCTCGATGCCGAGGCCGGGGGCCTCGGGCACGGCGATCCGGCCATTGACCGGGCGAAGCGGCCGGGTCAGCACCTGATCGCGCAGCGGATTGTCGCCGACGTCGTACTCGATCAGGGTCGCGGCCGGGACGTTGTCGGTGTGCGGATAGTCCGGCAGCGCCGCCACCAGGTGGACCGCGGCCGCGAGGCCGACGCCGGTGCCCCAGACGTGCGGCGAGAAGCGGACGTTGTTGAGCCGGCAGAGCAGTGCTATCGCCTTGGCCTCGTCGAGGCCGCCGCAAAGGCTGACGTCCGGCTGGACGACGTCGACCGCGCGCGCTGCGATCAGCCGGTTGAAGTCCCAGATCGTGTACAGCGCCTCGCCGGTCGCGACCGGGATCGGCGCGCGCGCGCTCAGGATCTCGTAGCCGCGAAAGTCTTGTGGCGGCAGCGGCTCCTCGTAGAAATGGATGCCGTAGGGCACTATCCGGCGCATGCTCTCGAGCGCCAGATCGACCGTGTAGTTGCCGTTGACGTCGACCAGCAGCAGCATCTCGTCGCCCAGGATGTCGCGGGCGAGCCGCACCCGGTCCTCATCGGACTTGGGGTTGAGGCCGATCTTGAACTTGGCGCCGGCAAAGCCCTGGTCCGCGATCCGCTCGAGCTGTTGCGGCAACTGATTCTCGGGATCGCCGGTCAGGTAGCCATCGGAGGCATAGACCGGCACCCGGTCGCGGCCGAGGCCGCCCAGAAGCTTGCAGACCGGCAGGCCCAGCGTCTTGCCCATGGCGTCGTAGATCGCGATGTTGATGCCGCTCGCGCAGGCGGTCATCTGGTTCTGCAGGCCGAGGTGGTAGCGCCGGCTGATCAGGTCGCTCCAGATCCGCTCGCGGTCGTAGAGCTCGCGGCCGATGTAGGCGGGCTTGATGAGTTCGAGATAACCGGCGGTCGCCTTGGCCGGCCCCCAGGCCTCGCCGATGCCGATCACGCCATCCTCGGTCTCGACCTCGACGAGGTTGCTGCCGCGCTCTGAGATGATCGAGCGCGCCATGCCGTAGGCCTGCACCTCCGGCATCCGGTAGGCGAGCGGAATCAGGCGGATGTCCCGGATGCGTGGCATGCGATTCTCCTGCTTTGCAGCGGCGCGGCGCGGGCGCAGACTAGCGGCGAATCCGCTCGGGTCAAAGCGCCCGCGAGCAACAGCCGGAGGAGGCCATGACGACGATCCAGAGCGAGAAGGCAGCGGCGTTCCGGGCCTTGCACGAGGGCGCGGGCGCGTTCGTGATCCCCAATCCCTACGACGTCGGCACGGCGCGCATCCTGGCCGCGCTCGGTTTTGCGGCGCTGGCCACGACCAGCATCGGTTGCGCCTTCGGCCTCGGCAGGCGCGATGGCGCGATCACCCAGGGCGAGGCGCTGGCGCACGCCCGGGCGATCGTGGAAGCGACGCCTTTGCCGGTGTCCGGGGACCTCGAGAACGGCTTCGGCGATGCGCCTGAGGCCGCGGCGCTCACGGTCCGGCGCGCGGCCGGGGCGGGCCTCGTCGGCTGCTCGATCGATGATGGGAGCGGCGATCCGGCGCGCCCGATCTACGAATTCTCCCAGGCCGTCGAGCGGATTGCCGCCGCGGTCGAGGCGGCGCGTAGCCTGTCGTTTCCGTTCACGCTCACCGCGCGGGCGGAGAACTTCCTGCACGGGCGGCCGGATCTGGATGACACGATCCGAAGGCTGCAGGCGTTTGAGGCGGCCGGCGCCGACGTGCTCTTTGCGCCGGGCCTGAGCGAGCTCGAGCCGGTCCGGACCGTCTGCGGCGCGCTCAGCCGTCCGGTCAATGTCCTGGCCGGCTTCGGTCCGAAGCCGCTGTCGGTCGAGCAGCTGGCGGCCGCAGGCGTGCGCCGGATCAGCCTCGGCCCGCAGCTCTCGCGGGTGGCGCTCACCGCCTTCCTCGACGCGGCGCGCGAGATCAAGGAGCGCGGCAGCTTCACCTTCCTAAGCGGCGCCCCCTCGATCCACGAGCTCTCGGCTTTCATGGTCGGCCGCTCGTCCTGAGGCGGCTCAGGCGCTGAGGCGGGCGAGGTCCGGCAGCGGGCGGGCGAGCCGGTCGCCGAAGCGCTTGCTGCAGAGCTGGATGCCGAACGCCGATCCCGACCACGCCGTCCTCGGTCTCGACCTCGACCAGCGTACTGCCACGCTCGCTGACCAGGGCGCGCGCCATGCCGTAGGCGCGCACCTCCGGCATCCGGTAGGCGAGCGGGATCAGACGGATGTCCCGGATGCGTGGCATGCGATTCTCCCGGTTTGCAGCAGCGCCGCCTGCGGGCGCACTAGCGTCGAATCGGGCTGCGTCAAAGCGCGCGCGGGAGCCGCGCCCGGAGGAAGGCCATGACTGCCAGTCAGACCGAGAAGGCGAACCTGTTCCGAGCCCTGCATCAGCGCCCGGACGCGTTCGTGATCCCCAATCCCTTCGACGCCGGCACGGCGCGGATCCTCGCGGGGCTCGGCTTCGAGGCGCTGGCCACGACCAGCGCCGGCTGCGCGTTCAGCCTCGGCCGGCGCGACGGCGCGATCACCCGCGACGAGGCCCTGGGGCATGCCAAGGCGATCGTCGGAGCAACGCCTTTGCCGGTCTCAGCCGACCTCGAGAACGGCTTCGGCGATGCCCCCGAGGCCGTGGCGCTGACCGTCCGGGGCGCGGGCGAGGCTGGCCTGGTCGGCTGCTCGATCGAGGACGCGAGCGGCGATCCGGCACGGCCGATCTATGATTTTTCGCACGCGGTCGAGCGGGTCGCGGCCGCGGTCGAGGCGGCGCGGTCGATGCCATTCCCGTTCACGCTCACCGCGCGCGCCGAGAACTTTCTGCACGGGCGGCCGGATCTCGACGACACGATCGCGCGCCTCAAGGCCTTCGAGGCAGCAGGCGCCGGCGTGCTCTATGCGCCGGGCCTTCGCGAGGTCGAGCCGATCCGGACCGTCTGCGCTGCCGTCAGCCGGCCGGTCAATGTTCTGGCCGGGGTCGGCCCGACGCCGCTCTCGGTCGCGCAGCTGGCGGCCGCGGGCGTGCGCCGGATCAGCCTCGGCTCGGCGCTCTCGCGGGTGGCGCTCGGCGCCTTCCTCGACGCCGCGTGCGAGATCAAGAACCAGGGCACGTTCGCCTTCATGAGCCGGGCCGCTTCCTTCAAGGGTCTGGAGGCCTTCATGCTCGGCCGGTCCTCCTGAGGCGCCTCAGCTGGCAAGGGCGGTGAGGTCGGGCAGCGGGCGAGCGAGCTCCGGAATGGTCTGAAGGTACTGTTCCAGCGCTTCAGCGATTGCGAGCGTGCGCCGGTCGCCGAAGCGCTTGCCGCAAACCTGGATGCCGAACGGCATGCCCGTGTGGTCGCGGCCGCAGGGGATGCAGGCGACCGGATGCGCGGTCAGCGTCAGGCCGTAGGGGAGCGCCAGCCAGTGGAAGTAAGTGCGGAGCTTCTGGCCGTTGATCTCGGCGACATAACGCTCGCGATGTGGGAATGGTGGCACCGCCATGGCCGGGCAGATGAGCGCGTCGTAGTCGGCCATGAAGTCGAGAAAAGCCCGGTACAGCTCGGTGTGCCGGCGCATCGCGCGCGCCACGTCCTCGAGGCTCATGGCGAGCCCCTGCTCGACGTTCGCCCGGATGTTGGGACCCTGGATCTCCGGACGCTCGCGATAGGTGGCGCCGTGTCTGGCGACGAAGGCGAGCGCGCGCGTGACCTCGAAGACGTCATGCGCGCTGTCGTCGAGCGGCGGGTTCCGATCGTCCGCCCGCCCGAACACGCCGCGAAAGCGCTCGATCGCCTGCCGGAACGTCGCGCGGATGCGATCGTCGACCGGCGCAAAGCCGAGGTCCTCGCTGATCGCGACCTTGAGGCTGGCGAGATCCACCGGATCGCCGGCCGGTAGACCCATGGCGGGCGCGGACAAAGGATCGCGCACATCGGTCCCGGCCATCACGCCGTGGAGCAGGGCAGTGTCGGCGACGGTTCGACCCATGGCGCCTTGGACGCTGAGCGGTGACCAGCCGAGCACGCCCAATTCGTGGGGCACCGCACCCGGGCTTGGCCCGAAGTGCGGCACCGCGCCCGGGCTCGGCCGGAAGCCGACCACGCCGCAATAGGCGGCGGGATTGCGCAGCGAGCCGCCCATGTCCGAGCCCGTGGCGAGCGGCACCATGCCGGTCGCGAGCGCCACCGCCGAGCCCCCAGAGGAGCCGGCGCAGGTCTTCTCCGGGTCGAACGGGTTGCCGGTCGCGCCATAGACCGGGTTGACCGTGTTGGCGCCGGCGCCGAACTCCGGCGTGTTGGTTTTTCCCACGATGATCCCGCCCGCCTGACGGATCACGGCGACCTGGCGCTCGTCCGCTTCCGGCACGAAGTCGGCGAACTGCGGCGAGCCAAACGTAGTCCGGAGGCCCCCGGTCAGCGCCAGGTCCTTGACCCCGACCGGCAGGCCGTGCAGGGGCCCGAGCGCCTCGCCCGCCATGATCGCGCGCTCGGCCGCGCGAGCCTCCCCCGCCGCCCGTTCCCAGCAGGTCGCGACGAACGCGTTGACCGCGCTGTTGACCCGCTCGATCCGCGCCCGGCAGGACCCGAGCAGCTCGACCGGCGAGACCTGCCTGGCGCCGATCAGCCGGCGCAGCTCGACCGCGGTAAAGTCGCAGAGCTCGCTCATGACACCTCGCTGGTCGCTAGACGCCTCATTGTCGGCGCGCGCCAGCCCGGTGCGCAAGTCGCAATCGGTCCGCTTTGGCTGGGTTTTGGACGGGAACTCGTCGCGGCGCCGCTATCGGCGATCCTCGCCCTCATCGCCGCGATGTCAGAATTGGTTTTCAGCGCCGGGCCAAACGCAATACCATGAGCGGGGGAGACGGCGGCCATCCGGGCTGCTCGGCGATACCAGGGAGATGGACATGGGCAGCCAATCACGGCGCGATTTCCTGAAGGTCGCGGCAGCCGGTGCGGCCGGGGCGGTCCTCGTACCGGCGGCGGGCCGCGCCGCCGGTAAGACCATCACGATGCTGCACGAGAGCTCGTTCATCCCGCCCTTCGACGAATACATCAAGACGACGCTGGCGCAGGAGTACGAGAAGGAAACCGGCGTCAAGGTGGTCTATGAGACGACCGCGGTCGGCGGCCTGCCGACCCGGATCAGCACGGTGATCGAGACCGGCGCCGGCGCTGATGTTTCGATGATGGCGCTGCTGCAGCCGTTTCTCTACGCCGACAAGCTGATGGACGTGAGCGACATCGCGGAGGAGATGGGCAAGACGCAGGGCGGCTGGTACCCCTCGGCCAAGGAAGCCGGCGTCCGTGACGGCAAATGGATCGCGATCCCGTTCGCCAATATCGGCCAGCTGATGGTCTGGCGGACCGACTGGTTCGCCGAGGTCGGCGTCAAGAAGTTCCCGGAGACCTGGGACGAGTTCTACGAGGTCGGCAAGAAGCTGAAGGCGAAAGGCTATCCCTATGGGCTTGAGCTCGGCCACGGCTTCGGCGACAATCACGGCTGGATTTATCCGCTTTTGTGGTCGTACGGCGGCCACGAGGTCGAGGCCGACGGCAAGACCGTGGTCATCGATTCGGACGAGACCGCCCACGCCCTCGATTATGCCCGCAAGCTGTTCACGGATTGCGTGCTCGAGGACTGCCTTGGTTGGACCGACGTCAGCAACAACAAGGCCTGGATGGCCGAGCAGATCTCGTGCACCAACAATGCCGAGAGCATCCTCTGGTTTGCCAAGGAACATTTCCCGGACATCGCCAAGGTCACCGATCAGGCGCAGAATCCAGAAGGCCCGAAGGGCCGCTTTCATCTGCTGAACTCGATCACCCACGGCGTCTTCAACTTCACGCCGGAAAAACAGGAGGCGCACGATTTCCTGAAGTGGCTGATGCAGGAGAAGCAGCTGGGCAGGTGGTACGGCATCGCCGACAGCTACTACCAGCCGTTCCTGCGCGGATACGACAACGCGCCGATGTGGCAGGTCGAGCCGCGCAACCTGCCCTACCGCGACGCCATGGCGGAGGCGCACCTGCCGGGCTGGCCCGCGCCACCCAATCGCCAGCTCGCCGAGAACGTCGCCAAATATGTCGTCGTCGACATGTTCGCCGCGGCGTGCAGCGGTACCTCGACCAAGGAGGTCATCAAGAACGCCGAGAACCAGCTGAAGCAGATTTACGGCTCCGCCTGAGTTTTTTGCGGACCCTGGCATGTCGGTCCGCAGTGAATCGCTGATCGGCAGGGTGCGGCCGGCGCGCCCTGCCATGTCTCTGACCGGCTGGCTCGACCGCGAGGACGTGTTCAGCTGGTTGATGATGGCGCTGCCGCTCTTGTTCCTGGTGGCCCTGGTCGGCTATCCCCTGGTCTATGGCGTCCTGCTCAGTCTCCAGGACCGCATGATCGGCAAGCCCGGCCATTTCGTCGGGCTCAAGAACTTCATCACCGATTTCCACGACCCGATCTTCTGGCGGGTCGCGGTCAATACCTTCGTCTACACGATCGCCGCCACCATCTTGAAGATGATCGGCGGGCTCGGCCTCGCGCTGGCGATGAACCAGAACTTCCGGATGAAGAAGCTGGTGCGGGCGGTCCTGCTGCTGCCGTTCATCGTGCCGACCGTGCTCAGCACGGTCGCCTGGCTATGGATGCTCGACCCCGCGTTCAGCGTCGTCAACCTGCTCTGGGTCGAGCTCGGCGGGACGCGGCCGGGGCCGTCCTGGCTCGGCAACGCGAAGCTCGCGATGTTCTCGGTGATCATGATCAACACCTGGCGCGGCCTGCCGTTCTACGGCATCACCCTGCTCGCCGGCCTGCAGACCATCCCACCCGAGCTCTACGAGGCGGCGACGATCGACGGCAGCACCGGCTGGCAGCGCTTCCGCTTCGTGACCCTGCCGCTCTTGAAGCCGGTGATCCTGATCGTCACGCTGTTCTCGGTGATCTTCACCTTCGCCGACTTTCAGCTGCGTGTACGTGCTCACCCATGGCGGCCCGAACAACGCGACCAACCTGTTCGCGACCTATGCCTTCGACATCGGCATGACCGCGGGCCAGCTCGGTCTCGGCGCCTCGATCGCGCTGACGATGCTGCCGGCACTGGCGCTCTTGATCGTGGCGCTGACGCTCTACATTCGGAAGCCCTGATGGTCACCGGCCACGGGCACGTCAATCAGGCGCTCCGGGTCTGGCTCCCGGTCGGCTTTTTCCTGGTGGTGGCGCTGTTCCCGTTCTATTGGATGGCGATCACCTCGATCAAGCCGGATTCCGAGCTGTACAACCGGCATCTGATGCCGCTTTTGATCCGCAATCCGACCCTGCAGCACTATGTCGACCTTTTGACCAAGACGCATTTCCTGCGCTGGACCTGGAACACGATGCTGGTCGCCGTCGTCTCGACGGCGATCTCGCTGGTGTTCGGCACCATGCTCGCCTACCCGCTCGCGCGCATGCGCTTCGCCGGCGCGAGCCTCATCGCGATGACGATCGCGGCGACCTATCTCGTGCCCCAGCCCTTGCTGTTCCTGCCGCTCGCCGACGTGATCAACCGGCTCGGCCTCGGCAACACGCTGACCTCGGTGATCCTGACCTATCCGACGATGCTGGTGCCGTTCTGCGCCTGGCTGCTGCTCGGCTATTTCAAGAGCGTGCCGCGCGACCTCGAGGAGGCGGCGCGCATCGACGGCGCCAGCCGCCTGCAGACCATGCGCCGGATTTTTCTCCCACTCTGCACCCCCGGCTTCATCTCCGCCGGCATCTTCGCTTTCACCCTGTCCCAGAACGAGTTTCTCTACGCCCTGATTTTCCTCACCAAGAGCTCGGTGCGCACCGTGCCGGTCGGCGTCATCACCGAGCTGATCCGCGGCGACGTCTTCTACTGGGGCCAGCTGATGGCCGGCGCGCTCCTGGGCTCGATCCCGGTCGCGTTGATCTACTCGTTCTTCGTCGACCACTACGTGGCCGGCCTGACCTCGGGCTCGGTCCGAGGCTGAGCGCCGCCGCCGGGGCCTCTGGCAGAATCAGCTGGTGCGACGCTAGTCATGAAGGATGGACAGGAGGGCAGAACGCCTGGTCATCGTCGGCGCCGGCCAGGCGGGCGCGCAGGTCGCGATCAGCCTGCGCCAGCTGGGCTTTGCCGGCGATATCAGCCTGCTCGGCGACGAGCCGGCGCCGCCCTATCAGCGGCCGCCTTTGTCGAAGGCCTATATGAGCGGCGAGATGGCGCTCGAGCGGACCCTGATCCGCTCCGAGGCCTACTATGTCAAGAGCGGGGTCGATCTGCGGCCAGGGACCCGGGTCCTGCGGATTTTGCGCGACCAGCGCAAGGTCGTCCTGGACGATCGGGAGCTGTCCTACGACACGCTCATCCTCTGCACCGGCACCCGGGCGCGGCGCCTCGGGCTGCCGGGCGAGGATCTGGCCGGCGTCTTCTATCTGCGTACGCTCGCCGATTCCGAGCGCATTCGGGCGGCGGTCCGGCCGGGGGCTCGGGCGGTGATCATCGGCGGCGGCTACATCGGCCTCGAGGTCGCAGCAAGCCTGAGGAAGCTCGGCGCTGAAGTGACGGTGCTCGAGGCTCTGAACCGGGTCATGAACCGGGTCGTGGCGCCGCCGGTCTCCGACTTCTTCACGGTCGAGCATGCGCGGCATGGGGTCGCGATCGAGACCGGCGCGCAGGTTGCAGACCTCGAGGGTGCAACGGCGGTCGAGCAGGTCCTGTGCCGGGACGGGCGCGGACTTCGCCGCTGACCTGGTGGTGATCGGGGTCGGCGCGGTGCCGAACGACGAGCTCGCACGGGACGCCGGGCTCGCGGTCGACAATGGCATCATCGTCGACGAGCTCGGTCGGACCAGCGATCCCTCGATCTTCGCCGCAGGCGACGTGACCAACCATCCAAACGCCCTGTTCGGCCGCCGGCTCAGGCTGGAATCGGTGCACAACGCCATGGCCCAGGCCAAGGCGGTCGCCCAGGCAATCGCGGGTGAGCCCGTTCCCTACGCCGAGGTCCCGTGGTTCTGGTCGGATCAGTACGACCTCAAGCTGCAGATCGCGGGCGTGGGCGATCCGGACGACCAGCTGGTCCTGCGCGGCGAGCCGGCAACCCGGAGCTTCTCCGCCCTGCACCTCCGGGCCGGCCGGCTGGTCGCGATCGACTGCATCAACCGCGGCGCTGATTTCCTGGCCGCCAAGAAGCTGATCGCCGATCGCCGGCCGATCGACCCTGCCCGCGCCGCCGAGCCCGAGATCCGGCTCGCCGAGCTGTGACCCGGCCTCCGCCGCACCCGACGACCCGATCAAAACGAAGGACGACCCGGACGCCTGGAGCGTTGTTGGCGAACGCGCCCGCTGCTGAGCGCCGCCGCCTCACGGAGCGGCCGGGCGTAACGGCTACTCCATCGCGCGCAGAATGTCCTCGCCAAGACTGCTCTGGCGTTCGCAGAACAGGATCTGGTGCAGCTCGCGCGCGATTGCCTGGCCAAGCTCGGCCGGCACGATCAATGCCGGAAGCCAATTGCCGGTCCGGGGGTCGCGAAATCTCGGCGCCTGCATGGTGATGATGTCGCGCTGGCGCATGACGCGCACGCCTTGCATGACGAGCACCACGCCATCGAGCTCGAGCTCCACCTTGGCCAGGGCGACGAGCCGGCCGGCGCCGTGCACGTGCTCGACGTCGGTCACCCTGAAGGTGACGATCGTGGTCGCTGCCTCGGTCATCGCCGGGACTTCCAGAACATATACTGGTACCGCCCCGGTCGAACCCACCGTTGGCCGAGGACCCCCTGGCCCAGTTCCGTTCCAGCCTCGAGGAAGGCGGCGGCCCGGCCGGCGACCGCGGCATCACGGGGGGCGTCGATGGCGAGATAGCCCTCGTGGTAGACCATCGCCTGGCCGGGTTGCAGCTGTTCGATCGCCTGGCCGGCGGCCTGGTAGGCCGCGACGCATTCGTCCGTCCAGCCGGCCAAGTCGTCGACCTGAGCCGTGCCGTTTGGAACAGCCCCGGCGTTGCTTGATCTCGTCATGTTGTCAGGACGCTCGATGTCAAGATTCTACGGTCGCGGGCCGCGTATAAAATGATCATCCAGAGGAATCAAATTAATCATTCTTCATTTCTTAAGTTACTTCAATGTAATGTTGCCCGGCTATTAGAGCACCTTCGAGCTAGGTAGAACCATAGCCGCAGTGTCTGAGGTAGTTGGCGCGTTCGCTTGGCGGCGCGGTGGCGAGGAGGCGGCCGATGGTCGACCAGAGTTCGTCCTTGGTCCGGTTGCAGCCTTGCGCAGCAGGGCCTTAAGTTGGCGAAGAGCCGCTCGATCGGCGCGCCGCTCCGCACCGACCTCGGTGGTCGGTGCTGGGAGCCAGGCGCGAGGCCGGGGCTGTAGGGCGGCAGGTCGAGGCCCGAGCGGCGGCGATCGCCTGGCGGACGCCGTCGACCTTGTGGTCCGCGAGGTTGTCGAGCACCACGACGTCACCCGGTTCGAGCGCCGGCGCCAGGAACGGCTCGACATAGACTAGACTAAGACTAAGACTAAGACTAAATAAAAAGACTAAGACTAAGACTAGACTAGATCGGTCCCCGCGAAGTCTTCATCTTCGCGTCGGGCGCGTCTGCCGCCCGGCAACCCAGGCACAAGGGACCAAGCGCGAAAGTCGAGACTTTCCTGAGCTTGGCACCCTACTCGCTCCACGGCCCCCACCCTGGCCCTCCCCCGCAAGGGCGCGACAGGTTAGCCCCTCTCCCTCGATGGGGAGCGTCGGGGTGGGGGTGGCGGGGTCAAAACGAGACGGTCAGATCTTCCTGAGCTCGGTATCATATCAGTCGAAGAAACGCTCGTCGGCCAGGATCGGCAAGGCTTTGGCCGCGATCGGATCGGCCGCGAAGGCGCGCTGCACCACGTGATCGGCGAGAAAGTTCGCGATCGCGACGAACAGCATCCCCTGATCGAGAGTGAGGTAGCGGCGCCCGACCTCGCCCGTCTTCGGGTCGACCGCATCGTAGAAACCGTAGGCGCCGTAGAGGCCAGGGTAACGCTTCGCGAGCCCGCGCAGGTTCTGGATCGCCGGCCCGGGCGTGACCGCGAGCGCCAGCGCCGAGGCATAGGGCGCGACCACGCCCTCGGGATAGCCGAGCACGCCCAGATAGCGGACGCCGAACTCGCTGTAACCGTCGCCCGCAGCGGTGGCGCTCGGCGACATGCCCCAGACCGGATAGCCAAGCTCCTCGAGCGCGTGCCGGCGCTGCAGCGTGGCGTGGACCACGTCGTTCCGGCCGAGACTCTCGGGCGCGAAGATCGCCTCGTCGATCACCAGGGTCGGCATCAGGGCCTCGAACATGCTGCCGCCCCAGGATGGCAGGTAGCGGTAGCCGTCCCGCTCGTACCAGCCGCCGATGACCTCCTGGCCCCGGACCTGCTTGGCGACGCGGCCCTTGGGCGGCTGCGTCTGCCAGCTCTCCGAGACGGGCAAGGTGCGCTCCAGCTTGAACCAGTGCGCCTCGGGCACGTCGCCCTTGCCGATCGCGATCAGGCTGAGCACGCGCGCCTCGGTGTAGAGCAGCCCGTAGTGATACTGCGAGGGGCAGTCGAGGTTGACGTAATAGCCGTGGCTGATCAGGCCTTCGGCGGCGTCATAGAGCCAGCCGTAGTCGCCGTCCTGGATCAGCCGGGTCGCTGGCTCGGCGAGCTCGGGGAAGGCCTGGCGCAGGACCATCAGACCGGCGGTCAGCCAGCTGGAATCGACCGAGGAGACGAAGTTGCTGCTCCGCTCGAGGGTCGTCGTGTCGTAGTAGTTGTAGAAAAAGCCGTGCAGCCGCTCGAGCTTGCCCAGGGTCCTGAGCGCATGGTCGAGCAGGGCCTGCGCCTCCGGCCGGCCGATCAGGCCGAGCCGCTCGGCGCCGGCCACGGCCATCAGCCAGATCCCGACGGTGCTGGGGCTGGTGTAGTCGCCGACCTGGGCCTGGGCCGGCTCGACCCCGCCGCCGGCTAGGCTCACGTGGTCGACCGGCAGCCCGTGCTCGCGATCGGTGAGCGCCGCGAGGCCCTGCCAGCTGTCGCGCGCGACCTGCATCAGGAACCCGGCATCGTCCGCTGCCTGCGGGGGCGTCCGGGTCAACGCCCCGGGCCAGCCGGTCAGCCGGCCCGCAACCGCGGCGCGCGCTGTCTCCTTGCCGCCATTCGCCTGCTCCCAAGTGTCCTTCCGCGGCGTCGGCACCGGATCGGACGCGGAGGGTCCGGGTCGTCCGGTCCGGACCAGGGCGAGGTCGTCGACGTAGATGGCACCGGCCAGCGCATCGGTCCGCCGGGAATCGAAGGTCAGGACGAACCCGTCGAGTCCGGTCCAGTCGCGAAGGCCGGTCATCAGGCTGAGCGGCACCTGGACGTCCCGCCACTGATCGCTGACACCCGTGACCACGGAGCTGCCGCTCTCGACCATATCCGGACGGCCGGGGCTGGCCCGCTCGAAGCCGACCTGGAACGAGGGCGCGAAGCCGGCGCTCGGATCGCCCCTGACCCTGAGCTCCAGGTGGTCGTAGGCGCTGGCATTCAGCCGGTCGAGCTTGATCCGCACGCCCGCCCGGGCGCGCCGGCCGGGATCGAGCCGGTAGGCCACCCGAAGCGCGCGAGTCTTGCCGTCGGGCCCGGCCGCGACGATCGCATGCTCGGCGAGCGCGCCCGGATCGCCCTCGGTAAAACTTTGAATCGCGCCGTCGGTGCGACCCCGTTCGGCATCGTAGAGCGGCAGGCGCGCCAGCACCCGCTCCGGCGAGCCCTGGCTCGAACAGGGGCCGGCCCGAGCGTCGCAGCTGGCGAGCATCACCAGGATGAGCTGCGCGAGCACCGCCAGACGATGGCGGGCGCCCGGCCGAAGGCCATGACCCCGGGTCATGATCGCCGGGCGCTTGGCACACGCCTACTGCGTGGTCGACGCCTTCGGTGCGCTCTCGGCATGGGCTGCGGTCCGCTCGGCATCGACGGGCAGGTCCTCGATCTCGCGACAGTTGGCGCCGGCGCAGTTCAGAAGCTCCGCCAGGCGGCTCGTCAGGAGCTCGACCGACAGCGGGTCGCCGTGGCTCGCCCGATTGGCCACCTGGTAGGGATCGGCATCGAGATTGTAGAGTTCCCGACCGCCGTCGCCATATTCGACGTAAATTTTCTGCGCCGTCCGGACCGCGTCGAAGCGCGCGGCGCCGGTCATCTCGTGGGTCTCGAGCTCACGGCGCTGGATCAGGAAGCTGCGCCGCCAGGGCCGGTTCGGGTTCGAGAACAGCGGCAGGAAGGAGCGGCCGTCGACGAAGCTCGGCGGCGCCACCCCGGCGATCTCGGCGAAGGTCGGCCCGAAATCGTTGTTCAGCACCATCGCCTCGATCCGCCGGCCGGCCGGCACCCCCGGGCCCCGTACGATCGCCGGCACCCGGATGTCCTCCTCGTAGGCGGTGGTCTTGCCGGCGATCATCCGGTGCTCGCCCATGTGGAAGCCGTTGTCCGAGGTGTAGATGATATAGGTCCTGTCCAGCTGGCCGGTCTGCTTGAGCGTCTCGACGACCGTCTCGACCAGGTCGTCGATCGCCTGGAGCGATCGCAGCCGCGCGCGGTAATGCCCCTCCATGGCCTGGATCTGCGGCCCGCTGAGGTGCGGCAGGTTGCGGATGATGGCGGGCTTGTCGCTCACATCGGGCTCGTCGAACGACAGCGGCCGCGGCAGCGGCGTGTCGGTGAACAGATGCTCGTGACGCCGTGCGCAGGTCGCCGGCGCGTGCGGTGTGTAGGTCGAGAGGTAGAGGAAGAACGGCTGCCCGGCCGCGGTCGCCTCGTGGATCGTGCTCACCGCCTTGCGGGCGATGACGTCGGTCAGATAGTCCTCGGCGCGGTCGCCGTAGCTCACGATCTTACCGTTCTCGTTCAGGATGTAGTTGTAGTTCGACCAGTTGTCGCCGCCGGCGTACCACTCGTCCCAGCCGGGCTGGACGCCATCGGTTTGCGGCTCGTACTGGTTGAGGTATTTGCCATAAAAAGCCGTGTGATAGCCGCCGGCGTGCAGCCAGGTCGCGATGGTCGAGTTCTCGAGCCCCAGCGCGTGCCACTTCTTGAACCCGCCGGTCGGCAGCTGGATGCCCTCGATCTGGGTGTTGTGGGGATACTGGCCGCGCAGGATCGTGGCCCGCGACGGGCAGCAGAAGGAATAGGTCACGAAAAAGTTGTCGAAGACCGTCCCCTGGTCATCCAACAGCGCCCTGGTCTTGGGCATGTAGGCGTGAATCTTGACGTCCTCGTCGTCGCTCAAAATGAATACGATGTTGGGCCGGGCAGCCGGCTGGCCGGCCAGGGCGGCCGCCGGCGGCCAGAGCCCGATCGCGAGGGTGGCGACCAGCAACGACCAGCGGGCCGCAACTACAATGCGCTCAGGCGACATGTCGCGCTCCATTTTTGCTATTGCGAGCAAGCCGGGGGCCGGTAGGGTCCCGCCTCACCGACAGTAGGGCAGCAGCCGGCGCCATCAGCGTTGCATCGCCGCGTGGCGGATGGTGCCGTCGCCGGCGGGCGAGGCGAGGTAACCCCCGATGGCGAGCGCAGCGAACAGCACGGGCCAACTGCGCGGGTATAGGCGTGAGGGCGACATCGGCGGTTCCGCTTGTGGGTTCGACCGGGGGCTCGATCCGGGCCGACGGCGCTCGGTTCGGGATTGTCACCTGACCGCGACGGCGCGGACGGGTCGGCTGACTTCGGAGCTCAGGCCAGCTGGCATGGACTTGGTCTCCCGGCAACGCTTGGTCGCACCTCGAAGCTGCGGGCCAACCCGAGCCCGCGAATCCGGTCATCCACGTAGGGAAGACTCCTTACGGTTAGGTAAGGAAAAGCCCGTTCGGCGATGACGTCGGGACGCGGCTCGGCCATGGCGATCGGCATCGGCCGCTGATGGGCTGTGCTCGGTGGGTCGACCAGGAACGCGCCGGTGCGCCTAGTCGCAAAGACCGGGCGCCAGGCCCCGGACCCCAGGGCGGACTGTCGGACGGCCGCCGGTCCGTCCCGGCGGCTGCCGTCTTTGCGGCGCGACCGGGTCATACCCTGCCGGCCCGATGAACGGCTCGACGACGACCATACCACTCTTTCGGAGCCGGGCATTCGCCCCGAGGAAAGTTTAGCAACGGACTCGATGTGAAACTGACGGTTGACCATGACTCAGGCTTCTACCGGCCGCTGTGGCGCGATCAACCCTTTTATTCCGATGCGGCATCAAATCCTCATGATCTGTGGCGACAGCGACACGGGATCGACCGGCCAGGCAGGAACCGCGGGCAAAGACCGTTACAAAATTGCAACAGATCGATGTAGTTGCCAAGACCGGCGGTCGTGGCGTTCGGCCGTGGAACGGCACCGGAAACGGGTCGTGATGCAGCGGCGCGGGGATCGGTCGGACAGCCCCCGGACGGGCTCGTGGACACCGGCAACCCGACCTGCGGTCGCGGGCACCCGACCACCCTCCCCGATCGTGGCCCGATCTCAGACCACTGCCGCCAGCACCGCGAACAGGCGGTCGAGGTCGGCCTCGTCGTTGTAGAGATGCGGGGTGACCCGGAGCGAGGCGCCGCGCAGGCTGACGTAGACCCGCTCCTGCGCCAGCCGTTCCGGCAGGCCGGCCGGCATACCTGCGGGGAAGCCGAGACCCAGATAGTGGCCGGCGCGCCGGTCGGCGGGCGTCGATGTCAGCCCGAGCGCTGCGGCCCGCCCTGCGATCGCCGCGGTCATGGCGGCCAGCGTCTCGGCAATCGCCGGCACGCCCCAGGTCAGCAGCTGCTCGAGCCCGACCATACTGACCGGCAGGAGCGCGAAGTTGGAGCGCTCACCGACATCGAACCGCCTGGCCCCGGGCTGGTAGCGCTCGGCATAGTCGATCAGGCGGGCGAAATCCTGGCTTGCCTCCCGGGCGATCCAATTCTGCTCGAGCGGCCGGCCGCCCTGGTGCCGGGGGGCGACGTAGAGGTAGCCGAGACTGTAGGGGCCGAGCAGCCATTTGTAGCCCGGGCAGACCAGATAGTCCGGCCGCACCCGGGCGAGATCGAGCGGCAGGGCGCCGAGGGACTGGGTGGCATCGACCACGAGCGCGCTGTTGACCTCGCGGCAGCGCTCGCCGATGGCGACCAGGTCGAGCAGGCCGCCATCGGTCCAGTGGCAGTGCGGCAAGGCGGTGACCTTTACCCGCTCGTCGAGGCCCGCGAGCACGGCCGCGGTCCAGTCGCGATCCGCGGGCCGCGCGATGGTCAGGACCTCGCCGCCCCGCTGCTTCGCGAGCTCGCGCCAGGTGAAGACGTTGGACGGGAACTGCTCGGCCAGCACCAGCACGCGTTCACCCGCCGCGATCGGCAGGTTGGCGGCCGCGATCGCGAGGCCGTAGCTGGCCGCCGGCACGATCGCGATATCCTCCGCGCTGGCGCCGAGCAGCTCTGCGAACAGCTCGCGCGCCCGCTCGCTGTCGGCGAAGAAGTCCTCGGCGGTGATTGTCCAGGGCCGACACTTCCGTGCCACGGCTGCAGCACCGATGGCGGCCGCGCGCTTCAGAAGCGGAGACATATAGGCGCAGTTCAGATAGGCCACGTCGTCGGGCAGGTCGAACAGATGGCGCTGGCAGGGGATCATGGCGGGATGTCGGATCTGCCCGGGCTCGAAGCGCCCCTGGCCGGAACGCAGATCAGCGACGACAGCAGCACCGCGCACAAGGTCTCCACGCCTCCCCGGCGGCAGAAGGCCTCGGCCGTGGCGACGGTGAGCGTCCGCCCGGGCTTGATCACCCGGCCGCGCGCGATCAGATGCTCGCCCTCGGCGGCGGCGACGAAGTTGACCTTGTACTCAGTGGTCAGCACGTCGCTGCCGGCCGGCATCAGGCTGTAGGCAGCATAGCCGCCGGCGCAATCCAGCATGGCGCCGATCAGGGCGCCGTGGAAGAAGCCCTGTTGCTGGGTGAGCTTCGAGTGGGCGGTCGCCTCGAGCACGCAGATCCCCGGGCCGACCTCGGCGAGCTCGATGCCGAGCGCCTGCATCAGGCCTTGCCTCGCAAAGCTCGCCCGGACCACGGCGGCATAGTCGGAGTTCTGCGGCTCGAAGTCGGTCATGCGCTCTTCTGGCAGGAGAGGGGCTGGACAAAGGCGGCGCGCATCGGCCAGAGGATCTCAGCCGCCGGGCGGCCCTGTCAACGAGCGAGCGACCGGAAAGGGAACCTGATGCCGAGCTCTGCCGGAGCGAGACCTGTCGTGGTGTTCGACCTGGGCGGCGTGCTGATCGACTGGAACCCGCGCTACCTCTATCGCCAGCTGATCGAAGACGAGGCCGAGATCGAGCGCTTCCTCGCCGAGGTCTGCCACGCCGCGTGGAACGAGGAGCAGGACCGCGGCCGGACCTTCGCCGCGGCGGTCGAGGAGGCGGCCGCCCGCCACCCGGGCGAGCGCGCGCTGATCGAGGCCTATCACCACCGCTGGCATGAGATGTTGGCCGGCCCGATCATAGGGTCGGTCCAGATCCTCGAAGAGCTGAAACAGGCCGGCTACGAGCTGCACGCGCTCACCAACTGGTCCGTGGAGAAATTCCCGATCGCGCGCGAGCGCTACGAGTTCCTCGACCGCTTCGAGAGCATCCTGGTCTCGGGCGAGGTCGGCCTGATCAAGCCCGACCCCCGGATTTTCCGACTTCTCCTCGAAAGCATCGGCCGCCCGGCCGCCGACTGCATCTACATCGACGACAACGCCAAAAACGTCGCGGCCGCCGCGGCGCTCGGCTTCGAGGCCATCGGTTTCCAGAATCCAGATCAGCTGCGTCAGGATTTGACCCGGCGTGGAGCACTGAGCGGGCAGGTCTGACTTGCCGCGCCTCGCCCGTTGGCTCGGTTGGGGGCTGCTTGGTCTTCTGCTCCTGAGCGCGATCGGGCTGGGCGGCGGCTATCTCTGGCTTCGCCAGTCTCTGCCGCAGGTCGATGGCGAGATCCGGGTCCCGGGGCTGGGGGCGCCGGTCACGGTCGTGCGCGATCAGTGGGCGATCCCGCATATCGAGGCGGAGAGCTTCACGGATGCGCTGTTCGCCCTCGGCTTCGTCCACGGCCAGGACCGGCTCTGGCAGATGGAGTTCCAGAGGCGGGTCGGCGCCGGGCGCCTCTCCGAGATCGTGGGCGGGGCGGCGCTGCCGACCGATCGCTTCATGCGCACGCTCGGGCTCTATCGGCGGGCAGCTGCGGGCCTTGCCCATCTGAGCCCGGCGACCCGCACGTGGCTCGAGGCCTATGCCGCGGGCGTCAACGCTTATCTGAAGGCCCGGACGGGCCCGCTGCCGCCCGAGTTCCTGATCCTCGGCGAACATGAGATCGAGCCCTGGACGGTCGCCGACAGCCTGGTCTGGCTGCGCGTGATGGCGCTCGACCTCGGCACCAACTACCAGGACGAGCTGTTGCGCGCGCGGCTCAGCACGCGGCTTTCGGACCAGCAGATCGCCGACATCTGGCCGGATTATCCGGCGGACGCGCCGATCACGCTCGCCGGGCTGACGCGCGGTCTCGGACTGGAGGCGCTGGCGGCGGTCCTGCCGGCGGCGGCCGCGGCCAGAGACGGCTCGAATGCCTGGGTGCTGGCGGGCAGCCGGACGCGGACCGGGGCGCCACTGCTCGCGAACGATCCCCACCTCGGGCTGCAGGCGCCGGGCGTCTGGTACCTCGCCCATCTGAAGACCCAGGACGACGAGCTGATCGGCGCGACCTTGCCGGGCGTGCCGGCGATCGTGCTCGGTCACAACGGTGCCGTCGCCTGGGGGCTCACCAACACCGGCGCCGATGTCGAGGACCTGTTCATCGAGCGGCTCGATTCCGCCGACACCTCGCGCTATCTGACCCCGGACGGCTCGGCGCCCTTCACGGTTCGCGAGGAGGTCATCAAGGTCAAGGGGGCGGCGCCGGTCACCATCACCGTGCGCGAGACCCGGCACGGGCCCGTGCTCTCGGATCTCATGGCGGATGCGGCGACGACCTTCGGCGCCGATCGCGTGCTGGCGCTCGCCTGGACCGGGCTCGCCGACGACGACCGCACCGCCGAGGCGCTGCTGGCGCTGGACCAGGCGCGGGATTGGCCGAGCTTCGTCGAAGCGACCCGCGCGGTCGGCGCGCCGATGCAGAACATCCTCTACGCCGACACAAGGGGCCACATCGGCTTCATCGCGCCCGGACGCGTGCCGATCCGACGCCAGGGCGATGGCCGCTGGCCGGTTGCGGGCTGGAGCGGGGACTACGACTGGCAGGGCTGGATCCCATTCGACGCCTTGCCGCGGGCGCTGGACCCCAAGGATGGCCTGGTGTTCAACGCCAACAACCGGATCGTGCCGGAGGGCTACCCCTATCTCCTGACCGCCGACTGGGAGGCGCCCTACCGAGCGCGCCGGCTGGCCGGGCTGCTCACGGGCAGCGACTACGACCTCGCGGCGTTCGCGGCGATCCAGGCCGACCAGTATTCGCTGCTGGCCGAGGACCTGCTGCCGGTCATGCTCGAGGCCAAGCCTCTGAGCCCTGGCGCGGCCGCGGCGCTCGGCGAGCTCAAGGCCTGGGATCGGGTGATGCGCGCAGATGGCCGGGCGCCGCTCCTGTTCGCGGCCTGGTACCGCGAGCTCTCCCGGCTGATCCAGGCCGACGAGCTGGGCCCGCTGTTCCGGTCGTTCTGGGGTACCCGGCCGCGGTTCATGGAGCAGATCCTGAAGCGGCGGCAGGTCTGGTGCGACGACGTCTCGACCCGGCCGGTCGAGACCTGCGCCGAGCTTGCGGGCCGGGCGCTGGATCTGGCGCTCGCCGATCTCGCCCGCCGCTTCGGTCCCGACCAGGCGGACTGGCGCTGGGGCGACGCGCATCCGGCGCGGATGGCGCACGCGATCTTCGCGGAATCAGCCGCTGCTCGACCGACTGTTCGACATCGAGACCCCGAGCGGCGGCGACGGCACCACGGTGGACGTCGGCCACTTCGCGCCCGGCGACGAGGCGCGACCGTTCGCCAGCGTCCATGCCGCCAGCTACCGCGGGCTCTATGATCTCGCCGATCTCGACCGCTCGCGCTGGATCGCCGCGACCGGCCAGTCGGGCAACCCTTTGTCCGGGCACTATCGCGACCTCACGAGGCTCTGGGCGCGGGGCGAAACGGTGTCGATGACGCGGCGACCGGAAGCCTACGGCCGGGGCGCGATCGGCCGGCTGCGGCTGGTCCCCGGCGGGTGATCGGGGAGCTTTGCGAGGAGCGACATTTGGTCGCAGCAAGGGCAGCTTTTTCGCAAGCTCACTCCTGGCGCGGGAAGTTCGCGTAGAGCGCGATGAAAAGTCGTCAACAGCCTGTGGATAAAAGCGTCTTTCCCCTGTCGGTTGTATTCATCCAAGGACCCGAATCGGTCCTCTACGGCGCGCGGGGATTCGAGACCGAGTTCGGGCTTTCGCTGACTGCGCAATCACTTGGCCGCAGTGATAACACAGAATATCAGTACAATTTGAGTTGGCCAGAGCGGTCGTTGCGGCCGCCACGAGCCGCCGGCCGCATTTTTCTCTAGCGCAGTGGTTTCGACTGGGCCTATTTTACCTCGCGTAGTCCCATCCCATCCGAAACTCACGTTGAACGGGAAACCCGTATCAGCGGGCCGTGGAGTCGCACCGACAATGACCCAACTTGCCAGCAAGGTAGCCAGTCGCGGGGTCGGCGGCCGAAGTCGCGCCCTCGACGTCGACCAATTCGTCAGCCTGCGTATCCGCCAGCGGCGGATCATGCTCGGCCTGACCCAACAGCAGATGGCCGAGCTGATCGGCGTCACCTATCAGCAGGCGCACAAGTACGAGACCGGGATCAATCGCATCTCGGCCGGCCGGCTGTATCAGATCGCGCGCGCGCTCGGGGTCGAGATCAGCCACTTCTTCGAGGACGTCGAGCCGGGCAGCAGCGCCACCCGCAATCAGGAGCTGATGCCGCAGCAACGCATGCTCCTGGAGTTGGCGCGCAATTTCGCCGCGATCAAGAGCCGCAAGCACCAGGAGGCGCTCTGCCACCTGGCCCGGGTGCTGAGCGACGGCGACGCGCGCCACTAGGTGTCATTGCTCTGAACGTTGTTCATGTCTGGCAGGCCCTGGTCCGGTATTGCCTTCTGGCGGAGCATGCTCGCCGGATCGGGTCGCGGTCGGTCAAGGCCAGCGTAGCTGCCGGCTCCGCCGGTTGCAGCCTTGACCGGCCGCGTCCGCCCGGCACACTCGCCAGCAAGAGGCAATGCCGCAGAGCCCGGCTCCCCCTGACCAACGTGCGTGGTAACCACAGCTAGCGGACCGGCTGGCGGGCCGAGGCCAACTGGTGGGCGTGGCGGGCCGGCTCGGGCAGCCGGTAGCGGCCGGTGCAGGCCAAGGTCAGCCGGATCGCGCTCGCCAGGCCGACCCGGTGCCCGGTCGAGACGAATAGCGGCTTGACGCCGGCGCGCGAGCGCAGGGCCGCGCCGATCACCTGGTCACGATCGCAGAGCGGGTCCCGGTCGAGCAGCGGCGACCAGGCGCCGGCTGCGGTCGGGGGCTCGGCAAAGGTGCCGATCAGACGCGACTTGGCGACCCCGATCGCGGGCACATCGAGCAGCCAGCCGAGGTGGCAGGCAAGGCCGAACCGGCGCGGATGGGCGAAGCCCTGGCCATCGCAGAGCAGGAGATCAGGGGTCGCGGCGAGCGCTGCCAGCGCCTCGATGGCGGCGGGGATCTCGCGAAACGACAACAGGCCCGGGACGTAGGGGAAGTGGGTCGGACAGCGGGCAAGCGCGCTCTCGACCAGGGCGAGCTCCGGCAGCCGGAGCACGGCGACCGCGGCGCGCGTGATCCGGCCCGCCTGCTCGAAGCCGATGTCGACGCCCGCGACCAGGGCGAGCTCGCCGAACCGGTCCTCGACCTCGACCTCGCCGGCCAGCGCCAGCTGCAGCTCGCGCGCCTCGGCCGGGCTCAGATCCCAGGCGTGGTGATGGGTGGGCGTCAGCGGCACCCGCGCCGCTCGCGCGCGAGCTCGATGATCCGCAGGGTCTCCGACCAGAGCCCCAGCCCCTGCACCTCCTCGCGCGTGAACCAGCGGGCGTCGGCGGCATCGCCGCCCGGGCGGAGGTCGGGTCCCTGCACCTCGGCGCTGAAGTCGATCAGGGTGTAGTGATAGCGCACGCGCAGGCCGTCGCGCTCGATCAGGTCGACGACCGCGAGCACCTCGCCGACCTCGACCGCGAGGCCGGTCTCCTCGAGGATCTCGCGGCGCGCCGCCTCGGCGACCGTCTCACCGAGCTTTTGCGCCCCGCCGGGCAGGCTCCAGTGACCGACCCGGGGTGGCTTGCCGCGCCGGATCAGCAGCAGACGCTCGCCGTGCCAGACGACGACGCCGACACCGACCAGCGGCCTTGGCGGATACTCGCGGCTCGAGGTCATGGCTCCGTCGCCGAGGCCTGCCCGGGCGCCGGTCGGTGCCATAGCACGATGCCGACACCGACCAGCGGCCTTGGCGGATACTCGGGGCTCGAGGTCATAGCTCCGTCGTCGAGGCCGGCCGGGACGCCGGCAACGGTCTAAAGGAACAGGGTCAGCACGCCGGTAAAGCCGTACAGCCGGTCGCGGTAGATCTCGCCGTTGGTGAAGAAGCCGGCGAGCGGCACCGGACCGAGCGCCGCCTCGATCATCTTCAGCTCGGCCGAGTCGGGGCCGAACATGTGGGCGCCACGGGCGACGCAGGTGTGATAGAGCGCACCCCGGATGCGCCGGCCCTCGAACCGGCTGCGGAGGTCGTCGAGCATCCGGCGCAGATCGGCCTGGGCGGCGCTGCCGTCGCGCTTGACGAACAGCAGCGGGTCGCCGCGCCTGAGCTCGGCGCCGAGCCCGATGATCCCGCGCCTGGCGTCGATCGCGAGCAGCGGCCGGACGACATAGTCGGCGCGATCGGAGCCGGGCAGCGGGATCGCGGCATGGATGTAGCCGGCGATGCGCTCGGGGTTGCGCGCCAGGACCTCGCCGACCTCGTCCTCCAGGACCGCGACCGCCGGCCGGCCATCGATCGCCAGCACCCAGGGCCCCTGGCTGGCCGTCACCTCGTGGACCGGTCCGATCGGCGTGCAGCCCTGGGAGAGACCGGTGATCAGCGGCACCTCGGCGGTCATCAGGACGCCCGAGACCCCGCCTTCGGTCGGGCGGCCTGCGATCTGCAGCATCGAGCCGCTGGCCGAGGTCAGGCCGCCGACCAGAAACGCCCCGCTGCCCGCGCTGAGCCGGGCGACCGTCTCGGCCGCGCCGCCGTGGCGGGGATCGCCGTGCACCACGCCGAAGCGGTCGGCGCCATTCCGGCCCCAGGCGGCGATTTGCCGGTCGAGATCGTCCGGATCTTCGCGCAGGCCGTCGAACAGCCGGAAGCTGCGCTCGGGCAAGCTCGCGACCAGGGCCACGATCGCGCCGCTGCCCATATATTCCCGGCTGCTGGCGCAGACCCCGGCGCCGCCGGTGCCGACCCAGTCGCGCACGCCGGTTGCCTCGGCCAGGCGGGCGACGATCAGGTCCAGGGCCTCGGCCAGCGGATCGCTGGCATAGACGAAGCCGAGGTTGGCGCCCGCCGGCAGATCGGCCAAGCCTTGAATGCAGGCCCGGCAGGCGCGATGCCAGTCGGCGCCGCGCCCGTGGGCCGCGCGGAAAACCTCCCCGTTGGCCGCGCCAAAAACCGTCATGCGACTGCCCCCCAAACCGCCCCTTCACCTAGCCTAGCCGTTCGCGAAAGCCAATGATCGAGAAGATTCAACTTGTGGGCGATATTTCTCTTGACGAACATTTCAGAAACGTTAAAGCTACGCCTAACGTTGGTTGGTGCAACGGGTGACTCCACGGCATGGCCAGCGTTGACAGTTGAGATGGGACCTCGGGGGGTCGTCCGTACGGGCGGCCCCCCAGCGTCGTTCGGGAGACGCGGTCTGATGGCGCCCCCGGGCCGATCCTCAGCGCTGCCGCGTCTGACGGCACGGCCCGGTCTGGTCCAACCTTAGGGCGATATGATCGCAAACCCGCCGACAGATCGCCCATCGCTGCCCGGCCGGCGCTGGTCGCAACCCGGCGTCAGCCAACTGCCAGGCGCGCCGAGACGAGTTGCGAGTGCTGGGCGGATCCTGGCCGGCCGATCCTCGTGGCTAAGGGGTCAGGGTCGCCTCGAGGCGCAGTCCAAGGCTCCGTCAACCGGCCCATCGTGGGTATCGGAAAGATCAAAGGCCCGGGCGCGACACCCAGGGATTGCTCTGATGTCCAAACCGTGCCAGGCGCGGGCGGGACACTCGCCCGAGCCGCGAAGTGGCCTTGCCGAAGATAACTCAGGGTGTTAATGTATGTGCGGCTTTTCACCTTTTGCTTGATGAATAGCCGACGCTCCGCTAAGGGAAGGCTCAGCGGCTCCGTTCCCTGCCCAGGTAGTCGCGTGCACCCATCGTCGAGTACCGATTTGCGATGCCCAATGTTGTCGTCATCGACGATCGGGTGACCAATCGGAACATACTTACCCGATTGGCGGCCTCGGTCGAGGAGGGGGTCCGGGTCAAAGCATTCGCCAGCCCGCAGGCGGCCCTCGATTCGGCTCTGGGCGAGCTTCCGGATCTGGTGATCACCGACTACAAGATGCCCGGGATGGATGGCGCCGACTTCATCCGGGCCTTTCGGGCCCTGCCGGGGGCAGGTGACGTCCCGGTCGTGGTGGTCACGGTCTACGAGGATCGGAGCTACTGCTACCAGGCGCTCGAGGCCGGGGCGACCGATTTCCTGCTGAGCCCGGTCGATCACGTCGAGTTCCGCGCCCGGGCGCGCAATCTGTTGACCTTGCGCAAGCAGCAGAAGCTCCTGGAGCAGCGCGCCTTCGAGCTCCGCCGGGAGCTGGTGTCGAGCAGCGAGCAGCACGAGGCGGCGCTGCGCGCCAGCGAGCTGCGCCTGCGGCGCCTGATCGACACGGTGCCTGCGACCATCAGCGCGGTCGACCGCAGCGGCCGGGTGACCCTGATCAACAGCGCCCACAGGCAGGTCTACGGCATCGACCCGGCGAGCGCGATCGGCCGCACCCTGGAGCAGGTCTACGGCGAGGAGCACGCGACCCGGCAGCTCGTGCTCAATGCCAAGGTGTTCGAGACCGGCGAGACCCTGCCGAGCTTCGAGCAGGAGGTGACCTGCCCGATCTCCGCCAAGGAGCACGTCCTGCTGACCACCAAATCGCCGCTGCTCGACGACGCCGGCCGGGTCGCCGATGTCGTGACCGTGTCCCTGGACATCACCGAGCAGAAATGGACCGAGGCCCAGATGCGTCATCAGGCCGGCCATGATGCGCTCACCGGCCTGCCCAACCGGGCGCTGTTCCGGGACTATCTCGACCAGGCGCTGGCGCGCGCGCGCCGGAGCGGCGGGGTGGTGGCGGTGCTGTTGCTCGATCTGGACCGGTTCAAGGGCATCAACGACGCCTTCGGCCTGCCGTGCGGTGATCTGCTGCTCAAGGCGGCCGCCGAGCGCCTGCATACCTGCCTGCGCGAGACCGACGCGATTGGCCGGCTGGGCGGCGACGAGTTCGTGATCCTGCAGACCGACGTGCGCGGCCCGGACGAGCCACGCCTGCTGGCGCGGCGCCTGATCGACAGCTTCGGGCAGCCGTTCGTGATCAGCGGCGAGGAGCTCCATACCAGCGCCAGCATCGGGCTGACCCTGTTCCCGGCCGACGGTCAGGCGGCGGACCGGCTGCTCAAGAACGCCGAGCTGGCGATGTATCGGGCGAAGTCGAACGGCCGCAACGGCAGCTGTTTCTTCGCGCCGCAGATGAACCTGGTGGCGCGCCGCACCGGCCTGCTCGAGCGCGAGCTGCGCCAGGCCTTCGTCGCCGACCAGTTCACCGTCCACTACCAGCCACAGCGCGATCTGCGCAGCGGCGCGATCGTCGGCATCGAGGCCCTGCTGCGCTGGCGCCATCCGCGTCGCGGCATGGTCCGGCCGACCGAGTTCGTAGGCCTGGCCGAGGACATCGGCCTGATCGGGCCGCTGACCGAACGCGTCCTCGATCACGCCTGCCGTCAGCATCGCCAGTGGCAGAGCGCGGGTCTGCCGCCGCTCCGCCTGTCGGTCAATCTGTCGACGACCGGTGCCGCTTCAGCGACTTAGCGGCAATTTCAAGATTTAGGGGGCGTATTGGTAGCAGTCAGCCCGGCGGCTTGCCCGCCAGCATGCGCCGCGTCGCGCGCGCCTCGATCTCGAGCACCAGCAGCTGATCGACCCCGGTCGCCGCGCGCTCGCCGGCCTCGATGGGCTCGAGGAGCGCCTCGAGTTGCTCGAGGTCGCCGCGGGTCGCGAACGCCAGCCAGCCGGATGCCTCACCGGGCGCCGGGCGCCGGCTGGCCTCGAGCTCGGCGAGGCGTCGGGCCAGGCTGGCGATCGTCATGCGGCGCCCGGCAGGAGGCCGGAGCGGGTGAGCTCCGTCATCAGCGCCATGGGATCGCCCCCATCCTCTGGCCAGAACTTGCCGAGCACCATGCCGACCGCCACCACACGCTCAGCCGCCGGCCGCTCGAGCGCCGCGACCACGGCGGCGCACAAGCCGGGCGCGAGGTGATCGTCCGGATTCGGCCACGCCCGCGTGACCGCCTCGAGGATGTCGACCGCCAGATGGCTGAGCGAGCTCAGCTCGAGGCCGTCGGGGAGGGCCGGCCAGGGAGCGAGCCGCCGCTCGAGCGCCGCGATTCGGTCCTCGAGCCGGGTCGTCACTGCCACCCCAGCCGGCGCCGCGCGATCAACGCCTCGCACGCCGCGACGATGTCCCAGTCGAACTCGATCAGAGCGCGGCCGATCGGGGATGTGAGCTCCTCGCCCGCCTCGTGCGCGGACAGCAGGCCGAGTATCCCGCGCACGGCCCGATCCCTCGCCTCGGCAGCGACCCGTGGATCGGTCGCCGGCGGATTCCGGCGCTGCTCAAGGCGCGCGATCCGGTCGGCAAGTCGGACGATCGTCACGGGGCGACGCCCCGGCGCGCAGCCTCGATCTGTGCGCTGGCGGCTAGGATCTCGTCGAGGTCACGGAGCCCGTCGGCCGCCTCGATCAGGCGCGCGCTCACCTCGGTGAGGCGCCGGAGGCCCGGCACCGTCCCGCGCCGCTGTTGCTCGAGCCGGGCGAGCCGATCGCTGAGGCGGATGAGGTTCATCGGCAGATGGCCGCATGATCCGCCGCGGTGCCGGCCAGGATCAGCGGGAGCACGATCGCGGCCGCGATCGCAAACCAGGCCGCGTCGTTGCCCGGATCGCGCCTGGTTATGCCGCCAGGCCCTCGCCTAGGACCTTCGCCTGCCAGCATCTGCTCGACCAGGTCGATGGGCTTGCGAGCGATCTCACCCTGTAGCGAGCGCGTTGTTTGTCCGCAATAGGTAGCGCATGAGTTGACCGCTGTTGTGGGCCCTGTGGGGTTGTGGGCAACGCGCAGCGTTGTCCATCAAATCCACAGGGCTGGCCGCGTCGCGGTGGTCACGCGGCCAGGTCCTCGGCCGTCGCAGGCGGGGCGGGCGGGAAGCTGGCCAGCCGCTTGGGCCCTTTGAAGATGGCGACCGTGCCGTCGGGGTAGTCGTGAATCCGGACCCGGGCGCGCACCAGGTGCGGGCGCAGCGGCGTGGCCGGGATCTGCAGCTGGCGGCCGCGCCAGGCGACGCAGTTGTCGTTGCCGACGACGCGCTCCTCCTGGATCGCGAGGACGTCGCGCCAGAGCGCCTCGGGGACCACCACGAAGGCCGCGGCCGGCTCCTCGGGCGCGATCGCGAAGGTCCTGTTGTGCTCGGGCAGGTAGACCTCGCGCAGGAACCGGTTGGCGGCCTCGATGGTGGTGATCCCGGCCAGCGCCAGTTCCTTGGGCAGGCGGTCCTGGAGGGTCCGGAAGGCGCGCTCGCAGCGGCCCCTGGCCTCCGGCGAATAAGCCGGGATGTGGCCGATACCGAGCTGCTTCAGCGCCCGGCCGACCTGGGTCAGCTGGGTCTTGGAAACCTTGCCGCCGGCCTCGGGGGTGAAGAAATAGTGGCTGCCGCGGTCGGTGTAGAGCTCCATGAACAGGCCGTGGCGCTCGATCACCTCGACCAGCCCGCGCAGGCTGCTCAGCGTGCCTTCCTCGTCGACCAAAAACGCCGAGTAGAGCTCGCTGGTGGCGTCATCCATCGTGATGATCAGGTCGAGCGCCGGCTGGCCGGCGAGCCAGGCGTGCTGCGAGCCGTCCTGATGCAACATCAGGCGCGCATGGGCCGGCGCGGCCGCTTGCGCCGATGGGCGCCGCGCCGCGGTGCCGGCGGCACCGTCCCGGTCTTTTGCAGGTAGATCCGGGTGGTGGTGTAGCCGAGCGTGTAACCGTGCCGCCGCTCGAGCTTCTCGTGGAAGTGCTTGATGGTGAATCCCTGATAGTGCTGCTGATAGAGCGCGCGCATGCGCTCGAGCTCGGCCGCGGGCGCCCGCCGGGGCAAAGCCTGGCCAACCCGCCGGTCGACCAGGCCATCCGCGCCGTCCTCCTCGTAGCGATGGCGCCAGCGACGCAACGTCCGCTCGCTGACCCCCAGCGCCGCGGCCGCCTCGTCATGGCTCAACCTGCCCCTCTGCCAACGTTCCAACAGCTCCTCGAAACGCACGATCCCGATCCTTGCGAGCTTCTCCACCCAGCCCCCCCGTTCCAAGCCTCGTGGAACGGTCCCAGAACCGGACAGATCACGCGCTACCTAAACCGGCCAACTCACGCGCTCCCTACAGCGAGCGATCTCACCCTTGCTACGCGCTTGAAACGGGGGCTAACCTGCCCTCTTGAAGGCCGAATTGGCAATTTGCCGGGGAAATCATCTCTGAACCATAAGCGCATCGGAGGCCGGCCATGTCCGACCCGTTGACCGACTTCATCGCCGCCTGCCGCGTTGAAATCAAACGCGTGCCGGATGCCGCGGATCGTGTGGTGGCCATCGCGCCGCTGATGGCCAAGCTTGCCGCGATGGCCGCGCCCTATCTGGGCCCGGAGCACAGACGCAGTGACCCCGCGCACTACGCCCGCAATGCCATCCATATCGATCCTTCCGGCGATCTTTCGCTGTTCGCCCTGGTCTGGCTGCCGGGCCAGTGGACGCCGGTGCACGACCACGGAAGCTGGGGCCTGGTGGGCATTGTCGAAGGCGTGCTGGAGGAGCGCGCGCTGATGAGCGCGCATGGCGATATCACAGCCGACGAGGGCATCGTGCTGCGGCGGGGCGGCATGGTGCTGCTCAACTCTGGCTCGGTCAGCAGCTTCGTGCCCAACCCCGACCACATCCACACGACCGGGGTGCCGCAGGACCGCGCGCCCTGCATCAGCCTGCACCTTTACGGCCGAAACATGAACTCGTTCCACATCTACGATATCGCCGCCGGCACCCGCCGGCTTATCGACGTGCCGCACCACGCGGTGCGTTGAGCTGGTCAGCCCTGCGCGCCTTAGCTTGGCTATCGAGCGCATGGCCGACCAGGTTGTTCGGCTCCTCGCCCCGGTCGAGCGCGGCGGCGAGGCCGAGCACCCGGCGCAGGATACCCTCCCTCGCCTCGGCAGCGATCAGGCGGGGGTGGGTTGCGCCGCGCCTCGAGCTTCGCGAGCCGTAGGCTGAGGTCGACGATGGTCACCGGCCGACGCTCCGCCGCGCCGCCTCAATCTCGGCCTGGAAGGCCTTGATGTCCTCTAGGCCGTGGGTCCGGTTGGCCCTCGCGATCAGGCGCGCCTCGGCCTCGGCGAGGCGCCGGAGATCGGGCACGTCCTCACGCCGACGCGCCTCGAGCCTCGCCAGCCGGGCGTTGAAGTCGCTCATCGGCCCTTCCGCGACACGTTCGAGGCCCGCGACCGCGCGACCGCCGCGTTCGGCTTGCGACCGGGCGCCTGCACCGACGCCGCAGCCTGGCCTTCGCCGCCGCTGCCCGCTCCGCCGCCGCTTGCTTGGCCAGGAGATGGCGCCGCAAGGCGGCCTCGAAATGCAGATTTCACCAGACGGCCATCTACCGGCACACCGCCGCGGGATCGCCGGCCATCCCCGCCCGCAACAGCGCCATCACCACGGCCGCCGCCAAAGCGAACCACGTCAGGTTGTCGCCAGGATCGCCGCCATTCCCTGAAGGGCGATTATGGGTTGGTTCGCCGCATAGGCAAGTCTCGGAGGACCCGGGCGGGCTCATGAAAGCCGCCCGAGGCCGCGATGCGAGCCTTGCGCCCCACGTTGCCGCAGCTTTCGGCGCTGTTTGGTCCATGACCGACCGAGACCCGCTCCAACGATCCGATCCCAGCGACCGCAAGCCTCAGATCGCGACTGTGGCAAAGCCTCTCGGGGTGGTCCAGCCGTCAGAGGCTTGCCTCATGCAACGACCCGACGCATGATCGGCGCTTGGAGGCCGGCAAATGGGGAATCCCGGACTACGGCAGGGCGGAACGACCGCTTCCCACGCATCTCGGAAGTCCGGCCGAAGCGTCCCGACAACTCCTACAAAGGCCGAGCCGACCCAGTGGCCGCTCGGCCGGGTTGGCGAGACCTGCCCGCGATCGCCTCCGCCGGAAGGGTGGAATCGTGCCCCGCTAGGATTCGCCCGCGGGCCAGCCGCGATCCTGACGGGCCAGGCGGGCGCGCCGCTCGACCTTGTGCGTGCGCGCGACGGCCGGTAACCTCACCGGCGCGTCGTCGTCGGTAGTGGACCCGGGTCTGGCTTCCCGCACGAGACATTTCGGGCCGATATCCGCATATGACATCCAGCGGTGGTGTTTATCCATGGGTGCTGTCACGACGGCCGCGGCCTTTGTGCGGATCAGCCGGTCCCAGTGGCTCGACCGGGCTCAGCTCGCGAAGCTGCAGAGTTCCAAGCTCCGTCGCATCGTCAGTCACGCGTACCGCACGGTGCCGTTCTATCGGTCGCTTTTCGACCAGGCCGGCGTTCGCCCCGAGGACATCCGCAGCCCAGCGGACCTGAGCGCGCTGCCGCCGGTCACCAAGGACGATCTTCGGCGTGCTGGCGCAGAGGCGACCATCAGTACCGCCTTCGAGAAGAAATCGCTGAGCGCGGATCGGACCAGCGGATCAACCGGCAGCCCGTTCACGGTGATGCGGGACCGGCGCTTTCAGGCGGTTCGAAAGGCGCAGGTTCTCCGCGTTCTCCGGACCGCCGGCTATCATCCTGGCGACCGGATACTGTCGCTCATCCGAGCGGAAAAGCCCTCTCCCGCGCGGTGGACGCGCTGGCGGTACGCATCCATTCACGCCCCGCCCGAGCATCTACTCCAGGAGATCGAGGCGTTCCGTCCTGCGCTGATCATGGGCTACACCACCTCGCTCCGCCAGCTCGCGCGCTTGATCGCGCGTGGCGAGAAGACGTCGCACCGGCCGCGAGCCATCCTCAACTCGGCTGAGATTCTGGATGAGAACAGCCGGCACCTGATCGGCACAGCGTTCGGCGCCGAGGTCTACGATGCCTATGCCATGGCGGAGATGGGCATTGTCGCCTGGGAGTGTGCTGCCCATCACGGCTATCATGCGTCCGAGGACACGCTGCTGGTCGAGGTCGACCCGGTTCCAGACACCGGCGAGGCGCGGCCGATCCTGACGAATCTGGAACTCGCCGGCATGCCTTTCATCCGTTACGTGTCCGGCGATCTGGTGGCAGCCGACCTCCCGGAACCGTGCTCTTGTGGTCGGCATCTCCTGCGGCTGCGTCGGATCGAAGGGCGGGTCATCGACAGCGTCCTGCTTCCCAACGGCAGCGTGGTTTCGCCCTACCGATTCACCGTGCTGCTCCAGGAGCTTCCGGTGCAGCGCTATCAGCTGGTGCAGGAAGATCTGAACCGGTTCTGCCTGCGCTTGGCTTCGGCGCAGCCGGACGAAGCCGTCGCCGCCCAGGGGCGCGCGATGGTACGTCAAATCGCCGGTGCCGATGCGCATGTCAAGGTGGCCTGGGCGAACGATCTCGATCCGCCTCCCACGGTCAAGTTCCGGGCGGTGGAGTGCCGGATTCGGGACGCGAACCGTGCCGACACCGATGGCCCGCTCCTCGCGCCGCCGGGAATCGTGGCGCAGACGCGGCACGCTGTGCGGACTTCTCCTTGATCGTGTTTCTCATTTGGGTCGCGCAGAGTGTCGCCTCAGCGCGCTCGAATCCACGGCGGCGCCGTGCCCGTTGAAATTCGGGGGCGGCGTGCGCCCTCGAGTCTTGCAGCCGTCCAGCGCGCTCTTGCTGATTGATCCGCAAGCATGGCCGAGCCCGTCCGCGGAATGAACGTCCTCAATACCGGCTGGGCGGCCCGTAGCGCCTGGTTTGCGCTCGAGCATGCACCCTCCTGGTGCGATCCACTGCTCGATGCGGGCCGACGTTGGGTGCTGCCATTTTCGCGCCCCTTTCTGCCGGTCGAGCTGCGCCGAGGACGAACTCTCCTGGGAGAGCATGCAGGCATTTTGATGATTGGCCGCGGCATGCAGCTCGAATATCTGTCGCGACGCTTTTTTGCGGCGGAGCCAGAGCGCGCGGCCGGACCATCGGTCGGTCTCCACGAGCTCAGAAAGACCCTGATGCAGGGCCTCGATCAAGCCCGACATGGTGCTTGCGCTGGTGCCGCGCGTGCTCTCCTCCCGCCTCGCCGGTCGCGCGTTCTTACGGGTGCCGGCTCTTCTCGACTTCCTTCTGCCCGCGGCTGCCGTTGCAGACTTCAAGGACGTCGGTCGATCGGTTCGTCAACGGATGCTCGCGCTTCACAAAA
>CAVTFM010000023.1:0-72434 GCA_963733965.1 uncultured Alphaproteobacteria bacterium
AACAGCGCCGGGTTCGAGAGCAGCGCCATGGCGATCACCACCCGCTGCTGCTGACCGCCCGAGATCTGGTGCGGGAAGCTCTCCATGATCCGCTTGGGGTCGGGCAGGCGGACGAGGCCCAGCATCTCGAGCGCCCGCGCGTAGGCGTCCTGGTCCGATGCCCCCTCGTGGAAGCGCGGCACCTCCATCAGCTGCTCGGCGATCTTCATCGACGGATTGAGCGAGGCCATCGGCTCCTGATAGACCATCGCGATCTGGGAGCCGCGCAACTGGCGCAGCTCCTGCTCGCTCATCGCGGTCAGATCGCGACCCTTGAACCTGATCTCGCCGGACATGATCCGGCCGTTCTTGCCCATGTACTGCATGATCGCGAGCGCCACGGTCGACTTGCCGCAGCCGGACTCGCCGACGACGCCGACCGCCTCGCCGGGCATCACCGTGAGGTTGAAGTCGACGACCGCCGGGATCTCGCCCGCGCGGGTGAAGTAGGAGATGCAGAGGTCTTTGCACTCGAGGACCGGGGTCGGCTCGGTCATGACGGCGGCTCCCTCAGTCCCGCAGGCTCATCTCGCGCAGGCCGTCGGCGAGCAGGTTGAAGCCCAGGATCAGGCTCGAGACCGACAAGGCCGGCACGATCAGCATGTAGGAGAACTTGAACAGCATCGCGGTCTTGGCCGACTCCTTGATCATCAGGCCCCAGTCCGGGTCCGGGGGCTGCAGGCCGAGGCCGAGGAAGGTGAGCGTGGTGATCGCGACCGTGGTGTAGCCGAGCCTGAGGCAGGCATCGACGATGATCGGCCCGCGCGCGTTCGGCAAAAGCTCGACGATCATGATGTAGAGCGGGCTCTCGCCCCGGGTCTGGGCCGCGAACACGTAGTCGCGGGTCTTGATGTCCAAAGTCAGGCCACGCACGATCCGCATGATCGCCGGCGCCGAGGCGAAGGTGACCGCGATCACGATGTTGAAGCCGGAGGGGCCCAGATAGTTCAGGATGACGATGAACAGGACCATGACCGGGAACGACAGCAGCACGTTGGCGAAGAACGAGATGAACTCGTCCCACCAGCCGGCCAGATAGCCGGCGAGCAGGCCGAACAGCGTGCCGACGACATAGGCGACCAGGGTCGCGGTCACCCCCCAGACCAGCACCCGCTGGCAGCCCCAGATGTCCCGCGAGAGCATGTCGCGGCCCTTGAAGTCGGTGCCGAGCCAGAAGAACAGGTCCTTCTTCGCGGTGAACGGCGAGACGAAGGGCGCAATCGGCTTGTTGGGGTCGATCAGCGGCAGGAACGGCGCCGTGACCGCCATCAGCAGCCAGAAGAACACCAGCGTGATGCCGATCATGGCGATCCAGGACTCCCGCCAGGCCCGGATCGCGATGATGTAGAGCAGCACGGTCGCCGGGATCGCCGGCAGCAGCACGAAGTTGCGGGCGCCGCCGAGCAGGTGGCCGAACATGACGTGGAGGGTGAGCGGCACCCACATCAGGAGCACCAGCAGGATCAGGGCGCGCGGCGTGGTCAGCCGGTCCATCAGGGCGGGGGCGGGCGGGGCGACAGCGATGGCCGTGGCCATGGTGCTCGGCCTCCTCAGGCGAACCGGATGCGCGGGTTGAGGAAGGTGTAGCCGACATCCGAGATGATCTGCGACAGCACCGCCACGATCACCGCGACCAGGGTGCAGGCCTGGACGACGTAGACATCGCCGAACAGCGCCGCCTGCAGGAGCAGCTTGCCGAAGCCGTCGTACTCGAAGAACACCTCGACCACGACCACGCCCGAGAGCAGCCAGTTGAGCTGCAGCACGATCACCGTGAACGGCGCGATCAAGGCGTTGCGGAGCGCGTGCTTCATGATCACGCGCTGGTAGGGGATGCCCTTGAGGACCGCGGTCCGGATGTACTGCGCGGTCATCACCTCGGCCATCGAGGCGCGGGTCATGCGCGCGACATAGCCGAAGTCGTAGAGCACCAGAGTCATGACCGGCAGCACCAGCTGCCTCCAGTCGAAGCCGTTGATCATCGCCGCCTTGGCCGGCAGCCAGCCCAGACCGAGGGCGAACACGACGGTCAGGATGATCGCCGTGGCGATCTCGGGAATCGAGGTCGTGACCACCGAGAGGACGGTGATCACCCGGTCCTGGACCGAGCCCTCCTTCATGCCCGCGAGCACGCCCGTGACCAGCGACAGCGGGATCATCAGGGCGAACACCCAGAACGCCAGGATGCCGGTGTTGAGCAGCCGGGTCGCGAGCAGGGGGCCGACCGCGGTGTTCTTCTCGAACGATTTGCCGAGCTGGCCCCGCAGGACGTCGCCGATCCAGTGGGCGTAACGCTGGTAGAAGGGCTCATCCAGGCCCTTCTGGACCAGCCAGTTGTGGTAGGCTTCCTCGGTCAGCGCCGAGACCGCGAAGCCGCCGAGCTCGGCGACCGCGATCTTCTTCTTGAACTGGTCGGTGTCGAAGATCAGGAACAGGATGAACGACGCCACCACCATGATCAGCACCATCTGGACCAGGCGGCGGAGGATCAGCGGCAGCATGGCGGGCCCTTGCGCTCTTCAAGCCTGGTGCGGGGCCGGCGCCTGGCGATGCAGCCGGCGCCGGATGCCCGGGCCGGGCAGGATGGCCGCGCGCTCCGGGCCAGGGCCCGGAGCGCGCGCCGTGAGCATCAGGTGTCCAGCCAGACCTTGTTGAACTGGTGATACTGGGTCGGATGGGCCGGATAGTCCTTCACCTTGCTGGTGATCATCGTGAACACCGGCCGCCAGACCGGCTGCAGCATGACCGCGGAGTCCTGCAGCAGCTTCTCGACCTTCTCCATCTTGACCCGGCGCGCCTCGACGTCGAGGGTCGCCTCGGCGTCGTTGAGCGCGGCGTCGAACTCGGGGTTGGCGTAGTGCCTCTCGTTCCATGGCACGCCGGTGCGGTAGCCGAGCGAGAGCACCATGGTGCCGAGCGGTCGGTGGGTCCAGGCGGTCGCGCCGAACGGCGTCTTGTCCCAGATCTCCCAGTACTTGGACGCCGGCATGACGTTGATGTTGAGGGTGACGCCGATGTCCTTGAGCTGGTCGCGCCAGATCTCGCAGACCGTCTGTTGCCAGGGACCGTCGGTGTTGCCGACGTCGATCGTGAGCTGGAGGCCGTCGGCATAGCCGGCCTCGGCGAGCAGCTTCTTGGCGCCCTCGACGTCGCGCACCAAGGGCGGCAGCTTGAAGTACTCGGGGTGGATCGGCGCGACGTGATGGTTCTCGCCGACGTCGCCGCCGCCCTGGAACACCAGGTCGCGATAGATGTTGTTGTCGGCGGCCATCACCAGGGCCTGGCGCAGCTTGGGGTTGTCGAACGGCTTCTGGCTGACCTGGAAGCGGCAGCAGAGCGTCTGGGCGGTCCGCGCCTGGACGATCTGGCCCTCGAGCGACTTGGCAAACTCGTATTGCTCGATGCCGAACTCGTAGATCGAATCGACGTCGCCCGACGCGAACGCCGTCAGTTGATTGTCGGCATCGTAGTTGTAGTAGTGGATCTCGTCGAGATAGACGTCGCCACCCCAGTATTTAAAGTCCTTGCCATTGGTGGTCTTGGTGATCCGCTTGAGCAGGCACTTGTCGCCGACCGCGAGCTCGGTGAGCGTGAACGGCCCGGTGCCGATCGGGTTGTCCGAGAACGGCGCCTTGAACGACGGATGCAGGATCGCGGTCGGATAGTTGTAGCAGTCCTCCGGCACCGACAGCACCGGCTTGGTCAGGTGCAGGCGGATCGTGTGGTCGTCGACCACCTCGATCGCGCCCGGGAGCATGGTCTTCTTGCCGTCCTTGTCCTCGGCCATCGACGAGAAGGTCGACAGCCCGCTGTTGGACGAGCCGAGATCCGGGTCGAGCCAGCGCTTGAAGTTCCAGGCCACGTGCTCGGCCACGAACGGCTCGCCGTTGTGCCAGACCACATCCTGGCGCAGCTTCAGAGTCCAGGTCTTGAGGTCGTCGGAGGCTTCCCAGCTCTCGGCGAGCATCGGCCGGGTGATGTTGTCGGGACCGGTGATCGCCAGATACTCGGCAGTGTGCCGGGTCTGGTTGGACATCTGGGTCCACGAGTAGGTCGCCGGGTCCTCCATCTTCTGGACCTGCATCCCGACCTTGAGGATGCCGCCCATCTTGGGCTTGCCCTGGGCGCGGGCGCGGGGGATCGCGCTGTCGCCGAACACCCGGCCGACGATGCCATACGCGGTGGTCGCCGACAGGCCGAGCAGGGTCGCGGTGCGCAGGAACTCGCGCCGGTCGATGCGCCTGGCCTCGAGCTGCTCGACCAGCTTCGGGATGTAGGGATGGATCTTGCGATGGTCGGCCACGGTCGCTCTCCGCCCTGTTGATTTGCCTCCGTCGAATTCCGACGCCGGGCCAGCCGGGCTGGCCGAAAAGCTGCTACGCCGCCGAAATCCGCCTCTGGGCTCGACAGTAGTCCATCACCCCGGGCTGTCAACCGCCGCCCCCGTCGGCGCCGCCGCAGGCCGGGTCCGTGCGCTCCGGCCGGCCGCGCTCTCAACTCCTGGTGAGTCGCCGGCTTCGGTTGTCTCCTTGAAATTTCCGATGGCCGAACCGCGACCGATCCGCTAAGCTGTTGATCAAAGCAGGCACCAAAAAGGGCGAGTTCCCGGAACGCGGCTGTTTCGGTACGGGGAACCAGCCTTGGCCTGACGTCCTTCGCGTAGTCGCGAGCGTTCGAAGGAATGCGTTTCGGCGTGTTCTTGGAGGTGTTCGTGGCGTGTCGACAATTGCGGGCGCCCCAGGTCGACTGACCTGGCTGAGACGGGCCGGTCCGTCCTGGATCGTGGCCGTTCTGATCTACGGCGGCTGGAGTTTGACCACCTGGTTCCACGCCGCTCTGCCGTGGTGGCTGCTGGTGGTGCCAGGCGCTGTGCTGATCGCCTGGCACGGGTCCCTGCAGCACGAGGCCGTGCATGGCCAGCTCGCCCCCTGGCGCTGGCTGAACGATCTGCCGGCGCTGCCGCCGCTCGCGCTCTGGCTGCCGTTCCCGATCTACCGGGCGACCCATGAGGCGCATCACGACTTCGAGATCCTGACCGAGCCCTGGCGCGACCCCGAGTCGTTCTATGTCGATCAGGCGACCTGGCGGCGTCTGCCCGCGCCCGTGCGCGCGGTGCTGCGGGTGCACAACACCCTGCTCGGGCGGCTCCTGCTCGGGCCGTTCCTGGTGATCGGCCAGTTTCTGTTCGCCGAGGGCCGGGCGCTGCGGCGGGGCGACCGGCGCAACCTCGGCATCTGGCTCTGGCATCTGCCGGCGGTGGCGCTGGTCCTGGTCTGGGTGGCCCTGGTCTGCGGCCTGACGCTCTGGCAGTATCTGCTCCTGTTCGTGCTGCCGGGCGCCAGCCTGACGCTGGTGCGCTCGTTCGCCGAGCACAAGGCGGCCTACACTCCTTACGAGCGCACCGCGGTGGTCGAGGCCGGGCGCTTCTTCGGGCTGCTGTTCTTCAACAACAACCTGCACTTCGCGCATCACAAGCGCCCGGACCTGCCCTGGCATGTGCTGCCGGCCTACTACCGGGCGTATCGCGGCGAGCTGCTGGCCGAGAATGGCGGCCTGCTCTACCGGGGCTATCGCGAGGTCCTCCGCCGCTTCCTGCTGCGACCGGTCGACGCGCCGGCCCACCCCTACTTCTGAACGCCGATGCCGCCGGGCGGCGGCGCGCGCTCCTGGTCCGGTCCTTGCTTGGATCGGACCGGCGGTGACGCGACCGGTTGGTCGGGCTATGCTGCTCGCGCATGGGTGCTGCGCGCAAACGGCCCGAGCGGCCAGGCTGCCGCTGACCAGGGTCGAGCCTATGTAAGCTGCCGCGGCCCGGCTGATGGGGTGGGGGCGCCTCGCCGTCCGACGACCGGTCTCGGCGGGGCGAAGGAGTGACGGGATGCGAGGAGCCCTGGTGCGCAACGCGACGGCGCCGGTCCGGCGGCCGGTGCTGGTCTTGATGGCGCTGGGCGCGCTGGCGCTCGCGGGCTGCGATGGCGGCGCCGACCAGAAGGCCGCGGCGGCACCGCCGCCGCCCGAGGTCACGGTCGCCCATCCGCGGGTCGAGAAGCTGGTCGAGTGGACCGAGTTCACCGGGCGCTTCGAGGCGGTCCAGCAGGTTGACATCCGGGCCCGGGTCTCGGGCTATCTCGCCACCATCGACTTCCGCGACGGCCAGATCGTCGAGAAGGGCCAGAGCCTGTTCCTGATCGACCCGCGACCGTTCGAGGTCGCCCTGCAGCGCGCGCGCGCTGATCTCTCGAGCGCCCAGGCGCAGCTCGAGCTCGCCAAGCTGGAGTTCCAGCGGGTCGCCAAGCTGGTCGGCAGCCCGGCCTTCGCCCAGACCAACTACGATCAGCGGCTGCAGGAGCGCCAGGGCGCCGAGGCGAGCGTGGCCGCCGTCGAGGCGGCCATGGAGCAGGCCCAGCTCAACCTCGACTTCACGCGGATCGAGGCCCCGATCCCCGGGCGGATCTCCGACCGCCGGGTCGACATCGGCAACCTGGTCACGGAAGCGACCCTCCTGACCACGATCGTGTCGCAGAGCCCGATCTATTTCGTGTTCGACATGAGCGAGTCCGACTTCCTGGGCTATCAGCGGGCGGTGCTGGCCGGGCAGCTGCCCTCGACCCGCGAGCGCTCGACCCTGGTCAACGTCAAGCTGGTCGACGAGGACGACTGGAATCGGCAAGGCCAGATGAACTTCGTCGACAACGTGGTCGACCAGGGCTCGGGCACGGTGCGCGCGCGCGCCGAGTTCCTCAACCCCGACCACCTGATCCAGCCCGGCCAGTTCGGCACCATCCGGATCCCGGGCTCGCCGGAATACCCGGCGCTCCTGATCCCGGAAGAGGCGATCGTCACCGATCAGTCGCAAAAGCTGGTCATGACCGTGACCGCGGACAACAAGGTCGTGCCCAAGGTGATCCGCCCGGGACCGCACGAGCTTGGCCTGCGGATCGTCCGCAACGGCCTCACGGCCGACGACCGGATCGTGATCAACGGCCTGTTGCGGGTCCGCCCGGGCATGCAGGTGACGCCCAAGGAGGGCCAGATCGAGCTGCCGCCGCCCGCGGCGCCGGCCCAGGGCTGAGCGGACCCGCCTGCCATGCGCTTCGGGCATTTCTTCGTCGACCGGCCGATCTTCGCGACGGTCGTCGCGATCCTGATCACCCTGGTCGGCGCCGCCGCCTATTTCGGCCTGTCGGTCGCCCAGTATCCGGAGATCGCGCCGCCGACCATCCAGGTGACCGCGAGCTATCCCGGCGCCTCGGCCGAGGTCGTCAGCCAGACCGTGTCGACGCCGCTCGAGCAGGAGATCAACGGCGTCGAGAACATGCTCTACATGGTCAGCCAGGCGACCGCCGACGGCCAGCTGTCGCTGTCGGTGACCTTCAAGCTCGGCACCGATCTCGACATCGCCCAGGTGCTGGTCCAGAACCGGGTCGCGATCGCCCTGCCCAGGCTGCCCGACCAGGCCCGCCAGATCGGCGTCACGGTGCGCAAGAACTCGCCCGACATGCTGATGGTGATCCACCTCAGCTCGCCCGACGGCTCGCGCGACCAGCTCTACATCTCGAACTACGCGACCCTGCAGATCCGGGACGTGCTGGCCCGGCTCGACGGCGTCGGCGACGTGCGCGTGTTCGGCGCGCGCAACTATTCGATGCGCATCTGGCTCGACCCCAACAAGGTCGCGGCGCGCGACCTGACCGCGGGCGACGTGGTCCAGGCGCTGCTCGGCCAGAACGTCCAGGTCGCCTCGGGCGCGCTCGACCAGCCGCCGATGCCGGACCAGGGCGCCTTCCAGCTCAACGTCGAGACCCTCGGCCGCCTGAAGGACCCCAAGGAATTCGAGAACATCGTGGTCAAGACCGAGCCGGGCGGCCGGGTCACCCGCCTGCGCGACATCGCGCGGGTCGAGCTCGGCGCCCAGGACTACACCGCCAACGGCTATCTCGACAAGCGGTCGGCAGTGCCGCTCTTGATCTTCCAGCAACCGGGCTCGAACGCGCTCGCGACCGCCGACCGCCTGTTCGCGACCATGGCCGAGCTCGCCAAGCGCTTCCCGTCGGGCCTGCGCTACGACGTCGTCTACAACCCGACCGAGTTCATCGCCCAGTCGGTCGAGGCGGTGATCCACACGATCTACGAGGCGGCGATCCTGGTCGTCCTGGTGGTGATCGTGTTCCTGCAGACCTGGCGCGCCTCGATCATCCCGATCGTCGCCATCCCGATCTCGCTGATCGGCACCTTCGCGGTCATGGCGGCGTTCGGCTTCTCGCTCAACAACCTGTCGCTGTTCGGCCTGGTGCTGGCGATCGGCATCGTGGTCGACGACGCGATCGTGGTCGTGGAGAACGTCGAGCGCAACCTCGAGCAGGGCATGGCGCCCAAGGAAGCGGCGCACCGCACGATCGACGAGGTCGGCCGCGCCCTGGTCGCGATCGCGCTCGTGCTGGGCGCGGTGTTCATCCCGGCCGCCTTCATCAGCGGCATCTCGGGCCAGTTCTTCCGCCAGTTCGCGGTCACCATCGCGGCCGCGACCGCGATCTCCTTGCTGGTCTCGCTGAGCCTCAGCCCGGCGCTGTGCGCGCTGCTGCTCAAGCCCCACGTCACCGACGAGCGCACCGACCGCCGCTGCTGCTGCGCCCGGTGCACGGCTTCTTCGCCGGCTTCAACTGGCTGTTCGAGCCGGCTGTCGCTCGGCTACGGCGGCCTGACCCGGCGGCTGGTCCGGCTGGCCGCGGTCGCGCTCGTGGTCTACGCCGGCCTGATCGCGACTGACCGGCTGGCAGTTCGAGCGCGCGCCCACGGGCTTTATCCCGCCGCAGGACCAGGGCTATCTGATCACCGTGATCCAGCTGCCGCCCGGGTCCTCGCTCGCCCGGACCGATGCGGTCGTGCGCCATGCCGCCGAGATCGCGCTCGGTACGCCGGGCGTGGTGCACGCCGTGCCGTTCGCCGGCTTCGATGGTGCCACCTTCACGAACGCGCCCAATGCCGGCGCGATCTTCACGCCGCTCGCCCCGTTCGCCGAGCGCGCCGCCAAGGGGCTCACCGCAGACCACATTCTGGCCGACCTCTCCAAGCGCTATGGGGCCATCGAGGAGGCCTTCATCATCGTCGTCCAGCCGCCGCCGGTGCGCGGCATCGGCACCGCCGGCGGCTTCAAGATGATGGTCCAGGACCAGCGCGGACGCGGTCTCCAGGCGCTCGAGGCGGCGACCCACGAGCTCGTGGCGGCGGCCAATCAGACGCCCGGCCTCAGCCGCGTGTTCTCCCTGTTCAACACCGGGACGCCCAAGATCTTCGCCGACATCGACCGGGTCAAAGCGGAGATGCTGGGGGTCACGCCCGAGCAGGTGTTCGAGGCGCTCGAGGTCTACATCGGCTCGACCTACGTCAACGACTTCAATCTGCTCGGCCGGACCTTCCGGGTCACGGCCCAGGCCGACGGTCCGTTCCGCAAGGAGCTGCGCGACGTCGAGCGGCTGAAGACGCGCAGCTCTTCGGGCGCGATGGTGCCGCTCGGCTCGGTCGCGACCTTCCGCGACATCAGCGGGCCCTATCGGGTGCCGCGCTACAATCTCTACCCCGCGGCCGAGGTCCAGGGCAGCGCGGCGCCCGGCACCTCGACCGGCGCCGCGCTCGCGACCATGGAGCGTCTGGCCGCCCAGGTCCTGCCCGACGGCTTCGGCTACGAGTGGACCGAGCTCGCGCTGCAGCAGAAGCTGGCGGGCGGCGACACCCTGCTGATCTTCGTCGCCTCGGTGGTGTTCGTGTTCCTGCTGCTGGCCGCCCAGTACGAGAGCTGGCTGTTGCCGCTGGCGGTGATCCTGATCGTGCCGATGTGCCTCCTGGCCGCGATCAGCGGGCTGCTCGCGCGCGGCATGGACGTCAACATCCTGGCCCAGATCGGCTTCGTCGTCCTGGTCGGCCTGGCCGCCAAGAACGCGATCCTGATCGTCGAGTTCGCGCGCCAGGGCGAGGAGCAGGGGCTCGACCGGCGCGAGGCGGCGACCGCGGCCGCGCGCACGCGCCTGCGGCCGATCCTGATGACCTCCTTCGCCTTCATCTTCGGCGTCATCCCGCTCGCGATCGCGACCGGTGCGGGCGCCGAGATGCGCCAGTCGCTCGGCACGGCGGTGGTCTTCGGCATGCTCGGCGTGACCCTGTTCGGGCTGATCTTCACGCCGGTCTTCTACGTCGCCTGCCGTGGTCTCGCCTCGCTCCGCGGCTGGCGCCGGCGCGCGCCGGAGCCGGCGGCCTCGGAGCAGGACGCGAGGCCCGCTTGACCGCCGGCCGGCGCGGCGGCTAAGCAACCGCCGGCCGTAGCGTTCGCCTAACCTAATCCCAAGCGTATGTGAGGCGATCATGGACCTGCGCCGTCTCGGCGCGATCGGCCTGGCCTTGACCCTGGTGGCGGCCTGTGGCGAGCCGAAGGTCTCGAACCTCAGCTACGCCACCGTCAGCGCTGCCGCCAAGGGCAGGGACGAGGCGGCCTTCCGCGGCTGGTTCAAGGACATCAAGGGCCAGCGCGTCGCCTGGAGCGGCCGCGTGGTCGAGGTCAGGAAGGAGCACGGCGACGAGTACGTCGAGCTGACCCTGGTCGAGGTCGACGTCGACGGTCTGGCCGGCGGCACGACCGATGCGGACGTCGAGTTCCCGGTCTCGGCTTCGCTAGCCGCCCGCCTGATCTCCGGCAGCGAGATCACGTTCACGGGCTCGATCGAGGACTTCGACTGGGTCGATCGGCGCCCGGTGCTGCGGCTCGACGTCAAGCAGGTCCAGTAGGCCGGCGCTCGGCCTCGAGGCGGGCGAGGATCGCGGCGCGGCCGGCGCGCAAGGGTCCGACGCCCTCCATCTTGAGCGCCGCGGCGGCCGAGGCGAAGGTGCCGCAAGCCTCGAGATCGGCGCTCGCCAGCCGACCCGCGAGATAAGCCGCGAGGTAGGTGTCGCCGCAGCCGGTCGGGTCGACCTGGCGCCGCGGCGGTACGGCGCTGATCTCGATCGCGCCGTCCGGGCCGAAGATGGTCGAGCCCCGGCTCGCCCTGGTCACCAGGACCTCGCGCACGCCCGCGTGCCGGATCCTCTCGACCGCCGTCGCGAGGTCGCCGGCACCGGCGTGGATCATGAGCTCCGCCTCGTCCGCCTTGAGCACGTCGAGCCGGCGGAGGTGGCCGAGCCGGCGCGCCGGCTGCGCGGCCTCGACCGCCCCCCTCACGATCTGCCGGGTCAGCCCCTGGACATCCAGCCCGACCAGCCCGCCCGAGGCGGCGCAGTGGTCGATCACGCCGAGGGCCACGTCGCCGCTGGTGAGCGGCCCGATCTGCCAGAGCCGGGCGACGATCGCGGGCAGGTCCCGGACCCGGATCGGATCGCCGACCGCGTCGACCCGCTGGCGGCGCGCGTCGGGCTGGGCGGGGTCGTAGAGGTTGCGAAAGCTGGTGGTCGTCCTGGTCGGCAGGTTGAAGACCTCGACCCCCTTGGCACGCAGCTCGCCGAGCAGCGCCGCCTCGTCGACCGGGGCGACCCGGGTGACGACCGCGGCGCGGAGCCCGAGCGCCGCGTAGACCATGGTCGCGTAGTAGGCGGCACCGCCCGGCTGCGGCGGATATTCGGTCGTCCCGACGGCGTTGATGTCGCGCGCGACCGGGCCGATCACGCAGGCATCGAACATGGCCGGGGTCAGTCGCAAAGCCGCCGGAGCGCGGCGCGATAGCGGCGGGCGATCCCGGCCCGTGCGCGATGGCGGCCGTCCTCGACCAGCCAGCGGCCGCCGACCATGACGTCCCGGACCGGGCTGGCGTTGCCTGCGAACACCAGGCTGTCCAGCAGGGTCTGGCCGCAGCGACCGGCGAGCACCGGGTGGTCGCCATCGAGCCGGATCAGATCGGCCCGACAGCCTTGGGCGAGGCGTCCGATCCTGCGGCCGAGCGCCTGGGCGCCGCCCTCGAGCGTCGCCTGCCAGAGCCGGGCGCCGCAGTGCGGCTCCGCCACGCTTGCCGCGACCAGACGCCTCAGCTGGTTCAGCCGCTGGCCGTACTCCAGCCAGCGCAGCTCCTCGATCGGGCTGACCGAGACGTGACTGTCGGAGCCGATCCCGATCCGGCCGCCTGCCTCCAGGAAGGCCGCGAGGTTGAACAGGCCATCGCCGAGATTGGCCTCGGTGGTCGGGCACAAGCCCGCGACCGCGCCGCTCCGGGCGAGCTCCACGGTCTCGTCGTCGTCCATGTGGGTGGCGTGGATCAGGCACCAGCGGGGGCCGACCGGCGCGGTCTCGAGCAGATGCGCGACCGGGCGCCGCCCGCACCAGGCCAGGCAGTCGCGGACCTCGCGCACCTGCTCGGCGACGTGGATGTGGACCGGTGCCGCCGGATCGATGCGGTCGATGATCAGGGTCGCCTGCAGCAGGGCGTGGTCGGGCACGGCGCGCAGCGAATGCGGCGCCACCCCGAGGCGAAGGTTGGAATCGCCCGCGAACGCGGGGCGGAGACGCTCCAGAAGGGCGCCAAACCGATCCAGATCGTGGAGAAAACGGCGCTGGCCCGGGTCCGGCGGCGTGCCGCCGAAGCCGCCGCTCAGGTAGAGCACCGGCAGATGGGTGAGGCCGATGCCCGCCTGGCGCTGCGCCGCGAGGATCGCCTGCGACAGCTCGGTCGGGTCGGCGTAGCTGCTGCCGTCCGGCTGGTGGTGCAGGTAGTGGAACTCGCCGACCGCGGTGTAGCCCGCCTCCAGCATCTCGACGTAGAGCTGGGCGGCGATCGCGCCGAGCTCGTCCGGGCCGATCCGCTCGAGGAAGCGGTACATCACCGCCCGCCAGGTCCAGAACGACGCCTCGTCCGGCCCCTGGCGCTCGGCGAGCCCGGCCATGGCGCGCTGGAAGGCGTGGCTGTGCAGGTTCGGCATGCCGGGCAGGACGACCCCCCTGAGCCGCTCCGCACCGGCCGGGCTGGCGCCGGGCTCGACCGCGATCAGATCGCCGCCCGCGTCGATCTCGAGCCGGACGCCGGCGGCAAAACCGTCCGGCAGCAAGGCGGTCTCGGCCCACAGCACGGTCATCGGCGCATGGTCATCGCAGCCCGAACAGCGGCGTCCCGGAACGCTCCCGACCGCCGGGGGTTATTCACACCGGACTTCCCAGGTCAACCGGCTTGACGAGGGCGCGGGGTTTGGCTGCCATCGCGCCGAGCCCGGAGCCTGCGGAGTCGTACCATGCCAAGCTGGGACAGCCTATGGACCAACGTCCATCTTGCCACCATGACCGAGGAGCGCGGCCCGTACGGCGCGATCCCCGAGGGCGCGCTCGCGATCGCCGATCGCCGGATCGCCTGGGTCGGCGCCGAGACCGACCTGCCGCACCGCGATGCCGGCGCGCTGATCGACGGCCGGGGCGGCTGGCTGACGCCGGGGCTGATCGACTGTCACACCCATCTGGTGTTCGCGGGCGACCGCTCGGGCGAGTTCGAGCAGCGCCTGCAGGGGGTGTCCTACGAGGCGATCGCGCGCGCGGGCGGCGGCATCGCGAGCACGGTCGCGGCGACCCGGGCGGCCAGCGCCCTGGCGCTCGAAGAGAGCGCCGGGCGCAGGCTGGACGCCTTGCGGGCGAGCGGCGTGACCACGGTCGAGATCAAGTCGGGCTACGGCCTCGACCTCGAGACCGAGATCCGGATGCTCGAGGTCGCCCGCCGGCTCGGGCGCAGGCCCGGGATCGAGGTGCGCACGAGCTTTCTCGGCGCCCACGCCCTGCCACACGAGTACGCGGGCGACCGGCCGGGCTATCTGGACCTGGTCTGCGAGCGGATGCTGCCGGCGGTCGCCGCCGCGGGCCTTGCCGATGCGGTCGACGCCTTCTGCGAGGGGATCGCCTTCAGCCCCGCCGAGGTCGCGCGGGTCTTCGAGACGGCGGGGCGCCATGGCCTGCCGGTCAAGTTGCATGCCGATCAGCTCTCGGACCTGGGCGGCGCCGCGCTCGCGGCCCGCTTCGGCGCGCTCTCGGCGGATCACCTGGAATATGCCAGCGAGGCGGGCGTGCGGGCGATGGCGGCGGCCGGCACGGTCGCGGTCCTGCTGCCGGGCGCCTTCTACACCTTGCGCGAGACCAGGCGGCCCCCGGTCGAGCTTTTGCGCCGGCACGGCGTGCCGATCGCGCTCGCGACCGACTGCAACCCCGGCTCCTCGCCGGTGGTCTCGGTGCTCGCGGTGCTCAACATGGCGTGCACCCTGTTCGGCCTGACCCCGGAGGAGGCGCTCGCGGGGGTGACCCGCAATGGGGCGCGAGCCCTCGGGCTCACCGACCGCGGCAGGCTCGCCGTCGGCCAGCGCGCCGACCTTGCGCTCTGGCGGATTCAGCGGCCAGCCGAGCTCAGCTACTGGTCAGGATGGGCGCCGCTGGCCGCCATACTCCAGGATGGCCATCGATCATATCCCATAACATGTAGCTAAACTTACCTTGTTCTGTCCTGAAATTGCCGCAAAACTGTGGTCTGGCTAACAGGCAGGTCGGCAGGGAGACTGATACCTCGACCTTTCGAGGTCGATGGACGGAGGAAATGCCTTGAGTGCGGCTGGTGTGACCCTGTCCGAGTTCAATCCCCGCCTGCCGTGGTGGGGCGGTGACCTGCAGACCATTCGCAACTACGCGCGCAGCGTCGACCACGCTTTGCCGAGCCGGGCGGCGCGCCGGCTCATGCTGCGGCTCAAGGACGGCAGCGGCGATCGTCTGGTCGCCTCCCTGCACCTGCCCCAGGAGACCCGCGCGCGGCCGCTGGTGCTGCTGATCCATGGGCTCTCCGGCTCGGAGACCAGCTGCTACGTGATCCTGGCCGCCGCCTACTTCCTGGCGCGCGGCTATCCCGTGCTCCGGGTCAACCAGCGCGGCGCCGGCCCGTCCCGCCGCTTCTGCCGCCAGCAGTACCATGGCGGCCGCACCGAGGACCTCGCCGGCCTGCTCGAGCGGCTCGACCCCAAGCTCCTCCAGCACGGCGTGCTGCCGATCGGCTTCTCGCTGGGCGGCAACCTCTTGCTCAAATATCTGGGCGAGGACGGCGGCAACGGCCCGGTGCGCCGCGCCGCGACGGTCTCGGCGCCGCTCGATCTGGCGCACAGCTGCCGCTCGCTGATGCGCTGGCGCAACTATCTCTACCACCGCTACATCCTGACCCATCTGAAGCGCAACTGCACTGGCCAGGGCGCCCAGCTCAGCGAGCCCGAGCGCAAGGCGATCCTTGGCGCCGACTCGCTCTGGCAGCTCGACCACGACTTCACCGCCCCCCGCCACGGCTACGCCGGCGCCCTGGACTTCTACGGCGCCAACTCGAGCCAGCATTTCCTCGGCGGCATCCGCGTCCCGACGCTCCTGATCCACGCCCAGGACGACCCGTTCGTGCCGGCCGATCCCTATCTCCAACGCCAATGGTCGAGCGAGCCCCACCTGACGCCCTTGCTGCCCAAGAGCGGCGGCCATCTCGGCTTCCACGACCCGATGGGCGTCTGGCACCTGCGCCAGATCGAGGCGTTCTTCGAGCAGGCCTGAGCCGCCGGGCGGGAAGTTCGTCGACCGCGAGCACGCCCTGGGCACGGCGTGCCCGATCTCGCGGCCCGCACCGGCCTCAGAGCCGGATCTCGAGCACGTGCACCCGCCCGAGCGCATCGCCGGCGACCACGCGGCGGCCGTCGGGCGTGATGGCGCAGCTGAGCAATAGCGCCGTCGGCCGTGAACGACGGCGAGCGCCCGATCCGGTCCCCAGATCCCACAAGGCGGAGCGTGCGGTCGTCTGAGCCCGAGACCGCGCGCCGGCCGTCCGGCGTCACCGCCACCGCCGAACACCGCTGCGCCATGGCCCTCCAGGGTCGACAGCAGCGCGCCGCTGCTCCAGGTCCCAGACCTTGAGCGTCGCATCGTCCGAGCCCGAGACCGCGCGCCGGCCGTCCGGCGTCACCGCCACCGCGAAGACCCGCTGCATCGTGACCCTCCAGGGTCGCTAGCAGCGCGCCCTGCTCCAGGTCCCAGACCTTGAGTATCCCGTCTTCAGAACCCGAGACCGCGCGCAAGCCGTCCGGCGTCACCGCCACCGCCCTGACCGGGTCGCCATGGCCCTCGGAGGGTCGATAGCAGCGCACCCCGCTCCAAGTCCCAGACCTTGAGCGTCTGGTCCGACAGAGCCAGAGACCGCTCGCCGGCCGTCCGGCGTCAGCGCTACGGCCATAACCCGATCGTCATGGCCTGCCAGTTTTGCCATCGACCCGCCCCGCCGCCAGGTCCCAGACCTTGAGACTGCCGTCGACTGAGCCCGAGACCGCACGCCGGCCGTCCGGCGTCACCGCCACCGCCAGGATCCAGTCGCCATGGCCCTCCAGGGTCGTCAGCAGCGCGCCCTGCTCCAGATCCCAGACCTTGAGCGTCCGGTCGTCAGAGCCAGAGACCGCGCGCCGGCCGTCCGGCGTCACCGCCACCGCCATGACCCGATCGTCATGGCCCTCCAAGGTCGCAGCAGCGCGCCCTGCTCCAAGTCCCAGACCTTGAGCGTCGCGGTCGGCAGAGCCCGAGACCGCGCGCCGGCCGTCCGGCGTCACCGCCACCGCACAGACCGTATGCGTCATGGCCCTCCAGGGTCGACAGCAGCGCGCCCTGCTCGAGGTCCCAGACCTTGAGCGTCCGGTCTTCAGAGCCCGAGACCGCGCGCCGGCCGTCCGGCGTCACCGCCACCGCCGTGACCCAGCCGCCATGGCCCTCCAGGGTCGACAGCAGCGCGCCCTGCTCCAGGTCCCAGACCTTGAGTGTCCGGTCGTAAGAGCCCGAGACCGCGCGCTGACCGTCCGGCGTCACCGCCAGCGCCCGACCGCACTGCGTGATGGCCCTCCAGGGTCGCAAGCAGCGCGCCCTGCTCCAGGTCCCAGACCTTGAGCGTCTGGTCTTAAGAGCCCGAGACCGCGCGCCGACCGTCCGGCGTCACCGCCACCGCCGTGACCCGATCGTAATGACCCTCCAGGGTCGCCAGCAGCGCGCCTGTGCTCGAGGTCCCAGACCTTGAGCGTCCGGTCGCCCGAGGCCGAGACCGCGCGCCGACCGTCCGGCGTTACCGCCAGCGCAATGACCGCAGCGCCGTGGCCCTCCAGGGTTGAAAGCAGCGCGCCCTGCTCCAGGTCCCAGACCTTGAGCGTCCGGTCTTCAGAGCCTGAGACCGCGCGCCGGCCGTCCGGCGTCACCGCCACTGCGACGACCCACATCGCCGTGGCCCTCCAGGGTCGACAACAGCGCGCCCTGCTCCAGGTCCCAGACCTCGAGGGTCCCATCGTCGGAGCCCGAGACCGCGCGCCGACCGTCCGGCGTCACCGTGACCGCCACTGACCCGGTCGTCATGGCCTTCGAGTGTGCGCAGCAGAGGACCGCCCGGCGGCGTCAGGCTGTTTCGAATCGGCAGGAAGGCTGGGCGGTCGCCCAGGATGCGGGCAGTGGTGCAGAAGGTCCGCGATGGTCGGCCCATCGCCCGGCTCGAGCCGGCCAAGCAGCTGCCCGGCAAGCTGCTTCGGGTCGTCATTCAGGACATGGGCGGACAGGCGGAGCGCGCCCGCGACCCTGCTCGCTTCGCCAGTCGCCCTCGAGTCGCTCCAAATCGGCGATCAGGCTGTTGACGCTCGCGACCTCGAGCTTCCGGCGCAGCCAGCGATAGTCGAAAAGCAGCGCCCGCCGCTCCTCCGCCGCCCCGCCTCGGCAAGATGATAGGGCAGATGCTGGAAGAAATAGCCGTCATCCGGCCCGCTGTGCCACCCGTCCGGACAGCGCGCGCGATAGGCCTTCGACCAGCTCGCCATGGAGGGCAGGCGGGTTCTCGGCGCTCGCCCGTAGGTAGTCGTGGTAGAGGTCGTGCAGGCGATAGCGACGCTCTTCGTCGCGGCGCAGCAGCGAGCGCTCGACCAGGAGTTGGGCTGCATCGTCAGCGTCGAGCGGGTCGGAGAAGCGCCTCGACCAGAGCACCTCGAGGGTCGCCTCTGGGATCGCTACGTCCTCCGGGAACACCGCGCAGTCGAGAAACGCGCCGCGCTCTTTGTCCGGCAGGCTCTCGACGCTCAGCTCGAGGGCGGCGAGCACGCCCTGGTGCTCGTACTCGGGCAGGCGAGCGCGCAGGCGCGCTAGGTCGGCGCGGCGCAGGCGCGTCCAGCGCCTGCTGCCAGCTGAAGCGACCGGCGCTGAATCAAGCGCAGCGATGGCGGCGAGCGCCAGCGGCAGGTAGCCGCACTCGCGCGCGATCTCGGAGGCCTCGCGGGGCAGCGCGTCGACCGCCTGCCCGACGCCGCTCGCCAGGAGGTCGAGCGCCCGTTCGGGGCGCAGAACATCGAGCCGGTGCTCGGCGGCGGCGATCTTGCTCGAGGACGGCGCGGTCGCGCGTGGTGACCAGGAGCCGGCAGCCGTCGCCGAGGCGCGTGAAGGCTTCGGCGTGCTCCTCCCGCCAGACGTCGTCGAGGATCACCAGGCACGCGCGCGCCGCCGTCAGCTCGCTGAGGTAGGTGCGGCCGTCCGCGCCAGCTGTCGAATGCGGGCGCGAGCCTCGCCCAGCGCGCGGACCAGCTCCGCCTGCCGCGTGCGCGGATCGACCTCGCGCCCGAAGGTCAGCCAGAACACGCCGTCGGGGAAGGCCGTTCGGACCTCGTCGTCGCGCGCGAGCGCGGCCGCGAGCACCGACTTGCCGATCCCGCCCATGCCGAGCAGGCCGAGGTGGTGCGCCTGACCGGTGATGCCGACCGCCTGGCCGGAGGCGCCCAGAACGGCCGCCTTGAGCGGCTCCAGATCAGCCGGGCGGGCGAGGAAATTCGGCGGCAGCTCCGGGACGTTGTGGAGGCGGCCGATGCCCTCGCGCCTCGGCCGCGCGGCCGCTGCGCCGGGAAACGTCGGCTTCCCGGCGCCCGGAAAGAGTGGTGGCTCCAGCGGCTTTCCTCTCTGCCGCAGCCCTTCCAGCAGTGTCTTTCGGGCCGCCTCTTCGTCGAGTCCGGTGAGGTCGACGTAGGCCCTCGGGCCGAGCAGCGATCCCTTGAGATCGCATTCGCCGATGACGACCGGAACGAGGCCGCCCTTGCCACCCGCAAGCTCACGGTAGAGCCACTGGGTCAGCTCAGCCTGGGTGAAATTGCTGTCGAAATAGTGGTTCGAGAGGACCAGCAGCACCCGATCGGCTTCGCGACCCGCCTTCTCCATGTGGCGGAGAAAGTCTTCCCCGACTTGAAAGTGCCAATGCTGATAGATGATCTTATAGCCGGCCTCGTCGAGCTGCCAGGCGATCCAGTCGCCCCAGGCCTTGTCCTTGCCGCTCAGGCTAATGAAGAAATCGGCCATCGCGCGCCCGTGGCCTTTGCCGCCGCCCATAACGCCAGATCGTCATGGTAGACCGGTGACGCGGATAGCGAAAGGCTGAGTTTCGGGGGCGCCGGATGCGGCACATGGCACACTTCCGTGTCATGGTGGCGCATGGAGATTCGGTTGATGCCTCCATGGAGGATCAATCGACGCTGCGATTCGGGGCGAGGGTTTCCGCGCTTTAGCGGCGGGTGCCTCCAGATTTGGGATCAGCGCTGATCTGAATTGATTGATGGGCCGGCGCTCGCGCGTGATCGTCGGGCGGGGCAAGTAAAAAAGGCTACGGAAGTGACGCATCGATGCGACACCTTCAAAGTCGAAGATGCGCCACTTGTGAGTAATGGCGCGTGCTCCCGGCGATGGAGGCGAGGCCGGGCTGGCGGCTCCATCAGGATCAATCCGGGCCGCGGATTGATGCGCTGGAGGCTGGCGCTGAGTCGGCGGCCAGCGCCGGGAGCCAGAGCAGCGTGACCGGCCAGGCCGGCGCGCACGCCGCCCGGTCATACGGTCGCCCCCATGCCGCCGTCGAGGTTGATCGCGGTGCCGGTGATGAAGGCCGCGCGCGCCGAGACCAGGAAGGCGACCAGGTCGGCGTAGTCCTCGGCCTCGCCCATGCGGCCGAGCGGCACCCGCTTGCCCATCTCGGCGTAGAGCTCGGCGACCGGCCGGTTGCCCGCCCGGCGCTGCCACTGCGCGCTCTTGATCAGGCCGATGCAGATCGTGTTCACGCGGATGTTGGCGGCCGCGTACTCGTTGGCGAGCGACTTGGTGAGGTTGATCCCGGCCGCGCGCGTGACCGAGGTCGGCAGGCCGCGCGCGGGCGGCGCCTTGCCGCCGACGATCGTGGCATTGACGATCGCGCCGCCGCCGCGCGCGCGCATGATCGGCACCACCGCCCGGCAGAGCCGGACCGCGGCCATCAGCTTCAGATCGATGTCGGCATACCAGGCGTCGTCGTCGACCTCCTCGAGCCCGCGCGCGGCCGAGGTGCCGGCGTTGTTGACCAGGATGTCGACGCCGCCGAAGGCGCGCACCGCCTCGTCGACGAAGCGCTGGCAGTCCTCGGCCCGGCTGACGTCGGCGACGATGCCCTGCACGTCGCCCCCGGTCGCCTGGCGCAGCTCCGCCGCCGCCTGCTCCAGATGCGGCGCGCGGCGGGCGCAGATCGCAACCCTGGCCCCGGCGGCCGCAAGCCTCGCCGCAGTCGCGCGCCCGAGCCCGTCGCTGCCGCCCGTGATCAGCGCCACCTTGCCGTCAAGCTCCAGATCCATCGTCCGCTCCATCATCCTCTCCACCGATCGCCGGTGCCGGTGTCCCTTGCCCCGTCCGACCATCATGCGCGCGCCCCGACCAGCCGACAACCGCTGCGCGCTGGTCGAGCGCGGGGCGTGAAGGTTGCGGTGTCATTATAAATGCCTTGCCCGCTACCCGGGCGTTGGCTACGGTCGGGCGTTCATTTACATTTGGAGGGGACAATCATGCTCGACAGTCGAAAAATTGCCATCTGCTCGGCGTTCCTGGCCGGCATGGCGCTGACAAATGCGCAGGCGAGCGAGCAAAGCCTCAAGTTCCGCCTGGTGGTTCACGATGACGCGGCAATGAAGGTGGTCGACGCCCCCGATGCCGACAGCCATCGACTTGGCGCCGGCAGTCAATACGGCACTGCCACCTTTGACGACGGCCGAATCGCTGCGAAGTACTTCGTGTTCAGCTTCGAAGAGACGAAGGCAGGGTCGCAGTATATCGGCTACAGCACCTATACGTTCGAGGACGGCTCGTCGATCACCGCCCGGTTCGACGATGCGACGGGTGCGGACGGGGTGACCGACGGCAAATACACGGTGCTCGGCGGTTCGGGCCAATATGACGGCGCCAAAGGCACCGGCTGGTACAAGTCGGTCAAGAACGCTGGCCAAATCCTACCTCTTCAATGGCGGCTTCGATCTGACCCTGCCTTGACCTGATTGGAGGGTTGGGTCGGCGGCGCCGCGAGGCAGGAGCTGGCGGGCAAGCTTGATGGTGACTCGGGCGGTCGCTCGTTCAGGCGGGTGGTCAGCGTTGGTGGGCCTGCAGCCAGGCAACCACCTCGGCCGCGTTCGCGTCGGGCGGGAACACCGGATAGAAGACCTGCTCGATCGTGCCGTCGGTCGCGATCAGGGTGAGGCGCCGGATCAGGGTCTGGCCTTCGACCTCGAAGCTCGGGAGTCGCAAGGCGCGCGCGAAGGCGAGCCCGGAGTCGCTGAGCAGCGGGAAGGGTAGCTTGAGCCGGGCCGCGATCTCGGCCTGGGCGGCCGGTGACTGGGTGCTGAGCCCGAACAGCGAAGCATCCAGCGCCCGGATCGCCTCATGCTGCGTGCGAAAGGCGAGCGACTGCGGCGTGCAGCCGCGCGCACCCGGGATCTGGTCCCAGCCCGCGGGCTCGGCGCGTCCGGTTGGCCCGCGCGCGGGAAGCAATAGAGGACGAGGCGGCCCGGCAGGCTCGAGAGGTCGATGCTGGCGCCGGTGGTCGCCGGCAGGGCCAGCGCGGGCAGCCTGGCGCCGGCGAGATGCCGGCAGGCGCCGTCGTCCACGGGCCGCGGCAGGTCCGCGGGCAAGCGGTGAAGATCGTCGGCTCGAGCCATGTCGGTTCTCCGCCCTTGGGCGCTCCTCGCCCGGTCTCGCCCTCGGAACCCGAGCTGGAGCGCGATCCCGCCGAGGGCCGGCACGATCCGCCGGCGATGCTCCCCGGCGTCCCGAGCCCCTTCCGCCCTGCGCAACTGTAGCTCACGAAAGGCGAGCAGGGCGAGAGCCGGACATGCGCCATGCCTTGCGCAAGAATCGGGTGGGTTCGGCGCCTGCCGGCGCCTAGCTTCTGTGGACAAGGCAAGAGGAGACCTTCGATGTCGACCGACCTGCGTCTTGTGGTCACGGGCCGAACGCACCGCGGGCGGCGGCGGCGCAGCTTCGTCCAGCAGCTGGCACGGCAGGCGGAGCGGGCGGTCACGACCCTGCTGCGCTGGCAGGAGCTGGCCCGCCAGCGCCGGGCGCTGCTGCGCCTGGACGACAGCATGCTCAAGGACATCGGCATCTCGCGCGTCGACGCGCTGCGCGAGGCCGACCGGCCATTCTGGGACGAGGGGAGCCAATCATGGCAGAGCTGGCGGTGAACGGGGCCATGGGTGGCCTCGAGGTGGCGCAGGACTATCGGCGGATCGCACGCGCGATCCAGTATCTCGACGCCCATGTCGTCGACCAGCCGAGCCTCGAGGACGTGGCCGGCGAGATCGGGCTCAGCCCGTTCCATGCCCAGCGCCTGTTCACCCGCTGGGCCGGGATCAGCCCCAAGCGCTTCCTCGGCCTGCTCACGGTCGGGCATGCCAAGGCGGCGCTGCAGGCGGGCGAGAGCGTGCTCGATGCGACCTACGAGGTCGGCCTGTCGGGGCCGTCCCGGCTGCACGACCTGTTCGTCAGCTACGAGGCCATGACGCCCGGCGAGTACAAGCAGCAGGGCGCCGGGCTGGTCATCCGCTACGGCATTCAGGGGACGCCGTTCGGCGACGCGCTGCTCCTGCTGACCGAGCGCGGCATCGCCGGGCTGAGCTTCGTCGACCGCGATCCGCAGGCCGCGATCGAGGACGCCCGCGCGGCCTGGCCGCTCAGCCGTCTGGTCGAGGACCGGTCGGCGACCAGGGCGGTGACCGAGCGGCTGTTCGAGGGTGCCGGCGATGCCTCCGCCCGGCTCCTGCTGCGCGGCACCAACTTTCAGGTCAAGGTCTGGTCGGCCTTGTTGCGGGTGCCGCCCGGCCGGGTGGTCTCCTATCTCGACCTCGCGAACGCGATCGGCGAGCCGCGGGCGGTGCGGGCGGTCGGCAATGCGCTCGCCCACAATCCGCTCGGCTACATCGTGCCCTGCCACCGGGTGATCCGGGCGACCGGGGCGCTCGGCGACTATCGCTGGGGCCAGGTTCGCCGCCGCGCGCTGCTCGCCTGGGAAGCCGCCCACGCCGAGGCGGCGAGCGCCTGAACCGAAGGAAGGGTGGCCAAGCGGGCGGCCGCGCGCCGCCCCCTCGTCACCCTGCCCTGCTGTCAACGGCGAAGGGCCCGGAGGGCGATGCCCCCCGAGCCCCGGCCGTGCGGCCGGTCCGCCCGTCGACTTTAGGGCACCGTTTCGCCGTGGAGCTGAAGATCCAGGCTGTCCCGCTCGACCTCGGGGCTGACCCGGAGCCCGATCGTCACGTCGATTGCCTTGAGCAGGATGAACGACATGACGCCGCTCCAGACCACGGTCGAGAGCACGCCGTAGAGCTGGATCAGGACCTGGCCGGGATTGCCCTCGAGCAGCCCCGGGTGGTCACCGATCGCCTGGACCGCGAACACCCCGGTCAGCAGCGCCCCGACGATGCCGCCGACGCCGTGGATGCCGAAGGCGTCGAGCGCGTCGTCGTAGCCGAGCGAGCGCTTGAGGCTGGTCGAGGCCCAGAAGCAGATGACTCCGGCCGCGATGCCGATGACCAGCGCCCCGACCGGCCCGACGAAGCCCGACGCCGGGGTGATCGCGACCAGGCCGGCGACCGCCCCGGACAGGATGCCGAGCACGCTCGGCTTGCCGTGGGTCGGCCACTCGGCGAACATCCAGGCGAGCGCCGCGGTCGCGGTCGCGATCTGGGTCACCGCCATCGCCATGCCGGCGCGGCCGTCGGCAGCGACCGCGGAGCCGGCGTTGAAGCCGAACCAGCCGACCCAGAGCAGCGACGCGCCGATCGTGGTCAGCGTCAGATTGTGCGGCGCCATGTTCTCGCTGCCGTAGCCGATCCGCTTGCCGAGCACCAGAGCGGCGACCAGGCCGGCGACGCCGGAGTTGATGTGGACCACCGTGCCGCCGGCGAAGTCGAGCGCGCCCAGGCCGCCGACCCAGCCGCCCGTGCCCCAGACCCAGTGCGCGATCGGCGCGTAGACGACGATGCCCCAGAGGCTCATGAACCAGAGCATGGCGGAGAATTTCATGCGATCCGCGAACGCCCCGGTGATCAGCGCAGGCGTGATGATCGCGAAGGTCATCTGGAAGCTCATGTACACGCTTTCCGGGATCGTGGGCGCCAGCGGGTTGGTCCCGTTCTTGGTCATACCCCGGAGAAACACCCGCGACAGGTCGCCCAGATAGGGGCCCTCGCCGGCGAACGCGAGGCTGTAGGTGAAGACCATCCAGATCACGGTCGTCAGGCAGCAGGTCGCGAACACCTGCATGCACATCGTGAGCACGTTCTTGCGGCGCACCATACCGCCATAGAACATCGCCACGCCCGGCACGGTCATCATCAGCACCAGCGCCGTCGACGACAGCATCCAGGCGGTGTCGCCGGAATTCAATGCCGGCTGGTCCTGCGCGAGCGCGCCGGAACTCGAGGCCAGCAGCGCAGCCAGGCCGCCGACCAGGCACAGAGCCAGCCCCTGGGCGGCTCGGAGCGACCGCCCGAGCCGGCCCGCCATCGATCCTACGGACATCGTCACCTCTCCCCTAAATGCCATACCCGCCGGTCGCGCCCGTCCGGTCGCCCCCGGTCCTGCCGGCCTGACGGTTCGGCGCTGGGTGAACTGGCTCCGACCTCGCAGGTTCGACGATCGCCATGCCGACTGTCATCCTCGCCCCTCTCGGTTTGGTTGGGACCTGGCCAGTGTCAAACTCGCGGCCGCCTGGCGCCGCCGCGTCGCCACCTTCCTTCAATTTTCGTGCCAGGGATGTGAGATCCTTGGGCGCGTGGCGCCGGCGCCGGGTCTGCATAATTTTTGTGCAGCTAGCCGTGAGGCGGTCTTAAATCTGGGCAGATCGTCCGCGACCACATCCCACAAAAGCTCACCGGCTTCCGGGCAGAGCATTGCGCTCCGCGCGTTCGCGTCGGGATGGCGAGGGCAAAAAAAAGGGGCCGACCCGAGGGTCGGCCCCGCCGCATGACAGTAGGAGAGGCTGATCAGGCCTTGGTCAGCTGATCGCCGAGCGGCAGCGCGCGGATGCGCTTGCCGGTGGCGTTGAAGATCGCGTTGTAGAGGGCCGGCGCGAAGGGCGGCACGCCCGGCTCGCCGACACCCGACGCATGCACCGAGAACGGATGCGGGATGATGTGGGTCGTGACCAGCTCGGGGAAGTTGTCGCAGCGCACGACGTCGTAGTCGTTGTAGTTGCTCTGCTGCACCCGCCCCTTGTCGTAGGTGATCGCGCTCTTCATCGCGATCGTCATGCCCATCACGGCCGCGCCTTCGATCTGCGAGCGGATCCGCTCCGGATTGGCGGGGAAGCCGCAGTCGATCGCGGTGTGCACCTCGGGCACGCGGACGTTGCCGTCCTTGTCGACCTTGCAATGCACGCAGGTCGCGATGTAGCTCACGAAGCTGCGGTGCACGGCGATGCCGAGCCCCTCGCCCTTGGGCAGCTTCTTGCCCCAGCCGCCGGCCTGCGCGGCAACCTCGACGACGTTGCGCAGCCGGCCGGTGTCGATCGGGTAGACATCGTACTGCTCGCCGTAGTTCCACAGGTCGTCGGGCATGCCGGCGGCCTTGGGGTCGATGATCCGCGCCGACCCGATCAGCTCGAGCAGGAACTCCTTCTGATCCTTGCCGAGCTCATGGGCGAGCTCCGCCGCGAACGACTGGATCGCGAACGCCCGCGGGACGTTCGAGACCGAGCGGAACCAGCCGATCCGGGTGTGCGCCATCGCCTTGCCGTTCTCGCAGCGCACGTTCGGGATCTCGAACGGCATATCGGCGAAGCCCATGCCGTACTCGATCGGGAACTGGTAGCCGTCGTCCGCCTTGAAGGTCGAGATGATCGAGGGCGCGACGGTGCGATGGCGCCAGCCGGTGACCTTGCCCTTGCTGTCGACCGCCGCCTCGATCCGCTCCACCGAGGTGGTGTGGTAGAAGCCGTGCTGGATGTCGTCCTCACGGGTCCACTGCACCCGCACCGGCGCGCCGACCGCCTTGGACAGGATCGCCGCCTCCTGCACGAAGTCGCACTGCGACTTACGGCCGAAGCCGCCGCCCAGCAGGGTGACGTTGACCGTCACCTTCTCGACCGGCATGCCGAGCAGGGTGGCGACATCGTTGCGCGTGCCCCAGGGGCTCTGGACGCACGCCCAGATGTCGCACTTGTCGGCGCTGACGTTGACCAGGGCCGCCGGCGGCTCCATGGCCACATGGGCCATGTGCGGCTGATAGTACTCCTGGGTGAACGTCTTGGCCGCTTTCGCGAAGGCGGCATCGACGTCGCCCTGGTTGCGGATCACCTTACCGGGCTGGGCCGCGGTCGCCGACATGTCCTTGTGGTACTGCTCGGTGGTGTAGACCGCGTGCGGACCGTCGTCCCATTCGATCTTGAGCGCGTCGCGGGCCTGGATGGCCGCCCAGGTGTTCTTGGCGATGACCCCGACGCCGCCGAGCGGCGCGAACTTCGCCGGCGGGATGCTGCCCGGGATCTGGACGATCTTGACGACCCCCGGCACCTTGAGGGCGTCCGCGTCGTCGACCGACTTGACCTTGCCCCCGACCACCGGCGGGTGGGCGACCACCGCGTACAGCTGCCCCGGCAGCGAGACGTCGGCGGCGTAGACCGCCTTGCCGGTGGTGATGTCGTGCAGATCGTAGATCTGCACCTCACCCTTACCGATGTAGCGGAACTCGCCCTCGTCCTTGAAGGTCAGGTCCTCGAACTTCGGCACCGGCAACGCCATCGCGGCCTCGGCCAGCTCGCCGTAGCCGAGCCGCTTGCCGGTCGCGGCCATGCCTTGGCCCGTCTTCTCCAGCAGGACGACTTCGTGGTTCTGGCCCTTGCAGAGCCCCCGATCGACACCCCACTGATTGGCCGCCGCCTGCTCGAGCATCTGCCGCACCGCGGCGCCCATCTGGCGCATCGGCTGGATGTGGTGGCGCATGCTGCGCGAGCCGTCGGTGTCCTGGTTGCCGTACTTGGGCTCGTCGCCGGGCGCCTGGACGATCTTCACCCGGGTCCAGTCGGCCTCCATCTCGTCGGCGAGCACCATCGGCACGCTGGTGCGCGAGCCGGTGCCCATCTCGGAGCGGTGGGCGACCAGGGTCACGGTGCCGTCCGGGGCGATCGAGACGAACACATGCGGATCGGTCACGATGCCGTTCGGCATGTCGAGACCGCCGGTGTGATAGGGCTCGAAGGCCAGCGCGCTCTTGAACGGCACGAGCTGCATGGCGACGACGAAGCCGACCCCCGACACGGTGCCCTTGAGGAAGGTCCGCCGGCTGACGTTCTCGATCAAGACGCGCTCGGCAACCGGTGCGGCTGCGGGCGCGAACTGGTTCAGGTATTGCAGCATCGGATCACGCTCCCGTAGCCGCTTGACGCACGGCCCCGACGATCCGCTGGTAGCACCCGCATCGGCAGATGTTACCGGCCATCGCCTCGAGGATGTCGGCGTCCGACGGCGTCTTATTGCTGGCGAGCAGGCCCGACGCCTGCATGATCTGGCCGGCCTGGCAGAAGCCACATTGCGGCACGCTCAGCTCGCGCCACGCGACCTGGACCGGATGGTTGCCATCGGGGCTCAGACCTTCGATGGTGACGACCTGCTTGCCGTCGGCGTCGGCCAGCGTGGTCATGCAGGAGCGCACGGCCTCGCCGCCGAGATGGACCGTGCAGGCGCCGCACAAGCCGGCGCCGCAGCCGTATTTGGTGCCCGGGAGCCCGAGTTCGTCGCGGACGAACCAGAGCAGGGGCATGTTGGGGTCGCCGTCGTACTCGTGGTCGACCCCGTTGACGTTGACCTTAACCATGATCGGACTGTCCTCCCTGTGCACAAGGACGCGCTCCGCCCGCGCGCCGCACGGATGAGAATCATTCTAGGCACGAAGCGCAGTGATCACCACATGAAAAATCCGCTGCAGGCGCGAAATTCGAGCGCGGTCGCGGGACCCTGCCCGGCGCGCGCAGGCCAGCTGCGGCAGGCGTCCGCCGGGGTTGCGAGCTGCCGGAGATGGGGTCAACTGAGGGTCATCCGGCAGCCGCACCGCCTCAGGGCCACCGGCTCGGGTCTGCCCGGCCCGATCCCCGACCCGGGGGCCGGCCGGTGCCGGCGCTGCCGGTCCGCGAGCGCGGGCACGAGCGGCTTGGCGAACTCGATCGGGCGCTGATACAACCGCGTCGAACCGGGCTTTTGCCAGCCGGCCCCCCAGCCGGCGCCCCAGAGAGAGCGAGCCAGCCTCGCAAGGGTAGGGCGCGCCCGCGCCGCAGGACGTGATGCCGGACCTTGGCCGATGACCAGGCGCCCGCTGGCGACAGGACTGAAGCTGGTCCTGACGCTCGCCTGCACCTTCCTCGGCCTGCTGCTGGTGACCTTCCTGATCGGCCGGGTGGTGCCGATCGACCCGGTGCTGGCCGCGGTCGGCGATCGGGCGCCCCAGGACGTCTATGAGCAGGTCAAGATCCAGCTCGGCCTCGACAAGCCGCTGTGGGAGCAGTTCCTGATCTACGTCGGCGCCGTCCTGCGCGGCGATTTCGGCAAGTCGGTGCTGACCGCCAATCCGGTGCTCGCCGACATCCGGCGGGTGTTTCCGGCGACCCTGGAGCTTGCGACCCTCGCGACCCTCCTGGGCGTGCTCCTGGGCGTGCCCATGGGCATCGCCGCGGCGGTCTGGCAGGGCCGCTTTGTCGACCACGCGATCCGGCTGATCGGCCTGGTCGGCTATTCGGTGCCGATCTTCTGGCTCGGCCTGGTGGGCCTCCTGGTGTTCTACGCCAAGCTCGACTGGGTCGCGGGCCCGGGCCGCCTGGACGTGTTCTACGACGGCCTGGTCGAGCCGGTGACCGGCGTGATCCTTCTCGACTCCGCGCTCGCCGGCGAATGGGACGTGTTCCGGAACGCGCTGTCGCACCTGCTCCTGCCGGCCTCGCTGCTCGGCTACTACGCGCTCGCCTACGTCGCGCGCATGACCCGGAGCTTCATGATCGAGCAGCTCGGCCAGGAGTACATCACGACCGCGCGCGTCAAGGGCCTGTCCGAGGCGCGCGTGATCTGGCGCCACGCGCTCGGCAACACCGCCGTGCCGCTGGTCACCGTGATCGCGCTCTCTTATGCCAACCTGCTCGAGGGCTCGGTCCTGACCGAGACCGTGTTCGCCTGGCCGGGGCTCGGCTTCTACATCACCAACTCGCTGCTGAACGCCGACATGAACGCCGTGCTCGGCGGCACGATCGTGGTCGGCACGGTGTTCATCGGGCTCAATCTACTCTCGGATCTGCTCTACCGGGTGCTCGATCCTCGCGCGCGTTGAAGAGCTTGAGGGAGGCCTGCCGGCAAATGTCTGATTGTGAACGGAGCTTGGCCCGCCAACGCCCGCCGCGGGCGGACCCGGTGTCGGACGCGCCGCTCGCCCAGGCCGTCCGTGAGGGCTGGATCACGCCTGCGGCCTTGCCGCCCGAAGCGCCGCCGCCCGCACCGCCTGACGGCGTGATGAGTCTGGAGGAGGTCCTGGCTGACCTCGATCATTCGCGCGAGGATGGTGCGACCGGCTCGGACGATGAGGATCGCGCTTCCCAGGCTGGACTGAGATGAGCATCGACACCTGGGCGGCAGGCGATCCCTACGAGCGCTACGTTGGCCGCTGGAGCCGGCTGGTGGCGGACGACCTGCTCGCCTGGCTCGACCAGCCGGCCGGCCTTGACTGGCTCGATGTCGGCTGCGGCACCGGTGCGCTGAGTGCCAGCATCCTGGCCGCCGCCGACCCCAAGGCCGTGATCGGCGTCGATCCGTCCGACGGCTTCCTCGCCGTGGCGCGCGCCCTCCAGGATGACCTTCGCGCCCGCTTCGAGCCCGGCAATGCAGAGGCTCTGCCGCTCGCCGACACCGCGGTCGACGTCGCGGTCTCCGGGTTGGTGCTCAACTTCGTGCCGGCGCCGGCGCGGGCGGTCGGCGAGATGCGTCGCGTGGTCAGGCCGGGCGGCACGGTCGCCGTCTACGTCTGGGACTACGCCGGGAAGATGCAGCTCATGCGCTATTTCTGGGACGCTGCGGTCGCCCTCGACCCGGCTGCGCAGGCGCTGGACGAGGGCGTGCGCTTTCCGATCTGTCGACCCGGGCCGCTCGCAGAGCTGTTGACCGCTGCGGGGCTGGAGGCGGTCACGACGACCGCGATCGACGTGCCGACCGTGTTCGCCGACTTCGACGACTATTGGTCGCCGTTCCTCGGTGGTCAGGGGCCGGCGCCCGGTTATTGCATAAGCCTGACGGAGACGCACCGGACGGCGCTGCGCGACCGGCTGCGGTCCACCCTGCCGGTCGACGCCAGCGGCCGGATCGCGCTGACCGCCCGCGCCTTCGCGGTGCGTGGCGAGGTTCCGAAGGCGTAAGCGGCAGCCGATCGCCCGCGATGGCCCTCATTCTGGTCAAGCGCATAGGGGCTCGCGTCTGGCTGCTGTCGGACACGCCAGCCTCGGCGCTCCAGGCGCGGCTCGGGCGGGCCTATCTCGCGTGGCGCGCCTTCGCCCGCAATCCGCTCGCCATGGTCGGCCTCGGAATCGTCCTGAGCCTGCTGCTGGTCGCCGCGCTCGCTCCCTGGCTCGCGACCGGCTCCCCGATCCAGCAGGCCCTGGCCAACCGCCTGCAGCCGCCGTCGGCCGCCCACTGGCTCGGCACCGACGAGCTCGGCCGCGACATCTACTCGCGGGTCCTCTACGGCGCCCGCCTGACCCTCTACATCGTGGGCCTGGTGGTGATCATGGTGGGGCCGGTCGGCCTCCTGGTCGGCACGGTCGCGGGCTACGTCGGCGGCTGGCTCGACACGGTGCTGATGCGCATCACCGATGTCTTCCTCGCCTTCCCGCGCCTGATCCTGGCGCTCGCCTTCGTCGCCGCCCTCGGCCCCGGAATCGGCAACGCGATCACCGCGATCGCGATCACCGCCTGGCCGCCCTACGCCCGGATCGCCCGCGCCGAGACCCTGACCGTGCGCAACTCCGACTTCATCGCCGCGATCCGCCTGCAGGGCGCCTCCAGCCTGCGGATCATCTGGGGCCACGTCATGCCGCTCTGCCTGTCGTCCCTGATCGTGCGCCTGACCCTCGACATGGCCGGCATCATCCTGACCGCGGCCGGTCTCGGCTTTCTCGGCCTTGGCGCCCAGCCGCCCTTGCCCGAATGGGGTGCCATGATCTCGTCGGGCCGCCAGTACCTGCTCGATCAATGGTGGGTCGCGACCATGCCCGGGATCGCGATCTTCATCGTGTCGCTCGGCTTCAACCTTTTGGGCGATGGCCTGCGCGACGTCCTGGACCCGAAGCAGGCGACGCCGCGGTAGGGGTGAATGCGGGCCCGGCCGCGGCCCTGGCTGCGCGCAGCGCGTTGCCCAGCTCGCCGATCTGGAACGGCTTCATCAGCTTGGGCGCCGCCGGATAGCGGCCGGACAGCTGGTCGTGCCGGTACCCGGTGCAGAGCGCGAACGGCACGGCGCGCGCGGCGAGCGCATCCGCGACCGCGGTCACCGGCTGGCCGCCGATGTTGATGTCGAGCAGCGCCAGGTCCAGGGTCTGCTCCCTGGCGGCGCGCAGCGCGGTTTCGAGGTCGCCGATCGGCCCGACCACCTCGCAGCCAAGCTCCCGCAGCATGAGCTCGAGGTCCATCGCGACCAGAAACTCGTCCTCGATGACGAGCACCTGGAGCCCCTGCAGCTCGGCCGCCTCGGTCAAGGGCCGGACTCGCCCAACCCGCCGTCGACGGGCGGCGGCAGCGCCGGATCGGCGAGCGGCAGCTCGATCCTGCAGCGCACCCCTGCGCGCCGGAACTCGAGCGCCACGGTGCCCTTGAGCTGGTAAGCCAGGCCGCGCCCGATCATGATCTCACCGAGGCCGGACCGGCGCGCCTCCTGGACCGGCGGCCCGCCCTGCTCGCGCCAGGTCAGAACCAGGCGCCGGCCGCCGTCATCGGTCAGGATCTTGGTCCGGATGTCGATCCGTCCCGGGGGGCTGGCGAGCGCCCCGTAGGTGGCGGCGTTGGTGGTCAGCTCGTGCACGGCGAGGCCGAGGGCAAGCGCGGCGTTCGGCTCGAGCGCCACGTCCTCGCCCCGGATCGTCACATCGCCGCTCTCCGCCCTGCGGTACGGCGCGAGCTGGACCCGGAGCAGCTCGTGCAGCCTCACGCCCTCCCAGCCGGCCTCGGCGAGCAGCGTGTGCGCCTGCGCCAGCGCTGCCAGCCGGCCCCGGAAGGCGGCCGCGAAATGGTTCGGGGACGGGCTGTGGTGCAGGGTCTGGGTCGCCAGGGACTGGGTGATCGCGAGCGTGTTCTTGACCCGGTGATTGAGCTCCTCGATCAGTCGCCGCTGCCGCTGCTCGGTGCGCCGTCGCTCGGTGATGTCGCGGCCGATGCCGGAGGCGCCGACCACCGCGCCCCGCGGGTCGAGGATCGGCGACATGGTCAGCTGGACGTCGATCAGCCGGCCGTCCCGGGTCAGACGCACCGTCTCGAACGGCAGGACGCGCTCGCCGCGCGCCAGCTGCGCGTCCATCGTGCGCAGCTCGTCGAGCCGGTCGGGCGGTATGATGAGCTCGATCGAGCGGCCGATCACCTCGCCGGCCGGATAGCCGTACATCCGCTCGGCGGCGGCGTTCCAGCTGCTGATCGTGCCATCGAGGTTCTTGCTCAGGATCGCATCGAAGGACAACTCGACCAAGGCCGCAAGCCACGCATGCTGGTCGCCCGGCGCCGGTGGCGCCGCGACCGCTGCGGTCGGACCGGTCGGCCGCCCCGGATGACGGGCCGCCTGCTGAGCCATGAGCCGCCCTCGCTGCTGCTGCCTCGGGATCTAACCGAAGCGGGCCGAGAGTTCCAGGTAATCCTCGGGCAGCGCAGGCCGGGTTGCCTTTGGGCCCGAGACCGACGCGCCCGGAAATCGAAGCCCACCCCGCGCGCTTCGCCCGCGCGGCCGGCCATCCGACCGGCTGCCGCCTGGCCCGCAAGCTCGACCATGGCTTGTGTGGACGGGCGCCGCCCGCGCCCGGCGACCGGCGCGGGCAGGTGTCGTCGCGAACCGTCCCTCGGGGCGCCGCCGGGCCCCCGATTTGGCTGCCTGCCGGCGCATACCGGACCGTGGCCCAATCGCCACGGTGCGGCTGGTGCGACACACTGCGCGGCCCCGCAGCGACAGCCACCGGGTTGACCGGGCGGCCGTCGACCTCACTTAGAAGGTCACGGACGCGAATCGCCATGGCCGTGGTCGGGCCGCGTCACGATGGAGGACGAGCTCTTGCGAGGCACCGATGATCGCCGGCGACGACCGCGCGCGGTCGGCGTGCGCGCGGCGCCGCCATCGACGGCGTCGCGGTCCCCAGGCGAGGGTCGGCCGCTCGGGCCTGAGCCGCTCGGGGCTGAGCCGCTCGGGTCTGGGCCGGTCGCGGGCGCGCCGGGCTGGCGGGTCACCCGCCGGACCGCCTCGCCGGCCGAAGGCGCCGCCGGGGCGCCCCGGCGCCTGCGGCCGACCATGGTGGCCGACGCGTACGCGTCCAACCCGCCCGACGGGATGGCGGGCCAGCCGGCCGCTCTCGCCCGGTCGCCGAGGCGGGTCCCCGTCGCCGGTCGACGCCGCCGCGGGATCTCGCTCCTGGCGCTCGCCGCCGCGGCGGTGGTCGTGGTGTTCGTGCTGGGTCTGGCCGCGCTCGACGCGCAACGGCGCGATCTGACCGTCCCCTGGGGCGAGCAGGCGACAACTCCTCCGGCCGGAACCGCGCTCACGGGCCAGGGGCGACCCGACGGCACCCCTTCCGGCTCGGAGGCAGCAATCGGCGCCCCGGGCGGCGCGGATCACGGCTCCTGAGGTGAGCCCCGGGCGCCGCCACGGCCGCGCCGAGAGGCTCTAGCGGGGGGCCGCCCGGCGCGGCTAAGCTCGGGCCCATGTCGGCCCGGCTGATCGTGCAGAACCTCTGGGTGCGCTACCCGACGCCCGCGCGGGTGATCGAGGCGGTGCGCGGGGTGTCGTTCACCCTCGGGCGCGAGAAGCTCGGCATCGTCGGCGAGTCGGGCTCCGGCAAGTCGACCGTCGGGCGCGCGATCCTGCGCCTGGTGCCCGCACCCGGCGTGGTCACCGCGGAGCGGCTGATCTTCGATGGCATCCACCTGTTGTCCGCCGACGACGCGACGCTGCGCGCGGTGCGCGGCCAGCGGATCACCATGGTCATGCAGGACCCGAAGTTCTCGCTCAACCCGGTGATGACCGTCGGCAGGCAGATCCGCGAGGCCTATCGCGCCCACAGCCGAAGCTCGCGCGCCGAGGCCAGGCGGCGCGCGCTCGCGATGCTGACCGCGGTCAAGATCCGCGACCCGGAGCGGGTCTACGAGTGCTACCCGCACGAGGTCTCGGGCGGCATGGGCCAAAGGGTCATGATCGCGATGATGCTGGTCGCCGACCCGGACATCCTGATCGCCGACGAGCCGACCTCGGCGCTGGACGTGACCGTGCAGATGCAGGTGCTGGCGATCCTGGACGATCTGGTCAGCCAGCGCGGCCTCGGCCTGATCTTCATCAGCCACGATCTCAACCTGGTCGCCTCGTTCTGCGACCGGGTGCTGATCATGTACGCCGGCCGGGTGGTCGAGACCTGCCGGGCGAGCGAGCTGCACCTGGCGCAGCACCCCTACACCCGGGGCCTGCTCGCAGCGCTGCCCCACGTCGACCGCCCGCCGGGCCCGCTGCCGGTGCTCGCGCGCGATCCGGCCTGGCTGGACGGCCCGCTCCGCGCCCGCGCCTAGCGCAGCCGGGGGCCGCAGAGCTCTGGCCGCGCAACGAGAGCCCGGCCGCCACCTACCCTGGCGAGAACCATCCTGGGACGACCATCGCGCAGCCCGATTTGCCATGCGCGAACGACGTCCCGGGCGAGGACGTCTCCCTGATCACCAAAGCGATGCATGACGATCTACCCGGGAAGCGCCGCAGCGCTTGACCGGCGGGCGGGCTTGCCGTCTTGCTGGACCGGGAGGTCAGCGCGGTTCCCATGATCGAGATCGAGAACCTCGGGGTCCGCTTCGGCGGCTTTACCGCTGCGGACGATGTGTCGTTCCGGGTCGGCGAAGGCGCGGCGTTCGGCCTGGTCGGCGAATTCGGGGTCAGGGAAAACAACGGTCTTGAAGGCGATCGCAGGCCTCCTGCGCGGCTGGCAGGGGCGGATCGTGGTCGATGGCGAGGCGCAGGGGGAGCGGCGCAGCCGGAGCTTCTGCCGCAAGGTCCAGATGGTGTTCCAGGACCCGTACGGGTCGCTGCATCCGCGCCATACGGTCGACCGGACGCTGGCCGAGCCGGTCGCGATCCATGGCCTGGGCGAGGCCGGGGCGCGGGTCGAGCGGGCGTTGCAGGCGGTCGGGCTCGGGCTCCGCGTTCCGGTATCGGTTCCCGCATCAGCTCTCGGGCGGCCAGCGGCAGCGGGTCGCGATCGCGCGGGCGCTGATGCTGGAGCCCAAGGTTTTGCTGCTGGACGAGCCGACCTCCTCGCTCGACGTCTCGGTCCAGGCCGAGATTCTCAACCTGCTCGCGGCGCTCAGGGAGGAACGTGGGCTCACCTATCTGTTCGTGTCCCACAATCTCGCGGTGATCGCGCACATGTGCCAGGAGGTTGCGATCATGCAGGCCGGCCGGATCCTCGAGCAGGTGCCGACCACAGCACTCCGGACCGGCGCGCTCAGCCAGCCCTATTCCCGGCAATTGCTCAGGAGCAGCGAGGGCTACGACCGGGCGGCCGCGGCCGCCCTGGTCGACTGATGGCGGTCGGGCGCCGTCTTCACCCTCGCGGGGCGCGCCGCCCCCGAACGCCCGGCATGGCCGGCTCTAGCCGACGAGGCCCACGGCGACATCGAACAGGAGCTTGATGTTGAGCGCGATGATCAGGGTCGCCACGACCCAGGCGATCACGGCCGTCGAGCGGCGGCTTACGAACGCGCCCATCTTGGTCCGGTCGCTGGTGAACTGGACCAGCGGCACGACCGCGAACGGCAGCTGCAACGACAGGATCACCTGGCTCAGGATCAGGAGCTGCGCGGTCCCGCTGGTGCCATAGAGCGCGGTCACCACAATCGCGGGCACGATCGCGAGCAGCCGCGTCGCGAGGCGCCGCAGCCAGGGCGGCAGGCGGATGTCGAGGAAGCCCTCCATGACGATCTGGCCGGCGAGCGTGGCCGTGATGGTCGAGTTCTGCCCCGACGCGAGCAGGGCGATGGCGAACACCGTGCTGGCGAGCGGCACGCCCAGCAGCGGCGCGAGCAGGTGATAGGCGTCCTGGATCTCGGCGACGTCGGCGCGGCCGGCCTCGTGGAAGGCCGCGGCGGCGAGGATCAGGATCGCGCTGTTGATCAGGAGGGCGATGGCCAGCGCCAGCGTGCTGTCGATGGTCGCGAGCCGGATCGCCTCGCGCTTGACGGGCTCGGTCAGACCATAGCTCCGGGTCTGCACGATCGCCGAGTGCAGGTACAGGTTGTGCGGCATGACCGTGGCGCCGAGGATGCCGATCGCGATGTACAGCATCGCAGGGTTGGTCACGATCTCCGGGCTCGGCAGGAGACCGCCGAGCACACCGCTCAACGCCGGCGCCGACGCCACCATCTCGAAGGCGAAGCACAGGAAAATGACCGCGACCAGGGCGATGATGAACGCCTCGAGCCAGCGGAAGCCGCGCGCCTGCAGGACCAGGATCAGGAGCACGTCGGCGGCGGTCAGAACGACGCCCACCAGCAGCGGCAGGCCGAACAGGAGATTGAGGGCGATCGCCGTGCCGATGACCTCGGCGAGATCGCAGGCCACGATCGCGATCTCGCATAAGAACCAGAGCGCGATCCCGGCCGGCCGGCTGTAGTGGTCGCGGCAGGCCTGGGCGAGATCGCGCCCGGTGGCGATGCCGAGCTTGAGGCTCAGCGCCTGCAGCAGCATCGCCATCAGGCTCGACAGCACGACCACCGACAGCAGCGTGTAGCCGAACCCCGAACCGCCGGCGAGCGAGGTCGCCCAGTTGCCGGGGTCCATGTAGCCGACCGCGACCAGGTAGCCGGGCCCGGCGAACGCGAGCAGCTTGCGCAGCGGGCCCCAGCCGGCGCGGATCGGCACGCTGCGATAGACCTCGGCGAGGCTCGCGCGGCCGACCGGGCGCCGCCAGCCGGTCAGCTCCTCCTCGACCGCCCGGACCTCAGCATCCATCGGCGCGACCCCGGATTGCGCGCCCTGCCCAGGCGGTCGGCCTCAAATTCGTCCTCATCGCCGTCCTGTCACAACTGCCAACCCCGTCACTCGCCGTTCTCCTGCCACCAACCCAACATCTGAACAGCTGTTCACATGAAGACATGAATAGAACAAGAACTGTTTCCATGTTCACCATTCGTAAAACAATACCGTTAGCGTATCGCATCCGATATAAGCCGCGCAATACTTCACGTCAACTGAGAGCGCCAGATCGTAGCCGGGTGCGTTGAGAATCCGGCGGAGGTCGCCGGCGCCTGCGACTGGACGGGAAGGGGCGGGGCGGAGCCTGGTTCGCGGCCGTCGCCCCCCGGACAATCCGTATCGGGGTGGACGCGGCGGCAGAACGTCAGCGCGTGGAACGTCCGGCCCGGGGCGGGATCTGGTCCCGCCGCGCCAAGTTTGCGCTAGACTGCCCCGCGGATGGTCTTGGATCGGGGATGGGAGTGGCCGAAGGGCGGGCAGCGGATGCGCTCGAGCGCTATCGGGCGAAGCGCGATTTCCGGAAGACGGCGGAGCCGCCGGGCGGCGAGATCGCGCCCGGGACCAGCCTGTTCGTGGTGCAAAAGCACGCCGCGCGCCGCCTGCACTACGATCTTCGGCTGCAGTTCGGCGACACCCTCAAGAGCTGGGCGGTGCCGCAGGGGCCATCCCTCGACCCCGCGGTCAGGCGCCTGGCCGTGCACGTCGAGGACCACCCGCTGGAATACGCCGACTTCGAGCAGCCGATCCCCAAGGGCCAGTATGGCGCCGGCGCCATGATCGTCTGGGACCGCGGCAGCTGGATCCCGATGGGCGATCCGGAAGCGGAGTACCGGAAGGGCACGCTGAAGTTCCGACTCAGTGGAGAAAAGCTCGGCGGCGGCTGGATGCTGGTCCGGCTCAAGCCCAAGGAAGGCGAGCGCGGCGACAACTGGCTCTTGATCAAGGAGCGCGACCCTCACGCTCGCCCGGGCCACGGCGACGAGCTGCTCGAGGCGCGGCCGGAGAGCGTGTTGACCGGCCGCCGGGTCGAGGAGCTGCTCGAGGACCAGGCGCCCACGTCGCGTGCAGGGCCAGCGCCGGAGCCCGCGCCGCAGCGGAAGGTCAAGCGGGTCAGGCCATCGGCGCTGCCGGGCGCGCTCAAGGCGCCCCTGCCCGATCAGGTGCGGCCGCAGCTCGCGACCCCGGTCGCGCGCGTGCCGGAAGGCGACGAGTGGCTGCACGAGATCAAGCTCGACGGCTACCGGACGCTCGCGCGCATCGATGCCGGCGCGGTCCGCCTCCTGACCCGGACCGGCCAGGACTGGACCGACCGCTACGGGCTGCTCGCCAAGGCGTTCGCCACGCTGCCCTGCAAGCAGGCTCTGATCGACGGCGAGATCGTGGTCCAGAACGAAAGCGGCATCGCGAGCTTTGCCGCCCTGCAGGACGCGCTCGCCCTGGGTCGGACCCACGAGCTCACCTGCTTTGCCTTCGATCTGCTCCACCTCGACGGCTACGACCTGATGTCGGTGCCGCTGCTCGAGCGCAAGCGGGCGCTTGCGGCGCTGCTCGGGCCGGTGGTCTCGCCGACCTCGGCGCTCCAGCTCAGCGAGCACGTGCAAGGTGGCGGTCCGGCCTTTTTCGCGCAGGCGGCCAAGCTCGGCCTCGAGGGCGTGATCAGCAAGCGGGCGGATGCCCCCTATCAGCAGGCGCGCACGCGCAGCTGGCTCAAGGTCAAATGCCGGCTGTCCGAGGAATTTCCGATTATCGGCTACAGCCCGTCCGAGGCCGCGGGCGGGATCGGCGCGCTGCTGCTGGCCGAGGCCGAGGACGGCGGGCTGCGCTACGTCGGCCGGGTCGGCACCGGGTTTTCCATGGGCGAGATGAAGCGCCTGCACGCCCGACTGGAAGCGCTCAGGAGCAGGAACGCGCCGGCGGCGCTGCCGGCCGAGGAGAAGCGCAAGGGCATCGTCTGGGTGCGGCCGGCGCTGGTCGCCGAGGTCGAGTACGCCAACCGGACCGCGGATGGCATCCTCCGCCACGCCGTCTACAAGGGGCTGCGCGCCGACAAGGTCGACGACGCGCCTGCCCCGCAAGCGTCCGCTCCGGCGCCCAAAGTGGAGAAAAAACGCTACGTCACCGACGCCGACCTGGCCCAGATCTGGGTCACCAACCCCGATCGCGTGATGTTCGGCGCGGGCGGTCCGACCAAGCTCGAGCTCGCGCTCTACTACGCCCGGGTCGGCGACTGGATGCTGCCCGAGCTGATCAAAAGGCCAGTCTCGCTGGTCCGCTGCCCGCTCGGCCAGGCCAAGGACTGCTTCTTCCAGCGCCATGCGCTGAGCGGCATGCCCGACGCGGTGAGGACGATCCCGCTGGCCGAGCAGGGCTCGGGCGAGAAGGCCGACTACCTCTATGTCGAGGACGCGCGCGGGCTCCTGTCGCTCGCCCAGTTCGGCGCGGTCGAGTTCCACAGCTGGGGCTGCCGGGTCGACCAGCCGGAGCGCCCCGATCGCCTGGTGCTCGACCTCGACCCGGACGAGAGCCTGCCCTGGCGCGAGGTGGCGGGCGCCGCCTTCGAGGTCCGGGACGTGCTCGCGGCCAAGGGGCTGGTACCGTTCCTCAAGACCACCGGCGGCAAGGGCTTGCACGTCGTGGTACCGATCCAGCGGCGCCGGAGCTGGACCGAGGTCGCGGCGTTCTGCGAGGGGTTCGCGCGCGCGATGGCGGCGCAGGCGCCCCGCCGCTTCACCGCCAACATGGCCAAGGCCCAGCGGCGCGGGCGGATCTACCTCGACTATCTTGCGCAATCAGCGGAGCGCCACCGCGGTCGCCGCCTATTCCCTGCGGGCGCGGCCGGGCGTCGCGGCCTCGACCCCGCTCGCCTGGGAGGAGCTGGCTCGCCTGGACGACCCGGCCGATCTGAACTGGGCGAGCGTGCCCGAGCGCCTCGGGCGGAGCGATTTTTCCGATCCGTGGGCGGACCTGGACTCCTCGGCCCGCGCCCTGCCGAAGCCCGAGCGCGGACGCAGCCGATGATTTCCCGGACCGAGATCGAAGCGGTCGAGCAGCGGATCCGGCCGCATATCCGGCGCACGCCGGTGATCGAGATCGACGGCGCCGAGCTGGGCCTCGCCCCGGTCCGGCTGGTCCTGAAGCTCGAGCTGCTGCAGCACGCGGGCTCGTTCAAGACCCGCGGCGCATTTGCCAACCTGCTGATGCGGCCGGTACCCGAGGCCGGCGTGGTCGCGGCTTCGGGCGGCAACCACGGCGCCGCGGTCGCCTATGCTGCGATGCGTCTCGGGGTGCCGGCCAGGATCTTCGTGCCGGCCATCTCGTCGCCCGCCAAGGTCGCGCGGATTCGGGACTACGGCGCCGATCTCACGGTCGGCGGCGAGCGCTATGCCGATGCCCTGGCGGCGGCCGAGGCCTGGACCGCGACCTCGGGCGCCTTGGCGGTGCACGCCTTCGATCAGGCCGAGACCCTGCTCGGCCAGGGCACGCTCGCGCTCGAGCTCGAGCAGCAGGCGCCGGCGCTCGATACGCTCCTGGTCGCGGTCGGCGGCGGCGGGTTGATCGGCGGCATCGCCGCCTGGTATGCCGGCCGGGTCAAGGTCGTGGGCGTCGAGCCGGAGGCGGCGCCGACGCTTTCGCGGGCGCTCGCGGCCGGCCGGCCGGTCGACGCGGAGGCCGGCGGGATCGCGGCCAATTCGCTGGCGCCGCGCCGGGTCGGCGAGCTGATGCTGCCGATTGCGCAACGCTACGTCGAGCGGGTCACGCTGGTGACCGACGAGGCGATCGTGAGCGCCCAGGGGGCGCTCTGGCAGGCGCTTCGGATCGTGGCCGAGCCGGGCGGTGTCGCGGCGCTTGCAGCCCTGCTGTCGGGCCGCTACCAGGCGGCGCCGGGCGAGCGCATCGCTGTGGTGGTGAGCGGCGGCAATACCGCGGCCGTGAGCTTCGGCCGCTGAGCCGTCCCGGCGGATCGATCGCTCGGCCCGGACGTTGACCCGGGGAGTCCGTTCGGCCAAGTAAATGCAGCGCACGCCGGCCAAATGTGCTTAGATCGCGGCAACTGCGGAAGGGGACCCTCATCATGGCGCCACGCTCGAGTTGGAAGGGACATCTCAAGCTGTCCCTGGTGTCCTGTCCGGTCCGTCTGTTCAATGCGACCTCGCGCAGCGAGAAGGTGGCCTTCCACCTGCTGCAGAAGGACACCCACAACCGCATCCAGATGAAGCCGCACGATCCGGAGCTCGGGCCCGTCGAGCGCGCCGACCTGGTCAAGGGCTACGAGTACGAGAAGGATCAGTACGTCGTCTTCTCCGACGCCGACTTCGAGAAGATCCAGATCGAACTCGAGCAAGGCGATCGTGATCGAGAAGTTCGTCGACGCGCAGGAGGTCGATCCGATCTACTTCGATACCCCCTACTATCTGGCCCCCGACGGAGCGGTCGCCGAGGAGACCTACCGGGTCATCCAGCACGCGATGCGCGATAAGCAGAAGGTGGCGCTGTCGCGGATCGTGCTCGCCAACCGCGAGCGCCTGATCGCGCTCACCTGCCGGGACCAGGGCTTCCTGATGATGACGCTGCGGACCGCCGACGAGGTGCGCGATTCCAAGGACTACTTCACCGACATCAAGGACGAGCAGCCGGAAGCCGAGATGCTCGATCTGGCCGAGAAGCTGATCGCGCAGAAGTCCGGCAAGTTCGACCCGAGCGAGTTCAAGGACCGCTATCACGACGCCGTGGTCGAGATGGTCAAGGCCAAGATCAAGGGGCAGGAGCCGGTGCTCGCCAAGGCGCCCGAGCGCGGCAAGGTGATCAATCTGATGGATGCGCTCCGGCGCTCGCTCGAGGACGCCAAGCCGCCGGCCGAAAGCAAGCCGCGCCGGGCCGCGGACGAGAAGGCCGACGGCTGCCTCCGGCGGCGACAAGAAGCCGGCGGCCCGCGACAAGAAACCGGCGGCCGACGAGAGCAGGAAGCGGCGGAAGGCAGGTTAGGGCCGGGGCCAAAGCCCGATGATCGACTTCGCCGGCCAGACGGTCACCATTCTCGGCCGTCTCGCGGCGCTCCCCAACCGGGTCGCGGCGGTGGCGATCGGCCACCGCGGCGGGGTGGCGCGGCGCGCGCTCGCCCAGCAGACGACCCTGGTCGCGATCGGCCGGCAGGCGGCGCCGCAGCTCGCCGACGGCCGCCTGCAGGCAAAGCTCGGCCGGGCCGATCAGATCGGCGCGCCTTGTCTCAGCGAGAACGCCCTGCTGCGCGCCCTCGACCTGTTGCCGCCGGCGGCGCCGGTCGCGGCCGCGGTCCGGCTCGACGACCTTGGCGACAAGGCCGGGCTCGATTCGGACCTGGTGCGCCTCCTGGTGCTGTTCGATGTCATCCAGCCGGACGAGGACGGCGCCCTGGGCTTTCGCGACCTGATCGCCGCCCGCGAGGTCGGCCGCCTGCTCGCGGACGGCCTGGGGCTCGCGGCGATCGTTCAGGGCACGGCGGACGCCAGCGGCGGGCGCCTCGCCACGGACGACCATCCGCTCGCCCGGCTCAAGCTGGTGTGCGACGACAGCGGCCGGCTCGCGCGCCGGATCGAGGGTCGCCTGGCCGAGCTCGACGGCCAGCTTCGCCTGCCGCTGGCCAATCCCGGCAACCCCTCGGTGGACGAAGTGTTCGAGGCCGCCGAGGACGCCGAGCAGGCGGGCGATCTGGCTGCTGCCGAGGCGCTCTACCGGCTTTGCGTCGGCCTCGACCGGTCCGACCCGATCGCGCCCTTCAACCTCGCCAACGTGCTCCGCGAGCAGGGCCGTACGAGCGAGGCCAAGTCCTACCTGCAGCTCGCGCTCGCGGTCGATCCGAAGTTCGCCGACGCCTGGTACAATCTCGCGCTTTTGCTCGACGCCGAGGGCCGCAAGGATCTGGCACGCGCCTACTACGAGCGGGCGAGCGCGGTCGATCCGGACTACGCCGACCCCCTCTTCAAGCTCGCCAAGCTCCACTTTGATGCCGGCGATCTGGCCGAAGCGAGCCGCCTCTGGCGGCGCTACCTGATCCTCGACCCTGACAGCGAGTGGAGCCGCCGCGCCCGCAACGGCCTGATGCTCTGCCGCAGCGACAGCGGCCAGGAAGCCGGGTAACCGGCACCATCCCCGATTTCAGCAGTCACGTGGAGGAGCACGTCATGGCGATCGGTCCGCACCGGTTGGAGTACGAGGTTCTCGAAGGCTGGGAGCAGCTGCCCGAGGGTTGGTCGTTCGTCGAGGTCGCGGGCGTCGCCGTCGAATTCCAGGGACCGGGTCTACGTCTTCAACCGCGGTGCCCATCCGATGATCGTGTTCGACAAGGAAGGCCGCTTCCTCGATGCCTGGGGCGAGGGCATCTTCTCGAGCGCGCACGGGATCTTCATCGACCAGCACGACCATGTGTACTGCGCCGACAACTTCGACCACACGGTCAGGAAGTTCACGACCGACGGCGAGCTGCTGATGACGCTCGGCGACCCCAAGCGGCCGGCCGACACCGGCTTCAAGATCGGGGAATCGCCGGTCCGGCACGCGGCCGGGCCGTTCAACATGGTGACCAACGTCGCGGTCACGGGCAGCGGCGAGATGTTCATCTCCGACGGCTACGGCAACGCCCGCGTCCACCGGTTTTCTCCGACCGGCGAGCTGCTGGCATCCTGGGGCGAGCCCGGCACCGGGCCCGGCCAGTTCAACCTGCCGCACAGCATCGCGGTCGACCGCGGCGGCCGGGTGTTCGTCGCCGACCGCGAGAACTCGCGCATCCAGATCTTCAGCTCGAACGGCGACTTCCTGCAGAGTTGGGACTGGGTCAACCGGCCGGACGATCTGTTCATCGATCAGCAGGAAAACCTCTATATCGCGGAGCTCGGCTGGACCGTGCCCGTTCCCGACCGGCCGCACTTCCCCTGGAGCAAGCATGCGCCGATCGGCCATGCCCCGATCGCGAGGGTCACGATCTGCGACCTCGATGGCAACATCCAGACCCAGATCGGCGGCTACGAGCCGCTGCTGCCGGGCAACTTCATCGTGCCGCACGGGATCTGGGCGGACTCGCGCGGCGATTTCTACGTCGGCGAGGTGGTCAAGGCGTCGGGCGCGATCGAGCACTTCGCGCCGCTCACCTGCCACGCCTTCCAGAAATTCGTGCGCGCCGGCTGATTGGCGGCGCTCGGCGACAAGGCGCCCGCTCGCGGCGTCGTCTCGCGCCGGCCCGGGAGGGATCAGGGATCGCCGACCGGTCAGCCTGGGCTGGGGGTCGGGCACCAGGATCGATGGCAGGAGTCGGGGCGGCGCCCGCTGGTCGCGTGGCGAGGGGAGGTGGGTCGGCGGGCGCCGTTTCCCACCGGCGGCCATAAATCCGACACCCGGGGCACAAGATGAGGTAGAAGGTTCGGATGCGGATCGCCCACATCACCGCGCGAGCCGGCGGACTTGCGGATCGCCCGACCGCCGCCGACGACCGAATTAAAACCCTGCCGTGGCGTGCATGAATGGCCAGCGGTCGCCTGCTGTTCATCGTCAATGACACGACCTTCTTCGTGTCGCACCGGCTGCCGATTGCGATCGCCGCGCGCGCGGCTGGATTCGAGATCCACCTCGCGGCCCTGGATTCGGGCGGCCTTGAGCAGGTCCGGGCGCACGGCATCGCGTTCCATCCGCTCGCCGTCGACCGCACCGGCATCAACCCGTTGCGCGACGTGTTCCTGTTCTGCCAGCTGCTGGCCCTGATCCGCAGCCTGCGTCCGACCCTGATCCACACCGTGACGATCAAGCCGGTGATCTATGGCGGGATCGCGGCCCGGCTGCTGCGGGTGCCGAGCCTGGTCAGCGCGGTCAGTGGGCTGGGCTCGGTGTTCGTCGACGCCGACAAGAAGGCGGCGCTGGTCCGCTCGATCGTGCGCGGCCTGTATGGGCTGGCCCTCGCGCACCGCAACAGCTGTGCGATCTTCCAAAATCCGGAGGATCGCGACCAGATGGTCAATGCCAAGCTGGCGGCGCTGGAACGGACCGTCCTGATCCGCGGCTCGGGCGTCGACACCACGATGTTCCATCCCAGCCCCGAGCCGTCCGGGGTGCCGGTGGCGATCCTGCCGGCGCGCCTGCTCTGGTACAAGGGCATCCGGGAATTCGTCGAGGCGACGCGTCTTTTGCGTCAGCTCGGGGTCGCGATCCGGATGGCCCTGGTCGGCGAGCCGCCGACGCACAATCGGGCGAGCGTCCCCGAGGCCAAGATCCGGGCCTGGGTCGAGCAGGGCATCATCGAGTGGTGGGGCTATCGGTCCGACATGCCGCAGGCCTATGCCGACTGCCACATCGTGTGTCTGCCATCGTTCTACGGCGAGGGCGTGCCCCGGGCGCTGATCGAGGCCGCCGCCTGCGCGCGGCCGATCGTCACCACCGATACGCCGGGCTGCCGCGAGGTGGTCCACGACGGCGACAACGGCCTCCTGGTGCCGCCCCGCTCGCCGGCGGCGCTCGCAGACGCGTTGCGCACCCTCGCCGGCGATCCCGGCCGCCGGCTCGAGATGGGCTGCCGGGGCCGCAAGCGGGCGATGGCCGAATTCTCGCTCGATCGCGTGGTGGAGGCGACCCTCGCCGTGTACGAGCGGCTTTCGGCTACCGCCGAAAGCCGCTAGGCCGGCCCCGCTTCGGGGTTCGGGCCTCGCTGCGGCGGCGGTTTGCCCCGCATCGGGCCCCGGCCGACTGGCGCCGCCCGACCGCTGCTCCGCCCGCCGCCATAAGGGGTTCATTAACCTTGCCTTGCTAGCTTGGGAGGCTGGGTTTCGGTGGCGGGCCGCGGCGCGCTGCCGGACCGATCGGCCCGGCACAGCAGAGCGAGCGGTCCTGATGGGTAATCTGATAGCGGTTGGCAATCTCAAGGGCGGCACCGGCAAGAGCACGATCGCGGTCAACCTGGCCTGCGCGCTCGCCGATGGCGGCGACACCGTGATCCTGGTCGACGCCGACGGTCAGGGCACGGCGACCGACTGGCATGCCGGCCAGCGGCTGCCGCTGCCGGTCGAGGCCCTGCCGCTGGGCGGCGAGCGCGATGCCCAGCGCTGGGTCGCGCGGGCGCTCAGCCTCAAGGCCGCGGCCGATCACGTGGTGGTCGACCTGCCGCCGCAGGTCGGCTCGTGCATCGCGTCCGCGCTTCTGATCGCCGACCTGTTCGTGATCCCGGTGACGCCGTCCGGGGTCGATCTGCGGGCGACCGGCAAGGCGCTCGACCTGTTGCGTCGGGCGCGCGCGATCCGGAGCGCCGCCCGGCCCGCCTGCATGCTGGTTCCGAGCCGGGTCGACCGGCGCACCGCCATCGGCCGGCGGATCCACGGCACCCTCGAGCGCTTCGGGCTCAAGGTCGGGCCGGCGATCCGGCAGCGCTCGGCGCATGCCGAGGCGTTCGATGCCGGCGCCTGGATCGGCGTGCACGCGCCGGGCTCGCCGGCGCATCGCGAGATCCGGGTGCTCAAGGACCGGATCTTGGAGCTGCTGGCCGAGACGCCGCAGACGACCGTGGGCGCGTTCCCGCCGGTTCATCCCCTGCCCTACGACCAGTCGGCCGATCGCCTGACCGCCTGACCTGCCTCGACACGCTGGGCGGCCGAACCCGCGGGCGCGTGAGCTCAGGCGAGCGCCGCCTGCAGCAGCTCGGCGACGTGGAGCGCCTGGCGGCCGGTGCCATCCTTGATCTGATGCCGGCAGCTGGTGCCGTCGGCGACCAGGACCGTATCGGGGTCGGCCGCACGGACCGCCGGCAGCAAGGACAGCTCCGCCATCTCCAGCGAGACCGCGTGGTGGCGCGCCTCGTAGCCGAACGCGCCGGCCATGCCGCAGCAGCTGGACTCGATGGTCCGCACCTCGAGCTCCGGGATCATCTTCAGACAGCCTTCGACCGCCGCCATCGCGGCGAACGCCTTCTGATGGCAATGGCCGTGCAGCAAAGCGCGTGGCCAGGGGGTTGCCTTCAGCCCGAGCTCGAGCCGGCCCGCCGCCTGCTCCTGCCAGAGAAACTCCTCGAGCAGGAGGGCGCGCGCGGCCAGCGCCGCGGTCGCGGGCCCCGGCAGCAGCGCCTCGTACTCGTCGCGCAGCGTGAGCAGGCAGGAGGGCTCGAGCCCGATCACCGGCAGGCCCCGCTCGACCAGGGGCCGTAACGCCGCGAGCGTTCGCCGGGCCTCCCGGCGCGCTTCCTCGATCAGCCCGGTCGCCAGAAAGGTCCGGCCGCAGCAGAGCGGGCGGGAGCCGTCCGCCGCCGGCAGGTGGACCCGACAGCCGGCGGCCGTCAGCACGGCCTCGGCCGCACGCGCGATCCCGGGCTCGAACCAGGTCGTGAAGGTGTCGACCAGCAGGACGACGTCGCGCCCGTCGCCGGCGACCGAGAGGCCATTCGCGCGCGGCCGATACGGCTGCTCGTGCCAGCGCGGCAGCGAGCGCCTGGCGCTGAAGCCGAGCAGGCGCTCGGACAGCGCGGCCACACCCGGCAGCCGGTCGCGCAGGTGCAGCAGCGCGCGGGCGCGGCTGGCGTAGGGCGCATAACGCGGGAGATAGGCAATCAGCCGGTCCCTGAGGTTGAGCCCGCGGCGCTGCCGCCGCTGATGCAGGACCTCGATCTTCATCCGCGCCATGTCGACCCCGGTCGGGCATTCCCGCCGGCAGGCCTTGCAGGCGACGCAGAGGTCGAGGGTCGCCGCCATCTCGTCCGAGAAGAGCGCGTCCGGCCCGAGCTGGCCGCTGAGCGCGAGGCGCAGGCTGTTGGCGCGGCCGCGGGTGAGGTGGGTCTCGTCGCGGGTGACCCGGTAGGAGGGGCACATGACGCCGGGCTCGGCCTTGCGGCAGGCGCCGTTGTTGTTGCACATCTCGGCGGCGCCGAGGAAGCCGCCCCAGGCCTGCCAGTCGAGCCCGCTCCGGATCGGAAGTGGCGCATAGCCGGGCCGAAAGCGCAGCAGATTGCGGTCATCCATGCGCGGGGCACGCACGATCTTGCCCGGATTGAGCACACCCTTCGGGTCGAACGTGTCCTTGACTGCCTCGAACGCGCGCACCAGGCGCGGGCCGAACATCGCCTCGTGGAACTCCGAGCGCACCAGGCCGTCGCCGTGCTCGCCCGAATGGCTGCCCTTGTAGGCGCGGACCAGGGCCATCGCCTCCTCGGCGATCTGGCGCATCGCGCGCACGTCCTGCTCGAGCTTGAGGTTGAGGATCGGGCGGACGTGCAGGCAGCCGACCGAGGCGTGCGCGTACCAGGTGCCGCTGGTGCCGTGGCGGGCGAAGATCTCGGTGAGCCGCGCCGTGTAGTCGGCGAGGTGCTCGAGCGGCACGGCGCAGTCCTCGATGAACGAGACCGGCTTGCCGGCGCTCTTCATCGACATGACGATGTTGAGCCCGGCGGTGCGCACCTCCCAGATCCGGGCCTGGGCAGCGGGCTCGACCGCCTCGACCACGGCATCAGGCAGGCCGATCGCGGCCATGAGCTCTTTCAGCCGCGCCAGGCCTTTGAGCTGCGCGTCCCGGTCTTCGCCCGCGAACTCGACCAGAAGCAGGGCGTCGGGGGTGCCACGCACGAAGCGGTCGATCAACGGCCGATAGGCCGGAATCTGGCGGCCGAGCTCGATGATCGTCCGGTCGACCAGCTCGACCGCCGAGGGGCCAAGCTCGACGATCGCTCCGGCTGACGCCATCGCCTGGTAAAAGTCCGGAAAATGACAGACGCCCAGGACCTTGTGCGCCGGCAGGGGCTGCAGCTTGAGCTTGAGCCGGCGGAACAGGGCGAGCGTGCCTTCGGAGCCGACCAGGAGCTCGGCCATGTTGTGGCCGGCGGGGTGGACCCGGTCGAGGTTGTAGCCGCCGACCCGGCGCTGGACCTTGGGAAAGCCCGTGGCGATGGCGTCGGCCTCGCGCTCGGCCAGTGCCCGCAGGTCCTGGACCAGCTGCAGATAGTGCTCGCTGCCGGCGACGCCCTGGAGGTTGCCGGGCACCTCCGCGAACCGGACCTCCTCGCCGTCCGCCATCAGCGCATCGATCGCGAGCAGGTTGTCGACCATGATGCCGTAGCGGATCGAGCGCGCGCCGCAGGCGTTGTTGGCGGCCATGCCGCCCAGCGTCGCGCGCGAGCTGGTCGAGATGTCGACCGGGAAGAACAGGCCGTGCGGCTTGAGCAGCCGGTTCAGCCGGTCGAGCACGAGGCCGGGCTCGACCCAGACCGTGCGCTGCTCGACGTCCAGCTCGAGCATCTGATTCAGATATTTCGAATAATCGATCACCAGCCCGGGACCGATCGTCTGGCCGGCCTGGGAGGTGCCGCCGCCGCGCGCCACGACCGGCACCCCGGCCGCGCGCGCGATCGCGAGCGCCGCCTGGACGTCGGCGTCGGTCTTGGGCAGCACCACGCCCACGGGCTCGATCTGGTAGATCGAGGCATCGGTGCTGTAGCGGGCGCGATCGAACGCGCCGAAGCGGACCTCGCCCTGGAGCGTGCGCGCGAGCTGCGCCTCGAGGTCCGGCGCGCCCGGGTCGCGGCCGAGGTCGGTCCGGGTCAGGGACGTGGCTGCCATGCCCGGGGCAGCTTGACTCGCCGCCAGCCGTACGATTTGGTTCCGAGGTCCTCGCGACCCGCAGGGAGGCGGCAACGATGCAGGTCGGACCTGGCGGCGCGCGCGGCGCATCGAACCCGCCGGCGATCGTCCTGGGGGTCGAACATCCGCGCGGAGTGGCCGTCGTGCGTTCGCTCGCCCGGGCCAAGGTCCCGGTCGTTGCGGTCGATCACGTCAAGCGGCCGCAGGGATTTTATTCCCGCTATCCGGGCCGCTCGCTCCGGGTCGGCGCCGACCCGGCGGACCAGCTCGCCCTCCTGGACCGGCTGGGTCAGGAAGGCGGCGGGGTCTTGATCGCGACCAACGACCACTACCTGGTCCTGGTGGCGCAGAACTACGATCGACTGGCGCGCAGCTTCGTCCTCACGACGCCGCGCCGGCAGATCCTGGAAGCGGTCATGGGCAGATCGCCGGCCTATGAGATCGCGCGCCGGGTGCAGATCGCGGTCCCCGTCTGCTTCGAGCCCGGCGACGTCGAGGACATGCGGCGCGTGGTCGCCGGGCTCGATTTCGCCAACCAGCACTACCTGCTCAAGACCAGAGTCGACCGTGGCCATCCGGCGGACCTCCAGACCAGGCGGTACACGAAGGTCGCCGGACCGGATGCCGGGGCGGTCGAAAGCAGCTGCCTCGAGATCTTCGCCCGCTCGGGCGGGTTCCCGACGATCGAGGAGGTCGTGCCGGCGGAGGCCGACCGCTGCATCGGGGTCGCGATGGTCGCGGGTCATGATCACGAACCGGTACTGTCCTACTGCGTCCGGCGGCTCAAGCTGTTCACCTATTCGCGCGGCGGCGGCTTCGTGCACCCCTACGAGCTCGGCGCCAACGTCTATTGTGAGAGCGTTCACGACCCCGAGGCAAGAGAGGCCGCCGCCCGGTTCGTGAGAGAGGCGCGCTACACCGGTCCGATCACGGTCGAGTTCCGACGCAATTCGATCAATGACCGCTTGACCTTCATCAAGGCAGATCCCCGGGCCGTGCGCGCGACTGCCCTGTCGACCGCGCTTGGGCTCGACGTGCCGCAGGCGCTCTATCGGGTCGCGCTCGGGCAGGCGGTCGCGTATTCCGAGAGCTATCCCGATCAGCGCGCGTGGCTCTGGCTGGTTCCTTACATCCAGACCCTGTGGCGCCATCGGAGCAACCGGGGCGTGCGGAGCGAACTCGTGAGCCTCGCGCGAAATTGCCGCAACCTCGGGGCGGAGGCCTATCTCGACTGGCGTGATCCGTTGCCGTTCCTGATGGAGGTCGCGCGCGCGAGCGCGACCGGCATCCGCGACCAGGCCAGGGGTCTGATCGGTCGCTGGCGGGTGCCGGCGACCGACGTCCATTGAGCGCTCGCCCGGCGCCAACCAGCCGCCGGTCACCGAACTCCTCGTCCAGCTTGTCCGGCATCCGGCCGGGTGCATAATGCTCGCCGGCGCGACCATGGAGTTCAGCATGACCACCTCGAATCGAAGCGGGCGGCATTTCCTCCAGATCCCCGGGCCGACCAACGTCCCGGACCGCATCCTGCGCGCGATCGACCGCCCGACCATCGACCATCGGGGTCCGGACTTCATGCGCCTCGCGGGCGAGATCCTGGAAGGGATCAGGCCGGTCTTCAAGACCAAGGGACCGGTCGTGATCTACCCGGCCTCGGGCACCGGCGCCTGGGAGGCGGCGCTGGTCAACACGCTGTCGCCGGGCGACCGGGTCCTGATGGTCGAGACCGGGCATTTCGCGAGCCTCTGGTGCGCCATGGCCAAGCGGCTGGGGCTCGAGGTCCTGCTGCTGGAGGGCGACTGGCGCCACGGCGTCGATCCGGAGCAGGTCGAGGCGACTTTGGCCGAGGACCGTGGCCACCGCATCAAGGCGGTGTGCATCGTCCACAACGAGACCTCGACCGGGGTCACCTCGCGGGTCGCGGAGGTGCGGCGCGCGCTCGACCGCGCGGGGCATCCTGCCTTGTTCATGGTCGACACCATCTCCTCGCTCGCCTCGATCGACTATCGCCACGACGAGTGGCGGGTCGACGTCACGGTCGCGGGCTCCCAGAAGGGCCTGATGCTGCCGCCGGGCTTGAGCTTCAATGCGCTGAGCGAGAAGGCGCTGGCGGCGTCCGGGACGGCGCGGCTGCCGAGGTCCTATTGGGAGTGGGAGCCGATGCTGGCGGCCAACGCCAAGGGCGTGTTCCCCTACACGCCGGCGACCAATCTGCTCTACGGGCTGCGCGAGGCGCTCGCCATGCTGCAGGAGCAGGGCCTGGAGCGGGTGTTCGCCCGCCACGACCGGCATGCCGAGGCGACCCGGCGCGCGGTCCGCGCCTGGGGCCTCGAGGTGCTCTGCCAGGACCCGCGCGAGTACTCGAGCTCGCTGACCGCGGTCCGGCTGCCCGACGGCCAGGACGCCGACACGCTCCGCCGGCTGATCCTGGAGCGCTTCGACCTGTCCCTCGGCAACGGCCTCGGCAGGCTCGCGGGCCGGGTGTTCCGGATCGGCCATCTCGGCGACTTCAACGATCTGATGCTGGCCGGCACCCTTTCCGGCATCGAGATGGGTCTCAGGCTGTTCGGCCTCCCGGCCGGTGCGAGCGGCGTCGCCGAGGCGCTGGGCTACCTGGCCGATGGGGCGAGCCGGCCCGCGCGACGCGCCAGCGCCGCCTGAGACCGCATCCCCCGAGCCGCGCATGACGCCCGAGAGCGCCGCCCGGCTGCTCGATCTGCTGGCGGCGCGGACCGGGCTGGTCTGCGCGGTCGGCGCCGGCGGCAAGAAGTCGACCCTCTATCGGCTCGCGGAGGCGCACCGGCTGGCGGGCAGCGCGCGCATCGGCCTGACCTGCACGGTGACCATGGGGCCGCCGCCCCGGCGGCTGCCGGACCACCGCCTGATCGCCGGGCCGGAGGCTCTGGCGGCCGCGGTGCCGGCGCTCGCGGCGCGCCACCGTCTGCTGGCCTATGCCCAGCCCTCGCCCAAGCCCGGCCGGCTCGGCGGTCTGCCGGTCGAGCTGATCGCACGCCTGCACGCCGAGGGCGGCTTCACGGTCACCCTGGTCAAGGCGGATGGCGCGCGCATGCGCTGGATCAAGGCGCCGCACGAGGACGAACCGGTGCTCCCGGAGGGCACGACGACGCTGCTGCCGGTGGTCTCGGCCAAAGCGCTCGGCCGGCCCCTCGACCAGGCGATCGGCCATCGGATCGAGCGCCTGGCGGCGGTGACCGGCGCCCTGATCGGCGAGCCCCTGAGCCCGATCCACCTGGCCCGTCTGCTGGTCAGCGAGCATGGCTCGCTGCAGCGGTCAGGCAGCGCGATCGTGGTGCCGATCATCAACATGGTCGATGACCAGGCCGGGCTTGCCGGCGCGCGCGAGGTGGCGGAGCGGGCGCTCGCCGCCACCGGACGGTTCGAGCGGGTGGTGCTGACCTCGATGATCGCCGCCGACCCGGTGGTCGAGGTGATCACACGCTGAGGTCCGGACAACGCGAAGGTTGCATTTGTTTTCGACTTATAGTCGAATAGCCATAGGCAAACTTCTATCGGAATCGTCGTTGCCCTTCGATCCGCTACGCCACCTCACGCTGGTCTGCTCCAACGCTGCCAAGGTGAGTCATTCCCGACGCTTCCTGCAGCGCGCGCTGCCGGACAGCTGGCGCTTCGCCCAGCAGATGGCGGTCGATCTGGCGCGTCAGGTGGAATATCTGGCCTGGGTCGGCCGGGCCGAGACCTTCGACACCTACTTCCTCCGCCAGGCCGAGGCCATGCTGCGGCCCAAGGGGCTGACCGCGCTGATCAGCGGCCAGGCGCGGCCCGAGGGTAACGATGCGCCAGTGCCCGAGATCGAGGAACGGGCCACCCGCTTCGCCAGCTGGAGCCGGGCGGTCGTCACCGCGGTCCTGCTCGATCTGGCGGAGCGGCTCGAGATCAGCAATCCGCATCAGGCGCTGATCTATCTGCTCAGCTGCGACCTGCGCTTTGCCAAGGCGGCAGCGCTCTGGACCGCCGACCATGGCATGGCGTCGGTCGAGGTCGCGCTGCGCGAGCTGCCGGGGCATGCGCTGGTCTTGCTCGCGGCCAGCCCCAACGACACCGCGGAGCGGTTCATGGCCCGGGACGCGTTCTGGGCGGCGGTGATGAAGCGGACCTGAGCGGCCGATCGAGCCCGGTCGGCGCCGGCCGGGCACGCGCCCGCTTTCGATACGGCGCAAGCCCGGCGTTGTCGCGGGCACCCCGAGGCGATAAGAGACGACGACCCGGCATGGGTGTCGGGGAGGGAAACCGGGGAGGCGACGGTGGCCGGCGCGCGCTACGTCCTGGCGATCGATCAGGGCACGACCAGCAGCCGGGCGTTGGTGTTCGACGGCTCAGGCCGGCCGTGCGCGACCAGCCAGCACGAGCTCGGGCAGCACTACCCGAGGCCCGGCTGGGTCGAGCACGATCCGGAGCAGATCTGGCGGGATACGCTCGCCGCCTGCCGGAGCGCGCTCGAGCGGGCCGGCCGGGGTGCTGTCGAGGTCGCGGCGATCGGCATCACCAATCAGCGCGAGACCGTGGTCCTCTGGGAGCGGGCGAGCGGACGGCCGGTCCATCCCGCGATCGTCTGGCAGGACCGGCGGACGGCCGCGCGCTGCCGCGAGCTGAGGCAGGCCGGCCACGATCCCCTGGTTCAGGCGCGCACCGGGCTCCTGATCGACCCCTACTTCTCGGCGACCAAGCTCGCCTGGCTGCTGGACGAGGTCGCCGGCGCGCGCGCCGCCGCGGAGCGTGGCGAGCTCGCCTTCGGCACGGTCGACAGCTTCCTGCTCTGGCGCCTGACCGGCGGCCGGGTGCACGCGACCGATGCGACCAACGCGTCCCGCACCATGCTCTACGACATCCACCGGCAGGACTGGGACGACGACCTGTTGCGCCTGCTCGACATCCCGCCCGCCCTGCTGCCGGAGGTCAAGGACTGCAGCGCGCTGTTTGGCAGCACGCCCGCGGACCTGTTCGGCGCGCCGCTGCCGATCACCGGGATCGCCGGCGACCAGCAGGCGGCGGCCGTCGGCCAGGCCTGCTTCACGCCGGGCATGCTGAAGAGCACCTACGGCACCGGCTGCTTTGCCCTGCTCAACACCGGCGAAGAGGCGGTCACGTCCAGGCATCGCCTGCTCACGACCATCGCCTATCGGCTGGCGGGCAAGACCACCTACGCGCTCGAGGGCAGCATCTTCGTCGCCGGGGCGGCGGTGCAGTGGCTGCGCGACGGCCTGAAGCTGATCGGCCACGCCGGCGAGACCGAGGCGCTCGCGGCCGGCATCGAAGGCACCGGCGGGGTCTATCTGGTGCCGGCATTCGTCGGCCTCGGCGCGCCCCACTGGGATCCGGATGCGCGCGGCGCGCTGTTCGGCCTGACCCGGGATAGCGGCATTCCGCAGATCGCGCGCGCGACGCTCGAATCGGTCGGATATCAGACCCAGGACCTCCTGGCGGCGATGAGCGCGGACCTCGGCGCAGACGCCAGCGGGGCCGTGCGTGTCGATGGCGGCATGGTCGCCAACGACTGGTTTTGTCAGTTCCTGGCCGACATCCTGGACCGGCCGGTCGAGCGCCCGGCGGTGACCGAGACCACGGCGCTGGGTGCCGCCTGCCTTGCCGGGCTCGCGGTCGGGCTTTATCCCTCGCTCGACGCGGTCGCCCGAGCCTGGCGCCTGGAGCGGCGCTTCGCGCCCGGGATGAGCGCCTCGGAGCGTCAGCGCCTCCATGCCGGCTGGCGGGACGCGGTCCGCCGCACCCGCAGCACCGCCTGAGGTAAGGCCCAGACTCATGACGCAACCTTCGGACCCAAGTCGGAACGAGCCGCTGCGGGTCGCGCTAGGCGGCTTCGGCGCGATCGGCGGTGCGGTCGCGCGCCGGCTCGATCAGGGGCTGCCCGGCCTGCGCCTGGTCGCGGTCAGCGCGCGCGACGTCGCGAGAGCCGAGGCGAAGATGGCGGGCTTCGCCCAGCCGGTGCCGGTGGTCGCCCTCGAGGGGCTCGCCGAAAAGGCCGAGATCGTGGTCGAATGCGCGCCGCCGGCGGTGTTCCGGCAGGTCGCCGAGCCGGCGATCCGGGCCGGCCGGATTTTTTTCGCGCTCAGCGCCGGCCAGCTGTTGGAGCAGGACGACCTGATCGAGCTGGCGGCGGCGAGCGGTGCCCGGATCATCGTCCCGACCGGCGGGCTGCTCGGCCTCGATGCGGTCCGCGCCGCCGCCCTGGGCCAGATCCGGAGCGTCCGGATGATCACGCGCAAACCACCGGGCGGGCTCGCGGGGGCGCCCTATCTCGCCGAGCATGGCATCGCGCTCGATCGCCTGGACGCGCCGCACAAGCTGTTCGAGGGCAGCGCCCGCGACGGCGCCCGCGGTTTTCCGGCCAACGTCAACGTCGCCGCAGCGCTCAGCCTGGCCGGCATCGGCCCCGATCGGACCCGGCTCGAGATCTGGGCCGATCCCCGGCTCGAGCGCAACGTCCACCGGATCCTGGTCGACGCGGACAGCGCGCGCTTCGAGATGCAGATCGAGAACCTGCCGACCGAGGACAACCCGCGCACCGGCAGGATCACGGCGCTGAGCGTGCTCGCGGCGCTCAAGAGCCTGACCGCGACCCTTCGGGTCGGCAGCTGATGCTTGCGAGAATCAATGGACGCTGGAGTTCAACCAAATCCTGATAAGCTCGGGGAGCGACGCAACCACCGCGCCACCCACACCGCCAAACAAGAAAACGACCCAAATCATGTTCCGCCAAGTGGGCAAGCCGGCAAGCCGGCCCTCCAGCCGTCCGAGATCGTTGCGAATCGCGCCAAACTCGGTGGCGGTCGGCAGGGAACCGACGCCTCCAGATAGCTCAGAGATTTTGGCAGCGATCGTATCCAGTTTCGCCTCGATCCTTCGAAAATCATCCTCGAGACGCGCGGTACGGAACTCCAGCTTCCCGATACGAACTTCCCCAGGCCCGCCACCGCCGTTGCCGGTACCGCCCGGAGGGAAATCTAGCGCCCCGGTGTATACGGGACGTTGACCAGCCTCTCCGCCCGGAGCGGCTGTGATCGAAAGTTGCGATGATTGCGAAGGGCTGTGCGCTGCTTCCATGGCCGTGGTAGTTTCCTGTCTACAAGTTGTGGGCTACACCTCGGCAAGATGGTCGCTTGGAAGTTTCAGGATCTGATGTAGTACGAAATCTCGGCCACTGGAACTGGAGAGCGCAATAGAGCTCAGCAATCGCTGAGTCCGATCCGCAGCATCCTCAAAGATCCAGCGGCAATCTTGGAACGCGCTTTCTTGCAGCTGAGGAAGCCCTCCGCCAGCGTAGATGATGTTGCAATTGTAGAACCGACAACGGACAAACTCGTTGTAGTCCAACCGCACGTCTTCGTCGCGGAATTCACTGTTCTCGAACCTCATGGTCTACCTTTGGCCGAGGCTGCTTGTCCTTGTGAAGATACCGAGCATATCACGACATTGCTAGGACGTCAATCCTAAGGATCTGACGGCCCATCAGTCGCGATACAGACACTCTTGCAATCAATCTGGCATGCGACCAGAGAGGGGGCAAGAGCAGAGGGCGGAGAGGGTCTTCTCGACCTTTCAACCTCCTCTGGCCACGGCCTCAAGAGGAGGTGCGGTCGATGCCCGCCTTCACCACCCGGCCCGAGATCCTCGGCACCTTCGGCGTCGTCACCTCGACCCACTGGCTGGCCAGCGCCACCGGCATGGCGATCCTGGAGAAGGGCGGCAACGCCTTCGACGCCGCGGTCGCCGCGGGCTTCGCGCTGCAGGTGGTCGAGCCGCATCTGAACGGCCCGGGCGGCGATCTGCCGATCCTCCTCTACAGCGCCGCGCGGGACGAGCTGCAGGTGATCTGCGGCCAGGGCACCGCACCCGCGGCGGCGACCATCGACGCCTACCGCGCGCTCGGGCTCGAGCTCGTGCCCGGCACCGGGCTGCTCGCCGCGACCGTGCCCGGCGCCTTCGATGCCTGGCTCCTGATGCTCCGCGATCACGGCAGCCTGCCGCTTGCCGACGTGCTCGCGCCCGCGATCGCCTTCGCCCAGAACGGCTATCCGCTGGTGCCGCTGATCAGCGCCACGATCGAGCGCGTGCGCGAGCTGTTTCTCGCCGAATGGCCGACCTCGGCCGCGATTTATCTGCCGGGCGGCGCCGTGCCGGCGGCGGGCCGTCTGTTCCGCAACCCGGCGCTGGCGGCGACCTACGTTCGGGTCCTCGAAGAGGCCGAAAGTGCCGGCGGCGACCGCGTGGCGCAGATCGAGGCGGCGCGCCGAGCGTGGTACCGGGGCTTCGTCGCCGAGGCGATCGACCGCTTCTGCCGCGGCAACGAGGTCATGGACAGCTCCGGCCGCCGCCACGGGGGCCTGCTCACCGGCGATGACCTCGCCGGCTGGCGGGCGACCATCGAAGCGCCGCTCCGCTACGACTATCGGGGCTACACGCTCTTGAAGGCCGGGCCCTGGAGCCAGGCGCCGGTCGCCCTCCAGCAGCTGGCCCTGCTCGCGGGCTTCGATCTCTCCGGCTCGAGCGCGGACGACCCCGAATTCGTGCACACGGTCATCGAGTGCGCCAAGCTCGCGTTCGCCGATCGCGAGGCCTTCTATGGCGATCCCGGGTTCGTCGAGGTGCCGATGGCGGAGCTGCTCTCCGAGCCCTACAACGCCCGGCGCCGCGGATTGATCGGCGAGCGCGCCTCGCTCGAGCTGCGGCCGGGGCGGATCGAGGGCTACGGCGGCGCCGTCGGGCTGCCGACGCGTTCCAGCGCCGAGGACGTGGCCCATGCGGGCGCGCATGGCAGCCTGGGGGGCATCGGCGAGCCGACCGTGGCCCCGATCGACGAGCCGGCGCTCGCGGGCCGCGGCGACACCTGTCACCTCGACGTCATCGACCGCCACGGCAACATGGTCTCGGCGACGCCGTCCGGCGGCTGGCTGCAGAGCTCGCCGGCGATCCCGGAGCTCGGCTTCTGCCTCGGCACCCGCGGCCAGATGTTCTGGCTCGAGGACGGCCGGCCCGCGAGCCTCGCTCCGGGCAAGCGGCCGCGGACGACGCTCTCGCCTTCGCTCGCGCTGCGCGACGGCGAGCCCTATCTGGCGTTCGGCACGCCCGGCGGCGACCAGCAGGACCAGTGGTCGCTGCACGTGTTCCTGCGCCACGTCCACTTCGGCATGAACCTGCAGGAGGCGATCGACGCGCCGGCGTTCCACACCGAGCATGCGCCGAGCTCGTTCTATCCGCGCGCGGGCCGGCCCGGCCACGTCGCGCTCGAAGGCCGTTTTCCGCGCGCGACCATCGAGGACCTGCGGCGGCGCGGCCATCAGGTCGAGGTCGGCGACGACTGGTCGCTCGGCCGCGTGACCGCGGCCGCCAAGGACGGCGAGCTGCTCAAGGCCGCGGCCAACCCGCGGCTCATGCAGAACTACGCGCTCGGCCGCTGAGCCGGCGCCTGGCCTCGACCGGGGGCGCGGGCCGCGGTAGAATTCGCAGCCGGCCCGCGGCGATGCCGACCGCGAGGGCCGAAGGATCGATGCATGCCCGACGACGCGCTGACGCCCGAGCAGGCGGCGCTCGAGGAAGCCAATGCGCAGCTGGAGCGCCGGATCGCCGAACTCACCGCCGAGCTGCAGCTCGCCAGGGCGGCCGCGGCGGCCGCCGAGCGTGGGGCCAGCGCCAGCCACGAGCAGTTCCTGGCGGCGGCCGGGAGCCTGATGGACGGGCTCGCGATCTATGATGCCGACGACCGCCTGGTCTATCACAACAGCCGCTACCCGGAGCACGCGCCGCCCGCGTTTCGGGCCGTGCTCCGGCTCGGCGCCCGCTTCGAGGACATGGTGCGCGCGGCGGCGGCCGACGGCGGCATGTATCATCTCGGACATGGGCGCGGACTTCGTCGCCCGCCGGCTCGCCCATCGCACGGCCCCGGCCCAGGATCAGGAGTTCCGGATCGCCGACGGCCGCTGGGTGCGGGTGCGCGAGAGTGCCTTGCCGAGCGGCGGCCGGGTGCTGCTGACCAACGACATCACCGGGCGCAAGCGGGCGCAGGCGGAGCTCGAGGAGCGCGAGCAGCTCCTGCGCCGGATCGCCGACTGCATTCCGCTGCCGATCGTGATCACGCGCGTCAACCAGCCCGAGGTGCTGTTCGCCAACGAGCTGGCGGCCGAGTGGTTCGGCCTCCGTCTCGGACCGCAGCCGGATGCGATCCGCAGCGCCTACGTCGATCCCGGCGAGCGCAGGCTGCTGGTCGAGCAGCTGTGCGCCGAGGGCCGGGTCGACGGCCTGGAGGTGCGCCTGCGCCGCGCCGACGGCAGCCTCATGTGGGCGCTGCTGTCGGCGCGCGGGATCACGATCGGCGGCCAGCTGGCGATGCTGACCACGGTCACCGACATCAGCGAGCGCAAGGCGCAGCAGGTCGAGCTCGAGGAGCGCGAGCACCGCGTGCGGGCGATCGCCGAGGGCGTGCCGCTCAGCATCGCGATCGCGCGCATCGAGCCGCCGCGCATCCTGTTCGCCAACGCCCGCGCCGAGGAGACCTTCGGGCTGCGCGCCGGGGTCGAGGGCGAAGCGATGCGCGCGGTCTACGTCCGCCCGAACGATCGCGCGACCCTGATCGAGCGCCTCGCGGTCGAGGGCCGGGTCGACGGCTTCGAGGTCGAGCTGAAGCGGGCCGACGGCCGCCCGATGTGGGCGCTGGTCTCGGGGCGGACGGTCACCTTCGGCGGCCAGCCGGCGGTCCTGACCGCGGTCACCGACATCAGCGAGCGCAAGGCGATGGAGGAGGCGCTCCGCGCGAGCGAGACGCGGCTTGCGGCCTTCATGGACAACGCCCCGGTCGGCATGTACCTCAAGGACCTCGACGGCCGCTACGTGCTCGCCAACCCCGAGATGACCAAGGTCTTCGGCCGCCCGGCCGAGGACATGCTGGGCCTGACCGCGGCCGACACCGTGGCCGAGCACGATGCGCAGCTGATCGCCGCATACGACCGGGCGGTGCTCGAGACCGGACGCGCCCAGGTGGTCGAGGAGTACGCGCCCGGTCTCGACGCCTACAGCTGGAGCATGGTGATCCGCTTTCCGGTGCGCGACGACGCCCAGCGGACGATCCACATCGGCGGCTTCGACGTCGACATCACCCCGCTCAAGGCGACCGAGCAGCGCCTCAAGGCGAGCGAGCAGCGCTTCCGGGCGCTCGCCGAGGCGCATCCGGTGCCGCTGTTCATCACCGACCTTGATACCGGCCGGGTGATCTTCGCGAGCCCGCCCTGCGCCGAGCTCCTGCAGATCCCGCTGCCGGAACTGCTCGACGGCACGACCTTGCGAATCTATGTCGATCCGCGCGACCGGGCGCGGCTGATCGAGCAGCTCAAGCGCGAGGGCTTCCTGAACGGCGCCGAGGTCCGCCTGCGCCGGCCCGACGGCTCCGAGTTCTGGGCGGCCTACACCTCCAGGTTGATGGTCTTCGAGGGCACGGAGGCAGTCGTCACCGCGATCGTCGATCTCACCGAGACCAAGCGGATCCAGGCCGAGCTCGAGCGCCAGCGCCAGATCCTGCACCAGAACGAGAAGATGAGCGCGTTGGGCTCGCTGCTCGCCGGCGTCGCGCACGAGCTGAACAACCCGCTCTCGGTCGTGGTCGGACACGCCGGCCTGCTCGAGGAGCTGGCGCCGGAGGAGGCGACCCGCGAGCGCGCGGTCAAGATCCGGACGGCGGCGGACCGCTGCGCGCGGATCGTCCGGACCTTCCTCGCCATGGCCCGCAGCCAGCCCAAGCAGCGCGGCCCGGTGCAGCTCAACGCCACGATCGAGGCGGCGCTCGAGATCGTCGCCTATGGTCTGCGCACCGCCGACATCGAGGTCGTCCGGGAGCTCGAGCCGGATCTGCCGTTGGTCTGGGCGGATGGCGATCAGCTGCACCAGGTGTTCGCGAACCTGTTCGTCAACGCCCAGCAGGCGCTGCAGGGGACCCCGGACCGCGCCGGCTGCGGGTCAGCACCAGCCATGACAAGAGGCGGGTCTGCGTCGAGGTCGCCGACAACGGCCCGGGCATCCCGGCCGAGATCGCGCCACGGGTCTTCGACCCGTTCTTCACCACCAAGCCGCGCGGCGTCGGCACCGGGATCGGGCTGTCGGTCTGCCACGGCATCGTCAGCGCCCACGACGGCGAGATCGGGCTCGTGAGCCAGCCCGGCGAGGGCGCCCGCTTCGTCGTCCGCCTGCCGCGCGCGGAGGGCGGGCGCCGGCCGGTCACCGCCGGGGAGGTGGTTGGTCCGCGGCGCCGCGGCCGGATCCTGGTGGTCGACGACGAGCCGGACATCGCGCAGCTGCTGGCCGACGTCCTCGAGCGCGACGGCCACCAGGTCGAATGCGCGCTCAGCGGCCGCGAAGCGCTGGCGCGGCTCGCCGATGGCGCGGTCGATCTGATCATCAGCGACCTGCGCATGCCGGACATGGACGGCCCCTCGCTCTACCGCGCGCTCGCCAGCGACCGACCCGAGCTCGCGGCGCGCATGGCGTTCGTCACCGGCGACACGCTCGCCGCCGACCTCACGGGCTTCCTCAGCGAGATCGGCGCCAGGGTGCTCGAGAAGCCGCTCGACCCCGGCGACCTCAGCCGCCGGGTTCAGGCGCTGCTGGCCGAGGGCGGCTAGCGGCAGCCAGCCATGACGCCGCGGGCGAGCTTGCGGGCGGGCCAGAAATCGGCTGGTCTGGCACCGAATTTGCGTTAAGCTGCCGAGGTCAGGCTCCAAGGGCACCGGCCCAGGGCAGCGGCGGGATGCAGCAGACGCAGACCCAGGTCCAGACGCAGACCCAGACCCAGGATCAGGTCCGGTGGGAGACCTACGATCCCGCCGGCTACTATTGCGAGATGCTGGGCCGGGACCAGGGCGCCGAGCCGGGAATCGCCCTGATCCGCGACCGGATCGGGCGCATGAGCATGGCCGAGCTGCGCCGCCGCGCCGAGCTCGCCGAGCGCGAGCTGTTCAACCTCGGCATCACCTTCACGGTCTATTCCGAGCGTAACGCGATCGACCGCATCCTGCCGTTCGACGTCATCCCGCGCGTGCTCACCGCCGCCGACTGGCGCATCATCGAGACCGGCGTCCAGCAGCGGGTGGCCGCGATCAACCGCTTCCTCGACGACGTCTACCACGACCAGAAGATCCTCAAGGACGGCGTGGTGCCGGCCGATCTGGTGCTCGGCAACCCCAACTACCGGCGCCAGATGATCGGCGTCGACCTGCCGCACCGGTGCTACGTCCAGATCTGCGGCATCGACATCGTGCGCGACCAGGCGGGCCGCTTTCTGGTGCTCGAGGACAATGCGCGCACGCCGTCTGGCGTGTCCTACGTGATCGAGAACCGCTACCTGATGCTGCGCAGCTTTGCCGATCTGCTCGCGGGCCTGCGCCTGCGCAAGGTCGACGGCTACGGGCCGAAGCTCAACGAGGCGCTATGCGCGATCGCCCCACGTGGGGTCACGGAGCCGCAGATCGTCCTTTTGTCGCCCGGGGTCTTCAACTCGGCCTATTTCGAGCACGTGTTCCTGGCCCGCGAGCTCGGCGTCGCGCTGGTCGAGGGCCGCGACCTGATCGTCGACGACGACCGCGTCTTCATGAAGACGACCGCCGGGCTTGCGCCGGTCGACGTGATCTATCGCCGGATCGACGACGACTTCCTGGACCCGGAGGCCTTCCGCCCCGACAGCCTCCTGGGCGTGCCCGGGCTGATGCGCGCCTATCGCGCCGGCAAGGTGGCGCTCGCCAACGCGATCGGCACCGGGGTCGCCGACGACAAGGCGACCTATGCCTACATGCCGCGGATCATCGAGTACTACCTCGGCGAGGAGGCGATCCTGGCCAACGTCGAGACCCACATCTGCCGCGAGCGCGAGGGCCTGCGCTACACCCTCGACCATCTGGCCGAGCTGGTGGTCAAGCCGGTCGGCGAATCCGGCGGCTACGGCATCACGGTCGGGCCGCGCGCCAGCCGGGCCGAGCTCGAGGCCTGCCGCGCGCGGCTCGAGGCCGAGCCCGCCAATTACATCAGCCAGCCGATGATCGGGCTTTCGGTCGCCCCGACCCTCACGCCCTCGGGGATCGCGCCCCGCCACGTCGATCTGCGGCCGTTCGCGGTCACCGGCACCGACACCTGGGTGCTGCCCGGCGGCCTGACCCGGGTGGCGCTCCGCCAGGGCTCGCTGATCGTCAACTCCTCGCAGGGCGGGGGCTCGAAGGATACCTGGGTCCTTGGATAGCCTGCTCGCCCGCTTTGCCGAGAACAGCTTCTGGATGGCCCGCTACATGGAGCGGACCGAGAACCTCGCCCGCATCCTGGACGTCAACGAGACCTTCGCGCAGAACAACGAGGGTGTGAAGGAGTGGCTGCCGATCGTCCAGCTGTACTCCGATGCCGAGCGCTTCTTCGAGGACCACGAGGCCGCGACCGCCGATGCCGTGCTCCATTTCTATGTGCTCGACCGGGACAATCCGACCTCGATCGCCGCGACCGTCCAGATGGCGCGCGCGAACGCCCGCTCGCTGCGCCACGTGATCAGCACCGAGACCTGGGCCCATCTCAACGTCTTCTACAACCGCCTGCTGACGCTGCGCCAGGCCGACCTCGAGCTCTCCAACCTGTCGCGCGTCTGTGCCCGGATCAAGGAGGATTGCCAGCTGCACACCGGGATCATGGAAGGCACCGGCTACCGCACCCAGAGCTGGTACGCCTATCAGATCGGCAAGCAGATCGAGCGCATGGATCAGGCCACGCGCCTGCTCGACATCAACTACCACCGCCTGCTGCCGGCGGTCGACGAGGCCGGCTCGCCGCTCGACGCGAGCCAGTGGAACGCGCTGCTGCGCTCGGTCGCGGGCTATCACGCCTTCCGCCGTGTGCATCCGCGCGGCATGCAGCCGGCCAAAGTCGCGGAGTTCCTGCTGTTCGACCTCGCCTTCCCGCGCTCGGTGGCGCTCTGCGTCCGCGAGATCGACGAGCTGGCGCTGGCGTTTGCCGCCCGGATCGGCCAGGACGATCCGCCCTGGGCCATGGGGGCGCTGTCGACCCTGCGCGGGGTCGCGAGGGACACCACGATCGAGGACGTGATGGCGACCGGCCTGCACGAGTTCCTGGACCAGATCCAGCGCCATCTGATCGCCTTCACCGACGAGCTCGGCGACGGCCTGTTCGGTCACCGTTACTAGTTCCCGGCGCCCATGTCGCAACACCTCAGCATCCGCCACACGACGGTCTACCGCTACCGGCGGCCGGTGACCTTCAACGAGCACCGCGCGATGTTCCGGCCGCGCGACAGCCACGATCTGCGCGTGCTGAACGCCCAGCTGGTGCTGAGCCCGCCCGGCGAGGTGCGCTGGATTCACGACGTGTTCTCGAACTCGATCACGCTGATCACCTTCCCCGAGCCGGCGGCGGAGCTGCGCTTCGAGAGCCTGGTCGAGATCGAGCACTATGGCCTCAACGATCCCGAGAAGATGCTACGGGAGTATGCCACCAGCTATCCGTTCCGCTACGACAACGATCAGATCGTCGACCTGCTGCCGACCGTGCAGGGCCACTATCCGGACCCGGACGGCGCGGTCGCCTCCTGGGCACGCCAGTTCCTCGACACCGGCGAGACCACCAATACCGAGGCGTTGCTGGTGCGGATCACGCGTGCGATCCAGCGGCAGTTCCGCTACGAGGAGCGGGTCGTGCGCGGGACCCAGGCGCCGACCGAGACCCTCCGGCTCGGCAGCGGCACCTGCCGCGACTTCGCGCTGTTCATGATCGAGGCGGTGCGCTCGCTCGGCCTCGCGGCCCGCTTCGTGTCCGGCTACCTGTACGATCCGGCGGTCGATGGCGCCGGTCCCGGGCTCTCGGGCGCGGGCTCGACCCACGCCTGGGTCCAGGTCTACCTGCCGGGCGCCGGCTGGGTCGAGTTCGATCCGACCAACGGCCTGGTCGGCGGCCCCCACCTGATCCGGGTCGGCGTCGCGCGCGACCCGCGCCAGGCCATCCCGCTCGAGGGCAGCTACAACGGCGCCGTCTCGGACTTCCTCGACATGCAGGTCGAGGTCAAGGTGACCGCCGGCGAGCTGCGCTGAGGTTGCGTCCCGCCGATCGCCGCCCCGCGTGGCCCCTTGGCAGCCTCGGGGCGGCTTCGAGGGCCCGGTTGTCAAAGGCGTTCAGGCTGACACGGCCTCTCACTGATCTCAGAGCAGCTTCACGAGCGCCGCCACCAGGGCGATCGCCGCGGCCATCATGGTGCCGAGGCGAACCGTCATGCGGTGCTCCGAATCCTTGATCTCAGCTCTTAGCCTGGCCTCGAGTTCCTTCATCTCGGCGCGCAGGTTGGTGTCGACCTCGCGAATCTCGGCACGAAGGTTGGTGGCTAACTCTCCGATCTCGGCGCGCAGGTTGGTGTCGACCTCGCGAATCTCGGCACGAAGGTTGGTGGCCAACTCTCCGATCTCGGCGCGCAGGCGGGTGCCGACCTCGCGAATCTCGGCACGCAGCGCGGCGGTCGCCTCGCCGAGATCGCGGCGCGTGAGCATGTCCTGGCCGAGGCTCTCGGCCAGCGCGGCGGCAGTGTCCTGCGCCTGCCGGGACGGAAAACCCGCCGCCTCCAGCTTGCGCGCCAGCGCCAGGGTATCGAACAGAACGGTCGCCATGGTCTGGATATGCCGATGGCGAACTCCGGGCGCAAGCCGGCTGAGTTTCAGACGTTGAGATAGTTCAGCGCGAGGCCGGGGCGGGGCCAGGTGAGGGCGACCAGGCGGCCGGAGCCGGAGAGGGTGACGTAGGCGGTCCTGAGGTCCTTGCCGCCGAAGCAGATGTTGGTCGTGTGCATGTCCGGCATCGGCAGGTGCTCGATCCTGCTGCCGTCGGGCGAGATGATCGTGATGCCGCCGTGGGCCAGCGTTGCGACGCAGATGTTGCCGTTCGCCTCCACGGCCAGGGAATCGAAGCGCTGGTAGGCGCCGCCCGGCTGGGCGACCAGGCGGCCGCCGTGGGGCGAGGGCCAGGGCTGCCTGGCCAGAACGCCGGGCTCGACGATGTCGAACGCCCACAGGCGCGCGGCCTCGGTTTCGGCGACATAGAGGGTGCTGCCGTCGGGCGACAGGCCGATGCCGTTCGGGGTCACCATCGGGAACGCGACCTCGCGGATCAGCGAGCCGTCGGCCTTGGCGTAGAAGACCGCGCCATAGTCCAGGTCGCGCTGGCGCCGCTTGCCGAGGTCGGTGAAGTAGAAGCCGCCCTGCGCATCGAACACGATGTCGTTGGGCCCGCGCAGCTGGACCTCAGGCGTGCCCCGGTAGAGCACCTCGACCGCGCCGGTCTGAAGGTCGATCCGCTCGATCCGGCCCCCCGAATAGTCCCAGGCCTGGACCACCGGCCGGAGCCCATGCTCGGTCTGGACGAACTCGAAGCCGCCGTTGTTGCAGATGTAGCACTTGCCGTCCGGGCCGATCGCCGCCCCGTTCGGCCCGCCGCCCGGGGTCGCCACCACCTGCTTGGTGCCGTCGGCCAGCACGCGGGTGAGGCAGCGGCGTTCGATCTCGACCACCAGCACCGAGCCGTCCGGCATCGCGACCGGTCCCTCGGGGAACCGCAATCCGGTCGTGATCTCGCGCAGCTCGGCCATGACGTCTCTCCCTGCTCTTCATCCGTAGTCTTCGTGGTCCAGACCACGCCAGGCTACCAGCGACGGTCGCCAGGGGAAAGCGACGGCGGTCGCCTTAACGGAGCTCTAATGCCAAGGGGATACATTCCTGATCGGAGTGCCGGGCGGAGCGGCGCTATCCCGAAGGCCAGGTCATGATCTCAGCGCGGGGGACGGAGCGTGACTGAAGCTGCGACGAGCGCCGATTCCGACTTCCATGGCCGGGCGCTGCGGCGCGCGCGCCGTAGCGATCGCTGCCGGCCGGGCGTGCTCGCCTGGCTTGCCGGCCTCAGCGTCCATTTTGCGGTCGTCCTGCTGCTGATCGTCTGAGCCCCGGCAGCCGCCGCCAGGCGGGCGGCCGGTCCGGTCAAGGTCGATCGGGCGCTTCGGAGCCCTCGAGGAGGGCCTCGAGCCGCGCCTGCTCGGCGGCGCTCAAGGGCGCCGGCTCGACCCGGCGGCGCCGGCGCAGGTGGATCGCGATCCCTCCGGCGCCGGCCAGCAGCAGCACTGCCGGCCCGAACCAAAGGCCCCAGGTCGCCGGCTCGACCGGCGGCTTGAGCAGGACGAAGTCGCCGTAGCGCGCGGTGAGGAAGGTGATGATCTGCTGATCGCTGTCGCCGGCGAGCAGCCGCTCGCGCACCAGCCGGCGCAGATCGTCGGCGAGATCGGCATCGGAATCGTCGATCGACTGGTTCTGGCAGACCAGGCAGCGGAGCTGCTTGGACAGCGCCCGGGCGCGCTGCTCGAGCACCGGATCGGCCAGGACCTCGTTCGGGCTGGTCGCGGCGTGAGCCGCCGGCGCGAGCAACCCCGCGAGCAGGAGCAGGAGACCGAGCCGGCGCCTCATCCGTTCAGCTTCGCCAGCATCGGCAGCAGGGTCTGGTCGACGTCCTGCGGCATCAGGGGACCCACGAACTTGTGCCGGATGCGGCCCTCGGCATCGATCACGAAGGTCTCGGGCACGCCGTAGACCCCCCAGTCGATCGCGACCCGGCCGGACCGATCGGCGCCGATCCGCCGGAAGGGATCGCCGAGCTCGCCGAGCCAGGCGCTGATCTGGTCCGGCTTGTCCTTGTAGTTGATGCCGTAGATCGGCACGCCGCGGTCGGCGAGTCGCAACAGGATCGGGTGCTCGGCGCGGCAGGGCACGCACCAGGAAGCGAACACGTTGACCAGCACCGCCTGGCCCTTCAGATCCGCGCTCGACAGCCCGGGCCGGTCGATGCCGTCGACCGGGGGCAGCTCGAAGTCGGGCACCGGCTTGCCGATCAGGGCCGACGGCAGGATGCTCGGGTCGCGGGTCAGACCGACCGCAAGCCCGATGCCGACGCCCGCGAACACCAGCACCGGGATCAGGTAGAGCAGCCGGCGCAGGGTCATCGCCTCGTCATCGCTCGAGCACCGATCAGGCCTGGCCGGGGGCCGTGGCCAGGCGGGCGCGCGCAGCCGCGGGCGCGCCGACCCGATGGCGGCGGTCGGTCAGCGAGAGCAGCCCGGCGAGCCCCATGATCGCGACCCCGCCCCAGATCCACATCACCAGGGGGTTGTGGTAGATGCGCACCGCATGGCCGCCCGCTGCCCCCTTGGCACCCTCGGCCGGATCGCCCAGGACGACGTAGAGATCGCGCCAGAACCCGGTGTCGATGCCGGCCTCCGAGGTCGACTGGCGCTCGACCGGGTAGAAGCGCCGCTCGGGCGAGAGCGTCGCCACCGGGCGGCCGTCCCGGGTGACCTCGAAGGTCGCGCGCTTCGCGACGTAGTTCGGGCCCTGATGGTCGGCGATGCCGTCGAGCTTGAAGCTGTAGCCGGCGAGGCTCGCCGTGTCGCCCGGCTCCATGACCAGGATCGCCTCGCCCCGCCAGGCGCTCGACGCGGTCACGCCGGCGACCAGCACGCCCACCCCGATATGGGCGAGCGTCATGCTGTAGGCCGAGCGCGGCAGGCCCCGGGCCCGCTGCCAGCTCTGAGAGGGCGGCACGCGCAGCAGCTGCACCCGGCCCGCGAGCTCGAGCAGCGAGCCCGCCACGACCCAGACCGCGAGCGCCATGCCGCCGGCCGCGAGGATGCCGCTGCCACGCGTGAGCACCAGCTCTGCGATCGCCACGACCGCGGTGAGTGCCAGCGCCACCTTGAGCCGGCCGAGCACGCCCGCGAGATCGCCCCGCTTCCAGGCGAGCATGGCGCCGACCGGCACCGCGACCAGGAGCGGCACCATGAGCGGCGCGAAGGTGGCGTTGAAGTAGGGCGGGCCGACCGAGATCTTGGAGCCGCCCAGAGACTCGAGCAGGAGCGGATAGAGCGTGCCGAGAAAGACCGTGGCGCAGGCGGTCGCGAGCAGGAGGTTGTTGAGCAGGAGACCGCCCTCCCGCGAGATCGGCGCGAACAGGCCGCCCGCCTGCAGCTGCGGTGCCCGCCAGGCGTAGAGTGCCAGCGAGCCGCCGATCGCGATCACCAGGAGCGCCAGCACGAACACGCCGCGCGCCGGATCGATCGCGAAGGCGTGCACCGAGGTCAGGACCCCCGAGCGGACCAGGAAGGTGCCGAGGAGCGAGAGCGAGAACGCCAGGATCGCGAGCAGGATGGTCCAGCTCTTGAGGCTCGCGCGCTTCTCGACCACGAGCGCCGAATGCAGGAGCGCGGTCGCGGCCAGCCAGGGCATGAAGGACGCGTTCTCGACCGGGTCCCAGAACCACCAGCCGCCCCAGCCGAGCTCGTAGTAGGCCCAGTAGCTGCCAAGCGCTATGCCGAAGGACAGGCAGCACCAGGCGGCCAGCGTCCAGGGCCGCACCCAGCGCGCCCAGCTGGCGTCGACCCGGCCCTCGATCAGGGCGGCGATCGCGAAGGCGTAGGCCATCGAGAGGCCGACGTAGCCCGTGTACAGCATCGGCGGGTGGGCCGCGAGGGCCGGGTCCTGGAGGATCGGGTTGAAGCCCTGGCCGTCGGCCGGCACCGGGTCGAGGCGCAGGAACGGGTTCGAGGCAAAGAGCATGAAGGCGAGGAAACCGACCCCGATCAGCGCCTGGACGCCCAGCACCCGCGCCCGGAACGGCGCCGGCAGGTTGCGTCCGAACAGCGCCACCCCGGCGCCGTAGAGGGCGAGGATCCAGACCCAGAGGACAAGTGACCCCTCGTGGTTGCCCCAGGCGGCGGCGATCCTGTAGATCAGGGGATTGCCCGAGTAGGAGTTGTCGGCGACCAGGCGGACCGAGAAGTCGGAGATCGCGAACGCCTGGAGCAGGGCGCCGAAGGCGAGCGTCAGGCAGAGGAACTGACCGATCGCGGTCGTGCGCGCGAGGTCCATGAGGGCGGGATCGCCGCGCGCGGCGCCCCAGAACGGCAGGCTGCCCTGGATCAGCGCGAGGCCAAGCGCCAGCACCAGGGCGTAGTGGCCGACCTCGGCGATCATCGATTGTCCCCGGGCTTGGCTCCCGCCGCGGCGGCCTCGGCGGTCTCGCCCTCGCGCCAGCGGCCCGCCGCCTTCAAGGCGTTGGCGACCTCGGGTGGCATGTACTTCTCGTCGTGCTTGGCCAGGACCTCGCTGGCGACGAACACGCCATCGCCGTCGATCTGACCCTGGGCGACGATGCCCTGGCCCTCGCGGAACAGATCCGGCAGGAGGCCCCGATAGCGCACGCGGACCGCGTGGGCCTTGTCGGTCAGCGCGAAGCTCACGGTGCCGTCGGCGGCGGTCCGATCGACGCTGCCGGGCACGACCAGGCCACCGAGCCGGAAGCGCTGGCCGGGGTCGATCCGCTTGGTCGCGATGTCGGTCGGCGTGACGAAGAAGGCGATACTGTCCGAGAATGCGAGCACGACCAGGCCGGTCGCACCGCCCAGCAGCACCAGCAGGGCCACCACCAGGCTCAGCCGCTGGCGCTTGCGCAGCCGCATCAGGCCCGCTCGCCGGCCCGCTCGCCGGTATCCGGGGCGAGCTCGGTCGCCGGGCCGACCGCGGGACGCAGGCGCGGCCGGCTGGCCGCACGCGGCCGCACGACCCGGCGCAGCTGCTCGAGCTCAAGCGCGCGCCGGCGCGCGGCCCACCAGCTCTGCGCCAGCATGCCGATCAGCACCAGGGCGGTAAAGCCGAACGCCGGCCAGACGAAGCCCGCGTAGCCACCCATCGCGAAGAAGTCGCTCACCGCCAGCTCCCCGGGGCCAGCTTCCCGCCATCCCCGGCCATCAGATAGCGCAAATCGGGGGCCCTGCCCACCGCCACGCAACGACGCATTCACGCGGCGGGGCTAGGCTGCCCTCGCCCGATCTGGTCGGGCCCGGGCATTCGAGGTATGAAGCGCGGATGACTTTCGCCGTCCAGATCGATCTGCCCGACGCGCCGGGGCCGGCTGTTCCATTGCCCGCGCCCGCCGATCTCGCGCGCGAGATCGACGCCCTGCTGAGCGCGGTCGAGGGCGCCGACCAGGCGGTGCCGCTGCCCCGGCTCAAGCAGTGGCTGGACCGCCACCAGACGGGTCTTCGCCAGCAGTTCGAGGCCGACAACGATGCCGAGGCGGTGGTCTACGGCCGCTGCCGGCTGATCGACGCCTTGCTGCGCGGGCTGCTCGACTTCGCGCATGCGCGGGTCTTCAGGATGGCGAATCCGACGGCGGGCGAGCGCCTGGCGATCGCCGCGGTCGGCGGC